>NZ_VWWU01000001.1:0-1598340 GCF_011752835.1 Enterobacter sp. Ap-1006 | reverse complement strand
GCGATGGCCACGCCCTGGGCGGTGCTCAGGTGGTGAATCATGCCGGCAGGACGGTCACCGAATCCGACGGGCTGTTCACCCTCGAAGTGCATGAAAACAACCCGGTGCTGGCGGTGGAGTACCGCGCCACGAACCAGTGTGAAATACGCCTGAATCCCACCACGCAGAAAACGGCCGATGAGATTATTTTCCTCGGCAATCTGACCTGTGACGAATTATCGCTGGCGGGGAACGCAGGCTATGCGGCCAGCAAAGCAGCCAATAATAAGGACATATAATGTTTATCCGGCAGATGTATATTATCGACTTCATTAATAACGCCCTGTTTCGCAGAAGAAATACGGCAGCACTGTCCGCGCTGCTTTTATTGGCTATGATATCCACAGTCAACGCTGCAACGATGGACGTCACTGCGGAGTTTATCGCCGACCTGTCGCAGCCGCAGAAGAGTGCCTTTGTGAATACAACGCCCATTTCAGGGTTTTGTGCTGAATATCCCTCCTTTTGTCATGCTGACGAATTAAGTATCTTCATTCCTGGATTAGAGCACCACAAAGATTTTGATTCCGCATCCTTAGAGTTGAGGAATAATTTATCAATATCTATCAATGGAAGGGAAAAGCATATTGTATTAAAAGATATGAGAACATCGAATACGATCGATGCTGTATTTCGCATAACCTTTTTTGGTTTGAAATATAGCCGACTGAATGAGGCCGATGGTAGCTTAGGCGATGCATTGTACGCCGCAGTATATGAACCTCAGGGGGGGTGTTCAGGCAGAAATGGGACAGGGGGTCCCCACGTATACAATTTTGGATGGGGTGTGCCTGACAACAAAGTCGTTTGTTACTTTATGCTTAAAGCCCCCTTTAAAGGAACGGTCAACGCCTCCAATTTTAGTATTGGCTACAAGTTAGACATTGCTGACAATCCCTTAAATACTTATAGCGGAGACTATGAAAGCGAAGTGATTTATTCCGTGGGTGACGGGCAGGATATTGACTTTTATTCGGAAATACCTCCCGACAGCGAAATTCGAATCAAAATAAAAGCCACCGTTCGTCATGCGTTCAAGTTCTTCCTCGCGCCGGGCAGTGAAAACGTCAGCCTGGCTCCCAAAGGCGGCTGGAGCCAGTGGGTGAACGGCGGGCGGGTGCCGGACTTACTTAATAAAGAAGTCCCCTTTACCCTGTCGTCTACTTCTGGTTTCACCGTCAATATGCGCTGTGAGTATGATGTGGACGAGGGGTGTGCGCTGCGCGACTCACCCACCGGAGAAAAAATACCACTGGAGGTTGCCCTCACGTTACCGGGTTTTAAGGCGGAGAACGGCAGTGAAGTCAGAAATCTGTTGCTGAATTCATTACCGGCGGGTCATGTCATCCAGCCTCCCGGCAAGTTTGTGGTTGATCGTCGCTCACAGGTTGACTTCAGGGTCCGGAAACCCGGCGTTGAAACGATGGTGAAATCCCCAGGATCAACCTGGCGTGGGACTGTGACGCTGGTGTTTGATACTCAGACGGACTAGAAATGTCGAAAAATAGCTGATTGAGATCAATTAAAACTTCATAAATACAAATTCTTACCGTTCTTTACTGCCATGCCTTTGACCTTCCCCCCGGGGGAAGGTGTAACGTCCGCGTCAGTGGTTGTTAAACCTTACTCTGGAAAAGGAAACAGGATGAAAATACGTATCATGACGGCGTGGCTGGCGCTGGCCCTTAGTAGTTCTGCACTGGCGGCCACACCTGAGGCAAATGCCTTTCTGGCGAAACACGGGCTTGCGGGAAAAACCACCGAGCAAATGGTTGAGGCTATCGACCAGTCCCCGCAGGCTCGCCCGCTGGGTTTTAGCGCCGGTGTGACCAGCCGTGCGCTGGTGCTTTCGGACGGGCAGCAGAAGTTTAGCTACCCGCTGGGGGATAAGTTCTATCTGTCGTTTGCGCCATACCTGCAGCAAACGCATCCCTGCTTCAATCACAGCCTTTCCGGCTGCCAGGGTGAGATGGTCAATACGCCCTTTGAGATCAAAATTACCGATAAATTGGGCAACGTTATCCTGAATAAAACGCTTACCAGCCAGCAAAATGGCTTCATCGGCGTGTGGCTGCCGCGCAATACCGAAGGGACGGTCAGCGTCAGCTATCAGGGCCGCACCGCGCAATCCGCTTTTGCCACCTTCGACGACAGTCAAACTTGTATGACCACCTTGCCATTGCAGCAATCATAAGCCCGACGGGCGGCGGCCTCATGTCACACTGCCCAGACTAGGGGTACTGTTGCTCTTCGTCGGTATAAATGAGCAGGCAGGCCTCATTAAAGTTGGCCAGTCCCAATCTCTCGTGAAGTTCATTCCGTCGGCGATAAAGACTTTTCAGTGACGTGCAGAGCTTTTCCGCCACGGCTTCCATAGGTAAACCCTTTCTTAGCCACATCATCATCTTCCGCTCCTCCTGACTCAGACGCATGGCATAAAACCATTCCCCGGCCTGGCGATCTAGCTTCACTTTTTGCAGCAGCCAGAACAGTCCTTCAATGTCCCGGTACGGCATCGACATATCGAGGCTCCACTTAAGTCTCAGTGGGGAGAGTTCACTGTGGCGCATATCCAGCATGATGCAACGTACCGGTGCCTCCGCTTTCTCTGCGCTGGTGATGATGTTTTCCCACTGCTCCAGTGGTAACCGGCTATCGACCAGGACAGCGTACTCTTTGTAGCCATAGCTGAAGCTTCTTCTGTCGACGGAGTACAGCCGAATAACATCAGGAAAATAGTTTTTTATTCCCTGGTAAAGATAGCGATCTTGTGTGATCAAAATTGTCGCATTCACCGCAGTGTATTCCTTTAATATCATACAATCCAAATGTCTGGCCATTGAAACCAGAGGTATGCGTATTCACAGCGTGTCACTATTATTTCTTTAAAAATGAGCTAACTAACCTTTAGGTAAGTGTTGGTGTTGACATTAATTGTTGGTAAAGCGTTAGGGTCAAAGAGATATACTTCTTTATTCCTGTCGTGGGAGATTATAAATAAAATGAAATAAGAGAGAAGTCTGTGGTGTGGAAATTAGGATTCTTTGCCAGGAAATGTCCTGATTAATACGTTGATTTTCACTTAAACATATTGATAAAAACATCTCTCATATCATTTCTATATTTTTGATGTGGATTTTTTTCATTTAAAATCAGTTGCTTGTGTTTTTGTTTTGTATTGAGGGTCGTTCATTGAAAAGCCGGTACAGAGTATTCTTAAAAGCATGTTTTTGGCCGTCAGGAAGTGTTCACAAAATTATTCATGGTGACTTATCATTCTTGCTGTCTGACCTAATGTGTAATCTCCGCTATTTTGAGTTTGTTCCTAAAGCCAGATGCTGGAAAAGACGTTACGTGAGGTGTGCCCGTTTAAATAAATACTCTGCATATCAAGAGAGTGTTTTACCGTATGAATTACATCCGCTAATGCCGATATCCGGCATTTAACGCGGCGGATAAACTATGCTCATTCATAATGGAATAATAGATATTTATGGAACAGCGGCTGAGTATCAATAAGTTATTCTTTTATCGCGGCGTGAAGCTCTCGTTATTTTTAATCATGCCAGGGCTGCTTTCAGCGCAAGGGGTGGGGGCAACATCGCGCTATGACAGTCAGGTATTACAGGCACGAAATGGGAATTATCAACCCCTGCTTGACGCCTTAAAACATAGGGCACAGCAAAGAGCATTGAACCCGGAACAGGTGGCAGACTGGTTGCAGGTCGCCTCCTGGGCCGGGCGTGATGATGAAGTGGTCAGCGTGTGGCAGCGTTATCAGGAGCGTACTGCTATCCCGGCTCGTGGGGTCGCCGCTACTGCACAATCTCTGCGTAACCTTCATCGCTGGACGGAATCACTTTCCCTCTGGGAGCGGGTGCTTCAGCTCTCGCCTGGAAACGATGACTATCGTATAGGGCAAATTAAAACGCTGGCCGACGGGCAAAAAGCCTGGCAGGCCAGAGATAAAGCCCTGCGTTTGGTCGAGGAAAAGCCGACGCTGGCGCATTGGCAGACGCTCTCTTATGTCTATTTTCGGCAGGGAAAAACCTGGGACCAGTTGCTAAGCGACACGCAAGCTATCGCGCTTGCTCCAGGGGATAAAACGGCGCTGCAAAACCTGATATCCAGCCTGACAGTGAACAGGGTGAATACGCCAGCGCTGGCGTTTGCCAGGCAAGCGAACCTTCCGGCAAATGAGCGCAGAAGTCTGGAACTTAACGCGTTGGCCGAAAGGGTGCGCATGGCTGAAATCCCTCCAGGAGAGGAAAAAGCGCGTTTTACCGTCGCGCAGCGGGCGTTGGATCGTTACGACGTTTTGCTTGCCAAATGGCATGGTAATCCGCAGGCTCAGCAGGACGTCACCAGAGCGCGAATAGACCGGCTTGGTGCACTCTACGCCCACAATCATTACCCAAAGGTCATTCAGGAATATGAAGCCCTGGCCTCAGAAGGCGTGCGCGTTCCACCCTGGGCTTTACGCTGGGTTATTGCGTCTTACCTCGCAGTAAAGCAGGTAGAAAGGGCGCAGGCGCTAACGCCGCAGCTGTTCAGCGGCGCGACGAATGAGAATGAGCAGGCGATGTTTTATGCCTTGCTGGACAGCGGACAGTACGACGCTGCCGCTCGTTATCTGCAAAACCTGACTCAGACAACGCCTTATCGTCGCTACGTGCCGGGTTTCCCGAATCCCGAACCAAACGATCGCTGGCTGGAAGCTAAAACGCTCTCGCTGCAATACCTCCTGTCAACCAATGCACTGCCAGCAGCAGAAACGTTGTCCCAGCGCCTGGCCAGTACCGCACCGGGCAACCAGGGGTTACGTATTGATTATGCCAGGGTTTTGCAGGCGCGCGGGCTGCCGCGCGCCGCTGAACGAGAGTTAAAAAAGGCGGAGGTGCTTGAGCCATCCAACCTTGAGCTGGAGCGGCAGCAGGCTTATGTCGCGCAGGATCTGCACGAGTGGCGGCAAATGGATTTGCTGACCGACGATGTGATGTTGCGCGCTCCGCTGGATATCGCTTCTCAGCGGCTGAACCGAACGCGCGAAATTCACCGAATGTCCGAACTGCGTCTTAACGGTCAGCAGGGGCTCCACTCTGATACGCCCGTTAGCGGGGCGCACGACTTTAGCTGGGATATGGCGATTTACGGTCCACCCGTAGCCGACAGCTGGAGGCTGTTTGGCGGTCACCGCTTTGAGCGCGGTCGCTTTGAAGAAGGTAAGGGCTTAAGCCGCAGCGTGTTTGGGGGGATAGAGTGGCGGCCGCGCAATAGTTGGGTCGAGCTTGAACTGGCGAACAATAACTTCAACGGTGGCAATAAGCCTGGCGGGCGAGTTTCGTCCTGGCACAGCGTGAGCGACAGCTGGCGGGTAGGGGGTGAGGTGGAACGTTTGGCGCGGGCAACGCCGCTGCGGGCTTTACGCAACGGGGTAAGTGCTAATCAGGCCAACCTGTGGGTGCGCTGGCATCAAAATGAACGGCGTGAATATCAGCTTGCGACCGCGACCAGCTGGTTTTCGGACCATAACCACCGCCAGGAATACACCTTCCAGGGCAAAGAACGGCTATGGCAGACGGCGCGGGTCACGCTCGACCTGCAGCCCGGCGTGGCTTACAGCACCAACAGCAAGACCGACACCGCCTATTACAGCCCGAAATGGGACTTATCCGCCGCGCCGACCCTCGCCGCTAATCACGTGCTGTACCAGCACTATGACACCGTCTGGAGCCAGCAGATTAGCGCCGGAGTGGGCATTTACCGGCAAAAAAATTACGGAGCGGGGGCGATGACAACCCTGGGATATGGCCAGCGTATCCAGTGGAACAACGTGCTCGACACCGGGGCCATGCTGAACTGGGAAAAGCGCCCCTGGGATGGCAAACGAGAAACGCATCTCGCCGTCGCTTTTGATGCGAATTTACGATTTTAAGGACAAACATGCTGACCAACAGTTTTCGCCTCGGCCTGATCGTTTTGGGCTGGTTATTGACCTTTTCTGGCCCGTACGCGCAGGAGATCCATTTTCTGCCGCCAAAAGCGCGGCCGCAGCCTGAAGCCAACCAGCCCTGGCCGAAGAACCATTTTCTGGTGCTGGCTTACCATGACGTTGAAGATCGCGATCCCGATCAGCGTTATCTGGCGGTGCGCACCAGCGCCCTTAACGAGCAAATCAGCTGGCTGCTGCAAAACGGCTACCGTGCGGTTAGCGTTCAGTCGATTCTGGACGCTCACCGGGGCGGCACGCCGCTGCCGCCAAAGGCATTTTTGCTCACCTTCGATGACGGTTACAGCAGCTTCTACACCCGCGTGTGGCCGCTGCTTAAAGCATACAATGTGCCCGCACTCTGGGCGCCCGTGGGCAGTTGGGTAGACACCCCGCCGGGGAAGAAGGTGGATTTTGGCGGGCTGATGACCGCCCGCGATAAGTTTGCCACCTGGGATATGGTGCGCGAGCTTAGCCAGTCCCCGCTGGTTGAGATAGGGGCGCACACCTGGGCTTCACATTACGGTATTCAGGCGAATCCCCAGGGAAGCCGTGAGCCTGCGGTGGCCAACCGGGCGTGGAATAAAGTCACTGGCCAGTATGAAAGCGATGAGCAATTCACCCGCCGTATTGACGACGACGTGCGCCAAATCAGTCGCAAAATTCAACAGCTCAGCGGGAAGCCCCCTCGCGCCTGGGTCTGGCCCTATGGTGCGGCCAACGGCACCTCGCTTAGCGTGCTCAAAAAGCAGGGCTACCAGCTGGCCTTCACGTTGAATGATGGCCTCGCCGACGCCCGCGACCTGGACAATATCCCGCGCGTGCTTATCTCGGGCAACCCGACGCTCAAAGCGTTCGCCAGCATGGTGAGCCGCGTCCGGGAGCCCGATCCGGTGCGCGTTATGCATGTGGATCTCGACTACGTCTACGACCCGAACCCGGTGCAGCAGGCTAAGAATATCGATGCGCTAGTGCAGCGGGTGTATGACATGAAAATCAGCCATGTCTTTTTGCAGGCGTTCTCAGACCCGCTTGGCGACGGCAATATCAAGTCGCTCTATTTTTCCAACCGTTGGCTACCCGTACGCGCTGACCTGTTTAACTTTGTCGCCTGGCAGTTACGCACCAGAGGGGATGCCAAAGTGTTCGCCTGGCTGCCGGTGCTCTCTTTTGATCTGAATGCCGCGCTGCCCAGGGTGCAACGCTGGGACGCCGCCAGCGGGAAGACGCAGCGGGCCACCAGCCCTTATTTACGGCTTTCCCCATGGAACCGACAGGTTCGCCACCAGATAATCGACATCTACGAAGATCTCGCCAGACATGCGGTATTTGACGGCATTCTTTTTCACGACGACGCGCTCCTCACGGACTTTGAAGATGCCGGGCCGGACGCCATGGCAGCCTACCGGCAGGCAGGGTTCCAGGGCAGCATCGGCGACATCCATCAAAACCCTGTCGAACTGCGAAGCTGGACGCGCTTTAAAAGCCAGACGCTGATCGAATTCACACGCACGCTGACCGACGCGGTGCGGAATATTCGTGGCCCGCAGATAAAGACCGCCCGAAATATCTTTGCACTGCCGATTCTGGAGCCAGAGAGCGAAACGTGGTTCGCCCAGAACATTGACGATTTCCTGGCCGCTTACGACTGGACGGTGCCGATGGCGATGCCGCTGATGGAATCCGTGCCGCTGGAAGAGAGCAATAGCTGGCTGGAACGGCTAATTAAAGCCGTCGCGGCGAAGCCTTCGGGAATGAATAAAACCATTTTTGAGCTTCAGGCGCGCGACTGGAACCACAAGACGCAGAAAGGCATCGCGGATAAACAGCTGGTGGAATGGATGCAGCTGCTGCAGCTGAATGGGGTGAAACACTACGGCTATTACCCGGACGACTTCATCAATAACCAGCCTGATATTTCACATATCAGACCTGAAATGTCCTCTTACTGGTACCCAAACAATGACTGAACGTCTTCTTTCCTTGCTGATTCTGGGCCTGGTCTTTGGGCTGCCGCTCGGTATGGCGGCGGTATTTACCGGGAAAATCCTGCTGGATTTTGTGTTCTTCTGGCCACTGTTTATGTCGGTGCTGTGGATGACCGGCGGGCTCTATTTCTGGTACCGGCTGGAACGCCACTGGCCGTGGGGCAAAGATGTGCCGCCGCCGCAGCTGGAAGGTAATCCGCTGATTTCTATTCTGATCCCGTGCTTTAACGAAGGCAAAAACGCCCGCGAAACGATAGAGGCCGCGCTGGCCCAGCGCTACACCAACATCGAGGTTATCGCCATCAACGACGGCTCTCGGGATAACACCGCCGGGATCCTGAACCAGCTCGCGGTGGAATACCCAAAACTACGAGTGATTCATCTGGCAGCGAATCAGGGTAAAGCCGTAGCGCTAAAGGCCGGGGCCGCCGCCGCACGCGGGGATCTGCTGGTGTGCATCGACGGGGATGCCTTGCTGGAGCGGGACTCGGCGGCTTACCTTGTGATGCCGTTGATTCGGCACCCCAATGTGGGCGCCGTGACCGGAAACCCACGGATCCGCACCCGCTCGAACCTGATTGGCCGGATCCAGGTCGGTGAGTTTTCTTCGATAATCGGGCTGATTAAACGTACCCAGCGTATTTATGGCCGTGTCTTTACCGTTTCCGGCGTGATCGCCGCTTTTCGCCGCCAGGCGCTGGCGGATGTCGGCTACTGGAGTCCGGACATGATCACCGAGGACATTGATATCAGCTGGAAACTGCAGCTGCATCACTGGACGCTCTATTTTGAGCCGCGCGCGCTGGGTTGGATCCTGATGCCGGAAACGCTCAAAGGGCTTTGGAAACAGCGACTGCGCTGGGCGCAGGGCGGGGCGGAAGTGTTTCTGGTTAACCTGCGTCGCCTGTTCCGCTGGGAACACCGCCGGATGTGGCCGCTGTTTATGGAGTACGTGTTGTCGACGGTGTGGGCCTTCGCCTACGCGATCACCATCCTGCTGTTTATTGCCAGCCACCTGACCACGCTGCCGGCAAACCTGGTGGTTGAAACGCTCTTTCCGCCGGCGTTTACCGGGCTGCTGCTGGGCGTAATGTGCCTGATGCAGTTCCTGATCAGTCTGTTCATTGAGCGGCGCTATGAAAAGCAGATCGCCGGGTCGCTGTTCTGGATCGTCTGGTTCCCGCTGATGTACTGGATGATAGGCCTGTTTACCACTCTGGTGTCGTTCCCGAAAGTGATGCTTAAACGCCGCCGCGCCCGCGCGCGCTGGGTAAGTCCTGACCGTGGAAAAGGAAGAATATGATGCAGACCAACACGCTGATTTTGACCGAAGATCGACTGGGGCCGCGCCTGTTCGATGCCCTGATAACCGCTATTGCCTGGGCCGGTTTTTTGTACTTTGTGTGGAAAAACTTGCTGCTGCAGCTGATGTTATTGCCCAACCAGCGCGGGGAAATCATCGCGCAGTCGCTCAATTCCGTGCTGCTGTACCTGCTGATTGCGGCCATCAACGGTTGGTTGCTGATCCTCTGGTATCAGTACAGCCTGCGCAGGTACAGCGACCGATACCTCGATGAACACAAACCGTTTCAGCCTGGCGACCTGGCCCGCAGCTTTAACCTGCCGACGCAGCTGGTGTCCGAGATGAGCCGCTATAACCAGTTAACGGTTTATCACGACCAGATTGGGCAGATAATCGATCTTAAAAATAATCGTGCAGAGAGCGAGACAGGTTTCCCGGAGGAGGGGGCGGTGTAGATCCTTGTCAGATGGGGGCTCCCTGAGCCCTCTGCGAGACGTTTTCAGCGCAGCAGCGTCAATGTGTCGGGCAACTGCCGGGGAACAGCTTCTTTTAAGGCATCGCCCAGCAACGTGATATGGGCTACACGAGCCGAATGCTTCGGCCAGACCAGCCAGTAGCCTTCCCCGCTGGCAATCGCTTCGACAAAAGGCAGCGCGAGCTGGCCGCTTTCGATTGCCGTCTGGCATAACAACGCATCGCCGATTGAAACACCGTGGCCGCTGATTGCCGCCCGAATGCCCTGTTCCAGCGTGTCGAATACCGTGCCACGTGCAATATTAAGCTCGCTGAATCTTCCGGTACGTTTTAGCCATCTTAGCCAGTCACGGCGGTCCGGGGAAGGATGGATCAGCTCGCAGCGAGAAATGTCCATCCGGGCCTGTTCAACCAGGGGTGGTGCGCAGACCGGCACCAGCCATTCGTCGAACAGCAGACGGGTTTCCGTCCCTGCACCAAACCGACCGTCACCCAGCAGAATGGCGCAGTCATACGGCTCGCGCGTAAAGTCCACGCTATCGGTATCCATCCACACGCTGGTCATTTCAATTTCAGGCGTAGCGTGCCGCTGGCGGAAGGCGCTTAGCACGTCCAGCAGCCAGCGCATGGTCAGCGTTGACGGTGATTTTAAGCGCAGTTTACGGTTGCCGCTGCGAAATGCATGGCAGGCCTGATCCAGCCGATGAAATCCCTCCGAGAGCTGCATCGCCAGCGCGTTACCGGCGGCGGTAACCTCGACTTTGGGGCCATTACGGTGAAACAGCTCGCATTCGAACCAGGCTTCAAGCGTGCGGATATGTCTGCTGACCGCGCCGGGTGTGACGTTTAACTGCGCGGCGGCTTTGCTGAACGAACCTGACCGGGCGGCAACCTCAAACGCACGCAGCGCGTACAGCGGGGGCAGCGTCATAATAGCGCCTCTATTGTGAGTATTACTCACATTGAATCGCAGTTTTTTCCGTTTTTCAACGCCCGAAACAGAGGGTTTAATGCATCACAATGAAAACGATTGTGAGAATTTTGCACTATGAATCTTCCCCTGCTGGGCGCCTATACGCTCGCTGTCTTTATGCTGATCCTGACGCCGGGACCGGTTGTTGCCCTGGTGACCGGCACGGCGGCACGACACGGCAGCAAAAAAGCGTTTCTGACCGTCCTCGGGACCAACAGCGCTTCGCTGGTGCTGATTGCCTTTGCGGCCATGGTGCTGGCGGGCATTGTTTCGCTCTCGCCGCTGCACCTGTCTTTTTTGGGCCTGGCGGGCTCGGTGTTTATTGGTTGGGGGGCTATCGCCAGTCTGAAAAGCAGGCATGAAGGAGGCGGTGAAAAAACGGCAATAAGCGATGGGGGAGGACTCTTAAAAGGCTTTGTGGTTGGCGTTTCTAACCCGAAAGACATTCTGTTTTTTGTCTCTTTTTTCCCTCAGTTTATGGCGGTTACCCAGGATTTTAGCGCCAGTATTCTGACGCTCTCCCTGGTGTGGATTGCGCTTGATTTTGCCATCCTGGCGCTTTATATCCTCACCGTGCAGCGCTGGGTGCCTGAGCGACATGGTCAATTGCTCGACCGTATCTCAGCGCTGTTTCTGCTTGCCGTGGCGTTGTTTGGCCTGGTTTACAACGCCAGCGTGATTTTCTCGAACTATGGGGCGTAGCGACTTATTCCGGGCGAGTTGAAGTCTGTTTCACCTTGCCAAAGTGAACGGAGAGATAAAGTCCCATAAGCAAAAAACCGATGGCAGCGGGGATAAGATTATGGGGCTGGGCAAAAGCCGATTCGCTTTTGAAAATAAGCAGAAGCGCAATAAGTGCATTCAATGCGCCCCAAATAAAATTCATTAGCGACGAAGAAAGGCCCACGCCTCGGGGCTTGGCAAACGGCGTTGGGAAGCGTTCCCCCGTCAGGCCGCAAACCAAATGTGGTATGCAGTTGCACAGCAGTGCGCCGATAAACAAATTCATCACGAGATGCATTTTTACCTCTTAGCCTGTCGTTTCATGATATTGCCAATAATCGGCCCGAAGGCGACCAGAATAATAAAGCGGGTCATCTGCATCGACATCACAAAGGCGATGTCGATGTGCTTGCTGGAGGCGGCGATAATTGCCACGGAATCAGCCCCGCCGGGGCTCATGGCTAAATAAGCGGTGAGCGGGTCGATATCGGCCACGACCACCAATCCCGCCGCCATCAGGCCGCAAAGGGTAATTAAAATCACAATGCTGACCGCGATGCGCGGCAGTACCCGGGCGGCATGTTTTAACAGCGGACGCGTAAATTTCAGCCCAATGCGCCAGCCGACGATGGTGTATGCCAGCACCAGCACCCACTGCGGCAGCGCGATCTCAATCCAGTTATTTTGCGAGAGCACCACGCCAGCGACCAGCGTGATCAACAGCGCCCCGGCAGGCAAACGCAGAAGTTTAGCCGCAATACAGCCGAAGGCAATAAGCCCGAAAGTTTCAGCCATCGCAACGTAAGAGCCGTGCGCAAAAAGATCGATCGCCGCAGATGTGGCAGGGACGTGCTCGCCTGAGACTTTCATCAGCACGGAAGCAACGCTTGCCACCATAATCACCCGCAGATATTGCATGGCGGCCACAAGCTGTGTGTCTGCGCCGTTGGCTTCGGCCATCAGCGTCATGGCCGTGGCTGCGCCGGGGCTTAATCCCCAGAGCGCGGTGGTCCCGGGCAGGATGCGCATGCGGGTCATTATCCAGCCGAGCAGCATACAGATAAAAATTACCGAAAAGACGCAGACGATAAACAGCAGCCAGTGAGAGCCGAAGGTGTCGGCGAGGCTGCGGGGCATTTTGCTGGCAATCATGCAGCCGATGATGCCCTGCGCGATAAGAAACAGCGTACCGTTGGGCTGAATTTTTGCGCCGTTGAGGGAGACCACAATCCCGGCGGCCATCGGCCCGAGCAGCAGGGCGGCAGGAATATTCAGCCAGGTAAGCAGCCCGCCGAAAAGCGCGGTGGCAATAATCAGCGTGCTCCACTGCATACGCTGCGGTGACAGCAGGCGATAACCGTTAGGTGTGGCAGGATCTTGTTTCTTCATCGTTGTATAGCCGCCCGCAGCGCGGAAGAATATTCGGTTTAAGCTGGCTCACGCCGGAGTCGTGGCTTAAACTCTGGGAGAGTTAAGTTATGCGAGGATTCCCTCACATAACTTAGATTCTAGAGGATGCCCTCGCATATCTCAATGGGCGTTATGCGAATAAATGTTAGCGGATTGATACGAAATATTTTATGACGAAACCAGCGCCCTTAGCGGCAAACCAGCCTAAACGCCTGCGCGGCCATCTTCGCGTGGCGGCGATAACCGAAGCGGCCACCCGACTCTTCGCCGAGAAGGGCTTTGACGCCGTGACCATGACCGAGATCGCCGCCAGCTCGGGTACGGCCATTGGCTCGCTGTACCGGTTTTTCCCCAACAAAGAGTCGCTGGCCGACGCGCTGCTGCTGGAGTACACCCGCGAAGTGATCGACCGGCTGGAAGTGCTGGAGGCCAGCGTTACCGGGGTGGACATTCCCACCGCAGCGGACTTGTTCACTCGCTTTGTGCTTTCGCTGCAGTCACAGCGAACCTTTGCCCTGAGGCTGGTGGAGGAGCGTGGCGAGCATGAAGCGGCCCGCCTTCAGTTCAGGGATGCCATGCGCGGCGGGTTCTCCACCGCGCTGCAGGTTGTGATCCCCAGTTTATCCGCCGAACGTGCCGGCCTGATGACCATTGTTATCCTGCAAATGCTCAAAGGTGCGGCGGCGGCCAATCTGCAGAATGACGCAGAGCGTAAAGCGGTGCTCAACGAAGCACAGGCGCTGCTGGAGCTGTACCTTTTAACGGAACAGGCGAAGTAGAGGCAGGTTACCAGCCGACGATCCGCTGCCAGACCTCGTGCCCCTCGCCATCTTCGCTCAGAACCTGATAGTGCTGATGCATGGCGGCGGTGGCGCAGGCGTGGTTGGGCAGAATACGCACCCGGCTGCCGACGGGGAAATCATCGACGGTCAAAGTTGAACTGTCCGGCAGGGCAACGATGCCATGCTCCTGGTTGGTGGTGGTGACCAGCAGGTTTTCGTAGGGATCGCCGTTCAGGCTGCACACCTGGCCATAAGCGTAGTCCTGGCTTTGCGCCGCCGTGCCCCTGTCGCGAGAAAGCGCCATCCACCCGGCGTCAATAAATACCCAGCCTTTCTCCCTGTTGTGGCCAATCACCGTGGCGACAACGCTAAGCGCAATATCCTCCAGGCGGCAGACACCGACGTTTTTCATCACCAGGTCGAAAGTGGTAAACACCCCGGCTCTGACTTCGTTGATGCCCGTGAGATCGTCTGCAAAATGGGCTGTCGGCGTGGCACCTACGCTTAATACAGGGCAGCTATAGCCCTGCGAGCGCAGGTGGTTTCCGGCGGTTTTAATCGCGGCACACTCGGCTCTGGCGGCCGCGAGAATAGCTTCGTCCGTGCGGCAGCTATAGGATTCCCCGGCGTGAGCCAGCAGCCCGGTCAGCGTCGAGCCGCTTGCCTCAATGATGCGGGCCAGCGTCAAAAGCTCGTCGCTGTGCGGCGGCAATCCGCCCCGGTGGCCGTCGCAATCCACCTCAATAAATACCGAAAACTTGAGGCCGTGCGCCCGGCTGTATTCGGCCACGGCGCTAGCCTGGGGTTCGCTGTCGAGCAGAATGTGGAGGTTCACGCCTTTAGCCATCAGCGCCGCCACGCGGGGAAGTTTATGGGGCGCGATGCCGACGGCGTAAAGCAGGTTGGTGTATCCCGCGGCGGCAAACGCTTCCGCCTCGGCGAGCGTGGAAACCGTGGCCGGGGAATCACTTTGTTTAAGCAGGTAGCGGGCGGCCTCAATGGAGCGCAGGGTTTTCAGATGTGGCCGGACCTCGCTGCCCAGGGCGTGAACGCGCGAGTACAGGCGCTCAATGTTGCGCAAATATTTGCTTTTCTCGATCAGCAAAAAGGGGGTATCACGGGTGGTGAGCCATTCGGCGGACATAGCGGGTCTCCTGTGGGGTGAGGCTGCATCTTGTCATCCGGCTAATTAGGTATAAATTAATATAAAATCAATTAATGGTTAGGTTCAGACTTAATGATAAACAGCGACGATCTGGCTTTCTTCCGTACTATCGCTACTCACGATACGCTGGCCGCCGCCGCAAGGGCGATGAACGTCACGCCGCCCTCCGTTACGCAGCGGCTGCGCGGGCTGGAACAAAAGCTTGGCGTTGACCTTATTCTGCGGCCCTCGCGGCAGGTTTCACTCACCGATGAAGGCTCGCTGCTGCTGAGCCGGGCGGAGAAGATCCTCACCGAGCTGGCTGGCCTGCAGTCTGCCCTGGACGACAGGCGGCAGCAGGTCAGAGGCAAGCTGCGCGTGCTGGCGCCGCTGGGGTTTGGTAACGACTATATTGCGCCGCTGCTGGGGGAATACGCCTCGCAGCATGAAAACCTTGAAGTGGAGTTGACACTTTCCGACGACCCACACTGGGCCAGACTACACAAATGGGATCTGGTGATTTTCATCGGCGAGCTACGCGATTCCAGCATGCACTGCATCAAGCTTGCGCCTAACCAACGCTTTATCTGCGCTTCCCCGGACTACCTGAACCGAAAAGGCACCCCGCTGACGCCGGAGCAGCTGGTGGATCACGACTGCATTGCGCTGCGGGAAAACCGCGAAGACGTGACGCTGTGGCGTTTTTCCGGCCCAAAAGGAGACTGCCCGCAGCGGATCTCGCCCAAATTGTCGAGCAACGAAGGGCGAGTGGTAAAAGAGTGGGCGCTGGCGGGCAGGGGGATCATTATGCGGTCCGAATGGGATGTGCTGCCACAGATTCACAGCGGCGAGCTGGTGAGACTTCTGCCGGAATACACGCTGCCGGATGCCGATATTGTGGCGCTGAGCGGTGCCCCGCAGGCAGAACGAAGCCCGAGGGCGCAAAAGTTTATCGAACTGCTTAAGGCGCGGCTGGCGGGGAGGCCCTGGGGGGAATAGGCTCAGGCGATTGGCGCCAGGGCATAGGAAATAGCATCTCCATCATCAACCATGCCAAGGGTAGCAAAGCCTGCCCGGTCCAGATGCATGCCTGCAATCAGCAGTTTTTCCCTTGCGGCTTGTTTCAGCACTTTTTTCCGCGTTTGTTCGGCTTGCACCGGATCAACGTCAAAGAGAATAGAGGCGCCAGGCAGCGCAGATTGAATGTGGGGATAATGAACGATGTCTCCCCATATGAGTAAGCTTTTATCATCCGCATCAATGCGAAAGCCGGTGTGGCCCGGCGTGTGACCCGGTAACCAAACCGGGAGGACACCCGCTGTGATTTCACGCTGGCTAAAAAAATGCAGGTTCTGGGCATAGGTCTCTAATGTTTGACGTGCCAGCCTGAAGTTAAGCTTGCCCCGTTCGTTGGCGCCTGTTTCTTTTTCATCATCCCACCAATATTCTGCTTCCAGAGGGTGCAAATAAAGTTTCGCCTGTTTATAGACAGGGTTTCCTTCAGCATCCAGCAGGCCGCCAATATGGTCAGGATGACAGTGACTCAACAAAACCATGTCCACGTCATCAGGCCCGACGCCCAGGGCGGCAAGATTTGCTCTCAATTGCCCACCAACGTTATTCCGTCCCCCCGTACCTGTATCCACCAGCAGGGTTAGACCCTGCCCGCGAATCAGGTAAGCGTTAATGTGAATATTACCGGGCTCAGCCAGGCCTGCGCTCTGCTGGATGGCTTCTGCTTCTGCGATGTCGATGCCAGAGAGTAAATCCAGACTAGAGGGCATAGAGCCATCACTTAAGGCGGTAACCAGAAAATCGCCAATCTGGCAAGACGGAAAAGATGAATAATTCATAAAGACCTCAGGGGGAGTTCAGGAGAGAGACCCGGTTTTTATGCCTGACGGCGGTGGAGCAAAATCATTCGACGCTTGCTCACTTCCAGAAACATGACATCGACAAATTTCCGCAGGCTTAAATCAGCTTAATGATTTTTTGTCATGCTACTGGCTATGCTTCGGCAAATGAATCGACAATATTTCATTGATCAGTGATATTTAGTCACTGATTGTTCATTGTCTGTCTGGAGGCGTATGCGTAGAAAAATTCCCAGCAGTACATCTCTGCAAGCTTTTGAAGCGGCGGCCCGGCACGGTAACTTTGCCCGGGCCGCCGAGGAGCTTTCGCTGACGGAAGGGGCCATTAGTCGCCAGATTGCACGCCTTGAATCGTTACTGAATTGTCGACTATTTGACCGGACAGGGAGCCGAGTGAAACTCAACCCTGTCGGGACGCGTTATGCCTCTCATGTTCGCGAAACGCTTAAGCGAATGGAAAGAGACACTCAGTACATCATGGGGATGCCCAGGGACAGCAGGAGTCTGGATATTGCCGCCCCGCCGACATTTTCGAGCCGGTGGCTTATCCCCCGGCTGAGCCGTTTTGCCGCTTTGCATCCGGACATCACGTTAAATATTGCCGCCAGAACCGATCCTTTTGTTTTGAGCGGCAGCGGTTTTGATGCCGTAGTGCATTTTGAACATGCCGCGTGGACCGGGATGCGCGTGCAATTTCTCTTTGAGGAAAAACTGGTTCCCGTATGCCACCCGGATTTGTTAACAGATCATGAGGGAAAGGGGCAGTTGAAGGATTTACCAAGAATTCACCGACGACTGAACCCGGATGCCTGGCATCACTATGCCCGTGCAACGGGCATAAGCCTTGATAATCTGGCGCAGGGGGTCCGGTACGATCTTCATGAAATGGCCATTGCTGCCGCCCTGGCTGGGCAAGGCGTTGCCCTGGTACCACGTATGTACGTTGCACAAGAACTCGATAGCGGAAGGCTGGTCGCTCCCTGGCCGGAATCAGACTCGTTGAGTAAAAAATTCTGTTTAGTTAAACCGGTGGAAACGGGAATAAACGAATCTGCATTAAGCGATTTTGAGCGCTGGCTACTGGGCGAAATAAATACGCAAACAGGGACATTCCGCTAATATAGTGACGCAGCCTATAGCGTAATACCATTAAGGTGAATAATGACTATTCAGGTTTTAATTCCAGATGATTATCAGCTTGCCACTCAGGCACTCACTTTTCTCCGCAGCCATGATAAGTTCCGCTGCACGTCACTGGGGGATTTAACGAAAGCCGCTCAGGCAGACGAGGCGCTTTTGAATGCTCAGGCATTAATCCTTATTCGTGAAAGAACCGTGGTCGATGAGGCATTTTTACGCCGGACTCCGAATCTAAAGCTGATCAGCCAAACGGGTAAATTAGCAAGAAATGTTGATATTGAAGCCTGTACACGGGCAGGTGTTGCGCTGGTCGAAGGGGTGGGTTCTCCGGTGGCACCAGCAGAATTGACCTGGTTATTAATTATGGCCTCGAGGCGTAAACTGGTTTCCTCAGTGAATGCGATGAGAGAAGGGCGATGGCAAACGGAAATAGGATCTGCGGTCAGTCAGCAAGTCATCGGTATTCTTGGGTTCGGCAAGATAGGTAAACGCCTTGCAAGTTATGCGCAGGCATTTGATATGCAGGTTCAGGTTTGGGGAAGTGAACGGGCTAAGGAGGAGGCGCGGTCAGCCGGTTTCCAGGTGCCGGAAAATCGTGAACAGTTTTTTGCTACATCCGATATTGTCACCGTACACCAGCGCTTAGTGGCGCAAACAGAGGGCAACATTACCTTCGCCGACCTGTCAGCGATGAAAACAGATGCCTTATTCGTTAATACCAGCCGTGCGGAACTGGTTGCGGAAGGAGCACTTTACGAAGCGCTAAAGCAGGGGCGCCCTGGTTATGCTGCGCTGGATGTTTACGAGGATGAACCTGTCTATAACCCAACTAATCCTTATTTATGTATGCCGAATGTATTGTGTACGCCTCATCTTGGCTATGTAGAACAGGCCAGTTACGATTTATATTTCAAAGTGGCGTTTGATAATGTCATTAGATATTTCGAAGGGGATAGATCACAGGTGATGAATTTATCCTTTTGATAATCGATGGCGTGCAAAATAGATAAAGTTAGATGTCACTGGAGTGCTGGCTAATTTGCACTCCTCTCTGTGAATAATGTGGTAACCGGGGGGGATAGGTGAAGATGATATTTGATTTCATTTTTCTCTCTGGTTGCCCACACTGTTTTTATTGAAAGCATCGAGTAAACGAGCGCTAAGGACTCCAACATGCAGCCTTTTCATCAACTGACGGCTACCAGCCTGACTGGCCAGCAGATTACCCTGTCCGATTACGCCGGTAAGCTGGTGCTGGTGGTCAATACTGCCAGCCAGTGCGGCTTTACGCCGCAGTACGCAGGCCTTGAGGCGCTCTATAAGAAGTACGCCGCGCAGGGGCTGGTGGTGCTTGGTTTCCCCTGCAACCAGTTTGGTAAGCAGGAACCCGGTGACGCCGACGAAATCTCGCAGACCTGCCATATTAATTACGGTGTCAGCTTCCCGATGTTCGCAAAGGTCGAGGTCAACGGCACCGCAGCGCATCCTGTGTTTCGTTATCTGAAGAAAGAATTGCCTGGCGTGCTGGGCGGGCGGATCAAGTGGAACTTCACTAAGTTCCTGATTGGCCGGGACGGAAAACCGCTGAAGCGTTTTGCACCGTTCACTACCCCGGAGAAAATGGAAGCCGCAATTGTGGCTGCACTTAAAATATGAGTGGGCCCGTTATTAGAAAAGTAATGCCATCTGTGCGATGTGAAAGGGCTAAGCGAAGAACAGGATGATGAATAAAACCTGGCGATCTCTCAATCGCCAGGCGGGTTGCAAAGACTTTAGATTATTTACCCAGAATTTCTCTGCGCACGATCTCTGCCCCGGCACTCAGGGCATGCAGTTTGCCTCTGGCCACATGGCGCGGCAGCGGAGCCATACCGCAGTTGGTAGAAGGGTAGAGATTTTCGGCATCAACGAACTGCAGCGCTTTGCGCAGGGTGTTGGCCACTTCTTCCGGGGTTTCAATGGCGTGGTTGGCCACGTCGATGGCGCCCACCATCACTTTCTTGCCGCGAATCAGCTCGAGCAGGTCCATCGGCACGTGGGAGTTGTGGCATTCCAGCGAGATGATGTCGATGTTTGAGGTCTGCAGCTTTGGAAACGCCTCTTCGTACTGGCGCCACTCGGAGCCCAGCGTTTTCTTCCAGTCGGTGTTGGCTTTGATGCCGTAGCCGTAGCAGATGTGCACGGCGGTTTCGCACTTCAGGCCTTCGATGGCACGTTCCAGCGTGGCGATGCCCCATTCGTTAACTTCGTCGAAGAAGACGTTGAAGGCTGGCTCATCGAACTGAATGATGTCCACGCCGGCGGCTTCCAGCTCTTTCGCTTCCTGGTTCAGGATCTTGGCGAATTCCCAGGCCAGTTTTTCGCGGCTTTTGTAGTGGTTGTCATACAGCGTGTCGATCATGGTCATCGGGCCAGGCAGCGCCCATTTGATTGGCCGATCGGTCTGTTTGCGTAGGAACTTCGCATCTTCCACAAACACTGGTTTTTGACGAGCCACGGCGCCGACCACGGTCGGGACGCTGGCATCGTAGCGGTTACGAATGCGCACGGTTTCGCGTTTCTCGAAATCCACACCGTCCAGGTGTTCGATAAAAGTGGTCACGAAGTGCTGGCGAGTCTGCTCGCCGTCGCTGACGATGTCGATATCGGCCAGCTGTTGTTCGTGCAGCGCCAGGCGCAGGGCGTCCTGTTTACCCTCAATAAGTTCCTGATCCTGCAGTTTCCACGGCGACCACAGCGTTTCAGGCTGGGCCAGCCAGGACGGTTTTGGCAGGCTGCCGGCAGTGGACGTAGGCAATAATCTTTTCATGTCGAATAACCTTGTATTTGGTGTCTCAAAGAGGGTAGTTAGCAGACCACTGCTCTAAAATTGTTTGGTACGGTTTGATGAAGTGCTCTTCAGTAAACTTCCCTTGTTCGATGGCCAAACGGCTGCGTTCTTCACGATCGTAAACAATTTGAGTAAATGAATGATCCTGGTGGTTCAGGCTTGGCTGGAAGCACAGCCCGGCCGGAGAATTCGCGTTGTAAATCTCCGGGCGGTAGATCTTCTGGAACGTCTCCATGGTGCTGATGGTACTGATAAGCTCGAGGTTCGAGTAGTCATTCACCAGGTCGCCCGTGTGGTAGAAGGCAAACGGCGCCACGCTGTTGGGCGGCATGAAGTAGCGAGCCTTCAGCCCCATTTTGTTGAAGTAGAGATCGGTCAGGGAAGATGAATCTTGCTCATATTCAATGCCCAGCACCGGGTGGCGGTTCCCGGTCTGGCGGTAAACGTTTTTGCTGGAGACGCTCAGGCAAATCACCGGCGCTTTATTGAAATTTTCTTTGTAGGTGTCTGAGCCAACGAAGTGTCTGAACAAGTTCCCGTGCAGCACGCCGTAATCTTCCGGGATGGTGAATTCTGCGCGATCCTGGTTGTACGCTGGCAGCAGAACGCTGAAATCATAGTCGCGAACGTAGGAAGAGAAGTTGTTCCCGACGATGCCTTCGATGCGCTGGCCGGTTTTCTTATCCAGCACGTGAGTTTTTAAAATCTCAATCGCCGGGAAGGTCTTGCCGCTGCCTTCGACATCCAGCTCAACGGAAATAATTTCAAGTTCAACGCCGTAGCGATCGGAGGTGGGGTTGTCCCAGCTTGCCAGGGAGTTGAAGCGGTTATCAATCATGATCAACGCGTTACGCAGGTTCTCCTGACGCTTCTCGCCGCGGGCCAGGTTAGCAAAATTGGTTGTGATGCGCGTATTCCCTGACGGGTTGTAATTCTCATCAAAAACAATGCTCTTAAGAGTAAAAGTAAACGCTTTAGTCATGGTAATCCGGCACCTTAGTTCTGTTTTTTGCCTGTATCTACTGCTTGATTTCTCACAGATAACCTTTGGTTAGCTGTGGTTTTACCTGTCAGTAATCTTCACATTGCATGTCGTTAACAATATTGCATCTTTTATGCCTGAGTCACAGTTTTAGTAAAAGTGATTTAATTTCATTAGAACATGAGCGGTGTTCATGATTTGGAATATGGCCCGGAGAGGAGTCCTCCGGGCCTGATGAATCGGTCAGTTATCAATCTTTGGCGGGCGAATTTTGAACCAAATCGCATACATGGCGGGCAGGAACAGCAGCGTCATAAAGGTGCCGCCAAACGTCCCGCCGATAAGCGTGTAGGCCAGCGCTCCCCAGAACACGGAATGGGTCAGGGGAATAAACGCCAGAATCGCCGCCAGGGCGGTCAACAGCACCGGGCGCGAACGTTGGATCGTCGCTTCAACCACGGCATCAAAAGGCGTCAGCCCGGCCTGCTCGTTATGCTTAATCTGGCCGATGAGGATCAGCGTGTTGCGCATCAAAATCCCTGAAAGCGCAATCAGTCCCACCAGGGCGTTGATGCCGAACGGCTGGTTGAAAATCAGCAGCGTCGGTACCACGCCGATAAGCCCCAGCGGGCTGGTGGCGAACACCATCAGCATGGCTGAGATCGACCTAACCTGAAGAATAATCACCAGCAGCGTTAGCGCGATCATGATCGGGAACAGCGGAGCCATTGCCGCCGTGGCCTTGCCGGATTCTTCAATGGCGCCCGCTTCTTCGATGCGGTACCCCGCCGGAAGCTCTGCCACAATAGGTTGAATTTGTTTCACGATCGCCGTCGACACATCCGGCGGCTGAAGGCCATCGGCGACATCGCCCCGCACGGTTATGGTTGGCGTCCTGTCGCGACGTCGGAGCACCGGATCTTCCATCACAACTTCAACTTTACCGATTTGCGAGAGCGGCACTTTTTGCCCGTTCGCGCCAATGAGCGTCAAGGCGGCGAGCTGTGCCGGATCTTCCCGCACGCTGCCTCGCGCTCGCCCGGTAACCTGCACGGAACGGATATCTTCCCGCACTTCGGTCAACGGCGCGCCGGATAGCAGAAACTGTAATTGCTGCGAGACAGAAGCGGTGGTTAAGCCCACGGCGTAAAGCCGGTCCTGGTTCAGGGTGAAATGCAGGGTAGGAACCCTGGAGCCCCAGTCGATGTTCACGGTGCGCATCAGGCCGCTTTGATTCATCACTTTTTCAACCCGTAACGAAATCGTTCTGAGCACGTCCGGATCTGGCCCCATCACGCGAAACGCTACCGGGTAGGGCGTATAAGGCCCGAAGACCAGCTGGGTGACGCGCACCTGCGCCTCCGGTGCCAGGCCGTTGCTGATGGCCTGCCGCAGCCGCATTTTCAATGCTTCTCGTGCATCGGGATCGGGTGTGAGAATCACGATTTTTGCGAACGAAGGATCGGGCAGCTCCGGGGCCATGGCCAGGTAGAAACGCGGCGCGCCCTGGCCAATGTAGGAGGTGACGATTTTTGACTCTTTCTGCGCGCTGAGCCATTGCTCAATGCGCTCGGTAGTCTTCGTCGTTTGCTCGATAGATGTCCCGTAAGGCAGCTGAACTTCTACCAGCACTTCCGGGCGGTCAGAGATCGGGAAGAATTGTTTCTTTACCACGGCCATTCCGGCTATCGCCAGCACAAACAGGCCGACGACCGAACCAGCGGTCAGCCACTTGCGGGCGATGACTTTTTTCAGCAATGCCCGGAAGCGATTGTAATTTTTGCTGGTGTACAGCGCGTGTTCCGCCAGTGCGGCTTTGTGCATATCGGGTAGCAATTTCACGCCGAGATAGGGCGTGAATACCACGGCCACCAGCCAGGAGGCGATGAGCGCGATACCGACGATCCAGAACATGTTGCTGGTGTACTCCCCGGCGGTGGAGTGGGCGAAGCCGTTCGGCATAAAGCCGATGGCGGTTACCAGCGTGCCCGCCAGCATGGGCGCGGCGGTGTGGCTCCAGGCGTAGGCGGAGGCCTTCACGCGGCTATAGCCTTCCTCCATTTTCACCACCATCATTTCAATGGCGATGATAGCGTCGTCCACCAGCAGGCCCAGCGCCAGAATGAGCGAGCCTAAGGTTATCCTGTCGAAGTTTTTATCTGTGGCGGCCATGACGATAAACACCACCGCCAGCGTCAGCGGCACGGCGGCGGCAACCACGATGCCTACCCGCCAGCCCATGCTGATAAAGCAGACCACCATTACCACCAGCAGGGCGACAAAAAACTTCACCATAAACTCATCCACGGCGGAGCTGATGTTCACTGACTGATCGCTGACTTTACTGAAGCTCATGCCGAGCGGCATCGTGTCGTTGATTTTACGGGTTTCCTGATCCAGGGCTTTGCCCAAATCAAGCCCGTTCCAGCCGTCGCGCATGACCACGCCGAGCAGCAGGGCCGGCTCGCCGTTGTTTCTGACGAGGAACGTGGCCGGATCTTCATACCCGCGCTCGACGTCAGCAACGTCGGACAGTTTCAGCGTTTTCCCCTGGGCCACAATGGGGGTATCGCGGATTTTTGAGAGCTGATCCAGCGCGCCATCCACGCGGATAAACACCTGCGGGCCGGCAGTTTCTATTGAACCTGCGGGGGTGAGCAGGTTCTGGTTACTCAGCGCCTGAAAGATGTCCAGCGGCGAAACACCAAGCGTGGCAAGCCTGTCATGAGAGAACGAAACAAAAATGCGTTCCGCCTGTTCACCGATAATATTTACTTTTTTCACGCCGGGGACGTGCAGCAATTGCTGGCGCAGGTTCTCGGCATCACGCACCAGCAGGCGCTGCGGCTCACCTTTTGCTTTCAGGGCAAACAGCGCGAAGGTCACGTCCGAAAATTCGTCATTCACCAGCGGGCCAATCACGCCATCAGGCAGATTTTTGGCCTCATCGCTGATTTTTTTCCGCGCCTGGTAAAACTCCTCCGGCACGTTGGCGGGCAGCGTGCTGTCTTTTAGGGAGACAACGCTGTAGGCAAGGCCCGGACGGGTATAGGTTTCGGTGCGGTCATAATCGTCCAGCTCCTGCATTCTCTTTTCCAGCGGCTCGGCCACCAGATCCTGCATTTGCTGCGCGGTGGCCCCCGGCCAGGCGGTGATCACGGTCAGCTGTTTCACCGTAAAAGGCGGATCCTCGGCTCGGCCCAGTTTAAAGAACGCGATGATCCCGGCCAGCGTAATGAGCAGGATCAGGAACAGCGTGACTGATTTTTCACGTACCGCGAGGGCGGAAAGGTTAAAGCGAGAGTCGCTCATTACGGTGCTCCCGCCAGATCGGTGGCGCCCTGTGTAAGCAGTCTGACTTCTTCGCCGTCATGCAGCAGATGTGCGCCGAGGGCAACGATGCTGGCGTGGCTGTCGATTTGGGTGGCAACAATGGCGGATTCGTCGGTGATGCGGCGGATGCTCACCGGGTGCCAGCTCACTTTGGCGGGTTTGCCGCTCACTACCCAAACGCCTGTGCCTTTATCTTTCCCGGCGTCATAGAGCGAGGCCAAAGGCACAATCACGTTTTGTGAGGGCATGCCTGCGTCAGGAATGGTGACGGTCACCGTGCTGCCGAGCGGGGCCTGGGCAAGTGCGCCAGCGAGCACAAACTTCGCTTCAAATGTGCGGGTTTGTGGGTCGGCGGCGTCGGAAAGCTGACGTAAGGTAGCGGCCACGAGAGCGCTATCTGAACCGTAAAGATGAGCCTGAGCTACGGTGCCCAGCGCCGGGCGCAGCGTTTCCGGCAAATCGACGACCGCTTCACGCTGGCCCGCCCGGGCGAGACGAATCACCCCTTGCCCGGCGGCGACAACCTGGCCTGGCTCGGCCAGCGTATCCACGATCACGCCGTCAGAATCAGCCGTCAGCACCGCATAATTCATGGCGTTTTTAGCCACATTGGCCTGGGCAATGGCCGCCTGCAGATCCGCTCTGGCGCTGTCGGCCTGGGCTTTGATTTGATCGTACTGCGAGGCAGAAATTGCGCCACTGCCGACGATGCTTCTGTAGCGAGCTTCATCGGCGGCGGCCTGTTTAGCGCGGGCTTTGGCGGCGGCGACGGCCTGATCCTGCGCTTTAGCCTGCAGGCTTAAATCCTGAGGATCGAGTCGGAGCAGGGGCTGGCCGTTTTTTACCGTCTGGCCCTTGTCCACCAGGCGCTCAAGAATTTTTCCCGGAACGCGAAAACCGAGGTCGCTTTGGATTCGGGAGGCGACAATGCCGGTAAAAGCCCGGGCGTTGTCGTTGGCGGACTGAACCGCGACCACGCGAACCAGCGGAGGCTCGGTACGCGGATCCGCTGGCTGAGATGAGTCACCGCAGGCGGTGAGCGCCGAGCACAATAGCGCCACGGCGGCCGGAAAAGGCTTAAGACGAAACATACGTTCCCTTATAAACGCGGAGCAGGAACGCAGATAATTATTCAAGTGACCAATTTAGTCAATGGTCACAAGGTGCGATCAGGGCATCAAACTTTTGATGATAAGCGCGGGCAAAAGTTGTTCAGCCTGTTTAGCCAGCTCGAGGTTGTATTGCAGCTGTATCGGGCTGATAAACGGCAGCATGACGAGAAAAACGGCATTCACGGTGTCATCCATCGGGCTGCGGCGCTCGAATTCGCCGGACTGGCGGCCTGCATGAATGATGGCGGTAAGCACTTCCCGCAGCTGCAACTGGTAGCGTTCGGCCGAGGGCCAGTTCTCCAGGCAGGAAACAATGGCGATGTCGTGCAGTTTCCGGTCGTAGAAAAACAGATCGCTGCCTGCGGCAATAAGCGCGCTGAACATCGCCCGCAGCTTAGCCGACGCGCCGGGGGTGTCATCCACCGCCTGGCTGACGATTTCCATCATTTTTGTCAGGCGGTTGTCGCAGATAACTTCGCCAATTTCCTGCTTGGATTTAAAAAACTTGTAGATATAAGCCTTGGAATAGCCGATGGCTTTGGCCAGATCGGAAACCGTTGTTTTTTCAAATCCATAGTGGCCGAAGAATTCGGTCGCCGCCTCGATGATCTGTTCCCTGACGCTGTGTTCCGCAGGCCCTCTGGTTTCCCCGCCCTGAACGTGAGTTTCAGACATATTTTCTCCCTGTTTTCGGATTTGTGAATGGTGACTATTGTAGCATTGGGTCACTCAGGGAGCGATGTCGTTGCGGCCAGGCTAGTGGGCAAACAGCTGGATAAAGCGTTTCACCGTCGGAGAGCGTTCAAACTGCCGCCAGGCCAGCGCAATGTCCGTTTTCACCTGGTCACCGCGAATCGCGTGGAAGGTGACGTTCGGGCAGGCGATGCAGGTCATCGATTGGGGAACTAAGGCAAAGCCGAAGCCTGCCGAGACCATGCTTAACGAGGAAGAAATTTGCGAAGCCTGGCAGGCACTTTTCAGATCGATGCCTGCCCGCAGGCAGGCGTTATACATCAGTTCATATAATCCGGGGGCCACTTCTTCCGGGAACAGCACTGGCGGGACATCGGCCAGCGCCTGCAGGGCCAGTTCTTTCTCCCCGGAAAGAGGATGGTCCTTGTGCAGAGCAATCATCATCGGCTCTTCGTCAATCAGCTTGAGCGTAAACCGCTTGCTGCTTTCACATGGCAGGCGCACAAACGCCACGTCCAGCAAGCCATCATCCAGCTCCTGCATCAGGCCCGCCATATTGGTTTCTCGCTGGCGCAGTTCGATGGCCGGATAGTGAGCCTGAAACTGGCGCAGCAGGGAAAAAATCTTTGGATTGAACGCGTTTGAACTGGTTATCCCGAGCGACAGCTTGCCGTTAATACCGCGGGCAATGCCGCGGGCTTTCTCCAGCGCGGCATCGCTGTGGGCCAGAATCTGGCAGGCATCCTGATAAAACGCTTCTCCCGCATCCGTCAGCTCTACACCTCTGGTCAAGCGGTGCAGCAGGGGCGTGCCCACTTCACGCTCCAGGCGCTGAATCTGCTGGCTAAGAGGAGGCTGCGAAATACCCAACAGCTCGGCTGCCCGGGTGAAATTATGCGTCTGGGCAACGGCGACAAAATAGCGGAGATAGCGAAGTTCCATATCGAAAACGTCTCAAACCAGAAGGGCTTTTATATTGGAACTGTGAGCTGGATCACGTCAACATTTAATTAATGTTTCTTAACCTTCAGCCCGAGGTGACAGACGCCATGAGCGATCTAACTCTATGTTCCTGCGAAGAAAGTCTTTTAGAGATGGTCGAGACCTTCGCCGCAGCCAATAAAGAAAACATGATATATCAGACTTCATTGATGAGCGCGTTATTGAGCGGCGTCTATGAAGGGGAAACCACCATGGCCGACCTGCTTAAGCACGGTGACTTTGGCTTGGGGACCTTTAACGAGCTGGACGGCGAGATGATTGCCTTCAACAGCAACGTGTATCAATTACGGTCAGACGGCAGCGCCAGAGCGGCCAGCCCGCAGCAGAAAACGCCGTTTGCGGTGATGACCTGGTTTAAACCTCAGTACCGCTTGCGCATCAATAGCCTGACCAGCCGTCAGAAACTGCACGAGATTATCGACGCAAAAATTCCCTCCGATAACCTGTTTTGTGCGCTGCGCATCGACGGTCATTTCCACCACGCACATACCCGCACGGTACCGCGCCAGAAGCCGCCATATCGCGCGATGACAGACGTGCTGGACGACCAGCCGGTGTTCCGCTTTAACGGCCGTAAAGGCGTGCTGGTGGGGTTCCGCACTCCACAGCATATGCAGGGCATTAACGTGGCGGGCTATCACGAACACTTTATTACCGATGACCGCCAGGGCGGCGGGCATCTACTCGATTATCAGCTGGAGCAAGGCGAGCTGACCTTCGGTGAGATCCACAAGCTGATGATCGATCTTCCGGCAGACAGTGCATTTCTTAACGCCAACCTGCACCCCGAAAATCTCGACGCGGCTATCCGCGCGGTTGAAAACTAGCGTTCCCTGAGGAGATGTGAGCCATGAATAATAAAAAACCTTTGCGCCAGTGGGCGCACGGCGCTGACATGGTGGTCAGCCAGCTTGAAGCTCAGGGCGTGAAGCACGTCTTTGGGATCCCAGGGGCGAAGATCGATAAGGTCTTTGATTCGCTGAACGACTCGCCGATTGAACTTATTCCGGTCCGCCACGAAGCCAATGCAGCCTTTATGGCGGCGGCGGTGGGGCGCATCACCGGGAAAGCGGGCGTGGCGCTGGTGACCTCCGGCCCTGGCTGCTCAAACCTGATCACCGGTATGGCAACAGCCAACAGCGAAGGTGACCCGGTTGTGGCGCTTGGCGGGGCGGTAAAACGTTCCGATAAAGCCAAACTGGTACATCAAAGCATGGACACCGTGGCGATGTTCAGCCCGGTGACGAAATACTCGGTGGAAGTCCCTTCTTCGGACGCCATTGCTGAGGTGGTTTCAAACGCTTTCCGCGCCGCCGAGCATGGCCGCCCCGGGAGTGCCTTTGTCAGCCTGCCGCAGGACATCAGCGACGGCCCGGCAACCGGGAATATTTTGCCTGCCAACGGGGCGGTGAAAGCCGGTGCAGCGCCTGACGCCGCTATTAACGATGTGGCGAAACTTATCTCGCAGGCCAAAAATCCTGTATTCCTGCTTGGGCTGATGGCAAGCCAGCAGGAAAACAGCGCGGCGCTGTTCCATCTGCTGGAAAAAAGCCATATCCCGGTCACCAGCACCTATCAGGCCGCAGGCGCGGTGAATCAGCAGCACTTTGCTCGTTTTGCCGGGCGCGTGGGGCTGTTTAATAACCAGGCCGGTGACCGCCTGTTACAGCTTGCGGACCTGGTTATTTGTATCGGCTACAGCCCGGTGGAGTATGAACCGGCGATGTGGAATACCGGTGATGCCACGCTGGTGCATATCGACGTTCTGCCCGCCTATGAAGAACGCAACTACGTGCCGGACGTCGAGCTGGTGGGCGATATCGCCAGCACGCTGGACAAGCTCACCGCCCGTATAGAAAAACCGCTGGTCCTTAGCCCACGTGCGTCAGAAATCCTTGTGGACAGGCAGCACCAGCGTGAACTGCTGAGCCGCCGGGGTGCACAGCTGAATCAGTTTGCACTCCATCCGTTGCGCATCGTCCGGGCGATGCAGGACATCGTGAACGACGACGTGACCCTCACCGTCGATATGGGCAGTTTTCACATCTGGATCGCCCGCTATCTTTATAGCTTCCGCGCCCGTCAGCTGATGATCTCCAACGGCCAGCAAACCATGGGCGTAGCGCTGCCGTGGGCCATTGGCGCGTGGCTGGTGAATCCGGGCCGCAAGGTGGTTTCGGTGTCCGGCGACGGCGGGTTCCTGCAGTCCAGCATGGAGCTGGAAACGGCGGTGCGCCTGGGCGCTAACGTGCTGCACATCATTTGGGTGGATAACGCCTACAACATGGTGGCGATTCAGGAAGAGAAAAAATATCAGCGTTTATCTGGCGTGAACTTCGGGCCGGTGGACTTCAAGGCTTACGCGGATGCCTTTGGCGCTCGAGGCTTTGCGGTGGAAAGCGCGGAAGCGCTGGAGCCGACTTTACGCGCCGCCATGGATGTGAAGGGTCCGGCGGTGGTCGCCATTCCGGTTGATTACAGCGACAACCATTTGCTGATGAGTCAGCTGCACCTCAGCCAAATTCTTTAAACTACAGAAGGATATTGTGATGAAAAAAGTAGCATTGGTTACCGGGGCCGGTCAGGGGATCGGGAAAGCTATCGCGCTGCGTCTGGCTAAAGACGGCTTTGCCGTCGCCGTGGCGGACTACAACGCCAAAACCGCAAAAGAAGTGGCGGACGAAATTAACCGCAATGGCGGCCGCGCGCTGGAAGTGACTGCGGACGTGTCTGACCGCGATCAGGTCTTCGCCGCCGTTGAGGCTGCCCGCAAAGGACTGGGCGGGTTTGATGTCATCGTCAACAACGCTGGCGTAGCCCCTTCTACGCCTATCGAGGACATCACCCCGGAAATCGTCGATAAGGTCTATAACATCAACGTGAAGGGCGTAATTTGGGGTATTCAGGCCGCGGTTAAAGCCTTTAAAGCTGAAGGGCACGGCGGGAAAATCATTAACGCCTGTTCCCAGGCTGGGCACGTGGGTAACCCCGAGCTGGCGGTTTACAGCTCCAGCAAATTTGCCGTGCGCGGCCTGACCCAGACCGCGGCGCGCGACCTGGCCCCGCTGGGCATCACAGTGAATGGTTACTGCCCAGGGATCGTCAAAACCCCAATGTGGGCCGAAATCGACCGTCAGGTGTCTGAAGCAGCGGGTAAACCGCTGGGTTATGGCACCGCAGAATTCGCCAAACGCATTACCCTGGGCCGTCTTTCTGAACCAGAAGATGTGGCCGCCTGTGTGTCTTACCTGGCCAGCGCGGACTCCGATTATATGACCGGGCAGTCGCTGCTTATCGATGGCGGGATGGTCTTTAATTAAAAAAGCGTTTTAATGTGGAGTACCTTTTGGCCTGGCGGGGAACCGTTGGGCCTTTTTTATTTGCCCCTGTTTATCTTAAGTTTTTTATCCACCTCTATACTTTGTCATGGCAACAGCCAGAAAAATCACAGAAAGGACTGGACATGACAAACCTGTCGCAGACGGACGGCGCGGAAGCCTCCGGGACAACGCCGCATAAATTTATCCTCGCGGGAAGCGCCCTCGGCGTGGTGTTTGGCGATATCGGCACCAGCCCGCTTTATACCCTGAAAACGGTGCTGCTGTTATCCGGCAACGATCCGACCCCGTCGGTTATCCTGGGTCTGCTGTCGCTGATTATCTGGACGCTGATCCTCATCACCTCGGTGAAGTATGCGATGTTTGCGATGCGCATCGACAACCACGGGGAAGGCGGCATTATGGCGCTGATGTCGCTGCTGGTGGCGAGAGACAAAGGCTCGCGTTGGGTGGTGCTGGCGGCTTTATTGGGCGCGGCGCTGATCTACGGTGACGGAGCGATTACGCCCGCAATTTCAGTGCTCTCCGCCATTGAAGGGCTGAATATTATCCTGCCGGAGGCCGAAACCTGGGTGCTGCCAATTGCGGTGACGATTCTGGTACTGCTGTTTGCCGTGCAGCCTTTCGGCACGGCTAAGATAGGTAAAGTCTTCGGGCCGATTATGGCGCTGTGGTTTATTTCTATCGCCGGGCTTGGGATTTGGGGTATCGCGCAGCATCCGGCCGTGCTGCTGGCTATCAATCCCTGGTATGGCCTGCAGTTTCTCGTCTCTAACGGTTTTGTCAGTTTTATGGTGCTGGGCGGCGTGTTTCTGTGCGTCACCGGGGCGGAAGCGCTGTATGCCGACATGGGACATTTCGGGAAAAAACCTATCTGGATGGCGTGGTACGGCGTGGTATTCCCAAGCCTGCTGCTGAACTACGCGGGGCAGTCGGCGCTGATCCTTTCCGGGGCCGATATCACCCAGAATATCTTTTTCCGCCTTTGCCCGCCGGCACTGCTGATCCCACTGGTGATCCTTGCCACGCTGGCCACCATTATTGCCAGCCAGGCAATTATCACCGGGGCATTTTCGATGACCCGGCAGGCAATACAGCTGGGCTGGCTGCCGCGCCTGCGCATTCGCCAGACGGCGGCGGAAAGCTACGGGCAAATTTATATCGGCGTGATCAACTGGCTGCTGATGGGCGTCACGCTGTTCCTGACGGTGTTCTTCAGGTCGTCCGAGAACCTGGCGGCGGCTTACGGGATTGCGGTATCTCTCACCATGCTGATGACCTCCGGGCTACTGTACGTGGCGATGCGTCACATCTGGCAGTGGCGGCGGCTGACCAGCGCGCTGGTGGCGGGGGGCTTTTTGATCGTCGATACCTGCTTCCTGATCGCTAATCTGATCAAGGTACTGGAGGGCGGTTATATTCCACTGCTGCTGGCGGCGATTGTCTGCACGACGATGCTGGTCTGGCACCGTGGCGCGGCGGCGGCGTCCAGGGCGGTGAACGAAAAGGTGATCGATGTGAACACCTTCTTCGCCGCGCTGAAAGAGCGTGGCGTACCGCGCGTGCAGGGTTCAGCGGTGTTCCTGACCAAAACGCGCAACGGTATTCCGCCGGTGATGCGGTGGCATGTGGCGCGCAACCACGCGCTGCAGGAGCAGGTACTTTCGCTGACCATTTCTATCATGAACGTCCCGCGCGTACCGGCTGGAGAGAGGTTGGTGATCGTGGAGCAGGCACCGAATTACTGGCGCGGTATCGCCCAGTACGGCTTTATGGAAAGACCGCATATTCCTGAACTTATGGCGAGACTGGGAGAGATGGCGTGTGCCTTCCGCGTGGAGGATGTGACCTACTATCTGGGCCATGAAACCATCGTGGCCCGTGAGGACGGGCAGGGGATGCCAGCCTGGCAGCGTAAGTGCTTCGCGTTCATGGTGAGAAACGCCACGCACGTGACGCATTATTACCGCCTGCCGAGCGACAGCGTGGTAGAGATCAGCCGCCGGATAGCAATTTAATCCGCCCGCAGGACCAGGCGAATAAAACTGTCGATGTCGTCCAGCGCCAGCTGCCTGTCGGCAGGGGCTGAGGCGACCAGCAGTTTGTCGGCATAACCGTTTAGCAGGGCGCTAAACTGGCGCGTAGCTCTGGCGGCATCCACCGCCTTAAACACGCCGGCCGCAATGCCGTCATCGACGATATCGGCCAGCACTTTTTCCCATTTTTGCGTCATCACCAGCGCAAGCTCGGCCCATACGCTGCTGTGCGCTGCCTGGTGCCACAGCGCGCCGTAAAGCTGCCAGACAGCGTCCGGCGCGTGAGGGAGATACGTGTGGATCAAGCGTTGTAGCTTATCTTCCGGGGAAAACGTGTCGGTTTCAGCGGTAAACTTGTGCAGATCGGCCATCAAAAACGCGGTCATCGCTTCAATGCAAAGTGTTTGCCAGTCGCTGAAGTAGTGGTAAATGTGGCTCCGTGAAATACCCACCCGCTCGGTAAGTTCGCGGGTGGTCACTTTCTCAATACCTTTCTCAATGAACAGCTCAATGGCCCCGCTCAGGATTTTGCTTCTTAGCGTGTCCGGTGCTTCTTTCATGACGTTTCCACGGTTATCTGAATCGCTGGTGTGGCATCTTATCAGTTTTTAACTCGTTGGCTGGACAGCTTTTCCGGCTGGCGCAGCACATATTTCAAGATCGCGGTGCTGACGGCGACCAGCACGGCGGCGCAGATAATCACCGTCAGATAGGCGTGGCTGAAGGCGTTTCGCGCCAGCTCTTTCAGCAGGGCGGCGCTTGCCGTGCTCATCGAGCCTGCAAGGTGCAGAGCCTCATCCAGACTGTCGTACGCGCTGTTTCCTGCCACCAGGCCCTCAGGCAACACCAGGCTTGCGCTGTAGACCGCGGTCATCAGGCCGCCCAGCAACGTCACGCCAAGTACGCCGCCCATTTCCCATGAGACATCCTCAATCGCGGCGACCATGCCGGCTTTTTCTTCCGGGGCATTGAGCATGATGGATGTTGATGCGGCGGTAAACGCCACGCCGAGCCCAAGCCCGATGACAAACAGCGCGGCGAGCTGTGGCGTCAGGCTGTAATCGGCCAGCAAAGCCATACTCGTCATGCCCATCGCTGTCACCAGCAGGCCGAAGACCATAAGTTTGGCGCCGCCCCAGCGTGGCAGCACGACGCCGGCCAGCGGTGAAGCCAGGGCCGAGCCAATCGGGATAGGCAGAATCGACAGCCCGGCCAACAGCGGCGTCAGGCCCAGGACAAGCTGCAGGCGCTGGGTCAATACCAGCTCAATGCCGGTTAGCGCAATCATAGTAATGATGGCGACGCTAATGCCGCTGGCGAACATACGGTTGCGGAACAGCGAGAAATCGATCATCGGCTGGGCCGAACGCTGTTGGCGACGAACAAACAGCGTTAAAAAGACGACGCCAGCCAGCAAAGAGCCGGTCACGGTTAGCCACGAGGCATCCATCTTGCTGAGTTCCTTGAGCGCGTAAATCACGCCTACAAGGCCAAGCATAATCAGCAGCGAAGCGGTGAAATCACAGGGACGGCTGGCGTTCCCCGCATCCCGTGGGATCAAGAACCAGGCAAAAACGATAACCAGCAAGACGACCGGTACGTTAATCAGGAAGACCGATCCCCACCAGAAGTACTCCAGCAGCACGCCGCCAATAACCGGGCCAAGCGCCGCGGCGGCAGAAGCCACGGCAGACCAAATGCCGATGGCCAGCGCCCGTTCGCGCTCGTTGGTAAAGACCTGACGCACGATGGCAAGCGTGGCCGGCATCATCATTGTGGCACCAATAGCCAGAAACACGCGTGAAGCGATCAGCAGTTCAGCCGTGGGCGAGTAGGCCGCGCAGAGCGAAGCGAGGCCGAAAACAGGTAACCCGGACATAAATAGCAGCTTGTGGCCCAGGCGGTCACTCAGCATGCCCGCGCCGGGTAGCAGGCCCGCCGCCACCAGCGGATAGGCGTTAATGATCCACAGTTTTTCAGACGCCGTAGCGTTTAAGGCCTGGGTGAGCCTGGGCAGTGCCGTGTAAAGCACCGTCATATCTATAATGATCAGGAAAAGGGTGCTGGTCAGGATCGCCAGAATCAGCCAGCGGTTAGTGAAGCGCATGTTGAATGCCTCTAAAATAATCCAAATTTGAGCGGTTGCTCAAGCGCGAAATATACTTGAGCACTTGCTCAAAAACAAGCGCGACATTGCCGCGTATTTAGCGGTGGTTTACTTGTTGTAGAGGGGGCGAACGCGATAAGGTAGCCGCCTGCGAGGATATTCATTCAGGTTTGAGCACAGGGCAGGGAAATGAAAAAACTGATCGTGATGTTACATGGGGTAGGGAGTTCCGGGGCGGATCTCGAAGGGCTGGGGCTTTTTGTCCAGCAGGTCATGCCGGAAGTGCTATTTGCCTCACCGAACGGCAGCGAGCCTTTTGACGGCGGCGGCGATGCCTGGCAGTGGTTCAGTCTGGAAGGCGTGACAGCACAAAACCGCCCGCAGCGCGTTGTAGAGGCCCGGGCCGCGTTTGATGCGAAGCTGGAAGCTATTTTTAAGCAGCATGACGTGACGCCGGGTAAAGATCAGGTCATTCTGCTGGGCTTCTCTCAGGGATCTATCATGGCCCTGGATGTTCTGGCCACCTCCCGTTTTCCACTGGCGGGCGTGGTGGCGTTTTCCGGGCGTCTTGCTTCACCCAAACCGTATCATGTGGCGGCAGATGCGTCGGCGCTGTTGATTCATGGTATGGCGGATCAGGTGATTCCGTGGGCTGAAAGTGAAGCGACTGCGGCGGCATTAATTGAAGCCGGCGCGGAAGTTGAAACGCTGTTTGAACCCGGCGTGGTGCATACCATTAGCGCGGATGGTGTGTCGCAGGCGCTGGGGTATATTGCGGAGCGTTTTGAGTTAGATCCGGAGTGATTTTTTCCCTCACCCTAACCCTCTCCCAAAGGGAGAGGGGATAAAACATATTGCATGTGATCTTACCTCTCACCCCTTTTGGGGATAGGGGCAAAATCTTCAGGACTTGCTCATATCACTCAGCAGCACCGCAATGCTTTTCCCGCCTTCCGTTTGTTCCAGCGCAATCTTCACCGCAATCGTCAGCGGCACGGACAGCAGCATACCGACCGGGCCGAGCAGCCAGCCCCAGAAGATGAGTGACAGGAATACCACCAGCGTAGAGAGCCCAAGCCCTCGGCCCATCATGCGCGGCTCCAGGATATTGCCAAACACCAGATTAATCAGAAGATAACCCGCGACGACAATCAGGGCCTCGTACAATCCGTTAAATACCAGAACCTGCACCACCGGTGGGATGGCCGCCAGCACGGAGCCGATGTTTGGAATATAGTTGAGCGCGAAGGCCAGCAGCCCCCAGATAAAGGCAAAGCGGACGTCAAGGGCGGCAAGCATGCCCCATACGACAAGGCCGGTGACGATGCTGATGGCCGTTTTTAGCACCAAATAATGGCTGACGCTGTCCAGCGCACGCTGAATGGCGCCCATACCTTCTTCCGGGCGAGCCATCAGCTGCTGCAGCTTGCGCGGCAGTTGTGGGACCTCAATCAGCATAAACACCACGGTCAGCAGCAGTAAAAAGATAGACGTCATCGCGTTGGAAAGCTGCGTCAGCAGACCGGTAACCAGCGTCATCAGGGCATTAGGATCGACATACTTCATTAACTCATCGACAGAAACAGAAATTCCCGCGCGCTGCAGCCAGGGTTCAAGGGTTTTTAACGGCACCACCAATGAAGAGCGGTACTGCGGCAGGGTCCGCGCAAGTTCGTTTAGCGAAGTGCCGAGATAGGCCAGCAGCAGCACCATGCTCAGGATAATGACGACAATCACCAGGCTGATGGCCAGCACGCGCGGCACCCGAAGCCGTTCAAGACGACGAATTAGCGGGTTTAGAATAACGGCAATAAATAGCGCCAGAATAAATGGCACGATGATGTCGGCGGCCGCTTTAATACCCACCAGAATAATGACCAGCATTCCCAGCATAATCACGGCTTTCAGTGCTTTGAGTGTAATGATTGGTTTTGCCATTGTGGCTGGTTCTCCAGTGTGCGGGCGGGGGAAATAATACACCACCGTTAAAATAGTCTTCCCTTTATTACGTTATTTTAAACGTTAAAAACAGTTTATTACATCGTGTTTTTACTGCCGCCTTGCGTAAAGGAGTGTAAAGGTCAGGCGCTAACATACCGATTTATGGTATAAAATCGGCGTGTTTAACTACTGAGGACAATTTTCTATCCGCAACTGATGAGAAGCAACACCGCGGGTAAGTTGGAAATATTATGGACAATACGTTCAGCACTTCATTCAATCAGCATTCTGTTTTTATCACATCTACATCTTCACTCTCTGGTGAGCAGCACTGGCGCAACGCGCTATAGTCCCTTTCTTCTGACATTTTTTTTCTGGTTTTCAAATTTTCTCTTGCTCGTCGTGTGACGTGGCTTGTCGGTTTTTGCATCTTTATTTTCTCTGTCAGGAGAGAAATCATGATTTATTGGATTTTATTGGGCTTAGCCATCGTTGCCGAAATTACCGGCACCTTGTCAATGAAATGGTCAAGCGTAAACGAAAGTAATATGGGGTATATTTTCATGCTGGTCATGATCGCGATCTCCTATATTTTTCTGGCGTTTTCGGTTAAAAAAATCGCCCTTGGCGTGGCATATGCCATGTGGGAAGGCATCGGTATTCTGTTTATTACCGTCTTCAGCGTCATGCTGTTTGATGAGTCCATTTCACCGCTAAAAATACTTGGCTTAACTACGCTGGTTATTGGTATTGCGCTGATTAAGTCGGGTACGCGAGAGAAAAAATCACGCCCGGTGAAATCAGAGAAAGGGGAGCATCATGCAGTCGTTTGAGTGGGTACACGCCCTGTGGCTAACGTTAGCCATTATTCTGGAAATCGTCGCCAATATCTTTTTAAAACAATCTGATGGTTTCAAACGCCCGATTTACGGCGTGCTGTCTCTGCTGGCCGTGCTGGCCGCGTTCAGTGCCCTGGCTCAGGCCGTTAAAGGCATTGAGTTATCCGTCGCCTATGCGCTCTGGGGCGGGTTTGGTATCGCCGCCACCGTGGCCGCGGGCTGGATCCTCTTCGGCCAGCGCCTTAACCGCAAAGGTTGGGTTGGCCTGAGTTTGTTGCTGGTCGGGATGGTTATTATCAAAATTGCCTGATCCATCACGCTGCCCGTTAATTATTCGGGCAGCGCTTTCCTCAGGGTGTATTACGCTTATTTTACGGTAAAAGCACTTCTCTAAATCAAAAGCCTAAAAACCTTCACGTTATTTCACTTAGAAGAGAGCTGAAATTGCGTAATCCTCTTAGCTGGAAAAGCACGCCCGTTGCTGGAGCCCTGTTTGCCATGGTGTTTATGGCAGGCATCGGGCTGATCGTGTCTATTATCGCGCTCCTCTACCTTTCACTTCACCTTATTAGCAGTAAAACCAATGAGATAGATGAACACCGGAGCGCCCTGTCGGTACAGGGGGCCATACAGACTTCGGTCAACCGCGTGTGGGCGCTGGTGATTGATAATGCGGTCTGGGACGATGCCGTAAATCAAGTTTATCGCCCTGAGCTGGACGTTAACTGGCTGTATAACACCTGGGGCGCGGGTTACAAAATCAATAACCTCTATGATGGCGTGTACGTGCTGGATGAAGGGTTCAATGTGCTTTGGGGCTCGTTTCGTGGGCAACGCGTAACGGGGCAAAACATTTCTCAACTTGGGAAGGGGTTTGCGTCCCTCGTGTACCAGAACGCGCAAATGCTTAAAGACGACAAAAAAATTTTTGCCGGGATCACGCAAACCGAGAGCGGCGTTTCGTTTATCGGCATTGGGCTGATTCGGCCCATGTTGGGGCGGCTTCAGGTTCACGACGCCACGCGCCGTTACCTGGTGATTGGCCGTCAGATTAATAACTCGATGCTAAAAGAGCTGGGAAACACGTTTCAGATTGAAAACCTACGCCTGACGCCCACGCCATCTGATTCTTCAAGTGTGCCGCTGAACAGCGCCTCCGGTGAAACGCTGGGATATCTTAGCTGGCAGCCGCGGTTGCCTGGAGCAGAGGCGGCCCGCGCCGCTTCGGCAGATATTATGCGCATTACGATGCTTGCGGCGGTGCTAATCCTGGTCTTTATCGTCATCAGCAGTCTGGGACTGTACAAGCTGGCTCGAGGTGAAAAGCAGGCGAGAAATATCGCGTTAACCGACTGGCTCAGCCATTTACCTAACCGACGAGCGCTCATCGAGCGGCTGGAAACCATCAGCAAACGGGGAGATAACGACGAAAAAAGCGTGGTATTTATCGATCTCGATGGTTTTAAGGACGTGAATGATATTTACGGGCACGATAAAGGCGACCAGTTAATCGTGACCATTGCTCATGCTCTTCGCGATCGCGTGCCACCAAACGGCATGCTGGTGCGCATGGGAGGGGATGAATTCGCCATGATGATCGGCGGGGAGAGAGCCGGGGAACACTCAGCCGCCTTCGCGGGTTCAGTCCTGGATTTTCTTAGCCAGCCTGTCCCCGTGGGAGAAAGTACCCTTCATATTAGCGCCAGTATCGGAATAGCTTCGGGCTCGCTGGTGGATTGCAGCAGCTCGGAGCTGTTCCGCCGGGCCGATATCGCTATGTATCACTCTAAAATTACCGGAAAAGGTCGCACGACTTATTATGATGCCGCGTTGAATAACGTTCGCGAGCGCCGTTTAACCATCGAAAATGACATTCGCGCGGGCCTTGTACGGAATGAATTTGAGGTGTGGTACCAGCCGATTATGGATGCACGTAGCCAGGCGATGGTCGGTGTGGAAGCGCTGGTACGCTGGCCGCGTCGCCCTGGCGGAGAACTGTTGCCAGATGAGTTTATTCCGGTGGCTGAAACGAGCGGTCTTATCTATTCGCTCGGATTGTTTGTGCTCCGCCAGGCGTGCTGTGATTTAGCTCCCCATGAGGATCTGCGGCTGTCGGTAAACATTTCTCCGGCGCAGTTCCGGGACCCGGAATTTGAAGACAAGGTTGCCCGGGTGCTAAAGGAAACGGCGTTCCCGGCGCAAAGGCTTGAACTGGAAGTGACGGAAAGCTATGTGCTGGAAAACCCGGAGCGCGCCCTGGCGGCAATTCGCAATCTTAAGTCTCAGGGCACGGCGGTGGCGCTGGACGATTTCGGCAACGGCTATTCGAGCATCGGCTATTTGCGCCGTTTTAACTTTGACACCATCAAAATAGACAAGTCCCTGTCCGGACTGGTGGACAGCGATGAACAAGCGCTGGCTCTGGTTAATGGAACGGTACGTATTGCCACCGCGCTGGGGATGGCAGTGACGGCAGAGGGCGTAGAAAACGAAGAGCAGCTCAAGCTGCTTGGCCAGGCAGGCTGCGACCGGCTGCAGGGCTATTATTTCAGCCCGCCTAAGCCGCTGGAGGTCATTTTGGCGCTACGCCCGGCGTAGTGGGCTATTAAATTATGGGTTAATATTACCTGCTATTACAGAGGGTTATTTTATTTTTTATGTTGTTGGGTTTTTTCTTTTTAATATTAACTCTTTGTTTAATTACTGGTTATAAATCACCTTGCTTTTGCAATCCCATGTTATAAGCTATGAAGAAATGGAATGTTAAGTTGAGTTTATCAAGGAGAGACATGTGAAAGCCGCAATACACCTGATCATTACAGTGTTAATTTCGTATTCTTCATTTGCTGCAGCGCAGCCAGTGGAAGATAAAAATAAAATAGCCAAAATTTATTATACCGGGGAAATGCAACCTTCCGCCGTATCGAGGCTGGTCAGCGTTTTTGATGAAGTTAATAAAAATAATGATGTAGAAAGAATTTATCTCTACATCAATAGCTATGGCGGTGATATGGATGCGGGCTTGATGGCTGCCGCTGCCATCAGAAGCTCTGCTATCCCCGTAACAACCGTGGCTATGTCCACCGTCGGCTCTTCAGCAACGATTATGTTTTGCGCCGCAGACGACAGGCGTTCATTGCCTGAAGGTAGCCTGTTCCTGCACCCGGCCTCTATCTCACATCAGGGAGATGTCAGGCCAGCAGATGTGGCTTATCTTGAAAAAGAAACACGTCGTTTCAATGAGATGTTTAAAAAAACGTATCGGGCATGTACAAAACTTGATGATGCCAAAATAGCCGAGATATTGCATAGCGAGTATAACCTTACAAACTATTCTCCCAGTGAAGCAATGGCCGTAGGGTTAATATCCTCCGTGGATAAAAAAATAATTCCGGCCACCTACAGCTACGCTATCACCAGCAGCTCAAATTAATAGTCGAATATTACCGGGTAAACTATCGGGTCATGACCTGGATATGGCAATAACGCTGAGGGCAATCCGTTAGTTTGTCCCGGAAAATATATCAGGAACCATGCCTGAATTACCTTATGGTGGCAGAGGTATTACATGGAAAATATTCACCAGAAAAGAATGTTTTGGCTAAAGATTCATCTTGATGCTTCGCTGCTGCTGTTGATTATGCTGCTGCTTGCCTACAGCGCGTTTGTGATGTGGAGCGCCAGCGGCCAGGATCCTGGCATGATGGAGCGCAAAGCCGGGCAGATAGCTATGGGGCTTATCGTGATGATCGTCATGGCGCAAATCCCTCCTCGCTTTTATGAAAGATCCGCCCCCTGGCTCTTTGCCCTGTGCGTTATTTTACTGCTGCTGGTGGATAGCATCGGGCAAATCAGTAAAGGGGCTCAGCGCTGGTTGGATCTCGGCGTTATCCGCTTCCAGCCTTCTGAAATCGCAAAGATTGCCGTCCCGCTGATGGTGGCGCGGTTTATCAATCACAATCCCTGTCCTCCATCGCTGAAACATACCGCCATCGCCCTGGCGCTGATCTTTGTTCCCACCTTGCTTATTGCGATGCAGCCCGACCTCGGGACCGCCGTTCTGGTGGCCACATCCGGTCTTTTCGTGTTGTTCCTGTCCGGCATTAGCTGGCGGATTATCGCCGCCGCTGCAGCGCTGATTGCGGTGTTCATTCCGGTGCTGTGGTTCTTTCTTATGCATGACTATCAGCGTGAACGCATCATGATGCTGTTGGATCCGACCCGCGATCCGCGTGGGGCGGGCTATCACATTATTCAGTCAAAAATTGCTATTGGTTCCGGCGGTATGGTAGGGAAAGGCTGGCTGCACGGCACACAGTCGCAGCTGGAGTTTTTACCGGAGCGGCACACCGACTTTGTGTTTGCCGTTCTGGCGGAAGAACTGGGCTTTATCGGCATTTTAGTGCTGCTGGCGCTGTATCTGCTGGTGATTATGCGCGGGTTGATCATCGCCGCTCAGGCTCAGACGCTTTTTGGCCGCATGGTTGTCGGCAGTCTGATACTGATTTTGTTTGTTTATGTGTTTGTGAACATCGGTATGGTGAGCGGAATCTTGCCGGTAGTCGGTGTTCCGCTGCCGTTAATAAGCTACGGAGGCTCGGCGCTGATCGTGCTAATGGCCGGGTTTGGCATCATTATGTCAATACATACGCACCGCAAGATGATGTCAAAAAATGTTTAACTGCCGGGCAACCGTTATTGCTACGGTGCCCGACGGTATCGGGTTGAGCGCTTATTGTGCCAGCGCTTCCAGTCTGTCGCGGAAGCCGGTGACTGAAATGGCGCGGTTGTCAGCTCTGTATCTGTCTTTGGCTGCCGGGGCAGAACTTTGCACCGCAATCAGCTGCCAGCCCTGATCGGTTTTCAGCAACAGCGGTGAACCGCTATCGCCGGGGAGCGTATCGCACTGGTGCGACAGCACGGACGCCTGCGCCCAGCCCGTCACCAGGCAGTTGCTGTGGGTATACAGATCGTCGAGATGATCCAGCGGATAGCCGGACTGCGTCACTTTACGATCCTGCGCCTTTAATGCTTCGGTGAGCGCGTCTTTGTCGCCGGTAAACAGCGGCAGTGGCGTGATGCCCGAAGGCGGATTACGGATAATAATCAGGCCAAAATCGTAAGGCGCTGCGTTAGACGGAACCAGCCATCCGTCACCGTCCGGCTTAAGGCGGCGACCCAGGGATCTGTCCACGCGGCCTTCGATATCATGGATCTCATAGCGCCATTGCCCTTTGTGGGAAATAAAGCGCAGGGCGATGGCTTTGTCTGCCTTACCACGCGGCGGCTGCAGCAGGCAATGCCCGGCAGTTAAGGCCAGATGCGGTGAAATCAGGGTGGCGGTACATAAGTTGCCGCTGGCGGTTTCCAACTGGCCAATGGCATCCCAGGGGGCGTCCTCAGGGTTGGTCACGCGAATACGGTCATCTTTGCCGAAGAACAGTGTTTTAACGTTCGCCGGGCTGTCGTCTTCGTCCGCGTGAACGAGTTGAGGTAAAAGGATCAATGCTCCTAAAAACAACACAACACTTTTGCGCATAGCTCTCTCTGAAGGGGCTAATAATTATGGTTTTTATAGATGCAGTAACTATAGTCGGAACGGACCGAAAGTGGGAGTGAAAACAGCAGACTACGCTATCAGAGCCAGAAGCTCAGCGTAATAATACCGCAGATGATCAGCAGGGCGAGGATTAACTCGAAACTGTAGCGTCGCAACATTATCCGCACTCCAGAAATAAGTACGTGCTAAAGGCTGTGCCTTATTCCTAATAAAACACCCGGCAAGCCGGGTGTTTATGTAAACGCTTCAAGCTAACGGGTCGCCCCGTTTAACTTATGCTGCTGGCTGTGCAGCTGGTTTAGCAGCGGCTTTGTGATGTTTTTTCACGTGTTTTTTAGCAGCCTGAGCTTTCTGTGCAGCTGGTTTTACTGCTTTTTTGTGGTGTTTTTTAGCAGCCTGAGCTTTCTGTGCAGCTGGTTTTACTGCTTTTTTGTGGTGTTTTTTAGCAGCCTGGGCTTTCTGAGCAGCTGGTTTGGTTGCTTTTTTGTGGTGCTTTTTAGCAGCCTGAGCTTTCTGCTCGGTCGCTGGTTTAGCGGCTTTTTTGTGTTTCTTTTTAGCAGCCTGAGCTTTCTGAGCGGCAGCTTTTTTGTGTTTCTTGTGATGCGTTACTTTTGCAGCTGGCGCTTTAGCAGCAGGAGCAGCAGCGGTGGTTGCTGGAGCAGCAGCTGGAGCGGTAGCGGTGGTGTCAGCAGCGAAAGCGGCAGAAGACAGACCCATAGCAGCGGCAACAACCAGAGCTAATACTTTTTTCATTTCGACATCCTCGAATTTGTTTGTGTGTCAACCCCACTGCGGGGCCGTTGAAATGAACTATAGGCTGGGGAATCAAAGTGTTCAGTGAGTGATTGGTATCGGCATGTAACGTAATGTACAACGCCGGGTACAGACGACCCGGCGTGAGGGGATTACAGGTAACGTGATTCTAAATGTTTGCGGAAATACAACGGGTTAAGATCTTCTCCGGTTGCGTTGGTTATCAGCTGTGAGGTGGTGAAACGGCTGCCGTGCTGCCAGATATTTTGCTTCAACCAGTCAAATAAGGCGGTGAAATTCCCGCTGGCGATCGCCTGCTCCAGGTCCGGCAGCGCGCGTGATGCCGCGCTAAAGAGTTGCGCCGCGTACATCGCGCCCAGCGTGTAGGACGGGAAGTAGCCGAAAGCCCCATCGGTCCAGTGAATATCCTGCATACAGCCATTGCGGTAATTGCCTTCGGTGGACAGGCCCAGCCAGGACTGCATCTTCTCATTCCACAGCGCCGGAATGTCATCCACCTCTATATCACCGTCGATCAGCGCCCGTTCAATTTCATACCGCAGCACAACGTGCGCCGGGTAGCTCACTTCATCGGCATCGACGCGAATATAGCCGCGTTCCACCTGCTGGTTGACGTTGATAAAATTGTTCAGCTCGAACGCCGGCTGCGGACCAAAACGCTCAATCACTTTGGGTAACAGCAGTTTCAGGAACGGCGCGCTACGCCCAAGCTGCATTTCAAAGAACAGGCTTTGGGATTCATGAATGGCGGTAGAACGCGCCAGCGCAACGGGCTGGCCGAGCCATTCCCGGGGCAGGTTTTGCTCATAGCGGGCGTGGCCGGTTTCATGAATCACGCCAAACAGCGAGCTGAACATCTCTTCTTCGTTATAGCGAGTCGTGATTCGCACATCTTCAGGCACGCCGCCGCAGAAGGGATGCGCGCTGACGTCAAGGCGGCCGCCGTTAAAGTCAAAGCCGAGCAGCGCCATGGTATCCAGCCCGAGCTGACGCTGGGTTTCGGTGGCGAAAGGGCCCTGTGGCGTCAGCATTTTTTCTTTGGACTGCTTACCAACCACCTTCTGGAGCAGATCCGGCAGCCAGCCGCGCAGATCGCCAAACAATACGTCGAGCTTGGCGCTGGTCATGCCGGGTTCATAGATGTCCAGCAGCGCATCATAGCGGGAAATGCCTTTTGCCTCTGCGCGCAGACGTGCCTCTTCGCGGCTGACGCGCACAACTTCCTTCAGGTTCGCGGAGAAACCCTGCCAGTCGTTCGCCGGGCGCTGGGTACGCCAGCCGTGCTCACAGCGCGTACCTACCAGCGATTTCTCTTCTACTAACGCATCCGGGAGCAGCACTGCTTCCTGGTAGTGGCGAGTCATTTCACGCAGGTTGGCACGCTCCACATCGTTCAGATCTTCCTGAGCTGCGGCCTGGAGCAGGGTGGCAATTTTCTTGTCGGTCAGGATCTGGTGCTTAAGCACGCTGAGTTCAGCGAGAGCCTCGCCGCGCGCCTGGCTACCGTTAGCGGGCATCATGGTGGACATGTCCCAGCCGGCAATGGCTGACAGATGATCAAACCGGGACAGACGCTGGAAGGTTCGGGTCAGGTGATTATAGTTTTGCTTTTCCATATGGCCTCGTGAACAGGTTGTTAACGCCAAAGAAAATAGCATTAAGCTTACCTGAACACGAGAGCGGCAGCAGGTTAGTGCGCCTTATGGTGCAAACGGGTGGCAACCAGCAGGGCGACCAGCAGCAGCGAGCCGATAAACGCCGCCACGCCGTTCCAGCCAAACTGGTGCCAGAACACGCCGCCAAGGGTACCCGCCAGGCTGGAGCCAAGGTAATAGCTGAACAAATACAGCGACGAAGCCTGGCCTTTGGCCCGACGTGCGCGTGGCCCAATCCAGCTGCTGGCAACCGAATGGGCGGCAAAGAAACCGGCGGAGAACAGCAGCATCCCGGCAAAAATAACGATAAGCGAGGAGAAAACGGTCAGCGTCAAACCAAGGAACATAATGGCCGTGAAGCCAATCAGCACGGGGCCGCGGCCATATTTCGCGGTCATGGCGCCTGCTTTAGGTGAGCTCCATGTCCCGGTCAGATAGGCGACGGACAGCAGGCCCACCACCGCCTGGCTCAGAAACCATGGGGCTTCCATCATGCGGTAGCCAATGTAGTTAAAGAGGGTGACAAACGCCCCCATCAGCAGGAAGCCTTCCGCAAACAGCAGCGGTAACCCCTGGTCCCGCCAGTGCAGGCGGAAGTTAATAAACAGCGTTTTAGGGCGAAGGCTGGAGGCGCGAAAATGCTGCGACTGCGGCAGAATCTTCCAGAACATCAGCGCTGAGGCAAGGGCAAAACAGCCGATAGCCGCGACGGCCACGCGCCAGGTAAAGAAATCGGTGAGTACCCCGGCGATCAGGCGACCGCTCATTCCGCCGATTGAGTTCCCGCTGATGTACAGGCCCATCGAAAACGCCACCACGCTCGGGTGCATCTCCTCGCTGAGGTAGGTCATGCCCACGGCAGCAACGCCGCTAAGGGAAAGGCCGATGAGCGCTCGCATGATCAGAATGCCGTGCCAGCTGGTCATCAGCGTTGACAACAAAGTACAGCAGGAAGCCAGCAGCAGAGCCGTAACCATGACCTGTTTACGGCCAATGGCGTCCGATAGCGGGCCGGTAAACAACAGCCCGATAGCCAGCATGGCGGTAGAAACCGAAAGCGAAATACTGCTGCTTGCCGGGCTGACGCCAAATTCATGAGAGAGCACCGGTAAAATAGGCTGGACGCAATAGAGCAGGGCAAAGGTAGCCAGCCCGGCGGAAAACAGCGCCAGCGTGACGCGCATAAACTGAGGGGTACCGCGTTTAATATAGCTGACTGAAGGGGCAGACCGGCTTTCGTCAACGTCCTCTGTCGGGGCTGTGCTGACGGTAGTAGTACGACTCAAGGGAGATCCTTACGCAGGTGTTAACTTATTCTTTACAGAGTAGAAAAGTGTAAATGTTATGTCTAATATATTAATAATCTCAAATGATACTTTAAACATATGAATATCGAGCTGCGCCATCTGCGCTATTTCATCGCCGTTGCCGAAGAGCTGCATTTTGGCCGGGCGGCGGCACGGCTGCGGATCTCCCAGCCGCCTCTTAGCCAGCAAATTCAGATCCTTGAAGAGCAAATCGGCGCTCGCCTGCTGGCGCGCACCAACCGCAGCGTTAACCTGACCGCGGCGGGTCAGCAGTTTCTCGCCGACGCCAGGCAAATTCTCGGCCAGGTGGATGCCGCAGCCGCGCGTGCTGCCCGGCTGCATCAGGGCGAAACCGGCGAACTGCGCATTGGCTTTACCTCCTCTGCACCGTTTATTAAGGCCGTTTCTGACAGCCTGTCTCGCTTTCGCAAGCGCTACCCTGACGTGCATCTTCAGATGCGGGAAGTGAACACCCGGGAACAAATTGCTCCCCTGAATGAGGGCGAGCTTGAGCTGGGATTGATGCGCAATACGCGTCTGCCGGATACCCTGAACTGGACGCTCATCCTGCGTGAACCGCTGCTGGCGATGGTGCATCGCGATCATCCGCTGGCAGGCAGCCGTTCGATATCGCTGACACAGCTTGCTCAGGAGCCGTTTGTTTTCTTTGACCCGCACGTAGGCACCGGGCTTTACGACGACATTATTGGGCTACTCCGCCGCTATAACATCGTGCCGTACATCACCCAGGAAGTTGGTGAGGCGATGACGATCATTGGGTTGGTGTCTGCCGGGCTGGGGGTTTCCATCTTGCCAGCTTCGTTCCAGCGCATTCGCTTGAGTGATGTGGTTTGGCTTCCCATTGACGAGGCAGAGGCACAGTCTGAGCTGTGGCTCGTCTGGCCAAAGCATCGGGAATTATCGGAAGCAGCGAAGCGAATCTCGGCGCTGCTGACCGAGGCCTCATGGGCGTTAAAATAGGCCAAATGTGGCGGGAATATGTGCGGTAAATCACAACCCTACGTAAATATTTGACGACCCCACTTGAAGTGTTTCACCATAGCCTAAAAGTTTATTTCGAAGCGCGAAAATAAAGGGAGTACCACGTGGTTGCTGATAGTCAACCGGGCCATATCGATCAGATTAAACAAACCAATGCCGGCGTTGTTTATCGTTTGATTGATACCCACGGTCCGGTGTCGCGAATCGATCTTTCCCGCCTGGCGCAGCTGGCTCCGGCCAGTATCACCAAGATTGTGCGGGAAATGCTTGAGGCGCATCTGGTACAGGAAACGGAGATTCAGGACCCCGGCAGCCGTGGTCGCCCCGCGGTGGGCTTAATGCTTGAAACAGAAGCCTGGCATTACCTCTCCATTCGCCTGAGCCGCAGTGAAATTTCACTGGGGCTTCGCGACCTTAGCAGCAAACTGGTGGTGGAAGACACGGTAGACTTGCCGACGGACGACCCGCAGCCTTTACTGGAACGCATCATCTTTCAGGTCGATCAGTTCTTTATTCGCCATCAGCAAAAGCTTGAACGCCTGACCGCCATCGCCATTACGCTACCGGGCATCATTGATACCGTTCATGGCGTTATTCATCGCATGCCGTTCTACGATGTCTGCGATATGCCGCTGGGCGAAGCGCTGGGCAATCACACCGGCGTCCCGGTCTTTATCCAGCACGATATCAGCGCCTGGACCATGGCAGAAGGGCTATTTGGTGCTTCTCAGGGCGCAAGAGATGTGATTCAGGTGGTGATTGATCACAACGTTGGCGCAGGCGTTATCACCGATGGGCGTTTGCTTCACGCGGGCAGCAGCAGCCTGGTGGAAATTGGCCACACGCAGGTCGATCCTTACGGAAAACGCTGCTACTGCGGCAACCACGGCTGCCTTGAAACCATTGCCAGCGTCGAAAGCGTGCTGGAGCTGGCGCAGCAGCGTATGAGCCAGTCAATGGGCTCAATGTTACACGGCCAGCCGCTGAGCGTGGAATCCCTGTGCGACGCCGCGTTAAGCGGAGATCTGCTGGCAAAAGATATCATTATCGGCGTCGGGCAAAACGTGGGGCGTATTCTGGCCATCATGGTTAACCTGTTTAATCCGCAAAAAATTCTTATTGGTTCGCCGCTTAACCGCGCCGCCGCCATCCTTCACCCAGCGATTACGGACTGTATTCGCCAGCAGGCATTACCCGCCTATAGCAGTCATACGGTGGTCGAAGGGACGCAGTTTGATAATCGAGGCACCATGGCCGGCGCGGCGCTGGTAAAAGATGCAATGTATAACGGCTCTTTATTAATTCGTCTGCTGCAGGGCTAATCTTCGGCCCTGATTCAACAAAAATTGCGCTATCTCAATCTGGCTACAGCGCCATTCTTTTAGACTTTCCCGCGTTAGTTTTTCTCTTTATTTATCTGGCTAGCATTACCTCGGGAGACAGCCATGCTTAAGCGTTTCTTTATAACGGGTACGGATACTGCCGTAGGGAAGACGGTGGTGTCGCGAGCCTTACTGCAGGCGTTGTCGGCCAGCGGGAAAAGCGTCGTTGGCTACAAGCCGGTCGCGAAGGGCAGTAAAGAGACGCCAGACGGGCTGCGCAATAAAGATGCGCTGGTACTGCAAAGCGTCTCCACGATTAAACTGCCCTATGAAGCGATCAATCCTATCGCGCTCAGCGAAGAAGAGAGCAGCATCAGCCATCACGGGCCGATTAACTACTCGCTGCTGTCAAGCGGCCTGCAAAGGCTGGCCGACCAAATGGACCACGTTGTCGTCGAAGGCACGGGCGGCTGGCGCAGCCTGATGAACGATCTTCGTCCGCTGTCGGACTGGGTGGTACAAGAGCAGCTGCCGGTGCTGCTGGTGGTGGGGATTCAGGAAGGGTGCATCAACCATGCGCTGCTGACAGCGCAGGCGATTGCCAACGACGGGCTGCCGTTTATTGGTTGGGTAGCGAACCGTATCAACCCAGGCCTTGCGCACTACGCGGAAATTATCGAGGTGTTGAGCAAAAAACTGCCGGGGCCGCTGGTCGGTGAACTGCCGTACCTGCCCCGGGCCGAACAGCGTGAGCTGGGAGCCTATATCGACCTAACCCGGTTGCGTAGCGCTCTGACGGTAGACCGACTGCGGGCGTAGCCAGCGCGAAAGCGTTGAGGCTATCACGCAGGTCAGCAGCAGGCCGGGGAGCAGCGTAAACTCCCCGGTCATTTCACAAATCATCAGCGTCGCCATGATCGGCGCGTGCGTCGTGGCCGCCAGCAAAGACGCCATTCCCGTCAGCCCCAGCAGGATCATCAGCGGTTCACCGCCGCCCCACAGGCCACAAACCTGGCCAAACAGCATGCCCAGCGCCGCCCCCATAAACAGCGTGGGCGTAAATACGCCGCCCGGCGCGCCGGAGCCGCTGCTTGCCATCACCGCCAGCAGTTTGCACAGCAGCACACCACCGACAAACAGCAACGCAGGCGGGCTGGAAAGAAACGACTGCACCACGCTGTAGCCGTTGCCCCATGCCGTCGGGGTGACCAGCGAAAGCAGGCCGACAATCAGCCCGCCGAGCGCCAGCTGCAGCGGCGGCGACAGCTTAAGTGAACGAAACAGCGCGCTGCTTCGCGCCAGCAGCCAGAGAATTAGCGGCCCGAGCACGCCCGCGGTTAAGCCGAGCAGCGCCATTAACCCATAATGCGAAGGCTGAGGGGGATCAAGCAGCGTGACGATATACAGCGGAGCCTGCCCGCCGTTCAGCAAATGCGTCATCAGCAGGGCGCTGACGGCGGCAATCACCACCGGCCCCAGCGAGGCAAGCATCAGTGAGCCAAACAGAATTTCCGCAATAAACAGGCTGCCCGCCAGCGGCGCATGATAGGCGCTCGCCATCCCCGCAGCCGCGCCGCAGGCGACCCACAGCTTCCACTCTTTGTCCGGAGTAAAGCGCTGGGCAAACAGCGAAGCAAAAACCGTTGCCAGCAGAATCATCGCCCCTTCGCGCCCTATTGCGCTCCCGCTGGCGACGACTATCAGCGAAGCGGCGGACTTCACCAGGCTGGACGGCACGTCCAGACGACCATCGCCGGTTTCGATGGCTTCCATATAGTCGGTGGGGGCAGAAGGGCGCTGGCGAGTGGCTCGTTGCCAGCTCCACAGCAAAAGCCCGGCCAGCAGGCCACCTGCGGCAGGCGTCAGGACGCGTCGCCAGGGGTCGAGTGCCGCAGCGGCTGCAACCAGGCTGCCGCCGTGATCGCCGAGGAAGACGTTTTCAAGCAGGTACATGGCCTGCCGAAATAGCCAGACCACCAGCGCGGAAGCCAGGCCAATGAAGACCGCAATCACCAGTCGGCGAAGCATCTCTCTGATGTCAGGCAAGGCTTGTATTCGGTGCATAGCGCATAAGATGGCGAAAGAATGGCGCTATTGTGGGGGAGAACGTCGCTAAGCTCAAAGGAAAATGCGCCGCCACAAAGCAGCGCATAGGATTGATTAACTTTGTTGGATATTCAGCGCCCGACGGGTGCGGCCCGAGCTGAGATAATCGGCAATATAATCCTGCGAAATTTCGCCACTGTAGCGGCCATCTTCATCGGTGATCGGCATCCAGACCATGTTGTGCTCATAGAGCTTAGAAAGCACGATGCGCAAGTTTTCCTCCGCGCGGCCGGTGACGCGGAACGGGTGAAGGAGGTCGGTGCAAGTGCCCGTCGCGCCTCGCGCTTCACGCCGCTTAACGAAGCCCAGCGGTTTACCTCCGGCGTCAACGACGGTGATGGAACGCATGTCGTTGTCATCCATGGTGGCGAAAGCTTCCGCCAGCGGCGTGGATTCACGAGCCGTAATGGTCGGCTGCTGGTCGGTTACGTCTCCGGCCTGCACCAACAGGAGGCGCTTCAGCGTGCGGTCCTGGCCAACAAACGAGCCGACGAAGTCATTGGCCGGTTTCGCCAGCAGCTCGTCAGGGCTGGCGCACTGCACAATTTTACCCTGGCGGAAGACGGCAATCCGGTCGCCAAGCTTCAGCGCCTCGTCGATATCGTGGCTGACCAGCATTACCGTTTTCTTCAACTGGCGCTGCATCTCCAGAAACTCGTTCTGAATGGTTTCGCGGTTAATCGGGTCAACCGCGCCAAAAGGTTCATCCATCAGCAACACCGGCGGATCCGCCGCCAGGGCACGAATCACCCCGATACGCTGCTGCTGGCCGCCCGACATTTCGCGCGGATAGCGGTTGAGGAAGCGGTTAGGGTCGAGGGCGACCATGCTCATCAACTCCTGGGCGCGTGCTTTACAGCGGGCTTTATCCCAGCCCAGCATGCGCGGCACAACAGTGATGTTCTCTTCAATCGTCATGTTCGGGAACAGGCCGATTTGCTGGATAACGTAGCCGATGTTGCGGCGCAGGGTGACGGTATCCAGATCGTTGGTGTCCTGGCCGTTGATTAAAATCTTGCCGCCAGTGGGTTTTATTAGGCGGTTGATCATTTTCAGGGTGGTGGTTTTGCCGCAGCCGGATGGGCCGAGCAGCACGCACATTTCACCTTCGGGCACGTTCAGGCTGATGTTGTCGACAGCGTTAAAAGTCTGGCCATTTTTCTGTACAAATTGTCGCGTGAGGTTTTCAAGTTTTATCATTATCGGGTCCTCTTTGGCGCTGGTCTCAGCGCATTAATTCATAAGCTTGCGGCGGGAGTCGTCACACTTCTGCTTAAGTCGTTGCACCGCGTCCGGCAGCATAGGCGCGGTCATCATATGGCGATAATTCATGCACTCTGGGGTGTCCTGAGGCGGTTCTGGCGCTGGCCGGGAAGAGCAGGCGGTCAGCAGCGCCAGCGTTGAAAGTATGCAGAGTGGGATAAAACGCATAACGGCCTCTTTTACCATTTAGTGAAATGTAGCTGCAGGCGATGCAGCAGCCAGTCGAGCACGATGGCTAACAGGCAGATCATCACCGCTCCGGCAATCAGCATGCGGATATCACTCCCGCCTATACCGTTAAGCAACAGCAAGCCCAAGCCGCCCGCGCCAATGACGGCGGCAATGGCCATGACGCCAATGTTCATCACCACCGCGGTTCGAATTCCGCCAAAAATCACCGGCAGCGCCATAGGAATTTCCACCCAGCGCAGGCGCTGCCAAAACGTCATCCCGATGCCTCGCCCGGCCTCACGTAACCCCGGCGGCAGGCTGTCCAGCGCGGTGTGGGTATTGCGGACAATCGGCAGCAGCGAATACAGGAACACCGCCGTCACCGCAGGGACTACGCCAATACCCTGACCGATCAGCGAAAACAGGGGAATCATCAGGCCAAACAGCGCCACGGACGGAATGGTGAGCAAAATAGTGGCAAAGCCGAGTATTGGCGTGGCAAGCCATTTATGGCGCACGATAAGAATGCCCAGCGGCACGCCAATCAGGATTGCCAGGCCGACGGCGATCAGCACCAGCCACAGGTGATGCAGGGTGAGGGAGCCAATATACCCTGCGTTATCAATCATATAATGTAACGTTTCCATGATACCTCCTCAGAGTAAGCCTTTCTGCTGCAGGAATTCACGGGCCACCTGCTGCGGGGTTTCATGGTCGATATCAACTTTAGCGTTCAGGGTTGTTATCACCTCATTGTTCAGTTCGGACGAAAGGGTGTTCAGCGCCGCCTCAAGGCCCGGGTGCGAGTCCAGCACGTCTTTACGCACCACGGGCGTGACAGCGTAACTTGGGAAGAAGCCCTTATCGTCCACCAGCGCTTTCAGGTCAAAGCCCTTCATACGCCCGTCGGTGGTGTAGATCAGACCGGCATCAACAAACCCGTCGCGGATGGCATTATAGACAAGGCCGGGGTCCATCTGGCGGATTTGCGGTCGGTCCAGCGGCATCTTGTAAACCTGCTGCAGTGGTTTCAGGCCGTCGCTGCGCCCGGCAAACTCCAGATCCAGGCCCAGCATCCAGTTATGTTTTGGGTCGGTCTGGCGCACATGTTCGATGTGCTCCACCAGCTGCGACATTGTGGTAATGCCTTCTTTTTCTGCCCGTTCGCGCTTCATGGCAAAGGCGTAAGTGTTGTTCATCTCCGCGGGTTTAAGCCAGACGAGGCCCAGCTTTGCGTCCAGTTTTTTGACCGTGTTGTACGACTCTTCCGGCGTCATTCGCTGATTAATGTGGTTAAAGATAATCAGCGAGGTGCCGGTATACTCCCAGGTCATATCTACCTGTTTGTTGATCATCGCATTGCGGGAAATTACGGTGGCAATGTTGGTCTGCGGCGTCACCTGAAAGCCCTTTTTAGCCAGATACTGCGTGGTCATGGCCGACAGAATATGCTGCTCGGTAAAGCTTTTGGTCGCCAGAATCAGCGGTGCGGCCTGGGCCTGAGTAGCGATAAGGGAGGCTGCGGCAAACGCCGTCGTTAGCATCCGTGAAAGCAGTTTCATACACGCTCCTTATTGTTGTTATTGGGCGGTGTGGGGGCTGAGCACCCGCCCCAGGCTGGCAAGCGCTAAGTCGAGGATGAGCGCAAACAGGGCCGTCGCCACGGCGCCGAGTATCAGCGTTGGGAAATCGTTCAGGTAAATCCCCGGAAAAATAAGCTCTCCGTAGCTGCTCGCGCCGATAAGAAAGGCCAGCGGGGCGGTGCCGACGTTGATGGCGGTGGCAATCCGCACGCCGGACAGGATCACCGGCCAGGCGTTGGGGATCTCCACCTGACGCAGCCGCTGGAATTTGGTCATGCCAATCCCATTGGCGGCTTCTATCAGTGACGGAGGAACGCTGCAAAGCCCGGCATAGGTATTACGGACAATCGGAAGCAGTGAGGCAAGAAACAGGGCGACGATCGCCGGTTTGTCGCCAATGCCGATAATCACCATCGCCAGGGCTAACACCGCCAGCGGCGGCAGCGTGTTGCCGATATTAAAAATCTGCATGACGTACTCGGCCCAGCGGCGAGCCGCAGGGCGGCTGAGCAATATTCCGCTGGGGATACCGACCAGTAGGGCGAGCGCCATTGAGCTGAACACCAGAATCAGGTGCTGCTGCCCGAGATAGAGTAAATCGACCTGCCGGGCTTTCAGTGTGTCGAGGCCGATGCCCCAAACCACCAGAGCAAGCACTAAAATCAGCGCCACTAGCCCAAGTAAGAACCGTGTTGCGAAGGATGCGTTTTGCATTGCAGTGTGTCTCCCTGTGTGCACGCGTTATCGCCGCCGGGGAGGCGGCCTGTTGTTATGCCATGTGTCGGCAGGGTGTCTGGAGCTATAGCAACGCAGCGGGAAGGATTCCAGTTTAAGGGACAATTAAGAGGCTAATGATTTAGTCGATAAACTGATGCTCAGGCCTTATGGCATCTGGCCTGTGGATGAAAAGTAAAGATTTGTCTTAAAAATGTTAATGCAAAGTGACGTTGTCACATTTACGGAGTGCAGAAATCCTCGTTTTTTCAGGAAACCGGATGCGCCCGGCTTCCTGAAAGCCCAGGATTCTTAGAAATGCAGTTCTTTGCTGGCGACGGGCATCAACATGCCGTTTTGCCAGCCTGAGAGGGTCAGTTTTGCCAGCTCGCCCAGGCCACGATAGAAATCATTCGCTGTGTTTTCGGTAAACAGGCTCAGATAACGTTCGGCCCAGGGCAGCAGATGCCAGGCCAGCAGCTCATCCAACGGCTGCCGCTGCCCCTGGTCGGCCAGCCAGGCCGCCAGCATCAGCATTAAGCCAAAATGATCTTCAGGCTCGTTTTGTTCCGTCTGTGGGGCAAAGCCTTGGGTCCGCATCCACTGGCGAAGCTCAAGCAGCGAGTCGCCAAACAGCACATTTTCTTTGTCGAGATAGACCGAGCCCCACGGCGGGGCCGGCAGCGCATAAGGGCCGATGAACAGGCGCTGGAACTCTTCGTTTATCGGCGTGGCCTGATCCGCAAGGCCTGCAGTCATGAGAGGCGCAACTGCCGCAAGCGTTGGGGTCTGGAACGGCCATTCGCTCACCCAGTCCGGTGCGGCAAGCATCGCCATCAGCGCGGCGCTGTCCGGGTGGTTGGGGGCATGATAAAACAGGGCTCCGAGCACCCGGCCGCTAAGGGCTATCGCCGACAGGCGTTGTTGTTCAGAGAGCATTTTCATTCCTTTTCGTCGGGCACCCGGCTCCGCTATACGTCGCTGGAGCCGGGTGAATACAGGCAAAGCGATAAGCCTTTGCCATCACGCTTAAATCTTCTTAATTTCAACCAGATTGGTATGCTGCGGGTTGCCTTTTGCCAGCGGTGAAGGGCGGTGCGTGGTTAGCGTATTAATGCAGGCGCCGTGGTCAATGCGGTCGCCGTTCATGTCGGCGTCATGCCAGGCGCCCTGGCCCATAGCGGCAACGCCTGGCATGATGCGCGGGGTGACCTTCGCCTCAATATGCACTTCACCGCGCCCGTTAAACACGCTGACTTTGTCGCCGTTGGCAATGCCGCGACGTTTTGCGTCGAGCGGATTAATCCAGACTTCCTGACGCGCGGCGGCCTGCAGGACGTCAATGTTGCCGTAGGTTGAGTGGGTCCTGGATTTGTAGTGGAAACCAAACAGCTGGAGGGGAAACTCGCTGCGCTGCGGAGAGTCCCAGCCTTCAAACGTCGAGGCATACACCGGCAGCGGACTGATGGTTTCATCTTTTTCCAGCTCCCAGCTGGCGGCAATTCCGGCGAGCTTGCTGGAGTAGATTTCAATTTTCCCGGACGGCGTTTTGAGTGGGTTGGCCTGAGGATCTTCGCGGAATTTTTTGTAAGCCACAAAATGGCCAGCCGGATCTTTACGCTTGTAAATGCCCATCGCCCGCAGATCTTCATAGGCAGGCAGCGCCGGGTCTTTCGCCAGCATTTTCGCGTACAGATATTGCAGCCACTCGCGCTGGGTTCGTCCTTCCGTGAAGGCCTGATGCACCTCGTCGCCCAGGCGTTTAGCCACTTCGCTCATCATCCAGTAGATAGACTTGCGCTCAAACTTAGGCGCGGTGGCGGGCTGGATGAAAATCAGGTAGCCCATATTACCGGCGTAATCGTTAGGAATAATGTCCTCCTGCTCGACGGTCATCAGGTCCGGCAGCAGGATATCGGCGTATTTCGCCGACGAAGTCATAAAGTTCTCGATCACCACAATCATTTCGCACTGCTTATCGTCCTGCAAAATGGCGTGGGTTTTATTGATGTCGGAATGCTGGTTAATAATCGTGTTGCCGGCATAGTTCCAGATGAACTTGATCGGCACGTCCAGCTTCTCTTTCCCGCGCACGCCGTCTCGTTTGGCCGTCATTTCGGGGCCGCGAGTGATGGCGTCCGTCCAGCTGAAGCAGGAAATCTGCGTTTTGACCGGGTTTTCCAGCACCGGCATACGTTCAATGGTGATGGTATAGGTGGATTCACGCGCGCCGCTGTTGCCACCGTTAATCCCCACGTTGCCGGTCAGGATCGGCAGCATGGCGATGGCGCGTGAGGTCAACTCGCCATTGGCCTGGCGCTGCGGCCCCCAGCCTTGGGCAATGTAAGCGGGTTTTGCACCCGCAATCTCTCGCGCCAGCTTGATGATTCTGTCCACCGGAATACCGGTTATCCGGGAGGCCCAGTGCGGCGTTTTCTCTGTCCCGTCATCGCCTTCACCTAAAATATAGGCTTTGTAGTGACCGTTGCGCGGGGCATCGGCGGGCAGGGTTGTCTCGTCATAGCCGACGCAGTATTTATCCAGGAAGGTCTGATCGACCAGATTTTCGCTAATCATGACGTGGGCAAGCCCGGCCACCAGCGCGGCATCCGTTCCGGGGCGAATAGGGATCCATTCATCTTCCCGGCCTGCCGCAGTGTCGGTGTAGCGCGGGTCGATAACGATCATGCGGGCGTTGGAACGTTCGCGAGCCTGTTCAAGGTAATAAGTGATCCCGCCGCCGCTCATACGCGTTTCTGCTGGATTATTGCCGAACAGGACGACCAGTTTACTGTTTTCGATATCCGAAGTGCTGTTGCCGTCATTGCTGCCGTAGGTGTACGGCATGGCGCAGGCAATTTGGGCGGTGCTGTAGGTGCCGTAGTGGCTCAGAAAACCGCCGTAGCAGTTCATCAGCCTGGCGACCAGCGAGGCGTAAGGGGAAGAGCGGGTGATATTCCCGCCAACCACGCCGGATGAGTAATTAATGTAGACCGCTTCGTTGCCATATTTTTCAACGGTCTGCTTCAGGCTGTGGCTGACAATCTCCAGCGCTTCGTCCCAGCTGATGCGTTCAAATTTACCTTCACCCCGTTTGCCCACGCGCTTCATCGGATAATTCAGGCGTTCCGGGTGGTTGATCCTGCGGCGGATGGAGCGCCCGCGCAGGCAGGCGCGAACCTGGTGGTCGCCATAGGCGTCCAGCCCGGTATTGTCCGTTTCAACCCAGTAAACCTCTTCGTCGCGAACGTGCAGCCGCAGTGCGCAGCGGCTGCCGCAGTTAACCGAGCAGGCTCCCCAGACAACTTTGTCTTTATTTTCCGGCGACAGGGCGTCAGCAACCGCGGCCGCGGCGCTACGCATACCAAAAGGCAGCGAAATGCCGCCTGCGGCGAGGGCCAGGCCGCCAATGGCTGATGATTTTACCAGGCTGCGGCGGCTAATCCCGCCTGGATGATTGAGGTTCGACATCGCTCTCTCCATGACTTTTTGTCGTGTGGAAGACGTTATTATTTGTATTTTTTGTGATTCGGTGATTGCTGAGGCTGCCCGTCAGGGGGCGCTCGGGGGAAGAGTGTTACTTAATTAGGAGTAGACGTTATTAACGTTAGTCAAAGTTGCGGTGGATGAGGGGAAATAGATGAAGGAAAGCAGGGTGCCCGGCACCCTGCAGGGGATTATTGCGGTTCATTTTCCGGCGCAGCACCGCCCGCGATGCGGGTATAAACGATTTTTTGCGTGTCGTTCGCACAGTGGCCGACGACCTGGCCGCCGGCTTTGTCTGCCTGATCGTTAGGTACGATAGTGAGCGAAAAGCCTGACTCAGGCACGCCGTTATTGACAATTTTCTGCTGAATATCCGCTTTCACTTTTTCGCAACTGCCCTGTGCGGCCAACGCCGGTGCGGCAGCGATCAGCAGTATCGTGCTTAACCAAACGGTACGTTTCATCATCTCTTCCTTATGTTGAGTTGAACGTTAAGAATAGCGCTTTTAGTGTAAAGTGTTGTATTTGCTTATATCATGTTATGACATAAAAACAGGAGAGCGGCAAAACGTGAAGAAAATCATTACCCTCGGTGCGCTGGTTTTGAGCCTTGCAGGCTGCGATAACTCGACGTCGCCGCAGGCGTACACGCCGGAAATGGCCAGTTTTTCTAACGAATTTGATTTCGACCCGATGCGCGGCCCGGTAAAGGATTTTAGCCAGACGCTGATGAACGACAAAGGCCAGGTTTTGAAAAGGGTCAGCGGTACGCTGTCGGAAGAAGGCTGCTTCGACACGCTGGAATTTCACGATCTGGAGAACAACAGCGGGGCATCGTTGACGCTCGATGCAAACTACTATGTTGATGCGGTCAGCCTTGAAAAACGCGTTCGGCTGCAGGGGAAATGCCAGCTTGCTGAACTGCCTGCCGTGGGCATCACCTACGACACCGACGACAACGACTTTGTGAGCACCGCCAAAGGCAAGGATGTGCTGATAACCTATAAGTACGACAGCGAAGGCTATCCGCTGGGGAAAATCACCAAATCGAAAGACAGCGAACTTGCCATCGTGGCGAAAGCAGGTGTCGATAAAAAGAAAAAGCTGGATTACAGCGCGACAACCAGCCTGAACGGCAAAATCATCGGGGTCGCAAAGCAAAGCTGTGACTATGACCGCCATTTCAACTCGCTGTCCTGCGATCTGGAAATGACGGATGATTCCGTCACGCCGCCAAAGGTGGACCGCTACACCATTAAAAATACGGTGGAGTATTATTGAATATGCCGCGGTATTACGAAGATTGAAGCCACTTTCTCTCTTCGTAATCTTTTGACAACCACCTGGCGCAACGCTACAACCTTGCCATCCTCTACTGACTAAGGTTCTCCTCCGTGGTCCACCGTCTCTCGCGCAATTTACGTTTAGCGTTATTTTACCTGTGCGTCAGCGGCTGGCTGCCCGCAGCAGCAGGACGCGGCGTGGATCTCACTGAGCAGATAGCTAAGTTTAGCGCGGCGTTAAGCCAGGCAACCCCGGCGGCGCAAGTCTCGCTGCAAACCCTTCAGCAGCTTGATGCTACGTTGCTCAAGCCCGAATCCATGTATCCTCAGTTTCAGGCCTGGTCGCTGCCGGACCTCACGGCGTTTTACCACCTGGACAAGCGCTGTGCCAGCGGGGACGAGTTGTCACCCTCGGTGAAATCATTTCTTGCCGCCTTATGCCAGCCGAAGATTCCGCCTGCATCCTGGTTCGCCGCGAATCCGCTCTATCCGCTTGGGGGGAGCAGTGCCTGGCAGTACATCCTGCGTCATCCGGGCGCGGCATCGGTGCTAAGAAACTCGCTGCATGTGCGGGAAAGACCTGACGACCTGGCGGGCATTGGGAGGCTGTCTGATGACAATCTTGAGGCATTGCTTGGGGGCCAGCTTTGGCTGCTGCAAAACGGCCAACTCTGGCGATTCAGCCAGCAGCAATGGCAGCGTTATGAGGCAAAGGTCTGGCAGCCTCTGGCCCGACAGTCCGATATCGAACTGGTTAATGCCGGGGGGCGCTGCGATATGCGGGCAGGGGCGCTGTGCGTCAATGCTCGGGAAGGTTATCGCGATGTCTGGCGCTGGCTTTTTGGCCTGCTGGCGCTGTTTACCGCGTCGGGGTTGATATGGATGGCCTGGCAGCGGAGGCAACTGCGTGAGCGTCAGCGCTTTATTACGCAAATGCTGACCCATGAGCTGCGTACGCCCATCGCCCAACTGAGCAACGTGGTCGAACATTTTCGCCGTGACTTCGACCAGTTGCCGGAAGGTGCCCAGCTTAATTTTGTGGCTCTGGCCGGCACGCTGCAACGGATGCGGCAGATGGCTGAAACCAGCCAACACTACCTGATAGCGGAGCATCAGCGGGAGGCGCTGGAAACGCCCACTCAGGTCCGGCTCAGCGACTGGCTCGATCACCTTTGTGTGGATCGCGACGGGCTGACGTACTGCCTGGAAGAAAACATGATCGTGGGCGTGTCGCTCTACTGGAGCAGCCTGTGCCTGACGAATTTACTGGATAATGCGTTCCGGCACGGCGAGCCTCCGGTTCATTTGACGGTGCAAAAAAGTAAAACGCACCTTATTTTTCAGGTTAGCGATAGCGGAAATATCACTCAAAATCCGCTGCTGAACAGCCGCCGCTTACGCTGGTCAAACAGCAGTCTTGGCCTTGGATTGACCATTGTTCAGCGGGTTGCTCATCGCCTTCACGGCAAGTTAACGTTCAGCCCCGCGCCAACCACGTTTACCCTGGAGTTGCCGTATGAACCCGACTAAAACGCATACTTTGTTGTTAATTGAGGACGATATCGCGCTGGGCGAAGGGCTGGCGACATTTTTGCAGCAGGAGGGGTTTAGCTGCCGCTGGCTGCGAAACAGCGCGAATGTCCTCGAACATTGGTATCAGGCGGATTTGGCGATTCTGGACCGCCAGCTTCCCGAAGGCGACAGTCTGCGGCTTTTGCCTCAGTGGCTGGCAAAAAAAGCCCTGCCGACGATCGTGCTGACGGCAAAAGTGAGCATTGAAGAGCGGGTGGCGGGGCTGGAGGCGGGCGCGCGTGACTACCTGAGCAAGCCTTTTGCCCACGTTGAACTTCTGGCCCGCATCCGGGCTCAGCTTCGCCCTTTAGGCGATGGGTTGCTGGTCTGCGGTGAACTCAGCTTACTTCCGGCGCGGCAAATTGCTGCCTGGCAGGGAAAAGAGGTCGCGCTGACGGCAACCGAGTTTGCGCTGCTGGCGATGCTGATGCAGATGGCGGGACGCGTGTTTACCCGGGATGAATTGCTCAATCAGGTTTGGGGCTATCAAAGCTTTCCGTCAACCAGAACGGTGGATACGCATGTTTTACAGTTACGGCAAAAACTGCCGGGTCTGCCGATTGCGAGCGTGCGCGGGGTTGGCTATCGGCTGGAGCTAGCGGAATGAAACTTCCCCTGTCAGCTCTGCCGATCGTCTTCTCGTTCAGCGTCGGTGCAACGTTGCCCCAAACGTCGCTGGAGCCCGTATATCATCAGCTGTTTAACCAGCGAGGCGACCTTGCTAACAGCCAGTTGATTGATGTCTGGCCGCGGCTGAATAGCGCGGCACAGCGGCTGGCCTGGAAAGAGGCGCTTAATGCCGTGGTCAGTCGGCAATGCGGCAAAGATCTTACTCCGGCGGTTCCTGAGTGGCTGGACGACTTAACGCTCACGTTGATGCAGCGTGATATGCCGCTTAACCGAATTTATCGCATAACTTTGAGTGGAAAGAGCCCCCGCCAGGATATTAACGTTGCCCTGATGCTGCCCGATGGCAAAAAAGCGCTCGCCGCAATGCCGGTGCAGTATGAAGCGGCAGGTGAGTTTCGGGTCGAAAGCGAAGAATTTACTCAGCCGCTGAGCGAAGGGGTTTATCTGCTGACCGTATCGAGCGGCGGGCAGCAATGGCAGCAGCCTCTGGCGTTACAAGGCCTTGACGGGTTAACACAGATCCAGCTTCACGATCGCGCCATTACGCTCACTACGCCGTCGGTGTCTCCTGCTTGCCCCAAACCCTGGCTTGAGCAAACGCTGCTTAATCGCAGCGACTATAGCCAGATTTGGTGGGCAAAAAGCGACCAGCTGACGCTGATGCCCTGGCCTGCGAAGCCTGCCGAAAGCGTATGGGCCACGGTGGCCGTGGTCAGTGCGGAAAACCGGGGCAGCGTGGCGGTAAGAACCGAACACCGCTTCGCCGGTCCGCTGGCAACGATGAAAAACTAAAGCCTATAGCGCTATCCTGACATTCCTCTGACAATCGACGCCCGCTAACCGGCAATACTGCAGCCTCTTTCGTTACTGAGGTATTTGTCATGAAACTCAAAGCACTTTGGGCGGGGCTGGCGCTGCTCTCTGGTTCCGCCTTTGCCATGGACAGCATCGCCTTCTGGAATTCGCCGCAGCACGGCGGCAACAGCTTTAACCGTCTGCCGCCCGATCAAGCCTATTTCACCGCTCTCAAAGGCTACGGTGCCAGTTGGGTAAGGCTTTCGTGGGACAAATGGCGACCGGAACAACGTGATTTTTTGCTGGGTAATGCCGACAACTATCGGGGGCTGATGACGCAGGATCTCCGCATCCTCAAAGAGACGCTGGCGCGTGCTCACTCCGCCGGACTCAAAGTGGTGATTACGCCGCTGTCGCTGCCCGGTATGCGCTGGGCGCAAAACAATGATGGCCGCTTTGACGACCGGCTGTGGCAGGATAAACGTTACTGGCAGCAAAGCGCGCAGTTCTGGCGCGACCTGGCCGGGCAGCTAAAAGATAACCCGGCGATTGCCGCCTACAACCTGATCAATGAGCCTGCGCCGGAGAAGCGGGGTGGCCTGCCGGAACATGCCTCGCTGGAAGAAATGAAGGTCTGGTACAAAGCGCATCAGGGCACGGCCAGAGACTTGCCAGAGTTCTATCAAACCGTGATCAACGCGATTCGCGAAGTGGATAAGACGACGCCCATCATGGTGGATAGCGGCTGGTACGCCGCCGCAGACAGCTTTAGCTACTGGCCTTCCGCCCTGAGCGACGATCGTGTGCTTTACAGTTTTCATATGTACGAACCCTATGATGCGACCAGCGCGCCAAACCTCAAACGCCTGAAGCCGTATGTCTATCCCGGCGTTGTCCCTTTTGGCGGTAAACAGGAAAAATGGAACGGAGAGCGCGTAGCCGGGTATCTGCAGCAGCCATTCTGGTGGGCTAAGCAGCGAGGGGTGGCGCAGAATCGTATGGTGGCGGGGGAGTTTGGCTGTATGCGCCAGTTGGCCGGGTGTCGCCAGTATCTCGAGGATGTCCTCAGCGCGCTGGATAAAACGCAGGCGCACTGGGCATTCTACAGCTTTCGCGAAGATGCCTGGGACGGCATGGATTATGAGCTGGGAAAAAGGAAAGTGCCCTGGTCGTACTGGCAGGCAATGGATGAACATAAGCCGGATACTTTACCGCGCCATGCCACGCCTGAGTTTGAGCCTATTAGCCGCCGCCTGGGGCCGCCGGTGCATTGAGTTATGTGTTACGCCATAGCGGTGAATTTGAGTTTTTTTGAATCATATTCGCTAATTCAATGTGGGCCGTCCGCTTTATTATGCTATTTTTTTCTCTGAAATTCCCATAGCGGCAATGAGGCAGGATGAGCAGCAAACTCGACACTTTTATTCAGCAGGCCGTCAGCGCCGTGCCCATCAGCGGCACGTCGCTGATTGTCTCTTTGTACGGCGATGCGCTGGCTCATCGAGGCGGCGAAATCTGGCTGGGTAGCCTCGCGGCGATGCTGGAGCCTTTGGGATTCGGCGAACGTTTTGTGCGCACGTCGCTTTTTCGCCTCAATAAAGAGGGCTGGCTGGACGTGGAGCGAGTGGGGCGCCGTAGTTTTTATCGCCTGACCGATATGGGCCAGAGAATGACCCGCCGCGCTGAGTCGAAAATTTATCGCGCCGGACAGCCTGCCTGGGACGGAAAGTGGCTGCTGCTGCTTTCCGAAGGGTTGGAAAAAACCACGCTGCAACAGGTGAAAAAACAGCTCATCTGGCAGGGTTTTGGGGCGCTCGCGCCGAACCTGATGGCTTCGCCCTCGCAAAACCTCGCGGATATCCAAAGCCTGCTGCATGAGGCGGGCGTGGCTGAGCAGGTCATCTGTTTTGAGGCTGAATCTCCGCTGCAAACGTCCCGCGCAGCGCTGAGATCCCGCGTGGAAGAGTGCTGGTTGCTGACCGACAAAAACGAACGTTACGCTGAATTTATCAACTCTTTTCGCCCGCTTTTACCGCTGCTGCGTGAGGCGGGAAACGATGAGCTAACGCCGCAGCGCTGTTTTCACATTCAGCTGCTGCTGATCCACTTCTACCGCCGTGTCGTGCTGAAAGATCCGCTGTTGCCGGATGAACTGCTGCCGCCGCACTGGCTGGGGCAGAACGCCCGCCAGCTGTGCATCAATATCTATCAGCGCGTCGCCGCCGGGGCGCTTACCTATGTCAGCGAGCTGGGCGAAACCTCGGTGGGCGACTTGCCCGCCCCGGTGAGCGGTTACCAGAAGCGATTCGGTGGACTCACCCCCTAAAATAAGGAGCCCGTATGTCCATTTATCAGATTGATGGCCTGACGCCTGTCGTCCCGGAAGACAGCTATGTTCACCCGACGGCGGTGCTGATCGGCGACGTTATTCTCGGGCACCGCGTTTACATTGGCCCGAATGCCAGCCTGCGCGGGGATTTTGGGCGGATTATCGTCGAAGACGGGGCGAATGTGCAGGACAACTGCGTGATGCACGGTTTTCCTGAACAGGACACCGTTGTTGAACAGGATGGCCACATCGGGCACGGCGCCATCCTGCACGGCTGCCGCATTGGCAAAAATGCGCTGGTGGGCATGAACGCGGTGATTCTGGATGGGGCACAAATTGGTGAGAATTCGATTGTCGGCGCAGCGGCTTTTGTTAAAGGCAAGGCGGAATTTCCGGCGAATACGATGATTATCGGCAGCCCGGCGAAAGCGATACGTGAATTACGGCCTGAAGAGCTGGCCTGGAAGAAACAGGGCACGAAGGAGTACCAGGATTTAGTTATTCGCTGCCAGCAAACGATGCATCAGGTGGAGCCGCTGCGGGAGGTTGAGGCGGGGCGGAAGCGTCTGGTGTTTGAGGATTTGCATCAGCCTAAGAATAGCTGTTAATTCCCCTCACCCCGGCCCTCTCCCCAAAGGGGCGAGGGAGAAAACAGGTTTGGAGAATAGTGTTTATCCCCTCTCCCTTGTAGGGAGAGGGCAAGGGTGAGGGGCAGTCACCCAGAGAGCAAATCTTACGCCGTAACGATGCTGTCGATAGCCGCTTTCGCGTCAGTCTGTGCTTTAGCCGCTACTTCCGGGCCATAGCCAAAGCCTTCAGCAAACACGTAATTCACGTCGGTGATCCCGATGAAGCCCAGGAACACGTTCAGGTAAGGCACCAGCAGATCGGTTGGGGTGTCTTTATGGATCCCGCCGCGGCTGGTCACAACCAGAGCACGTTTACCGGTTACCAGGCCTTCAGGGCCTTTCTCGGTGTAGCGGAAGGTTACGCCAGCGCGAGCCACCAGGTCGAAATAGTTTTTCAGCTGGGTAGGGATGTTGAAGTTATACATTGGCGCGTTGAAGACAATCACGTCGTGCGCTTTCAGTTCGGCAATCAGCTCATCAGACAGCGCCAGAGCTTCCTGCTGACGTGGGGTCAGCGCGGCATCGGAAGGGCGCAGAGCACCGACCAGTTCACCATCCAGCACTGGAATTGGGTTTGCTGCCAGGTCACGAACGGTGATTTCGTCAGCGCTGTGTTTTTCACGCCATTGTTCAACAAAATAGTCGGACAGCTGGTTGGACTGAGAGTAACCTGCCAGGATGCTGGATTTCAGAACTAATACTTTGCTCATGGGGTGATTCCTTAGTGTTTGGTCAGTCGGACAGTGTGCCCGTTCGTTAGGACTTACTGTATTCACAATCCGATGACAGAGATAGCGCAATATATCGAACCCTATATTCGAATTTATTGAACAAGGCGCTGGAAATCGGGGTGTGGTAAAATAGCGGAAATTGACGCCGTGACTTATCCGGTTGTGCCCGGTAGCGAAATAACGATAGATAAAATGGAAATGACAAAACCCTCGCTGTCCTCTTTGTTCGCCCGTCTTGACGGGCTGATGCTCCGCGACAGACAACGCTTTTCTCGCCGCCTGCACGGCGCGAAGAAAATTAAAAATGCTGACGCTCAGCAGGCCTTATTCGACACGCTGGCCGCAGAAATTGACGCCGCAGCGGGCAAAGTACAGCTGCGTGAAGCCGCGCGCCCGGCGATTACCTACCCTGAAAACCTTCCGGTCAGCCAGAAGAAACAGGACATTCTGAACGCCGTGCGCGACCACCAGGTGGTGATCGTGGCGGGTGAAACTGGCTCCGGCAAAACCACTCAGCTGCCAAAAATTTGTATGGAGCTGGGGCGCGGTGTTAAAGGGCTGATCGGCCACACTCAGCCTCGCCGTCTGGCGGCACGTACCGTGGCTAACCGTATTGCGGAAGAGCTGCAAACCGAACCCGGCGGTTGCGTAGGTTATAAAGTGCGTTTCTCCGACCACGTCGGCGACAACACGATGGTCAAATTGATGACGGACGGGATCCTGCTGGCGGAAATTCAGCAGGACAGGCTGCTGATGCAGTACGACACCATCATCATCGATGAAGCGCACGAACGCAGCCTGAATATCGACTTCCTGCTGGGTTACCTGCGTGAACTGCTGCCGAAGCGCCCCGATCTTAAAATCATTATTACCTCGGCGACTATCGATCCGGAGCGTTTCTCGCGCCACTTCAATAACGCGCCAATTATCGAAGTGTCAGGCCGCACTTACCCGGTGGAAGTGCGCTATCGCCCGATGGTGGAAGACAATGACGATGTCGATCGCGATCAGCTGCAGGCGATTTTCGACGCTGTGGATGAGCTGGGCCACGAAAGTTCGGGCGATATCCTGATCTTTATGAGCGGCGAGCGTGAAATTCGCGACACCGCTGATGCGCTAACTAAGCTCAACCTGCCGCATACGGAAATTCTGCCGCTCTATGCACGTCTGTCCAACAGCGAGCAGAACCGCGTTTTCCAGGCGCACGTCGGGCGGCGCATTGTGCTGGCGACCAACGTCGCGGAAACCTCGCTGACGGTGCCGGGGATTAAATACGTTATCGACCCAGGTACGGCACGTATTAGCCGCTACAGCTACCGCACTAAGGTTCAGCGCCTGCCGATTGAGCCAGTGTCTCAGGCTTCGGCCAACCAGCGTAAAGGCCGCTGCGGCCGCGTATCGGAAGGGATCTGTATACGTCTTTATTCCGAAGATGATTTCCTGTCGCGCCCGGAATTTACCGACCCGGAAATTCTGCGCACCAACCTGGCGTCGGTCATTCTGCAAATGACGGCGCTGGGCCTGGGGGATATTCAGGCGTTTCCGTTCGTAGAGGCGCCGGACAAGCGCAACATTCAGGACGGCGTGCGGCTGCTTGAAGAACTGGGCGCCATTACCAGCGATGAAGACCATAGCGTTTACAAACTGACGGCCTCTGGCCGCCAGCTTTCGCAGCTGCCTGTCGATCCGCGCCTCGCTAAAATGGTGCTGGAAGCGCAGAAATTTGGCTGCGTGCGTGAGGTGATGATCATTACCTCCGCGTTGTCGATTCAGGATCCGCGCGAGCGGCCGATGGATAAACAGCAGGCATCTGACGAGAAACATCGCCGCTTCCACGACAAAGAGTCTGACTTCCTGGCCTACGTGAATCTGTGGAATTACCTCGGCGAGCAGCAAAAATCGCTCTCTTCGAACCAGTTCCGCCGCCAGTGCAAGCTGGACTTCCTCAACTACCTGCGCGTCCGCGAATGGCAGGATATTTACACCCAGCTGCGCCAGGTGGTGAAAGAGCTTGGCCTGCCGGTAAACAGCGAGCCGGGGGACTTCCGCTCGGTGCACTCGGCGCTGCTGACGGGGCTGCTGTCCCACATCGGGCAAAAGGACACGGAAAAGCAGGAATACACCGGGGCGCGCAACGCCAGATTTTCCATCTTCCCAGGCTCGGGCTTATTTAAAAAACCGCCGAAGTGGACGATGGTCGCCGAGCTGGTGGAAACCAGCCGCCTGTGGGGGCGCATTGCCGCCCGGATAGACCCGGAGTGGATTGAGCCGCTGGCACAGCATCTGATTAAGCGCTCCTACAGCGAACCGCACTGGGAGAAAGCCCAGGGCGCGGTAATGGCGCAGGAAAAAGTAACTCTGTATGGCCTGCCGATTGTGGCGGCGCGGAAAGTGAATTACAGCGATATCGATCCGGCGCTGTGCCGCGAGCTGTTTATTCGTCATGCTCTGGTTGAGGGCGACTGGCAAACCCGTCACGCGTTCTTCCGCGATAACCTCAAGCTGCGGGCGGAAATCGAAGATCTGGAGCATAAATCCCGTCGCCGCGACATCCTGGTGGATGACGAAACGCTGTTTGAGTTTTATGACCAGCGCATCGCCCATGATGTAATTTCCGCACGCCACTTCGACAGCTGGTGGAAAAAGATCAGCCGCGAAACGCCGGATCTGCTGAACTTTGAAAAAAATATGCTGATCAGGGAAGGCGCGGAGCAGGTCAGCAAGCTGGACTATCCGAACTTCTGGCATCAGGGCAACCTCAAGCTGCGGCTGACTTACCAGTTTGAGCCAGGTGCGGACGCCGACGGCGTGACGGTGCATATCCCGCTGCCGCTGCTGAACCAGGTTGAAGAGTCTGGTTTTGAGTGGCAAATCCCTGGCGTGCGCCGCGAGCTGATTATTGCCCTGATCAAATCGCTGCCGAAGCCGGTGCGCCGCAATTTTGTGCCGGCCCCGAACTACGCGGAGGCGTTTTTAGGCCGGGCTACGCCGCTGGAACTGCCGCTGCTGGACAGCCTGGAGCGCGAATTCCGCCGCATGGCGGGCGTCACCATAGACCGGGAAGACTGGCACTGGGATCAGGTGCCCGATCACCTAAAAATGACCTTCCGCGTGGTGGACGAGCACAACAAGAAGCTCAAAGAGGGCAAAAACCTCAGCGAACTGAAAGGTGGCCTGAAGGATAAAGTGCAGCAGACGCTTTCCGCCGTGGCGGATGACGGCATCGAGCAGAGCGGGCTGCACATCTGGAGCTTCGGCTCGCTGCCGGAAAGCTATGAGCAGAAACGCGGCAATTACCGGATGAAAGCCTTCCCGGCGCTGGTGGATGAAAAAGAGAGCGTGGCGATTAAGCTGTTTGATAACCCGCTCGAGCAGCAGCAGGCGATGTGGCGCGGGCTGCGCCGTCTGCTGTTGCTGAACATCCCGTCGCCGGTGAAATATCTGCACGAAAAGCTGCCGAACAAAGCCAAGCTGGGTCTTTATTTTAACCCGTACGGCAAGGTGCTGGAGCTTATCGACGACTGCATTTCCTGCGGCATTGATAAGCTGATTGCGCAAAACGGTGGGCCGGTCTGGAGTGAAGAAGGCTTTGCCGCGCTGCACGAGAAAGTGCGCGCCGGGCTGAACGATACGGTGGTTGAGATTGCCAAACAGGTGGAGCAGATCCTCACCGCGGTCTTTAACATCAACAAACGGCTGAAAGGGCGTGTGGACATGACCATGGCGCTTGGCCTGTCGGATGTTAAGACGCAGATGAGCGGCCTGGTTTACCGAGGTTTTGTCACCGGCAACGGCTATAAACGCCTCGGTGACACGCTGCGTTACCTGCAGGCAATCGAAAAACGGCTGGAAAAAATGGCTATCGATCCGCACCGCGATCGCGCGCAGATGCTCAAGGTGGAAAGCGTGCAACAGGCCTGGCAGCAGTGGCTGAACAAGCTGCCGCCGGCCAGCCGCGAAAACGAAGAGGTGCAGGAGGTCCGCTGGATGATCGAGGAGCTGCGCGTCAGTTATTTTGCTCAACAACTTGGGACCCCGTACCCGATTTCCGATAAGCGTATTTTGCAGGCCATGGAGCAGGTAGTTTTATAGATAATACTGACTCATTCATTATTTTCGATGGATGAGTCTGTCTGTTCTTTCGACTCAATGTAAATAATAAAGAAATCAGCTTAGGATGTTGCTCAGATGGATATTAGTCGTGTTCAGAAAGCGTTAATTATAGGCAGTATTTTTATTACCTCTGGATGTGGTTATGTTATGCCCGCTATTGATTTAACCCACGGTGTACTGGTCAGGTATGCAGAGAAGCAGCAGCTGAATGCACCCCCGCCTTATACTTTCGATCGCGTAACATGGTATGCGCTCAGGAATGACCTCGTCCACGATTGCGACAGAGCATCCATTGGCGAGGGATCTTATTTTTCCTGGTCCGGAGCCCCTCCTTGCAAAGATATGACTATTCTGGACAGCATGAATCAGGATCCTCAGAAAGTCATGACCGTCTATTTCTTTTATAAAGGATATCGCCGCCCTGACAATGAAGTTAAGGCACCGCGCGGCCAGTCTGAATTGTTTCTCACCGAGCTGGCGGCGAGCACTGCGGCCAGAAATCTTGGGGCAAATCCTGATATTTACTCTGAGTATGAACAAGACCGCGACACTATGGGGTTAGCGAATGTTGATAAAGCAACCTTCGATAGGGGACTGGCTGCTTTTACGGCAAAGCAATTTGAGTTCCGTCGACGCTATCAACAGCTGGAGGCTATTGTTGCTGAGGAAAATAAAAAACTTCTGCAGGAAACCAAACAGGCATTCGCTAAAAGCTCTCCTGAAGGCAGGATAAATTATGAAATCGTTGATTTGACGGGGAGTGCTGTCAATCAGGTTAATGCTGAACTCAGGCGTCTTAATTTCGTTCGCCGCAATGTTAATTATTCTCACAGCGTCGACATTAATAACGGTAAGAAGACGGTGACCATGGGGGTGGATTATATCTACACGGTTAATGGCCGAGTGCTGCCCGATTATTTTAATCCGCAAACATTGGTTAATAGCCTTGAGGTGGAGGCTGATAAGTGCCAGAAGTATGGGACATATGCATCTTCGGCCGCTGCCGTAGCGGATTGTATTCGGCCCGTAACGACGGCTATTCGGATTTGGGGGGCGATGGCCAGAGATAAAAATATCTCCGACCAGGAATGGCTTAGCGGCTCCAATGGTGAGATTGACGGAAAGATTAATATCCGTAAATGGGTTAGAGAGACCGGCCATAATAGCGGTGCTTTTTAACATTGGCTAAGCGGGTAACACATTTACCCGTTTTGACTAATTAACCCTTGCCAGCGTAAAACCGTCCCAGCCTTTACTGCCTACCGTCTGTAGCGCAGTGGCAGAGAGATTTGGGTTGTTGCCCATCAGTTCGATAAAGGTTCGCACGCCCTGAACGCGGTCATCAATGCTCTCAGGGTTGGCAACCTCGCCGTCACGGACCACGTTATCACCGATGATTAACGTCCCGGGACGCGAATATTTTAATGCCCACTCAAGATAAACCGGGTTGTTCGGCTTATCGGCATCAATAAAAATCACATCGAACGGTGCGTAGTGGCCTAAACCGGCCAGCGTTTCTGCCGCTGGGCCAACATGCAGGTCAATCTGTTTTTCCAGCCCGGCAAGCTGAATGTTCCTTTGCGCAACTGCGGCGTGACGAGGGTCAGCTTCAAGGGTGACGAGCTTGCCGTCAGCGGGCAATGCTCTTGCCATCCAGACGGAGCTGTACGCCCCGAGCGTCCCAATTTCCAGAATCTTTCTCGCGCCGGTAATCTCCACCAGCAATTGCAGGAATTTCCCCTGGTTCGGGGCCACATCGTGGGCGGGCAGCCCGGCGGCATGATTATTGGCCAGAATTTGCTGGAAAACAGCATCGGAAGGGATCAGGGAATGAACGAGGTACTCATCAACATCGGACCATTTTTTCTGCATCGCTTACTCCATATTTAGAGATAACGTTTTCCCTCTCGCTTTGCGTGAGAGGGAATGGGATATCCGATCAGGCAATACGCTGCGTATGCTCCGCTTTGCTGCGGGTGATTTTCACCGGCACGGATTTTGACGTCGGCGTACCCGTACCGTCCCCGACGCTGCCGAGCGGCACCAGCGGGTTGGTTTCCGGGTAATAGGCCGCGAGATTACCACGCGGGATATCATAGGCCACCAGCTTAAAGCCGCTAACTTTACGGGTGATGCCGTCATGCCAGATGGTTTCTATATCGACCTTATCGCCATCGTTCAGACCGAGTTCACCCATATCATCAGGGTGAATAAACAGGATTTCACGCTGGCCGTACACGCCGCGATAACGATCGTCGAGGCCGTAAATCGTGGTGTTGTACTGGTCGTGAGAGCGCAGCGTTTGCAGCGTGAACGGGGCTTCCACACCTTGCCACAGCGAATCCGGCAGCGGGGCATTGCTGAACTCAGCCTTGCCGCTTGGCGTATTAAAGCGCAGTTCTGCCGCCGCGTTACCCAGGTAGAATCCCCCAGGTTCTTCGCAGCGCTGATTGAAATCTTTAAAGCCAGGTAATGTGGCGGCGATGTGATCGCGAATCAGATTATAGTCGTCGGCCAGCGCCAGCCAGTCCAGTTTGCTTCTGCCCAGAACGGCATCAGCGATGCTGGCCACAATCGCGGTTTCAGAGCGCTGGGTGTCCGCAATCGGCTTGCCGATGCCTTCGGAGGCGTGAACCATGCTAAAGGAGTCTTCGACGGTGACAAACTGGCGGCCAGAAACCTGCATGTCTTCTTCGGTACGGCCAAGCGTCGGCAGGATCAACGAGGCTTTACCCGGCACCAGGTGGCTGCGGTTCAGCTTGGTGCTGATGAACACGGTCAGGCCGCAGCGGCTGATGGCTTCTTCCGTGCGCGGGCTGTCCGGTGCCGCAGCGGCAAGGTTGCCGCCAAGCGCAATCAGCACTTTGATTTCGTCGCGCAGCATCGCGGCCAGGGCTTCAACGGTATTGTGGCCATGTTCGCGCGGAGGCGTAAAATCAAAGTGTTTGGCCAGGTTATCGAGCAGGCTTATCGGCGGCTTTTCATCGATCCCCATCGTGCGGTTACCCTGCACGTTACTGTGGCCGCGCACAGGGCAAAGGCCCGCACCCGGACGGCCTAAATGGCCGCCCAGCAGCTGCAGGTTAACGATTTCCCGCACGGTATTCAGGGAGTGTTTGTGCTGGGTGATGCCCATAGCCCAGGTGAAAATCACCCGCTTTGAATGCTGCCAGATAGCTGCGGCGTCGCGAAGCTGCAGTTCGCTCAGGCCGGACTGATGGGTGATTTTCTCCCAGCTGGTTTCATCGATGGCGGTAAACCAGGCTTCAACGCCGTGGGTATGGGCATCGATAAACGCCAGGTCGAACACGCCGTCTTCACCTTCGGTGATGAGGCGACGATGGGTTTCCAGCAGGGCTTTTGCCATACCGCGTACCGCCGCCATGTCGCCACCAAGATTTGGCTGGTAGTAGTTGGTGCTGATGGTGCCCGCCAGCGGGGTGATCACTTCCAGCGGTTTTTGCGGATCGGCGAAGCGTTCCAGGCCGCGCTCGCGCAGCGTATTGAAGGTGACTATTTGCGCCCCGTTTTCTGCCGCATGGCGCAGGCTGTGCAGCATTCGCGGGTGGTTGGTGCCGGGATTCTGGCCAAACACAAAAATGGCATCGGCTTTGTCGAAATCATCCAGCCGAATAGTGCCTTTCCCGACGCCGATACTGCGTTTTAGCCCGCTGCCGCTGGCTTCATGGCACATATTTGAGCAATCCGGGAAATTGTTTGTACCCAGCATGCGGCCAAAAAGTTGATAAAGATAAGAGGCCTCATTGCTGGCGCGGCCAGAGGTGTAAAGCTCAATCTGGTCGGGGTTATCCATCGCCTGAATATGTTGCGCAATCAGGCTTAGCGCGCTGGCCCAACTGATAGGCTCGTAGCGATCGGTTTGAGGATTGTAGCTGAGCGGTTCAGTCAGGCGGCCCTGATATTCAAGGAAGTAGTCGCTTTGCTGATAGAGTTTGCTGACGCTGTGTTGAGCAAAAAAGTCGCTGTCGATAAAGCGGCGAGTCGCTTCCCAGGTGACCGCTTTGGCGCCATTTTCGCAGAAGCTAAAGGTGCTTTTGTTATCATCCCCCCAGGCGCAGCCCGGGCAATCAAAGCCTTTGGCTTTGTTCATACGCAGCAGGTTGCGCAGGTTTTTCAGAGCATGTTTGCTGTCGATGACGAAGCGGGTGGTCGCTTCGAGAGAACCCCAGCCGCCCGCAGCGGCCTGGTAAGGCTTAATAGCCGATTTGAATTTCATATGGCAGGTGTCACTTGTTATGGTTGATTGCGCAATAACACAGATGAGTTGCTTACCTTTAGTTTACTCCTGATTAACATTTGTGGAAGCGCTAACGTCAATCGGCCATCAACGAAACGGCCAGGATTCACGGCAGCAGGCTGTTAAAATACCGGGCATTAATGCCAGTCAATGAAGGGAATACTGATGTTGTATGCCAGTGATATTAGGGATATTGAAGAGCTGCAGCGCGTTGAGACAGCCGCTGCGCACCGCTTTCTTGCCGTGCCTGAACTGGCTTTTTTAGCCTCCGCTGGGGTAACGAGCAAGCAGACTCACGCCTCTGCCATCGAAAATAAGCTCGCCTGGAAGGTCGTCGGGAGCGACGGCAGGATCCAGGGTTTTTGCTATTGCGAGCGGCACGAGGATTCGCTTTATCTGGCTGAGATATCTACCCATCCGGATTTTCAGCGTCAGGGCGTAGGGGCTATGCTGCTGGCTGAAGTCAAACGCATGGGGCAGGCGCTTGGCGCAAGCCAAATCACGCTGACAACTTACAGAGATGTGAGCTGGAATGGCCCCTGGTATGCACGCCACGGTTTTGTCGTTATAAATGATGCGGAGTTAACGCCGGCGCTTTCTTGCTGCCTTGCGCACCAGCGCGAAGAAGGCCTGATGATTTTACCCCGTTGCGCAATGCGGTATTTACTCGGGGAGGGGAAGCCCCCGGTCGGTAAACCATTTTTGTAGCCGCGTGAGCTGGCGGATGTGGTAGCCGATGGCCAATTCTTCGTACAGCGTCGAGGGAGGCGTCAGCGGCGCGACATCGGGTCTGCCGCTCAGGATGGCCCGTCGTGCCTGATGCCAGGCCCGTTGTTTCATCTCAATTTCATCTGGCCTTGTTACCCGATGTTTACTCACGGTCATAGTCTGCCTACTTATTGTGAGGCGCGATTATACCCTGCAAAGACGTCAATATGTTGTCCGATCTCCACGGGTGTTAATTTTCGTTCAAAAAAATCTAGTCTTGTCATAATGTTGCGTAATAATTACCCAGCAGACGCGCGATATATTCTGTCAATGGCTGACACGACCTGTCATTTGTTCGCGCTAACATTCCTGACACCGACTTGCAGGAGACACACTCATGACCCCCCCCGAAAAAAGCACGCAGCTTGCCAACAGAATTGCCGGTATTTTTTGTGAAATGCTGAACTGTGAGCGCGTGTCCCGTCATCAACTGGCCAGTAAATTTGGCGTAAGCGAACGGACGATATACCGGGATCTCCGGCGGCTAAGCAACTATGTTTATCATGTGGGGGACGATCAGTATGCCCTCAGCCTGGAAGTCACCCAGCAACTGGAAAACTATCTGCAACGAGTGAAGCGGGAAAAATGATCGGCTACAGGCGATAACGGGCTTAAAGCTTCGTGGCTCCGTCGCCGATAATGCGATAAATTATTCTTTTTATTAACAAAATAACCACAATTAACTCAAGGGTAAGATGCGTACTGAAAGCTTAACTGATATCGCCTATCGTCACTTTGTGGAGAGCGTAAAAGACTACGCTATCTACATGCTGAACGTTGATGGCACCGTAGCCACCTGGAACGAGGGGGCGCTGCGAGCGAAGGGATATCTGCGCGAGGAGATTGTGGGGCAGTTTTTTGGCGTTTTCTACAGCGATGCGGAGCAAAAAAACGGGCTGCCCGAGCGTAATCTGAATATCGCACTTAAAAATGGAAAATTTGAAGGGGAAGGCTGGCGCTATCGCAAGGATGGCAGCCGGTTTTGGGCGCATGTGGTGATTGATGCCATCTATGATGAGCATCACACGTTGTTGGGCTATGCCAAAATTACGCGGGATATTAGCGAGCAGAAGGTTGTGATCGACAAAATCTCGTGGCTTGCTCGCTATGATGCGCTGACCGGGCTCCCTAACCGCGTCGAATTCTTCAGTTTTGTGGAGAAACTGTTCACTGAGTCTGACTATAACCACATTGCTATTTGCACCGTTGATCTCGATAAATTCAAAGAGATCAACGATACCGAAGGGCATTTAGTCGGTGACCAGCTTCTGCAGCGAGTTTCATCCTCGGTGCTTAAAGCGATGGAAAAAGATGAGATAGTTGCCCGCTTTGGTGGCGACGAATTTGTTGCAGCCAAACCTTATAACCACGATGACGAACTGCGTAATTTCACCGAGCGCTTGCACAGCTGTTTTGTCGGCAAACAGATTTTTGCCCACAGCGAAATTACCGTTAGCGCCAGTATCGGCGTGGCGGTTTACCCTGATGACGCCACGGACATCAATACGCTTATCAGCAATTCAGATCTGGCGATGTACCGTGCCAAAGCCAATCTGGATAACAAGATCTGCTGGTATGAAAAAGACATGGATGAAAAAACGAGGCAGCGCAACCTGATGGCCGCGGATATTCGCCGTGGCATCAAAGAAGGGCAGTTCTTCATTCATTACCAGGAGAAACGCTCGCTGAAAGATAAGGCGATTACAGGCTATGAAGCGCTGCTTCGCTGGAATCACCCGGAGCAAGGACTGATTCCACCTGATGAATTTATCCCTATTGCCGAGGAAAGCGGGGCCATTGTTCCGCTGGGCTATTGGGTGATTGAAACAGTATGTAAAGAGTCGCTTGCCAACAAGCTGGACAAAAAAATCTCGATCAATATTTCTCCAGTGCAGCTGCGTAATCTCAGCTTTATCGACAACGTCCGTGACATTCTCATGCGAACGGCGTGGCCAATAACGCTGCTTGAGTTTGAGGTGACGGAGACTGCGTTCATTATTAATAAAAAGCTGACGTTTAATATCCTGCATCAGTTCCAGAAAATGGGGATCAGCATTGCGCTGGATGATTTTGGTACCGGATATTCTTCTTTGAGCACGCTGCGGGAATTCCATTTTGACGTTATTAAACTGGATCGTAGCTTCCTGACGAACGTTGAAAGTAACTTCCAGGCGCGTTCCTTCGTTCGGGCGATCATTTCGCTCGGCAACTCCATCAATACGCCGCTAATCGCCGAAGGAGTGGAAACCAACGAGCAGCTACGTATTCTGGAGGAAGAAGGGTGTACCGAAATTCAGGGCTTCCTGTTTGGACAGCCGGTTGATATCAAGAACATTCATCGCTGAAAGGGCGGCAGAACAGCGGCTGGCACAAACCTGTGATCCACTTAACTCTCCGGGACTTCTGTGAGCTTCATTAACGCAAATCTGTGACGTGGCGCGTAATGTTTTTCCGCGCCGGGGCCGATGACCTTTGAAGGGAATTCCCCATACAAAGAGAGTCACGGACATGTCGATAAAAACTCTGACCCCACAAAACGGCGTGCGCTTCTGGCATCACATCCGGCTGGTGCCGCTGTTTTCCTCTATCCTCGGCGGCATTCTGCTGCTGTTTGCGCTATGCATCGGTTTCGCCAGCTATTTTCTCATTCAGAGTGACCGTGCGCTTCAGGACGTCACCGAAGAAATCCAGGTGCGAATGGGGCTGGCGGACAGCGCCAACCACCTGCGTACGGCACGTATCAATCTGATCAACGCCGGAGCCGCAAGCCGCGTGGCGGATATGGATCAGGTTAAGCAGAACGTGGCGAATGCCGAAGGGCTTATCCAGCAGGCGCAGGCTGGCTTCAGCGCCTATATGGCGCGAAAAGTAAAAACGCAAGCTGATCAGGCGCTGGACAAAGTGCTGCAGGATGACTTTGCCGCCTACCTTGAAAAAGGGATGAAGCCAATGCTGAAGTTCGCCAAAAACGGCATGTTTGAGGCGATCATCACCCATGAAAGCGAAGTGGTGCGCAAGCTGGACGGCGATTACGATGCCAAACTGCAGCAGGCCGTCAACATCCGTACCGACCGGGCAAACGCCCTGAGAGAGCAGGCCGACAGCCGCACCCGTACCAGCGTGGCGCTGATGGCCGGGGCCTTTGCGATTGCGCTGTTTATGACGGTGTTCACCTTCATCATGCTGCGTCGCGTGGTGATTGGTCCGCTGCAGCGCGCCGCGAAGCGCATCGAGCACATCTCCGCGGGTGATTTGACCCAGCCAGCAGAGGTGACCGGCAACAGCGAAATTGGCAAACTCAGCCAGCACCTGCAGCATATGCAGCAGCAACTGGTCAGCACCGTCAGCACGGTGCGCGAAGGTGCCGAGGCTATCTATCAGGGCTCGAGTGAAATTTCCGCCGGCAATACCGATCTCTCTTCCCGCACCGAGCAGCAGGCGGCGGCCATTGAACAGACCGCCGCCAGTATGGAGCAGTTGACCGCCACGGTGAAACAAAACGCCGACAACGCCCACCACGCGACAAAGCTTGCGGAAGATGCCTCCCAGAAAGCCAGCGACGGCGGGCGTATTGTGTCGGGCGTGGTCAGCACCATGGACAACATCTCCTCCAGTTCGAAGAAAATCTCTGAGATCACCGCGGTGATTAACAGCATCGCTTTCCAGACCAACATTCTGGCGCTGAACGCCGCCGTGGAAGCGGCAAGGGCGGGGGAGCAGGGGCGAGGTTTCGCCGTGGTGGCAAGCGAGGTGCGAACGCTGGCACAGCGTAGCGCCCAGGCGGCAAAAGAGATCGAGGGGCTTATCAGCGAATCCGTGTCGCTGATCGACAGCGGCTCCCGCCAGGTGGCGCAGGCTGGCACCACGGTGACCGGGATTGTCGAGGCCGTCCGCCGCGTGACCGATATTATGCTGGAAATTGCTGCCGCTTCGGATGAGCAGAGCCGTGGTATTCAGCAGGTTGGGCAGGCGATACACGAAATGGATAACGTCACGCAGCAAAATGCCTCGCTGGTGGAGGAGGCGTCTGCCGCCGCTGTTTCTCTGGAAGAGCAGGCCGCCCGCCTGACGGAGGCGGTTGGAGCCTTCCGTCTGACAACGGGCTTCACCGCTGCGCCGCAAAAACAGGCCGTCGTTACTTCTCCTGCGTCCTCCACGGTTCGCCAGGCGACGGCGTCTGCCGACAACTGGGAAACATTCTGACCGATCTCTCTCGCGGCTCAGAAATGGGCCGCCTCTCACTTCTTTCCGTTTCGCCTCCGCCCCCTGTTGCGCCCTATCTTTAGAATCAGTAAGGTGTGCGCAAATTGACGAAATAGCCGGAAAAAACATGAGTTCAAAAGATCCGCTGCACGGCGTGACGCTTGAAGCGTTGCTTAACGCCCTGGTCGAACGTTACGGCTGGGCCGAAATGGCGCGGCAGGTAAATATCAACTGCTTTAAAAGCGATCCCACCATTAAGTCCAGCCTGAAGTTCCTGCGCCGTACGCCCTGGGCGCGCAAAGAAGTGGAAGAGATGTACATCGCTTCTCTGGATGAGCCAGAGACCAGAAACGACGCACCGGCGGACAGCCCCTGGGCCAACTGGCAGGCCAAAAATAAGGAATAACCATGCTAACTGGCCTGAATCACTTGACGCTTGCGGTGCGAGACCTGGCGCGGAGTCTGGCGTTTTATCAAAGCCTGCCGGGCATCAGGCTGCATGCGTGCTGGGAGGCCGGGGCTTATCTTTCCTGCGGTGACTTATGGCTGTGTCTTTCTCTGGACGCAAAGGCCGGTGAGCGGCCCGCGCATTATACCCACTACGCGTTCAGCGTGAGCGCAGAGGCCTTTCCCCGAACGGTTAAGGCGCTGGAACAGCAAGGCGCGCGGGTCTGGAAAGACAATCGCAGCGAAGGGCATTCCTTCTACTTTCTTGACCCGGATAACCACCAGCTTGAGCTGCACGTCGGGGATTTAGCCAGTCGGCTTGCGGCCTGCCGGGCAAAACCTTATCAAGGTATGACTTTTCAGGGCGTTGGCCTGACGGTGCGGCATGCCTCGCTGGAGGAGATCCTCGCGCTTTACCACCGCCTGCCCGAATTTGGTGATTGTAGAAGCGTGGCGGATCTTCAGACTCGTCTCGCAACGAACCAAACCAGCCAGCTTATCGCCTGTGTCAACGGCGTTCCCGCCGGGTTTAAGCTCGGCTACGCGCTCGGTGAGACGGCGTTTTACAGCTGGCTCGGCGGCGTTTTACCTGAGTTCAGGCGGGACGGCGTCGCTCAGGCTTTACTGGTCGAGCAGGAAAAATGGGCGATGGAACAGGGCTTCCGCACGCTGACCGTGAAAACCCGCAACAAATTTCGCGGCATGCTAATGATGCTGCTTAAAAACGGCTATCAGCTTATTGAGATTGAGCCGCAGGGCGACCCGGACGATCACCGCCTGCTGCTGCGCAAGTCGCTGGCAGCCTGAAACAGCCCTTTCAGTCGCATCTGATTGGCGTATAGCCTTGACCGGGCTAGGCTACACGCTGGTTTTTAACCGGGAGGATCCCGCTCATGATGACATCCCCAACCTTGAGTCAGCCGACAATTCAGGCCGTTAATACGCTCGGCCAGTGGCTGGCGCAAAGCGATTTTACAGGCGCACCGCAGGCACAGGATGCCGATCTGATTATCCTGGCCGGTAACGCCGTGATCCCAACGCTCGAGGCCGCGTGTGAGTTTGCCGCCAACAGTGAAAAACCGCTGCTCATCGCCGGCGGTATAGGCCATTCCACAACATACCTCTACGCGGAAATTGCCCGCCACCCGCGCTACAACACGATTCCAACCACCGGCCGTGCCGAAGCGGCGATCATCCAGGACATTGCCCACCAGTTCTGGAAAGTCCCGAACGAGAAAATTATCACCGAAGAGAAATCGACCAACTGTGGGGAAAACGCGCGGTTTAGCGTGGAGAAAATGGCCGAACATGGCCTGAGCCCCGAGCGTGTGCTGATTATTCAGGATCCGACCATGCAGCGCCGCACCGTGGCGACTTTTGCTCGCGTCTGGCAGGGCGACGCGCAGGCGCCGGAATGGCTAAGCTGGCCCGGCGTGTCTCCTGAATTAGTCGAGGGAGAACAGGGCACTGTTTTTGCCGGAGAAGCGGAAGGTTTATGGCCGATTGAGCGCTACGTTTCGCTGGCGCTGGGTGAAATTCCTCGCTTACGTGACGACGCAACCGGCTATGGTCCGCAGGGGCGGGACTTTATCGTTCACGTCGAAATTCCCCCGCAGGTGATGGCTGCCTGGCATGCGCTCCAGCAGAATATGGCGCTAAGCGCATTGATTCGCGAGCGGGGGCTGTAATCCCGCTGGCTTTGCTCTGAGTAACGTTAAGGCTAAAAAATTACAGGCTGAAACAAATTAACGGGCATAATATGTTGATGTTCATCATCTTTCTGACAAATTATCTGGTAGTGGAAGACATACCAGAAGGCTCGTTAAAATCAGGAAAATCAATTTATTGATTTTCGGCTGATAGTCACAAAGAGGGAAAAACCGCGTTTTTTTCCTCTTTGTCAGTAATTTTATACTCTTTTAATGTTTCTTCGTTATCCTGGCATTCAACGTAATTTCAGGGCAGAGGCTCTTATGCGCACTAAATACACCTCGGTACAGATTTCGATCCACTGGCTGGTTTTTCTGCTGGTCGTGGGGGCTTATTGCGCCATGGAACTGCGTGGCTTTGCCCCGCGCAGCTACCGGCCACTGATCAACGCCATTCATTTCACCTGCGGCATTTCCGTGCTGGGGCTGATGGTTGCCCGTCTGCTGGTGCGCATCAAATACCGCGCCCCGGCCATTGTGCCAAAGCCGCATCCAGCGGTGACCGGCATCTCTCATCTGGTTCACACGATTATCTATCTGATGTTTATTGCGCTGCCGGTGCTGGGCTTTCTGGCAATGTACTACCGCGGCAGTGACTGGGTGGCCTTTGGGTTACAAATGCCGGTGGCGGCGGTACCGGACGAAGACCTGGAGTTCAGCATCAAATCCTGGCATGAGCTTCTCGCCAACACCGGCTATTTCGTGATTGGCCTCCACGCCTTCGGCGCGCTGTTTCACCATTACGTCTGGAAAGACAACACGCTGCTACGGATGATGCCTGGCAAACGCGGGCAGCCCTGACTGCCTGCCGCTAGCCTTTTGAATACTGCCGGGGTGAGCAGCCCATCACCCGTTTGAAAGCCTTACCGAACGCGCTTTCTGATTCATACCCCAATTCCACAGCAATACGCGCCAGGGAATCACCGGACTGGCGCAACCTGTCAGAAGCCAGCATCATTCGCCAGCGCGTCAGGTAGTCAATAGCCGATGCGCCCGTCACCGCTTTAAACCGGGCGGCAAACACCGACCGCGACATCCCCACGCGCTCCGCCAGTTTTTCCAGCGTCCAGTTGAAGGCAGGCTCTTTATGCATGCAGGTCAGAGCCAGACTGAGCTGTTTATCCGCCAGCGCATATAGCCAGCCCACGGCGGGCTGATGAGTTAAGTGCAGCCTCAGAGCCTGAATCAGCATCATCCAGGCGAGCTGCTGGACGATAAGCGCGCTGCCGGGGCGAGGATGGCGGACTTCATCGGTCATTTGATCCAGCGCCCAGCGCATGGCGGCCTTACTCTCAGGTTGCTGAATGCAAACGACCAACGGCAAAGAGTTCAGCAACAGGTCGGCCGCTTCCCCACTCAAAACAAAATGCCCGCCGACCAGGAAACAGCTTTCCTGCTGGCCGGGAACAACGTCAGGCCCCAGCTTCCCTGCCTCGCGCAGCGTGTAAAAATCCACGGGGGTGGCATCCAGCCCGGTAGCCAGGCAAAAAGGCGGCCCCGGCGGCAGAAGATAACAGTCACCGGCCTGAAGCAACTGCGGTTCACTCATACCGTCAACCGAAAGCCAGCAGCGGCCTGACACCACGGCATAGCACTTGATGCCGACATGCTCAGGCCACTGAATGGCCATACCTTCATGCAGCGCCACGCCGCCGGAGGCATAGCTTTGGGGTTTCAGCAGGGAAAGCAGTTCAGACAGCGGATCCATAGTAACTCCGGACGATGGGACCAAAAATGGCGACTTTTGAACATTGTTCGTATTGCTCCCTCTGTTTACAGTAAATCCCGTCGGACGGCAACTCAGTCCTCAGTGACGGTTTGGGATAATGACTATGCGTATTTTTGTCACCGGTGCGACCGGTTTTCTTGGCTCGGCCATCGTTCAACAACTGCTTGCTGCCGGGCATCAGGTACTGGGGCTAACGCGTTCTCAGCGTGGGGCCGAGGCTTTATCAGCCTGGGGCGCAAAAGCACATTATGGCGATCTGGATAACCTCGCCAGTTTGCAGCACGGGGCAGATCTTGCGGATGCAGTGGTTCACACCGCTTTTAATCATGATTTTTCTAACTTTGTCGCCAACTGTGAGGCTGACGGAAAAGTGATTGCCGCTATGGGGAACGCGCTGGTGGGCTCGACTCGCCCGATGGTGATCACCTCTTTTGTCGCTATGGGCGCAACCGAGCCGGGCAAACCGGCGACGGAAGAGGGGTATAACCTCCAGACGCTCAATCCGCGTAAGGCCACGGAAGTTGCCGGAGTCAGCCTGCTTGAGCGGGGAGTTAACGCCTCTTTTGTACGCTTGCCGCAGGTGCATGACACCTTCAGGCAGGGGCTAATTACGCCGCTTATTGAGCTGGCTCGCGACAAAGGCGTGGCGGCATATGTTGACGAAGGCAAAAACCGCTGGTCGGCGGTACACCTGAGCGATGCCGCTCGTCTGTATGTCCAGGCGGTAGAGAGAGGTATAGCGGGGGAGCGCTACAACGCCGTGGCGGAAGAAGGGATCGCCACTAAAACGATCGCCGAAACGATCGGGCAGGGGCTTGGGGTGCCGGTACGCAGCATTGCCGCCGACAAAGCCAGCGATCATTTTGGCTGGCTGGGGAGTTTTGCCGCACACGACATGTCGGCCTCAAGCGCCGCCACGCAGCAAAAAACTGGCTGGCGGCCAACGGGACCGGGGCTGATTGAAGACTTGCAGAAGATGAAATACCGCTAATTGCCCATCGCCCGGCTAAAAACCGGGCGACGGGATGACAATCAGAAGCGAACTTCGGCGCCAAAGATCCAGGTTCTGCCTCGTGCAGTGTTTGCCCGGCTGGCATCATCTCCAGGCCCGGGCATCATATTGAGCTTGTTCAGCGCCTCGGAGTAATCCCGGTTCATCAGGTTTTGTACCGTGAGTTTCAGCATCAGATTACGGTTCACCTCATAAGTGCCGTAGAGGTCGATAATCGTCGGGATCTGCGGTAAATCCTCTTTAACGATGGCCCCGGTACGCTCATCGGTTTCAAAATCCGGCGACAGCCGCCGTGCTTTACCGGTGTACTTCACTATCGTCCCGAGGGTCAGAGCCTTATCGAAGAAGCGCACGCCGGCATCCAGCGTCATGTATTTCCGTGGCAGCTCGGTAATATCCCCCGCGCCAAAGTAGGTGCTGGCGATAGACGTGGGCTGGTCGGTCTGCTGCTGGCTGAAGGAGAGTCGGCTGAAGGCGAAGCCTGCGTCGTAGTCCATCTCCAGCTCCACGCCGTGAGCGGTGACGCCGGTGGCCGAGTTCACGTAAATGTACATATTGTCGCTGTACTCGTCGCTGATGTCCGCCCAGTCATTGCCCAGCACCTCGGTCATATTGCATTTTCTACCGCCGGTACAAACCTGATAAGACTCGCTGAAGATATAGTTCTGGATCCTGCTGCGGTAGGCCAGCGCCTTAAAGCGCAGCGAGTCGTGCTGAACGAGCAGATCTTTGGTGTCGATATTAAATCCGGCCTGCCAGGTTTCTGCGCGTTCAGGTTTTAAGAACGGGTTCATGGATGCGCCGCCGGAGTTGGAGAAAAACATCTCCTGAATATTAGGCGCACGCATCGACTTACTGTAGCCGACAAATGGCTGAAGCCACGGCGTAGCCTGGGCCGACAGCTGGACCGATGGGTTAAAGCCGCTCTCTCGCTCATCGACGTCGTAACTTCCCTGGGGGACGCAGACAACGCGTTCGTCACAGGGCGGCTTATGCCCGGTGATCCTGTTACGCGTGTAGTTGAGGTTAAGATCTGCCTGCCAGATACCGCGCGTCACCTGTAGCCCGGTATATAACGCCGAAATATCCTGCCGCCCGGAAGGGGCGAATGGATTGTTTTCGATCGCCTCGTGGTTGGTTTTCTCATCGCCTGCGGCAGCATTAATGAGTTTGGTGTAACGGGTACGCATTAACTTGCTGCCCAGCGTAAACGCCAGATCGTTATCGCCCAGGCTAAAACGGCTGGTATTGTTTATATCCAGCGCATCGGAACGGTTTTGCGCGGACGTGCTGTAAAAAGTAAACAACGAATCATCCCGGTATTTCTGATCGCCGCGGCTGGTGCTGGCCGTGACGTTAAAATCAATTAGCTCAGAGAACGGGGCATAGTGATATTTAATATAATAATCGTCGCTGGTGATGTCCCGGCGGGAGAATCTATTTTCATAGGTTCTGGCCGACAGTTCGACGCTATTGAATTCGTTGGGCTTAATGTCCATTTTATAAAGCTGGGATTTCGGGTTCTGCTTCATAAATTTATCGTAACCAAACTCTTCACTATTAATGCCTGAGCCGTTCGAGAAATTAGAATAAACAGAACTGCCGCTGATGGCGGCCATTGCGCCAAAGCTCCCGGTATCGGTAAAGGCGTCTGTTCTTCCGGCCGTCGCAATCATCCCGCTGCGCCCGATCCCGTTGCTGCCCACCGAGAAGCGCGACCGCAACCCGTAATCATTCCCCTTAAAAATCACGTCATCGACGCCGAGGGTGCGCATGTTTGCGCTGCCGGCAAGGGCGTTGATTCCCGCGGAACCACTGCTGTCCCCACGCGTGACGTCCACGCCGACCAGGAAATTCGGGTCGATAAGCACCCCGGCCTGGTTGTTAGTGGAGCCGTGAACGGTCGTGCCGGACGTGGTGGTGCCGTAAAAGCTTTGGGTGATGCCGTCCACCATCGTGTTAACCCGGCCAAAACCGCTCATCCCGCGAATGTTCACGCTCACCGTCCCCTGGCCAGGATCGATTTGGGTATAGGTGCCAGGCATACTACGGAGCGTGGCATCCAGAGATTGCAGGTTTTTATCCGTGGCGCGGGAGCTGGTTGCGCCAGGTTTTTCCAGCGCCTCTTGCTCGCGGGTAATATTTCCGGCGGAAACATTAAGTGGGCTAAATACCGCCGAGCCTTTTTTATTCCCGCTGTTTATTTCATTATTGTCTTGTGCCGCCACGCCGGCGCTGAGCAATAGCATGCCCGAGCCGAGAGTTACGACCAGTTTATTAACGTTCATACGTGTCCTTGAAGTATTGTAATAAAATAAAAGTTATTTTTATTATTATGTTAACTGAATATGCCTCCCCATTAAGGGAAGGCTTCCAGGTTAGCGCTGTTTATCTGCCTCCAGAATAAAACTATATTCAAGGGCGGTATTCTCCAGGCGTTTTATTCGGCCTGATTTACCGCCGTGCCCGGCCTGCATCTCGGTCATCAGAAGGATTTTGCCGGAGCCCCGCTGGTTTTCACGCAGCTTCGCGACCCACTTCGCTGGCTCCCAGTATTGCACCTGCGAGTCGTTGAGGCCGCTGGTCACCAGCAGATTTGGGTAGTGCGAAGGCTTAACGTTGTCGTAAGGACTCCAGGATTTGAGCCGCAGATAGTCCGTTTTGCGGTGTGGGTTGCCCCATTCGTCATATTCTCCCACCGTGAGCGGCAGGGATTCGTCCAGCATGGTTGTCACCACGTCCACAAACGGCACCTGCGCCACTACGGCATTAAAGAGCGTGGGTTGCTGGTTAATCACGTTGCCCATCAGCAAGCCGCCAGCGCTTCCGCCCATGGCGTAAAGCCTGCCAGCCTGCCCGAAGCCCAGCTTAACCAGGCCGTGGGTCGCATCGAGAAAATCATTGAAGCTGTTGGGCTTGTTTTCCAGCTTCCCTTGCTGATACCAACGCTGGCCAAGTTCACCCCCGCCGCGAACGTGCACAATAGCGAACACAAAACCGCGGTCCAGAAGGCTGAGCCGGTTGGCGCTGAAGGCCGGATCCATGCTCATTCCGTAGGCACCATAGCCGTAAACCAGCAGCGGGCTGTGGGCCGGTTTGAACATTTTTTTGTTATACACCAGCGAGACGGGAACCTTCACGCCGTCGCGGGCGGCGATCCAGATCCGCTCGCTGTGGTAATTCTCCGGCGAGGTGTTATTGACCTCCTGGCGTTTTAGCAGGGTGCGTTCCCCGCTGGCCAGATCCCATTCATAAGTGCTGGTGGGCGTGGTCATCGAAGAGTAGCCATAGCGCAGCTTGCCGGCCTGTGGCTCCGGGTTATAGCCGAGCCAGGCCATATAGCTGGCGTCATCAAACTGTAGCGTCTGCTCACTGTGGTTCAGCCAGTTAATCTTACGTATCTGGCTCAGCCCGTCCCGGCGTTCAGCCACCACCAGCCAGTCTTTAAACAGGGTGAATCCTTCCACCATTTTATTGGGTTTGGGCGCAACCACCGCCTGCCATTTATCGCCGGGCGCGTGGCTTTTATACAGCCCAAAATTGGCGCTTTCCTGGTTTGCTCGCAGGTAGAACTCCCCCTCAAAATGGTCGAGATAATATTCAATCCCCGGCCTGCGGGTGACGAAAAGTACCGGGGGTGTTTCGGGTTTATCCGCATCGATCAGGCGGGCTTCTGATGAGGTGCTGGCACTGAGCGTGATGATTAAATAGCGGTCCGAAGCCGAACGGGAAAGCCCAAGGTAATAGCCGCCGTCAGCCTCTTGATAGACCAGCACGTCCTCGGCAACAGGCGTGCCGGGGCGATGCCGCCAGACCTGCGAGGGCACCAGGGTTTGTGGATTATTGCGGATATAAAACAGGTAGCGCCCGTCATTAGACCAGACCATATTCCCGGAGGTGTTTTCGATCGCATCCGGGAGCCATTTTCCGTTGTTCAAATCGCGCAGCGAGAGGCGATACTGGCGGCGGCCCGTCGTGTCCTCGGCAATCGCCATCATCTGATTGTCCTGACTGACGACCAGGCCATTTAGCTGATAATAGGCCTGGCCTTTGGCGCGCAGATTGCCGTCCACCAGCGTTTGCCAGTCACCTTCGCCCCCGACGAGCTGCCGCTGGCTGACGGTGTATTCCTGCCCGGCCAGATAAACATCCTGATAGCGATAACCGTTTCGCTGGAAGGGTACAGAGCGGTTTTCCGGGCTCATGCGTGCGACCATTTCCTGATACAGCGTGTCCGTTAACGCGGCGGACGGCTTCAGTACCTCGCGGGCGTAATTATTCTCCTCCTCAAGATGACGCCGCACTTTCGCGTCGCTACGGCTGTCATCCCTGAGCCAAAAATAGTTATCCACGCGAACATCGCCATGCTCAATAAGCTGGTGGGGAATTTTGGGCGTAACCGGGGGCTGCGGCGCGTCGGCGATTGCCCAACGGGCAGATAGCGAACAGGCGAGGAGCAGCGGGGTGGCTTTCCATAGTTTTTCCATGAGGCGTCCTTAATGTCGGGCGATGGGGCACCCTGCCGAATATTCAGCATAAAGTTAACGTTCAGGTTGTGGGGCTTAGCGCTAGCTTCGGCTAAGTTCCGTCAGGTCGAAATTGATTGGCATTGTGACGTTATACACGCCTCCCTTTAAGCGTTCGACGGGCGGTTTCGGCAGCGGCTGGGCACGTTCTAAAACGGCCACGGCTTCCCGATCAAGCGAGCGTGTTCCCGATGAACCGGTTAGAGAACTGGCAACAACTTTGCCCGCAACATCCACGGTAAACGTCACCACTGCGATGCCCGTTCTGGCTCGCTGACGGGCGTCGCCGGGGTAGCGTTTGAAGCGGTTGAGATGGCCTTTGACCCGGCTCTCCCAGCTATCCTGCTGGCTATTTTGCTTCTCGGCATCGCTGTGGTAAGGCGCGGCAACACGTGAGGACACCACGCTGGGCTGAGGAGCGGCATTGGTCGAGATGGCCGCCTGGCTGCTGTCGCTGGTTTGCTCCCTGACGTTGCGCGGTGGGAGAGGTTTTTTCTTTTCACCTTCGACAGCTTTTTTCCGACGAGTGACTTCAATCACCGCATCTTTGGCTACCGGCAAAGGCTGCTGTTGCTTGTCTTCAGCCTGCTGCTTTTCTTCTGCCGCCGCTGACTCCTGCTGGGCAATACCCACCGGAAGCGGGACTGGTGTCGGCGGGGCTTCGATATCGTCGGCCCATTGTAGCATCACGGCGGGCGCAGGCTGCAGGGCTGAGGGCGTGTCAGACACCTGCCAGATTAGCGCTAAAAAAAGGCCTCCGTGGAGAAGCAGAGACAGCGTAAAACCCGTGCCGCCTCTGCCCGCCAGAGAAGGAGTCAACGTGTCTGTCATCGACGGTTACCGTTTTGCCGGAGCAGGCGCAACAAACCACACATAATCAGCCTGATCTGCCGTGATATTCATGCCTTTTTCCGCCAGCATCAGCACTACCGGCTTCGAGGTGGGAGACAAGTCCTCCATATGCAGCGGCACGCCGATGCTCCTGGACGCATGATATCCGCCTGCAATCAGTAAAGCGGGCGTTGGGGCGTTCAGCAACTGTTGGGCCATGTAGCGATCGCGCTGCTGCTGAATCGCCAGCATTGACGTCAGCTGTTGGCCTTCGATGTTGCCCCCGTGCATGGCAATAATCGTTTCTTTCAGCGCGGCCTGTACGGCGGGCGCGGTTGATTTTTTCCCTTCCGGGAAGCGCGGGTCTTTATAAAGACGCATTATCTCATCGCGGTTGATATTGGCGTTGAGTAAAGGTGAGGGCGCGCGCAAGGCTTCGGTCACAACGCCGCCATACATCTCCCACGGCCAGCCTTTCTGCCAGTGAAGCAGTTCCTGAATGCGGCTGTCCCGCACCTGCGGCTCCTCTTTGAGCCAGGCCTTCACCTGGGTGACGCGCGGCTGTTGGCTGGCGGTCAGCATCTCCAGCAAGACGCTGCCCTGAGGGCGCTCTTTTTGCAGATTCTGCAGCAGCCAAAGCTCAATCTGGTGATGTTCGGCGTTATCGTGCTTTTCGCCGACGATAAGCCGCTGAGCGCTGGCGAGTTTGGCCAGCAGCTGTCGTTCTATCAGCGTTTCGCCACTCTGCAAATCAATGATTTGCCCATGCGTGACGGCGACATGGCTTGCCGCTTGAGGAGAGGGAGAGGTTTGGCTGCAGGCGCTGAGGCCCAGGCTGGCTAACGCTATCAAAGACGTAAGGATCAATTTTTTATGCATATCTTTTGCCCGGAGGTAGCCTTCACTGGCTGTTAGTCTTGATGTCGATCAATTTACCGCGGGCAGGATGTTAACAAATAAAATATTTAAATGATACTCATTATCATTTAAATATTCTTACAGGCAGGTGATTTGAGCGAGAGTTAGCGTTGATAACAGCAAAAATGCCGCCTGATGGCGGCATCTGTAGAGCAAAATAGCGTGATTGCTTAGCGAGTGTAACGCGGCGCTGGCTGAGAAGCGCTCAGATGCGAGCTAATCACCCGGCGTTCAGCCTCCCAGTTATCCCATTCGCGGCCATCCTGCAACGAAGGAATGGTCACCTTTTCACCGGCATCAAGGCCGACGAGCGCGGCATCCACCATATCTTCCGTGCTCATCACCCAGCTTTGCGGCAGATTTTCGTGGCCGCCCACGCCGGGAATATTCCAGAAATCCGTGGCCGTGGCGCCAGGCAGCACGGCCTGAATACGTACGCCGGACTCCGCCAGCTCCTGCTGCAAAGAGTGACTCAATGCCAGCACGAACGCTTTGCTGGCGCCATACACGCCGTTCAGCAATTCAGGGGCAATAGCGACGACCGAAGCAATGTTAATAATGGTGCCGTGCCGGCGGGCAGCCATTGCCGGGGCTGCGGCATAGGTCAGGCGAGTTAACGCAGTCACGTTGAGGTCTATCATCGCGGTCATTTCATCCACGCTGGCTTCCAGCACGCTTTCTTTTGAGCCAAAGCCCGCGTTATTCACCAGCAGCGTAATAGACTCGTCGTTTTTTAGCCGCGTTTCGATCTGCAGCAGCTCTGTCGCGTTACCCAGATCGGCGGGAACGACCTCCACCGATTGCCCGCTTTCTTCACGAATACGCCGGGCGACCTGGTTCAGACGGTCCGTGTTGCGAGCCACCAGAATCAGGTTATAACCGCGTTTAGCCAGGCGGGCCGCGTAGACGGCGCCGATCCCGCCGGATGCACCGGTGACGAGGGCTGTGCCCGTAGATGTGTTGCTCATTGTGTAGCTCCTGAAAGGGGGTTAATTGACGAAAGCAACATTAACACTGGCTTTTTGTGTCTCAAATGTCATATAACCGTCTTTTTATGACATCATCAATCACGGCGGTCTGTCACATGCAAAAGGTCGGTTTTGTTGTTACCCCCGGGTATTCCACCATGGGATTCGCCGTCATTACGGCATTTGAAGTGGCTAACCTGATGGCGAGCGAGCCGGTGTATGAGCTGCATTTGCTGTCTGAGCAGGGCGGCGGGGTGCCTACGTCGGCAGGGTTTGAGGTGATGACTGAGCCAATGGCGGATACGCAGTACGATCTCCTGCTGTTCGGCGCCACGATGGAACAGGCTTCCCCCGCGACGATTGATTTTGTTCGCCAGGCGGCGGTCTATGCGCGCCGCGTGGCCGCCGCCTGCCTCGGGACCTTTTTATTGGCCGAAGCCGGGTTGCTGGAGGGCCGGCGGGCCACCACGCACTGGATGTATGCGCGAGATCTGCAGCAGCGTTTTCCGGGCATCAGCGTGGAAGAAGATAAGATTTTTATTTGCGACGGGCCTTACTGGACCTCTGCGGGGATGACGGCGGCCATCGATCTTGCGCTGGCGCTGATTGAAGACGATCTGGGGGCTGATATCGCCCGCACCATCGCCAGGAAGCTGGTGCTCTATCACCGCCGTTCCGGTGGGCAGTCGCAGTTTTCCTCCCTTCTTGAACTGGAGCCTAAATCTGATCGTATTCAAAAAGTGATGACTTACGCCCGCGCGCACCTGGAAAACGCCTTGAGCGTGGAAGAGCTGGCGGCGGTGGCCAATTTATCGCCCCGGCAGTTTAGCCGCAGTTTCCAGGCGGAAACCGGGCAGTCGCCCGCTCGCGCCATCGAACATTTGCGTCTGGAGTCCGCCCGTATGCTGCTTGAAACCAGCGCCCGCTCCATCGACGAAGTGGCCCGGCAAACTGGGTTTGGCGAGCGGGACAGAATGCGCCGGGCGTTTCTTCGCGCCTACGGCCAGCCTCCGCAGGTGATACGCCGCCAGGCGCGAGGAGATGAAGAACTGCAAGCCTAAAATTGGCAGTGGCGAGAGGTTTTTATCTCTGTACACTCAGTCGGATAATGGCCTGACTGAGAGGGAAAAACATGGCGAATTTAGTCTATTACGTTGCGGCGACGCTGGATGGTTACATTGCCGATCGGCAGCATCAGCTGGACTGGCTAATGAACTTCCCGCTGGGGGATGACGCCACGCCATACGATGAGTTTTATCAAACCGTCGGGGCGGTGATCATGGGGGCGGAAACCTACAGCTGGATCCTGGAAAACTCGCCAGAGGCCTGGCCCTATGCCGATGTCCCGGCATTTATCGTCACGCACCGTTCGCTATCGGTGCCTGAAGGGCAAAATATCACGCTGGTACAGGGCGAAGCCGCTGACATTTCAGCACTGGCCCGCGATGCCGCCAAAGGCAAAGATGTCTGGCTGGTTGGCGGAGGCAAAACCGCCGCTATGTTTGCCGAAGCCGGAGAGCTGCAGCGCCTGTTTATCACCCAGATCCCGGTCGTTATCGGGGCGGGGATCCCGCTGCTGCCGGTGAGCAAGGCGTTGAGCCTTAAGCCTGTTACACAACGGGTGCTAAAGAGCGGTGGCGTTGAGTTTGTTGCTGATGTGAATATGACATCCCAGCCCATTTAAGGGCCGGGATTATTTTTCACTGCCAGGATTATTCACCGGAAACATCGAAGACAAAAACATCGATTTTTTTCTCTGTAATCTTTGCTTTTAGTCTCTTTTTCAGTGCTTCAGCTGTTTGAGGCACTGGACCTTCATTCGGTGTGGGAACGGCTGGGGCTTTTTTTAACCCGAACCAGAAAATACCGTAGATACCAAAACCTTGTGCGTCCGGATCCCGGGTATAGAAGCGGTCGAGTTGCTGCTCGACAGCGGTCCAGAGCTCGGCATGATAGTGTCGTTTCAGTTCGATAACCAACTTCATACGCGGGCCCATAATACAAATATCAGCGCGTTTGTCAGAGGACATATGCCCCTCTGGTTCAACATGAAGTCCCAGGGGGCGTAACCGGCCCCGAAGCATCTCGACAAACGCATCCCGGCAAATTTCCTCCGGTTTGGGATTATCAATTCGTCCGTAGCTGTCTACATTCCAGAATTGTTTGTGTGGATCGGTATTCGCGCCGGCGATCTGTTGCCCGATAGTGCTAATGAGATCCATCACAAGAGCCTGGAGATCGGCAATATTCGCGGGTATACCGCCTGAGAGCGACTGCTGTACCTCCTGCCATGAGGGGCGCCTGAAATGGGCATCGGCGTACCGCACACGCTGAGTTGTCAGCGCATGCTGGAGATGTTTCCGGTAGCTTTTCAATGCGTCATCTGTGATGAGCTCAATGAGCGCATCAGTGGCCGCCTGTGTGGGGGTGGCAGAGAGTTTTTTTATCCGTGCAATCACAAAATCGCTGGCATCCCAGGGATTACAGTCACCGCTCCAGCCATCATGTGGGTGGTAGGTTAGAGCCTGCCTTGAACCCACCAACCTGATTGCAAAGGTCTCAAGTTTAATGCTTATAGGCTGCGCATCAGCATGTAACCGTTCCTCTCGCAGGTTAACTGCATTCCGAATCGCCCAGATAAAGGGTGTGACCGTGTCGGCCTTTGCCTGGGTAATGGCTTCTTCACATCCTGGAACATCAGAAAGTAGTCCGAATACGGTCCAGAGCATCCAGTCGCTGGCGCTGCCTGTCGCGATCGCGGATTTAAGACCTGTTGGTATGATTTCGGCAAACTGCTCAGGTGCATCAACAAAGGCACATGCCGTGAGGCTTTTCAGCGTGCGCCCTGTACAGGTGATGAAGTCACGAAGTAATAACATGACATAATGGGCACGGATACCGGCGAGTTCTGGGTAGCCGACAAGTTCTGCAAGTCCTGCTACATGCTCTCTGCCCAGCTCGATATGGTGGCGGATGAGTAGGGCATAGGTTTCGGCCACGAAGGTGGGGTTATTCTCAAGAAGTTCACGTTGCCAGCTATGCTGTCTTACGCTGCTCTTTTTGCCCTCGGTAATAAAAGTGGAACACAAGCGATCGACTATCAGGGCGGCGCGGAGGCGATTCTCGTCAGTTTCCGCCAGAAGAAATCCCTTATTGTGGCCCTCACTGAGTCCCGCCATGAATGTGTACCAGTCACCTCTTTCTTCGTACCGTGTATCACAGTCGAAGATTTCCTCAACGGAGGGGTACGGACCGCTGAAGGCCAGCGACTCGGCTGTCTTTAACGCCAGCTCAGCTCTTTCCGCGCCCAGTTCATCGATCAGGCGATCCCGTGGGGTGGCTTCAGCATCAAGGCCTATGCCAATGGCGTAATAGAATAGCCCTATCATGCCAAGCCCTTCTCTGTCGGTACCTGCTTCAATGGCGGAACGGTGTGTATCAAAATACTGTTGATTGTTGCGTCTTTCCGCCTGCCGCAAGGTGTTCTGATGAGCTAGTCGGCGCATCATATCAAGGCGTTCATCCTGAATTTCACTTATCGATAATCGTTCTATGATGGTACGAAATGCGGCATTGTCCTGCATTTCTACCAGTTCACCGAATGATGCTACTACGCTGGTACCTGCCTGTAAGGCTGAATACAATGCTATCTCAAAATAAAATGGACGAGTGGAGTCAGTGGCTGTTCGCATGTCCGTCATGGCACATTCGAGGAGCAGAGACCAGTCCGTGGTCCGGGCTAACAATCGGTTCAGGTCGTGAATTGCACGCCAGGGTTCATGGTTGCCTGCGTGAACGGCAAGATGCTGCGTGATTAAACGGGCCAGTAAGGGACGGTTGCTGGCCAACGTCTCACCTAATACCCTGTTACATTCGGGATAATATTCCTGGCTTAGCTGGGTGAGCTTATCTAGCCAGCGTAGAATCTTTTCCGCGGCAGGCGTCACAGGGTTAATGATTGCGCGACGCGCGAGGTTACTGAGAATGCGGGTCACACCTGAGAGGTTCAGGTATCGAGAGCCGTCATCTGCCACGGCATCCGGAAGGGTAAAATCGTCCAGAATAGTTATAACATCCCTATCAGGGATGGCTTCATCCAGACGCCAGAAAGCCCCTATTGGCAAATGATCTTCCTCGTGGAATATCGCGCTGAGGAGGGACATCACTGCTTCAGGCTTCACCCCCCGGCCGTTCAGTTCGCGAATGATATATCCCCTGAGCGGGATGTCTTCCCGGGTATCTGACAGACAACTCAGCATGCTCCGGACCCTATGCAGCCCGTTTTCACTAGTCTGAAGCAGTAGATCAACCGCAGTTCGCCGCTCATTCAATAAGATGGCTGAGTTTTTGGCTACATCGCAGAGCACGTCCGCCATGCTCTCAGCGAGATGGCCTTCTTTGATCGCATCAAACACAATGCCCCGCAGGCTATGGGATTCGTGCTGAGTGAGCAGAATGTCTGAGAACTGGGGTATCAAATCCGTCTGGCCCAGGCCGGATACCGGCGTTTCCCAATGTCCTGAACGGAACCATGGATCACTCTGAGCAAGCCGGGATAAGGCATTAATCAGATGGCAGCGTGCGCCTGGGCTTAACGACGCCGGATCTCCATATGTCATGACGCCGAACGGATCGGCATCAATCAACACGCTGGCCTGTTCTGGCAGGTGGACCGCAAGCCAGGCATGAAGACCACGAAGCTCGGTAGTGGGTATACCATTCTGGGTTATCAAGGCAATGATCCTGCCTGATGGAAGCCCCTGGCGAACCCGATCAGCCAGCCACTCTGCTGCAACAAATTCTGCAAGCGTTCTGTGCAGGTAATCCGCGGTTTCGTCGGTCGTAAAGAGGCGGGAACCCAGCGCATTTAGAAGATGAGTCCTGGGAACCAGAGAAATCTCATCGTACCCAGGGCAGTCTTCACTCGTCCTGTCTTCCTGCAGCGCAATGCCTCGAATGTCACTGATAAGCCGAAGGGCACAGGCTGCCCCAGCGGCTTCTTTCTGTTGCTCCGCTGTGGCGTCGTGTTTGGCCAGACGCCTGTGGGCAATGTCATGTTCAGACAGTAGCAGATTTACCGCATTCGCAAACAATGCCCGACGTGTGGCCGGCCATTCTCCGGCTTTGGCGTTCACCTGATTCCATAACATTGTTAGCGTCTGCGGATTATCCAGCATTGACTCCAGTCCTCGCGAAACGGCCTGTTCAATAAACTGTTCGGGCTGTAAAGCTCCAAGAGTTCGAAGCAATGTGGCCTGTTCGGCAGGGGAAAGCGGCTCCAGGACGAGGATAATGAACTCCTCATCTGTGCCGGTTACCAGGTTAAGCGTTGACAGGTCGTTATCACCCAACCAGTCTGCAGCCCGGCATGCAAGGCGCACGCAGAGAATGTTGAGCTGTACAAGCTTCCCGGCAATCCTGTCAATGACACTGTCGGCGTCTCTGCCACTGCGCTGCTCATCCAGAGCATCAATAAACAGGTGAGTAATGCCATGAAATTTACTGTCTGGATAAACGAGAAACTGCCTTGCTGTGAGGTAAAGTCGGCTGTCTGCTGTCGCGAAAAAACGAAATAGGTGTGTCTTCCCGGCACCTGGTGTGCCCAGCAAAACAAGATGCCGTTCATTGTCAAATACAGAGAAAAGACGCTGTTTTGGCTCTTGTTCCGAAGTGCCGTGCGTATCTATCTGACGTACCAGACGATCAACCATGGTATTTTTCATTTCCCTTTCATGACATGCTGGGCGGGTAGAATGCTAAGCTGTTAAATTATCTTATATTATCTCTCGTCGGCGATAAACAATGAAGCCCGTAGCAGGCGGTGGTCGCCGATCGTATTCGGTTGGTATATGGCTGGAAACTGGACTACAACATCAGGTCTTTGCGAAAGCGATAGTATTCACGCATTTCGTAGAGTTGTAGATGATCATCCATATCTTCGAATCCTTCCGTCATTAACCGGGCAGAGGGATGCCATTCTTCTGCACTTCCCCGAATATCAGGCAGCGTTTGCTGGGGTGTCATTGCCCTTTTTAAATTTTTCGGTAAATCGGCTGGCGAAACAATCGTCAAATCGGCAAATCGATAATATTTATAGGTGGCATCTTCACCGGGGCAGGATTTCCAGCGCGTTGATTTTGCTCGATCCTGTTCAAGATTTGAAAGATGGAGCGAGAATGAAAAATACCAAATTTCTGTATTGCCGCAGAAATCGGTTATCTCAATATAATGATGATATCGGTTGAGTTTTCTTAACGGTTTACCGTCTACTTCTCCGGATGCTGACGCGGAAAAATAGTAGTAAAAAGGCGTACTGTTAAATGAGAATCCTCCCTGATTTGCATATTTACTGGGAAAACTATGCTGGCGCATACTACGTGGCGTAGAGCAGATGGTTTTATTTATCCCTACAGGTGAACGTTCTTCAAGTGCATCAAAAATCTGCGATCTGCGAATACCGCCGATCAGCGAAGTTATGCTGAGGGCATGATCGAAGTCGAGTGTTTTTGAACTGGCGGAGTTATAAATTTTAACCCGAAAATGAGGCCCGTAAAGATAGCGTTTTAGCCAGGTTGTTTTTATCAATAATACATGATTATTCCCCCGCATATTATAGCTCGCCAGGCGGGCACTTCTTCCGCTTAGCTTGATAGCGAGTATGGCTAGCATCAGAGAAAAGAATGAGAATACATGAGGAAGATATTTCAGGATCTGTTCAACAATCAGGTGGAACATTAATGCATTTCCTTTTCTGCCCATAAGGTTAGATGAAAGCGGTCAGGGAATGCTCCCAACATAGACCAGTACGTTATTTATTTCCAGCACGGACACGCTGCACGGTTGTTATCGGAACAGGGCGTGCATACGCCATCCTTGTGAACGGTGGCGTTACATCGCAAAGGAAGGTGGCAGGCTATGGATGAGCTATTATTTTCGGTACAAGCTGCCCCGGCCCGACCTCGCTCGCCCCCAGATTTCTTCATCCGTCAGCGTGGTTTCAATAAGCTCAATCGGGACGCCATTATCGTTAATGACGGCCACAAAAAAGTCATCAATGGGTTCATACGGCCCCAGGATAACATCCTCTCCTTCGATGGCCTTTGACAGATTGTCAACTTTGAACGCTACGTGTGGCACGGTTTTTAGCAGTGGGTGCAGCGGCGATTCATCGGTAAATCTGTGCCACTGGACGCGAAATTTACCCGGATTATCGGCGGTGTACATCCCGGCTTTTTCACTGTGCGTGCCTTCAGTCAGACCATCCTGTAAGGGAATACCAAAATGATGGAAGGTGTAAGTTACATCAGGCTTCATGCTGCCTCGCTGATTGGTTTCGTCACTGTTTTCGATACAGCCCAGCCATTGAGCTAGCTGGGCTGAAAAACGTATTTTGCCATTACTCCGTCTGGCGCGCGGCAGAAAAATCGTTGGCACGGCGCCAGCGAACCACATCAAATCCGATAAACATAAGCAGGCTGAGGCCAAGCACCGGCATGGCAACACCGAGCAGAATCGCAATAATCAGAACCGATACTCTTCCTCGGAGGGATAAATCGTACCAGCTCTGCGTCAGCGTCAGGAGCGGATTGTACCTGGCAGGCGTGGGGCGACGTATCCACCACAGGCGGTAGCCCATGACAATCATTACGCATAAGCCCGTACCGAATGCGATCAACAACAGTTGGTTAACCAGGCCAAACAGCACGCCCATGTGAAAGTCCACGCCCCATCGGGTCAGCTTTGCCATCAGGGGAAACGTTTCAAATCTGGTGCGGTCCACGACTCGCATCGTGGCAACATCGATAGCCACAGCGTCGACCTGAGTCGGCCAGCCGCGATCAATTTCTGTCACAGTCCAGGCTTTGTCGTGACCTTTGGCTGGCCTTATCTCGATAGCGTTTGCATCAATCCCGACGCTTTGTGCTAACTGACGCGTTTTATCAAACAGGGAAAGATCCGGCGACATATCCATGTTCATGGGCATAGTCATCCCGGCATGATGCTCTGCATGCGGATCCTGAGCACCGTTTGTGCCGCTGAGTTGCGTTTTAAGCTGAGGAGTTTCCCAGTTTAATGCCGCTCGCAGCAGATCCACATTGCCGCCTGCCCACTGCGACCAGGTTAAACCGGTGACAGAGAGCACCAGCATACCTGCCAGCAGTAACCAACCGAGGGTCACATGCCAGCGGCGGGTACGCTGGACAAGATTATTCATTCGGCGTTTGGGGCGGGTATAAAACCAAAGTGCGATCCCGCCGCAGGCGACAATCCACATCCACGAGGCGGCTAATTCACTGTAAAGCCTGCCTGCGGAGCCTAATAACAGAGAGCGATGCGCATAATCAATCCATTGCCGCAGAGGCAAAATGCCCGAGGTACCATAGACCGTCATGTCTCCCTTTACGGCCAAAGTGATGGGATCGATGAATATAGCCCGGCTTTCAGAACTCCCCAGGCCCGGCGCGTTAAACATTACGCGGGTTGTCACGCCGGGGAGTATTCCCGGACGAACGGCGTAGAGCGGCAAATGCTCGCCCGTGACTTGCCTGGCCACGGCAATCTGTTCAGCAAGCGAGTGAGCTTCACCGCTTGTGTTTGCCGTTAGCGCATCATGATAAATAAACTGCTCCAGTTGAGGCGTGGCAACGTAAAGCGTGCCGGTTAGCGCAGCTACAAAAATAAAAGGCCCTACAAATAAACCAATAGCAAAATGCAATCGACGTAGAAAATTTATCCAGGCCGCGCGCGGGGTGCAGGTGGTCATACTTTTCCTTAATACAAGCAAAACGAAGTTATGGCGTTAAAACGCCCATATTTTAGTTTTCAGCAGGTAAAGTCGTTTATGCCGGAGGCGCGCGAGGATGAGGATAAAGCCAGGCAAAGAAATGCCGTATTTCGAGTAAAGGTGATGAGGGCTGAAAGCCCTGGAGCAAGAAAAGAGTGTGAAGGGGGGTAATTAGCTCTGGCTGTAAGCCTGGCATGTGCGACATCAGCACACAGTAACCGCAGGCCTCAGCGTGATCGACGGGCATCAAAACCGGTTTATGCCCGGCGTGGTGCTCATGCATTTCCATCATAGGGTGATGCATCATGCCTGGCATCGTCGGCATCGGCGATTTTTGCAGAGAAATCGAGACGAGCGGCGCCACAACGATCAGGGCAAGCGCAAACAGCGCCAGTCCTGCGGCGATAACTCTGCTACGACCACGATGAAATCGATTCTCTGCCATGCTTCCCCCAGACTGCCGGAGGAGTGTAAATGATTTGAAGCGGTGAAGTTAACAAATGTTGTTAGTGCTGGCACTGGCCTGCCGTTTCTTCAGATCAAAAAGAAGAACCGCCCAGGGTGTATGGCGGGCACATGAACCCCGATAGATTCGCTGAGTTTGTTAAATTTTCTCAACCAACTGATAATTATATAAAATATTAAATTATCAATAGCATGAAAATTACGGTACTATACCCCCCTACAGTACCTAAGGGGCGGTTATGCCACACTCTCCGGAAGACAAAAAACGTATTTTGACCCGCGTCAGGCGCATTCGCGGCCAGGCCGAGGCGCTTGAGCGCGCGCTGGAAAACGGCGACCCGTGCCTCGCCATTTTGCAGCAGATCGCTGCCGTTCGCGGGGCAGCCAACGGCCTGATGGGCGAAATGATGGAAATTCACCTTAAAGACGAGCTGGTCACCGGCGACACCTCCGAAGAGCAGCGCGCGCTGCGGATGGCGGAAGTCGGGAATTTGCTGCGCTCTTATCTAAAATAAAAACACCCCCACCAAAAGGAACAAAACAATGAAATCACGTGCTGCGGTGGCCTTTGGGCCGGGTAAACCTTTAGAAATTGTGGAAATCGACGTTGCGCCCCCGCAAAAAGGTGAAGTGCTGGTTAAAATCACCCACACCGGCGTTTGCCATACCGATGCTTTCACGCTGTCCGGCGACGATCCGGAAGGCGTATTCCCGGCGGTGCTGGGCCACGAAGGCGGCGGCATCGTGGTGGAAGTGGGCGAGGGCGTGACCAGCCTGAAGCCGGGCGACCACGTTATTCCGCTCTACACCGCAGAATGCCGCGAGTGTAAGTTCTGTAAATCCGGCAAAACTAATCTCTGTCAGGCCGTTCGCGCCACGCAGGGCAAAGGCCTGATGCCGGATGGCACCACCCGCTTCTCCTACAACGGCGAGCCAATTTATCACTACATGGGTACCAGCACTTTCAGCGAATACACCGTAGTGGCGGAGATCTCTCTGGCTAAGGTCAACCCTCAGGCGCCGCTGGATAAAGTGTGTCTGCTTGGCTGTGGCGTGACCACCGGCATCGGCGCGGTGCACAACACGGCAAAAGTGAAAGAGGGCGATACCGTGGCGGTATTTGGCCTCGGCGGGATCGGCCTGGCGGTGATTCAGGGCGCGGTGCAGGCTAAGGCCGGGCGAATCATTGCCATTGATACCAACCCGGAGAAATTCACCCTCGCACGCGAAATGGGCGCTACCGACTGCATTAACCCGAAAGATCACGAGCAGCCGATTCAGGATGTGATCGTTGAGCTGACCGACGGCGGCGTGGATTACAGCTTCGAATGTATCGGCAACGTGAACGTGATGCGTTCCGCGCTGGAATGCTGCCACAAAGGCTGGGGCGAGAGCGTGATTATCGGCGTTGCCGGGGCGGGGCAGGAAATTAAAACCCGCCCATTCCAGCTGGTGACTGGCCGCGTCTGGCGTGGCTCAGCGTTCGGGGGCGTTAAAGGCCGCACTCAGCTGCCGGGCATGGTGGAAGAGGCAATGGCGGGCAAAATCAATTTGGATCCGTTCATTACTCACCGCATGCCGCTGGACAAGATCAACGAAGCGTTTGACCTGATGCATGAAGGCAAATCGATTCGCACCGTGATCCACTTCGGCGAAGAGTAAGCAGTAAAAAGGGAAGGCGAAATGCCTTCCCATATAGCGTTAAACCAGGGGAGGCCAAAAGCCTCCCTTTCGTTTTACTGCTGCAGGTCGAAACGGTCGAGATTCATCACCTTTGTCCATGCGGCGATAAAGTCTTTGACGAACTTCTCTTTGGCATCCTGGCTGGCATACACTTCCGCCAGGGAGCGCAGCACGGCGTTAGAGCCAAAGACCAGATCGGCGCGGGTGCCGGTGTATTTTACTTCTCGGCTAAGGCGATCGCGGCCCTCAAACACTTCGGAGCCTGCGTCAGCGGCTTTCCATTCGGTGCGCATATCCAGCAGATTGACAAAGAAATCATTCGTCAGTTCACCCGGGCGAGAAGTCAGCACGCCGTGCTGGCTTTCATCGTAGTTAACGCCCAGCGCGCGCAAACCACCGATTAAGACCGTCAGCTCAGGAGCCGTCAGCGTCAGCTGCTGTGCCTTGTCGATCAGCAGCGCTTCGGTTGAGGTTGCATTCGCAATGCGGCGATAGTTTCGGAAGCCGTCGGCGGCCGGTTTCAGCAGCTCGAAGGACTCGATGTCGGTCTGCTCCTGAGTGGCGTCCACGCGCCCCGGCGTGAACGGTACTTTGCTGTGGCTGGCCTTCTCAATGCCTACCACACCGGCCAGCACGATGATGTCCGCCAGCGACGCTTTGCCGGATGCCTTTTGAATTGCTTCAAGCACAGGTAAAGCACGGGCCGCCACGGCGTTCACTTCCCAGCCGCGCTGCGGAGCAAGTGCCAGCCGCGCCCCGTTGGCACCGCCGCGTTTGTCCCCGCCGCGGAAGGTTGAGGCAGATGCCCAGGCCACCGAAACCAGCTCGCTGACGGACAGGCCGGAATCCGCAATCGCTTTTTTCAGCGCGTCGATATCGGCGCTGGACGGCGCGTGGGTAGCTTTCGGCAACGGATCCTGCCAAATCAGATCTTCTTTTGGCACTTCCGGGCCGATATAGCGCGCTTTTGGCCCCATATCGCGGTGCGTCAGTTTATACCAGGCGCGGGCGAAGGCTTCGTTGAAGGCCTGTGGATCGTTCAGGAAGCGGCGAGAAATTTTCTCGAACTCTGGATCGAAGCGCAGCGTCAGGTCGGTCACCAGCATCGTTGGTTTGCGTTTTTTGGACGGATCAAACGGATCGGGAATGATATCCGGGCCGTTGGTCGCCTCAAACTGAATGGCGCCTGCCGGGCTGCGGGTTTGTACCCAGTCGTAGCCGAACAGGTTTTCGAAGAAGTAGTTGCTCCACTGGGTTGGCGTTTGCGTCCAGACCACTTCGAGACCGGAGGTTATGGCATCCGCGCCGACGCCGCTATTGTAGCTGTTTGCCCAGCCAAGCCCCTGCGCCTCAAGCGGAGCATCTTCCGGGTCTGCGCCAACGTGGGTGGCGGCTGCAGAGCCGTGGGTTTTACCGAGCGTATGGCCCCCGGCAATCAGGGCGACAATCTCTTCATCGTCCATCCCCATGTTGCCGAAGGTGGCGCGAATAGCAGGCGCTGCGGAAAGCGGGTCGCCGCTGTGCTCAGGGCCTTCCGGGTTGACGTAAATCAGACCCATTTCGGTCGCACCGAGCGGAGCCTGTGCCAGGGATTCCGGGTGGCGGTGCTCAAGCCACTCTTTCTCAGCCCCCCAGTTAACGTCGAGATCTGGTTCCCAGACATCTTCGCGCCCGGCACCAAAGCCGAAGGTGCGGAAGCCCGCATTTTCCAGCGCCACGTTACCGGCGAGAATAATCAGGTCTGCCCAGGAAATTTGCTGACCATATTTTTGTTTAATTGGCCAAAGCAGGCGGCGGGATTTATCGAGGCTGACGTTATCCGGCCAGGAGTTAAGAGGCGCAAAACGCTGTTGACCGCGTCCGGAGCCACCGCGACCGTCGCGGGAGCGATAGGTTCCTGCACTGTGCCACGCCATACGGATAAAGAGACCGATATAGCTGCCCCAGTCGGCAGGCCACCAGGATTGAGAATCCGTTAACAGCGCTTTGATGTCGCCTTTCAGGGCGTAATAATCGAGTTTGCTAAATTCTTTGCGGTAGCTGAAGTTTTCATCCAGCGGGTTGGAGCGGTTGGAGTGTTGATTCAACAGGTCGACGCGCAGCTGGTGCGGCCACCAGTCCTGGTTGCTGGTTCCCTCGCCGGCAATGTCCGTGCTCTGGCCGTGGTTAAATGGGCACTTTCCTGCGCTCGCTGAGGAAGCATTGTGTAAGTCAGTAGAATTGCTCATTTTGCTCTCCGTTATATGTATGCCCGATAACGATAATCTGTACGATCAATAATTAATATCTGGATGGGCCTACGAATTTGATAGCCGTTGCCTTTTAAACACAAAATTTTACAGCCCTATTATTTTAGTTCTGATTGAGTGGTTTGCAGGAAAAACCCGTCTGATTGTCTGGAAAATAGACGAAGCGGCAAGAAGGCTGGCGGGAGATACAGGGGAAGGACAGATGAACGCTCACGCAGGGCGGCATTCATCTGTGAAAAGCGGTTACTGAGCCGTCGGCTTCAGCAGGGTTTTTTCCGGGGTTTTCTGCGCCAGGAATTGCTGCTGGAAGATGCACATCCGAATGGCATCGCGGTACTGGCCGTTAATGAAGAACTCGTGGATCAGCTCGCCTTCCACGATAAAGCCCAGTTTTTTATAAATATGTACCGCTTTTTCGTTCTCTTTATCGACAATCAAATAGAGCTTATAGAGATTGAGCACGGTAAAACCGTACTCCATGGCCAGTTTGGCCGCGCGCGAGGCGAGCCCTTTGCCCTGGAACTCCGGCGTGATAATTATCTGAAACTCCGCCCGGCGGTGGATGTGGTCGATTTCGACCAGCTCAACCAGCCCGGCATTCACGCCGTTGCAGTCGATGACAAAGCGGCGCTCGCTCTGATCGTGAATATGTTTGTCATACAGGTCAGACAGCTCCACGAAGGCTTCGTAAGGCTCTTCAAACCAGTAGCGCATGACGCTGGCGTTATTGTCCAGCTGGTGGACGAAGCGGAGATCTTCGCGCTCAAGCGGACGAAGACGAATAGGCAGTTCGTTACTCATAGCAAATCCTTGCGCTGATGATGGTGAGGCTTCTTAAGCAGAAGCCTCGTTTGAGAGGGGAACTATTATGGATTGATCGCGCGGCCGGTGCGACGATCCAGGCAGCGCAGGGTGTTCGGCTCCCAGTAGGCGTTCACGTTGGCGCTCTGCTGGCATTTGTCGAAGGTATCCTGGGCGGCATCTTGTTTGGCCCAGTCTTTGTCCCCGCGCGCCGACTCACGGTCGAACACTTTTTCGTTATGGCGGTTGATCTTCTGGCGCAGGGTACGGGTGTCATTCCACTGCTCTTTTTCTTCCGCTGCGCGCTGGCGGGTCAGGGAGTTCTCCTGACCACCGACGCCGTTCGTTCCGCCCGGAACAACGATTACGTTAGTATCGGCCTGTGTTGGCATAGAAACCATGAATGCAGCTCCCAGCAAGGCTAACGGCATCCATGACAAAGACTTACGAAGGATTGAGTTCATTGCGATTTCCTTTTTAGTTTAATAAAACTAATCATATCATTGAGGCTGATTCGTGCCTAACGTCAGAGTTAGTGGGCATCATTATTACTGAAGAAAAGACAATATGATCAAAACAACGTTGCTATTTTTTGCCACCGCTTTGGCGGAGATTATTGGTTGTTTTCTGCCCTGGCTATGGCTTAAACGCAACGGCTCTCCGTTGTTATTGCTGCCGGCGGCGCTGTCGCTGGTGATTTTTGTCTGGCTTTTGACGCTGCATCCGGCGGCCAGCGGGCGGGTCTATGCGGCCTACGGCGGGGTTTATGTGGTGACGGCGCTGCTATGGCTGCGCGTGGTGGACGGCGTGAAGCTCAGCGTTTACGACTGGACCGGAGCGGCCATTGCTTTCTGCGGGATGCTGATCATCGTTGCTGGCTGGGGCCGGGCCTGATCGCTATGTGGTCAGATGAAAAAACGGGGCTGCAATGGCCCCGTTTCACTATGACTTTCGCCAGAATTACCCTTCGCGATGGACGCTCAGACCGGCAAACGTCTGGCTGACCGGCATCATTTCCAGCGTGTTGATATTGACGTGTTTCGGCAGCGTAGCCACCCACCAGACGGCCTCGGTAACGTCTTCCGGCGTCAGCGCGTTGGCGTTTTCGTAGGTTTTGCCTGCTTTGTCATCGTCGCCCTTAAAGCGCACGTTGGAAAACTCGGTGCCGCCCACCATGCCCGGTTCGATGTCGGTCACGCGAACGGCCGTTTTATGCAGGTCGGTACGCAGGTTCAGGCTGAACTGGCGCACGAAGGCTTTGGTCGCCCCGTAGACGTTGCCCCCGGCGTAAGGCCAGCTGCCCGCGGTGGAACCGATGTTAATAATGTGGCCGCGATTGCGCTCGACCATGCCCGGCAGCACGGCGCGGGTCATATAAACCAGGCCTTTGTTGTTGGTGTCGATCATGTTTTCCCAGTCATCGACGTTGGCTTTATGCGCAGGCTCCATGCCCAGCGCCAGCCCGGCGTTGTTGACCAGGATATCAATCTGTTGCCAGTCGGCCGGCAGAGAAGCCAGCGCTTCTTCTATTGCCGCGCGATTGCGCACATCCAGCTGTAGCGTAAACAGGTTGTCACCCAGCTCTTCTTTAAGCTCGAGCAGGCGTTCCTGACGGCGGCCGGTGGCAATAACCTTATGGCCATTCTTAACGAAACGGCGGGTAATGCTTTCACCAAAGCCCGCGGTAGCACCCGTAACCAGTACAATCATCTCTCTGTTCCTCAACGCTTTTGTCCGGCACTACCTTAGCACGCTAACGGGCCACGGTAATCTTAGTTTTTCTTTTAAGAAACGAAGCTAAATGCGCTATAACTAACCCACATTTCAGGTCACCGGGAGTAGAGGATGTTGCAGAGCAACCCGTTTTTCCAGCCGAGTTTATTGCCTTATCAGGCCCCGCATTTCGACGAGATAACTAACGACCATTACCGACCGGCTTTCGATGAAGGTAAGCGCATCAAACGCGCAGAAGTCGTCGCCATTGCCGGTGATCCGGCTGAGCCTACGTTTGAAAATACTTACCTGGCGCTGGAGAAAACCGGTGCGATGCTGGGCCGCGTGACTACAGTGTTCTACGCCATGACGTCGGCGCACACCAGCGATTTCCTGCAGCAGCTTGATGAAGAGTTCTCCACCGAACTGGCTGAGCTTGCCGATGAAATTCGCCTGAACGACACCTTATTCGCCCGGCTGAATCGCGTTTATCAGCAGCGCCACGACCTCAATCTGGATGCGGAATCCCTGCGGCTGGTGGAAGTGACCTGGCAGTCGTTCAAGCTGGCGGGCGCCACGTTAAGCCAGCAGGATAAAACGCAGCTGAAAGCGCTGAACAAAGAGAGCGCCCAGCTCACCAGCCAGTTCAACAATCGTCTTCATGCGGCGGATAAAGCCGGTGGCCTGGTGGTTGACCATGCTGAGGCGCTTCAGGGCCTGACCAGCGCGGAAATTGCGGCTGCGGCGCAGGCTGCGGCTGACAAAGGCCTGCCGGGGAAATGGCTGCTTCCGCTGCTGAATTTTACCCAGCAGCCGGCTTTACAAAGCCTGAGCGACCGCGCCACGCGAGAAGCGCTCTTTGAGGCTGGCTGGACGCGTGCCCAGCGCAACGATGCGAACGATACTCGCGCCATCGTCGCTCGCCTGGCTACGCTGCGGGCTGCACAAGCTCAGCTTTTGGGCTTTGAAAACTACGCGGCCTGGAAAATGGCCGACCAGATGGCGAAAACCCCCGATGCGGCGCTGCGCTTTATGCGGAACATCGTCCCTGCGGCCACCGGGCGGGCGCGCCGCGAACTGAAAGACATTCAGGACGTTATTGATGCCCAGAACGGGGGATTCCAGGCCACGGCATGGGACTGGCAGTTTTACGCCGAGCAGGTGCGTAGCGCGAAGTACGATCTCGATGAAGGGCAGATTAAACCGTATTTTGAACTCAACGGTGTGCTGACTAACGGCGTATTCTGGGCCGCCAGCCAGCTCTTCGGGCTGCGTTTCGTGGAACGTTTTGACATCCCGACTTACCACCCGGATGTGCGCACCTGGGAGATTTTTGATAACGATGGGCGCGGCATGGCGCTGTTCTACGGTGATTTCTTCGCCCGAGACAGCAAAGGCGGCGGGGCGTGGATGGGGAACTTTGTCGAGCAATCCACGCTGTTTGACGCCATGCCGGTGATCTACAACGTATGCAACTACACCAAACCGGCCAGCGGCGAGGCGGCACTGATTTCATGGGACGATGTCATAACGCTGTTTCACGAGTTCGGCCATACGCTGCACGGCCTGTTTGCTACCCAGCGCTATGCGAGCCTTTCGGGGACCAACACGCCGCGAGATTTTGTGGAGTTCCCTTCGCAAATTAACGAGCACTGGGCGAGCCATCCCGAGGTCTTTGCCAATTATGCCCGGCATCACCAGACCGGCGAGCCAATGCCGGAGTCGCTCCGCAGCAAACTGTTCCGCGCCGCGCAGTTCAACAAAGGCTACGACATGACCGAGCTGCTGGCGGCGGCGCTGCTGGACATGAACTGGCACAGCCTGGCGCCAGACACGGCCATTGACGATGTGGCGCGCTTCGAAGCTGAAGCGCTGGAAAAAGAGCACATCAAGCTGGCCGAGGTGCCGCCTCGCTACCGCAGTAGCTATTTTGCCCATATTTTTGGCGGCGGCTACGCGGCGGGTTACTACGCCTATATCTGGACGCAAATGTTAGCGGACGACGGCTATCAGTGGTTTGTGGAGCAGGGGGGGCTCAGCGCCGCAAACGGTCAGCGCTTCCGGGAGGCGATTCTCTCAAGAGGCAACAGCAGCGATCTGGAAGCGTTATACCGAGACTGGCGAGGGCACGATCCGCACAGCGAACCGATGCTGAAAAACCGCGGGCTGGCGGAGCAATAACGGCAAAGAAAGCGCTCTCACTAGTGTAGCCGCAGTGAAATCGCACTTAACGCAAACTGCAAAGCCCTGATTTGCGTTAAGTGCCTTAAAAATCAAACAGAATATATCCGTGCAATGTCCAGGGTTGCTGGCTATAAATTTCAAACCTGCTCGGGAAAATGCAGGGTACTTCTGGGTTATTTTGAACGATTACGGGGCCTGATCGATGTCGGCAGGCTCCCGGATTTTCCCTCTTAATCGCGGCGTCCGCTGGCGGTAAATAACGCGACTGTTCCTTCAATTTTTACGTCGACCCGTTCGAATCTCGCGGTCAAAACATCCTTTAGCAGCCCTGCTGAATCCTGCCGATTAGAAAAGATCCCTTTCTTGTTATAAACGTTCATTAGCTTGCGGCCAAAAGCATTGTGCGCCACGCCTTCACCCAGAATCGTCGCGCCAAAGAGCGTGCCTTCTGTTTTAAGCGCACGGGCAATGTTATCTATCGCCAGCGCTTTGTCGTTTAGCGAGCCGGGCAGGCAATGCAGTAAATAGAAAAGTGAGATGGAGTCAAAACGATCGTGCCAGCTCTGCGGCAGGGGCTTAAACACATCATGCTGCAGATGGTCTTTGATTCTGTGGCCCGCTTTCTCCGAGGCCGCCTGCAGGCTGCTGGTGTTCAAATCCATCAGGGAAAGTTCAACGGTGGCAGGCAGGTGAGGCAGGTAATAGCCCGTTCCCACCCCGATATCCAGATGATTTTCGCCGGTGTGGGCCTTGAAATGCGGGAGCAAGACGGTGTCTGTCGGACAACGCCAGGCGTACTGATTTGAGATCTTTAACACCCACCAGTCGTAAAGTTTTAGAGTGATAGGGTTGTAAGCCCTGACGCCAGCGTGAGTATTATTTTGCATAGTTCCCTCTGGTAATAATTTAAAGAGGAAATTAAAACAGCTGCCCTTAATACGGGCAACCGTTAATTAATGCAAAAATGTGTCAGCCATTCAGTGGGTTAAGCCTGAGATGACTCGTCGTCCTTGCCGTAGAACAGCTTGCCGATTTTAATCATCGGCCGGTTATTGGCTTTCCGGTGCAGGTTGGTGTCGCGCAGGGAATAGACGCAGCCGCAGTATTCCTGCTGGTAGAACTGTTCGCGCTTGCTGATTTCAATCATGCGAGCGGAGCCACCCTGTTTGCGCCAGTTGTAATCCCAATAGCTCATGCCTTCATAAGGCGCGGCGGCGCGGTGCCCGCAGTCGTTTATCTGCTGCATGTTTTTCCAGCGGGAAATCCCCAGCGAACTGCTGATGACATTAAATCCGTGCTCATGGGCGTAAAGTGCGGTACGCTCGAAACGCATATCAAAGCACATGGTGCATCTCACTCCACGCTCCGGCTCCCACTCCATCCCTTTCGCACGCTCAAACCAGTTATCGGTATCGTAATCCGCATCCACAAACGGCACGCCGTGCTGTTCCGCAAAGCGAATGTTTTCATCCTTGCGCAGTAAATACTCTTTCTGCGGGTGAATGTTTGGGTTGTAGAAGAACACGGTGTATTCGATACCGGACGCGTGTATGGCCTCCATGACTTCACCCGAGCAGGGGGCGCAGCAGGAGTGCAGCAGCAGTTTCTTCTCGTTGTTAGGCAGGTTCAAAACCGGCCGGATAAATTCTTGCATGCGGGTGATCCTAAGTCTTATTCACTTTTTTGCCAGAGGGTAGCAGGAACGAGGGCGTGGAATCACCATAAATCAGTAAAGAAAATAATGTTTGGGAGGTTTATGAACAATATTCAGGTGAAACGTGTGGTGCTTACCGGCGGGCCAGGTTCCGGGAAAAGTACCCTCATTAATGAGCTCAAGCGCCGGGGTTTTGATTGTCAGCCGGAGGCCGGGAGGAGCATTATTCAGCACCAGCAGCAAATTGGCGGACACGCCTTACCCTGGCAGGATCCTGCGGCATTTGCTGAGCAAATGCTTGGGTGGGAAATGCGCTCCTGGTATGGCGCAGACGAAAAACAGACTTATTGTTTTTACGATCGCGGCGTGCCGGACATCCTGGGTTATCTCACCCTGATGCAGTTGCCCATTCCCGATCATCTGTTGGAAGCCGTTAGACGGTTTCCCTACCATTCTGATATTTTCCTGACACCGCCCTGGAAGGCTATTTATGCCGGGGATGCAGAAAGAAAGCAGAGCTGGGAAGAGGCGGTGCAGACGGCTGCAATCATGGCTGACACTTACGGCAAGCTAGGGTATCGGATAATCTTGTTGCCGGAGGGGAGCGTGGAGTGGAGAACAGATTACATCCTCCAGGTGCTGGAGGAAGGCTAGCGAAGAGCGCGGTTGCCCTTCGCTAATCGATGTTAAAGCTGTTCCAGTGCGTTCAGTACGGCTTCCGGCATGGAAGGGCGGCCATTGGCCAGGCAGGTGGCGACAAACGTCGCTTCGGCATAAACCACGCCATCAACTTTGATTTGCTGCGCGAAGTTCACGCGGTTGCGTTTTTCGTTGCGTTCAAGCTGGCAGGTGACCTCAACGTTGTCGCCTTTCTGCAGGCTCTTACGAAAGCGCAGGGAGTACTCCAGCACCATGTAGAGCTTGCCCTGGCGGAACTCTTCCTCGATATCAATACCGAGCGCCTCGCGCATGTAGGCGTGGCGTGTCCACTCCATGTAAAACGGATAGTACAGGCCGTCGACTACGCCCTGAAAATCAATATGGCTTTCATCCACTTCATAATGCTTAGAAAACATGTTTCAGTCCTGATGTTGTTATAAAAGTTAAGCGCCAGAAATCCTGATCTGGCTGTTTTTTGAACAGCGCATTGGTGGTACAATAGTGCCGATTTCACAACCCAACAGAGGATTACCATGGACACCGAGATAACCCCAACCACCTTAGCGTTTGAATTTCTTCGTCGTGAACAAGAGCAGTTAACCCCCGCGCAATTCCTGATCCGCCTGCAACAGCTCAAGCTGGAGTTTGCCGATCTGCTGGGTTTAACCCACCTCGAACTGCGTGAAGAGATTTTCCATGCGCACCGGTTGGGGATTCACTGATCCCACTCTGTCTGAGCCACCGCAAGCGGTGGCTTTCTGTTTTTTAGCGTGAGAAGAAAATCAGCTTCAGCCCCAAAATCCCCATCACGCCGCCCGCTAAGCGGTCAATCACGGTTTTAAAACGCAGGTAGGCATTGCGCGGTTTCTCGGAAGAGAGCACCAGCGTGACAATTGAATACCATCCCGCATCAATCACAAAGCACAGCACCGGCAGCACGACGTAGTAGAACGCCGGGATCTCGCGCGGCAGCAGCGCGGTAAAAATACTGGCAAACACGACGGCGGTTTTCGGGTTGCTCAACTGGGTGAACAGCCCGTCACGGAAGGTGGCTATCATGCTTTTATCGCTTTTCCCCACGGCGCCCACGTGCAGCGGCTCGCGCGAGTGTTTGATTATCTTATAAGCCAGCCACAGCAGATAAAGCCCGCCGGCTATCTTGATCCCGGTATAGGCCACCGGCACCGCCAGCAGAAAAGCCTGTAAACCCAGCAGCGCCATCAGTGAAAACGCCGCCGCCCCGACGCCGGTTCCCAGCGCGGTCACCAGCCCATGCGCGCGTGAACGCGCTACGGCATTTTGGGCGACATAAACAAAGCTTGGGCCCGGGCTCATGGCGCCCAGCGCGATGGTGGCGGTAATAGCAAAAAGGGGAGTGATAACGCTCATTTACGGGATCCTGTTGGTGGAATAACGTTTTTTAACCTGAAAGCCGTGCGGGTGACAACCGCAAGTGTGTGCCGAGTTATTACCGCCGCTCGCGTAGTCGGTCGATCATCCAGCGGCCAGCCGGGCCGGGCGGCGTTTTGTTCGACCAGGCGACATCCACCTCAAGATTTTGCGGCCAGCCTTCCACCTTCAGCGGCTTAAGCACGCCGTGACCAAACTGGTTCACCAGCCAGCTCGGCAAAATTCCCCAGCCAAAACCCTGTTCCGCCATCTCAAGCAGCAGCAGTAAAGATGGAGACGACCAGATAGGGCCGCGTGCGGCGACCTTACCGGGGCGCACAAAGGTTTTAAGCACCAGTTGCCGCACGGTATGTAGCTCATCCATCCGCACCTCTGTCTGCTTCGCCAGCGGATGATCGCGATGGATAAAAATGGTCATTTCTGCACCAACCTGAAGGCGGGCGACGGTGATATCCGGCGGGTAACTCTCCTGAACACGCAGGACGCCGACGTGGGCGCGACCAATCTGCAGGCTATCAATCACGTCCTCATCCTCAGCAATAATGCATTCAAATTCGATGTCCGGGTAACGCTCGGAAAACTGCTGCAGGATGGATTCGTGGTGGGCGGTTTGCCACATGTCGGAAAGCACAAACGTCAGGCGCGGCTCGACGTTATCCGCCAGACGGACGGAAACTTCATCCAGCCGCTCGCTGGCGGCAAAAATAGCCTGTACATAGGGCAAAACGCGCTGCCCGTGCGGGGTAAGCGTGGGCTGCCTGGCGTGGCGATCGAACAGCGTCACGCCAAGGTCAGCTTCCAGGTTGGCAATAGCGCTGCTAACAGTGGACTGGCTCTTTTTCAGCTTGCGTGCGGCGGCGGAAAAAGAACCCGTTTCAACGGCCTGTAAAAAGGCTTCCAGTGATTCCGGGGAGTAACGCATAAACTATCGCTTTTATCGATGGCTGTTAGCTATATCATATCAATAATTACGATGATAATGGCGACCTTGTGAAAAAGGAGTCATCAAAATGAAATCGCAAAACAACAGAAGCCTGTCTGAGCGCATTGTGCATGCCGTCGGCTTCGAGGCTATCGCCATCGGTATCTGTGCGCCAACCGCCGCCTGGCTAATGAACAAACCGCTTTTCCAGATGGGTGCGCTGGCTATCATGCTGTCCACCGTCGCGATGGTCTGGAACATTATTTACAACGCCGGGTTTGATAAATTTTACCCGCCGTCACTCAAGCGTGGTATGGGATTGCGCGTTGCGCACGCGCTGGGCTTCGAAGGGGGCTTTATTCTGATTGGCCTGCCGCTTGCCGCCTGGATGCTGAATGTCACGCTGCTGCAGGCGCTGATGGTAGAGATTGGTTTCTTCCTGTTCTTCCTGCCGTACACCGTGGCTTATAACTGGTGTTACGACTGGCTGCGCGCCAGACGCTTTCAGAACGTGGCCAGCAGAGAGATGAAAAAGCAGTCCTGATTTGCAGGATTGTGCAAGCATCAAACAGGATTGCGCTACAGGAAAACGGCCGCGTTCGACGACACTTTAAGCGTCAGACACAACCCCCTGGAGCGCAATAAATGAAAACCATCGACACCCTCTATATTAACGGTCAGCACGTCACGCCCCACGGCACTGAGGTGCTGACCTTAATTCATCCCGTCAGCGAACAACCTGTCGCTCAGGTTCGCCTGGCAGACGAAGAAGACACCCGCCTCGCCATCGCCGCGGCAAAAGCCGCATTTCCGCAAATGCGCCTCTCCAGCCGTGAACAAAGAATGATTTGGCTGCAGCTGCTGCACGACGCCGTGAAAGCCCGTGAAGACGAGCTGGTGGAAACTATGGTGGATGAATACGGCTGTCCGGTCGCTTTCGCCCAAAGCACCGTGGCTCGCTCGTACAACAGCTTCCTCCAGGCTATCGATCTGCTGAAAGACTACGCTTTTGAATCACAGGCGGGGATGGCGAAAGTGGTCATGGAGCCGCTGGGCGTGGTTGGGCTCATTACCCCCTGGAACGCTAACTACGGCTTTATCGCTGGCAAACTGTCGATGGTGATTGCCTCCGGCAGCACCGCCGTTATCAAGCCCAGTGAACTCAGCGCCCGTCAAACGGCGATCATCACGGAATGCCTGCATGCCGCCGGGCTGCCTGACGGCGTGATTAATATCGTTACCGGCCTGGGCAATGTGGTTGGGGCGGAAATCACGCGCCACCCGGACGTGGCTAAAATCTCGTTCACTGGCTCAACGGCGGTGGGCAAAACGATTGCCCGTGACGGGGCGGCAACCATGAAGCGCGTCACCCTTGAACTGGGCGGCAAATCTGCCAACGTGCTGCTGGACGATGCCGATCTTGATACCGCTATTCCGCTGGCGCTGCAGGTCATGAGCTGGAACAGCGGCCAGGCCTGTATCGCAGGGACTCGCCTGCTGGTGCCAGAAAGCAGGCTGGCCGAGGTCAAAGCGCAAATTCTCAAACATCTGGCTATTCTGGTACCAGGCAACCCGCGGGATCCGAAAACGAACATCGGGGCCGCCGTGACCGCCCGGCAGTACCAGCGCGTGCAGGAGTATATTCGTAGCGGGATTGCCGAAGGGGCGGAGCTGCTTTGCGGGGGAGAAGGGCGTCCCGAGGGGCTGGCAAGCGGTTACTTTGTGAAACCGACGGTGTTTGTGAACGTTCGCAACGACATGACCATCGCCCAACAGGAAATTTTTGGCCCGGTGCTGTCGGTGATTACCTACCGCGATGATGCAGAGGCGGTGCAGATCGCCAATGATACGGTTTATGGCCTGCAGGCCTACGTTAGCGGGAAAGATACCGTGCGCACGGCGGCCGTCGCCCGGCAGCTTATCGCGGGGCGCGTGTTCGTCAACGGCGTTTATGACGAACCGCTCGCGCCGTTCGGCGGTTTTAAACAGTCCGGCCTTGGCCGCGAATTTGGCACTTACGGGCTGGAAGCGTATCTTGAACCCAAAGCCATCATGGGGCAGTAATATGCAACCAACCGAGCGGCCTTCGGGCCGCATTATTGACGAATTGCACCAGCGTGTCGCCCGTCGTTACCCGGCGGGCGGCGGCGGTGGGGTGAAGGAGCTCAGCTGCGCGCTGCCGTGGCTCAGCTTTATTCGCATCGAACAGCCGACGCTGCTCAATCGCGGGATGCTTTCTCCGTCCATGTGCATGGTGCTGCAGGGCAGCAAAAAAATGCTTATCGGTGACAACGTCACGGAGTACGGTCCCGGCAGCTATTCGCTGGCAGCCGTGGATATGCCGGTGTCCGGGCAGGTGACCCGCGCGAGCGAAGCCGAGCCTTACTACGGCGTGCGCATCGACCTTGACGGGAAAGAAATTGCCGACCTGATCATGAACATGAACGTGGTGCTGCCGGAGGGCAAAGGGGAGAAAATCGGGGCCTGGGTCGCCGCCGCGGAAGAAGAGCTCCAGGGCGCTTTTCTGCGCCTGGTCACGCTGCTGGACAGCCCGCAGCATCTGCATGCCCTCGCGCCGCTCATCAAGCAAGAAATTCTCTACCGGCTGGTCATAGCTCCCGCCGGGGCTTCATTCTGGAAACAGGCGCTGGGCTGGACGCAGGGCAAAGGCGTAGGGGAAGCCATTAACTGGATCAAACAGAATTATGCCGAGCCGCTGGTCATTGATGAGTTGGCGAAGCGCGTCGGCATGAGCGCTTCCAGCCTGCATCACCGCTTCAAAGCTCTGACCATCATGAGCCCGCTGCAGTACCAAAAACAGCTTCGCCTGCTGGAGGCCCGCCGGCGTTTATTGAGCTGCGAAGGCGATGTGGCCAGCGTCGCCTGGAAGGTGGGCTATGATTCCCCCTCCCAGTTTAACCGGGAGTATCGCCGGGCATTTGGCGCGTCGCCGCTGCAGGACATTGATGCCCTGCGTCAACAGGGCACTTCATTCTAGGCCGTTTTCCGCGCCACAATAAACAGGCGGGGGAACGGCATCAGCACGTTGCCGTCATGCTGCTTACGGTAGGCGCGCTGCAGCAACTGGTGATAGCGCTCAAGAAACGCCTCCTGCTGAATGGCATCCAGCCCGTGCAGGTAAGGGCGCAGGCCCGTCGAGCTTAACCACTCGATGATGGCGCGCGCGGATGGCATGACGTGGAAATACGTCGTGCGCCAGATATCCACCGTGCAGCCACTTTCGGCCAGCAGATCGTAATATTCCTGAGCCGTCAGCAAGGCTTCGCGGCTCGAGCGCGAGATCCCCAGTTCGTCGGCAACCTGGCGCATCAATGTATGCGTGGGCTCCTGCCAGTTATCGGGCATTTGTACCGCCAGCACGCCGCCGTCTGCCAGCTGTGCGGCGAGATGTGGGAAGACCTGTTTATGGTTGGCTATCCACTGCAGCGATGCATTGGCGAAAATCACATCCTGCTTAACGGTGGGCTGCCAGGTGGCGATGTCCGCCTCTTCAAAGCGGCAGTCGGGGAGTGCGGCACCGGCTTTGGCGAGCATCGCGGGAGAGTTATCCAGCCCGGTAATCGAAGCTTCTGGCGCCAGATTACGCAGCAGCGCCGTGGAATTGCCGGGGCCGCAGCCCAAATCGGTAAAGGTGTTTGCGCCAGGGTGGTTAATTCGGGCAACCAACTCAGCGGCCGGGCGGGTACGTTCAGCTTCAAACTGCAAATAGAGCGCGGGGTTCCAGTCCTGCATCGTTTTATCCTCGTTGCTTTGCTAACATTGCCGACAAATTATTTTATACGCTATTGAAGGTAACGCATGGCTAAACATCCGGTTGGCAAATATTTGAGACTAGAGCTCACCCATAACGACAATGATCTGCTGATTTATGTGGTAAAGGGCAGCCGCATCGAGGACATGCCGCCTGACGAAGATGAGGATTACCCGGGGGAAATGCATCTGGCGATGCCGAAAATGAACCGGGAGCTGGACGCCGAGCTGGCGCGTTTGCTGGAGGAAGCCAACGGGGGCGACGTTATCGTGATCATCTGTGCCGCCGACAGCGTGTTCGAGCACGGTTTTTCGCAGGTCAGGGCGCTGCGAAAATAACATCCGTTACCCGGCGGCAGGCCGGGTAATTTTTAGCCATCAGTGTAAGCCCAGGCGGAATAATTCCGTCGGTTCAAATTGCCCTTCACAACCTTCCACTTCCACGCATTTACTGCGGCGAATTTGTTCGGCACTTTTACCCTCACCGTGAATGGCTTTAATCAGCCCGGTTTTGCCCGTGCCGTTAATCAAAACGCGGCTGCCGGTGGTAATGGCATTTCGGTTGCGGTCCCAGGTCATCATCATGTTGAGCACTCCTCTTAACGAATGAAACAGTTTGACCGGAGACTATTTAAGGCCGATGCGCGGCAGGATTCATTAATCAAAATCAAATTGTATGATGAATTGGCTATTATTTGGCGATGAGTAAAGTGGACAGAATGATTTCCACCAGGCGGTTTTTCTCCATAATTAACTCAAGCGAAACGGCTGGTTACGTATTGCTGGTTTAGAATATGACTTTAGACACACTCTTTTGGCATAGTGATTAACCTGTATTGTCAGGAGCTTACTATGGATCGTCGCCATTTTATTACCTGTGTTACCGCCGGATTACTCGCGGCTAAAGCGGGCGTTTCTTTTGCTGCATCGGGCGTGAAGCGTTCGGTTATTCCGCTGTGGAAAGGTTCGCCTCCCGGCGGCGGTGGGCCGACAGGGAGTATTCAGACTTCGGCTCGCGGGGCGCAAAGCAATATTGCGATCCCGATTCTGACCGTGATTGAACCCGAATCCCCTAATGGCCAGGCGGTGCTGGTGGCTGCGGGCGGGGGCTATAAGCGTATTGAAATGGGGTCAGAAGCCTGGCCCGCGGCGGAATGGCTGGTGGCGCGGGGGTATACCGCGTATGTGCTGAGCTACCGCTTGCCGTCGGAAGGATGGACTGATGGCAATCTGGTTGCTTTCCAGGATGCACAGCGCGCATTAAGAATCGTGCGCGATCGTGAACATAACGTTAGCGTGCTGGGCTTTTCCGCCGGTGGGCATCTGCTTGGCCTGGCCGCCACGCGTCCCGATTACCGCTCGTATCCAAAGCAGGATCGTTTAGACGAGAAATCGGCTTTTGCCGACCGGGCGGCGTTGATTTACCCGGTGATTACGCTGGAAAAACCTTACGAGCATACCTCCACCCATAAGATCCTTGTCGGGAAGGATGCTTCATCTGCCGAGAACGCCGCCTGGTCTGTGCAGAATTATGTCACCCCGCATTCGCCGCCGTTTTTCCTGGTCCAGGCCGAAGACGACCCAATTTCCGACCCGCAGAATACGTTAATTATGGCCGCCGCCTGTGAGCAGCAGCATGTGCCGGTAGAAATGCACCGCTACAGCAGCGGCGGCCACGGTTTCGGCATGGGCAAACCTGGCACACCGACCGTGAAATGGCCCGATCATTACGCGAAATGGTTGGCGAAAAGTTAGTGTCGGATCGTTATCTGAAATAAGTATTACGCACGCCCTCAAGAAATTTCCCCGCAATCCGATATCCATAGGGATGTATTTCGGCAGGATGCCGTTTCCCATTCCCAATGATGGCACGCAAATAACAATTAACTTTACGTGGTCAATATGGATATCAACGAAAAAATCAAAACCTTTGGTGAGGCTCTTAAAAACCGGCTCGATTCGTCACTCATTGACTTCGCGCTGGAATATATCGACTTCTCAGAAAATGTACTGGCTTTTGAAACGCTGTGTGGACATATCGCAAATTATCAGGTGCGTATTAGCCCTGATGAGTACAGGCAGGTACTGGATATTGCGGGGTTACTGGAGATCGATAATCAATATACTGAAATCGATCCCCTGAGAAATTTATTAAATTAAACCCTTTCGGTGTTAAGGATATCCAGCCTCAGGGTTGGATTATCCTTAGTGCTGATAAAATATATCGCCAGCCATTGCCTGAAGGATCTTTCCTTCAGCGTCGGTAATTAAGACATAATTGCCGCCCATGTAGGTCCAGTGGCTACCGGCCTGTGGCGCAGGGAGATGGCGAAGCTGCCAGCTTTTGATGTTATAGGGTTCGGTCCGGTAGATGTCGGGCGCAATGTCGCCGATCTTGTACATTTTGAAATCTGAGGAGAATTCTTTCAGTTCATAGGACTGTGCCGACGTGCCCGGTGCCGTCGCCTTTAGCTGCTTATCACCTGAATAGGCAAAGGCCAGAGAGGGCAGCGCGCCCGCGAGCCATACCGCTGTTAATACCGCTACTTTTGTTGACTTGCGCATAAATTCTCCAGAGTGAATCCAGTCTGCTTTTGTTGATTCCGTATAGGAAGACAACAAATTGTGCCGATTTACTCATTACGCGCTGTATTTTTTTGTTAGCAAATCCTCCACCGCGGTGGCGCAGAAATGAAAACGCCTCCCGGAAAGTTTATTTCGCGAGAGGCGTCGTAGGTGGGGGAAGGTCACCGTTCATTAGTCATCCCATTTGTGGCTAAACCAGGCGGCAAGAAAACCGGAAAATAAGATGAATCCCAGTACTGCCATAAATACGTTCATGTTCCCTAACATAGTTAATCCTCCAGATTACTGCATTTCTATAGAAATACCTCGCGTGATAAAAAAGGGTTTACTCAGATGAGTGGAGCTATCATACCGTACACAACTTAAACAATCCCTAACCGCAGGTAAATTATTCGTTTTGTGAAGTAAATGAGTTTCTGTATGTGCCGGGAGACGTTCGAAGATGTTTCCGGAAGTGGTGACGCAGCGTCGCCGCTGAGCCAAATCCCGTCTGTTCGGCAATATGCTCTATCGGCAGCGTGCTGTTTTCCAGCAGCTCCCGGCAGCGTTTAAGGCGGGTTTGCAGCAGCCAGGCGGCGGGCGTGAGGCCCGTCGCGGCTTCGAAGCGGCGTAAAAAAGTTCTCGGGCTCATGCCGACATAGGCGGCCAGGCTTGCCACGGAGTGCCGCTCGTTTAAATGGCGCTGCAGGTGATCAAACAGCGGCGCAAACCGCTCACCTTCGTACTCTACGGGGACTGCTTGTTCGATAAACTGCGCCTGGCCGCCCTCGCGATGAGGCTGCACGACTAAGCGCCGGGCAACGCTGTTGGCCGCAGCGGCACCAAAATCCCGGCGCACCAGATGCAGGCCGAGATCGATGCCCGCCGCGCTGCCTGCCGAGGTCAAAACATCCCCGTTATCCAGATAAAGCACGTCCGGGATCACTTCGATCGCCGGGTAACGCGCCTGCAGCGCTTCCGTGTAGCGCCAGTGGGTGGTTGCCCGCTGGCCATCAAGCAGACCAGTTGCCGCCAGCACAAACACGCCGGAGCAAATGGACATCAGGCGTGCACCGCGCGCATGTGCCTCCTGCAATGCCGCAATAAGCGACTCTGGCACGGGTTGATCGATCCCGCGCCAGCCTGGAACCACAATCAAACTGGCTTCAGCCAGCAAATCCAGCCCGCCATCAACTGCCAGGCGAATACCGCCCATCGCCCGCAGATCGCCAGGCTCAATGCCGGCGACGGCAAAGCGGTACCAATTCTCACCCAGCTCGGGGCGCGGCAGGCCGAAAATTTCTACGGCAACGCCGAATTCGAACGTGCAAAGGCCGTCGTAAGCCAGCGCAACGACAAGAGGATTTTTAGGCAAGGGGGCTAATTTTGTCATGATATTTACGCTAATCGTCATTCGTGCCAGCTGTCAAGCATCCGTCTCGGCGTCAGAATCAAAGCTCAAACCAAAAGGAGATAAACATGAGCTACGTGACTGACCACCCTGCGGCAGCCTCAGAAACCGTCGCCGCGCATTACCTGCACAAACTGTCGCTTGAAACTGACTGTGCCGACGTCAACGCGGCGATCCAGAGCGGCGATCCTGATTTTGTGCTGCTGCACGTGGTGGGTTCTGATGAAACATTTGCCCGACGGCACCTGCCGGGGGCTATTCATTTACCCCATCGGCTTATCACCGAATCCCGCATGGCCGAATGGCCCGAGGACACGCTGTTTGTGGTGTACTGCGCCGGGCCGCACTGCAACGGTGCCGACCGGGCGGCCCTGAAACTGGCACAGCTCGGTAGGCTAGTGAAGGTGATGCCTGGCGGCATCACCGGCTGGGAAGATGAAGGTTTGCCTTTCGCCTAAATCAGCGCGCGGAGCACCATATCACCGCCAAGCAGAACGAGGCAGATCAGGAAGCCGCGCTTGAAGACTAATGGGCTGATGCGCCTGCGGATACGCTGGCCTGCAAACAGGCCGATAAGCGCGGCGACAACCGCCATGACGGACGTGCCAATGGCTATTTCCTGCAGCGCGCCGTGCCACCAAAGCCCGGCGGCCAGTGCAAGGGTTGAAAAAGTAAAGGACAGCCCGAGCGCCTGCACCAGTTCATCGCGCTCAAGCCCAAGCGACTGAATATAGGGCACGGCGGGGATCACAAATACGCCCGTGCCACCGGTCAATAAACCGGTGAGGAGGCCGATCAGCGGCGAGAGCCAGCGCTCGTGGCGGGCGGGAACGTGCAGCGGCCTGGCAAACAACGTCCATAAGGCATAGACGATCAGGGCAATGCCCAGCGCCACGGTGGTTGCATGACTACTGCCCGAGGCCAATAAACTGCTGCTGCCAAGGGTACCCAGCACAATGGTTAGCATCATCGGCCACAGGCGTTGGAGCAATGCCGCCAGGTTGCCACCTTCATAAAGCTGGAAAATATTGGTCAGGAAAGAGGGTAAAAGCAGCATGCCAGCCGCCGCCACCGGGGAAATCAATGACCCCAGAATCCCCATGGCGACGGTAGGTAACCCCATCCCCGTGACGCCCTTGACGGTGCCAGCGAGAACAAAAGTAGCGGCAATGGCAAGGCTCAGGCTGAGATCATTCATTCGTGTTTTCCTTATGTGCGTTGCGGCTATCCTGCGGAGCATGTTCGCGCTCAAACATGCCGTAATCGCGGATCACGTCCGCCACCCTGAGCCGGTAATCGCTAAAGACCGAGTGGCGGCCCTGGCGCTGAACGCTGCGGTGTAATTCCTGATTGCGCCATTGCAGCACGGCGGCCTCATCTCGCCAGAACGAAAGCGACAGGATTTTTCCAGGTTCGCTAAGGCTTTGAAAACGTTCAATGGAAATAAACCCATCAATATCGGCAAGCAGGGGTTTTAGCTCTGCCGCCAGTTCAAGATAGCGGCTATAGTGTCCTTCTGCAGGCAGGACTTCAAAGATTACGGCGATCATCAGGTTGCTCCTTATTGTTATCTCCTGCTAACCCTAATCCATCGTCAGACAGGACGCTTCGCTGAGTATCGAAATATGGAAACAGATTTTCTCGAAACCCGGCTTGCCGCCGTTGCCGCCGCCATTGCGGACAAAACAAGGGCCAGCATGCTGTGCGCGTTAATGGATGGCCGGGCGTGGACGGCAACCGAACTGAGCATCATGGCTAATGTGGCACCGTCCACGGCCAGCAGCCATCTGGCAAAGTTAATGGAGCAATCGCTGATTGCCTGCGTGCAGCAGGGGCGACATCGTTACTACCGGCTTCACAGCAGCCAAATTGCCGGGGCGCTGGAAGGATTAATGGGGCTGGTTGGCCGCGATGACGCGACTATGCGCACCAAAACCCCCGGCAATCTTCGCTACGCCAGAACCTGCTATGACCATATGGCGGGAGAGATCGCCGTGGCACTACATGACGCATTATTTCGCCTTCGCTGGCTGGAGGGTGAAGAGTATGCGGTCACCGCCAGGGGGGAAGAACAATTGCTGCTTCTGGGAGTAAACGTGGAAAGCGGGGCCTCGCGCCGGCGCTACGCCTGCGGCTGTCTGGACTGGAGTGAAAGACGCGAACATCTGGGAGGGCAGCTAGGCAAAGCGTTGCTGCACACCTGCGAACAAAAAGGGTGGATGCGGCGGGATCTGGTCAGCCGTGAGCTGCACGTGTCGGAGAGCGGGAAGCGTAAGCTGGCAGGATTGTTTGGGGTGGCGTTTTGACAGAGTTTTCACCTCTCCCCAATGGGAAAAGGGAGAAAATAGCCGACGGGGAGCATGATTGATCCCCTCTCCCTTTCAGGGAGAGGGTTAGGCTGAGGGTGAAATCAGCTCAGCCGATAATGCCTGTTCGGCTGCAGCGCCTCTGGCTTCTCCGCCTCATCGTTCATATCCCGTAAATCACGCTCAATCGCCACGCAAATAGCATCCAGCGGCAGGTCGTTGTCCTCGGTACCAAACGGATCTTCCAGCTCTTCGGCCAGCGAGTCGAGGGAAATAAAGGTATACGACACAAACACGGAAACAAACGGCGTCATGTAGTGGAGGTCGGTCACCAGAGCAAACGGCAGCATGATGCAGAAGATATACACCGTGCGGTGCTGAATCAGGCTATAGGCGAAGGGCATCGGCGTAGTAATAATGCGTTCGCAGCCGCCGGACACCGCCGACAGTTCGTTCAGATGATTGTCCAGGCTGCGCCATAGCACGTCGGAAATCACGCCTTGCTCGCGCTGCTGGTTCAGCCAACTGCCCATCAGCATCAAAATACGGTTACACGGCGCATGGCTTGCGCTGACCCAGGCCAGATCCTGCGGGCTCAGGTAACGACTAAGCGTTTCCTGCTGCGGCTTTTTGCGCAACGTCATGCGCAGGCTGTTGCAAAAGGCGACCTGTAAATTCACAAACCGCTGCACCGTTTCGGGCTGATCCCCCGCCAGCGTTTTCACCTCGCGTAACAAAGAGCGCGAGGTGATGGCCAACTGGCCCCACAGCAGACGCGCTTCATTGAAGCGTGCGTAGCAGGCGCTGTTGCGGAACCCGAGAAAAATGGCGATAGCCACGCCGAGAATGCTGAATGGCGCGATGGTGAGCTTGATCCCGAGGGTTTCGTACCACGGCAGGAAAAAAATAACGCTAATAGAAAGCAGCAGATTCAGCAGCAGGCGGGAATAAATCTTTTCCAGCACTGAGCCGTGCCAGACGAAGAGGCGAGCCAACCAGTGTTGATGCGGGCGAACGATCATGATGAGTAACAGACTAGTAACAAGAGACTGTATTTAACGGCAGACTGTGACGCAGATCAATCTTTATCGCTACAGAAACTTAACAAAGGCTACCCCAAAGCGCGTTGAGGTAGCCCCAGGGTTATCAGGCGAGTTTAAACACTGAAACCGACTCATTGAGCCGCTGCGACTGATCTTTTAGAGAATGCGCGGCGGCAGAGGCCTGCTCAACCAGCGCGGCATTTTGCTGGGTGACCACGTCCATTTGCAGCACGGCCTGATTAATCTGCTCAATGCCGCGGCTCTGCTCATCGGTAGAGACGGCAATCTCAGCCATCAGCGTGGTGACCTGGGTAATCGACGTAGCGATGCGTTTCATGCTTTCCCCGGCCCGGTTGACCAGCTCGCTGCCGTTGGTGACCTGCTGGCCGGACAGCTCTATCAGCTCTTTAATTTCTTTTGCCGCCACGGAAGAACGTTGGGCGAGATTGCGTACCTCCGCTGCGACCACCGCGAAACCGCGACCTTGTTCCCCGGCTCGTGCGGCTTCAACCGCCGCGTTAAGGGCAAGAATATTGGTCTGGAAGGCGATGTCTTCGATGATGGAAATAATGCTGTCGATTTTGCCGGAGCTGGTTTCGATATTGCGCATAGAGCCGATGACCTGATCGACGATTTGCTGACCTTCGCTGGCCGCCGCGCGCATACCGTTAGCCAGCGTATTGGCCTGATGCGAGCTTTCTGACGTCCGTTTAACCGTGACGGTCAACTGTTCCATGCTGGCCGCCGTTTCACCCAGCGACGCCGCCTGCTCTTCGGTGCGAGCGGACAGGTCGGTATTGCCCGCCGCAATCTCTTCTGATGCATAGCCGACGGTGGTGCTGGACTCGCGCACCTGGCTGATGATTTCGGTGAGCGACAGGCGCATTTGCTCGAGGCTGTGCATCATCTGGCCGATTTCATCATTGGATTTGATATCAATGGTACGGTGCAGCAGGCCGTTGGCAATTTCAGCGCAGTGGGCCTTCGCGGTGTCCAGCTCTTTGAGGACGCGAACTTTCAGCAAAACAAACACGGCGGCAAGAATCGCGATAAACAGCGCGGCAAACAGGCCGATGGCGACAAAACTCGACTGAAAACCTGCCTGTGCGTCGGCGTTGAGCTGGTGTGCGTGTTGCTCCCGGAATGCCAGCAGCTTATCCAGCGTGATTTCGAACCCCCGATCGAGCGCCGGGATGGTGCCCGTGACCAGTTCCGCGCTGCGGGCTTTGTCATTGGCCTGGGCGGCCTCTAACAGAGGCTGCAGCCCTCCGTCACGATAGGCGAGCCAGGCGGCTTTATAGTCATCGGCGAGCGCTTGTTCCCCGGGCTGTTTCGTCGCTTCAAGGTAAGCCTTAAAGCTGGTGTCTGCTTTACCCAGCGCTTCTTTTGCCCCGGACAGGCTCTGGCTGGCCTGCTCGGCGTTGCCGGATTCCATCTCCTGAATGGCCTGCATGGCGCGAACGCGCATCGTGCGGCTGTGGTTAATGGGGTCAATGACGGATAACACTACGCGTATTTCGCTGTTGACGTCATTGAGGGCGTGGTTGCTGCGGGTGAGGGACCAAATATTGGACGCCGTGCTGGCGAGAAAAATAAGCAACAGCGTGCTGAAAACCAAAATCGAAAAACGCCTGACTGACATACTAAATCCTTAAGTCGGTGAAATATTCTTATCCCAGCCGCGCTGAAGAGCATTCAACACCGCTGGCTGTAGGGTTATCGGCAGCTGGAAGGGGATATTTACCGGGCGGGAAATTTAGAGCACAAAGTGTAATCTTACTGTCATCTGGCTATTTTATAACTCCGGTACCTCAACCACCGATATATATAAAAACCATGAAATTAAAAACACTTGCCTTACTTTGCAGTACCGTATTCCCTCTGGCTGGTCACGCTGCGGATGCGCAGGTTGACCGTTACGTTGTCACGTTTCCGCAAGGGGACAGCGTGGCCTACAAAGGTGAATACGCCGCTAACTTCCCGCACGGACTGCCGGTAGGCGTTGGCTCGGGCCTGACCTTTATGGGCAAGCAGGGCGACGACCTGATCTTTACTACCGTGACGGATCGCGGGCCCAATGCTGACTCGCCGAAAGCCGGGAAAAAAGAGTCCAAGATTTTTGCAAATCCTGACTTCACGCCGCTGCTGATGACCATCCGCGTGAGCAACGGTAAAGCCGAAGCTATCGACGCGAAGCCGCTGCATGATGCGCAGGGGCCGATTAGCGGGCTGCCGCTGCCGGAAGGGCTGATTGGCGCAACCAATGAAATTGCCCTGAGCGATACGCTCCAGAAGTTGAAGAGTGACCAGCGCGGGCTGGACACCGAAGGCATCACGCCGGACGGCAAGGGCGGTTACTGGCTGTGCGACGAGTACGGCCCGTTCGTTATCCATGTGGATGCTGACGGAAAAATCCTGAAAAAATATGGCCCGCAGGCCGAGCACGGTGAACAGGGCGTGGCGGGCGGATTGCCGAATATTGTCAAATGGCGCCAGCCTAACCGTGGGTTCGAAGGCATCACCCGTATGCCGGATGGCCGGATTATTGCGGCGGTGCAGAGCACGTTGGATATTGACGGCAAAACCAAAAACAGCGCGCAGTTCACGCGTTTGGTCAGCCTCGACCCGGCGACCGGTAAAACCGAAATGTACGGCTACCCGATCGACGTGGACGTCTATAAAAAATCCAAAGATGCCAAAATTGGCGATATCGTGGCGCTGGACAACCACCGCCTGCTGCTGATTGAGCAAGGCGGTGACAAAAACAAACAGATGCGCAACCTGGTCTACGTGGTTGACCTGAACGGCGCGTCCGATCTGGCCGGGTTCGATAAAGAAAAAGCCCCGGAGTTTGATGATGCTGAGCAACTGAAGGCGCGCGGCATCAAGCTGGCGAGCAAAAAAGAGGTTGTCGACCTGCGCAAGCTGGGCTGGCAGCAGGAAAAAGCCGAAGGCATGGCGCTGATTGATAACCAGACGATTGCCGTGATCAACGACAACGATTTTGGCCTGCAGGCCGTGCTGGCGAACGCCGATGACTACCAGGTGGACGGCAAAGGTCACCTGCTGAAAGACGGCGCGGAAGTGGCGACCAAAATTGAGCTGAAGCCGCTGGAAAAACCAGAATCACAAAATGATTTCTGGGTGATTAAGCTGCCCGAACCCCTGAAGTAATTTCTGCCCTTGCTCCTTTGTCGCCTGCGGCAGAGGAGCAAGCTACTGAAGTCTTGCCGTTTACCTGGCCCCCGAGAGCCTTTTATCCGGAACATTTCTGCCCATGGAAGGACTATTTCCTGAGGAGCGGATTGTACGCTATAATCAATAATGCCGTTTATACTCCAGAAAATTGATTTTCCAGCATCTGACATAAAGTCAACCAATCATATATTCACGCTGATTATAGTTTTCCCTCCGAAGAGTGCTTGCTTGTGTCGAGCATAATCGATGATGTGCCAGTCCAGGAATAACTGATCTGGTAAGGTTTTACGGCCATCAGTACGGTATTGACACATCACTGAAAAGTACTGGTGTAATGAAAATTGCTCGCCAACGCAGTATTGCCTGCGCCACGATTTATAAAACCCAGCAAGACGAAAAAATCTTGTGATATATTACTGTTTATAGATTTAACTATTTGATAGTTAATGCATTTTTAACATTGCATGGTGTTTTTCTGGAAAGTATGCATGGGGCTACAAGGCGATAGTCTGGATAATGAGCTAAAGCAGCGCCATGTTTTTCTTGAAAACGATATGAGGCTGATTAATTATGTCAGTAGATAATGGAATCGATAGTATTAAGTGTCATTGAACTTCAGCCTATTAAAAATTAAGAGATAGAAAATTATGCTACCAGAGCCCACATCCCTTTTTCCTTATGCCGTAAGTCAGCGTGTAATAGCTGACTTCCCAGAAAGAGAAACATTCATCAAATCTATCAATTTGGTTAAAAATAACCCTATTAGTGAGATGGATTCTTTAGTCTCATTTGATAGTGATATGCATAAAATAGATTTATTAAAATCCTGGAGTAGAGGGTTAAATAGAAAGAATTTTTGTCTAATGCATAGTGTAAGCAGTAATAATTATTCAACTCCGTTATTCAAAGGTTCTGCAAATGCCATCTTATCTAAATGGGATGTTATTTCATGCAGCTTAGTCAATTATGCCAATAGAGGAGATGCTAACTTTTCATCTGACGCTAATGGTGCACACCCTATTCATTTAGAGTTGGACGTTCCAGTGCAAAATATTCTTGGAACCCATAGCAGTGATGTAGCATTCCCTAATCATGCAGGCAGGAAATTTAATAGCCCGACAGGGAAGGTGCTGGATAGCTCTGCATTAACTCGACATATATTTAAAGGTATCAACAGATTTTCATTAAAAATCGACTCTCATAATGGATATGCCAATATAATTAATTTTCAGGATTTTATTGTTAAATGTTTTAGTTCGAGGGGCATGGGACATAATGAGATATTGTTAATAGGAAGGCCAGGTATTAATTTATACCGCGACATGCCTTGCACCAGAATGATAAAAGTCAAAGGAATAAGTTATGTGCCGGCACATCTTAAACGTTGTTACTATAATGCATTTTTACATGGAGGCCGTGATCATGCATTGAAAAAAGTCTCAGAACAAGTTGTGGTTGATATTGAATCCATCAAAAAATTAATGCGGGAAAATAATTTAATTTGTTTCACCAATCGCCTTTATAATGATCGCGGGGAATACGGTAAAACAGTAAGTGATTTATTATCCGAGCATTTTTTTAGTTCCGGCGTGGGGGTTTACAGGGGGGGTTCGTAAAATTTCGAAGGTTACGGAGTATGACGAAAATTTAGCATGACTGTGGGTTATGAATATGCTTTTTTATGATGTTGACTGATTGTGCGTGTATACGTAAATACAACAGACCGGGTTGACAGCCATCGTACCGAGCGCCGGGCATTCCATGTCGTGGGAGAACCCGGCCGGGCTGGCGCGGGTGCTGGCCGAGCAATGCAGAGCGTAATAAAAAAGCCATCCCGAAGGATGGCTTTGACGTTGTTGACCGGAAGGGAAAAAGCGTGGTTTTTTCCTTCCGGTGGCTATCAGGCCGAAAATCAATGAGTTGATTTTCTTGTTTCTTTTGACGAATCGTCCGGTAATTCTTCTATTTACTGAGAGTTGTCAGCGGTCTGAAAGCCATCCCGAAGGATGGCTTCAGGTTTAAATCGCTAACTTTTTATTTAACGTCTCAATCTCTGCCCGCCACTGCTTTTGCAGCGCCGGTTTCTGGTGCTTTTCCTTGCGCGCCACGTCCTCCGCCAGCTTTTCTTCCAGTTCGATAAGCCGTTCCAGCAGCGCATCGCTTTCTCTATAGTGCGGTGCTTGCTGGATGACTTGCTCTGGCTGGGATTTCACTTCGGTCAGCGGTAGCCCGCTTTCCTCTGCTGTCAGCAGGGCGTACAGCGCGTCCAGGTCGTGCCATTCGCTCAGCACGCCGTTGTTCACCAGCCAGAAGCGGTTACAGCCTTTGGCTATCAGCTCGCGGTCGTGCGTCACCAGCAGCACGCCACCTTCAAAGGTTTGCAGCGTTTCCGCCAGCGCCTCTTTGCCTTCCATGTCCAGGTGGTTGGTCGGTTCATCCAGCATCAGCAGGGAGTAGCGGGCCAGCGTCAGGCCAACGAACAGCAGGCGCGAACGCTCTCCGCCGCTCAGCGTACTGACGGCTTGCTGGTGTCGCAGCCACGGAAATCCGGCGCTGATTAACGCCATTTTCCTGTCCTGCTCGCTGAGCGGGGCAAACGGCTCCAGCGCCTCCAGCAGCGAATCACCGTCGTTAAGCTGGTGCAGCGTCTGGTCGTAATACCCCAGATGCACCCGAGGATGCAGGCGAATAGCGTCCTCACGCTCTGACTGCTGGTACTGCTGCCAAAGCAGGCGCAGCAGAGACGACTTGCCGCAGCCGTTCCGGCCTATCACCGCCACGCGGTCGCCGCTTTTCACTCGCTGCAACGGCAGAGTGAATAGAGGTTCACACTCCGGCGCAGGCCGAACGTTTAACGCTTCCAGCTCCAGGAGTCTGTCGGCAATCAGCGCTTCACCTTTCAGCTTAAGCTGCCACTGGCTGCCCGCCGTGAGCTCAGTTTGCTCGTCCTTCAGCCGGTCAATGCGCTTTTCCATCTGCTTGGCTTTTCGGGAAAGATCTTCGTTGTCGTAGACCCGGCCCCAAATTGCCAGCCGTTTGGCGCTGGCGGTAATACGGTCGATTTCCTTTTGCTCCGCCTGATGGCGGTGGGCATCGGTTCTGTCCCGTTCCTCCAGCGCACTGCGCGCCTGAGAACACGGTAGCGCAAAGAAATGCAGCGAACGATCGCGCAAGATCCAACTGCCGTTGGTGACGTTATCCAGCAGGCTGCGGTCGTGCGAAACCAGCACGAAGCTGCCGCTCCAGCCGCGCAGGAACTGTTCCAGCCACAGCAGCGTGGGCAAGTCCAGGTGGTTGCTGGGTTCATCCAGCAGCAGTAAATCTGGCTCACTAATTAGCGCTCGCGCCAGCAGCAGGCGAGTATGCTGCCCGCCGCTCAGCGTGCCGGAAGTCAGTCGCCAGTCCGTTTCGCTAAAGCCCATACTTGCCAGCAAAGCTTCTGCCCGCCAGCATTCGCTATCTCGCTGGTTTTCCTCAATTTGTGCCAGCACAGCATCGAGCATGGTCATCGTATTGAGGCTTTCCGGCAGATGCTGTTCAACCCTTGCCATCAGGCAGCTAGCCGCCTGCGTCACCGAGCCGCTGGTGGGCGAAAGAGTGCCGTCCAGCAGTTTCAGCAGGGTGCTTTTGCCGCAGCCGTTATGACCGATCAGGCCAATACGGTCGCCTTTTTTCAGGGTAAAAGTGATGGACTCCAGCAGCGAACCGAAAGCGGTGTCGAGGTGCAGAGATTGGGCGGTTAATAAAGTGCTCATATGTGCTTACTCAAGAGTTATGGCGTGCAAACGCCTCGTCGTATAACGCTGACGATAACCCGGTAAGCCCGAGAGAAGGGATTCAGTAAGTTTCTTCGCTCAAGCCGAAGTTATCGCAGCACGGAACCGATAACGCTTGAGCAGAGACGATCGCCAAAAGTATGCGAACGGTTAAAGCGCTCACAAGACATCATGGGGATCCTCCTTATATATATTGAGTGAATGGGTGGGCGGATTGTAGCGGGAAAGTGAATGGGTTGCCACCTGCCAGAATTTGTTACGAATGCATTTAACGGCGGCGTCGCTGCTTACCCTCACCCTAACCCTCTCCCTGGAAGGGAGAGGGAATAGATGACCTACAGTTTTGACCTGTTGTTTCTCCCACGCCGCCTGGGGAGAGGGAATAGATTGCGTTCTGTTCTGACCTTTTATTTTCCCCCTCTCCCCTTTGGGGAGAGGGCCGGGGTGAGGGGCTGACGCCCTCAAATTCATCCCAGCAGCTTCACCAGCGTCTGCCGCTGCTTCTCATTAATATCCAGCGGGTTTTGATAGCCGATATTCTCCGTGGCCCGGGTATATAGCGCGACCAGCCAGTCGTACACGTAGCTGGCGTTGCCGCGCGTTGGCTGCTCGCCCAGTTTTGTCAGTCGACGGCTGATATCCGCCTGGGCAGGGGGGGCAAACACGGCCTGGCCTTTATTGACGCGGCTTGCCGGGCGATCGGAAACCGGCACGCTGGCGTAGCCCAGCCAGGCAATAAAATCACCCAGCACCGTGCTGGCACGGGAAATATCCAGCTCAAGCCCGGAGTCGCCGTTTTGCATGCTGCGTTCCAGCCTCATCGGCACATCCAGCCGGTAGCTGGCGACGATCAGCGTGTTGCACAGCGCCTGAAGCTGAACGCTGTCCAGGCCAAACTGGTGTGCGGCTTCCCGACGCTGGCCCAGCAGGCGCAGGTGGTTAACCCAAAGCTGGTGCACGGCGCGGGCGTAGCTGATGCCTTCGGTCTGAGGGGCAACATGCTCGGCCGCGTCGGCAAACAAGTCTATCTCCAGCGCAAAGCCTTCCGGTTTAGGCTGATGCTGTTGCTGGTGCTGCAGCCAGATCTGCTGCAGAGCATCCCGGGATGGCACCAGGCTTGCCAGCAAATCACCGTGCTGGGTCGCCCGGGCCTGCAGAGCACGCACCAGATCTTCTGCCTGCTGGCGAGCCTGCTGTGGGGTGGCCTGCTGCGTGTCAATAAAGCGCTGGAACAGTTCGACGGTTTGCGTTTCCAGCTCACCGCGCAGGGCGGTGAGACGCTGTTCACGGCGAGTGGGATTTAGCGCATCGGTTAGCCATTCCAGCAGGCGATGCATGTTTCTGCTGTCGAGCGCCTGCAGCGTGCCCCAGCGCTTGCCCGGGTTGCCAATCAGGCGCTGAACGCCATCGTCCAGGCTGGCACCCAGCGTAAAGCGGGCGTCAAACGGCGTGATGGCCCAGACCAGGCCCGGCAGCGAGCTGTGCCCTGGGCTTTGGGTGCTGTCTACCCACCATGCCAGCGCTTTCCCTGTCGCCTGAACTTCACTGCGTTCGCTGACGGCGTTACACACCAGCAGCGTGTCCGGCTGAAGCCGGGTGGTGTACCAGCTAAGCTGACTCGCCGGGATATCCAGTAAATCCACGTTGCTCAGCGCAGTCGGCTGACTGAGGGTGAAAATAACTTCGGCGCACAGCAGCGCCAGGTCGTTCTGCGGCAGGCTGAGGTGAGAACCAGGCTGATTTCCCACCAGCGGGCAAACCATCACATCCGCCTGTTCCGGTGCGTCTTCCAGGCCGGAAGGAATGAGAAAACCTTCGGCAGGCAGCAGGAAACTGTCCACCACGAGGCTTGCCGGAGCCAGAACCTGTTCCACGCAGCCCAAATGCTGCAAGGCCTGCGCCAGTCGCAGCCAGGTTTCCGTCAGGGCGCTATCTTCGCCCCACAGCAGGGCGAACAGCAAGGCGCGATCTTCTGTCGAAAGGTAAGGTGCAAGCTCGGCCATGCGGTAAACCAGGCGCTCATCCAGGTGATGCTGACGGCGCTGGAGTCGGTGGTAGCCGTACAGCAGATCGGCCGTTTGCTCACGGGTTAATCCTGGTGCAGCGGCAGACAGACGGCGGGACTCCAGTTCGGTCAGCCGCAGGGCAACCGCGCTTGACGTTGCCAGACGGGGCGCTTCAGAGGCGTGATACCTGTTGATAAACTGCTGCGCCAGTTCGGCCTCGCTAAACAGCGTCAGCAGCAGCGGGTAATTCTCTACTTCAGGGGGCCGTTGGGCGCTGAAGCGCACCGCCATCGCCGCTGGCGTATGGCCTGGGTTGATGTGCGTCAGGTAGTCCAGCCGTTTATCACCGAGCTGAATATCAATGCGGCTATTCGGGCTGCCCTGCAGGGTATTCAGCAGATGATTTTTGCCGTCCAGGGCGTGGCCATAAATGCCTAGCGTCAGCGGAGCGTCCTCCAGCGCGCTGATGCGACGGTGGCGTTCGCTTAGCTGTTGGAGGCGCGCCAAAAGACTGTCCGCTTCATTGTCGAGCAGCGGAGAGAAAGTGCGGGTCATCCGAACCCAGTTAACCAGATGGCTGAGCGTGGTAGTTAGCTGCTTCATTTTTGGTATACGCTCCCGCTGTCTATCCAGTAATGCGTCGCCCCGCTGTAGCTGCCGGCGAGGGTATTCAGTTTAAAACTCAGTTGTTCGAGGGGGACTTTGCTGCCGTCCGACAGCCAGGCTTCGGCAAGGCTGAATGACTCGGCCTCGCGGGTCTGCTTCAGGCGCACGTTCAGCACGCCGTCTCCGGCAATTGATTTCGCCAGCTGCGGCGAGTTGATTGCCAGCGTGTAGAGCGGCGTGGCTGGCCAGCGGGCGTTATCTAGCTGACGGAAGCCCAGGCAGGCGTTGCCGCGCAGCGGGAAGTGGACTCGGGTGTCCAGGTTCGCCTGCGGGCTGTCGAGATCGATATCCCGGTACCAGACGTTATCTTCCAGCAGCCGGTCGTTGCCGTCCAGCATGCCCAGGTAGCGCACGGTGGAATAGGCCTGAATATCGGCGGCTTTAAAGTTAAAGCTCGGCAGGCGTAGATCCATCGCCAGGCTGCACAGCATTGCGCCCACCGCGGCGGTAGATTTCGGGTTACCGATGCGCCCTTGCTGGCTGAACGGATACCACTCGTGGGTCTGGTAGTTATCGAGCCAGACAATGCGGTTAACCGGTACCGGCTGCAGGTGACGCAGAAGCGCCTGCACGCCAGGCAGACAGCCAGGGCGACCGGTGACTAACAGCACGTCGCAGCAATAATGGTTGATCACTTCGCACAGCGCCTGCAGCGGCGCGGTGAGGGTGAACTGGCCCGCCAGCAGCGCATCCTGCAGCGCGGCAATTTCCGCCTGCAGCGGCACGCTCATGATGTCAAACTGCGGTGCGTCGGCTGGCAGCTCGTGCTGAACCGCCTGCTGAACGTAGTTGATCACGTTGCGGGTTGGCTGCTGGGTCAGTAGCTCGCCGAAGGTTGCTTCCAGCACCGAATCCGGCTCTTCCGGGTCGCTCTCTTCCCAGAAAGAAAGCACCGCATGGCCGAGCGGAATAAACAGCTGGAGCGCAGTTTGCTGGCGTAGCGTGGCGCGGGTGTCCATGCGGCCGGATTCCCCAAACAGCGTGGTCATCAGGCCTGGCGCGTCAGCTACGCCCGCTTTGTGGATGTGGGCCTGCAACGCAGGCAGGACGCAGCGCTGAATCACGTCCAGCAAAATATCGTCCCCGGCGACTTTAAAGCCTTCACGGAACAGCAGGCGCGGCGCGATTTTCACGTTGCTGCCCACACCGTCGTCCAGTTGATACTGGGTGATCGCCATATCGGTTGTGCCGCCGCCGATGTCAATCGACGCCACGCGCAGGGTTTTGCCGACGGGTTCGTCCGGCGTCAGGGCGCGGTCAGGCCGGGCGAGGCTTTCAAAGAAGCGTCCGGTTTGCCCGGCGTAGTTCACCAGCGCCTCGTTATACAGCCAGACCAGCTGGCCGCAGGTGGCTTCGTCCCACTCCATCTGCACTTCCGGCACCGGCACGATACTTTTCTTTTTGTCGCGCTCGAGGGTGAAACCTTCGTCGGTCGGGTGCCAGTCCATCGCTTTCCACACCAGGCCGACCGCCTCCTGCATACGCTGGCGGAACAGCTCGCGTTCCGGTTTTGGCATAGCGGAAGGTAAAGTCAGAATCAGGTTGCGCAGCTGGCGAGGCGAGGTCGGGTGCCCCATGCTCTGGCGGGAGCCAATACTGTTGATTTGCATCAGCGCCTGGGAGAGCAGCTCGCACAGCATCAGGGTCATCAGCGAGCTGCGGCTGTACTGCGGCGAAAACACCGGCAGGCGTTCATCCATCGGCAGGGCGTACAGCGGCTGGCCGTCGTCGTTCATCAGGTTCATCAGCGGGAATGCGGTCGCCAGCGGCTCACGCTGGGTTTTCATGCCCATCTGGCTGAAGCGCCAGTCCTGGCTGGCTGGCGTGACGTCCCACAGATAGCGGCGCGGGCTGGAGATCCCGCTGGCGCCTTCGGTACCCAGGCGAGCGCAGGCCATACGGCGAGCTTCGTCGCCCACGCGGGCAATAGAAGGCCAGACAAAGGCGTCGTCGCGCCCGCTTTCAACGGAGAAATGCTGCTTGCCAAATTTTGCCTCGCTGAACTCCAGGCGGCTGGTAAACATCGCGTCGTTTATCAGCTGTGGTTCGCTCAGGGAGCGGATCTGCAGCTCGGCAGTCTGGCGCAGACCGTCGTTTTCTTCGCCGTGATCTTCGATCAGGACGCCGCAGGTGTGGGTATTCCCCACATCCAGCACCAAATCTACGTCAATCGGCGGGGATTGCAGCGTGGCGGTGACGATCTTCACTTCCGGCACGGCGAGCTGGTTGCCGATAAGCTCCAGAATGTTCAGATAGTGAGCCTGATATTCAAAGGCTTTCATCGCGGCGGCGAGCTCACGCTCGGTGCGCTCTTCCACGCGGGTGGCAAACTGGGTGAAGGTTTCGCGCAGCCAGCCGTCCACCCAGGTCTGGTCGAGAAAATCTTTGATCTCGTGGTTGTGCCAGGCCAGCGCAAAACGGGCGCCGTTGCGGACGTCGTTTTCCGTCGGCGCCAGATGGGCGGCGGGGTGATCGTCCGCGTAAATTTTGCTGTCCAGCGCGAGGCTGATACGCACCGTATTCCCGGCGGAATCGGGCGTCTCCAGAACACGCACCTGCACGCGGGCCCAGTTATCCGGTCCACCCACAAAGGTACGCGGCGGGTTAAAGCGCAGGAACGGCAGCGGCAGCCAGGTTTTGTCCATCACCCGCAGGGAGTGGCCAAGCGTAATGGTGCTTTCGGGTTTCACCACTTCTGGCGCGGTGCCGTTTTCGCCCGGCAGGGTAAATTTCCCGGGCACAACATCGTAATCAAGGCGTAACAGCGGGCCGTTGGCCGTCTGGCGCACAAAGCGCCCGGCGTGGGCGGCGTTAGTCTGCGGCGCAAGGCCAAAGTCCAGGAACTGAATGCCGCTGTCTTTGATGAGCGTGACGCTCGGCTTGTAGTGAAAAAGGGTCGCCAGCATGATCAGTTACTCACTTTTCGGAAGGTGATCGGTATGACTTTGTCGCCTTCATAGCGGCCGGTGCAAACGGCGGCGCCGTTGCTGCCGGTTTTACAGGTCACTTCCGGCATCGGGTAGCGGCTGCCGTCGCCGCAGCGCGCGCTGCCGCGGGTTTTAATCATCAGCGCGCCATTTTGATGCAGGCCGGAAAACACCTCGGCTTTACAGACAATGTTATCGCCGTGCACCAGGCGCACTGTGCCTTTGTTGTTGGCTATCTGGTAGCGCAGGCTTGGCGCTTTACCGGTGATAGGGTCACTGAAATCGATCTGTGCTCGCCAGGTGCCGTTGAGGAATTTAGTGGAGCCAATTTTCACGGCTTCTGCCGGGAGAATTAACGCATTTTTCGGCACGTCTGCGGCAACGGTAATTGGCTCAGGATTTTCTTCCGGCGCGGCAACCGGCGCTGGCTCAGGCTTAGGCGGCACCACAACTTCGGCTGGCGTCAGCGGCAGGGTAGTTTTGGCCACATCGACGGCCTGTATTGGCGCTGGCGCAATAGGTTTAGGCGGGACTTCGGCCTGGGCGGTTGCCACCGGCGCGGTCTGGCTCCCGCTAAGCAGCAGATAACCCACCGGGGCCGCAATGGCGACGGCAATCACGGCGGCGACCGGCAGCAGCCAGCGGCGGCGCGGCTTCGCGGCTACGGCGACAGGTTCCGGGCTCGGGGCCGGTTTTTCTTCTTCGGCTGCGGCTTTTTTCACTGCGGTGAGGCTATAAACCGGAGAATCATCATCCACCTGAACCGCCATCGGGGCTTCAAGCAGCGGCTTTTCTGGCTCGCTAATTTCTACCGGCAGTGGCTCTGGCTCCGGCATCGTTTCTTCAGGGATAAACGCAATTTCAGGCTCGCGCGATTCCACCACCCGCAGGCATTCCAGCACATCGTCCCGTGCGCCCTGGTTAAGATTCACGAACCCCCAGAAGGTGATCACCGGCTTGCCGTTCACCAGGTAGACGTGCTGGCTGCCGGGGAACTGCAGAGCTTTTTCCAGCAGTGCGCCAAAGAGGCGAATCGAGGTTTTCTCCGCCTGCTGGCAGCGCGCGCTGAGCGAGGCTACGTTGGATAAGCAATTATCCAGATAGCGAAGGGCGGTGCGGCGCTCTTCGTCGCTGGCGGCTGCCCAACTGGTGACGCTGCCTTCCTGAGGCGCATACCAGTCGACGCGGTCGCCTTCGTCGTTGGGCTGGGGAATGGCCAGCGCGTCGGCGACGGCCTGCTGTTTACGAAGGCGTAATGTTTCGCGTATTTGAAACGCGGAATCAAACACTGCCTGACCGTTTTCGCCCAGCGCGAGAAAGTCATCCAGGCATCCGCTGCGCAATAATGTTTTTGCCACGTCATCAATCCTGCTGTTAACGGCTCACCCGAGAGCCATCTTCACGCTTTACAGTTTAACGAAGCGGCCCTAAGTCAAACGGCAGAAGAGACGGCAAAATGGGTAAATTATCTGGCTATTAGACAAAATGGGGCGGTTTGAAGCCGGCGATACTTACCCGGAAGTAAGTCACTTACTGGCAGGTAACTTATTGACCAGAAAGGAAAAGACAGGCACGATGAACCCCGATTTTGCGGCCTTGTGGCCGGGGCTTTCCCTCTAACCATGTCGAGAAAAATTATGGCTAAAATCGTTGTTATTTACTTTTCCGGATACGGTCACACCAAACGTGTGGCAGAGCATGTTGCACAAGGGGCAAACGCCGACCTCGTCGCCGTGGACAGCAATGGCGATATTCAGGAAGCGGACTGGCAAAAACTGAACGATGCCAAAGGGATCATCTTTGGGGCGCCTACCTACATGGGCAACGTGCCGTGGCAGTTCAAAAAGTTTGCCGATGCTTCCTCCAAAGTGTGGTTCACCCGTGGCTGGCAGGACAAAGTGTTCGGCGGCTTCACCAATAGCGCCAGCCTGAACGGCGACAAGCAGGTAAGCCTGCAGTGGATGCAAACCCTGGCCTCTCAGCACGGCGGCATTTGGGTGAGCCTGGGCCAGTTGCCTTCGAATACCCTGGCGGCAACCCGCGAAGACGCGAACAACCTGGGCGGCTCGGTCGGGCTGCTGGTGCAGTCTCCGTCTGACGCAGGCGCCGAACAAATTGCCCAGGGCGACCTGGACACCGCCGTCAAATACGGCGCACGCGTGGCGGATATTGCTGCCCGCCTGAGCTAAAAAATCCTATCTTTTCTAAAGCGCCTGCGGGCGCTTTTGTCTTTGCCACTTCCTCAGTAATTACCCCTGGTTATTGTCAGTTGTATTCATCAAATAAATACTTATCATGATAATTATCATAGTGACTATTTACATGGGGATTACCCGATGCATGACGATAAATACGACATTGTCGATTTTCCCGATCGCCCGCTGGGGATGCGCCTGGCAATGCTGGTGCGCCTGTGGCGTGGCATCGTGGATGACGCCGTGGCGTTTACCGGCCTAACCCAAAGCAGCTGGACGACGCTGATGCAGCTCAGCGTGGCGGGGGAGAAAATCACCGTCACGGATCTGGCCCGGGCGCAGGGCATCGACCTGCCGCCTCTGACGCGCATGCTGGCACAGCTGGAAAAAGAGGGCTATGTCACCCGCACGCCGGACGAAAAAGACAGACGGGTGAAATTTATCTCGCTGACGCCCGCGGGCCAGAAAGCGATTAAGGCGGTAAGTGAAACGGTGGAGCGCTGCCAGGCGCAGGTCGCGCAGGGCATTCCGGCTCAGCAAATAGAACAGTTCAGCCAGACGGTAAACCTGCTGGCCGCCAACATGATCAAAATTCGATAGTTCTTTCACGCCTGGTTTCCCGGCGTGTTTCTCATTTAGCGAGTAGTTATGACCCCTGAACAACGATTTACCCGCTGGGTAAAAGTCACGCTGGCGCTGTTTGCCGCGATGTTTTGCTATTTTCTGGCCGCCGACATCTGGGTGCCGCAAACCCCGGACTCCACCGTGATGCGGGTGGTGACCCCGGTTTCATCACGTGTATCGGGCTACGTGACGCATATCTACGTCAGCAACAACAGCGTGGTGAAGAAAGGGGATGTGCTGTTCGACATCGACAATAAGCCTTACCAGAATCAGCTCGAACGCGCGGAAATTGCTTATCAGCAGGCGATTCTCGACAACCAGCAAATTGACGCCCAAATCAGTGCCGCGCGGGCAAAAATCAAAGCCGCCCAGCTGGATGCCGACAACGCCGGGCGCAGCTATCACCGGTTTAACGGACTTAGCAGCGGTAACCTGATTTCTAAACAGGATCTGGACGGGGCTTTTACGCGCTGGCAAAGCGCGGTGCAAAACGTCAATAACCTCCAGGCCGCGCTGGCACAGCTGGTGATTTCGCGCGGGGAACGCGGGGATCAAAACGTCACGCTGCAAAAATACCGTAACCTGCTGAACGACGCCCGGCTCAATCTGGATTACACCCGCGTGGTTGCCAGCAGCGACGGTATTATCAGCAATTTACAGCTGAAAGAGGGCTGGTATGCCGGGGCGGGATCCCCCGCGCTGGCGCTGGTTAACGACAAGCTCGATATCGTGGCCGACTTCCGTGAGAAAAGCCTGAGTAAAACCCGCCCAGAAACAACGGCGGATATAGTATTCGACGGGCTGCCGGGGCAGGTTTTCAAAGCCAGGGTCACCAGCAAAGATGCGGGCGTTTTGCCGGGGCAGCAGGCAATCAACGGGCAGCTTTCCGCGCCGGAAACTTCAAACCGCTGGGTGAGGGACGCGCAGCGCATGCGCATTCATTTGCTGCTTGAAGACGGGAAAACGCCAGATCTGCCGGCTGGCGCACGGGCCACGGTGCAGCTCTACAATTCGCCTTCCGCTTTCGCGTCGTTTATCGGCGGGATGCAAATCAGGCTGGTGAGCTACCTGCATTATGTTTATTAAATTTATTCTTGGCCCGCTGAAGCGCAATGCACCGACGCCGTTCAGCGGCAATGATTTCCGCCATATGCTGCGCATCGTCATGGCGGGCTGCGTGGGGATGTTTGTCTACAGCTGGGTTAACACGCAGTACGGGGTATTCTACGTGGTTTACCCCATCATGCTCACCGGGCTGGTGCCCATTTTTAACGGCCATATTGCCAGGCAGATGATCGCCAACGCGCTGCTGAACTGCGTGGAAATGACGCTGCTGTTTGCGGTGCTGGCGAATTACCCGCTGCCAATGACGCTGATTGTGTTCCTGATGTACATGACGCGCTTCTACCTGATGAGCCGGGGGCCGCTCTTTCTGTTTGGCTCGATGGGCGTGGTCTGTTTAAGCGTGATGGCTAATTTCCTGAGCTACCCGACCACCGACATGAGCGACCTGATGTTTTCTAACATCATTGGCAGCCTTTTGGCGGTGGGGCTGTCGGCGCTTAGCTGTTATTTGCTGCCGGACGTGGAGCCGCGCAAGCCGCCGCCTGCGATTCAAAAGGACGGGCCACGGGTAATGCATGAAACACTGCTCGCCTCGTTAACGGCAACTATCTTATTCACCGTGTTCCAGGTCTACACGCTGAATGACTCCCTGGCCGCGCTGATGGCGGGCATTTTTGCCCTGTTCCCCATGCATTTTCGAGGGGCGATACTTTCGTCCTGGTGGCGCATTGTCGGGGTGATTGCCGGGTGTCTTTACGCGATTCTGGTGCAGCTGGTGATCTACGATTTCAGCCGTCACCTGATCCTGCTGATGCCGCTGATTAGCCTCGGTCTGCTGCTGGCCGCGCGAATTCACGTGTTTGAGAAGGTCGGGCCGGGCGTGGGCTTTTCTATTCTGACCACGCTGGCGCTGATGTTCGGGCAATACATGCACCCTAATCAGGATATCGTTTTTAGCGCGCTGTACCGCATTTCATCGGTGTCGGTGGCGATTGTCGGCACCCTGGCCGTGACCTTTATTATCCATAAGATACTGAATAACTTTGCCTCAACGCGCTATATCGTGAAATGACGTTAGTCCTGTTCCGGCCAGTCGCGGGTAATGCCCGGCTGGACAGGGCGCTCAAGATAGGTGGACAACACGATATACGTCCTGGTCGCCACCACGCCGTTGATCTCATACAGATGCGCCAGCAGGGCCTCAAGCGCCCTTGAATCCTCGGTGCGGACCTTCAACAGCATGGACGTGTCCCCGGCGACGGAATGGATCTCCTCCACTTCCGGGTAGGCGGAAATTCGCAGCAGATCCGGCGTTTTTCCCCAGCCTTTGGTATCAATGTGCACGAAGGCCAGCAGGGATTTGCTGATGGCCTTTGGGTCGAGCAAGGCCGCCGTCTGCTGGATCACCCCGGAGCGCTTCAGGCGTTTGACTCTTTCGTGTACCGCCGGGGCGGAAAGGGCGACCTTTTCGCCGAGTTCGGCGTAGCTGATGGTCGCGTCCTCCACCAGCGCGCCTAATATTCTTCGGTCGGCGGCATCGAGAGTTCGCTCTGCCGCACCGTTCTGCTTAATACCGTCTGTTTCTTTTTTCATATTGCCCCTGAGTAATGACGCTGAATTTCATTCGGATAAAATTGGTTTTTATCGAATGTAAGTCAAGTTTAATCCTTGTCAGGAAGAAAAATGAAAAACAGCCAGTGTCTGGAACTTCATCCAGAGCCGTCTCTGTCTCCCGCCAAAGCCGTGTATGTGCTGACCGGCTGCGTCGGCGTTATCGGTGCCAACTCAATGGTGCTGGGGCCTATTGCGCCGGCAGTGGCATCGTCTATAGGCGCGGGAGTGCCGACGGTGATGATGGCCGCGGCGGCTTTTGGCCTGGGCACGGCGGCGAGCGCACTTTTTCTGGCTCGTTTGATCGACTTAGTCGGCTCGGCGCGGATGCTCAAATTCACCATGCTGCTGCTGGGCGCGGCGCTGCTGCTTTGCGCGGCTTCGCCTTCCGTGGCGGTATTTATTGCTGCTCAGCTGATTGCCGGGATGGCTTCCGGTATCGCGCTGCCTGCGATTTACGCCAGCGCGGCCGCCATTGCGGAGCCGGGGCGTGAAAGCCGGACCATCGGCAAGGTGCTGACCGGCTGGACGCTGAGCATGATCGCCGGCGTGTCGTTTTCCGTGGTGCTGACCGAGTTGTTCAGCTGGCGCGCGGTGTATGTGTCCGTGAGCTGTCTGGCGGCCCTGGCGCTGATCGCACTCGTCAGGTTGAACATACAGGATCGCCCGGCGGCGGGCATTGCGCCTTCACCGCTGTCTGCCCTGGGGCTGCCGGGCATCAAGTCGTTGCTGGTGGTGTGCGGGGCGTTTATGACGGCGTTTTACGGGATTTATGCTTATTTGGGCGACCATCTTCATCAGGATCTCGGCCTGCCGGTGACGGCCAGCGGCGGGGTGGCGATTGCCTATGGGGCGGGGTTCGGCTGTGCCGCTTTGCTCAGCGGGATGGTGGATCGGTTTGGCCCTAAACGCCTGATGCCGCTGGTGCTTTTGGTGGCAGCCTTTGTTTACCTGGGCCTGGCGATGCTCGGTGGTTCGCTGGTGGGGGTTATCTGCCTGCTGTTTGTGCTTGGCCTGATGAACCACCTGGGGGTGAACTTACTGATTCAGCGCCTGACGGCCATCGACCCGGCCAGGCGCGGCACATTGATGGGATTGAACAGCGCCGTGACTTATCTGGCTGTGTTTGCCGGCAGCAGTAGCTACGGGCCGCTTTATACCGAGCACGGCTTTACTACGATTTCGCTGCTTTCCCTGGCGCTGATGGTCATTGCGGTGCTGACCTGCCTGTGGCGTGATTTTGCCGGGCAGGGCGTGAAGGTTGTGGGCTAAAGCTTCTACGTTATCGCTTTTTTATCTGAGACAAGCCGGGTTGCCTGTGCTAATTCTGAAGCCATTATATGGCTGCAGAGGTCCGAAATATGAGTCAAAGATTGCCGGTTTTGTTGGTGCAAATGGGGCGGCCCCCCGAGGAAATTCAGCAAGCCGTAGGGGATCAGCCGGCCTGGTTTGCGCAGGCGCTAAAGCACCCGGATATCGAACTTAACATCGTCAGGCCGTTTCTGGGCGAGCCTTTGCCCGCGCCAAAAAGCTTTCAGGCGGCGGTGATTTCGGGCTCATGGTCGATGGTGACGGAGCATGAAGCGTGGAGCGAGCGTACGGCGGAATGGGTTAAAACCGTTGTTGCCGCCGGTACGCCGCTATTTGGCGTGTGCTACGGGCATCAATTGATGGCTTACGCGCTCGGCGGGAAAGTGGATTATCACCCGCAGGGTAGTGAGGTCGGGCAACTGCCGGTGGCACTGACAGAGGCAGGGCGAGACGATCCGGCGCTGAGTCATCTGCCTGAGTCGTTCCCGGTCTTTTTAAGCCATGCGCAGAGCGTCCTGGCGCTGCCGCCCGGGGCCGTTTGTCTGGCGTCGTCGGCCCACGATCCTCACCAAATCATCCGCTACACGCCCAATGCGCTGTCGGTGCAGTTTCACCCGGAATTCACCGCCACGGTGATGAACAAAATTCTCGCCAGCCGCAGCGAGCAGGCATCGTTACGGCAAGAAAATAAACAGACATTGTCGAACGATGTCAGCGCTACGCCCGGGGCCAGAGCAATTTTGCAGCGTTTTGTTTTGCCTTCGGCCTGAACGCCCGCCTTAACCGCCACAATTGTATAGAAAGGAAGGGTTTGTTATTTGCTTGTCGCTAAGGGCTGTGCTGTTATTACTGTGAGAAATAATAAGTAGCTCAACCATTTGGCAAGCAAATAAAAGGCAAACACTATGTCTAAAGGGAAAACACTGCTCGGCCTGCTGCTGAGTGCGCTCCTCCCGGCAGGAAGCGCGATGGCGGCAGCCAACAGCACGCTGGTTTACTGCTCCGAAGCCTCTCCTGAATCCTTTAACCCACAAATTGCCAGCTCTGGCCCAAGCTTTGTTGCCAGCTCGCAAACCCTCTACAACCGCCTGATTGATTTCAGCCTGACCGACAACACGCCGGTGCCGTCGCTGGCGACGGAATGGAAAATCAGTCCCGACGGTAAAACCTATACCTTCACCCTGCGCAAGGGCGTGAAGTTCAACAGCAACAAATTCTATAAGCCAACGCGCGACTTCAACGCCGACGACGTGGTGTTCTCGGTCATGCGCCAGAAAGACGCCAATAACCCGTATCACAAGGTGTCGCAGGCGAACTACGAATACTTCAACGACGTTGGCCTCGACAAGCTCATCGTGGACGTTAAAAAGCTGGATGACTATCACGTCCAGTTTACCCTGAGCGAGCCGAATGCGGCGTTTCTCGCCGACTGGGGCATGGATTTTGCCTCTATTTTGTCTGCGGAGTACGCGGATGCGATGCTGAAAGCCGGTACGCCGGAGCGGGTGGACAACAACCCGATCGGCACCGGGCCTTACGCGCTGCAGGACTACAAAGTGGATTCCGTGATTCGCTACGTCGCCAACCCGAATTACTGGAAAGGCGAAGTCCCGACCAAACACCTGATCTTCTCCATCACCCCGAACGTACAAACCCGGCTGGCGAAGCTGCAGAAAAATGAATGTCAGATTATCCCTGCGCCAAGCCCGGTACAGTTCGATGCCATTAAAGCGGACAAAAACCTGGCGCTGCACAGCATTGATGGCCTGAACGTCGGTTACCTGGCGTTCAACACCAGCAAGAAGCCGTTCGATAACGCGCTGGTGCGCCAGGCGCTGAACTATGCGGTGGACAAAAAAGCCATCGTCAACGCCATCTTTATGGGGTCCGGCTCGGTAGCTAAATCGCCGATCCCGCCAACCATGCTGGGCTACGACAAGGATCTGAAAGACTATGGATACGATCCAGAAAAAGCCAAAGCCTTGCTGAAGCAGGCCGGGCTGGAGAAGGGCTTTGATACCGATCTGTGGTCTATGCCGGTGCAGCGGCCGTACAACCCGAACTCGCGGCGCATTGCGGAGATGATCCAGAGTGACTGGGCGAAAGTGGGCGTGAAAGCCAAAATAGTCACCTTCGAATGGGGCGAATACCTGTCCGGGATGCGGAAAGGAGAACACTCCTCGGCGCTGTTTGGCTGGATGTCCGACAACGGCGACCCGGATAACTTTGCCGATACCCTGCTGGGCTGCGGCAGCGTTGCCAGCGGCTCGAACGTCGCCCGCTGGTGTGACAAAAATTACGATTCACTGGTACAGAAAGCGAAGCTGACCAGCGACCCGGCCGCCCGCGCGAAGCTCTACGTCCAGGCGCAGGAAATTTACTATCAGCAGGCGCCGTGGATCGCGCTGGCGAACGGTAAAACCTTCTACGCGACCCGCAGCAACGTGAGCGGTTATACCGTTAGCCTCGCCGGGAGTGATTTCTCCAAAGCGAAGCTGGATTAAATTTTATTAACCCTCACCCCGGCCCTCTCCCTGGCAGGGAGAGGGGGAATAAAGAAGCTGGCTTTTATATTCGCTCGACCTGGCAGGGAGAGAGAGGAATAAAGAAGCTGGTTTTTTTCTCCCTCGACCAGAAAGGGAAAGAGGGAATACAGATGCCTGTTTTTTTACCTCCTGTCTCCAGGGGAAAAGGGTTTCTCTTTTTATTCCCTCTCCCCTCTGGGGAGAGGGTTAGGGTGAGGGGCAACACATGATAAGGAACATGCCATGACCCATCTCGCAGACGTTATCAGCCGCGTAGACGACGCCATTGCCAAAGACATCATCATTCCGATGAACGAACTACTGATTGAACTCAGCGACGACGCAGCGCTCACGCGGGAAGACCGCTACGCCCAGCAGCAGCGGCTGCGTATCGCCATTGCCCACAAAGGCAATCACCACACAGAAGACGCCGAAGAACGCCGCGAGCAGTTGACCCGCGGCGGCACTATTCTCTAGCCGGGAGTTATTATGCGTATTGGATTTATCGGGCTGGGCGGTATGGGCCAGCCAATGGCCGAAAACCTACTGAAAGCCGGGCATCAGGTTGCCGTCTGGAACCGCTCTCAGGCACCGGCTGAAGCCTTAAAAGCGAAAGGGGCGACCATACACGCCACGCCAGCCGCTTTCACCGACAGCGAAGTGTTGATCACTATGCTGGCCGACGACGACACCAGCCGCCGCGTGGTAATTGAGCAGGGCGCGCTGGAAGCACTGCCGCAGGGCTCAATCTGGATCAACATGGCCACGGTTTCCGTCGCGTTTACCAATGAGATGGCGGCAAAAGCCAGCGCAACCGGGCATCGGTATATTGCCGCGCCGGTACTGGGGCGTGTGGACGTTGCCGCCGCAGGCAATCTCAATATTCTTACCGCCGGGCCAGCGGAGCTGCTGGACAGCGTGCAGCCGATCTTCGATGTGCTGGGGCAAAAAACCTGGCGCTTTGGCGACAGGCCAGAGCAGGCTGCGGCGGTGAAGCTGGCGGCTAACTTTATGCTCGCCAGCGCCATCGAAGCGATGGGGGAATCTTCTGCGTTGGTGGGGGCCTATGATGTGGCCGCCGGGGATTTCCTCGGTATGCTGACCAGCACGCTGTTTGCCGCGCCAGCGTATAAAAACTATGGCGCGATGATCGCCGAATCACGCTACAGCCCGGCCGGGTTTACCATGAAGCTGGGGCTGAAAGACGTGCGCCTGGCGCAGCAGGCGGCGGAAAATAAAAATGTGCCAATGGGCTTTGCGGGCGTGTTGCGGGATAACTACCTCGATGCGCTGGCCCACGGCGATGAACATCTTGACTGGGCGGCATTAGCCACCGTTTCCGCGCGCCGCAGCGGGAAATAACCTTATCTGGCGGCGAGGATATTACTTTCGTCGCCAGATATATCCCTCTAAATATTCATCCGCACTAAAATAACGCCCCGTCGCGGTGCTTTAAATATAATAAAATCTTATTTATTAATATAAAGTCATTGATAATAAACAAGTAATATAATCTGGCATCGTAATTGCTTTATCTATTCCATCTTGTATACCAGGTGGGATGCCAGCTTATGTCAGTCGCTTTATTGTCGCAGTGGGTAGCCGATTACCAGCCTCAGCCGGAAAGGTTGTCAGACGCTTATCAGCAATTAATGGCCAGTATTTCACGCCAGGATAATGCGTGGATTTATATCGCCAGCGAACAGCAAATTAATGAGCAAATAAAGGCTTTATTGCAGGTCATTAAGGCCGGAGACAAAACACCGGCGGATTTCCCCTTATTTGGCGTGCCGTTTGCAGTCAAAGACAATATAGACGTGGCCGGGATGCCAACCAGCGCCGCCTGCCCGGTGTTTACTTATCATCCCGCTGATGATGCCACGGTGATTGCACGCCTTCGCGCCGCTGGGGCCATTGTGGTAGGCAAAACTAACCTCGATCAGTTTGCGACCGGCCTGGTCGGCACCCGCTCTCCGTATGGCGCGGTGGTGAACAGCTTCAACCCGGACTACGTCAGCGGGGGCTCGAGTTCAGGCTCCGCATCTGTGGTGGCGCGCGGTTTGGTTGGCTTCTCACTGGGAACGGACACCGCAGGCTCCGGGCGCGTACCCGCCGGGTTCAATAACATCGTTGGCTTAAAACCGACCAAAGGCTGGCTATCGACGACGGGCGTAGTTCCGGCCTGCCGCCTCAACGACTGCGTTTCTGTCTTCGCCCACTCGGCGGCGGATGCGGCCCTCGTCGCCAGCGTAGCAGGTGGGTACGATCCGCTCGATCCCTACTCCCGAAGCAACCCTCACACCGCCCCGGCTCGCTTTAGCCCGCGCCTGCGCTTTGCCATTCCAGACCGCCTGGCCTTCTTCGGCGACAAACTCAGCGAAGAGGCCTTTCAGCTGGCGCTGGACAGGTTAATGGCGATGGGGGCGGAGCTGGTGGCGATAGATTTCAGCGATTTCACCCGGCTGGCCGGGCAGCTGTATAACGGCGCGTGGGTGGCCGAGCGCACCGTCGCGGTGAAAGAGATCCTCGAAAAACACCCCGAGGCGATGGATCCCACCGTACGCGGGATCGTCGCCAGCGGGCTGAGCTTCACGGCCTGCGATGCCTGGCAGGCGGAATATACCCGGGCCGAGCTTGCCCGCCGCATTCAGCAGCAGCTTGCCGTGTTTGATGCCCTTGTGGTGCCGACGTCGCCGACGATTCACACGCTGGCTGAAATGTGCGACGAGCCGGTGGCCTATAACTCGCAGTTTGGTACCTACACCAACTTCACCAACCTGGCTGACCTGAGCGCGCTGGCGCTTCCGGCGGATTTCCGGGCCGACGGCCTACCCGCAGGGATCACGCTGATTGCCCCGGCCTGGCACGATGCCGCGCTCAGCCATTTTGGCACGCAGTGGCAGGCGCAGCTTGATCTGCCCGCCGGAGCAACGTCCCAGAAATTGCCTGAACAGCAGACCATCACGCCTGCCAGCAGCTTCGTGCGCGTCGCTGTTGTAGGTGCCCATTTGCGAGGGATGCCGCTGAACCATCAGCTCACCGGCCGTAACGCCGTCTTCGTAGAAGCAACCCACACGGCAGAAACCTATCGCCTTTACGCCCTGGCCAACACTCAGCCACCGAAACCGGGCCTGGTACGTGCCGCCGAAGGGCTGCCGATTGCCGTTGAGCTGTGGGATATCCCGCTTGCGCGTTTTGGCGAATTTGTTGCCGAAATCCCCGCGCCGTTGGGAATCGGCACGTTGACCCTGCAGGACGGGCGCAGCGTGAAGGGCTTCATTTGTGAACCGTGTGCGACAGAAGGCGCCACGGACATTACCGCATGGGGCGGCTGGAAAGCCTGGCTTGCTCGTCAACCTGCCGCTTGAGGAGAGGGATTATGTTTAGCAAGGTTTTGATTGCCAACCGCGGTGAAATTGCCTGCCGCGCCATTCGCACGCTGAAGAAAATGCATATCACCAGCGTGGCCGTTTATTCCGAGGCCGATGCCAGCGCGCAGCACGTGATTGATGCCGATGAGGCGATAGCGCTCGGCGGAGATAAAGCCAGCGATACTTATCTGAATATCGAAAAAATACTGGCGGCGGCAAAAGAGAGCGGCGCGGAGGCGATTTTCCCCGGTTACGGATTCCTTTCCGAACGCGGGGAATTTGCCGAGGCTTGTGAAGCGGCAGGCGTTGTTTTTATCGGGCCAACGGCGCAGCAAATCAGCGATTTTGGCCTGAAACACCGCGCCCGCGAGCTGGCCTCCGGCGTAGATGTGCCGATGACGCCGGGCACCGGGCTGCTGACATCCCTTGCTGAGGCGCAGCTGGCGGCAGCGGAAATCGGCTATCCGGTGATGCTCAAAACCACGGCGGGCGGGGGCGGGATCGGACTGACCCGCTGCGACAGCGAACCGGCGCTGCTTGAGGCCTGGGAAAGCGTGAAGCGTATGGGCGCGCAGTTTTTCAGCGACGACGGCGTGTTTATCGAACGTTTTGTCGACAAAGCCCGGCACCTGGAAGTGCAGATCTTTGGCGATGGCAGAGGCAAGGTGGTTGCCCTGGGGGAGCGTGATTGCTCGCTACAGCGCCGCAACCAAAAAGTGGTCGAGGAAACGCCCGCTCCAAATCTGCCGCAGAGCACGCGTGAAGCGCTGCACCGTGCCGCCGTGGCGCTGGGTGAATCCGTTGATTACCGCAGTGCGGGAACCGTGGAGTTTATCTACGACGCCGCGCGGGATGCATTTTACTTCCTGGAGGTGAACACACGCCTGCAGGTTGAACACCCGGTAACCGAATGCGTCACGGGGCTGGATCTGATCGAATGCATGGTGCGGGTGGCGGCAGGCGCGTCGCCGGACTGGCAAAAAATGGCCGAAGCGCCTCAGGGGGCGGCGATTGAAGTCCGCATTTATGCCGAGGACGCGCTGAAAAATTTCCAGCCTTCGCCGGGCGTATTAACCGATGTTTATTTCCCTGAGGGCGTGCGGGTTGACGGCTGGGTCAGCACCGGCAGCGAAGTCAGCGCGTTCTACGATCCGATGATCGCCAAGATCATCGTTCACGGCGATGATCGCCTGCAGGCGTTAAGTAAACTGAACGAGGCGCTGGCCGCTACCCGCCTGCACGGGATCGCCACCAATCTGGATTATCTGCGCCAGATCGTCCGCCTGCCGGAGTTCAAAGCTGGCGTAATGTGGACGCGGCTGCTGGATAGCGTGAGCTATCGGTCGCAGGCCGTGGAAGTGCTGGAGCCGGGCACCTGGAGCAGCATTCAGGACAGCCCTGGCCGCCTTGGATATTGGGATATCGGCGTGCCGCCGTCCGGGCCGATGGATGATTTTGCCTTCCGTCTGGCGAACCGCATTGTCGGCAACCATCCGTCGGCCGCCGGGCTGGAATTTACCCTGCAGGGGCCGACGCTGCGCTTCCACAGCGAGGCCACCATCGCGCTGACCGGGGCTCCTTGTCCGGCCACGCTGGATGATCAGCCGGTAACTTTCTGGCAGCCCACAGTAGTGAAAGCCGGGCAGATCCTGACGCTGGGCAGGGCGACCAGCGGGTGTCGTACCTATCTGGCGGTGCGTAACGGTTTTGACGTGCCGGTGTATCTCGGCAGTCGTTCCACTTTTGCCCTTGGCCAGTTTGGCGGCCATGCCGGGCGCACGCTGCGGGTGGCCGATGTGCTGGCTATTTCTCAGCCTTGCCTGCCGGCCTGCACGACGCCAGCGCCGATTAGCCTGCCGCAGGCCCCGGAACCGGCGCTGATCCCGCAGTATGGCGAACTGTGGGAGATAGGCGTGCTGTACGGGCCGCACGGCGCACCAGACTTCTTCACGCCGGAGTCGATGGACACCTTTTTCAACGCCGAGTGGCAGGTTCACTACAACTCTAACCGCCTCGGTGTGCGCCTCGTCGGGCCTAAGCCTGAGTGGACGAGAGCGGACGGCGGCGAGGCTGGGCTGCATCCCTCCAACGTGCACGACTGTGAATATGCCATCGGCGCGGTGAACTTTACCGGCGACTTCCCGGTGATCCTGACGCGCGATGGCCCAAGCCTCGGGGGATTTGTCTGCCCGGTGACGATTGCCAAAGCGGAATTGTGGAAAGTCGGGCAGGTGAAGCCGGGCGACCGCATTCGTTTTCACGCCATCAGCTTTGAGCACGCGCAGTCGCTGGAGATTGCCCAGCAGGTGGCGGTGACCAATCTGTGCGCCGGAGCAAGCCTGCCGGATCTGCATCCTTCGATTGAACCCGGCTCGACGACCAGCGCGGCGATTCTGGCGGAAATCCCCGCTCAGGCTTCGCTACCGGCGGTGGTTTACCGTCAGGCGGGTGACAACTATGTGCTGATTGAATACGGCGATAACGTGCTCGACCTGGCGCTGCGGCTGCGTATTTACCTGCTGATGCAGGCTATTAAGCAGGCGGCGCAGGCGGGCATTGAGGAACTCTCTCCGGGCGTGCGTTCGCTGCAGATCCGCTATGACAGCCAGCGTATTTCCCAGAGCCAGCTGCTCACGCTGCTTCTGGGCATAGAGAAACAGCTGGGAGATGTGACCCAGCTGAAAATTCCTTCACGCATCGTGCATTTACCGCTGGCCTTCGAAGACAGCTCCACGCTTGCGGCAGTGGAGCGTTATCAGCAAACGGTGCGGGAAGACGCGCCGTGGCTGCCGAACAACGTGGACTTTATTCAGCGCACCAACGGGCTGCAAAGCCGCGACGAGGTGAAGCAGATCCTGTTTGACGCCAGCTATCTGGTGCTCGGTTTGGGAGATGTGTATCTCGGTGCACCTTGCGCCGTGCCGCTCGACCCGCGTCACCGGCTGTTGAGTTCGAAGTACAACCCGGCGCGGACGTGGACGGCAGAAGGCACGGTAGGGATCGGCGGGATGTATATGTGTGTCTACGGCATGGATTCGCCGGGGGGCTATCAGCTGGTGGGCCGCACGCTGCCCATCTGGAACAAATTCCTCAAAAACGAACAGTTTGGCGACGAACCGTGGCTACTCAAGTTCTTCGACCAGGTGCGCTTCTACCCGGTGAGCGAGGAAGATTTAACCGCGTTCCGTACGGCGTTCCGGGAAGGACGTGCGCAGGTTGAGGTCGAAGAAGTTGAGTTCGATTTTGCCGAATATAGCCGTTTTCTGGCGGACAACTCCGACGATATTGCCAATTTCCGCAGCCGCCAGCAGGAGGCTTTCCTGAGCGAAGTGGCGCACTGGAAAGAGCAGGAAAGCGCGGCGGTGGAGAGCGCGCTGATGGCGGCGGATCTGCCGGAGGAGCAGCAGGCCGGGCAGCTCGTCAGCGCCGACCTGAACGGCAATATCTGGAAGATCCTGGTTGAGCCTGGGCAAAGCGTGAAGCAGGGCGAGCCGCTGCTCGTCGTTGAGGCGATGAAGATGGAGCTGCTGGTTAGCGCCCCGTGCGACGGCAAGGTGGTGCGGATCCAGTGCCAGCAGGGCCGACCGGTGGGACCTGGGGATGCGCTGCTGTGGCTGGAGGCGGTGTAGGGGAATCTAGCCCCTCACCCTAGCCCTCTCCCCAGAGGGGAGAGGGAATAAAAACAGAGCCTCAAATCCCGAACGGGGAGAGGGAATAAAAACAGAGAAACACACTCACTTTTTCCCGCTCTCCCAGAAGGGAGAGGATCTTCATGTTTTCTCCCTCTCCCTTCCAGGGAGAGGGCCGGGGTGAGGGTAACAACACGGAAACCACTATGCCAAAGCGACCAGAAGCCGTAGCCGAGCGCATCTACCAGCAGCTCAAAAAGGAAATTTTCGACTTCCTGCTGCTGCCGGGGGACCGCTTTAGCGAAAACGAAATTGCGGAGCGCATGAGCGCCAGCCGCACGCCGGTTCGCCAGGCGCTTTATGCCCTGCAGCAGGAAGGCTATGTCGATGTACAACCCCGCAGCGGCTGGCAGATCCGCGCGGTGGATTTCGATCATCTCGAGGCGCTTTACGATCTGCGCATCGTGCTGGAGCTGGAGGCGGTGAAGCGTCTTTGCCTGCGGGCAGACTCCGTTTTCCCGCTGCCGCTGCAGGCGCTGAAACAGTTCTGGCTGGATGAACCACCGCTGGCTGAGGGAATGAACGTCGCGCCGCACGACGAGGCTTTTCATATGACGCTGGTCTCTGCGGCGGGCAACCCTGAAATGGCGAGGGTTCACCGGGAGATCACCGAAAAAATTCGCATTGTGCGCAGGTTGGACTTTACCCGTCAGCCGCGCGTCAGCGCGACGTATGCCGAGCATGGGCAGATCCTGCTCGCCGTTCGGGACCGTAACCTTGAGGAGGCCCAAACCCGACTACACGACCATATCGCCGCCAGTCAGAAAGAGGTTCGTCAGATAACGCTTCATATGCTGCACCAGGCCCGGCAATTCAAGCTGAGCTAATCACTTATTGTTTCTTCAGGGGAGTCAGACTTATGCCACGTCGTACCTTTGTTAAAGCTTTCGCGCTTTCCGCTTCGTTTGTCAGCTTCGGATGGGCCTTCGCCGCCCAGGCGGCGGACACCATCAAAGTCGGGATCATGCACTCGCTGTCGGGCACCATGGCTATCTCAGAAACGCCGCTGAAAGACGTGGCGTTAATGACCATCGACGATATTAATGCGAAGGGCGGCGTGCTGGGGAAAAAACTTGAGCCGGTGGTGGTTGATCCGGCGTCTAACTGGCCGCTGTTCGCTGAAAAAGCCCGCCAGTTGCTGAGCCAGGACAAAGTGGCCGTGGTCTTTGGCTGCTGGACGTCAGTGTCGCGCAAATCCGTGCTGCCGGTGTTTGAAGAGCTGAATGGCCTGCTGTTCTACCCGGTGCAGTACGAAGGGGAAGAGATGTCGCCGAACGTGTTTTATACCGGGGCGGCACCTAACCAGCAGGCGATCCCGGCGGTGGAATACCTGATGAGCGAGGACGGCGGGGCGGCTAAACGCTTCTTCCTGCTGGGCACGGACTACGTTTATCCGCGCACTACCAACAAGATCCTGCGCGCCTTCCTGCACTCTAAAGGCGTTCAGGACAAAGACATCGAAGAGGTCTACACGCCGTTTGGCCATAGCGACTACCAGACCATCGTGGCCAATATCAAAAAATTCTCCGCTGGCGGTAAAACGGCGGTGATCTCCACCATCAACGGCGACTCCAACGTGCCGTTCTACAAAGAGCTGGCGAACCAGGGCCTGAAGGCGACCGACGTGCCGGTGGTGGCCTTCTCCGTGGGTGAGGAAGAGCTGCGCGGCATCGACACTAAACCGCTGGTGGGTAACCTCGCAGCCTGGAACTACTTCGAGTCCGTCGATAACCCGACCAACAAACAGTTTGTCAGCGAGTGGAAGGCCTACGCCAAAGCCCACAACCTGCCGAACGCCAATACCGTGGTCACTAACGATCCGATGGAAGCGACTTACGTCGGCATTCATATGTGGGCGCAGGCCGTAGAGAAAGCGGGGACGACTGACGTGGATAAAGTCCGCGCGGCGATGGCCGGACAGACCTTTAAAGCGCCGTCCGGTTTTACCCTGACGATGGACGCCACCAACCACCATCTGCATAAACCGGTGATGATCGGCGAGATCGAAAGCAACGGCCAGTTCAACGTGGTGTGGCAGACGGATAAGCCGGTGCGCGCCCAGCCGTGGAGCCCGTTTATTCCGGGGAATGATAAGAAATCTGATCTGCCGGTGAAGACCGCCAGCAACTGATGTTCGACCATCCGGTCATCTTTACCCTCACTCCGGCCCTATCCCTGGAAGGGAGAGGGGGAAAAGCGTTGATAGCCTCTGCATTTTATACCCTATCCCCTCTGGGGAGAGGGTTAGGGTGAGGGGCTGGCCGAGGGGCATCAGGGTAAAACCATTCAGGAGAACGCCATGACATTAGCAACACTGGCCCGGCTGCTGCTGGTTGTGGCCGCTTTATTGCCGGGGCTTGCCGCCGCCGGGGATGCAGAAACCTTTGCGGCGGCAAACCGCACGGCGCAGGCTGACCTGCTGCAAAGCTGGACGCTGGCGCCCGATCCCGCTCGTTTACCGCTGCTCAATGCGCTGCAGCAGGAAACGCTGGTCACCGACGGGCATGCGGCTTTCAACCAGACCGGAGCCACGCTGACGCCGTTGGGCGACGAAGCCCAGCCGCAGGGCGAGACAAAAAAACTTCGACTGACCAACCGGCTGCGCGTTTTGGCCGCCGGAGCGCTGGCCAGCCATCAATTAATAAGTGACAACGTCACCACTCGTTTAAACGCCGCGAAAGCTTTGCAGAAAGAGGCGCCGCCGGAGCTGCTGCCCGTTTTACAGAAGCGGATGAGCGCAGAAAAAGAGCAAAGCGTGCGTGATGCGCTGACGCTGGCCGCCGCCCGCCTTGAGCTAGCCAGCCCGCAGGCCGCCGTGCGCCTGGAGGCAGTTAAGCTGCTCGGCAAGTCCACCGACCCGGATACCGAAGCGTTACTCAAACCTTTAACCGATGCTGGCGCGGAGCCGGATGCCAACGTGCGCCAGGCCGCCGCTGACGGGCTGCATCAAATCGAACGCCGCCAGATGCTGGGGGATATTCTCGGCCAGGCGTTTATGGGGCTTTCTCTGGGATCGATTTTGCTGCTGGCCGCGCTGGGGCTGGCGATCACCTATGGCCTGTTGGGCGTGATTAATATGGCGCATGGCGAAATGCTGATGCTGGGGGCCTACTCGGCGTGGGGCGTACAGGCAGCCTTTCAGCAGTTTGCTCCGGCGTGGCTGGCGCTCTATCCGCTGGTTGCCCTGCCGGTGGCTTTTGCTATCACCGCCGGGATTGGCATGGCGCTTGAACGCACCATTATCCGCCATTTGTACGGCCGCCCGCTGGAGACGCTGCTGGCGACATGGGGTATCAGTCTGATGCTGATTCAGATCGTGCGCATGCTGTTTGGGGCGCAGAACGTGGAAGTGGCTAACCCGGCCTGGCTGTCCGGTGGGCTGCAGGTGCTGCCGAACCTGATCCTGCCGTGGAACCGTCTGGTGGTACTGGGCTTTGTGCTACTGGTGCTGCTGTTTACCTGGCTGCTGCTGAATAAAACGCGGCTGGGCATGAACGTGCGAGCCGTGACGCAAAACCGCGCGATGGCGGCCTGCTGCGGCGTTTCGACCGGGCGCGTGGATATGCTCGCGTTCGGGCTTGGCTCCGGCATTGCCGGGTTGGGGGGCGTGGCGCTTTCTCAGCTGGGTAACGTCGGCCCCGAGCTCGGCCAGGGCTATATCATCGACTCCTTCCTGGTGGTGGTGCTGGGCGGCGTCGGGCAGCTTGCCGGGAGCGTGGCGGCGGCGTTCGGGCTGGGCATCTTCAACAAGATCCTCGAACCGCAAATCGGCGCGGTGCTGGGCAAAATTTTGATTCTGGTGCTGATCGTGCTGTTCATTCAGAAGCGGCCACAGGGGCTGTTTGCGCTCAAAGGGAGGGTCATTGACTGATGAGTATGCCGCTGACTTTAACACTCGGGCGTAAAGCCCCGCGCCTGACTTTGGTGTTGGGGACGCTGCTGGTGATTTTGCTGCTGACGCTGCCGTTTCTGACGCTGTTGCCTGCCAGTAATCCGCTCAGCCTGTCGACCTACACCCTGACGCTGATCGGCAAAATCCTTTGTTATGCCATCATCGCGGTGGCACTGGATCTGGTCTGGGGCTATGCCGGGTTGCTTTCCCTCGGGCACGGCCTGTTTTTCGCTCTTGGCGGGTACGCCATGGGCATGTACCTGATGCGCCAGGCCGCCGGTGACGGGCTGCCCGGCTTTATGTCGTTTCTCTCCTGGAATGAGCTGCCGTGGTACTGGTCCGGCACACAGTACTTCGCCTGGGCGCTGCTGCTGGCGATGGCGGCCCCGGGGCTGCTGGCGTTTGTGTTCGGCTATTTCGCCTTTCGCTCAAAGATTAAGGGCGTGTACTTCTCTATCATGACGCAGGCGTTGACCTATGCGGGGATGCTGCTGTTTTTCCGCAATGAAACCGGCTTCGGCGGCAATAACGGGTTTACCGGCTTTACCACTCTGCTGGGGATGCCCGTTACAGCGGTTGGGACGCGTATCGGGCTGTTTATCGCTACCGTGCTGCTTTTAGTGGCAAGCATTGGCCTCGGCTTCTGGCTGGCGCGCAGCAAGTTTGGTCGCATTCTGACGGCGGTGCGCGATGCGGAAAACCGCCTGTCGTACTGCGGGTACGATCCCCGGGGCTTCAAGCTGCTGGTGTGGACGCTTTCTGCGGTGCTGTGCGGCTTAGCCGGGGCGCTGTACGTGCCGCAGGTGGGCATTATTAACCCGGGCGAAATGTCGCCGACCAACTCTATTGAGGCCGCTATCTGGGTGGCGTTGGGCGGGCGCGGGACGCTGATTGGCCCGGTGCTGGGCGCGGGGCTGGTGAACGGGGCGAAAAGCTACTTCACCATGGCGGTGCCGGAGTACTGGCAGCTGTTCCTTGGCCTGATTTTTATTCTGGTGACGCTGTTTTTACCGCGCGGGGTAATTGGCCTGCTGCGCAAAGGAGAGAAATGATGCAGCCTGCCGAATCTCTTTTTACCCGCCAGTACCCCACGGATCGCTTTCGCGAACAGACCGATCCGGTGCTGGCGCTGGAAAATATCAACGTTAACTTCGATGGGTTTCAGGCGTTAACCAACCTGTCGCTGAATATCGGCGTGGGGGAGCTGCGCTGCGTGATTGGGCCGAACGGCGCGGGAAAAACCACGCTGATGGACGTGATCACCGGCAAGACCAAGCCCCAAAGCGGCAAGGCCTTTTACGATCAGTCCATCGACCTGATGCGGCTGGAACCGATTGAAATCGCCCGGCGGGGCATTGGCCGTAAATTTCAAAAGCCCACGGTATTCGAGGCGCTGACGGTCTTCGAGAACCTGGAGATCGCCCAGAAAAACGAGAAGTCGGTGTGGGCAAGCCTGCGGGCAAAACTCAGCGGCGAACAGCGCGACCGCATTGATGACATGCTGGTGACGCTGCGGCTTGCCGGGGAGCGCCATCGCCGGGCCGGGCTGTTGTCCCACGGGCAAAAGCAGTTCCTCGAAATCGGCATGTTACTGGTCCAGGAGCCGCATTTGCTGCTGTTGGACGAGCCTGCGGCGGGCATGACCGATGCCGAAACCGAATACACGGCGGAGCTGTTTCGTAGCCTGGCGGGGAAGCATTCGCTGATGGTGGTTGAGCACGATATGGGCTTTGTGGAAACCATTGCCGACCACGTTACCGTGCTGCATCAGGGGCAGGTGCTGGCGGAAGGTTCCCTGCGCGAAGTGCAGGCGAATGAGCAGGTTATTGAGGTCTACCTTGGCCGTTAAGGAGCAAATATGCTGCAGGTGAATGAGCTTAACCAGTATTACGGCGGCAGCCATATTCTGCGCGGCGTCAGTTTTGAGGTCCGCGTGGGGGAAGTGACCTGCCTGCTCGGGCGTAACGGCGTGGGGAAAACCACGCTGCTGAAAAGCCTGATGGGGCTGGTGCCGGTGAAAGGCGGCAGCGTTAGCTGGCAGGGGAAAACCATCACCCAGCGCAAACCATACCAGCGTGTTCAGGCCGGTATTGCCTACGTGCCGCAGGGGCGGGAAATCTTTCCGCGGCTGACGGTAGAAGAAAACCTGCTGATGGGGCTGTCGCGATTTTCCGGGCGTGAGGCAAAGGCCGTCCCGGACGAGATTTACCAGCTCTTTCCGGTGCTAAAAGAGATGAAGCTCAGGCGGGGCGGCGATCTCTCCGGCGGGCAGCAGCAGCAGCTGGCGATTGGCCGCGCCCTGGCCTGTAAGCCACAGCTGCTGATTCTGGATGAGCCGACGGAAGGGATCCAGCCGTCGATCATCAAAGAGATCGGCCAGGTGATTCGCCACCTCGCCGGGCGCGGGGATATGGCAATTCTGCTGGTGGAACAGTTTTACGATTTTGCCGCAGATCTTGCAGACCAGTATCTGGTGATGTCGCGCGGGGAGATAGTCCAGCGCGGGCACGGCAGCGCCATGGAACAGGAAGGCGTTCGGGGGCTGGTGGCGATATAAGTGGTCTGCCAAAAAATACCGATTGTGGTACTTTTGGCTGAACCTCTGTGCGCCTATAGTTTTCGACATTCACCATCGAATTCCAGAGGTTAGCATGTCGTTTACCGTCAACAGTTTCCAGCAGCCGATTGGCTTATCTCTTCCTGACTGGCAGCGCCGCCCGCTGCCGGAGCGCGTCACGTTAAACGGACAGTTTTGCCGCCTCGAGCCATTAAGTGCGGCCCGGCACGGGGCGCAGCTTTGGCAGGCCTGGGGGCAGGCTGAAGATGCGAGAGGCTGGACTTATCTCAGCGTTGGGCCGTTCGATACCGAAGCCGATTTTATGCAGTACATTGCCGGGGCAGAAACAAGCGCCGATCCTTTTCATTTTGCCGTGGTGGATACCGCCAGCGGCCAGCCGCTGGGCACGCTGTCGCTGATGCGCCTTGACCCGGCGAACGGCAGTATTGAAGTCGGCTTTGTGGTGTTTTCGCCGCTGCTGCAGCGTACCGCTCTGGCCACCGAAGCCCACTTTTTGCTGATGAAGTATGCGTTTGAAACACTGGGCTACCGCCGCTATGAGTGGAAGTGCGACAGCCTGAACGGGCCATCTCGCCGCGCGGCGCTGCGTCTGGGCTTCCGTTTTGAAGGCGTGTTCCGCCAGATGGGCATCTATAAAGGGCGTACCCGCGATACGGCGTGGTTCTCTATCACCGATGGCGAGTGGCCGCTGGTGAAAAGCGCGTTTGAACGCTGGCTTGCCGCGGACAATATGCCTCACGGCGAACAGCGTGTTGGGTTGGCGGCTATTCGCGACGCACTTAGCCGGCAGAAAAGCGAACCCGCTCGGCAGGTGAATGTCCGCCTGTTAACGGCGGGCGACCGGGCGCAGTGGCAGGCGCTCTGGCAGGGCTATCTGACCTTTTATGATGCTCAAATCAGTGACGGTGTCACCGATTTGACCTGGGAACGTTTGCTGGATGCGCAGGAGCCGCTGTGGGGATTCGGGGCTTTTGACGACCAGGGAACTATGCTTGGTTTCACTCACTTCCTCTATCACCGCAGTACCTGGTCAGCAACCCACTACTGCTACCTGGAAGATCTGTTTGCGACGCCTCAGGTGAGGGGCAAAGGCGTTGGTCGGGCGTTGATTGAAGCGGTACGCCAGCAGGCTGCAGCCAACAACAGTTCGCGTCTGTACTGGCATACCCATGAAACCAACGCCACCGCGCAGACGCTGTATGACAAAGTGGCGAAGAAGTCCGGCTTTATCAAATACGAAAAAGACGTGTAATCACGAGCGCCTCGTCAGGCCGTTATGGGCTGGCGGGGCGGCGTATTCATGCCGATCACAATGGCGTAGTAAGCCAGTACAATTGTCGCCATCAGCACCACGAACAGCATGTAAGGCGGCAGCCAGCTCAACAACAGCCCGGTGACCAGCGGGTTGCAGGCTCCACCAAGCCAGCCGAGCTGCTGGGCGGCAAAGTAGCTTGATTTCAGCCCCGACGGCGCGATGTTGTCGACAAGCATGTATTCCCCCGGCGCGTAGATCAGTTCCCCAATGGTAAACACCAGCGAAGACAAGCCCCACAGCCACAGGTTTGTGCCAGAAATCATAAAGCCGCCGAGGCCGCAGACGAAAAACAGCGTGCCGTAGAACATCATCTTTTTGATGTTATCGGGGCGGATGTTTTTACCCAGGAAGTACTGGAAAGCGACAACCACAATGGCGTTGACCGACAGCACGACGCTGACCACCTTTTCCGCCAGCCCGGTATCGCCGATAACAATCGCATATTGCGACAGGCAGCCGGCGAACGCGCCGTAAACCATCGAGCCTAAAAATGCCGAGGTCGTGAACCACATCAGCTGTTTGTCGCGCAGCATCATGCGCGGCGACGGCAGCACCTTGTCTTCCATTTCCGTGGCGCGGCTGCTTACTGGCTGGCTTTGTACGTAACGGGCAATCATCAGAATCGGCAGCAAGGCGGTCATGGCGGAGAGCCAGAACGGCAGATTGGTGCTGTACATCACCACGAAGGTGCCTATCGGCGGGCCAACCGTCCAGCCAACGTTGACGAAGGTGTAGTTGAGGGAGAAGATTTTGGGCTTCAGGCTGATGTCCAGCGTTTCGGAAAACCAGGCTTTCACCACCACGGAGAACACGGTGTAAGAGCAGTTGATAATCGAGTAAAACAGCACCACCAGCCCGGCGTTGTGCACCAGCGGGATAACCGCAAAACCGCCGAGGAAGATGACGATAGCCAGCAGCATCGCTTTTTTCTTATCAAATTTATCCGCAAGGATGCCAAACCACAGGCTGAAGATCACCCCGGCCACCAGCGCGATAGTAATCGCCAGGCCGATATCTTTCAGCGCCATGTGGTATTCGCGCGAAAGATAAATAGTCATAAACGGCAGCGTCAGGCCGCGCCCGATAGTCAGCAGCAGCGAAGAGATAAGTAACACAGTTGTTGCAAGTTGTTTGCCTGCAAACAGATTTCTGAGGGCGGTCATGTCAGCCTGTTTTAGTCATGGTGAGGTAAGAGAACGAGAAAGATTTATCACGAAAAATCAGCCTGGTATAGCAACCAGATCTGACATAAGCACGATACATCACATCTGTACTCCTGACAAAAAGTGGGATCTGTATCTATTTACTCAGGGGGATAAGGTTTATTTTTTTACAAATCGATAATAAATACAGGGCGGGACAATGACGCGTAAAGATGGATTGCTGGCGCTGCTGGTGGTGGTGATTTGGGGCGTGAATTTTGTGGTGATCAAGCTGGGGCTGCACAATATGCCGCCGCTGATGCTGGCGGGGCTGCGCTTTTTGCTGGTGGCGTTTCCGGCCCTGCTGTTTGTGGCCCGGCCAAAGCTGCCGTTCCGGCTGCTGGCGGGCTATGCGCTGACCATCAGCTTCGGGCAGTTTGCCTTCCTGTTTACCGCGATCAAGTTTGGCATGCCCGCCGGGCTGGCCTCACTGGTGCTGCAGTCTCAGGCGTTTTTCACCATTATTCTGGGAACGTTTTTCTTTGGCGAGCGGCTGCAGGCTAAGCAGCTGGCCGGGATCACCCTGGCGGTCTTCGGCGTGCTGGTGCTGATTAAGGGCAGTTTCGAAGGCCAGCACGTCGCGCTGCTCGGCTTTATGCTGACGCTGGCGGCGGGCATGAGCTGGGCGTTCGGCAATATCTTTAACAAGATGATCATGCAGCATGAACAGCGCCCGGCGATCATGTCGCTGATTGTCTGGAGTGCGCTGATCCCGGTGCTGCCGTTTTTTGCGGCAAGCTGGCTGCTGGATGGGCCGGCAACGATGCTGCAAAGCCTGGTGAACATCGATACAACGACCATTCTGTCGCTGATCTACCTGGCGTTTATCTCTACCATTGTGGGCTACGGTATCTGGGGCACGTTGCTGGGGCGCTATGAAACCTGGCGCGTGGCGCCGCTGTCGCTGCTGGTGCCTGTGGTGGGTATGGCCAGCGCGGCGTTGCTGCTCGGTGAAAAGCTGACGGTAATGCAGTTGCTGGGGGCGATACTGATTATGGGCGGGCTGTATATCAACGTCTTTGGTCTGCGTTTTGGCCGGTCGGTGAAGCGGGCTTCATCCTGATATTCGCGGCACCCGCCCAGCATCGGGCGGGTCAGCCTTTATCTTACGAACGCGAATGACCGTGGTAGTACGGGGAGCCCAGCTCTTCTGAACGTTCAGCCGCCGTTTGCTGCGGGCCTTTAGACAGTTGACTGCCGGAGCAGGTGATCATGTTGCCGTAGTTGGCCTGGGTGGCGTTGAAGCTGCCGGACTGCTCCGCAAGAGCGTTGGTTGATGCCAGCGCCAGAAGGAGCGCGGCTGCGGAGATGACTTTCATATTTCCTCGGTTACGTCTGTAAAACGGACGGTGATGCGTTAGTTACACAAACTGCAATACTGGTTGTACGGGTGCAGATATTTGCCTTCGCCAGCGAGACGGGTTACGCGGTACTTGTGCGGCGGCACCGAGAAGTAGTTCTTGAAGGTGCGGGTTAACGTCTGCTGCGATTCAAAACCGTAGCGCTCGGCCAGATAAAGGATCGGTTCGTTGCTCTCTTTAAGCTTCAGGGCGATTTCGGTCAACTTACGGTTGCGGATGTACTGGCCCATTGAGTGGCCGGTTTCTTTTTTAAACATCCGCTGCAGATGCCACTTGGAGTAGCCTGAGCGCTGAGAAACCTTCTCCAGCGAGAGCGGGGTTTCCAGGTTCTCTTCAATCCACCCCAAAATGCTTTGAATTGTGACCGCATCATTGTTGCGTCTGGACATCGTTTCACCTCTTTGCAGGTTTACGGCAATACCTTTTTCAACAGGCGATAAAGCGTATCGACTTCGTCGTCCGTAAGGTTTTTAGTGAGTTCTTTATGGAGGCTAAGCCCCACCAGGTTTCGGCATTCTTCACACAGCGCCACGCCTTCCGGCGTCAGCCTGATCAGAACGCCGCGCTTATCGTTGGGGTTCGGCAAACGCTCGACCCAGCCTTTGCACAGCAGGCGGTCCAGCATTCGGGTTAACGCACCGAGGTCAACGGAAAGCACTTTTTTCAGCTCGACTGGGGTAATACACACTTCATAGTGAATGGAGCACAGCACCTTGAACTGGGTCGCGGTGATATCCAGCGGGGAGAGCGAATCGTTTAACAGGCGATCTTTATGCTGATTCACCATGTGGATCAATCGCCCGAGGGGGATCATTTCGTTAAACAGATCACAGGTGCTTTTCACTATGTTTGCCCAGGCAAGTAGATTAGTCACGGCAGATACTATTGCCGAGGCAAGTATAAGTCAACGTGATGATTCAGCCTATGCCACGAAAAGCTAAAACGCTTCAACAGCGGTCAGTAAACTGCGGGCTGCTATAGTCTAACCTGCGCTATAGCTGCTCAATAAAGGACAAAAAAGGATAAAAATATGATGGATTTACTCAGGGCCATCGGCCTTGGCCTTGTGGTACTGCTGCCGCTGGCGAACCCGCTCACCACCGTGGCGCTGTTCCTTGGGCTCTCCGGAGACATGAATAGCCGGCAGCGCAACCGCACGGCGCTCATGGCTTCGGTGAATGTGTTTGTCATCATGATGGTGGCGTATTACGCCGGGCAGGTGGTGATGAACACCTTCGGGATTTCGATTCCCGGGCTGCGTATTGCCGGGGGATTGATTGTCGCCTTTATCGGCTTCAGGATGCTGTTCCCGCAGCAAAAAGCGCATGAATCGCCGGAGGCAAGAAGCAAGTCGGAAGAGTTAAGCGAAGAGCCGGAAGCCAATATTGCGTTTGTGCCGCTGGCGATGCCGAGCACGGCGGGGCCGGGAACCATTGCGATGATCATCAGCTCCGCTTCAACCGTGCGGGCAGGCTCCGACTTCCCGGGCTGGGTCATTACCGTTGCGCCACCGCTGATCTTCCTGACCGTCGGCGTGATTCTCTGGGCCAGCCTGCGAAGCTCTGGGGCAATTATGCGTATGGTGGGTAAAAGCGGCATCGAGGCGATTTCCCGCCTGATGGGGTTCCTGCTGGTGTGTATGGGCGTGCAGTTTATTATTAACGGCGTGCTGGAAATTATTAAAACTTATCCTGCCTGATTTGAGCGTGATCGAAAAAAATGCCCTCGTGATGAGGGCATTTTTGTTAATGCGTAGGCCGGGGCTGCTCTTCCAGCGTCACCGGCCAGCGGCGGAACACCAGAATGGACCAGACCAGCGCGATAAGCGCCGGAATCGCGCCGATAAAGCCGATATCTGACATGGAGATATGCAGGCTGACCTGATTCCCCACCAGCGCGCCCGCGCCAATGCCGATATTAAAGATCCCGGAGAACAGCGACATCGCCACGTCGGTGGCATCCGGCGCCAGGGCCAGGACTTTAACCTGCATCCCCAGGGCCACGATCATAATTGAAATACCCCAGAACAGGCTGAGCCCGGCAAGGGTGAGTTCGCTTTGCGCGGCGGGCAGCAGGAGCACCAGGCAAGCGGCCATCAGCGCAATCGCGCCGGACACCAGCCCCGAAGCGTATTTATTCCCCCATTTGCCAAACAGCACGCTGCCGATGATGCCCGCGCCGCCAAACAGCAGTAAAAGCAGGGTGGCAAAGTTAGCGCTAAGCCCGGCAATTTGCTGGACGAAAGGTTCGATATAGCTGTAGGCGGTGTAATGCGCGGTGACCACCACCGCGATTAAGGCATAGATATTGACCAGCGCCGGGCGGCGGAACAGTTTGGGCACGCTCGACAGCGAGCCAGAATGCTCGCTCGGCAGTTTGGGCAGCAGTTTCATCAGGCAAAACAGCGTGATGGCCGCCACGACGCCAATGACGAAGAAGGTGGTACGCCAGCCGAAATACTGCCCGACGATACGCCCGATCGGCAAACCCAGAACCATTGCCAGCGCCGTGCCGGTGGCGAGCAGGCTTAACGCCTGCGCTTTTTTGCCCGCCGGCGCCATGCGAATGGCCAGGGAAGCGGTAATCGACCAGAAAATGGCGTGGGCGAAAGCAATCCCAATGCGGCTGATTACCAGCACGGTAAAGTTCCAGGCGAGGAACGACAGCACGTGGCTGACAATAAACAGCAGGAAAATGCTAATCAGCAGGCGGCGACGTTCAACCTGGCTGGTCATCAGCATAAAGGGCAGCGACATCAGGGCCACCACCCAGGCGTAGATAGTCAGCATGATCCCGATCTGCGCGGTTTCCATGCCAAAGCTTTGCGCAATGTCGGACAGCAGGCCGACGGGCACAAATTCGGTGGTGTTAAAAATAAAGGCGGCGACGGCGAGAGTGACGACCCGCAGCCACGCCGTTTTGCGTGAAACGGTAGCAATTGTCATAAGGGAATATGCAGGTAAATAAGGGGCAGGAATGGGGCGATCATAAAACCATCAGATCGGCGACACAACCCATTTTGTGATTTATGTCTCATTTGGGGCTAGCGCCTGAGTACGGTAGAAAAAAAACAGCACAGTTCGGGCGAGTATGTCATGGTAGAGGTGAAGAAAATAACAATGAAAAGCAGGAGTAACGCCAATGCAAGCAATTGACTTTTATATGGTAGATGCCTTCGCAGACGCAACGTTTGGCGGCAACGCGGCGGCGGTTTGCCCGCTCAGCGAATGGTTGCCGGATGAAACGCTGCTGAAAATGTCGCAGCAGCATAATCAGTCGGAAACGGCTTTTTTCGTGACCACGGATGAGGGCTTTGAGCTGCGCTGGTTCACCACCCAGGGGGAGATCAACCTTTGCGGGCACGCTACGCTGGCGGCCTCCCACGTTATTTTCGAGCATCTGGATTACCCGGAGGCGACGATCCGTTTCAGCACGCGTTTTGTTGGCCCGCTGACCGTGACGCGTAGCGGTGAGTGGCTGACGCTGGATTTCCCGGCCTGGGAAACGCAGCCGATTGCGCCGCTGCCGGAACTGCTAGCGACGCTTGGCATCAGCGAGTGTAAAGAGCTGCGAGTCGGGCGTGATTATATGGTGGTGCTGGAAAGCCAGGCGCAGGTTGAGGCTATTCAACCCGATATCAACGCCATGATCCCGCTGGAAAAAATGGTCTGTATTACCGCCGCAGGTGAAGGCGAGTATGACTTTGTTAGCCGTTTCTTTTGCCCGGGGGAATCGGTGCCGGAAGACCCCGTCACCGGTTCAACCCACAGCATGCTGATCCCTTACTGGGCGGATAAGCTGAATAAAACGCATCTGCTGGCGCGGCAGGTTTCTTACCGCGGCGGCGATCTGCGCTGCCAGTACAAGGGCGACCGGGTGTTGATTGGCGGCAAGGCCGTGACCTATCTGGTGGGGAAAGTGCTGCTTCGCTAACTTTCCGGGCAAAATTCACCGGGATTAGTGAATGCAGTTCATAAAGGCTGGCACGTCGGAAGCGATTATTAAGCAATCCGTCCGTGCCAGCCTTTATTGCATTCCATTATTCAGGAGAAAAACATGCCTTATTCCCTGGGTGTTATTGTCGTTATCGACAGCGGACAGATTGCCCAGGCAATAGCTGTAGCAACCAGTATTTATATTCTTAACCCACAGAATGCAGACCACTTAATAATGAGGCGGAGATGAGTTCACAAAAAGGTCATTTATTGAGATCTGCCTTAATCTTACCTGGTACAGAATATAATCCGCTTAATTTCTATTAAGCAGGGGACCAAATGCCTTTTCAAACGAGGGTAGCGGAACCTGAGTCAGTTCGATGACACTACAAGTTGTTCCAAAACAGTCCACCAGAATTTCGGGAAAGAGTTTTTCCTTAATTTTTTTACTTAAGACAGCGTTAGCCATACGGACACTAAAATGAAGTGGTGCATAAATCATCCTTAGGCGTTCTAGTAAATGCGGACTATGTTGCCCGACGAAGTACACTTTTCCTCGTCCAGGAATGAGAAGGTTTTTCACGTTTATCGCCACTTGAAGCTCTGCTAATGCAATGTTTTCAAAATAGATTTCATCAAATTTGCCCATGTAACTAAAATTAACTGTTTTCGTGATATCGGCCACAAAATCAGGTCGAATACCAGGATCAATATCCAGAGTGTATTCAGTTATATGATTATGCGGTACAACAAGGTCTTCCCTGTATCCTTTCCCACATCCAATAATTAAACAGCGTGGATGAGTTGTTTTAAACATTTCTTATTACCTCGAGTTGACGTTGCTCGCAATTTTTTAAGAATCAGCCACTCACGGCCAGGTTAAAAAAATTACTGAGCAATAATTTAATTATTAATTGCATCTTAACCACGCGACCCAACTGCTCAAATGTTACGTATTCTAAGTGCTGGGTTATCTATTTAACTGCAATATCATTGCAGATCTTGCCTGCGGAAACCACAGTGTTTATTTTTTATTTTCAGCCAGGGTGGATTGTTGAAAATGAAATGCAGATTTAATCCTTTATAAATGCAAGTTACTGCAGATTGCCCTCCGCGTCGGCACCGGCAAACATATTTTGCTGGCCGATATCACGCCGGAAAATAGCAATGCTGCACAGCACTGCTTATTACAGATCGGTTTCCGGGGGAGTACCGCCCCCGTGGATGTTTGCTCGCGGGAATCTATTCAGCAACCTGTCGAGTCAGGCGTTTCCAGCAGAGAAATAAAAGCGTCAAGCTGGCGGGTTTTGGCGTCTCTGCGCCACAGCAGCCAGGTATCAAGATAGCGCTTATCCTCCGGCAGCGGCCAGGTGCTCACCTGATGGCTGCCCGGCATACTCTCCAGCATACTCCGTGGCATCAGCGCCAGGCCTGCGCCTGCAATGACGCAGGCCAGCATCCCGTGGTAAGACTCCATTTCGTGGATCTTGCCCGGCATAGCCTGGCTGTCGTGAAACCAGCTCTCAAAGTGACGGCGGTAGGAGCAGTTGGCCCGGAAAGCGTAAATACTTTCGCCGTTAACGTCGGCCCCGCTGAGAATAGGGGCATGATCCGCAGGTGCGACGATAGTCATTTCTTCACGGTACACCGCCACGCCTTCAAGAGAAGGATGCAGCACCGGGCCGTCAACAAAGGCGGCGGCGAGGCGGCCTTCGAGCACGCCGTCAATCTGGTCGCCGGAAGGCCCGGTGGTGAGAGAAAGGTGGATTTTCGGGTAACGCTGGTTAAAGTTTGCCAGCACGCCAGGAATGCGCACCGCCGCCGTACTTTCTAACGAACCCAGCGCCAGCGGGCCCTGGGGTTCATCGCCGGACACCACCATACGAGCCTCATCCACCAGCGCCAGAATGCGCTTGCTGTAGGCCAGGAAGCTGTGGCCGGATGGGGAGAGCTTCAGCCGCTGGTTCTCGCGGATGAACAGCGCCACGCCCAAGTCCGCTTCCAGCTGCTTGATGCGGGTCGTGAGGTTCGACGGGACACGGTGTACCTGCTGCGCGGCGGCGCTGATGCTGCCGGTTTCAGCGACGGCGTTAAACATTTCCAGCTGAGTGAGGTCCATGGCTTTCTCAAATCGTGAAGGGTTTGCTTAGTATTATTCATTTTTAAACTTTGTGCCTCAAGGCTACTGTTAACATCTCATTCACCTGTCGAGGCACCACCATGCAATCAGTAACCGGGCAAACCCACGCCATTTCACGCAATCCCGCTACCGGTGAGCGCATTGCGGTTTATCCTTTTGAGAACGCCGCCCAGATTGATGCCGCGCTGGCCCGTAACCAGCAGGCTTTTAACGCCTGGCGCGTTACCCCGCTTAACGAACGTGCGCAGAAGCTGCGTGATTTGGGCGAGGCGGTGCGTAAACACGGCGAAGTAATGGCACAAATGATTACCGCCGAGATGGGCAAGCCTATTTTGCAGGCGCGCGCTGAAGTGGCGAAGTCCGCTAACCTTTGCGACTGGTATGCCGGGCACGGCCCGGCCATGCTGGGGGCAGAAGCGACTCAGGTTGAACACAATAAGGCCGTGATTGAATACCGTCCGCTGGGGCCGATCCTGGCGGTAATGCCGTGGAACTTCCCGCTGTGGCAGGTGCTGCGTGGGGCGGTGCCGATTCTGCTGGCCGGTAACAGCTATATTCTGAAACATGCGCCAAACGTGATGGGCTGCGCCGAACTCATTCGGCAGATGTTTGTTGACGCGGGCTTTGTGCCTTCTTTGTTCGAACTGCTTAACGTGGCACCGGAAGGGGTCAGCCAGGCGATTAACGACCCGCGCGTGGCCGCCGTCACCGTGACCGGCAGCGGCAGAGCAGGTGCTGCGATTGGTGCCCAGGCAGGTGCCGCGCTGAAAAAATGCGTGCTGGAGCTGGGCGGGTCCGATCCGTTTATCGTGCTGAATGATGCCGATCTCGACGAAGCCGTGAAGGCCGCCGTGGCCGGGCGCTTCCAGAACACAGGGCAGGTTTGTGCCGCCGCGAAACGCTTTATCGTTGAAGAGGGAATTGCCGCCGCCTTTACCGACCGCTTTATTGCCGAACTGAAAAACTATGAGGTTGGTACGCCGCAGGAAGAAGCTAATCGCATTGGGCCGATGGCACGCTACGATCTGCGTGATGAGCTGCATGAACAAGTGACAACGTCACTTAAACAGGGCGCAAAACTGCTGATCGGCGGGGATAAACTGCCTGGCGAGGGCAACTACTATGCGCCGACCGTGCTCACTAATGTCACGCCAGAGATGGCCGCGTTCCGCCAGGAGCTGTTTGGCCCGGTGGCCGCGATTACCGTCGCGCGCGACAGCGAACATGCCCTTGAGCTGGCAAACGACAGCGATTATGGCCTGTCCGCGACGGTTTATACCACGAATGAACAGCTGGCGCTGGAGATGGCGGCACGCCTCGAATGCGGCGGGGTATTTATCAACGGCTATAGCGCCAGCGATCCGCGCGTGGCGTTTGGCGGGGTGAAAAAGAGCGGGTTTGGCCGCGAGCTTTCCCATTTCGGGCTGCATGAGTTCTGTAATATTCAGACCGTGTGGAAAGACCGGCGCTAGCTTAGCCCACCTGACGTCGGTTTGCCGGGGAGGAATAATGCTTGTTTTCCCCGGTAAGGGCAGACGTTATGCTGGTTTATGCCCGCGCAATCAGTAAAAAGTAAGGCCGCCGTGAAGGTGGCCTTGTTTGTCATGAGAATGAAATAATTCTGTCATTTTCGCTCAGTACACTCGCGGCATCGTTGTGTTACTGAAGAAAATCATGAACATAAGTCAAATTTTTCGCCGTTTAAATCCCTTCAGGTTGCTTGCCCGTCGCCCTCGTGAGTTCGGGCTGCTGAGCGGGGTGGTTGGCGTTATAGCACTCTTTTCCGTGCTACAAATTCTCTCCACCGTGTCCCTGTCCAACATCCTGCACGAAACCCGCCAGAGCGTCCTCGAAAATAACCAGCTTCATCAGCAGCAGGTGGTCATGGAGAAGGCGAGAACCTCGCTGCTGATGACCAGTGACCTGCTGAACCGGGCGGGCGTTTACTTTATGCAGGACAAAGAGACCGGGTCGGTCGGCAGCTGGAACAGCCTGGTGGATGAGGCCGACGCCGCCCTGAAAGTTTCGCAGCAGAATTTTGCCGCCTGGCAGCAACTTCACCCGGCGGGCAGCGAGAGCCTGGCCAACAGCTATCAGCTGTTCTTCGGCGGATTGAAAGAACAGCTGGAAGGGATGCAAAAGAAGGCCTCCATCGATGCTTTCTTTGAAGTGCCGATTCAGGCTTTCCAGTCCGATTTCAACGAGCAGTACGCGCGCTATCAGACCGAAGGCGAGAAGCAAACAGCTGCGGCCAGCCACACATTGCTGGGCAGCCTGAGTCAGGCGCAAACGCTGTTTATTATCGCGCTGGGTATATTACTGGTCGTGGCGATTGCCGTCTGGCTGGGCGTGGCTCGCTGGGTGATTCGCCCGCTGCGCAGCCTTATCGAACATTTACATATTCTGGCCGCCGGCGATCTGTCGCGGCTCCCCGCTGAGCGAAAACTGGTTAACCGCGAGGTGAAACAGCTGCACGGCAGCGTACTGGAAATGCAGCAGGGCATTCAGCAACTGGTGCAAGAGGTGCGGGAATCCTCGGCCATCCTGTTAAGCAATATTGGCCAGCTTGCGGAAGGGAATAACGAGCTGTCTAGCCACTCTTCACAGCAGGAGCAGGAGCTGGAGAAAGTCACGCTGCATATCACCGAGCTGGAATCCCGCGTGCAGGAAAACAGCCAGTACGCTATTCAGGCGAACCAGCGCGCGGACGAAGCGCGTGAGATGGTGGCCGGCGGCGACCAGATGATGCACACGGTGAATACGTCGATGCAGGATATTGTGACCCGTTCCTCTGAGATGCGCGGCATTGTGGCGATGATTGATAACGTCGCTTTCCAGACCAATATTCTGGCGCTAAACGCCGCCATTGAGGCGGCTCATGCGGGCAACCAGGGGCGAGGTTTTGCGGTGGTGGCACGTGAAGTTGGCCTGCTGGCGAAACAGAGTAGTCAGTCGACCAGAAATATTCAGTCGTTGATAAATAACTCGCTGCAGGGTATTGAGCAAGGCAGCGAAGCCGTCTCAGAGCTGGAGACGCAGTTGAAGAATGTGATTGCCCTGGTGACCCGCCTGAGCGGGCTGCTGAATGAAATTTCCAGCGCCTCCGTTGACCAGGGCGCCAGCGTGCATCACGTCACGGCGCGGATCACCACGCTTAATCAGGCGGTGAGCCAGACCGGGCTGCTGATTAAGGCCTCGGCTAATACCTCAAAACGTTTGCTGGATGAGTCCCAACGCCTTGAAAAAGCGGTCGCTCGCTTTCAAATGACCGCCTGAGTTCGTCTTATTATCGGCCCGTGGCTCTGGTATACTTTCGCCGCTTAACATATGCCTCAGGAGCGCACGGTGCCGGTTCAATTAAACAATCAGTTACTGGAAGAGATCCTCGACCAGGTTCGCCCTTTGCTGGGTCAAGGAAAGGTCGCGAATTATATTCCGGCGCTGGAAGAGGTTTCCGGCAATAAGCTCGGGATTGCTATTTGTACCGTGGACGGAGAGTTCTTCAGCGCCGGGGATGCGTCAGAGCGTTTTTCTATTCAGTCTATCTCTAAAGTGCTGAGCCTGACGCTGGCGATGGGTCGCTATGATGAAGCTGAAATCTGGCAGCGCGTTGGCAAAGAGCCGTCCGGCCAGCCGTTTAACTCTCTGTTACAGCTTGAGCTTGAGCAGGGCAAACCCCGCAATCCGTTTATTAATGCCGGTGCGCTGGTGGTCTGTGACATGCTGCAAACCCGCCTCAGCGCGCCCAAACAGCGGATGCTGGAAGTCGTGCGGGCGCTCTCCGGTGCCGACGATCTAGTCTATAACACACGCGTCGCGCGGTCTGAATTTGAACATTCGGCACGCAATGCCGCGATTGCCTGGCTGATGAAGTCATTTGGTAATTTTGAGAATGATGTCATTACGGTGCTGCAAACCTATTTCCATTACTGTGCGCTGGAAATGAGTTGTCTGGAGTTAGCCAAAACGTTTTTATTTCTGGCCAATCAGGGGCGGGCTCTGCACATTGCTGAACCGGTGATCTCTGCTCAACACGCTCGGCAGATTAATGCGCTGATGATCACCAGCGGCATGTATGACGGCGCGGGGGAATTTGCCTATCGCGTGGGGTTACCGGGGAAATCGGGCGTGGGTGGCGGGATTATCGCCAACGTACCGAATGAAATGTCTATTGCCGTGTGGTGTCCGGAGCTGGATGCTTCCGGTAACTCACTGGCCGGGACGGCCGCGCTGGAAATTCTCTCTCAGCGCATCGGGCGCTCTATTTTTTAACCGACGCAGTTATTGCAGTAATAATAATCCCGGTATGCGCAACCATAGCACGCCAACCAGGCTAACGGTGGCCAGCACGGCCAGCATTATGGCGGTAATGATGAGTCGTTCCGCCCAGGGTGTTTTACGCATTTCAGCTCCGGGAAATCTTACGTTTATGGACTATAAGGCAACGACGTTAAACATCGGTTAAACCTGAGGCTGCTAATTATTCCCCGGCAATAAGTCTGAATTTTTAGCCACAAAGCCTGCCGTTGACAAAAGGCGGGGGAGAAGGTGGCAAAAATTTTACTTATGGCTGATAGTTCATGCGGAACGCTGGCGAGTTGAGTGAATTTTCTTCTTTCTCTCAATGCCCTGGATTGTTAGCGGGATAAACATGCTAAGCTAATGCTTATTTTCGCAATCACCTGATGGCGCTATTTATTTTCAGCGGTGATGAATAGATATGAACCAGGATAGCATGGTTAATCGACCTAAGTTTTCATTCTTTTCCCCCGATAAAATGCTGTTAAATGCGATCAGTGTTTTTGCGCTTACCACGCTATTTTACTTCTTTGGCGCTTCGCTTCGGCTGGTTAACGATCTTTCGCTATTCTGGCCGCTGAATGCGGTGCTGGTCGCCATCTTTGTGCGTAATCCGTGGCTGAACAAAGCCATTTATTATTTTATTTGCTATGCGGCAATGCTGGTTTATGACGCCTTTACCACCCAGTGGGGCTGGCAGTCTACGATCATCAACTTTTCAAATATGGTGTTTATTGTCACCGCCGCCCGTTTATTGCTGCGCTATTCGCGCAATATGGATGAGAGTAACTGGGCGCTAAATGCGTTTAATATTTTTAACTTTTCTCTGATTGCCGCCATATTATCTTCATTATTTGGCGCGGTAGGATCGCTGGGGATAAGCGGCGATTACCATGAAAAGTTTATGCCGCTCTATGCTGACTGGGTGAGCGAGCAGTTTTCAACCGGCGTGCTGATGCTGCCCTGTTTGCTGACCGCCAGCTGGCCTTCCTGGCGGAAACTGACCGGTATCGTGCCGTCAGACATGTATCCGTTTTTTTCCGTGGTGATTGCAGTCTGCACGGCGATGATTATCGGCGGGGCGGGCAGCCTGGCGTTTCCGCTCCCTGCGCTTATCTGGTGCGCCATTCGCTACCCCCTGCCGGTTACTGCGCTGCTGACGCTGATTACCGGCGGGGTGGAAATTGTGCTGGTGGCCCACGCGGCAATTAATCTCCATTCCGAACAACCGCTGCTGCTGGTCGATCAGATGTTCTCGGCGCGCCTGGGCATTGCCACTATCGCGATTTGCCCCCTGATTGTTTCCATCAGCGTGGATGCCATTAATCAGCTGATTAAGCAGACTTCGCTGCGTGCCGACTATGATTACCTGACGGGCGTTTATTCCCGCTCCGGGCTGTTTGAAGCACTCAAGCGCAGTGGGCGACATCAACCAACCCCGCAAGAGCCGCTGCTGTGCGTGATGCTGCTGGATATTGATTTTTTCAAACGAATCAATGACAGCTGGGGCCACGAATGCGGGGATACCGTGCTGGCCTCTTTCGCCAGCAGAGTGCTGGACACCGTAGGTGAGCGAGGAATGGTGGCGCGCATCGGCGGGGAAGAGTTTGTGGTGGTGTGCCGGGTTCGGGATAACCAGCAGGGTTTTGAGATTGCCGAGCAGATCCGCAAAACGATTGAAGTCAGTACTTTTCACTACGAAGAACAATCGCTCTTTATCACCGTCAGTATTGGCCTGGCTGAGGCGGCGCTGGGTAATAACACGCTGGAAGCAACCTTTAATCAGCTTATTCCCGAAGCGGATAAGTATTTGTATTTATCGAAGCGGCAGGGGCGCAATAAAACCAGCGCGAGTAGCTTCCACGCCGAAGTGTTTCCGGCCTCGCACATGCGTGATTCTTAATAGCCATGTTCACTTCGGATCCTTTATTATCGCGTAGTATGCCCGTGCAGTTTGTCGTGGCTGGTTCGTTTGCCTGAGATAGTTATGCGTACACCCGATCCTCACAAAAATGCCAGAACTCACGGCGCTCGCTTCGTTAATCGCATGTATATCATGCGTATGCTGGGGACGTTTCTGTGCTTCTTGCCCCTCTTTTCGGTACTGAATGAGCAGCAGTCCTCTGTGCCAGTTATGGCGCTGTTGGTCGTTAACGCTTTTGTCTGGCCGCACGTGGCGCTGTTAAAAGCGCGCTTTTCTGCTTCTCCCGTCAAGAGTGAAAAACAAAACCTGGTGATCGACGCGGCAGCCGGGGGCTTCTGGATTGCGATGATATCGCTCAGCGCGCTGCCGTCGGTAGTGATTATCACCATTCTGGTTTCCGACCGGCTGGCCGCCGGGGGAAAACCGCTGATGAAACGAGCGATGCTGGCAATCTTGCTTGCGTTTGGGCTGACCTGGATAAGCCACGGGATGCCGTTTAGTCCGGCGGTTTCTGCCCGGACAATGTACGCCACGCTGCCGCTGATTGCCGTTTACACTATCGCGCTCAGTATGCTGACGGCTTCGATAGCGCTGAAGCTGCGGGAAAAGAGCCGCGAGCTGGAAAACATTGCCATGATGGATCCCCTGCTGGGGATTGCCAACCGCCGCCTGCTGGAACGAAAAATCAGTAATGAGCTGGCGCGGCTGCGCATTGCCTGCGGCAGTTCGGCGCTGATGTTTATCGACATAGACAATTTCAAAGAAGTGAATGACCGTTTCGGGCATAAAGTGGGGGACGCCATTCTGATGGCGGTGTCCGACGTGCTGCGGATTGTCGCTCGCTCCAGCGACACGCCGGCACGCCTTGGCGGGGACGAGTTTGTGGTCCTGATGCCGAATACATCCCTGGAGGAAGCCGAAGGTATTGCCCAGCGGATCCTGCTGGAGTCCATTAATGTTCGAGTCCTGCCTGAAAAAAATGCGTTCTGCACCCTGAGTATCGGGATTGCCTGTGCGACAAAACAGATGCCGGATGCCGCCGAATGGTTAAAAGCGGCAGATGATGCACTCTATAACGCTAAACGTGCCGGGAAAAACCGCATTTACGCCGCCTGAGTAATGATCATCTAAACTGTAAGCAGACCCTATGATGAGTCTGCACCGGAGGATGAGATGCTCGATACCACCCTGACCGACGAGCTGACGGGCCTGCTGAACCGTCAAGGCCTTATGTTTTTGGGGCAATACGCCACGGGGAGCGCTAACCGCCGGGCTGAGCCGCTTTCTCTGGTATTTATCCACCTTGACGGGATGGCGCAGATTAACGACAGTTTGGGCCATGAGCAGGGCGATCGTGCGCTGGTCGCTTTCTCAGAACTTATGCGTTCTTCTTTCCGTGAAACGGATCTGATCGCCAGGCCGGGCGGCGATGAGTTTGTTCTGCTTTTTAACGGGACGAATGAAGAAGGGGCATTTATCGCCATGCAGCACCTGCAGGGCAAAGTGACCGATTTTAATCAGCGAGCAGATAATCGCTGGATGCTCTTCTTTCGCTGGGGATGCGCGGAGTACGACCCGCAGCGGCATCTCAGCTTTGAGGATGTGATAGCTGAAGCCGGCCAGGCTGGGGCAGCGGGCAGGATAAAATCATGAAAAGCTACAGACGATCGGTGTAATCATAATTCCTTATAGTGGAATGGAATTAACATCCTGAGTGGATATCTCCTCTGATGCGCTTTCATTGGCTGCAGCAAGGGGACAGTCTATTCTGGAACGAAAACCGCATCCTCCCAAACCGCCCATCCATATCTTTTCTGAATAGTGGGTTTCTGAGTTACCGGGTAAGCTGGTCTATTCTTATGTCCGGTAATATTCCGACATAACTTTTAACCACTGTTCAGGAGTCGCTGTGCCCGAGTATCGTATTCGTTCCCTGAAGGCCTGTGAATTTGCTGCCGCAACCGCATCATTAACGGATGTACTGATTGATTGTGTGGCTGGTGGGGCTTCGGTCAGCTTTTTACATCCTTTGGCGCCGGAAAAGGCCGCGGCGTTTTGGGGGGAGGTTGGCCAGAGCGTGGCGCGGGGAGAACGCACGCTGATTGTGGCGGAAGATGGGCAGGGGCGCATTGTGGGCACCGTGCAGCTGATCACCAGCCAGCCGGAAAATCAGCCGCACCGGGCCGATGTGGCCAAACTTCTGGTTCACCGCGTGGCGCGGCGGAAAGGCATTGCCCAGCGCCTGATGGCTTATCTGGAAGCCGTTGCCACCACGCAGGGAAAATCAGTTCTGGTACTGGACACCGCAACCGGCAGCGATGCGGAGATATTCTACCAGGGCATGGGCTGGCAGCGCGTGGGGGATCTCCCTCATTATGCGTTAATGCCGGACGGCAGCCCGTGCTCCACGACGTTCTACTACCGTAATTTATGATGCTATAAGTGACGGTGTCACTTATTCGATGCGTTTATGCTGACTCAGGCATGATATAGTGCCTGCAATATGGCAGTTGCAGGCATTCAGTATGGAAAACGCAGCCCTCTGGTTCCGGCAGTTTGGCGAACCTGAACAGGTCTTAACCCTCGAACAAACGCCGCTGGCGCCGTTTATCTCCGGCACGCTCCGGGTGCGCATGCACTACGCGCCCGTCAATCCCTCGGATCTTATTCCCGTTACCGGGGCTTATCGCCACCGGGTATTTCCGCCGCGTATTGCCGGGTACGAAGGCGTCGGCATTGTTGAGCAGGCGGATTCTCCGGAGTGGATTGGCAGGCGTGTGCTACCTCTGCGCGGGGAAGGCACCTGGCAGCGATGGGTTGACTGCCCGATTCAGTGGGCCGTGCCTGTGCCGGACAGCGTTCCGGATGAGCTTGCGGCGCGCGGATATATCAATCCTCTGGCGGCCTGGTTAATGCTGAAAAAGTGGCCCGTGGTGGGAAAAAGCGTGCTGGTCACGGCGGCAGGATCAACGTGTGCTGGTTTACTGGCGCAGTGGGCCAAAAGGCAGGGCGCCACGGAAGTCTATGGTGTTTACCGCTCGGCACAGCGTCTTCCGGCGTTGCTTAAATCCGGCATTATCCCGCTGAGCGGGGATGACGAGCATCGCATTGCCGAAGCTGCTGGAAAAGTTGACGTTGTGTTTGACGCCGTGGGCGGTGAGTTAGCCACATTGATGCTCGATCACCTTAATCCGAATGCCGAGTTGGTTTCTTACGGTTTGCTGAGCGGGAAGGCGTTCTCTCCGCGCGGAAAGAACATTACCGCGCAGCGATTTCATCTGCGCGATACGCTGGCGGTCACGCCGGTTGCAGAATGGCAGGGCTGGTTTATCTCACTCTGGGAACTGTTGCTACAAACGCAGCAGCCCGATGCGGCGGTGTATGCGCTGGAGGAGTGGCGGCAGGCGCTGGCGCTGTTCCGTGAACCTGGCCGCCAGCGTAAACCGTTGCTAAAACTGTAGGCGTTATTTATCCCCGAGGATGGTATTCAGCGTTTCGGCATCCGGCATGCCCTGATGCTGCTGCAGGCGGCCTTCGGCATTCAGGTAGTATATTGAGGGCGTGGCATTGCCGCCGAGATCGTCCATCAGCGTCAGGTTATCTTTTAGGGCCTCCCCGATAACCGGATCTATTTTCTCCGGTTTTTGCAGCGCCAGCTTACCTTTGCTGTTCTCATAGTCGGCGAGCGTTTTGGCCGGATCTTTCGACATCAGAATTGCCGCCGCTTTTTGACCGCTGTCCGGGCGCAGCATCCCGACGAGCAGCACCCGGAGCTGAACTTTACCCGACTTTATCCATGGCTGAGCCTGCTCCCAGAACTGGGTGCAGTACGGGCAGTATGGATCGGCAAACACGTAGACAATGCGCGGGGCTTTTTCGCTTCCGGCGGCTATCCAGCGGTGTTTCTCAAGGTTTTGCCACATGGCTTTGGCCATCGGCGCATAGACAAATTTCTCCACTTCCGCGTCGCTGAGGTTTTTCCCTTCGGCATCGACCATGTTGCCCATAATGGCGTGCTGTTTATCCGGCGTCAGGTATACGATGGTGCCTTGCCCCTGATACTGCATGGCATAAGCCTGCAGGTCGCCCGGTGCTTTAAATTCCCCTTTCAGCTCGAAGCCTTGCTTTTCCAGAGCAGCTATCGGCGCAGGCAGTTCAGCGCCAGCGGCAAAGGCCGACGCGTTAAAAAGCAGGGCCAGAGAAACGGACAGGGCAGATATTTTTTTCATCGAGCGGTCCTTAATTAAATGCTATTTTCTTCAAAGGGTAACATTCCTTTTTGCGTTAAGTCATCAGACTCATTTTCCTTTACGTAACGGAGCATTTCGGAGGTCAGAGAATGACGGTCAGACGAGCCACGCTCAATGAAGCTCAGGCGCTGTGGACAATAAGAAACGAGGCCATTCGCTTTGGCTGTCGGGAAACTTATCCAGAAGATGTGCTGGCCGCATGGACGCCAGATGAGATGCCCGAGGGTTACCGAAATGAAATCGTGAATAATCCTTTTTTTGTGGCGGATAATGAAAACGGCGAGCCGGTCGCCACGGGATTTTTGGATTTGAAAAACGGTTCGGTTGAGGCCATTTTTACCCTGCCGGCCTGGACGGGCCGGGGGCTGGCCAAACAGATCCTTCAGGCCATCAAACAGGAAGCGAGATCGAGGGGAATGAGCAGGCTGACGCTTTCCTCCACGCCAAACGCCCGCGATTTTTATCTGACGCAGGGATTTCGCGTGGTGAAAGAGGGGCTTTATCCTATGTCGCGCGGCGGCACACTGCTGCGCTGCTATGAGATGGTCTGTGAGCTGGATCCTGACATGTGAAAGGTGCCTGAATGAACGATCGCATCGATTACCAGATTGAAAAGTACAGTTTCACCGAAATAGAAGAGCCGCCCCGCCTCAGCCGCCAGTGGGAGGAAGTCAGGCAGGAGTTCCAGAGAGAGCCTCAGGACGCGGAGCAGCGCCTGCGCCTGGCGTTGCTGAACGTGGATTACGTGACCAGTTTCGAACTGCCTTTTAGGCTGCTGCTTCTGCGGGCGCCGCAGCTGATCGACAAGCTGCGCGGTGAGCTTCAACTGAGCCAGAAAACTGTGGTCATTAACGACAACAAGCGCGGAGAAGTCTACAGCATAAAAGACGATCTCAGCGCCGTGCCGGACGCCTTCCGCTATCGTTTCTCGAATCGTATACGCAGAATCGATCCGGGCGGTACGCCCGCGACGGCCTGGCAGCAGATCGCGCTGCAGGTCAGAAATCCGAGGGATCGGCTGAAAGTCGCCCTGGAAGGCGGGCTTCAGGTCAACGCTCTCGACGGTTTGTTTTGGTTTGGGCTGCAGCGCATTGCCGCCGATATCTCAGTGCTGAGGCAGTCCGGGATGCCGATTATCACGACAGAACGCACGGTCTTCGACAGCCTGACGGGAACGACCCGCCCCATTCCTGCCTACAGTTTGTAGCCTGAAATCGCACGGTGAGGAAAATGATGGCAAAGGAATACCTTTAAGGTTGAGCGAACATCAGAACAGGAAAAAATGATGAACTTCAGCCATATGCGTATTGCCCGTCCGGTGAGCAGTCTTGAAAGAAGCCGGGAGCTGTACTGCGAGGGACTTGGTCTTCAGCAAATAGCACAATTTAGCGATCACGACGGTTTCAGCGGCGTGATGCTGGGAGGTCCGTCGCTGGGCTGGCATCTGGAATTTACGGTCTGCCAGCATCATCTCATTACTCCCCGACCTACCGAAGATGACTTACTGGTGCTTTATGTGCCCGATCGTGTCGAATGGGAGGCCTTCTGCGCCAGAATGGTGACAGCCGGTTTTACCCGGCTGGGTGCATTCAACCCTTATTGGGACGTGAAGGGGGCTACTTTTATCGATCCCGATGGTTATCGGGTGGTTTTGCAGAAGAGCGACTGGTCACTTTAGTCAGCGGTATTAACGCCTCAGACCTTTGGCGTACTCGACAAGCTGATCGACAACGATATTCCAGCCGATGAAGAAACCCATTTCCTCATGTGCCAGTCGGGCTTCTGGTGTACGGTGGCGGGCGATAGCCGTGTAGCGCGTTTTGTCGTTGTCCGCATCTTCCAGAAGCAGGATCGCCGTCATGAACGGATTTTCAGCAGGCTTCCAGTCTTCGCCGTAGGCATCGGTAAACACCAGCTTTTTACCGTCCACAATATCCAGCCAGACACCGTTATTACGCATTTCATTCCCGTCGACGTTAAACACCGTATTGAAACGTCCGCCAACCCGAAGATCTATGTCACAGGCCGTTACGCTATGAGGCCGGGGCACAAAGAACTGCCTGATATGCTGCGGCTGGGTCCAGCACTCCCAGACAAGCTGCCTGGGAACGTCAATAATGCGCTCTAGTTTTAAATCGGTTTCAGCATCCAGATTCATAGTATTTCCTCGGCGAGTGGGTACCCGTATAGCCTGGCTGAGGATCCTTTCTACGGCTAACTATTTTGCTGTTGTAGCTGCCGGGTACGCAGGCCGCTTAAGCCTACGGCCAGTAACGTCGTTCCGGCGGCCAGCCAAAGATTGAGGGTAATGGCCTGCGACTCAAACGAGGCGGCATTTCCGTAAATAGCCAGCACAATACCGACGATGGCCGCCCCGAGACACTGGCCGAAAGTTCGCATAATGGCCAGTATGCCTGAGGCGTAGCCGCTATTTTCTCGTGAGGCGTTAGCCATCATCTCCTTGTTATTAGGGCTCTGGAAAATACCGAAGCCAATGCCGCATACCAGGCTCCGTAAACCGATGTCCCATGCCTGAGCGTGGGCGGGCAACAGGGCTAAAAGTATCAGGCCAACCGCAAACACGCCTAAGCCTGTGGTGGCGATAAGCGCCGGCGAATGTTTGTCGGCCAGTCGTCCGGCCCGGGGCGCTGCGAGCATTATTCCCACAGGCCAGGGCGTAAAGAGCAGGGCCGATGCAAAGGCGCTGTAGCCATAAACGTTCTGGAATAAAAACGGCAGGGCGACAAATGTGATCCCTTGCCCGATAAACGAAATCAGAGACGTCAGGGCCGCCAGCGAAAATCGCGCGGAGGCGAACAGCGTCAGCGGCAGCAGGGGCTGAGCGGCGCGGCGTTCTCGCCAGATAAATGCCGCGCCCGCCAACAATGCCGTCAGGCTATAAGCCACCGCCTGGGCAATACCTCCGCTTTTAGTAAAGCTGTCGGCGGCCACGATCAGCGCGCCCAGCAGCAGAGCAGACAGAAACGCACCGGCGTAGTCAAAGGGCTTGGGATGGGTGGCCTTTTCCCCCGGCAGGACGCGGAGGCTGAGCCAAAGCGCCACAATGCCTAGCGGTAAATTAACCGCAAAAAGCCATTCCCAGCCTAAGGTCGAAAGAAGCGTTCCCCCAAGGAGCGGCGCTATGGCCGTACTGGTAGCGATTAAGAATGCGTTCAGACCGAGGATCCTGCCCAGCAGGCGGGTGGGGAAAACCGAACGCAGGATTGCCGGGGAAATGCTCAGTACCGCCGCGCCGCCGATGCCCTGCAATATCCGCATCAAAACCAACATCTCGAGCGAGGTGGAAAGCGCACAGCCCGCGGATGCCAGCGTAAACAGGCTCAGCCCAAAGACGAAAATTTGCCTGAATCCCAGCCGGGTCGCCAGCGCGGCAAAAATCGCCAGCGTCATGGCGGCGGCCAGCAGATAGCCATTCGCGACCCAAACCGCGTCGCTGGCGGAAACGTCGAGCGCACGGGCAATATTTGGCAGCGCGATGTTCACCATTGAGCCATCGAACACCGCCATTGTGACCGTCGTCATCACGGCAAGCATCGCCATCATACGCGGGCGGCCCGGCAGGCCCTCATCCCCCGGCTGGTTTGAAAATAATTCCATCGTTGTTCCTTCCCGCTGCGCGGTCATCAGTCTCAGGTTGTCAGTGCTGCAAATATAGTGATACTTAAAGAGAGGTGGAAGACGCATCATATGCAGATAATAGTTGCACCAGACGCCATATCTCTTTACAGGATGCCTGAATGAATGACCCCGATCTGAATTTGCTGCTGGCGCTGGATACATTTCTGGCGGAAGGCAGCGTGGCTGGCGCCGCGCGACGCCTCGGACTCAGCGCGTCGGCGATGAGCCGCACGCTGAGCCGCCTGCGGGCGGCAACCGGCGATCCGCTACTGGTCAGAGCGGGCAGAAATATGGTGCTGACGCCCTATGCCGAAGCGATTCGCGAGCGGGCGAGAAACGCGGCGCTGGAGGCTCGGGCTTTGCTGAGCCCGTCCACGGCAGAGCTAACGCTTTCGACCCTGGAATGCACGTTTATCCTCCGGGCCAACGATGGTTTTATCGAAGCCTTTGCGCCTGCGCTTATCACTGCAGCGGCGGCTGTAGCGCCTCGAGTGCAGCTGTGCTTCACCTCCAAACCTGAAAAAGGTCCCCGGCATCTGCGTGAGGGCCTGGTCGATCTCGAAATCGGAGTCGTGGGCGAAATGGGGCCAGAAATACGGCTCCAGGCGCTATTCCGCGATCGGTTTGTTGGCGTGGTCCGCGCCGGTCATCCTCTGGCCGCTCTGCCTGAGGTTACCGTCGAGCAGTATCTTTCGTACGGGCACGTGGTGGCCTCCCGGCGGATCCGGTCAACTCGCGGGCCTGTAGACGATGCCCTCGATGAAAGAGGGCTGACGCGCAAAATTGCCGCCATAGTGCCGTCATTTCCTGCGTCGCTAAAGGTCGCGCAGGCGTCCGATCTTATTGCGCTGGTGCCTGCTTCTTTCCTGCTGAATCAGCCGGTTTTGGCGGTTGAGGGAGAGAACGCGAGACTGGCAATGTTTGAACTGCCGGTGAAGACGAGAGCCATTACTGTGTCCCAAATGTGGCACCCGCGTTCAGAGGCAGACCTCGCGCACCGCTGGCTTCGGCAGCTGGTACTAAACATCTGCCGACAAAGGGTAGGCGATCTGTCTTCATAGGGGGAACGCCGCGTTTGTCCGCGATATTATTCGCATTAGCGAACGCTGGCGCAGGGTGATACTGGCGTTTATGATAAGGGCCACTCTGGCACCGTCCGGCATCAACACAGAAACGCATGGCTGCGGCACCGTCTGCGCGATGGGCTCGTTTCTTAAAATAAGGATGATTATGCCTTCAGCAGTTGGATTTGGCCGCATTGCAGCGACGTTGCCTGTCAAAAATATGCCTGCCGCACTGGCGTTTTACGTGGGCGTTTTAGGCTTCACGAAGCGTTTCGAGAACGGCGAACCCGTTGGGTTTGTCATTCTCCGGCAGGGGGAAAGCGAGCTGCATCTTACGCTCCAGCCTCAGCATAAGGCCGCACATTTTCCGGTGGCCCATCTTCTGGTTGATGACATCGGGGCGCTGTTTGCTCTCTGTCAGCAGGCAGGCGTCAGGATCGTGAAGGTGCTCCAGGATAAAGAGTATGGCCTGCGGACGTTTGTGTTTGCCGATCCCGATGGGAACCGGATAGACGTCGGGCAGAGAGTCGATAAGCCAGGTCCGGGGGAATAGCCTGAATCAGTCATAAAAAAAGCCGCTGCGGGAGACCGCCAGCGGCTTTTTAATGGGAGTGGATGTGCATCCCGGGCACGACTTGATGAATGAAAAACTACCATTCATTAACGATCATCACCGTATCTGCTGAAAGTTTTACTTTAGTCACTTTAGGCGGCATCGGCTTGGGGAGTATAGTCATTCTCACGTCGAAATTTCCGCTGACGGACGCCAGGGACATTTTGAAGGGAGTGAAAAGGCAAAGGGCCAGCAAAAGTTGTTTCATATTAATACAGTTTGTTTACTTTTATTTAAAATCAATCGATTGGTCAAAATTATATCATATATGATGCCGCCGAGGGAACGGCTGCCGCTTTATTAACACTTAAAGCGTGTTTCAGACTGAAAAGTTAAAATTCTATAAATACGATAATTCAATGATATTTAAGGCAAGAGGTGGTTTATATGAGGTTTACGTCGCTACTCGCCAGGCTGTGTCTGGCTTCCTCCCTGATCTGGTCGGGCACCCTGTGGGCCGCTACCGAGCAGGCAATGGACGCGAATTTAGATAAGTTATTCAGCTCGCATGAAAACTATCATGCGTTTTTTGATAATTTTAAAACGCAGATTGCCGCGCAGAATAAAGCGGAAGTGGCAAAGCTAATTTCCTATCCGATAAAGATCGCGCTGGCGGGTAAAAAAGTGCAGATCAAAACGCCGCAGCAGTTCATTAAAAACTATGACGCCATTTTTACGCCGGATCTAGTGGCGGTGGTTAACGCGCAGAAATATCAGGATCTTTTTGCGAATTATCAGGGGCTGGCGATCGGCAAAGGGCAGATTTGGTTCTCCGGTATTTGCCAGGATAATCAATGTAAAAAATCAACCGTGCTGGTTATTGGCATCAATAAATAGCGTGGGGCTGGCCGTCATTCACGGCCAGCTTATCAGACATTACAAGGCAGCCAGATAACGCCGGTAGTTATCCTCTATCGCTTTTAGCAACTCGCTATCTTCGCTCTGGTGGAGGAGCGCCGAGCGCTCAGTACCCAGATCAACGCTTTCACATTGCGGGTAATACGCGGCCCGCAGCGACGGTTTGATGGCGTTAAAATAAGCCGTCGTGGGCACCTCAAAGGCGGCGGCAATATGCAGGGCCGACGAATCACAGGTATAGACTTTACTGGCGTGACGAATAATGGCGATGTAGTCAGACGTTGTCCGGGAATGAGAAGAAAGATCGATGCACTGCGGGTGATCTATTTTTCCAAAGCCTGCCACGGGCAGACCGTGCTGCCGATAGATATGATCGACTAAATCAACCAGCACGGCAGCCGGGATATCGCGAAGCGGCGTGCTGGCGCGGTGATTGAACAGAACGTAACGACCCTGCAGGGGGGAAGTTTCCTCTGGCATTCCGTCGCGTAGCCAGCGGTTAGCTTTTATCTCTTCGGGTACCCTCTCAGGGGCAATCCCCAGGTGGCGTAAGAAGAAATCGTGCATTTCCTGAGTGGCGAAATCCTCCCGGAAAAGCTGGTTCCCCGCGTCAATCAGCGCATCATATCCCTCCAGTGAAGCCAGTTCCTGAGGCATGAAATGCAGCTCATCGATCACTTTCCCCGCTAGCCGGTAAATCTCTTCCACATAAGACTGGCAGGTGTGAGGGCGCAGTACCGTCAGATGAAGTTTGGGATTTATGGCTTTAATAGCGTGCAGCGCTGCAATCCCGATCAGCGAATCTCCGAGCGTGACGCCCATGCCGTTGATAATACAGAGCCGCTGGATCTGGCTATAGTCGAGAGAAAAGGGACGTAAAGCATAGTTATAAATGCCGGGCTGCCGTAAAGCCTGCAGATGAAGACTGCGCTTCAGCTCAAAAGGCAAAGATTCAAGATCGTAAGAGGCGACTAGCGTTTTATCATCCTGGAGCAAACTTCCGACAAAAGTTTGAAGCGTAGGGTTCATGGGGTTCCTGGGATCTGGCCAGCACGGCGTAGAATATCCCTCTCACCTTAATGAGATTCAACCTGCTGTCAATTTCCTGCCATCGTTTTTTCAGCAAACCACCGGCATATAAAACGCACTACCAGGGAATCAACCCCATTTCATGTAATGCACCCAGAATCAGCGCGATAGACATGCAGGCATCAAAGGGATTAGGCATCGTGTTTCACCTTTACACAGAGCGTCGCTGGTTAAATTATAGCCTGTTTTGTGTGCTATTCACGAGATGACAGCCAGTCCCGGGTATTAACTCAGCAACCCGGCGCCCACGTTGACGGAAAGTCCCAGAATCGCCAGGTTGAAGATAAAAGAGATAACTGACTGCAGCAGGGTTATTTTACGCATGCCGGTTGTGCCGGTTGCCACATCAGCTGTTTGTGCGGCCACGGCGATGGTGAAAGAGTAATAAAGGAAATCCCAGTAATCCGGGTCGTCTGGTTTATCAGGAAAGATCATCGGGGTGATCTCTTTGCGGCGATGTAAATAATGTTGATGTGCATAGTGCATCGCGAAAACACTGGGCAGCAATGTCCAGGAGACGACCAGCGTCATTGCCGTCAGTAAAATATGCAGCACAAGCGGGGTTCCGGACAAAGAACGCAGCGACGGAAGTTCGCTCATAATCGCCACGAGGCTGGCCATGCAGGCAAAGATAAGCAGGCTCAACACAAGCGCGGCGCTTTGATCCTGTACCCTGGCTATTCTCGGGATGTCGCAGACTTCCGTTCGCAGCATACGAAACCAGATAAAAATCAGGTAAAGCCAGGCCAAAACATTCCAGCCAATCAACAGCCGCTGCAGCGTGCCGAGCTGGGCGGGAAGGGCGAAGTAACAAGCGACGCCGGCAGCCACTGAAATCAATAACCGCAGGCGGGCGAACAGGTGAGTCCTTAACGAAAAGCTCATGGGGTGATTTATTCGACGAGAATTAGATAAGTTAACTGTAGACGAGGCTAAAGCCATGATGGTTTGCAAGGGCAGATAAGTAGCGATTTCTTGACCATCCATTTGCATTACCTGCGTGAATTCTGACGCACTGGGATGCTGTCAAAAAAGGAATACGGCTTAGACAATCTTCACTTCGCCAACTGAAAAGCTGTTGGGCGGTATCCTTTCCCTCCAGAGGATACCTTTATCCCTCACTGAAAACGCCAGAGCATAAAGTGCATTTCTGGCGTGGTTATCTCCGATGATTAATGCAATGCCTTCGCAATAGCGCTGAACATCAGCGAAGCTTCCAGCGGCTGGGCGCTGAACGACGGTTCCGCCTGCGGCCAGGTTGACCACTGGACGATCACCAGATTTTCCGCACGGTTGACCATGATCATCTGCCCATAAATCCCCAGCGCCCACATGGAGCCTTTCAGCGAATCCTGCGGCGTTGGTACCACGTTTTTAGCGTTGGCAGGCACTTCGTTATTCCACCACTGATAGCCATACAGCCCCTGTGGATGCGCCGCAGAGACGGAGTTTTTCGCTTTGTTCCAGTCGGCCGACTGTGCAACCCAGTTCTCCGGCAGAACCTGCTTACCGTTCGGCAGGCGGCCGTTGTTCAGCACGAATTCGCCGAAACGTCCCCAATCTTCCAGCGTGGCGTTAAAGCCGTGTGCGCCAACATCATGCAGGTTTTTGGTATAGGCATGCCATACACCATCGTTCGCCATACCGTACGGCCGCCAGATATTGTTCTCAAGGTAGGTAGCAAGCGTCATACCCGTTGCGCGCTCCAGCACATCGCCCAGCAGCCATGCACCGCCGGAGGAGTAAGACCACACTTCACCCGCAGGGTGGGCGCGTTTCAGACCAGAAACCAGCGAGCGGACGCAGTCATAGGTACCCGCGTGCGCTTCACACTGCGTGAGTTTGGCGAAGTCAGACTGCGGGTTGGCGTAATCTTCATTCCACGCCACGCCAGAGGTGTGTTGAATCAACTGTTTCAGCGTCACGCCGTTCCAGGCAGTGCCTTTCAAATCAGGTTCATACTGCGTGACCAGATCGTCCATTGAGTGGATTTTTCCCTCTTTTAAGGCCACACCCACGAGTGTAGACACCACCGATTTCCCCACAGAACGAGAGGTCCAGAGTGTGGTGTCGGTATTGCCTTCACCAAGATATTTCCAGGCAATTTTACCGTCCTTCAGTACCAGCATACCGCTGACGTTCTGGCGTTTAATATAATCCTGTAGCGTCCATAGTTTGCCGTTGACCTGATAGCGAGCCTGCGTCAGTGGTTTTTCAGCCATCGCTAACGGCACGGATTTGCCGTGGTGGAAAACATCGCCCTGATAATTACGGTAATCGTTACGAAAACCGATAACACGCTCGGCTTGATCCCAGCTCAGCATCGTTTTGGTATCGGGAAGTTTTGCATCAAAAGGGGCCGGGCAGGCGGTGAGTTCGGTGCCTTCACAAGCCGCCATTACGGGAGAGGATAGGAATGCACCAGCCACCAGACCTGCCAGAAGGCAGTACTTTGCAGGCAAGGATTTATGTTTATTAATCATAGCGTTCTCTATTTAAGTTAAACCCATAGACATGTTGTCCCGGCGGGATGACGGGATGGATGTAGTATAAAAATGACCGCACTATAATAAAAAACGCGTAATGGGGGATAATCCCCCATAAACACGACAAAAGGAGCCCAACGTGCCGTCTTTGTCTTACTCTTTTTCTCAACTTGAAGCCTTCACTGCCGTTGCGGAACACGGCAGCCTGATGAAAGCTGCGATGAAGCTGGAGAAAGATCGCACCACGCTGCGCGATCTTATCGATCTGCTGGAAGATAGCTTTGGCTACCCGCTGTTTGTCCGCCAGGGGCGATCGCTGCAGCTGACAGCAGAAGGCGAACAGCTTCATCGCCAGGCGCACCTGCTGTTGCGTCAGGCAAGAGCATTCGATCAGTTTGCTCGTCAGGTGCCGTCGACGGAGGTTCAGGAGCTGGGCGTCGCCTACGACCCCTTTACACCCCGCCGTTTTTTGAAGGCATTAATTACGCGGATGGCAACGCGGGGGATCCGTTTGAGTCTGAGATGCACCTCGCGCGCGGAAGGCGAAAAAGCGCTGACGAGCGGGGTGGTCGATCTGGGCTTCTTTCAGGCCAACAATCACAGCGTCGGCAGCGACATGGAGTGGCGTGCGCTCGGGTCCATCGACATGGATTTTTACGCCGCAGAGCCGCTGTTTGAAGAAGCCAAACGTCCGTGTTCACTGCTTGACCTTTCTTTGACGCCACAGGTGGTGATGCACTCCACAAGCGACGTACCAATGGCGCGGCGGCTGCAAATCTCCGGGAATATCATTGTGGCCAATGAGCTTGAAATGCTGCGTAGCCTGATGGAAGCCGGGTGTGGATGGGGATTTTTACCGACTCATTTTGAGGCGGTGCGTTGGAAAAATGTTATGGCGATTCCCACGGTGGTGGGCAATGAAGGTATTAGCCAGACTATGGTGACGATTTGGCGGCCGGGGAGCGAAAAGCGGATGCTGATCGATGATTCGCTGACCTGGTTATCTGCGCTGTGGCGAGAGGTGAGCACGCACAAGGAATGGGACGTGTAACTTTGAATAGTTCCGGCATCTGAGCCAGGCTCAGCGCTTAACGGTAAAGCAGTACCTAACGTAAGAAAAGGGAGGTATCTCAAAAATCACAATATGCTGATTGCCGTGGCGGCACCACAGAACCACCAAGTAATAGACCCATGGATTGAATTTAACTATTTTGCGACTGTCATTACCTTCGCTATGACCGTGTACTTGAGATCCCCAATAATGCGGATGCAGAGTATTTGAACAAACTTTATACCAAGAGGCCGGGGGAAGAAATCAGTCTGCCTCAGGCTAAAGGCTGGCCTATTAAAAATAATACCTGTAGTAATTTCCTGACCGGCAGTCTGTAGTGAAGGACGGTCAAGCCGTAGAAGGATGTGCGGCGTATTATCCGATCAGATGAATACTGACGTCATCCAACTTTCTCCGACCCGTTTATGCAGACAAAATCTGGTTAATGCTTTTCAGCCCGGCTCTGCGTAGTGCGGTATGTTTATAGCGACTAACCGTCCGGTAGGGGATCCCCATCTTACGCGCGATGAGCGCTAACCGGTCGCCGTTGAGCAGCGCGCCGAGAATATACCGTTCTTCCGGGAGGTAAAATCGGGCATTTCTGCGGATGTTTCCCCGGGAAGGATTAACCAGGGCTTGCCGAAGGACGCCGGTCAGCTTGAGCAGCGGCATGCTTTTATCGATCACGGCATAAAACCCGGCCGTTTGTAGCGCCCGGCTCAGGGCCACTGATTCGGCGTCCGTGAGCAAAACATACCTGCACGACGGGTAATAAGGCATGTTCAGCAGCTGCGGCAGAACATTGGCCCGAGGGTCAATGCCGCAGATAACCATATCTGGCTTCGATTCAATCATCAGTTCCAGAAAGTGTGGCAGAGTCTGGGGAGTGCCAATCACCTGGCTCTCTAATTCGCTTTCGCACAGGCCTGCCAGACCCAGAGTGGCATACCCGCAGGGGTCGAAGATTAAAGCGCGCGGGTTACTTTTCGCGGCAGCCTTACCTTCGGCTATATTTTTTTCCATAAGCTATTTCCAGCCAAATTAGCCGCTCTAAGACGAGCGGGAATATAAGTGCTTACAGGGTAATGAGGAAAAGATTAAGGGTGTATCAGCCGGCGCTGGATTGTGCGTAGGAATAAGATAGAAAGGGTGTAGGGAAAGTATGACAATGGCGACAATTGCTTAGGCGTGAAACTCCTATTACACTGATAATTAAAGCGAACTGACAACGTGACTTTGGCTTTTCTTCCCCAGTCCAACAGGATAATAAATGAAAAACGTACTGATTGTTGATGACCATCCTGTCGCCAGGCTGGCAGTAAGAATGGTGCTGGAGAAGGAAAACCTGACCGTTATTGCCGAAACTGATGATGGCCTGCAGGCCATTCAGCTGGTCAGGAAAAATGCCCCGGATTTGGTGATCGTCGATATTGATATTCCCTCAGTCAACGGCATTGACGTGGTGCAAAGAATGCGCCGCGACGGGTTTAGCGGCGGGATCCTGGTACTCACCGGCAAAGAGGGCGATCACTACATTCGCCGCTGTGCCAGCGCCGGCGCGGACGGGTTTGTCAGCAAAAAGAATAATCTTTCCGAACTCAGCGACGCCGTGCGCGCGATCCGCAGCGGCTATGGCTACTTCCCCCGGCATCTGGCCAGGAGTGATGTTGCCGCCGGTGATGCGGCGGCAGATAAAGACAAACTGGGCGATCTGTCGGCGAAGGAGCTGGATGTGCTGCGCCATTTGGCTAAAGGCGTCAAGGTGGTCGACATTGCCCGCCAGATGAACATCAGCGACAAAACCGTGAGTACCTATAAAAGCCGCCTGATGGCCAAGCTCGGCCTGAAAACGATGATCGAACTGTACGATTTTACCCAAAAACATAACCTGGACTGACGCCGTGATGCGCGCCTTGCTGCTTTGCTGTTTTTTATTGAGCTTGCCCCTGGGCGTCCTGCGGGCGGAAGAGCCGAAGTCAATGACGCTTCACAGCCGGGAAACCGTCGCCCCGCTGAAATTCACGCTAAGCGACAGCGACTGGCGCTGGTTAGGGGAAAAGCGCCTCGTCAATATCGCCATTTATCAGCCCGCCACCCCGCCGTTTAACATATCTCCGGACGAGCAGACCTACGAAGGCATCTCCGCCGACTACGTGCTGCTGGTGATGCGCTACCTGGGCGTGCGGTTTCAAATCCTGAATTACGCCAGCCGTGATGCGGCGCTGGATGCCGTGCGCCAGGGCAAGGTGGATATGCTGGTGGATGACGGCACCGGGCAGATAACTGCCCCGCAAGGGCTGGCGTACAGTCAGCCGTTTATTCCCGATCGCCCGGTGCTTGTTTCGCGCCAGGCAGACATTACCGCGCCGGTCACTCTGTCAAAAGGGGCTCGCATTGCGGTGGCGGAGAACTGCCAGTGCGAAGCCTGGGTCAAACAGCGCTATCCCGGCACCAGGGTGACGGTATTCCCGACGGCGCCAAACGGCATGTCCTCGGTGGCCTTCGGCGAAAATGATTACTACATCGGCGGCTTTACGCTGTCGAGCTTCCTGATAGAACGCAACTTCATTAACACGCTGTCCATCGTCGATATTTTGCCCGACAGAAGCAACGGCGCGCGCTTTATTTTCAAACAGGACAACAGCGTGCTGATGCGGGCGGTCAATACCGTGCTGGGGGCGCTTACGCCGGTGGAGCACAAGGTTATATTCCGCCACTGGAGCCAGGGGCCAAACCTGTGGCTTTTTGAATCCACGCTGCCGCTTAGCGAGCGCGAGACGCAGTGGCTGGCGCAGAACAAAGATCTGCGCGTGGTGATCAATCCGCTGGACGCGCCGTTTACTCAGCTAAATGCCCGGCAAGAGTTTCAGGGTATTGCCGCGGACGTGCTGCGGCTGATCCATCTGCGTACCGGGCTGAACTTCACCGCCGTGACGGCAGACAACATGCCGGATATGTTGGGCGCCGTGGCAAAGCACAGGGCCAGTCTGTTTGCCGCCGTCAGCTTCAGCCAGGATCGCGATAAACAGCTGCTATTGACGCGCCCCTATGTGCAGCCGGAGTTCGTGCTGGTCGTCAAAGAGAGTCCTGCCGCCCCGGCTAACATCAGCGGAGCCAAAACGGTGGCCATCACGCCGGACAACGTGCTGCGCGGGCAGCTTGAAAAGCAGTACCCACAGGTCCGGTTCATCGACGCGAAGAGCGCCAGCGTGGCGATGAAAATGGTGGCCGACGGCAAGGCTGATGGGGCGGTACATAACCTGATCGGCGCCCGCTACATGATTGAAAATGTCTTCCCGGGTCAGCTGAAAATTGCGGCGAGGGTCGCCGATAAACCCGCGCTGATTGGTTTTGCCGTCGGGCGCGACAGCCCTGAGCTTTACTCGATTTTGAACAAGGCGCTGGCGGATATCCCGCCACGCGACATCTCGCTTATTGTCAATAAATGGCAGACGACGCCCAACGTTAAGCTGAATACCTGGTCTGAGTACCGGCACGAATTCTACTGGCTGGCCGCCATCTTCTCGGCGCTGGTGCTCACCTCGCTGGTATGGGTGTATTACCTGCAGCGCGCCAACCGATCGCGCAAAGAGGCTCAGGCCCGGCTGCAGGAGCAGGCCACGTTTCTGGCAACGCTGTTTAACGGCACGGCGGTGCCGGTGTACGTCATCGGGCGAGATGGCCGCATTATCAACAGCAATGCTGCGTTTGCGCGCTTTTTTGACCTCATGCCGGGTAACCTTCTGCAGCAGCCGCTGAGCGAGGATAAACATCCGCTGGCTGCGGTCTGGCAGCAGCTTGAACCGGGGCTCGATTCTCCCGAAGGGCTGGCGGCCTCGCCTCAGCGTTTTCTGGTCAATAACGGCGCTGAAGCGCGGGCTATCCTGCACCAGGCCGTGGCCTTCCGGGATAAAAACCAGCGTATCGCCGGGCTGATATGCAGCTGGCAGGATATGACGGAACACGATCGGCTGCTGATGGAAACCTCCTGCTCCCGCGAACAGGCGGAGCAGGCCAACCGCAGTAAAAGCACCTTCCTCGCCACCATGAGCCATGAAATACGCACCCCAATTGCCGCCATTATTGGTTTACTGGAGCTGGCGGTTACCAGTAAAGGGCCGCGGGAGAACGAGGCCGAAGCCGTGCGCGTGGCTTACGAATCAGCCCAGTCGTTGCTGGGCCTGATTGGCGACATTCTGGATATGGCGAAAATCGAGTCCGGCAAACTTGAGCTTACCCCGGAATGGGTCCGGTTTGATTCTCTGGCCGCGCCGATTGTCAGAGTGTTTGAGGGCCTGGCGCGGCAGAAAGGGCTCCAGCTGAGCTGCCATGTCGATCCGCTCCATCCCGATGAAATTTGGATAGATCCGATGCGCCTGCGGCAGATCCTGTCCAATCTCGTCAGCAACGCGATTAAGTTTACGCCCCAGGGTTCGGTGGCCGTGCAGGTCAGCTGCCCGGCTGATGGCGGCCAGGGGCAGCTGGTCTTCTCCGTGTCGGACACCGGCATCGGCATTCCCCAGCCGGAACAGGCCACCATTTTTGACCCTTACGTCCAGTCAGAAGAGGGGAAAAAGCAGAGCGGCACCGGCCTCGGGCTGGCTATCTGCCAGCAGCTGGTCACCATGATGGGCGGGACCATTACCCTGCACAGCCAGGCCGGGAAGGGCACGCGGATCGAAGTTTGCGTGCCGGTTAACTACCGGGACGGCGAAGAGGTGCAGGCCGGTGAGAATGAGGCGCAGGCCAGCGTTCTGCCTCCGCTTAATATTCTGACGGTGGACGATCACCCGGCCAACCGCCTGCTGTTAAAACAGCAGCTTCTGCGCCTGGGGCATCGGGTCACCGAGGCTGAAAATGGGGCACAGGCGCTGGAACTGTACCAGGCCGGGGAATTTGAGCTCGTGATTACCGACTGCAGTATGCCGGTCATGGATGGCCTGGAACTCACCCACCGGCTCCGGGCCGGGCCGGGCAGCCCGCTGGTTATTCTTGGCCTGACAGCCAACGCTCAGCCGGAAGAGCGCAAACGCTGCATTGCAGCCGGAATGGATGACTGCCTGTTCAAACCGCTTCGGCTCCCGCAGCTTGAAGCGGTGTTAAACCGCATTCCCCGGCAGGAAACCAGTGCCCAGGCCGAGGCTCTCGAGCTGGAGATACTGGTAGATTTACCGGCGCTAAGGGCGCTGGCCAGTCATGACGCAGAGCTGCTCCGTGGGTTACTCAAAGCAACTTATGATGAAAACCAGCGTGACGCCGGTCGCGCCCGGCAGCAGCTGGAGCAAGGTGACCTGGAGGGGCTGGCGCAGAGCCTGCACCGCCTGGCGGGCAGCACCCGGATCGTCGGGGCGAACGACGTGGCTGAGGCGTGCCACGCCCTGGAACAGCGGTGTGCGAAAGAACCCGAGCGCGAAGCGATAAACGCAGGGTTTGAGGACGTGACTCAAAAACTTAGCGCTCTGAACCGGGCAATCGCCCGGTTTATCGGTATAGAAGCGGCGTAACGGTTCCTTGTTGGCCCGTTACGCCAGCACTTAATTGAAGGTGACCAGCACCTCGGCGGAGGCTTTGATCTCTCCTGTCTGTAATTTGTCGCCGCCGGAGCAGAGCCGCCACGTCATCGTATTATTGATGAGTTTGCTTGTTTCGGTCGCACCAATTTTACCTAAATCTAGTGGCGTGGTATCAAACCTTACGCCGTTCACGGTGCCGCATAATCCTTCCGGCTGGCCGGACAAGGTCCCGGTCAAATAGGCGCCGTTAGGATCGCCGAAAGCCAGCTTATTGATTTCTGACGTTTTATACAGGCCGCTAAGCGCATTAAAGCGCACCTCTATATTGGTATCTTCGGTGTCTTCATCCTGGGTACAGGCCACATTGAAGGGTACCGTTTGCTCCTTTAGCTTGGCATCACGGTTTATATTCCGCGGCACATCGCCAAAATTAATATCCCGGGGCGTGTCAATATTGCACTCTAATGTGGAAATGCGCAGCGTGGTGCCCGGTGGGAACCAGGATTCCATGATGTTCCCCGTACGATCCGGGGTAAAAGACGCCGCGTGAATATCCGGGAAACGGATGCCGCGTCGCATCCTCTGCGTCCCGTCTGCCACAATGACCCAGTGGCCCTCAAATCTCACGGTGCGGGCTTCATTCGGGTCAAGAAGTTCGCTCCAATTATCAAATGCGCTCATAGTAAAGCACCATTGCCGATCGGTTTTTGACGGCCGCTGCAGCGGTAGCGTCTCCTCGTGTCCCATTGCAATGCCCCTGATATTGGCATGTCCCCCTTCGGTGGTAAAATTCCCACTGATGATGGCCCTATTTCCTGCCCCCCAACCTGAAGGGGATTGCCAGACTTCGCTATAAAAATTGATTCGCGGCGCAATCCCCACGCCGGGCGCAATTTCGTAAGCCAGTACTCCGGCAATCTCTGTTAGCTTACTGGCCTCAATACATTCGAAAGGTTGGTCAGACAGAGAAACATAACCCTCGGGAGACATGCTTTTCCCATCATTTAACATGCCGTATATCCCAACAGTACGCTGAAAACCGGCCCATAAAATTCCGGAGCCTTTGCCAATGGTGATGGTGTCTTTGGCCTGCGTGGTGGGGACGGCAGAAAGCAATAGTGCCGCTGCCGCCAGTATGTGGGGAGTATTCCTTAGTCGTTTCATCATTTGTCATTATCTCATTACTGGCAGACAGCCGTCAGGCTGCGGACCGGGTTCGTCGTGGAAGGCTGCTGGTTTTTAAGGTTAAAGCTGGCCCGGCACTGCTGGGTCGCCTGCTGGCCCCATTTCAGTAACAGGCTGCCTTGCTCCGGCAGGCCGCTCATATAGACCTGCCCGGCGTCGCCGACGATCCCGCTAATCGGTTCACCTTCGGCGGTGTTAACCAGCGTGGCCGTGGTGCCAAAGGGCACCGCTGCGCCCGCGTGCTGCAGGGTGATTAACGCCTGGTAGCCCAGCCGGGTATTGAACTTTGTCATCACCACCGCCCCTTTGGTCGGATAGACGGTATTGCTGGAGTGGGTGAGGTCGACATCATCGGGCAGCGTCGACGGGTCGAGGCTGATGTTGTTCGCCTGATAGTCAGATAAATAAGGCACTACGGCATAGCCGAAGCCGTCAATGGCCGTGCCGCCTACGCCCGCGCGAGTGCCTTCCGCGCCTGGGGCATGGACAATGGCTACCGAACTGCCGAGCGACCGGCTGAGCGTCACGCCGCCCGGATGGATAACCAGGCCGCCGCTGCCGGACAGGTTCAGCGAACGGGTGCCGCTGGTCTGGCTGTAGCCCGCCGATACCGAGCCTTTGCTGCCGGACCAGGCGCCGTTCAGCGAGGTGCTGTCGCTCTGGGCCCGCTGGTTACTCCAGCCCTGGCGCACGCCCCAGGACAGGCTGGAGTCCAGCGCGCTGCCGCTGAGGCCGGCCATCTGCTGCACCTGGCCGGTGTTGCTGCGGGTGGTCTGGTAGGTGGCATAGATCCGGTTCAGGGCGGAAGAGGCGCTGAACAGGCTGAAGGGCACCATCATGTTGAAGGCCAGCTGGCGGTTTTCCGGCCAGTTACCGTCGCCGCGGGTTCTGTCGATGGTGTAGGCCAGGCCGTAGCTGACGCCACGGTAGCTGCCGTTATAGCCGGTGGAGAGCGTATTTCTGACCTTGCTTTTGCCCCAGTAATCGTTGCGGGCGGCCGACACAAAGACCGATCCCAGGCCACCCAACTGCTGGCTCATATAAAGCTGGAAGGTGGACCGCGCCCGGGCCAGCGCCCACGGCTGGGTCTCTTTTTTCAACTGATAGCCGAGGCTGTTGTAGTCTGAAAAGCTGTAATAGTCGCTGGTCGAGTAGCGGTAGGCGGCCAGGTCAATGGTGGTACCGGTGCTGAGCATACTTTTGGCGTAGCGCAGGCGGTAAGACTCACCTTTTTGCTGCTCTTCCATGCCGGGTATTTTGGCGCGCGAGGCCGTGACGTCAGCCGAGACGGCTCCCAGTTTCCCCAGCGAGACGCCCGCGCCGGTCACCAGCGAGAAATAATCCCGCGCCGTGAGCGCCCCGCCGTAGAGGGTGAAATCATAGGGCAGGCCGAGGATGGCGGTGCCCTGCACAAACTCAGCCTCGCGCGATCCCACGGTAATGCCGCCGTTATAGCGGCCGGCGGTCACTTCATATTTTACTCTGCCCGGACGGCGCATCACCGGCACCGAAGAGATGGCGATCGTCTGGCTGTGAACCGTGCCGTCGGCTTCGGTGACATACAGCGTCAGCTCTCCGGCCTGGCCGGTTTGATTCAGATCGTCAATACGGAAAGGCCCGGGGGCGACGTAGGTCTGATAGACAATCGAACCGTTTTGCATCACCGTGACGCGGGCGTTACTTTGTGCGATGCCTTCAATGACCGGCGCAAAGCCGCGCTGCACATAGGGCAGCATCTCATCGGACGAACTTAGCTTTACCCCACGGAAGGGAACGCTGTCGAGCACGTCCCCGGAGGTGCTGCTTTCCCCCGCCAGCAGCTCCGATCGCCATGCCGCAATATCTCGCATCAGATAAGTATTGGAAAAATCGGTATGTTGATAACTTTGCCCCGCCTGACCCGGCGAGGTTTGCACGCTACGCGTCCAGTAGGCGTTGCTGCGCAGCCGCCAGGCGTGCAGGTTGGCGCCCAGACTCGTGCTGGCATACAGGTTGGTGTTTTCACTGCCGCCCGGCTGGCTGCTGCGGCTGCCGTTGAGGCTGTAATTCAACAGCAGCGCCGGCACGCCGTGGTCCCACAATTCCGGGTCAACCACGCCGCGCGAACTCGGCTGCATGGCGACCTGCGGAATGCTGAGTTCAAGCTCCAGTTTGGCAAAGTTAAACCGGGCGCTGGCGTGCTCGATCAGGTCGCCAATCGGCGGGGTAGCCTTGTCATCCTCAAGGGCGCGAAACGCCTCCAGCCCCTGGGTATTCACTCCGACCTCGCGTAAAAATACGGGCGTCAGCTGGGGCACCACGTTGCCCTGAGTATCCTCGGCAAAATCAACGGCGTGCTGGCCCATATCGGTGCGGTTAACTTTCACCGTCACAACGTAATTGCCCGGCGGCACCTTGCCCGAGGTTGAGAAAACGCTTAAGTCGACGGACTGCGCGGGCACGCCGTTTAAGGTTAAGAACGCCGGGTCAAAATAGTCCTCGGCGAACGCGGGCGACAGCGGGGCCAGCAGCGCAAGGCTGACCAGCCTTGAGAGCAGTTTGGGGCTCGGATTTTTTGGTTTCATTATTTTGGTTTCCATTGCGTCTTCGGCCCCACTAGTCCTGCTTCAGCGGCTCGGTATGCCAGCCGTCTTCATCAATCAGCTGCCACTCAATCTGGCCAGCGGCGCCCTGCGGGAAGCGGTAGGTCTGCTCGCCTTTCGGCGGCACCATCAGCCGGAGCTGAGCTTTATCCAGGGTATTTTTGCCCACGCTCAGGCGGGCAAAGGTCAGCCAGTAGGGCGTGGGGTTTTTGGCAATCAGGGCGTCTCCCCGGCGGGTGAAACTCAGCTTCCCGGCAACATCTTCGATGGCATACTTTTCCAGCCCTTCGGGGCGATAAAAGACCTTTATGCTGTTCACGACCGCCAGCACGACCTTGTTTTCACTCTGTTGTTTAGCGTCCGTTTTTTCGGCAGGAATGGCTTTCATGGCGATGAAAAAGACCGATTCGCGATCCTGAGGCAGCGGCTCCGCATTGCGACGAATGCGCACGGTCAGCTCGCCGTTGGCCTCCAGGCGCTCCAGCGGCGGGGTGACGATAAAAGGCGCATTAATTTGGCGCGCGTTATGGATATCAATGCTGCCGGTGGCCGGGTCGACCGGGCGAATAAAGGATTGCACCAGCCACGACCGGCTGGTTTTGTTGTGCGCCGTCAGCGTGACGCCTTTTTTCTCTGCCGCCGGGTAAACCACGCGGGTGACGTAATAAGTGAGGCCCTTGCCGGAATGACCCGGCTCAGCGCTGGCCAATGAAGGCTGCAGCAGAGCGAATAACACCAGCAGGCAGGAGAAGGTGTGGCTTATCTTCATGGTAACTCCGTAGGGGCCGCGTCGGCCTTGCAGAGCGGGGCCAGCCCGCCGCGATCGTTCACCCCCTGCCATGTCACATGGTGTGTGGGTCCCGCCGCGTCTAAAACCTGCCTGCCGAAAGGCGGCAGCATCAGCGGGGAGGCGTCGGCCTGGTGGGGTTGACCGTCCAGGGTTAGCACCCCAAGGGTGATAAAGTAGGGCGAGGGATTACGCACGCTCAGCCCGTTCCCGCTGCGGGAAAATCGCAAATCACAGGCGGGTAATTCATTGTTGAGCTTCAGCTTTGCCGGGCGATAAATCAGCTTGAGGTTAAAACGCAGGCCCGCCGAGACCTGGGCCGCCGCGTCGCTTTGCTGGCTGGCCGGAATCGCTTTAATTGAGAGATAAAACAGCGACTCCCGATCTTGTTCAGGCGGCTGCTCTTTGCGCAAAACCCGCAGGGTTTGTTCTTTCCCTGCGGCCAGACGAAACAGCGGCGGGGTGACAATAAACGGCGTACCTGTGTCAACCCCATCCAGCGTGGTCAGGCTCCGGCTGTGGATAAGCCAGGCTCTGTCGCTGTTGTTTTTGACGATCAGGGTTTGCGTTTTCTCGGCTGCGTTGAACACCAGTCGCGTTTTGGTCAGCGCAATTCCGCCGCCGTCGGCCAGGGCGAACAGCGGCAACAGAAGGCCCGCCACGCCCGAAGCACAGCTTAAAAGACTCAGCAATTTCATCATGACCTCAGGGGTGGTTGAGGGTGAACTCGATGGTGGCGTTAACTTCGCCCAGCGTAGCCGCCCGGCAGTTGGCAGTGGTGCCGCAGATCAGCCCTGCATAAAAGGTCAGGGTCTGGTTCGGGATTACCGAGCCGGACGTGTCTAAGGTGACTTTCCCGCCGTTGGTCAACGCCGTATGGCTGTAATCCGGCGGGGCATCGCTTTTCACCAGCATCACACCGACATTTTTTGCCGTGGAGGTTGCGTCATCGCGAAAGGCCCATTTCCCGAGGTTTTGCCCCTTGCCGCTGACGCTGATAAAGGGCTTCAGCGAGGTGGAGACATTGCAGTTTGAAATCTGTAGCTCCACTTTTTTAGCGCCAATAAGCCTGGATGCTATAAGCTCTGCAGGTCGCACCGGGTCCAGCAGCAGTTTGGGAATATCAAGTTCAAAATCGCAGCTGCCGGGCACCAGGTTGGCGGAAAAGTTGATCACGGTTAACGACCCGTGACCTGGGTTCAGCCCGGAGAAAGCCAGCAGCAACAGCAGGCCCGCCGATGCCTCAAGGCAGCTTCTGGCTAAACGCATTGTCACCCCCGTGGTCGTCGATAGTTTTCCACTTCACCGTGCCCTTCGCGGCGGGCAGCGGCCAGACATAGCTGGCAAACGGGGCGATCATTTTGGCGTCCGCTTTATCCAGAGGCAGTTTTTTCCCTTCAAGGCTGAGATGAGCAAAGCTGACGTGGTAAGGCGAGGTGTTGGTGACTTTTAAGCCCTGGCCCACGCGGGAGAACTGCAGGTTTTTTTGTGCATCCAGCGCGGTACCCGGCAAGCCTTTTGGCCGGTAAAACAGCTTTATACTTTTGCCCACGCCAAAACGAACCAGGCTGTTGCCGCTTTCATCTTTTTTGCTTCCTGGAATGGCGCTGGCGCGGAAATAAAACACGGACTCACGGTCGGCGGGTAAATTTGCTCCGCTGGCGAGGATGCGTAAATCATGCGTGCTGCCCGGCTCCAGGCGAACCAGCGGCGGGATCACGTTGAAAGGCGCGGGTTCGGCATGGGAGGAGACTTTGCTTATCCCGGCCTGCACCAGGTAAGGGGTTGTTGATTCGGTATTTCTTACCGTGACGTTAATACTGTTGCTATCTGCAGGATATACCAGTCGAGTAGTATTAATGCCAAACCCTGCGGCCTGAGAAATAGCCGGTAAAGTAAGCAATGCGGTGAGCGAGAGACTATTTCTGATAGCATTCAACATGGTTATATCCTGGCAATAATGCGGGCGCAACCTGCGCCCGTGGTTATTATTTAAATTAGTTGTAATCAAACTGGAAGGTAATTGGGGTGACAATGCTTCCTGACTTGGCTGTATTAGCCACAACGCTTGCCAGACCCACGGTAAACTCCTGGCTCAATTTATCAAACTTAGCGCCTGTCGCGGGATCGGGAGTAGGTGTTGCTGATGCATCAAATTCTGCCAGTTTTACCGCCTCTTTATTACTGATGTAGGTTGTCTCGCCTTTCTTCGACAGCATGATACCGACGTCGGAGGTGGACTCTGTATTAAACATATCATCATGCAAGGTCAATGTAGGGGCAGTAACAATCAGAGAGGCAATGCCGGTTGTATCGCCTGCAGCAGGATCTGAGCAATTATTCAGCTCAACCTTAAAGTCATTCTTACTACCGGCAACGGGTGTTTTTGCCGTGCTAAAATCAGTGGCGACGAAGTTACCGATATTAAGCGCCGGGGTACTCATAACCACATCACAGGTTGCTTTGGATACGTTCCCGCTAATGGTAATAATTCCGTTAGACCCTGCGGCCTGAGCCGGAACCATCGCGGCCATCATCAGCAGAGCGGCAGGGGCCAGTGTGTAGAAAGATTTACGCATATCAAAATTCCTTTATCTTTAATTAAATGTTTTACCGTCACTCAAACCGAGTGAAAGGGGCTGTGATGTCCGGCGTTAATAATCGCTTGCGTAGCCTGTGGCAAACAAAAGCTATTACTGATGGCGGACATCTGCTTTATTCGCAAGGTGATGCTATCTTGCGTTGAAATATAATAGGGGGAGGTGAGCAGCAGAAATAGTCAGTGGGCGATGTGTTACCTGTAGTCTCTCCATGGTGATAATGTAGGGGGACGACTACATGGCAAAGGCTTAAATATTTATATCACCTCTTGTGGCGGGAAATAATAGTTATTGGCAAACAGATTCCCGTCATCCCTTCAGCTATAGCTGACGCCAATGTCATCCATAGCTTACAAAAGTTAAAGCAGTCGGTGATATTAATCGTAGGGCAGCCCGATAATACTCGATTGAACCGCTCACCATTTTTTACCCCTACATTGGCCGCATCAAGGTGGCGGGAAAAACGCTGACCCAGGTCCGGGGGCTAAGGACCAGCCTCTGGTTTGAAACTATGGAGACAGGCCGCAACGTGGTGATCATTTGTGGCGCAACCGAAAAAGCGGCAAAACCTTTCTCAGTACATCGCTGGCTACGCTGGTGGCGCAGGCCGGGCAGAAGGTGCTTTTTATTGACGCGGATATGCGCCGGGGCGATGCCCATAAAATGTTTGGTCTGGATCGCAGGGAAGGTCTGTCGGCCTTGCTGAACGGGGATGTATCCAGTCAGCAAGCGGTAAGCCGCTTCCACGCTGGAGGATTCGACGTTATTACGCGGGGGAGATCCCGGCAGGATCCCATCCCATTGCTGGTGGGAGAAAGTTTCCCGGCTTTACTGGCCTGGGCGAAAGAGACTTATGACATGGTTATTGTCGATACTCCGCCCGTGCTGGCCGTAAGCGACGCGGCGATAATCAGTAAATCCGTTGCGAGCCTGACGCTGCTGGTGACAAGGGCAAGGCTTAACAGCCTGAAGGAAACCACCCAGAGTATTACCCGGCTGGAGCGAGAAGGCGTTCAGGTTAAAGGGATAGTGCTCAACGGCGCGGTCTCAAATGCGATGACGGAGTACTGTTCCGGTTACCGAAGCGCGGGATATCGCTATCAGTCTGAGGATGAAAGCGCCGAAACAAATCGGGCATAAGAGAACCCGGCGGGGGAGCCAGCTCTCACCGCCTTTTCATCGTTGGCTGGGCCGCGATAAAATCATCTATCGCCTGGTTCAGCGTCTGTACCTCCCCGAGCACGGCATCCAGCGTTTGTGCCTCAATGGCATAGCCCCCAGGTTGCCCGCAGCGCTTTTCCAGGTTAGCGCACAGGGTCGCAACCTTTATTGCCCCAATGATCCGCGCTGAACCCGCCATCCGGTGTAAACTGCGGGTCATCCCCGGCAGGTCATCTTCATCGAAACAGAGTCCCGCCACCTGAATATCACGCAGATTTTCGTCACGCGTGGTACACAGTAATCGGGTTAACATCTCGTCATCATCATGCACAAGTTCGCGCAGGGCGCGTATATCCAGCAGCGTACTCAGGGTATCCGGCTGCCACTGAGCTGCGCCCGAAAGGCGAGGGATCCCGGCAAGTAACGCTTCCAGCTGAGGCAGACGCAACGGTTTAAACAGGCATTTGTCCATGCCGGCCGCCAGGCAGCGAACGCGTTCCTCCGGCTGAGCGTTGGCCGTTAGCCCCATGATAGTCAGGCCGCCAGGCTGCTGATTACGCAGCCGCCGCGTCAGTTCAAACCCGTCCATCACCGGCATATTACAGTCGGTGATCACCAGCTGAATATTGTGCTGGTGCCAGAGCGTGAGGGCCTGTTCGCCGTTTTCAGCTTCAATCACGGTGTGCCCCAGCCGCGTTAACTGGCGTTTCAGCAGCAGGCGGTTCGCCGGGTGATCGTCTACCGTCAGAATGGTCAACGGCAGAGAACTGTTTCCCGGCAACGGCGCGTTTTTCCCTGGCAGGATTTTCGTCTCTCGGGTCAGAACCGGAATACGCACGCAGATGCGGGTGCCGCGTTTAGGCTTACTGCGCAGCTGTATCGTCCCGTTCATCATCGCTACCAGCTGCTCGCAAATAGCCAGTCCGAGGCCGGTACCGCTCTGTTTTTTTCCCGCCTCTGACTGTTCGTAGGGGTTGAAGATCAGCCGCTGTTCCGCCTCGCTAATACCAATCCCGGTATCGGTCACCACCATTTCGAGTATCGCCTGCTCGTGCCGGCCGGGTAAACAATGCACCTGTACCTCAACGGAGCCGTGGCTGGTGAATTTAATGGCGTTGCCGATCAGATTGGAGAGAATTTGCCGCAGACGCATCGGATCCAGCAGCAGTTCGTCCGGGTGCAGGATATCAACCTGGTGATGCAGGCGGAGTCCTTTTTGCCGCGACAGTCCCTCAAAAACCCGAACAACCGGCTCGGTGAGCGCATCAAACCGCACCCACTCCGGGGACAGTTCCAGCTTACCGGACTCAATTTTAGCCATATCCAGAATGTCGCCAATCAACCCCATCAGCGACAGCGAGGATTCATAAGCCACTCGCACCGACTCGTGATCTTCTTGCCGGTGATGCTGGGTCACCGCCAGCTCCAGCAGGCCAATAATAGCGCTGATCGGGGTTCGAATTTCGTGGCTCATGGTGGCGAGGAAAGTACTTTTCGTTCGATTTGCCTGTTCGGCATGCTCGCGGGCCAGGGAGAGGTCGGCCAGCAGCCGCTGGTGGTCGGTAATATCCTGCCAGCTGCAAATTAGCCCGGTTATGCTGCCGCGCGTGTCGCAAAAAGCCTCAAACTGATAGATCACGTCGCGATCTTCTACACCGTTATTGATCTTCCCGCGCTGAGGAACCAGACAGTACCCGCCGTCGCCTGATTGCGCCGCCTGTGTCTGATAAATGGCGTGCAGAGGATGGCCAGCGGAGGAGGGCTGCAGCGCGTAGACAGCGTCTGCGTTATGACGGAAGAACTGTTCCCAGGCGGGGTTGTGGTTGATCAGCTTCCCGGCCGTATTAATCACGCAGACGGGCACCGGCGTACCGTTAAATAAGGTTTCAAGAAACTTGGCCTGTTGCTGGAGGCTCACCTGAGCCTCTTTTCGCAGGCGCACCGCCCGGTGCAGGTGGTAATTCCAGAATGCCGACGTAAGCCCCAGAAGGGCTAATATCCCGGCCAGCCAGTAAAACTCACGCCGATAGGTGAGCCAGGTTTCAAGCTTGATATCCGGCGTCCCCTGCCATTTGGTGGCCAGCTGCGAGATATCCCGGGGAGGAATCGCCGCCAGTGCCATATTTAAAATACTCAGTAACTCGGGGTTATCCCGCGCTACGCCAAAGGCAATGAGGGCCGGCTCTTCCCCCAGTCGGGTGGCTATTGTGAGCCGGCCCCGGAAATAGCGGTCAATCATATAGCGGGCGGCAATCAAATTATTCACCGCGCCATCCACGCGCCCTTCATCAACCATTTGCAGGGCAATGCTGGTATTTTCAACGACGATCAGTTTGATTTTTGGGTAATTTTTACTTAGCCAGGTGGTCAGGGCGTGGTCAGGGGTAATGGCCAGGGTCCGGGTGGCCGCCAGCGTCATTGGGGTCGTCAGCGTGTTCTGGCTGACCATCACATAAGGCGGCCGCGCGTAGGGCCGGGTGAAAAGCACTTTTTCTTCCCGCCCGGGGCTGAAGGGCAGGGAGCCGATAAAATCGGCTTCATGATGCTGAACCATAGCCACCATTCCGCTCAGAGTGGCGGCTTCAACCATTGTGAAGTTGATGCCAGTGCGCAAATGGATCAAACGCAAAAGGTCGGCCGCCATGCCGTTAAACCGGTTTCGGCTGTCGCTGAGGGTGAAAGGAGCTTCCATGGAATTGACCACTACGCGCAGCGCTTTATGCTGCTCAAGCCAGCGTCGCTCTTTGTCCGTGAGCTGAAGCCGGGCGGCAGGTTTCCATACCCCAAGACCTTGGCTCCAGTGGGCAAAGATTAGCTCGTGCTGCCGCGGTGTCATTGCGTCCAGGACGGTGTTAATACTTCGCAGGAGGGGGGCATTGTTCGCTGAAAAAATAAAGCGTGGGCCGGTGTTTTGATCTTTAAAGACATTGACGACCGACAGCGTAGAGGCATAGTTGCGTTCAATGAGATAGCTGGCGGATATCAGATTGCCAATAAAATAATCATTCTCGCCAAAGGCGACTGAGGCCAGCGCGCTTTGGGCCGAGGGAAAACGCATGATGCGGATTCCCGGATAGTTGGCTTCAACCCAGCTGTCGCTCAGATAGCCATCGGCCATGGCTATTTTGCTTCCGGCGGGCAGGGGATCAAGATCCGACATCGACGTTTCCCGGGATACCAGCACTGGATGATCGGCCACAAACTGGCGGCTTTGTAATAGAGCGTGGTCCGGCTGGCGCTGACCGCCTCCGTCATCGATGAGCAAATCGCTTTCGCCGTTGGACAGGGCGTTTAGCGCGTGCGCTCTGTCGGCGTAATAGACAATCTGGAAACGCAGACCAAGAGACTGGAGGATCAGCGCGGTATAATCGCTGGAAAGGCCTTCCAGCGTGTCGTTATCCACCACAAGGTCAAAAGGCGGGTTCTCTGGCCCATAGACACCTACCTTTAACTCTCTTTTTTCCCCGAGCCAACGCCAGTCGCTGTCTGCGAGAGAGAAGGTTAACGCCGTCCAGGGTTCCCTGCTGTGCAGGCGCATGGGGGATGCCGTCTCGGCCCGGAGACCGGCAAAGTTAAGGCCGAGAAACAGCGCAAATAAAACGAGTAAACGGGGCATGAGGGTATTAGTCGATATTATTCCGCTGGGTAAATTCGTAGAGTTCAATCATGTTTTCTAATTCCAGCTTTTCTAATACCCGGCTCTTATAGGTGCTGACTGTTTTATCGCTGATATTCATCACCTTCGAAATATCAACCACCTTCATACCGCGGGCCAGTAAAGTTAATACCTGCAGCTCCCGGGTAGAGAGGCTGGACATTTTTTGCTGATCGCTAAGTTCCCCGCTGGCCGAGCCCTGGCGTCCACGATTGAGCGGGAAAAAGCCATACCCACCTTTAATGGCGCGCACCGCGTCCTGCAGCTCCGTCAGATTATTGCGTTTACTGATAAAACCGTCGGCACCGGCATTGACGCAGCGCTTCACATAATGTTCGAGATCTTTGCCGCTTAATACCAGAATCCCGCCCGTGAAGCCGTTATTGCGAAGGCGTAAGACGAGATCTATCCCATTCAGGGAGGGCATATCGATATCCAGAATAATCAGCTCAGGCGAGTGTTTTCTGGTGAGCGCCAGCGCCTCCAGACCGTCGTCCGTCTCTGCGCAAACTACCATGTTGTCTTTTTCAAGCAGCAGCCTGACCGCCATGCGAACAACCGGATGGTCATCAACAATAAGAACATCCTTCATAATATAATCCTGTGAGTTTATTTACGGCTGATAATGCGATCCAATCATTTAATTATTTTCAAAATAATAGAGTGATAAGTGCTTGTTGGCAATGTTTAATTTAGTCAGGATCCCCCTACATAAATTATATCCTTTGACTACAGTAAAATCGCTGCCCCCTGATATTGGAATAATAATTTGTGATTTATAATATAACGGGAACGAAATGGTTGGCGTGGCGACTACCGGCATACCTTACCTGAATCCTTCTGCGGTACTATCCTGACCTTTAACTTTTAATTATTCCACAATATATATTGATACTATCAGGTTAATAGATCGGCAAGTTGATTAAAACTTGAAGCATTTATATCAAATTGCGTAGGTTCAGGCTTTGCATCAACATTTCCATTTGGGCCTGATTCTAATGGCCGGGATATAAATGCTGTACGCATGCCTTGTGCTTTAGCACCGTTAAGATCCTGTTTATGGCAGGCGACCATTAAGATTTCCTCAGGCTTTAATCCCAGATACTGGGGAGCAAGTTGATACACTTTTGGGCTGGGCTTTACTGTGTGCGCTAATTCTGACGTCATAATTAAATCCCAGGGCAAGTGACGTAATTTTGCCAGTTTTACCATATCTGCCATATCCGCATTGGACAATGTTGCAAGAGTAAATCTCTGCTTCAAACGATTTAGTCCAGATAAGGTGTCGGGCCATAATTCTAATCGTTGCCAAACAGAATTAATGCTCGCTAACTCTCGTTCACTAAAGCCATGACCTCGCATGATATTATCAAGCGCCTCACGGCGAAGTGAAGACAGACTTTGCCATGGACGTTTTTCGTTGTAGATTTCTGCGAATCCTGAAGGATATAGACCATGCCAACTGTTAGCAATTGCTCCCCAGTCCAAATTAATCCCTTTTGTTCGATTGATTATTTGTCCCTCATGAACAATTGTACCCCAATGGTCGGTGCACGTTCCTATGACATCAAAAACCAGCGCTTTGATCGTCGATGTATTGTGTTCCTGAGTGAGCGCCTGGGCTCGCTGAGTGAAGGATGATGATACGCCCCCAAATGCCATCGCCGTACCAATAAATAGTAAGTTACGACGTGATACTGACATTGATGTAATTTTCATTAATATTCTCTTTTATTCAGGTGTTAACTATTTTAAAAAATATTTTCCCGAGCGAGAGTGAGATCTAATAATTTCATAATGACCTGTTATAAAAATAACAGGTATAAATCTGTAATGATTAAAACATCCGAGATACAACGCTTTATAGCGAGTTTTTCAGTTTTGCTACAAATGCATTTCCAAAGGCATCAGAAGAAAAGGGTTGCTGGCCGCTGACGACTTCACGGTCTTCTACCACATTAACGGCCCATAGCCCGAGGCGATCAACATGTGCGCCAGCCTGCGCCAGGCCATCAGCGGCATAGTACGACACGTTGCCACCTAACTGGGCCTGGGCTCCTTCAACAGCGCTTTCTTCCGAACGAGAAAAAACCGTCAGGCGGTAACCGGCATAGGGCCAGTTTTTAGCGAGGGAGCCTGCAAGCTCGGGTTTTCCTGCCGCCAGCGCCTGAGTGAAAGCGGCCGCGTCGGGCAATGTGGAAATCAACGCCGCCGGCCCGTGGCAAATTACGCCTGTCGGTTTTCCCTGTTGGTGGAAACCGGTCAAGATTTTTCCAAGATCTTTATCAGTGGTCAGGTCCTGCATCGGTGACCAGCCTCCGGGGATAAATACCCCGACAAACGTCTTAGTACCGCCTTTGAGAATGTTTTTAAATGTCTGAGGATGCTTGAGAGCGTCCACGCCCTCAAGATAGCTCACCGCTTCGGCGCGTTTTTTATCGCTGCCATCATAGAAAATTTTATCGTTGGAAGCCTTATCGAACGTGACAGGATTGCCTTTCGGGTTAGCAAAAACGGGCGTGTATCCTGCTTCGATAATTTTACGCAGCGGGATCTCCAGCTCATCAAGGTAATAACCTGCGTGATAGGTTTTACCGTCGCGAAGCGCCACGGTTTGCTCGCTCGACAGTATTACCAGCACTTTACCTCGTTCACTCGCCTGCGCCGTGCCGGATGCCGCGAACGATGCCAGGAGGATCGCTGAAGCGATACCTTTACGAAGCAGGTTTATTTTTTGCGATTTCAGAATAGTCATACAGTTCTCCGCAGCTACGCATTGACAGGGAAGGGTGCAGCCAGGCTGGCGGCTGCATCAGCGATGTAGGAGAGAAGATAATGCTAATGGGCAATGGCTGAAATGACGTAAAAACTACGTTTTTAGGACATTAAGGTGGCGCCAGCGCACAGGTCGCTAGCGGGCGTTACGGCGGATGGTTTGTGGTGGCAGGCCGAAATTACGCAAAAAAGCTTCGCGCATCCTGCGCCGATCGATAAACCCTGTCTGGTCGGCAATTTGCTCAATGGTGTGTCGCCCTTGTTCCATCAGAAAACGAGCCGCTTCGAGCCTCAGGTTTTCCACTGCTTGTGCGGGCGACTGACCGGTTTCGGCTTTAAACGCGCGGCTGAACTGGCGTGGACTGAGATGGGCCACTTCCGCCAGTTCTTCCACGTTCAGCCGGGCGGCGAGATTTTGACGCACGTAGGTAAGCACGGTCTGAATACGGTCAGATTTGGATTCCAGCTCCAGTAGCGTTGAGTGCTGAGACTGGCCGCCAGCCCGGCGATGGTAAACCACCAACGCCTGAGCAACACGGTGCACAATCTCGGCTCCCAAATCACGCTCAACCATTGCCAAACCGAGATCTATACCCGCCGTCATTCCAGCTGACGTCCAGATATTGCCGTCCATGGTATAGATACGATCCTCATCCACATCAATTTGCGGAAACCGTGCCTGTAGCCCTCTGGCATAGGCCCAGTGTGTAGTTGCGCGCCTGTTTTCTAACAGGCCAGCCTGTGCCAGCACAAAAGCCCCGGAGCAAATGGACGCGACTCTCCGGGAAACCGTCGCACTGGCGCGAATAAAATTGAGCACTCCTGGCGGAGAGCCGTCGATAATAGATTCGCCTCCCGACACAATGATGGTGTCGAAATGGCGATCATCAAACGGAGAAGACATTACCGCTAGTCCACCGGATGATGTCACAGGGCCACCATGCAGGGATAGCACACTCGTGTCATAAAAGGGTGCTTTGTTGACTTTATTAGCAGTTTCAAAAACCGGCAGGGCAGCCAGCGCCATCGACTGGAATCCTTCCATAACCACAAATCCAAGAGTATGCATGCTGTACTCCAAATAACTCAGCAGCGATATTTTGCACTATAAGTAGGATTTTTAACTGTTGCAATCGGTGAAAAGGTCAGGAAGTAATCCAGATAATACGCCTGGGCACCCACACAGATCTTCGTTATTTAATGTAGCCCCCGGGTCATACCCAAACACGACATTATCACCCGGACGACTATATTTACGGCGACCCAGGTAGAATATCAATTATCATTAATGTCACTAACAGGGCTAAAATAATTGTGTCTCCGTTTATCTGCCGGGGAGCATGCCGCGCGAAGTGTGGTATGGCCGAAGCTAAAACCCTTCCTCAGGGAATATCCAGAAATTAATCTCGAACTGGTGGTTGATAACGGCTTTGTCAATATTGTTGAGGGGCGTTTTGATGCCGGGATACGCCTGGGCGAAAGCGTGGATAAGGACATGATTGCGGTAAGAATTGGGCCGGATATGAGAATGGCTGTGGTAGGGGCGCCGTCTTATTTCGCTGAAAATCCTGCACCTGAAACGCCGCACGAGCTACAAAATCATCGGTGCATCAATATGCGCCTGCCGACAGCCGGTGGGCTTTACCACTGGGAGTTTGAGAAGGAAGGGAAACCGTTACGGGTCAGAGTAGAAGGGCAGGTAACCTTTAATCTGCAGGCGGAACGAATTGATGCCGCGTTATCCGGTTTTGGTATCGCCTGTATACCTGAAGACAGAGTGCAGGAGTATATAAAGGCAGGAGAGCTTATTCAGGTTCTGCAGGACTGGTGTCCATCTTTCCCCGGATATTACCTCTACTACCCGAGCCGTAAGCAGCATCCGCCCGCTTTTGCGCTGATGATTGATGCACTTCGCTACCAGGAATAACGGGTCCGCCAATTCCAGCGGCCCCGTCCGGGTATTAACGGCCCACTCGAGCCTGATGTTCAGGGGAGTATCGTTCGCCGACGATTGTAATGGTTTCAAGCGCCTGCGTTATCTGACGTAAGTCATCCTGCGAAAGAATGATGTCGGCAGCCCCCAGGTTTTCCTCCAGTCGGTGCAGTTTGGTGGTACCAGGGATAGGAACAATCCACGACTTTTGTGCCAGCAGCCATGCCAGCGCGATTTGCGCGGACGTCACGCCTTTCTCTGCCGCCAGCTCACCCAGCAATAAGACCAGCTTTTCATTGGCTTCAATCGCCTGCCCGGCGAAACGCGGCACGGTGCTGCGGTAATCATCCTTAGCAAAAGTGATTCCTGGCTTAATTGATCCCGTCAGGAAGCCTTTGCCTAATGGGCTGAAGGGAACGAAACCAATGCCCAGTTCTTCCAGTAATGGCAGGATCTCCTGCTCAGGCTCGCGCCACCACATTGAGTATTCGCTTTGCAGGGCAGTGACAGGTTGTACGGCATGTGCACGACGAATGGTTTGCGCACCGGCTTCGGACAGGCCGAAATGTTTAACTTTGCCTTCAGCGATCAGGTCTTTTACGGTACCTGCAACATCTTCAATTGGGACATCCGGATCGACACGATGCTGATATAGCAGATCAATAACATCAGTCTTGAGACGGCGTAACGATCCTTCCACAGCTTCACGGATATGCTCCGGTCGGCTGTTTAAAATCTGTTGCTTGTTGTCTTCGCCAAAACTAAAACCAAACTTGGTGGCGATAACCACGCGGTCACGAAACGGTTTTAAGGCTTCACCGACAACCTCTTCATTAAGGAAAGGGCCATACACTTCAGCGGTATCGAAGAAGGTGACGCCACGTTCAACCGCAGCGCGAATGAGCTCGATAGCCTGTCGGGTATCGGTCGCCGGGCCGTAGCCGTGGCTTAAGCCCATGCAACCAAGCCCAAGTGCGGAGACTTCGAGTCGGGATTGACCCAGATAACGTTTTTGCATTGAATGAATACCTCTTTAATGACGCGGCGGTATCGATCAGGCGGTATCCCGTATCGATAGCATCAATAACGGCTCTTTCGCATTCAGCGGCATCAGACATCTGAAACACACCAAAGCCAACCAGGGGCATTTCAATCCCGTTGTTCAGTTTTACCGTTTGCATGACGTAATCCTTCAGCTGTTGTGTTGGAAAAGCATAACGCAAACTGATTTATTCGATTAGATGGGATAATCAGCTAGGGTTTATTAGATTTGTTCATTAAAGAGAACGTCCGCCTCAAGAAGCTACTCGCCGAAGCCATGCTGGATAAAGAGGCACTACAGGTGGCTTTGGGTCGAAAGTACTGACGACAGATCAGAAGCGGGAAGCATAACGTCCGGTAAGTAGAAGATGGGGGATAGGTAAGTGTATGATTAATCGTGGTCTGTGGCCGGTTATGAACTAAATGAGCAATGAATTTAATTTAACATAATATACATTATGCGCACCATTAAGACGTTAGAGAGAATCCAGCATTATGGTACAGGAAAACCCAGCCATCAGGTCACGGTCCATCAGAACGGCTCTGGTGAAGCTGTCTCGCCGGATTAGTCCCAAATCTATATCAATTACTGCGCGGCTTGGCCAACCCCGACCAGCACCAAAACAAGTTTTGTCACTTCCCGGCGTTACCGTTAAAAACATGAATGCCAAAGCCTTTGCAGCCACAATAACTTCTGTCCTATTTTTTCTAATCGCAGTACTCTCTCTGGTGCAGCCATCCCGACTGTATATAACGGGAGCACCCTATGACCTATGAATGTTACTGTTTGTAGCTCTCCGGCAATTTCGCGATGTAAATCGAAGGCTCCATATCAAAATCGCTGGTAAAATTCTCATTTTGTTGGATTGTTTTGATCACATGATTTTTTTTAAAGCCTGTAGAGCAAATAATTATATCAACAATCAATAGCGATAAATCATTCATCGACTTTAGACCTATTTTTACCAAAATACGATTCTTTATGGCAGACACGGTTTTTATGGATCGATTTTCTTCTCGTGCAATTGATTTTTCTGTATCCCCGGATGTTAACCGCTTGACAATTATCATTTGCCTCAGTGTGATGTTGTTCTTTTCTTTTTTCCTCCCCTGCGCGCTATCAGACAAAAAACGATTAATGCTTTCTATGCTATCTCGTTTGGACAGACAACGAGAGTGAGAATAAAGCTTTTCCACTGGAATATCATATACGAGCGTTATAGCTGGTTTTTTTTCTGACATCCAACATACAAGTTCTCTGCTCATAGCTAAAGATCGAATGGATATTATGTAAAGCGTGTACGCTCTGCCCAGAATTTCTCTCAAGCATGTTTTAATATCTGTAAAGAAAACTGTGTCAACGCCATTGAATGTGATTTCCTCTAGCCCCACGAGATAGTAAAAATCATCTGATATTACACAAACTCTATGCATTGTAATGCTCTTATTAATCTGTAAATTAATTTTACATGTAACTTGAATGCCGATGATTGGTGTTTTTATTACATGTAGGCGGAATGATTATGGGAACACCTAAGTTAATCCACTTACTTTAACTTGTATCTTCATTCGTTTTCTCTTCATGATTTTTTTGCCTGAGAATTATCTTACGAGAGAGCGGTGGAATTTTCTATCTTAGCGTGGCAGACTTTATATTTATTAAATTTTGTTAAGGTTATGTGTGTTTATAATGATATCAGTTAATATATAACGTAATGATAATCATGAGTTATTAACTACAAGATTGCCTCTTGGTTACATGTTGATAACGAGGTCTTAAAAAAAGTAAAACTTAAAGAGATTGAATTTTCTAGAGGAGATGGAATGTCTGAAGTTATTTTAGTCAATCATCAGGTAAAATTTGATCCTGGCAACCACACGCTTTCATCGTTAAGCGCCCCAAAAAATTTTGTTACTCTGCCGGCATCAACAGCACGTTGCCTACACCTATTGCTGTCACAACATGGCCAGGTTATCACCATTAAACAGTTTCACACGTTAGTTTGGGGAAAGAACAAAACAATTGTTTCCAATAATACGATCTATCAGAATATTTCGATTATAAGAAAGGCATTGACCTGTGTGGGAGGTGATAAAAATATTATTGAAACTCTGACACGGCGTGGGTGGTGTGTGCCTGAAACCGTTGACATTAGTATTGAAAAAAAAGGAAAACCAATCGCGGGTATTGAAGGAAAAATGCTTGAGTCTCCACTGAAGAGGAACGAGGTACCGGCAGAGAAAGCACCGAAAAAACCCGTGAATATAATTAATGTAAATAACAATATGCAATCTAATAACAGTTTATACCCATGGGTATATTTAAGTGTTTTACTGATTATTGCATTGTTTATGCTTACCTTTATTTACTGGACATAAGCTTCTTGTCAGGCTTTCCAACTAAGAACGGCGTTATATTGCCTGGCCAGGATGGCATGTGATTCTCTCCCATTGTGCATGGTGCCTTGACTATTGCTCCATTATTCATTGACTGTTTCTTGATGTGTCTCTGACATGCTAAGAAAAATTCATATGAGGTGGGAAACGTGCTGATGTATCGAAAATTGATGTGTTGGGTATTTGTATTATGTTCTATAGCTGCGCTAAGCGGCTGCGTATCCCTTTTTTAAGTGCCAGAGAGACTATGAAATCGTTAATTATCCTGATGGTATATTCATCTATTTTTGCACTTACCGGATGCTTGTCCGTTGGCACCCACCTGTTTACCCGATAGAGGTTACATTGTCTAAGGGATGCCGAAAGAGCATTTACCCTCCTTTACTGCATCACCATGCTAATACGACTTCTTGTGGGCGTTGGGCAGAACCACCCGTATGTCCAGGTGGTTCTGGGAATGCTAGTTCAGAAGAATGATGACTTCGCATGCCAGCCATCAACTGTCAGAAACCAGTTGACCATTATTACGCGACGGGAATATGCCAAAGTTATCCTCGCCCCAAAAACGCCAGTTGTTCACTGGAACCGAATGATGTAATCGACGTTCACGTTGGTCGGTCGGGATTCTTTATCCCCCCCGCTGATGGTGTGAGTGTGGATACCGTCAGTAGAGGTTGGGGATGCAGTGGTATTATTCTGCGCCAACTCTACCCCCATCACGACATCGATGGTATGCGTATCGGTCGGGACGTTATACATCGTATGATTATGGTCGCCGTCGGTTGAGGTGATGAACGGCGTGACCGGAGCCCCTGTTAGAGACACGTTGGTGGTCGTTCCCACCGCGATGCTTCCTGCCCCAATCACAAAATAGCCCCGCAAATCGGGTACCTTGAATTTCAGTGGAGCTTCACCAAACTGGCTTCCGATAACGCTGTAAAGCGCCTGGAAAGAAGCAATGCGCAGGGCGCTGCCATCACAGGGTAGCCAGCCGTCGGCCATGAGCTGGGCGGTTACCCCAGGATCGGTAATATCACCGCCAAAGCTCATAATCGATCCCACTGGAGGCGCGGCCAACTCAATATTGTCATTGGCAATGAGGAAGTTGGCGTAGATATTCTCTGGCCGTGTCTCTTTGTCCCCGCCGATAAGCGAATGGTTATGATCGCCACTTTGGGAAGAGGTTGTATAAGCATCTGTCCATTCCATACAATTGTAAGCCAAAGGGCCTGATGCCCCATAGGCGGCATTGTGGTACTGGTTTGGAATCAAGGTGATGTTGTGTGCATGGGCACCCGCGTTATCGATGACTATGCCTTTTATGGATGCGCCTGTTGCATAATATTGTGCAGAACCAATGGCGTCACCGGTATTACCGCCGGTATTTAATGCGTGTCTGTTTACTGCATCGGGATCTCTGCCGGTGACGTGACTGGTGCCTCGTAAGAAATAGCCTCTGAAATCGGGCACATTGAATACCGCAACGCCGTCCCCGCCATAGTTATAGAAAATGGTGCTCATCAGGTTGCCGTAGGTATTGATACTGTACGCTGCACCGTTGCATTTCAACCAGCCGGTCGGCAGCGTATTTAAAGTGCCAGCGAAACCGACAACTGCGCCCGCTGGAATGATGCCGGAGGTGGACGAGGATTCGCTGACTTTAATAATGTAATACAGGGCAATATTGATTGGCTGTGTCGCGTTGTCAAAACCTGAAACCGTATGGCTGTGCGCTCCGGCGTTTTGTAATGTCGCATTGCCACTCCATCTGGCCATGGAATAGGTTGAACCATCCCAGGCCATATGCATATCTGAAGTAAGATGCTGGCAGGTATGCGTGTGCAGCCCGGCATGTTGCAGTACCCATTGATTAGCAGGCAGTGCTGTCGCGGTTTTTTCTAATGAACCGGTATTGTTGCCAGTTGCCCCGCCGGTAGCCGCTGCTACCCGGTTAGCCGCATCGGGATCTACTCCTTGCGTGCTGTCAGAGGTGCCCCTCAGGAAACGATTGCGCAGATCGGGCAAATTAAAATTATTGCCACCTCCCCCATTGCTCGTGCCAATCGCCGAGAATAAATCGGCGAACTGAGTGGTATCTAAAGATTTACCGTCGCAGAGGTACCAGCCTAGTTGATTTAAAGCATCGATCTTTGCGCTGGTCGATAAATCACCGCCGTAAGCGATCACGCTGCCAATAGGAAGACTGTGTGTAGTCGAAGAAATTAAAGTATTCATATCTTTCATAACCTCATAGAGTTATTTCAATGATTACTAAAAGCATTTAACTTTTTAACCTTCCTTTTGGCGTTTGTTTTTTAATCACCACAAGGACTATAAACGTATAGCACAGTAAAAATATTAATGAGGGATATTTATTTTTATAATAAATTCAAATAATAACATTGAGAATCCAATTTAAGCCATGCTTAAATTTCACTGAAAACCAAGTGTAAAATTAATTACCTTTGATAAGGCATGGTATATTATGTATCACTGATCTCGGCGATTTAATAATGCGCCTTCTTATTTAAATCATATGACTTTGAATATACGGTGAGAATCCTGGCATACACACTTATTCACTAATAATATTCATCTCAATGAAGATAATATGCTGAAGAAGAAAACGAATGTAATGTTGGGACAGAAAAAATCTCAATAAAACACATACTCGCTGTGGTTCTGAGTCGGTTCACGTCAGCGTTTAAAAAACAGCATCAGCCCTGAGACATAACCTATGTGTAAAAGTATGATGCCGCTAATTTCGTCAAATTCGTATGTGGTTTTCTTTAAAGGGGCGCTTCGGGTGACAAGATCGCACACTCTTTATCCAATAGCGCCTCCACCGAGGCCCGATTATTGCGATCCCAACCTCGCTTCGTGGTGAGCAAAATGAACCCTTTTTGATCGCCATAAGCGGTTGGAATGACGGCCACGCCCCACTCTGCCAGCTGTTCCGGCGATAAATGAAAATAGCTGGCGACGCTGTGAACAGGGTCAATTCCCATCACCGTCGGCTGCATCACCCGTCTCGCATACCAGGTGTAACGCAGGAGTTTATCGGGCAAGGGGCGCCATTCTTCCGTGATAAAGGGACGTTCTGCCAGCATCTGACGCCTGACGTCTTCCCGCAGACAGGTCAGATGAATATGAAGCTGGTTTTGGCTGCGGCCATAAGCCGAGTTAAGCGCCAGGCCAAGTTTATCGTCGGGAATTGGGCCGCCATACTGCCAGTCTAAAAGACGACGCATAAGCCAGGCATAGCCGAAATAGTCCGTGCGCCCCGCTGCTGCCAGCGCCGGGCTTTCGATGCCGGTCATCTTTGCTGTGGGGACAAGAATAAAATGGTAGAGGTAGCGCGGGTTCTGGATAACGCTAAAACCCTGGGCCTGCCCTTCAGGCATATAGATCTGCTGGCACGGCGCCGGGTTGCTCGTATGCTGATAGTTAGTCATGCAAACCTTATCGACCACGCCCCACAGTGCATCGGAGCGGGCACAGCCCACCAGCATAAAGATCCCTGTCAGGATTGCCCCTTGTTTGAAGCCGGCAGAAACCCGAGCCGCGATCCCGCTTCTTTTCATTATTTCTGCATCCTTACCGGTGAGCAACGGAGGGCTACGTTTATCCATAAAGCATAATCGGACACACGCCTGAGTGAATATGTTTTATTTTACAGAAATCTATACCCTCAGTACGCATTCATCTTTCATTCCTGGAGGTTTGCAATGGCAAGGATTTTTATTACTGGCTCGGCCGGTGGTCTGGGGAAAATGGCCGCTCAGCGTTTAGTCGCCCAGGGGCATCAGGTGGTGTTGCATGCGCGAAATAAAACGCGCGTGGCCGAGGCTCTCAAAAAGACACCCGGTGCAGAGGCAGCTTTTGCGGCTGATTTGTCGAGCATTGCCGAGACTAAAGCCCTGGCGGAAGCGGTCAATGCTTCGGGCCACTTTGACGCGATTATTCATAATGCCGCCGTCGGCTATCAGGAGAAAGAACGCCTGATGACCGTCGATGGTTTACCGCAGGTGTTTGCCGTGAATACCCTGGCCCCGTATATCCTGACGACGCTGATTCAACGCCCCAAACGCCTGGTCTATTTGAGTTCGTCGTTGCACGCCGAAGGAGACGCCACGCTGCAGGATCTGGCGTGGGAAAATCGGCGCTGGGACGGGCCGCAGGCTTATTCCGATTCGAAGCTACACATTACGCTACTGACATTTGCTATTGCCCGCCTTTGGCCTGAGGTGCGCTCTAACTGCGTGGACCCCGGCTGGGTCCCCACCAGGATGGGGGGCGTGGAGGCGACGGATGCGCTGGAACTCGGCCCAGACACTCAGGTGTGGCTGGCCGCAGATCCTTCGCTCGATAAAGCGCCAACCGGCGGGTATTTTTATCATCAAAAGGCAAGCAACGCGGTTAAAGACGCCTCCGATTCCGTTCTTCAACAGCGTTTATTTGCCGCTTGCGCGCAGTATTCCGGCATTGAGATCGCGTAATCACTGAGGTTGATTTTCCATGGGAAGGCCACGGCTTTTCCATGGTTCACTATTTTAATGTCCTGCCACCGGCGGGAAACGCTGAAAATAATCCATCAGAAAATCAATGCAGACCTTTAACTTCGCCGAGCCGCTGGTGCGGTTGGAATAAACCGCCCAAATATTGGCGGGCTGGTGCCAGTCGGGCAAAATCTGCACCAGCTCACCGCGGGCAATATAGCGCTGCACTTCCCATTGGGAACGCAAAATAATGCCGTGCCCCTTCAGCGCCCAGCTTAATGCCACGCTGCCGTTGTTGGAGGAAAGCTGGCTGCTGACGTGAACCTGTACGCTCTCCTCGCCGTTGGTTAACGGCCACACACCGAACTGCGCGCTACGCTCCTGAATGACAAGGCATTTATGGGCTTTAAGATCGGCTATGTTTTCTGGCATCCCGTGTTTTACCAGGTAATCCGGGGCGGCGCAGAGTATGCGGTTGTTGGTGGAGAGCTGCCGGGTGATATACAGGTCTTTGATATCGTCACCCACGCGAATTTCTATATCGACGCCCTCTTCTGGCAAATCAACGACTCTGTCCGTCAGCGTTAGCTTGATATTTAGCGCCGGATAGCGCTCCGCCAGCGCCGAAAGTGCATCCGGCATATACGTTGAGCCAAAACCAAACGAGCAGCTCATCTGAATATTGCCTTCCAGCGTGTCCCGCCAGGCGGCAAGCCCTGAGACAAAATCGCCCATGCTCTCCAGCACCGAAAGCGCACCGCTCAGCGCCTTATGGCCGTCGGCCGTTAAATGAATCGCGCGGGCACTGCGGTGGAACAGCCGCATCCCCAGGCTTTTTTCCAGCAGCGCGATGCGTTTGCTGACATAAGACGGAGACAGCCCCAGCTCCGCCGCCGCGTTGGCAAAGCTTTCTTTGCGCACCACGGTGACAAAAACATTCAAATCTTCAACAAGCGGCCAGGCGGCGCGTGGGGTTTCGTTGGGGCTCATCGGTATGCCATTTTCTGCGTCAGGTTAAGAAAGGCATAATAGCGCTCAACAGCACATCAGGACACTCCTCTTGCGGACTGTGCCCGCAGGGCATGGCTCGCCCACGAACGTCCAGCGCTTTTTCCTGCCAGGTCGCGGGGACATCATACAGCTGGCCCACGGTGCCTTTCTCCCCCCATAACACCAGCAAAGGGCTGGTAATACGCAGATGCTTGTCGGCTTCATCATCCTCAAGGTCGATAGTGGCCGAGGCGCGGTAATCTTCGCAGATGGCCCGCAGCGTATCGGGATTCTGGTAACAGCGCAGGTACTCGGCAAACGCTGCAGGTTCCGTCGCGCCTGGGGTTTTAAGCTGGCCATCAATATGTTTACGCAGGAAAAACGCCGGATCTGCGGCGATCATTTTTTCCGGCACAGGCGAAGGCTGGATCAGGAAAAACCACCAGAAATAGCGGGTAGCAAAAGTTTTGTCCGTCAGCGCATACATGGTTGCCGTCGGGGCGATATCAATAAAAATGCTGCGCTTAACCTGCGCCGGGTAATCCAGTGCCAGGCGATGCCCGACACGCGCCCCGCGATCGTGCCCCATAAAAGCAAAACCGTCCTGGAAACCGAGCCGCGCCACCAGCAGGACAATATCTTTCGCCATCTCTCGTTTGGAATAGCGGCGGTGAACTTCATCGCTGGCGGGCTTCGCGCTGTCGCCATAGCCGCGGATGTCCGGCATGATGACGGTGAAATGCTGTGCCAGAACCGGCGCGATTTTACGCCAGGTCACGTGGTTTTGCGGGTGGCCATGCAGTAAAACTAACGGTTCACCCTGTCCTCCCACGGCGGCGCGCAGGGTAATCCCGTTTTCCAGCGCCACGTCCATGAGCTGGAAACCCGGGATAAAGGGCGATTCGCCCCTGTCGCAAATAAATTCAGCGTTCTCTTTCATCATTGAAAATTAATCCTGAGTCAGTAGCCACGGATGCGCAGCAAAATGGCGCTGTTCAAACTCGCGAATCTCCTGCTGAAACTGCAGCGTGTAGCTGATGGCATCGTGACCCTCCAGCAGCATATGCTTTTTCAGCTCATCGACCGTAAAGGCAATATCTTTGCCCTCCACGCCAATCTGCTGCCTGGCGAGATCGACAGTAATGCGGTTAGCTTCAGGATTGTTTGCCGCCTGCGCCAGCCGCTCGATATCCTCCGCTGGCAGCGTCAGGGTCAGCACGCCGTTACGCTGGCAGTTGTCGTTGAATATCCCGGCGAAGCTGGTACCGATCAGCGCCCGTATGCCAAGTTGACGTAACCCCCAAACCGCATGTTCACGGCTGGAGCCGCAGCCAAAGTTAGGGCCGACGATAAGAAACTGCGCGTCCCGCCATGCGGGCTTGTTGAGGATAAACTCAGGATTCGGTGAGCCGTCGGTCAGAAAACGCTGGTCGAAGAAAACGCCTCGGTCCAGATTGTTACGATCGATACCTTTCAAAAACTGCTTCGGCATAATCACATCGGTATCAATGTTGGCTGCCATCATCGGCGCAGCCACGCCGGTGACGTGGTTAAAGGGTTCCATTTACGCCTCCCCCTGCTGTAAATACGGACGGACATCGGTGAGATGACCAGCCACTGCCGCCGCCGCGACCATGGCTGGACTCATTAAATGCGTTCTGGCCCCGGCCCCCTGGCGGCCAGCGAAATTACGGTTGGTACTGGAGGCGCAGCGGTCACCCGGCTGCAGCACATCTTCGTTCATCGCCAGGCACATGGAGCAGCCTGACTGCCGCCATTCAAACCCGGCGTCGATAAAGATCTGAGCTAAACCTTCTTGCTCGGCACGGGCGCGAACCTGCGTTGAGCCCGGCACAATAATTCCCCTCACGCCCGGCGCAATTTTTCTGTCTCGCAGCACCTCGGCAACCGCCCTGAGATCTTCAATTCGCCCGTTGGTGCAGGAGCCAATAAACGCATGGGTAATTGGAATCTGGCTCAGCGGCGTGCCCGGCGTGAGTCCCATGTATCTCAGCGCATTTTCAATATCACGACGTTTGGCCGCATTAGACTCACTGGCAGGATCGGGCACATATTCAGTGATGCCCCCGCCCTGGTCCGGGCTGGTACCCCACGTCACACGAGGCGTTAAGTTGGCGCAGTCGAGCACAACTTCTTTATCAAACACCGCGTCAGCATCGCTGTAGAGCGTTCGCCAGTATTTCAGCGCCTGTTCCCACATCTCGCCTTTGGGTACACGCGGTGCCGGTTTGATGTAGGCATAAACTTTTTCATCAGGTGCCATAAAAGCACCCCGTGCTCCGGCTTCGACCGCCATATTACAGATGGTCATCCGCCCTTCCACGCTAAGCGCATCAATGGCGCTGCCGCAGAACTCGATAGCAAAACCGGTCGCGCCGTCGGCACCAATTTCAGCGATCAGCAGCATGACAATATCTTTTGCCGTCGCGGCAAACGGCAGCTCACCGTTGACCGTCACGCGCAGCGTTTTTAGCTTTTTATAAGCTAACGTCTGCGTCGCCAGCATATGCTCAATTTCAGAGGTACCGATGCCGAATCCAAACGCGCCAAACGCGCCGTAAGTGGTGGTATGGCTATCCCCTGCGGCAATCACCATGCCCGGCAGCACGATCCCCTGTTCATGGGCGACGACGTGTTCAATACCCTGGCGTGGATCCATTACGTCGAACAGCTCAAGGCCAAAATCACGGCTGTTGGACTCAAAGTAGCGAACCTGCAGCTCGCCGCCCGGATCGGTCATTTCTGGCGTACGCTCTGGCCGGGTCGGGTTAACGTGGTCCACGTTGAGCAGGATACTGTTTGGCTGCCAGACCTTGCGGTTGGCGTCACGCAGGCCGCTAAATGCCTGCGGGCTGGTGTATTCGTTGAGGATGGAACGGTCGATATACAGCAGGACATTGCCCTGATCGTCCAGAGGGCGGATGACGTGGCTATCGATAATTTTATCGTACAGCGTTTTAGGCTTCATGACGGGTCACCTTGTTGCTCTCACAGCATAAAATAACGGCGTGCTGGCACGCAGATAAAAAATGAACAATTTCTACAGGAATAGTAGCAACCGGGTGATTAGGCTGTCAGTAAAGGCATGATGCACAAGCGTAATATGATAAAACACGAAATGTGTTTCATTTATTGTGATGATAAATAAGGATTTTGATCGCAAGCAAGGTTAGTCCGCATCGGCTTTACTTCACGGCGTTAGAGATTGACTTGATGTCGAATAGTATGAAAATGCTTGTTGTTCACCGACTGGCAAAATCTGGAGCACATCATCGCCACTTCAAGCCGCTTCTTCTCTGCCGCCAGGGGAAAAAAACCTGGCGCGATACTTGCCGCCGCGCTGCTTCTGGCGAGCTGCGCCTCTAAACCGCCGGTTTCTCTCGTCACGCCCTTGCCGGGCACTAAGCCGAATGTGACGACCCCTTCACAACATCATGAGCCGATGCGTGGCGTCTGGCTGGCAACGGTTTCCCGTCTGGACTGGCCACCGGTTTCATCCGTTAACGGCAGCAGCGCCGCCTTGCGCATCAGCCAGCAGCAGCAGGCGTTAAAAGACAAGCTGGATAAGCTGAAGTCATTGGGCATCAATACGGTGTTTTTCCAGGTGAAACCCGACGCCACCGCCCTGTGGCCTTCGAAGATTTTGCCGTGGTCAGATATGCTGACGGGAAAAATTGGCGAAGATCCTGGCTACGATCCGCTGCAGTTTATGCTCGATGAGGCGCATAAACGCGGCATGAAGGTACACGCCTGGTTTAACCCCTACCGGGTTTCTACCAACATCACGCCAGGCACAGTTGCCGCCCTGAACCGCACGCTTTCTCTGCAGCCCGCCAGCGTTTATGTGTTACATCGCGACTGGATAAAAACGTCCGGCGACCGCTTCGTGCTTGATCCCGGCATCCCGGAAGTGCGCGACTGGATAACCAGCATCGTCGCCGAAGTTGTTTCAAACTACGCCATCGACGGCGTGCAGTTTGATGATTACTTCTATACCGAATCACCGGGATCTACGCTCAACGACAGCCAGACTTACAGAACCTACGGCCAGGGCTACGCGTCCAAAGCCGACTGGCGGCGGCACAATACTGAGCAACTTATCGAGCAAGTCTCACGCACCATCAAACAGCTTAAGCCCGGCGTTGAGTTTGGCGTAAGTCCGGCGGGCGTCTGGCGCAATATCTCCCACGATCCGGCCGGGTCTGAAACGCGCGGCGCAGCAGCCTATGACGAGTCCTATGCCGACACGCGTCTCTGGGTGCAAAAAGGCCTGCTGGACTATATTGCCCCGCAGATCTACTGGCCTTTCTCCCGCAGTGCCGCCCGCTACGACGTGCTGGCAAACTGGTGGGCTAACGTAGTGAAGCCCACTCACACGCGTCTTTATATTGGGATTGCGCTGTATAAAGTCGGGGAGCCATCGAAGAATGAGCCTGACTGGACGGTGAGCGGCGGCGTGCCGGAGCTGAAAAAGCAGCTCGATTTGAACGACGCCGTGCCGCAAATTAACGGCACCATTTTGTTCCGGGAAAATTATCTTAACCAGCCCCAAACCCAGCAGGCGGTGAATTACATCAAGGAGCGTTGGGGGGAATAAGTTACGATTCGGGAGAAAATAGATGAGAATTAATCAAAATGTTTATGGTGTTATTACGCTCAATGCTATTGAGCTTATTAAACAGCATTACCCGCCAACTGAAGCATGGTCTCATGCTGTGAAAGGTAAAGAAAAAGGCTGCCCTAAATCGGCATTTCTGGCTTTATGTCAGTTTGGTTGGGTTCAAGACATACCCTGCGGAGAATATCTTTCTTCTCGCGCATTGAACGGACCTAATAAGGATTATGCCATCCGGGCTGCGCAGATTTTGCTCGCCAATCCCGGAGCTGACTATACTCCTCGTCAGCTGTGGGCATTGAGCCTTGTCGACTTCATCTTGCCACCAGCCAACCACAATCAGCAAATGAACGTGGTGCTCGCCCTTCAGGAAGCTGGCCTCCTTATCGAAGGTGCGATACCGAACGTTAACTATAGCCCGACCCGCTTACACTAGATGAAAAAAACCGGATCGCCCTTCCCTGGGCAGATCCGGGGGCTGTCTTACTGACCAGCCAGGTCGTCATACACATTGCGCAGCCGGGTGCGCAGATACAGAACGGCTTTGTGTTTGCGGGAGAGCAGCGCCTGCACGGTGTCGCCGCTCTCTGCCGCCAGTTCCTTCACGCTATAGTCGTGCAGCTCGGTTTTGATGAACACCTCACGCTGCGGCGCAGGCAGCTCCGACAGGGCCGTCTCCAGCTCTTCCCACAGCAGCTGCTTCAGGTACTCGTCCTCCGGCGTTTGCGGGATCCCGAACAGCGTTTCGGCCAGCTCATCTTCCGGGTAATCGTCCTCTTCATCTCCGCCAAACCAGCTCGCCAAAGGCAGCTCGCGTTTTTTCCTTGCCCGGTCAGTCATTTCATTTCGGGCGGCGCGGAACAGCCAGGCGGCGACGTTCTCCACCGGCTGTTCAACCTTCATAAGCTGATAGCTGACTTCCTGCAGAATATCGTCGGCGTCTTCACGCCCGGCGGTTCTCCCGCGAATAAACGCTTTCAGTCGGGTGCGGCAGCCGGCCAGCGCTGCCATCAGCAGAGATTCCCCCACTATTCCGGCTTTCATCGTCGTCACTCAGCGTCCGGTTTTTTAGCGCTGTTTTCATCTGGCTGGACTGGCTGCACCGGCGGCTGAGGCTGAGGACGTGGATCCGTTTTCTCATCCCAGCGGGAATGCCAGCCGCAGCGGTCGCGGTGACCAAAGCCAAATTTCTCGCGGCGATGCTGCATAAACTCTTCGCGCTGCTCCGGCGTCATTTGCATCCAGCGTTCGTGCATGCGGCGACGGGCTTTGCCAAACATGCCCGGGCGGAAGCCCAGGCCACCGAAAAGAATGCGGCACAGCGCCAGCAGGCCTAAAGACTGCCAGAAGCCAATCTCTTTCACGCCCAGCAGGCCAGGCAGCACCGCATTCCACAGCGTCATCACGATCAGGCCGAGTGCGACAAACAATGCCACGCAGAGCAAAATCGGCTTACCCATGCGGTGGCCACAGAATCCACGGCGGCGGTGTTCATGTCGGTGCATATCAAAATCTCTCATTATGTTTACCTCAGTAAAGTCACGGCTAATCACTTGTGATGAGGTAGACGAATCAGCGCGAGAAATATTGCTAAAAAATTCAAAATTTATTTTCACGCCACCGGGTAAGCGCCTGCGCATACGCTTCTGCCTTCGTTTTCAGCCCCGCAGCGTCGAGCTTATCGGCAGTGTAGACCACAAACGGGGTATGCCAGGTCAGGCCGCAGCGATTTGCCGTGGCCCGAAGGGGGGCTAACAGAGATTCGAGGGTAAAAAGATTACGGCCTCCGGGACGATAAGCTTCCTCCACGTTACCGGCGGTGACCGCCACATACAGCGGCGTTCCTTCCAACTTTCGCCCCTCCTCCTCGTAATGCAGGTAGAACATCCGGGTCAGCACCGCGTCCTGCCACTGGCGCATAATGGCTGGCATGGAGTACCAGTGGATCGGGAACTGCAGCACAATGCGGTCGGCGGCAAGTAGCCGGGCCGCTTCGCGCTCGCCGTCGCGGTAAATGTCGAGCCCGTCAGGGTAAAGCGCCTGGACATCGACCACCTCAACGTGTTCAAGTTTTGCAACTTCTTGCGCCAGCGCGGCATTGGCGCTGGAACGGGACAAATCCGGATGGAAAAGTAAAATCAGGGTTTTGTTCACGGGGCGTCTCCTTGGGTTGATGAGACGATAATGGCGAGGCCCAGAAAATTACTCCAACAGATAATCAAGATAATCTATTATCTGTCGTATGAATTTAAGAACGCTGGATCTCAACCTTCTGGTGGTGCTGGACGCCCTGCTTGACGAGGCGCACGTCACCCGTGCCGCCGACAGACTTTGCCTGTCGCAATCTGCCACCTCTGCAGCCCTTGCCCGCTGTCGCGATCTTTTTCACGACGAACTGCTGGAGCGTGGCAGAGGCACCATGCGGCTGACGCCCCTTGCTCAGTCTCTTCGTGCCCCGCTGAAATCCGTGCTGGGCGGCATTACTGAACTTATCGACCTGCCGGTGATTCCCCTGCATCAAATTAAGCAGCAACTGCGGATAACCATGGCGGATTTCCCGGCGCTGTTCGTGCTGGTGCCGTTGATGCAAAAACTTCAGCAGTCGGCCCCGGGGATTGGCCCCATCGTTCAGGGCTGGGCTGGCGCGGAACGGGCTGAAACAGCGTTGCTTAACGGCACCACGGATATCGCTATTTCGGTCTTTCCTCAGCCTGCCGCGGACATTCACAGCGAACTGTTAATGGACGAGCACTACGTCGTGGCGATGCGTGAGGGACATCCTGCCGCATCCGGGTTTAGCCTTGAGCGCTGGCTCGCCTGGCCGCACATTATCACCTCCGGGAAAGGGGAAAGCGTCACTCCGGTGGATGCGGAACTCTCAAGGTTGGGATTACGCCGCCGCGTCGGGCTGGTATTACCGAATTTCCAGATGGTGCCGCAGTTGCTGGCGGCATCGGATATGCTGGCCCTGCTGCCTTCCCGGGTCATACCTTTTACTGAAGGGCTCGTCGCCTTCCCCGCCCCTGTCGCTCTGCCGGGATTTTCACTGCACCTGGCCTGGCACAAACGCCGAAGCCAGGATGTGGCCCTGCAGCACGTGGCCGCTATACTGGTAGGGCTTTTAACCTGATCAAACCCGGGGCTGAGCGAGCACAAAATCGACAAAGGCTTTCAGCGGCATGGGGAGCTGGCGGCGGCTCGGATAGTATAGGTACAGCCCCGGATAGTAAGGGCACCAGTCCTCAAGTACCCTGACAAGACGCCCCTCATTCAGCGGGGCGGTGACCAGGTCTTCAAAAACATAGGCCAGGCCGCTGCCGTAGAGCGCCGCCTCGGCAATCAGCCCCATGTCGTTGAGCGTTAACGGCCCTTCTACCGCGTTATCCATCTTGATCCCGTCTTTTTCAAATTCCCAGCGGTAAAGACTACCGCTTGAAAAACGCAGACGAATACACGGCAGCGCCCGCAGATCCTTTGGGTGCCGGGGAACGGGGTAGCGGGTAAAAAACTCGGGGGTTGCCACGACCGCCGGGCGTATAAAGGGGCCAAGCGGGATTGCCACCATATCCGCATCCACCGTCTCGCCAAATCTCACGCCGGCATCAAACCCGTCTGACACTACATCCACCAGGGAATTATCGGCATCGATTTCCACGTTAACGTCCGGATACCGGGCAATGAATGTCGAAATAAGCGGCAGCAGTACGAGCTGTGCCGCAGGTCTGCCAGCGTTAATGCGCAGTGTCCCCATGGGCTGGCCGCGGAATTGGCTAAGATCTTCGAGGGCGGCATCAATGTCACGAAACGCAGGCTGAAGCCTTGCACACAGCCTTTGTCCGGCATCAGTCAGCGCGATGCTTCGCGTCGTCCGGTTGAATAATCGGACGCCTAACCGTTCTTCGATGCTGCGAAGCGAATGACTGAGCGCCGAAGGCGTTACGCCCAGTTCAACGGCGGCGCGGCTCATATTACGGTGCGTGGCAATCGCCAGTACCCACGCCAGTTCGTTATTACTGACCTTTTTCATTTGTGAGCTCTCTTCATAAGGTCATCAAGTTTTATTGGTATTAAATCAATTATTGCCGGGAGGTACATTACACACAATCTCGTGAATACGGCGAGTTTTTCTGATGAGGTAAGTCTATGAAAGTTTGGTTTATTACCGGTGCATCCAGAGGATTTGGCGCGCTTATCGCCGAAAAAGCACTTGAAGCAGGTGATGCCGTGGTCGCCACTGCGCGGAACCCTAAGCACATTGTTGAGCGTCTGGGTGAACACGAAAGGCTACTGTCCGTTGCGCTGGACGTCACTCATGAGCAGCAGGCTCAGGCAGCCGTCAATCTTGCCCTGCAGCGTTTTGGTCGCATCGATATTCTGGTGAATAACGCGGGCTACGGGTTGTTAGGTGCCGTGGAAGAGGCCAGCGCAGAAGAGGTGGAAAAAATCTTTAAAACGAACGTCTTTGGCCTTCTTTCCGTCACCAGAGCCGTACTGCTGCAAATGCGGACGCAGAAGTCAGGCCATGTGATGAACATCTCGTCTATCGGCGGATACCGGGCATCTCTGGGCTGGGGCGTCTATTGCTCAACAAAATTCGCCGTGGAAGCGCTGAGTGAAGCCCTGTTCCACGAGCTTAAGCCATTAAATATCAAGGTTACGGTGATTGAGCCAGGATATTTCCGCACCGATTTCCTCGATCGGCAATCGTTGAGTAGCACAGGCCGTCAGATTGATGACTATGCACCGACGGTGGGAGAGATGCGTAAATTTGCCGCTCAGGTGAACCACAGGCAGCCGGGCAACCCTCAAAAACTGGCTGAGGCGATTATTCAACTCTCTCAAACGCCAGTGCCACCGCTTCGATTGCCGCTGGGGAGCGACACAGTTGCCGCCCTTCGGGAGAAAAATAACAACGTGAATGATGAACTGGCGCGGTGGGAGGATCTTGCTCGCTCCACTGACTTCACCCGGTAAAACGGCTATACGCCGGGCATGGACTTCACAGCCCGGCTTCGCGCACCAGCATTTGCAGTAATTCAGCGGCGGGCATTTCGCGGATCAGGTTCACGCCCTGCCCGGCCCAGTGCGCGCTGTAGCCCTGGTGACCGTGGCTTTTTGCAAGGCCGGCAAGCACTTTACCAATATCGTAGGCCACCGGATAAGCCGGGACGGCATGCTGGCCAGCAGTCCGCCCGTGGCGGCAATAATCGTTTTCCAGGCTTCTGGCTGCCCTGCCTGAGATAGCGTGGGTCATTTCCGTCTGGTGCAATCGGCTGGATTTCAGCCGCTGCCGGTAGCCTGCATCGGCGGCTGACTCAGGGCAAAGCAGAAACGCGGTACCCAGCTGTACTGCATCCGCCCCCACGCTTAGCATGGCGTGAATACCGGCCCCGTCCATAATCCCCCCGGCGGCAACAATGGGCAGATCCACCTGTGTTTTCAGCAGCTGTACCAACGCGAAGGCGCTGAGCTGGGTATCGTGAGCTTTATCGTCGAACATCCCGCGATGCCCGCCCGCTTCAAAGCCCTGCGCCACAATAACATCCACACCGTTCGCCTGGATCAGCAAAGCCTCTTCGGGCCGGGTGGCGGTGGCAAGCGTCACAATTCCTTTGTCACGGAAGGCCTGCACAACGTCGCGATCGGGCATACCAAAATGGAAGCTGACCGCGGCCGGAGCCGTCTCCAGCAGCATCTCCAGCATTGCCTCGTGGCCAATAAAACTTTGATAAATTTCGCGGAGCGCTTCCGGCGGCGTGCCGCCAAACTCAGCGAACAGCGGCCGCAGGCTATCAATCCATGCGCGTTCCAGCGCCTCATCCCGTTTGGCAGGCTGATGGCAAAACAGATTCACGCTGAACGGGCGCGAGGTTAAGGCCTGCGTTTTCAGGATGGCTGCCCTGGCATGTACGACGTCGCTCGCGCCAACGCCCAGCGAACCAAGGCCACCGGCATTGCTGACCGCCGCCGCCAGTTCCGGGGTGGAGACGCCCGCCATAGGGGCCTGTATGATGGGATGGTCTATCGCGAGCAGTTGGGAAAGGCTACGAAACATGGCGCTACCTCAGGAAATGAGAGATTGAAGGCTTAACATCTTATTTGAAGATGTTAATATCAAGATCATTATCATATTGAGAATGAAAAATATGAACCACACCACACTGCAGATGTTCAAAATCGTTGCCGAAGAACAAAGCGTGACGAAAGCAGCCCAAAGGCTCGGCCGCGTGCAGTCGAACATCACCACCCGCATTCAGCAACTGGAAGAAGATCTTGGCGTCGCGTTGTTCGTGCGCGACAGCAAGAAAATGATCCTGTCGCCGGAAGGCGAAAGTTTTCTCTCCTACACCAAAAAAATACTTAGCCTGGCGGAAGAAGCCCGACAGGCGCTGCATCCGGGTAAGCCTGCGGGGGCACTGAATATGGGCTCGATGGAAGCCACCGCAGTCAGCCGCCTGATGCCGGTGTTCCAGCAGTTTCACCATCGGTACCCTGATGTCGCCCTCACCTTAACCACCCAGCCGACGCAGCAGCTGCTGGAGCAGGTTCGCCACGCTTCGCTGGACTGCGCCCTGGTGAGTTTGCTGCCGGAAGCCGAGGGACAGGTTCACTGCCCCGTAGATCTTGAGTCCATGGACGTGTTCACTGAACGCCTGGTGTGGCTCGTGCCTGAAACCGCCAGCGGCAATCATCCTCGTCTTGCCGCTTTTCCGCGCGGATGTTCCTATCGGGCGCGCGGTGAGGCTTTGCTCAACGCACAAACTCTGGTGGAAGTGCAGGACGTCAACTCTTATCACTCGATGATCGCTTCCGTTGCCGCAGGACGCTGCAGCGGCGTGCTCCCGGAAAGCGTCGCGGCGACGCTGGCTTTGCCGGAAGGAACGCAGCAACAGTTTGTGGCCGACGCGCTCACCCAGCTAGTCTGGCGCAAGGGCTACTGCTCCACCGCGCTTGAGGCGATGAAGCAGATTCTCGCCTCAGCCAGCAACCTTTGAACGCCCCGCCAGCACCAGCCCGCCGGCCAGCAGCAATGCGCCGGTGGCGGCGGCTAATGACCCGTTAAAATTGCCCGTTAAGCCGTAAAGCTCCCCGGCAACCAACGGCCCAATAATCTGCCCGATGCCGTAAATAGCGGTCATCGCCGCGATCATGTTGAAGCGTACCAGATGCGCCAGCCTCCTGGCTTCCGGTAAGGCTATCGTCACCGTGCCGGTGAACGTAAAGCCCACCAGCACAGCGCTTAACAGGCAAAAAAGCAGCGAGTGGCTAAAGGCCGGAAGTACTACGCCCGCGGCCTGAACCAGAAGATTGGCGGCAAAAGCGCGGCGATAACCATACTTCAAGACGATGTGATGCCAGACAAAACAGGACGGTATCGCGGCCAGGCCAAAGATAGCCCAAAGCTGCACCGGATCCAGCGTACTAAGTGACCCGGAAAGAAAAAGCGGTAAATAGGTGGCCGTAATGATATACCCGAAGCCCGCCAGGCCGTAGATAGCCAGCAGTTTCCACGCCGCTTTAGCATTCTCTGCCGCCGACTGAAGCTGACTGGAAGCCTGTCTTTGGTAGTCGATCAGATAATCCGGTGGGCTAAGCAGCAGTTTATAAACCAGCGTAAACAATAGCAGCGCAGCGATCCCGCACAGCAGCCAGATTTGCTGACTGGTGTAGCCATAAGCTTTACCAAGCGCGATAAATTCCGCAGATAAAAAGATCCCCAGCCCAACCCCGGCATACAGCACCGGCGCGCCGGTATGGTGTTTCATGTGCTGCAGAAGCCACAGTGAAGCCGCAATCAGCGACACCGCGCTCAACAGGCCGGCAAACCCCCGAACCGCTACCACCGCCCACGGCGATTTCGTCCATGCCAGCAGAAGCAGGCAGCCAATGGTTAACCCGACGGAGGCCATGTTTAACCGCCGCGCGTCAGCAGGCTTAGCTTTCGCCAGCAGTAAGGCACCAATAAGATAACCTGCGTAGTTAGCCGATGCGGCGAGGTTGCCCTGATGCAGCGACAGCAGCCCTTCTTTCAGCATCACCGGCAGAATGCCGGTATAGGAAAAACGCCCGTAGCCCATACCTATCGCCAGCACCACTGCACCCGCAAGCGCCAGCTGCAGCGCCCGAATTTCTGGCCTGAAATGCATTGTCATGACCCTCACCGTTTCAATCTCTAAAAATGAATGTTATTTTTATTTAAATCTTATTTTGAGATTAATATCGGCAGGAGCAACAAGCAAGCGGCTTTTCTGCCGCTTTGCATTTCATCGGAAGATCACAGCTGACGCAGATCGGTTTCTATGCGCTGGATCCAGCCTTTGGCCGTCTGGGTTTGTGCCAGCAGCAGCGCAGACTGCAGCGCCATGCTGAGTTCCAGGCCATATTCTGGTTGGCCACCGTAACGAATGTGCGCCTGAACCCGCATCAGCTCGGGCAGGTTCCAGAGTGATTGGTTGACGTCAAGCGCGGACAGCCGCTCGGCGATCATCGCTTCGGCTACCTCTGGCTGGCCTTTTTGCGCCAGCGCGGCGGCGAAATCAGACAGAAAAAGTGAATAAGCGGGATCAAAACCGTTATCCCGCAGCCGGGTAAGCATGGCGAGGATCTGCTGGGGAAGTACCGTTTCAGGCTGCTGGCGAAGCCTGCCCCAAAAGGTAAAAGCGGCCGCATAAAGCCGCCAGAAGCCCAGGCCGTGTTCCAGGGCGATGGCCTCAATCTGCGAGGCTACCTGTAGCACTCCAGCGGTATCTCCGGTTAAGGCCGCCAGCGTGCAGGTGCCTTCCGCGAGGGCCGCACACAGCGAACAGGCATGATCCAGCGCCCGGGCTTCTTCCACCGCCAGCTGCGCCGCTCTTCTGGCTTTCGCCACATCGCCAGTCACCCACAGCGCCCGCACCAGGAAAGCCCAGCCCGCCACGCGCTGATCCAGCCCAAAGCGGAAAGGCGCTCTCTGGCTGTCATCATCCACGGTGCGATCCAGCAAAGCCTGAATTTCGCTGAGCGCGGCCTGTTGCTCGCCGGAAAAATGCAGCGCGGTGCCTGCCAGGCGACGGGCGGTTAATAGCGCGCCGTAATCACCGGTTTGTGTCGCCAGTTCAGCCATTTTTTTGCCGTTCTCTGCGGCATCGGCGTAGCGGCCACTGCGCAGGTGATACAGCCACAGCCCGTACTCGGACTGTAATTGCATTTCCACATCGCCAAGAGTGCCGGCAATCTCCCCGGTTCGCCGCCAGGCCTGACCGTTTTCTTCAATGGGCCCCTGCGCCCAGCCCAGCGCCGAGCCCAACGCGGCCTGCATTAGCATCTCTTCACGCGGCGTGGCCTGACCATTGTACGAATCGTTAATTGCGCCGGTAATCCGCTGGCGACACTCGCCGTGGAGCGAAAGCTGGATCCAGAACGGCGTGGCGTTAGCGAGAATACTGCGTCCCAGCGGGGCGTTTTGACCCACACCAAAACACCAGTCTGCGGCCGCACGGAGATCGTCAATTAAATAGCCATACTGACGGCGCCACTGCGGACTGGACTCTTCGGCCCAGGCAACTTTTGCCCGCACCATGCTGTCGGCCACAAGTTGTGCATGGCGAAGAAAATACGGGGTGCTATTTGGGGCCAGCGTCCGGCGAGCGTACGTGCGCACAATGTTGAGATAGCGATACCTGGCCGGGCGCGTGCCCGCCTGCAAAACCAGCAGGGATTTCGCCACCATGCTGGCCACCACGTCGCTGACCTCTTGCTGATCTAACAATCCTTTCGCGGCGGCAAGGTCAAATTCACCGGGAAACACCGCCAGGGCATGAAACACTCGCTGTTCTTCAGCCGTAAGTAATCGATAACTCCAGTCCAGCGCCTCGGCCAGCGTTCTGTGCCGGGAAGCCGTCACTCCCGGCGTTTCGGGTAACGTCTCCCGCCCGCTCAGGTCGGCCAGCACGGCATCCGGTCCCAGGTTGGCAACGCGAGCAGCCACAATTTCCAGCGCCAGCGGTACGGCATCCAGCAACCGGCAGAGCGCCAGGATCGGCCCGATATTCTCTTCGCTCAGGCGGAACGCGTAATCCACCGCTTGAATACGCTGTACCAGAAACTCAACCGCGCTAAAACTTTGTGCCTCGCTGGCGGCCAGTTGTGCTGGCGGCAAAGTCAGCGGCCCAACGCGGTAAACCTGCTCCCCTTCAATCCCCAGCGGAGACTGGCTGGTGAGCAAAATGCTCAGTAATTCGTTTCGCTGTAGTAGATGCTCAATTTCCCTGGCGCAGGCGGCCGACAGATGCTCACAGTTATCAATCACCAGCAGCGCGGGGCGTGGCTGCAACGGCCCCGCGCCACGAATACCGGCCAGTGCCGCCCGCAAAACTGGGGCTGGATCTGATCCGGCGTTCAGGCTGGACAGGTCGGCAAAAAAGACGCCATCGGGATAAAGACTGGCGGATTCGCGGGCCACTTCCAGCAATAGCCGGGTTTTGCCGATGCCCGCCGGGCCCGCCAGCGTACAAATAGTATGCTCGATCAGCCGTTTTCTGATTTCACCCAGTTCTTTTTCGCGCCCTATCAGCGGCGAACGGGGACGAGGTAATGCCGTTGAAGAGGTGATGACAGGCAGAGACGACGTGGCCGCCTGCAGTTTATTCACCGTGGCGGTAAAGCAGTAGCCCCGGCCAAACACCGTGGTAATCAAATGGCGGTCGGGACCAAAAATTTTGCGCAAAGCGGAGATTTGCGCCTGCAGATTATTCTCTTCGACGATCTCTTTTGGCCAGACGGTGGCCAGCAGCGTCTCTTTGGTCACCACCTGCCCCGCTTCGCTGACCAGCAGCCGGAGCACGGCCATTGCCCGCTCGCCCGGCTCCAGCCGAACGCCGTCCCTGAGCAGCAATCCCAAATCCGGAAACAGCTGATAGCGACCAAAGACCACCATGTCGTCATCTCTTTCTGAGCGGAGTTGGGGCTCGTCGGCAGGCATAAGAACGGTCGCTTTTCAGGTGATTTCAGAAGTCTGAAATTCTAGGGCAAAGATTGCGGACGGACAATCGTTCAGCATCAGGGCTCGTCATTCCCAGAGATAAAAATCATGTCGGATAATCCCCTGAGCATCACCCTGAATCGTCCGCCCGAGGCGGAAAAGAATTCGCCTTTAACCTCCACTCTGCTGCTGATAATGGCGCTGGCCTGCGGGGTTTTTGTTGCCAATGTCTACTACAACCAGCCGCTGCTGGAACTGCTTCAGCAGGCGTTTCCGGGGCAGCTTGCGCTGGTCAGCCTTGCGCCGACGGCAACGCAGCTTGGGTTTGCCTTTGGTTTGTTCTTGCTTGTACCGCTGGGCGACAAGATTAACCGCCGCACGCTGATCCTTTGCCAGTCTGCGGGGCTTTCGGTAGCGCTGGCGTGCCTGGCCTTAGCGCCCAATGTTGTCACAATTATTATTGCCTCCGCTGCGGTGGGCGTAACCGGCTCCGTGGCCCAGCAAATAGTGCCGTTCGCCGCCGAGCTGGCTAAACCGGAACGCCGTGGACAGGTGGTCGGCACGGTAATGAGTGGCGTATTGTGCGGCATACTGCTTGGCCGGGCCGTGGGCGGTTTTAGCGGCGATCACTGGGGCTGGCGAGCGACCTTCTGGCTCGGTGCTGTGGCAACCGCATTCGGCTGGCTGATGCTGTTCTTTACCCTGCCGCACCACACGTCCGGTAATAAACAGAGCTACATGACCCTGATGCGCTCGCTGGTTTCTCTGTGGCGGGAAGAACCGCTGCTGCGTCGGGCGACCTGGATTCAGGCCGCGCTGTTTGGCTCGTTCATCGGCCTGTGGACCATTCTGGCCTTGCAGCTCCATGCCGCGTTTCATCTTGGTGCAGACGTCGCCGGTCTGATGGGCATTGTGGGTGCCGTAGGCATCCTGGTTGCGCCGCTTGCCGGGCGAATTGCCGACCGCCGGGGACCGTATGCCGTCATCGGGCTTGGGGCGCTGGTGATGGTCATCTCGTTTGCGGTGCTGGGGCTGTGGACTTCGCTCACCGGGCTGGTGATTGGCATCATCCTGATGGATCTGGGCGAGCAGTCGGCGCTGATCTCTAACCAGCACGTGATCTATGCCCTGAGGCCGGAAGCCCGTAGCCGTATCAATACGGTCTTTATGAGCGGCATGTTTATCGGCGGCGCGCTGGGATCCTGGGGCGCGAGCCTGATGTGGCGACTCGGCGGCTGGGAACTGGCTTCGATGCTGGGCGGTGGGCTTAGCCTTATCGGGCTAATCATTCATCTGATCGGGCAGCAAAAACGCGGTTAGTGCCCCAGGCGGCGGCACGAAAAGCGCCGTCGCCTGAAGCATGAGACGTTACTGAATCAGCACGCCCTGAACGAGGTTGGCCTTCACTACGGTCACCTGAGGGATTTTCAGGGCTTCCATGTAGCCCTGAACCAGTAGCAGGTTGCTGACGTCGGTGGCCCGGTAATCACCGCGTAGCTCTGAATCCCCTTTCCAGACCTGGCTGGCGGAAGATTTTTGTAGATCGGCGAGGGTGTAAACCTTTTCATTGAGCTGCTTGCTGACGGAGAAGTCATGCACCCCGCCGATACCCACGACGGTACGCTTAGCCAGCGCCTGTTTCATCTCCGGGCTGACGTGAGTGGTGGCATAGAAGCGAACAAAACGCAGCACGCCGTCACGCAGGGAACCAATCGGATTTGGCGAGCTAACATCATGCAAATCTTTGTTTTTCACCACGTCGATGATGTAGTTCTTCAGCGTGACGGAGGCCAGCTTGCCCTGGTAAATCTCCGGCTGCCATTTGTCGTGTTTTTGCAGCCAGGTCGTCATTTGCATCGACCCGCCGCCAATGTCCCAGACCACCATCTGGTCGTCTGCCAGCGGCACGGGCATCGAGGCTTTGGCGGACAGGAAGCCCAGCTCGGCCTCCTGTTCCTGAGTGATAATTTTTAGATTCACCGGAGCAGCACGGTTGAAGGCATCGATCGTCTGCTGGGCGTTAGACGCGCTGCGAAAAACAGCGGTAGCCACGCCGTTAAAGCGGGCGGGATGATAGCGGGCAGCCTCTGCAGCTAGCTCACGCAGCGCCGTCTGCCCCTGCTGTTGAATCGCTGGGCTGAGAGTGTTATCTGCAGATTTGGATAAATCTTCGTTAAAACCGATTGGACGCTGATCTTCGAACAACACTTTGTTGATGCGCCGCTGGCAGGTATCCACTTTGGCAACCACCAGCTTGGTGGTGCCGGAGCCCATGTCGATGCCTGCCCGGGTCTCCTCACAGCCAGCTGCGTGGGCCGCAATGCTCACGCCGGGTAATGTCGCTACCACCATCAGGGAAAAAAAATTGCGTCGAAATATTTTTGTCATATTGAGTATCCACTGTCGATCCATTAAAAAGCTATTGATAACGTAGCTTTAATATTCGGTAAAACATTTTTTAACAATACCTGCTGATTTTGTTGGAAAAAGTGCCGGCATTGTTCAGTGCAGGGGCCGGCAGGTATCAACGGCGTTAATGATAAAAGCAAGGGTAAGGACATAAAAATGAAGAAAAGTTTAGTGTGTGGCGCAGTAGCGCTGGTGCTGGTCAGCCTGACGGGTTGCGCAAACCAGCAGCAGGCTGCGGATCAAAAACTGGCGAGCCAGACGGTAATGGCGGTGGACTGGTTCCAGCAATCCGGCGAATACCGCGCGCTGGCGTACCAGTCGTTTAACAGCGCTCGCGCCGCGTGGGATCAATCCGCTAAACAGGGTAACGCTAAGCGGGCCGTTATCGTCGATCTGGATGAAACCATGCTCGACAACAGCGCCTACAGCGCGTGGCAGGCCAAAAACAACAAAGCGTTTGACGACAAAACCTGGTCCCGGTGGACTCAGGCTCGCCAGGCGCTGGCCGTCCCGGGCGCGGTGGATTTTGCTAACTACGTGAACAGCCACGGCGGCACGATGTTCTATGTGTCCAACCGCGACAGCAAAGACTTTGACGCCACCGTCGCCAACATGAAAGCTCTGGGCTTTACCGGCGTGAGCGACAAAACCGTGCGCCTGAAAACCGACAGCTCCAACAAGCAGGCCCGTTTCGATGCGATCAAAGCCGAAGGCTATGACGTAGTAATGTACATCGGCGACAACCTGAATGACTTTGGCAAAGCGACTTACCACAAGGATCAGTCCCAGCGTCAGCAGTTCGCCAGCGATAACCGCGGCAAGTTTGGCACCCAGTTCATTGTGCTGCCGAACCCAATGTACGGCGACTGGGAAGGTGCTTTAGCGCCAGACTACTACAAGCTGAATACTGCCCAGCAGGCTGAAGCGCGCGAAAACGCACTGCGTACCTGGTCCGGGAAATAAGTTTTCTGGCAACCCCACCCATGCGGTGGGGTTTTTATAGTGATAGTTAAAGGATGAAGGACATTCACTTTATCTATAATCCAGCAGGTAAAGAGCTTGATTTCGGCTGCTACTTTTCATATCCGTATAAATTGATCCTGCCCGAGAGATACTCGCCCAAATAGACTTCGCTAATTTTATTAAAGCCTTGCTTGATAACTTCATTTTCTAACCAGGCGTTGTCCTTGTTAAGGATTTCGAGCAAATCATGGTTAGCTAAACCATCAACTATAATTGGGTAGCGTATATTCTCATCACCACTTTGTATAATGGTTAATTGCCCATTCTGCTCGAGAACCACTCGCTTCAATTGTTCTATTTCATAAATGCCATTGGCCCTTAACTTGAACATCAAATCATTCGCAGAAACACCATTGCGTAAACACTCCCTAACATTGACACTGCCATTATGTACCAGGGTGATTGGCTTGCCATCAATAATCCTTTTAACTAGCCGATTGTTCTCTTTTAAAAATTTAAGAACAAAGACGAGGAAGGTCCATATAATTAACACCAAAACAAACTGTAGTACTGTTATCGATTCATTATAAATTACGCCACCGATAATCCCCCCGAGCACATAGTTCTGAACCTGGTCCATTGCGGATGAAGGCGCCAGATTGCCCTTCCCCATGAGATTGATTTGAATAATCAGACATAGTATCCCCAAGCCCAATTTTATCATGATCGGCGTATAAATTATCATTTCTGTTCCTCAGTTTTTTATGATTTCTATGCCTGGGTTTACTAACGACACCTCAACTAAACTATATGTTTTTTGATCCGGGCTTAAATTGACGCGATAGTAAAGATCATTAATTTTAATGATGATGCCATCCGAGAGTTGTACTGAATTTGAAAATATAGAATCTATACCCACTTCTTTTTCTTTTGATAGCAATTTAACAAAACTCACCATTTGTGATGATTGAGAGTGTATATTTTGACTGTCAGTATAATCTGCATACTGAACACCAGAAATGAAGAGTAAAAATAAAAACACTATAATTGTTAGGTCTCGATATTTAGTTTGTAAGCGATGACGCATGTACAGGCTAAAAAAAACGATCAGGATAAATAAAGTACTAAATATAATGATGTATTTTAAATAATCATTAATATTAGACTGCGTTTGTAGATACTCAATGCCATAAAATCTCATATAGTTATAATCCCTAACCCCTTAAGACCCCATTTTTTATTATAGTAACACATTGGCATTTCCCGCCCTAACGGCCGCGATCCGGGCTTTCTCCTCCCTGCCAGTTCACCCCTATCCCCCCTCCCTGCTTTCCATGTTGAAAACCTCTTGATCAACATTTAGTCCAGATATAGATTATTTGTCTAAATCTGGCCGCGCTTGAGAGGACACATGGCCCCGAACATTACGCTGCGCAATATTGAACAGGTTCCTGCCCCCGTGGGGCACTATTCCCATACCGCTACCGCAGGCGGTTTGGTGTTTATTTCCGGTCAGCTTCCCGTGGCGGCGGACGGCACGCCTCGCTGCGAAGCGCCCTTCGAAGAACAGGCTCAACTGGTGCTGCAGAATATTGAATCTTGCCTGGCCTGCGCGGGCGTAACAAAACAACATCTTGTCTCAGTGCGGGTGTACATCACTGATATCAATCTCTGGCCGCTGTTTAACAGCATTTATGCCGCGTGGATCGGTCAGCATCGCCCTTCCCGCGCGGTGGCCGGCGTGGCACAACTCCATTACGGCGCGGCGCTTGAAATTGAAGCCGTGGCGCTCTCTGAATAAGACAACCGTTTAAAGGTGGCAAAATGAGTGAATTAGTTCTCCCCGTTTATGAAGATGTGGTCGCGGCGGCTCAGCGCATTGCAGGCCATGCCAACCGCACCCCGGTCATGACGTCCCGCACCGTGAATGAAGAGTTTGGTGCCGAAGTCTTTTTCAAGTGCGAAAACTACCAGCGAATGGGGGCGTTTAAGTTCCGTGGGGCCATGAACGCTCTCGCTCAGTTTACGCCGGAGCAAAAAAAAGCTGGCGTGGTGGCCTTCTCCTCCGGGAACCACGCTCAGGCGATTGCGCTCTCCGCAAGGCTGCTGGGGATCCCGGCCACCATCGTGATGCCGGAAGATGCCCCGGCGGCTAAAATTGCCGCCACGCGCGAATACGGCGGCAAAGTTATTCTCTATAACCGCTACACCGAAGACCGCCAGCAAATCGGCAAAGATCTGGCTGACAAATATGGCCTGACGCTGATCCCGCCTTACGATCACCCGCACGTCATTGCCGGCCAGGGCACCGCGGCGAAAGAGCTGTTCGACGAAGTTGGCGAGCTGGACGCGCTGTTTGTCTGCCTGGGCGGCGGCGGGTTGATTTCCGGCTGTTCGCTGGCGGCGCGCCACCTTTCCCCCAACTGCAAAGTCTACGGCGTGGAGCCGGAGGCCGGGAACGATGCCCAGCAGTCACTCCGGCATCGACAAATTGTGAGGATTGATACGCCCAAAACTATCGCCGACGGCGCACAAACCACCTTCCTCGGGGACTACACCTTCCAGATGATTTGCCAGAACGTGGACGACATTTTCACCGCCACTGATGAAGAGCTGATCGATTCGATGAAGTTTTTCGCCGAGCGGATGAAAATGGTGGTCGAGCCGACGGGCTGCCTTGGCTTTGCCGCCGCGCGCGGAATGAAAGAGAGCCTGCGCGGGAAGCGAATCGGGATTATCATCAGCGGCGGCAACGTCGATATCAGCCGCTACGCTGAGTACCTCGCCGGCCCGCGTTAATTAACAGGAGAAATAGAGTGTCAAAATCAGAAAACAGTGCCCTGCTCGACCAGCTAGAAAACATCGCCCAGGGGTTGAGTGAAACCTTCGCGCCTTTTTGCGAGGTGGTGGTGCACGACCTGACGCAGCCCGAGCACTCTATTCTCTCCATCCACAACAACCTGTCTGGCCGCGAGGTTGGCCAGGGCGCCACGGAAATGGGGCTGGCGCGCATCGCCTCCCCTGATTTTCCGGCGGTGATCGCCAATTATGCCAACCAGTTTGCCGACGGACGCCCGGTCAAAAGCACCTCGATTGGGCTGAAAGATGACGCCGGGAACTATGTCGCCGCCCTTTGCCTCAACCTGGATATGACCTTGTTCAGAGGGATGCAAAGCGCACTCGCCCGCTTCACCGACACCAGCCCTGGCCCGGTGGAAGAACATATTGAACCCGCAGGTTCTGAAGCCATCCGGCTGAGAATCGATCGTTATGCGGCTGGCATAGCCACCACGCCGCGCGCGCTGAAAACTTCAGAAAGAATTGAGCTGTTGCAGACGCTGAAAAAAGAAGGATTACTGGATATCCGTAAGTCGATGGAGACCGTGGCGCAGCATCTGGGCGTTTCCCGGGCATCGGTTTATTTGTATGCAAAACAACAGCCGTCCGTTGACGACACGGCATAATTTAACCGCAGTATTTTTTGTCAGGGTAAACAAATGGGTTCTTTGAAGTGGCTGATAGCACCTCTATTTCAGGAGCCACAGCGCTCCGGTTCTTTGTTTCATCTCTTCACCGGGCTGCCGGTTGCGGCACTTCTTCTCAGCGTCAGCGGCTGCAGTTCCGCCAGTAATAACGCTTCATCTTCCCTGAAGCTGGATCGCCAGCTCAATGAGCAGATTGTGATGTTGCCCGTGCAAATAGAGGGTAAAACCGTTGAGCTGGAAACCACGCTGTATAAGCCTCCGGGCAACGGGCCTTTTCCCCTGCTGTTGATGAACCACGGTAAAAATCCGGGCAATGCCCGCACGCAGCCGCGTTCCCGTCATCTTCAAATTGCCTCTGTATTTGTTCATCGGGGATTTGCGGTCGCGATTCCGATGCGGGAAGGTTTTGCGGCCTCCGGCGGCGACTACCCGAAAGACGGATGCGATGTGCGTCGTCACGCGTTTGATGAAGCAGATGGCGTGGCTGCCGCCCTCAAGGAACTGGTCAAACTGCCCTACGTTGACCGCTCACGCATTGTGATTGCCGGCCAGTCTGACGGCGGGCTGGTGACTATGGCGCTGAGTACGCATCCACTTCCCGGCGTGCTGGGCGTGATTAATTTCTCGGGCGGTCTGCGCCAGCCAAAATGTGAAGGCTGGCAACAAAATCTGGTACGCGCCTATGGCGCGATAGGCAAACAGGCTCGCTACCCGTCGGTTTGGTTCTATGGCGATAACGACCAGCTCTGGCCGCAGCCGATGCCGGAGCAAATGTTTAATGCCTACACCGGCAACGCGGAGGGCGACGCCGGGCATGCCCGAATGATCGATATCGGCACCTTCGGCAAAAACTCCCATGACTTTGCCGACAGCAAAGCGGGCGTGAAGCTGTGGTATCCGCAGGTTAAAGCATTTGTCGAGTCTCTGGGACTGCCGTTCCAGCCTGTCTCTATTTAGGGCCGTGAATCGCTTTCCTTAGCGCGCCGGGCGTTAAGCTATAGCGAAGGCGAAACCGACTGATAAAACGGGACAGAGAGGCGTAGCCGACCTGTTCCGCTATTCTTCCCAGGGGCGTATCGGTGGTTTGCACATATTCCATAGCAAGGGAAAGCCGGACGTCCTCCTGGATCTGACGAAAGCTCTGCCCCTCCGCTTTGATTCGCCGGTTCAGCGTTGAAAGGCTCAGGCCAAGCCGCTGGGCAAACTGTTCCAGAGTATGGGGCACGGCGGGATCTTCGGCGATGTGGGCCGTTATCTGCTGGCTGAGTGTGGATAACGGCGCTTTGGCTGCAACGCTATAGCCGGCTAGCGCCAGGCGCAGCAGTACCCCTTCTAAATGATAATTCAACAGCGGGGCCGGCTCTCCGGTGGACGTGGAGCGGATCAGGCGCTGCCATGCTTCGTGGATGTCTGGGCTAAGCGGCACTGGAGCCGTGGTGGTTATTAGTCTACAGGCTGCAGTAACATCCCTGTAGCGGGCGTTAAACTCAGCCAGCGCCGGAGCGGAAAACGAGACAACAAGCGCCTCGTAACCTGAATCATCCGGAATGTGCTGCATGGGGATATGCTCATGCGGGGCATAAAAGATCAGGCTGTTGCTGCCCGCACTGCATTTCCCGCCGGGCAGATCCATGATCTTTGTGCCCCGGAGCACCAGGCAAAAACCGGGGCGCAAGAAAGTCATATTTCGCAGCGCGTGACGTTGATGGGCATGGTAGCGAGTCAGCTCTATGCCCTTGTCTTGTGGCTTATTTTTTACCGGGAGTACCATACACCGGACGTAGCTCCGCTTTGGCTAATACATGGGCATTAAGCTGATAGCCGACCAGAGCCCCACTGCTTTCGGCAGTCACGGGTAACGTCGGGGTATCCAGAGCCCAGATAGTAAACAAATACGGGTGTGACTTAAAGCCTGGCGGTGGGCAAGCCCCGCCGAAACTGGCGGAACCGTAGTCGTTACGCCCCTGCACGGCCCCGGCAGGCAGATTCTGGCCCGACACATTCCCGGCATCCGTTTTCAGCTCGTGAACGTCGGCTGGAATGTTGACCAGCGTCCAGTGCCACCAGCCGCTGACTGACGGCGCAGAGGGATCGTAAACCGTAATGGCGAAACTGCGGGTACCTTTAGGTGCGCCTTGCCAGGAAAGATCGGGGGAAACGTTGTTCCCGTGGCAGCCAAATGCGTTAAAAACCTGCGCCGGTTTCAGCATCTCGCCGTCAGCAATGGTATGGCTCAGCAGACGAAAGTCGCTGGCCTGTGACTGGGCGGTAAATAAGAGCGTGCTAACGATAAGTGAAGTGCTAAGACATTTGAACATAACCGGTCTCCTGATGTGTTGAGGAGACGAAGCATAGCCCCGGCAGCGCGGGGACGATGTGCGGCAAAATTCAATGTTTGTGCAGAAAATGTCACGCTCTGTTCTCCGGCGGGAAACGCGAGCTGTAAATCTCCTTCAGCCAGTCGATAAACACCCTCACCCGCGGTGAAAGCTGCCGGTTTTGCGTGTACACCGCGGATACCGCGATGGCCGGGCTTTGCCAGTCAGGCATCACTTCTACCAGCCGACCTTCGCTCAGTGCCTGTTCAACGTGGTAGCGCGGGAGCTGAACCAGGCCGCAGCCGCGTAGCGCACAGATCACGTAATTCTCAGCTTCGTTGACCGTCACCCAGCCTTTCGGCGAATAAGCCCGTCGCTCGTTATCGATAATGAATTCAAAGGGGTAATTCAGGCCGCCGGTCGTCGAGAAAAAGTTCACGCACTGGTGCTGGTCAAGATCGTCCGGATGCGCAGGCACGCCAAACGCCGCCAGATAATCCGGGCTGGCACATACAATTTGCGGCAGATCTGCCAGGTGACGGGCGACCAGCGAAGAGTCCTGTAATTTACCGGCGCGCACCACGCAATCTATCCCCTCGCGGACTAAATCCACCAGCCTGTCGCCGCTGCTTATAATCAGTTCGATATCCGGATAACGGCGATGAAACTCGTCCAGGCGCGGCAGCACGATGTGCGAGGCATGCGTTCCCTGCAGGTCAATACGCAGGATACCGCGAGGCCGGGCCACAACCGGGCGCAGTGCGGCTTCGGCATCATTCAGCTCAGCAAGAATGTACACACAGCGCTGGTAGTACGTTTTCCCATCCTGAGAGGCTCGCACATGCCGGGTGGTGCGCTCCAGCAAGCGGCAGCCCAGTTGGCTCTCCAGCTCTTTAATGGCATTGCTTGCCGTGGCCCTCGGGATACCAAGCTGATCGGCGGCCTGGCTGAAACTGCCCAGCTCAACAATGCGGGTGAACAGCTGCAAAGTGTCAAATTTATCCATCTGCTATTATTAACCAAAACGGAATTATTTAATCAAATTAGCACCATTTATCCCGAAATCAAAAACATTAACAATGCACCCACGCCCACTCGGGGCGATTCACTCACCGCATCTGGAGAACAACATGACGACTGCAAAGAAAACTGCCCTGGTGACCGGCGCTTCCCGTGGAATTGGCCGGGCAATTGCCGAAAGACTGGCCCGCGACGGCTTCACCGTCGTCGTGAACTACGCCGGAAATAAAGCCAGCGCCGATGAAACGGTCCAGGCGATTAAAAACAACGGCGGGAACGCCGTGGCGATTCAGGCCGATGTCTCTTCTGAAAGCGATGTCACCCGTCTGTTTGCCGAAGCGAAAGCTCTCCACAACCAGCTGGATGTGGTGGTGCACAGCGCGGGCATTATGCCGATGGTGAAAATTACTCCAGCAGGCCTGGCCGAGTTCGACAAAATCATCAATACAAATCTGCGGGGCGCGTTTATGGTGCTGGCCAACGCCGCAGAGTCTCTGCAGGATGGCGGCCGCATTATCGCCCTTTCAACCAGCGTTATTGCCAAATCATTCCCGGCCTATGGCCCCTATATCGCCTCCAAAGCCGGAGTTGAAGGCCTGGTGCACGTCCTCGCCAACGAACTGCGTGGCCGTAATATCACCGTCAACGCCGTTGCACCGGGGCCAACCGGCACCGACCTGTTCCTGAACGGTAAAACCGAAGAGCAAATTCAGGCCATCGCCAGCCTCGCCCCGCTGGGGCGCATCGGCACGCCAGAGGAAATCGCCAGTATTGTGGCGACATTGGCTGGCCCGGACGGCAGCTGGGTGAACTCTCAGGTGATCCGCGTTAACGGCGGCTTTGCATAAGACTGGCGACCAACAGGAGACAAACATGCAGCAAATTATACTGATAACCGGCGCATCCAGCGGCTTTGGTGCCTTATCCGCGCGCGCCCTCGCCCATGCCGGGCACACCGTTTACGCCAGTATGCGCGATATTTCAGGTCGCAATGCTCCCCAGGTTGAAAGCCTGCAAGAGTATTCGCGGCAACACGGCGTGGATCTTCGCGCCATTGAGCTGGACGTGCAGTCCGAGGCTTCTGCGGAGGCGGCAGTCGCGCATATCATCGCGGAGCAAGGCCGGCTGGACGTCGTGGTGCACAATGCCGGGCATATGTCCTTCGGCCCTGCCGAGGCATTTCTGCCGGAGCAGTTCAGCCAGCTATTCGACGTTAACGTGCTGGGCACCCAGCGGGTTAATCGGGCGGCGCTGCCTTATCTGCGTCAGCAAAGAAAAGGTTTGTTGCTGTGGGTCGGCAGCAGCAGCACTCGGGGCGGCACTCCGCCTTATCTGGCACCCTATTTTGCCGCCAAAGCTGCGATGGACGCCGTGGCCGTCAGCTATGCCGCCGAGCTTAGCCGCTGGGGCATTGAAAGCTCGATTCTGGTGCCGGGGGCTTTTACCAAAGGCACCAATCACTTCCTGCATTCCGGCAAGCCTGCGGACAGAGAGCGTGAGCTGGCCTGGACCCAAACTGGCCCAACCGCTGGACTGGAAGATGAAGCGCTGAAAGGCCTGGCGGCCTGTGAGCCAGAGGATGCCGACGTTGCCGACGTGGCGGCGGCGATGGTGGATATTGTGAATGCGCCGTATGGCAAACGCCCGTTCCGCGTGCACGTTGATCCCTCTGATGACGGGGCCGAAGTGGTCAACGCCGTGGCCGACCGTATCCGCAAGGAGTTTTTGCAGCGTATTGGTTTAGGCGACCTGCTGACTCCCCGGCAGTAATCCCCAGCCTGCGGCTTATCTCGCAAAGTTAAGCCGCAGGCCATTTCCTGGAGTGTTTTATGCGAACGTCGTTATTTCTGCTGAGCGGATTTTTGCTCGCCAGCGGCTGTTACCTGCTTATCCGCCTGTTTAGCCCGGACTACTCGCCAGCTCAGGCAATTATCGCCCGAGGCTTTGCGGTACTGTGGTGCCTGATTGCGGCGCTAAATATGCTGATCGGCGTCATTAAAGTAGGCTACGGCTGGGGCGAAGAACTGACCATTTTTGTCGTTATTTTCGCCCTGCCGGTGGTGCCGCTTTTGTGGATTGTTGAGCACTAATAGGGGGCGGCCCATCGCTCGTTAAGCCTATTGTTTAAGCAAAAATTGCCCGGCTGCTTTGAGCGAGATGCTGACGTTAAAGGCCGCTAAAGTGAAGAGTGACTAACCCTGTGTTTTAAGTTCGAAGGGTTCAGATATTGCCCACCGGGAAGCAAAATGTGCCTGATACTGAGACACGATGTGAGGCATGTTTTTCATAACGATGACATTCTCGCTGTTATCGTACTCTGCTGATTTTGCATAATTAAATGAACCTGTTTCTACTGTTGAACCATCAACAATCATCATCTTATCGTGCTGAATATGGTAATGCCCATCAATGCGCAGCTCCACTCCATGGCGAGTAATGTCGCGCATTGCCGCCAGTGATGTACTGCCTTTATTTCGACGTTTATCGATAACGACTTGTACTCTAACGCCTCGCTGTTGGGCTGCATCCAGTGCAGCAGCAATATCGTGGGCCTGAAATGCATATGCAACCATCTCGATAGAGGAGTGCGCTGAATTGATGGTATTTAGTACAAGCTGTTGTGCACTACCTTCCGGAGAAAATCCCACCTCTATTGAAGGGGCTGCAGAAGCTGAACCAGTAATAATGAGCAGTAAAAAGGCCAATTGTTTCATAGCGGCTGTTCCCAATGAGTCTTCGATAACGTTCAGGAGTCCTCATTACCGGGTCTACTGCTGCAGGAATGAGGACATCAATAATACTCCTGACGTCCGCATTTGGCACGGAGCGGACAAACTTGCTGGGATAAAACCGAAATGAGCGAAGAGCAGACATTTCATAACTTGCATTAGTCAACCTGACGAGCGTTCCATTCGTCGCGCGTGATTTCCCAGAGTTCGGAATCCTGCAGGCCGCTGACATACTCTTTCTTTTCAGTCCTGATAAGCCGCATGCCGCTACTGTCTGAAATACGTCTGGAACGGCTATTGAGAGCCGCTTTCGGCGCACGCAATACTGTCTTATTTAATGTATTAAACCAGTAATCAGTCGCGGCATTACTGGCCTCACGCATAAAACCCTGCCCCTGATATTCCTGCGCTAGCCAAAATCCACGGTTATTATCCTCAACGTCGTAAAGGCAGATTAAACCCATAAGTTCGTCAGGGGTCTGACGGTGTCTGATAGTCCAGATCCAGGCAATCCCTTTTTCCATATCAGGCAGGGCAACGTTATTGACGTAATTTTCAGCCCCGTTATCCGGATAGGGCCAGGGTACTGAGGAGACCATATAGCGAACGATCTCCCATCGTGGATAAAGCACCTGAATCTGTGAGGCATCTTCGGCGGCTAATGGCTTTAACAGCAAGCGTTCTGTATGGAGTTCTGGTATTTGCATATGTACTTCTCCTTCCCGAGTAAATATCTATTTCCGTTTTACCTGAAGCATTTGTAGTCCAGGCCCTCATCGCATTTATCGTCAACGAATTTGCCTGAGAACGTCAACCCACCAGCCCACTCACAAAGTCCAGAAATGCCCGGGTTTTCGCCGGCACATGATGCCGGGAGGGGTAATACGCATAGAGCGGGAATCGATGATCTGACCATTCGGGAAACAGCGGCACCAGCCTCCCAGAAGCGATGTATTCCTCGCTGCCCAGCTCGAATATTTGCACAACGCCCAGCCCCGCAAGACAGGTACTGAATGCGGTTTCCGCATCATTCACCGTTAACAGGCCGCGCGGCTGGATCATCAGTTTCTTTTTCCCCTGATGAAATTCCCAGCTGAAGGGCTTCCCCGTCAGCGGCTCGCGGAACAATACGCAGCGGTGCGGCTCCTGCTCCAGTTCCTGCGGTGTTTCAGGCCGCCCAAAACGCTGCACGTATTCAGGCGAGGCCATGGCAAATACTCGCGTGTCGAACAGCTTTCTGGCTATCAGCGATGAGGACTGAGGGTGACCAAAGCGCAGCGCCAGATCGAAGCCATCAGAAATAAGGTCCCCCAGTTCGTCCCGGCTGCGCAGCTCGATTTCAAGCTCAGGGTGTTTATCCATTAAAGTGCCGAGGCGTGGCCCTAAAACCTGGCTGGCAAACAGCGGATCAACATTCACCCTCAGTCTGCCGCGAATGCTCTGCCCGTCCCCTGCCGCGCCGCCGGTGACTTCGGCCAGGGCGCCAATCAGCGGCATAACCTGCTCGTAGAACGCCCGCCCCTCATCGGTCAGCCGCACTGAACGCGTGGTGCGGTCAAACACGCGAATACCGAGCCGCTTTTCCAGGCGTGCAATCGCCCGGCTGACGCCCGACTGCGACATATCGAGCATTTCGGCGGCAGCGCCAAAGCTTAGCGTATCCACTACCGCCGCCATCACGTCCACGCCTTCCAGCAGTTGCGAACTTAAGGCTCTCATTATTGACTCTCAGTCATAAGTGATATGCCTTTCATGCTATCGCATTCTGCCCGGCGCGACGCCACAATTTGTTCGTCATCTCGACCTGTTCACATTTTCAGGATGGTTTTATGCATTCAAGCAGTACACATATCGCTGCGCCGCAGGGCGCACACGTTTCACGGGCCCGCAGCATCGCGGCGGTGCTGGCGCTTAGCCTGGGTTGTTTCACTTTTGTCAGTACCGAACTGATGCCGGTGGGGGTGCTGCCGGGCATGGCTGCCGGGCTAAACGTTTCTCTCGGCGTGGCCGGTTACCTGGTCACTATTTTTGCTTTTATGGTGGCGCTCACCGCCGCGCCGCTAACCGGACTGCTGGGGCACATCAACCGCAAAGCGCTAATGTCTGGCCTGCTGGCCGCCTGCTTTGCGGGCAACCTGATTACCTGGCTGGCGTCGGACTATTTTGTTGTCTTTGTGGGCCGTATTCTGGTGGCCGCGGCTATCGGCGTATTTTGGTCCACGGCGGTGGTGACCGCCGTGCATCTGGTGGCAGCACGTAACGCCGTGCGGGCGACGTCCATCGTGTTTGGCGGCGTTTCTCTGGCCACGGTACTCGGCGTACCTGCGGGCACCATGCTGGGAGACTTTTACGGCTGGCGGGCGGTTTTTGCCGCGCTTTGCCTCCTTTGCCTGGCCGTTTTCACGCTCATTGTCTGGTCCGTTCCGGCGGTGAGGATCGCCCGGTCCGCTAAGCGCGGAGCGATTTCAGCCGTGTTTAAAAACGGCGCATTGCTGGCCATTTTTGGCATCACCGCGCTGGTCGTCTCCGGTAATTTCCTGGCTTACACCTATATCACGCCTTTTCTCGAACAAGTTGCCGGCCAAAGCAGCGGGCAAATTAGCATGTTGCTGCTGGCGTATGGTGCCGCGGGCGTGGTGACTAATTTTGCCGTGGGACCTTTTGCCGCTCGCGCTCCGCGCACAAGTCTGGGGATTGTGGCCGCATTGTTTGCCGCAAGCCTTGCCTGTCTGAACGTAGCCGCCGTAAGCCACGCATCGATCTTTGCGGCCATCGCGCTATGGGGGGCGGCCTACGGCGCGCTGCCGGTGCTGCTGCAAACCCTGGTGTTCAGGGAAGCGTCTCGCATGGAGGGCGGCGCGGATGCGGCAACTTCGGTCAACGTGTCGGTGTTTAACGCGGCAATTGGCTTCGGCTCACTGGTCGGCGGTGTGCTGATAAACCTGACCGGACCGCGCCCTATTCCCTACGTGGCCGCCGCTTTTGCGCTGGCCGGTCTGCTGGCGGTGATAGTGACCCGTGAAAGCAAATCCCGTGGTGGCTGATGGCCTTTTTACAACACCTGGCCAATCATGATTTTATGTCCTTCTGGCGTCGCGACGAGAAATTCGCGCATCCCGTGTGGACGGCTGGCCGGTGGTTGTAAAATGATGGCACCACGCCGGGTAAACTCGGCGTAGAGTGCATCCACGTCATCAACATGCAGATAGCCGAAATAACTGTGATCCCCAAGGGAAGCTGGGGCCAGCGCCTGCGGGCAATGGCCCAGCATCACCTTCACTGTCCCTCGCACCGCTAATTGCCAGCCGTTCGTGCCAGGCCATTCAAGGGTAAAGCCTAACGTATCGCGGAAATAACCTGCAATGTCATCAAGGTTGTTTACCGCCAGCACAAAGGCAAAAGGCGTAATATTATTAGTCATTTACAATCTCTTCAGGCTGAAAATTTCAGTGTAGAGCCGTTCATCATGTATCGCAAGAACGCCCTGTTTGTCATTTTTTTGTCATTTGTACGTCAGCACTTTGTTGGCGCCCGGGAACTACATTGGTCCTGACCCCCTTGTTGAATCCTGAGGATAGATCATGAAATTACGCCATCTCTCTGCTCTCGCCACCCTTGTGCTGGCGTCTCTTGGTACCACGGCGGCCCATGCCGACACCGCACCTGCTACACAGGAAGTGAAAAATATCGTGCTGGTGCACGGCCTGTTTGCCGATGGATCGAGCTGGGGCAAAGTTATTCCCCTGCTGCAGGCCAAAGGTCTGCACGTCACGGCGGTACAGAACCCGACGACCTCTTTAGATAACGATGTTGCCGCAGTAAAACGCGCCCTGGCGCAGCAAAACGGCCCGGTGATTCTGGTTGCACACTCCTACGGCGGGATGGTGATTAGCCAGGCGGGTGATGAGCCAGAAGTCAAAGGCCTGGTGTATATCGCCGCCCGCGCCCCGGAAGCGGGTGAAGATTACCCGGCGCTCACCAAAAAATACCCGGCGGCACCGGCTTCCGCTGGCCTTAAATGGAACGACGACGGCTACGGCGCGCTGAGCGAGTCGGCATTTATCCACGATTTCGCCGGCGACCTGCCGGAAAGCGAGGCCAAAGCCTATTACGCGGTGCAGCAGCCGATGGGCAAAGCCATCACCATGGCGAAAACCACGGTTGCCGCCTGGCATGACAAGCCGACCTGGTACGCGGTATCGACCGAAGATCGCACGATCAACCCGGATCTGGAGCGGTTTATGGCGAAGCGGATGCACGCCCAAACCATCGAGCTAAAATCCAGCCACGTTTCGCTGATTTCCCAGCCTGAAGCGGTGGCTAATCTGATCATGAAAGCGGCGCACGTGCCTGGCTACTGAGGTTCACGCCTCTTATAATGACGAGACTGGGGCGGTCTCCACGCCCTTTTCTCTTTTTTTGACGGGACCCGCTGCTTGAAAATCCTCATTATTGAAGACGAAGCGAAAACCGCCGCCTACCTGGTGAGCGGACTGAACGAAGCGGGCTATACCGCAGACTGGGCGGCCAACGGCATTGACGGCCTGCATCTGGCCCGGGAAGAAAATTATGACCTGATTCTGCTGGACGTCATGCTGCCGGAAATGAACGGCTGGACGGTAATGGAGCGTTTACGCGCCCACAGCCAGACGCCGGTGCTGTTTCTGAGCGCACGCGGCACGCTGGAGGACCGTTTACGCGGACTTGGTCTGGGTGCCGATGAATACCTCGTCAAGCCTTTCTCCTTTGCCGAACTGTTGGCAAGGATCCGCATTATTTTACGCCGCGGCCAGCCGCAGGCCGAAGCCGAAGAAGTGCTGACGATGGCCGATCTGCTGGTGGATGTCGCCAAATTTCGCTGCGAGCGCGAAGGCAAGCGCATCACCCTGACCAATAAAGAGTTCAAGCTGCTGGTGTGCTTTCTCCAGCATCCGGGGCAAGTTCTGTCGCGAACGTTTCTGGCTTCCCGCGTGTGGGACATGAATTTCGACAGCGACACTAACGTGGTGGACGTCGCGGTGCGCAGGCTGCGGCAAAAAGTGGACGACCCCTTCCCGGTGCGGCTAATCCATACCGTGCATGGCGTGGGCTACCGCTGCGAGCCAGAGTCATGAAGCGTACTTCGCTAACCTTCCGCCTTGCCGTGTTGCTGGCCGCCTTTTCCTTTGTGGCGTTTACCGTCATGGGCAGCGCGCTCTATTACGCCCTGCGCCAGCAGCTTTCTATCCGTGATGACGCGGCGCTGGTTTCCCGCGTGGACCAGATCAGTACGCTGCTGCGGGATCTGGATGCGCGGCAGTTGATCCGCGAAAAGCCCCATTTGTTTGCCAATATGCTGGGCAATACGGAATCTCTGCTGGTGATCCGCTATGTGGGCGGTGCCACATTGCTGGAAGTTAACCCCATGCAGCGCGCGCTTCCCACCGTGACGCCGGTTGCCGCCAATCAGCGGCTGACGCTTGAGGCCGTACATCACGCCAATAATGCGGACGGCACGCCGATGGTTTACATGGCGGCAATTAGCCCCTCGGCCAATAATTTACCGCAGCTGGAGATTGTGTCGGCACGGGTGCTGAGCGACAGAACCCATATTCTCGAAGAGTATCGCAACAAGATTATTCTCTTTGCCTCGATGATGGCGGCCATCTCGGTCGTGCTGGCGGTGATCTTTGCCCGCCGTGGCATTTCGCCTTTGCGTCGTCTGGCCGATCGCACGGCGACTATTGGCACCCAAACGCTCTCGTCGAGGCTGGATAAGCAGGATGTGCCGATGGAGCTTGATGCGCTGATTGACCAAATCAACGCGATGCTCGAGCGGCTGGAACGCGGGTTCCAGCAGTTAAAACAGGTCAGTGCCGATATGGCCCATGACCTGCGCACGCCGATAACCACCCTGCTCGGCCAGACAGAAGTTGGCCTCGGCGCGGCGAGGGACAACGCCTATTACCAGCGCCTGTTGGGCTCGAACTTTGAAGAGCTGCAGCGTATGTCGCGGATGATAGACAACATGCTGTTTCTGGCCCAGGCGGAACAGCCTGACCAGGAGATCCAGCGGCGTGATATCGACATTGTTGAAGAGATTCACCGCCTCGGTGAGTATTTTGAGGATCTGGCCGCCGAGCGTGAGGTGACGATTCAAACCCACGCCAGCGGCACGGTCAATGCGGATGCCCTTCTGCTGCGCCGGGCGCTGGCGAACCTGCTGTCTAACGCGGTGCGCTATGCCGAGCCCGGCAGTGAGATTGAGATTGCTGCCAGGCCTGAAGCGGAAGGTATGTCCATCGTGGTGATGAACCGTGGGGAGACCATTTCCCCGGCACACCAGGAAAGGCTTTTCGACCGGTTCTACCGGGCTGACCCTTCCCGCAACGACTCGGCGCACTCCAGCGGACTTGGCTTATCCATCGTGCATTCCATCATGCAGTTGCATCAGGGGCGCTGCTGGGTAGAAAGCCAGGCCGGGGTGACCCGCTTTGGTTTATGCTTCCCTGACCGAAACTAGCCAAACGCCTCAGGCTTTTTTGTCTGCGGCCAACAGTCCAAAAAGCGCTGAGTCAGAAATCACGCCGTTGATTTCCCAGCGCTGCCGCAGCAGCCCTTCCTGAGCAAAGCCCAGCTTTTGCAGGGCGGCTGCAGAAGCCTGGTTGCCAGGATCAATTTCAGCTTCGATGCGACGCAGATTAAGCACTTTAAAGGCATAGCTAATCAGCGCCTCGGCGGCTTCGTTAACCAGTCCCTTCCCCCAGTGCTCGCGCCCCAGACCAAACCCAATCTCGGCGCGGCGGGAATGAAAGTCAAAGCTGAAAAGCATACATTTTCCCGCCAGCTGGCCCGACTGTTTATCCCGAATGCACAGCGTCAGCGCAGAACGGTCCTGCATCTCTGCCGTTCTGCGGTCGATAAAACGCAGAGCATCGTCAAGGGAGCACCAGGGCGCGGAGTTCCAGTATTTCATCACCTGTGGATCGGAAAAAATGCTGAGCAGTGCCGGGGCATCTTCCGGCGAAGGTGGCGAAAGTATCAGACGCGGAGTTTCAATCACCACGTTGAACGGTGAGGCGTGTTCAGCCTGCTCTTCAGCAAGAAGCGTTCCGGCCGGGTAGCAAAAAGTTTGCATAACGTTATTTCCCTATAGCGATGGTGGCAGGCTGTTTTTTATGAATGCCGACGTAATATTTTGGCCGGAAGATAGCGCTGCATCGGCGTGGGCGACTGCCCGTCAATCAGTTTGCTGATCAGGTCATAGCAATGAAAAGCCAGCTGGCGGTTATCCTGCTGAATGGTGTCGATGCGCACCGACAGCGAGTCATAGAGGTAGTGGTCGTCAAAGCTGGCCAGGTGAATGTCGCTCTCCAGCAGGTTGTGCTGGCTCATGTAGCGCAGCACGCCCTCAAGCAGGCCGCAGGCGGCGGTAAACAGCGCTTTGGGCGGACGTCCAAGCTGCGCGCACAGTGCAGCAAAGGACTCATAGCCTGAGCTCGGATGATAGTTGCCGTGAATGATCCACTCCGGGCGCAGCGTGACGCCCGCCTGAGCCAGGCCCTGGGTAAACCCTTCCAGCCGATCCCGCGTGGGGGAAAGCCTCGGCTGGCCGCCTAAAAAGTAGAATTCATCCGCATGCTGGCGGGCAATCGGGGCGATCAGCTCGGCGGTAGGCTGCACGGAGTCGGTGGCAACCAGCGGCAGCGCGGTGTCGTTCATGTGCCGGTCAAACAGCACCACTGGCAGCTGCTCACTCAGTTTGTGGTAATCCACCGCTGTCAGCATGCTGGAGGCGACAATCAGACCGTCAACCTGGCGCGCAATCATGTTGCTGACCACCATGTTTTCCTGGCCCGGATTTTCGTCAGTGCAGGAGATAAGTAGCTGAACGCCCGCTTCACGGCAGAGCATTTCCAGCTCGTGGGAGAAAACGGCGAACCCGTAGTTGGTGATTTCCGGGACCACAAGCCCAATGGTATGGCTGCGGTCATCCCGCAGCGAGCGAGCGTGAATGCTCGGCTGGTAGTGCTGCTGTTGCGCAATCGTCATGATGCGTTCGCGGGTGGCCTGGGCTACCCTCAGCTCTTTGCCCCGGCCATTCAGGACCAGGCTGGCGGTCGCCTTTGAGACGCCCGCCAGTTCGGCAATATCTTTAATCGTGACGCGTTTGGTTTTTTTCACAGCGCAACCGTGGCAATGAGTCGAAAACCCTCATTGTATCATGCAGGAACGCAGCGGCCAGTAGCGCAACGTGACCGCCGACTCACCGTTGAAAGAGAGTCGCTCCGAAGGATGCGGGAAATAGCGGCTGCTCATCACGCCTTCCCCCTGATTGATGAAGATCTCAACGCTTGAGCTGTCGCAGAGGATCTGCAGCGAGGCAACCGCGCCATGCCAGTAACGGTGAAGCGGCTCGCCCGTCGCCAGGCTCGGACGCTGAAGCGTAATGCCCTGCCCGGTAACGTCCAGCGTCAGGCCGCCGCCAAAGCGGAGACTGAAGCGACCCGTGGCCTCTATCTGGAGTTCCAGGCGCGTTGCATCCAGCGCCGGAGCCAGGCTGGCTGGCCCCTGCCAGCGCTGTTCTTCTTCGCGCAGCAGAGCCAGTTCCGCTATCGGGTTTTGATAAAGCTTGCCGTTGTTAAGCGTAAGCTCCCGCAGGCAGGTCATCTGGTGGATCCAGCCCTGTTCACGGGTTGGCTGCAGCATCTCCTCGCCGTCCGGCACGCCCATCCAGCCGACGAGCAAACGCCGCCCGTCCGGCGCCAGTGCCGTTTGCGGGGCATAGAATTCAAAGCCTGCATCCAGTTCGTTCAACTCGCCGTGGCTGAATGTCGCCGTGGCGTAATCAAAGTCGCCAACCAGATACGCCGCAGGGTAAACGTTCAGAAAGCGTTCATTTTGACGAGCCAGCCCCTGCGGGCAGCAGAGCAGCACATGTTTACCGTCAAGAGGGAAAAGATCGGGGCATTCCCACATATAGCCTGCGTCAGCCAGCCCGTGGACGCCGTTCCCGGCAATTTCGCCTCTGTTTTCCCAGTCGCGCATATTCGGCGAAGAAAACAGCAATACCTTGCCCCGCTTGTGAAGATCCTGCGCGCCCAGCACCATGTACCAGACGCCCTCGTGCTGCCAGACCTTCGGGTCCCGCACATGTCCGGTGTAGCCCGCAGGCAGCGGTAGAACTGGCCCCATTTTGTCAAAGCCACCGGCGCTGTTTTCCACCGCAAGGCATTGCCAGGCCGTGCGGCTGCCGTCATCAAACTTAACATTGCCGGTGTAGCACAGCGCCAGCCTGCCTTCGAGGTCAACGGCGCTGCCGGAGTAGCAGCCGCTGCGGTCGTATTCTTCATCCGGCATCAGCGCCAGCGGCTCGTGTCGCCACTGCACTAAATCAGCCGAACTCCAGTGGCCCCAGCACTTGTATTTATGGTCCGCCGCCAGCGGGTTCCACTGATAAAACAGGTGCCAGCGCCCGGCAAACCAGGTAAATCCGTTCGGATCGTTCATCAACCCGGTCACCGGGGCGTGATGCCACTGCGGATAGTGTTTATCCTGCAGGGCCTTGGGCTGGCCTGTCATCACGGCCTGCAAAATGGCCGGTAAACGGGAAGCAAGCGTCATGCTTCAGACTCCGCTTTGTATTTCAGCAACAGGGAGAGGATGAACGCCACGCCAAAAGCGATAACCATCCCGATGATGTAGTTCACCAGCGAACTGGCCTGCACAATAGCCATGCCCGGCAGCGCGGTTAAGCCGACTGCCGTCATGTACACATGCACGGAAACCACCCAGGCCCCGCCCGCTGCGCCGCCCACTAGCGCCGCAATAAAGGGTTTAACAAACCTGAGGTTGATCCCGAAAATCGCCGCTTCGGTAATCCCCAGCATGGCAGAAAACGCCGAAGGCAGCGTAATTGCTTTGATTTTCGCATCCCGGGTTTTAAACCATACCGCCAGGCAGGCTCCGCCCTGCGCGACGTTTGCCATTGCCCAGATAGGCAGCAGGAAATTAACGCCGATGGCCGGATTGCCAAGCAGCCCGGCCTCAATAGCGTGGAAGCTGTGGTGAATACCCGTGATCACAATGACGGAATACAGCCCGCCAAAAAGCAGCCCGGCGAGCCAGCCCGCGTGGGCAATAAGCGTGCTGAGCACGAATGAGATGCCGTCCCCCAGCGCGCGCCCGGCCGGGCCGATAATCAGCAGCGCGATAAAGCCGGAAATGATGACCGTCAGGAACGGCGTCAGGATAAGATCCAGCGCATCCGGGATCACCCGGCGCAGCTGTTTCTCCAGCAGACTCATAAACCACACCGCCAGCAGCACCGGGAAAACCGTACCCTGGTAGCCAATCATCGCCACTTCCAGCCCAAAGAAGTTCATGGTGTGGAACCCGGCCGCCACGCCCCAGGCGTTGGTTAACGCCGGATGGGTTAAAATTCCGCCCAGCGTCGCGCCCAGGTAGGGGTTGCCGCCGAACTCACGGGCGGCGGTGAAACCAATCAGGATAGGCAGAATAATAAACGCCGCCGAGCTGCACATATCCAGCATGATATAGAGCGCATTATCCGGGCTGACCCAGCCGTAGGTTTTCACCATCCCGAGCAGCCCCATCAGCAAACCTGAGGCCACAATGGCAGGAATGATTGGCACAAAGATGTTCGACAGCAGACGGGCAATGCGCTGGAACGGATTCAGCTTTTTCGCCGCAAGATCTGCGGCTTCGGACTTGCTTGACTCTGCAATGCCTGCGGCCTGAATAAAGGCCGCATACACTTTATTCACTACGCCGGTGCCAAAGATGATTTGCATCTGCCCTGCGTTGCGAAAACACCCTTTCACGCCGTCGACTTTGCCAATCGCCTGTTGGTCTGCCAGCGCATCATCCACCAGAACCAACCGCAGCCTCGTTGCGCAGTGGGCCGCGCTGGCGATATTGTCTTTGCCGCCCAGCAGAGGAATCAACTCGCGGGCAATGTGATTGAAATCCATAGTCACCTCTAAACGCTTTCTTGTTATGTCGTGACACTCCCGCCGCAGCGGGAGGCCAGTTCGTTAAAACCAGGTTTCCATCTGAACGCCAAAGTTCCATTCCCCACTGGCGTTAAAGCCGCTGCTGCCGAAGGCGTCATTGCTGGCGTATTTGTCCAGTTTGCTGCTCCAGTCCATCCAGGTGGCAAACAGGCGCAGTTCCGGGCGGCTGAAGAAGTCGCCGATGCTGCCGGCCTTCAGCGTTGGGGCAAAGGTCAGCTTGTAGAAGCTGCCGTTGACCGCATTACGGTCTTTGTAGCCTTCTGGCCGCAGATCCATGTACTGATAGCTGCCCTCGAACGCCAGAGCAAAGTTCTGGGTGACTTCTTTGATAAGCCGCGCGTTGACCGTGGCCCATTCATAGCTGTCTCCCTTCACGTAGCGATCTTTACTGCTTTGCGCCAGCAACGCCGGGGCAATATGCCAGCCGCCGCCAATCGGCGTCACGCCAAAGCTGGCAAAACGCCAGGTATTCGCCTCCGACAGCAGCGCACCGTCCGACCCGATCCCTTTTACTTCGGCGCCAAGACCGTGGCCGTAGAGCAGCGCGGTTTTAGCGCTGCCTTCGCGCAGGCCGTAGAAGCTGTCGTTATGCAGCCCTACCAGAGTATGCACGCCGGTATTGGCGGCTTCTTTTTGAATCAAATCGCCATTGGCATCTTTTCGATCGTCGTTATCCTTTGCCCGCAGCCCGGTGACCATCAGCTGGAACGGCCCGGCAAAGTGATTCATGGTCAGCATATAGTTCTGGACGGTGTTGCCGGTGTCTTCGAGGTTGCCAAAATTACGGCCATAGACCGCAAAGTTGCTGCGCAGCCCGTCGTTCCATTTCACGTCATACACGCCGCCGCCGGTGCCGGCGAGAAACACCACGTCGGAGTCCAGCCAGTGAATGTCGAAATTGTCACGATCGAAGCGCTTGCCTGCCCACCAGGTACTGCCTTTCAGCGGGCCATCAAAGCCGGGGAGATTCCCCAGTTCGGCGAAGGCCTGGCGAATATTCAGGTCGCTGCTGTCCGCCGACCAGTCGTTGTAGGTCTTTTGCCCGTCCGCGAGCATAGCTTTAAAGCGGGTGGTGGTGCCATTGTCCAGCGTCTGGCGGTGCTCCAGATTCAGCTCAACGTAGGTATCGGCCTCGTTACCCAGTCGCCCTACTGCCCCCCCGGTTTCCCCGGCGGGCGTTAAGTAAGGGCCGCTTTTACTGCTGGATGCAGAATCATTCATTAACAGGCCGGAACGCGCGTAGCCGTGGAACTCAAAGCCAGTTTGCTTATCTGCTTTTGATTCCAGTCGGGCGGTACGGTCGGCCACCGCCTGAGTGGTTGCCTGAGTTTGCTGTTGTTGAGTGGCGAGAAGTTGCGCTTTGCTTTCGGCGGCGCTGGCGCGTTGTTCTGCGGCCTTCGCCCTGCTTTCTGCATCCTGTAAGCGCTGCTCCATCGCGGCAAGGCGTGATTCTATGCTGTTTAAATCTGTGGCGGCCTGCGCGGACGCCGTGCCGATCAGCAAGGCTATCATCACCGCCAGTTTCTTTTTCTTATACATGTTCGTCGTATCCCTGAGAGGCTAATGTCATTTGTTTAGCTAAACCGGTTTAGTTGAAAAAGGGTAACCAGGGCGAAATACCGAAGGCAACGAATTTTGCTAAACCGATTTAGTAAATGTGACAGGCACGACAATCAGAATATATTTTTACCGTATTACAGCGATTGCTCGACCTCTTCCCGGTGAGGCAGCGCGGTCATCGCGCCTTTCGCCGTTGTCGCCAGCGCCCCGCAAAGCTGTGCCTGAGCGATAATCCCGGCCAGTGCTTCTTCGCTGTCGGGTAAGCCCTGGGTCGCCAGGCCGCTGAGCAGCCCGGCAACAAAAGCATCGCCTGCCCCGGTGGTATCCACACAGACCACGGGCCTGGCATCAAAGTGGTAGATCTGACCGTGGTAATACACCAGCACGCCTTCCTTGCCCTGAGTGACCAGCAGAAGTCGCATAGCAAAGCGGCTGACCAGCTTTTTAATGCCCTCATGGAGATGGGTTTTCCCGCTGATAAAAATCAGCTCTTCGACGGAGAGTTTCACCACATCGGCCAGCAGCAGCGCCCTCGTCAGGCAAGCCTGTAGCTCTGCAACGTCATGCCAAAGATCGGGACGGATATTAGGGTCAAAGCTGACCTGGCCCCCGGCTTTTTTTATCTGCTCCATGGCGGAGAACGTCGTGCTCCGGCTGGGTTCCGCGCTTAAGGCTATCGAGCAGACATGCAGCCACTGCCCATGGCTGAAGGACGGAATATCATCGTATTCAAGGAATAAATCCGCACTGGGGCGAACCATAAAGGTGAACGTGCGTTCGCCGTGTTCATCCAGATCTACCACCACCGTGGAAGTTCTCTGGTTGGCATCCAGCCGCATAAATTCGGTGTTTACTCTTTCTTCCTGCAGCGTGCGTCGCATAAAGCGACCAAAGGGATCGTCCCCCACGCGGCCAATAAATCCGCTGCTGCCGCCGAGGCGCGCAATCCCGACGGCAACATTGGCCGGTGCCCCGCCAGGGCATTGCAGCAACCGGCCATTACCGTCCGGAAGCAGATCGACGACGGCATCGCCCAGAACCCAAACTTGTACGCTCATGGTGTCTCCATTCGTAAGCTAAATATTGCTAAACTGGTTTAGCTATTTAAGCACACTCACGGAACGTGCTGAAACAAAATTCCTGCCGATTTGAGGACTTGTGTAACCAAAGTTCTTGGCCTGACGGTGTCGGATGCAAAATCGCTGTGCCATAATATTGCGCGAAAACTTACCGAATGAGCCTTACTGGCAAGACGTTACGTCGAAAAAAGAGTATGCACATGGACATCAAACCAAAAAAACATCGCTCGCTTTACATCCCTTACGCCGGACCCGTTTTACTTGAATTCCCCCTGTTAAATAAAGGCAGCGCTTTCAGCATCGAAGAGCGCCGCAATTTCAACCTGCTCGGCCTGCTGCCGGAAGTGGTTGAAACCATCGAAGAGCAGGCGGAACGCGCCTGGATTCAGTACCAGGGCTTCAAAACCGAAATCGACAAGCACATCTACCTGCGCAACATCCAGGACACCAACGAAACCCTGTTCTACCGCCTGGTTGAAAATCATCTGGAAGAGATGATGCCGGTGATTTACACCCCAACCGTGGGGGCCGCCTGTGAGCGCTTCTCAGAAATCTACCGCCGCTCTCGCGGGGTGTTCATCAACTACGAAAATCGTCACCACATGGACGATATTCTGCAGAACGTGCCGAACCACAATATCAAAGTGATCGTGGTTACCGACGGCGAACGTATTCTCGGCCTGGGCGACCAGGGCATCGGCGGGATGGGCATTCCTATCGGGAAGCTGTCGCTGTACACCGCCTGTGGCGGCATCAGCCCGGCCTACACCCTGCCGGTAGTGCTGGACGTCGGCACCAACAACCAGCAGCTGCTGAACGACCCGCTGTATATGGGCTCTCGCCATCCGCGCATTACCGGCGACGACTACTACGAGTTTGTGGACGAGTTTATCCAGGCCGTGCGCCACCGCTGGCCGGACGTGCTGCTGCAGTTCGAAGACTTCGCGCAGAAAAACGCCATGCCGCTGCTGACCCGTTACCGCGACGAGATCTGCTCGTTTAACGATGACATTCAGGGCACCGCCGCTGTGACCGTCGGAACGCTGATCGCCGCCAGCCGTGCGGCAGGCAGCCAGCTCAACCAGCAGAAAATCGTCTTCCTGGGCGCAGGCTCCGCGGGCTGCGGCATCGCCGAGCAGATCATTGCCCAGATGCAGCGCGAAGGGCTGAGCGAAGAAGCCGCCCGTGGCAACGTGTTCATGGTTGACCGTTTTGGCCTGCTCACCGACAACATGCCTAACCTGCTCTCCTTCCAGACCAAACTGGTGCAGAGCCGCGAAAGCCTGGCGGAGTGGGATCTGGAAAACGAAGCGATTTCCCTGCTGGACGTGGTGCGTAACGCGAAGCCAAACATTCTTATCGGCGTTTCCGGCCAGACTGGCCTGTTCACCGAAGAGATCATTCGCGAAATGCACAAGCACTGCGCTCGCCCAATCGTGATGCCGCTGTCTAACCCGACTTCCCGCGTGGAAGCCACGCCGCAGGACATCATCACCTGGACCGATGGCGCCGCGCTGGTGGCCACCGGCAGTCCGTTTGATCCGGTGACCTGGAAAGATAAAACGTACCCTATCGCCCAGTGCAACAACGCCTATATCTTCCCTGGCATTGGCCTCGGGGTGATTGCCTCCGGCGCGTCGCGCATTACCGACGAAATGCTGATGGCGGCGAGCGAGTCGCTGGCTCAGCATTCTCCGCTGCTGAACAATGGAGAAGGCATGGTGCTGCCGGAGCTGAAGGACATCCAGAAAGTGTCCCGCGCTATCGCCTTTGCCGTGGCGAAGATTGCCCAGCAGCAAGGCGTAGCGGTAGTGACCTCTGCTGAAGCCCTGAAGCAGGCCATCGACGACAACTTCTGGCTGCCGGAATACCGCGACTATCGCCGGACTTCCATCTAACGAAGCCATTGTGGTACATGTTCAAACCCGCCTTTCGGCGGGTTTTTTATTTTCCGTTTCGCGCCTTAAGAAAGTCCAGAAAAGCGCGGAAAGCGGCGGACGGATGCTTACGATTCGGGAAATAGAGGTGAAAACCCGGCAGCTCCGGCAGCCAGTCATCCAGGACGGAAATCAGTTTCCCGCTCTGAAGGTGTGGTTCGGCCATCTCCCGCAGCACATAGGCCAGGCCCACGCCGTTAAGCGCCATGTCGAGAGCAATATCCAGATCGTCCACAACCACGGGTCCACTCACAACGACCTCCTCACGGCGTTCAGCTTGTTCAAAATACCAGCCAAAAGCTTTCCCGCTGGGGTAACGGAATTGAATGCAGTGGTGTTCAGTTAACCTTTGTGGCTCTGCCGGGATCCCATGCTGAGCAAAATATGCCGGCGTGGCGACAACCGCGTAGCGTACCGGCGGACCGACAGGAATAGCTTTCATATCCTTCTCTATAACCCGGTTGAGCCTCACGCCCGCATCAAGCTGCGCCTTGACGATATCGACCAGCCGGTCATCCATCTGCACTTCAACCTGAATATCAGGGTACTGACGGGTAAAGTCGGCAATCAGCGGCGCAAGCTGAAGTCTGCCGCCCTGGCGCACAACATTGAGCCGAATAATGCCCATCGGCGTATCTCGATAAAGGTTGAGTTCGTCGAGCGTGAGGCTGATGTCATCAAAAGCTGGGGCAACATTCTCATACAGTTTTCTTCCCGCCTCGGTGAGCGATACGCTGCGCGTCGTCCGGTTGAACAGCCTGACTTTAAGCCGCTCCTCCAGTTGTCGAATGGAATGGCTTACGGCCGAGGGCGTTAGCCCAACCTCTTCCGCCGCCTGACGAAAACTGCGGTACTTCGCCACAATCACGAAATAGCTGAAATCCACCAGCTTGATGCTCATTAGTGAATATTCCTCACTTCCCCAAGAAAATTCATGATCTTTATTACACACCAGGCGGGGGATAAAGTCTCGCTATCGCAATAGATATCCCTGATAACGAGGTTTTAAGATGAAAAACATTAAATTAGAAAAAGTCTTCATCGCCGGTGGCTACGGCATGATTGGGTCAGCCATCGCCCGCCAGATTCGTGAGCATTTTCCTGCGGTTGAACTGGTGATTGCAGGCCGTAATCCGGCAAAAGGCGCGAAGTTAATCGAGCAACTGGGGGGCGCGCACCCGGCGTTTATCGACCTCACCGGAGCGGAAGTGCCTGAGCACGCCGCTAACGCGCAGCTTATTATTGCCGCCGTGCCGGACCCTAAGAACCTGCTGGCGGAGTTTGCTATCAAAAATAACATCGCCTTCATAAATATTACTCAGGCAACGGGTGACACCATTTTGCCGCTGCTGAATTTCACTCAGCGATATCGGCCGACTCAGCCCGTCGTTCCGCTGGGCTATTACGAAGCGGGCCTGTTTTTACCGCTGGTTAGCCTGCTTGCTGCTGATTTTAGCGTTATTGATAGCGTGCAGCTTTCTGCGCTTCACGATCCGGCCGATCCGTTGGGAGAACTTTCCAGCAGCGAATTAGGCAACGAGCTTGCCCCCGCGCTGATTCGGGACTCAGGAAGCTGGACGCATTCATCCACTCCCCGGGATATCACTCTCCAGAATGGCGAAGTGATTCAGGGCGTGCCGTTCAGCATACTCGATACCACCGCGGTGGCCGCTATAACCAGCGCGAATTCGGTCAGGCTGGATATCGCGGCGGGCACGTCAATGGGTATGCATCAGCATGGCAAGCCGTCTATTGACCTGTACGTTGATATTGCCGGCACGGATAACGCTGGCGAGCATGTCAGAAAGCGCGTGATTGCCTCTGACCCACGCGGGCAGGCGCATATGACCGCCTTTGGCGTACTGACGGTGATTAAGGCGATGCTAGACAGTGAAAAAGGAGGCCTGGTTGCCGCTGAAATGCTGCTGGATATGGCTGCGGCGCTGCAGCAAATGAAAGACGCCGGGATCGCCATTTCCCGCGAATAAGAAAAATATCAATGCAGGGTCCTGCATTATATTCATCACGTTAATGAAGAAAGACCCACCTATAAACGATTCAGGCCGTAGGTATCAATATAAGTAAATATATGTAACTATATACAATGATCATTGTTGCGGACTGGAATTATTGATACTTTCCCGGCAGTTTAACCACACTCAAAAAAGGGAAATGTTATGAGGAAAGTGTCAGCTTTTATCGGTTCATTACTGCTGGTTTCTGGTTCCACATGGGCCGCGCCCGCTAAGGATTGTGTGAAAGTGGACAAAGCCGCGATAGAAGGCTTGTTCGACCGCTGGAATGACTCGCTAAAGACTGGAGATGCTAAAAAAGTCGCTGATACGTATCTTACCGATGCGGTGTTATTGCCTACTGTGTCAAACCAGGTACGTCTGACGGACGCCGAACGTGTGGATTATTTTGAACATTTTCTGGCGAAAAAGCCGGTGGGTAAAATTGACAGCAGAACGGTTAGAATTGGCTGCAATAAAGCGATTGATGTAGGGACCTATACCTTTACCTTTGAGGATAAAACGACGGTTTCTGCACGATACACTTTCACCTACGCCTGGGATGGCAGCGACTGGAAAATCTCTTCACACCACTCTTCCGCGATGCCTGAAGTTTAATTAATAAAGGCGGTGACGTTTGTCACCGCCTTTATTGGCTTGTCTGAATACCAACAGGGCCACTTTAATCGTGCGCGTTTCGTTTCTTGAAAAGCGATTATGGCTTTTTGTAGGCGTAACTCAGCAGAATAGGATCGTCAGGGACCTGCGTGAACTGCGTGATTATCTGGTGGTAGTCCGCCGTTGGGTCAAGATCCTGCAGTTTTTGCGGGTACAGGTCTTTGGCTAAGATTTCCATCCCGATAATGTTGTACGGGTGATTATAGAAGTGGTGATACACGCCGTAGACCTTGCCTTCTTTTACCGGCTCGATGTTCTGGAACGTGTTACGGGCCAGCAGTTTACTGAAGGTGGCGTTCACTTCCTGCGGTGTACCGCCGTAGCCAAACGGCAATACGCTCGGATTCGGGCGTTTAGAGCCGGACATAATATAGACGTCAGGCTTCATGGCGATGATCTGCTCCATAGAGACAAACCCGGCGCTGCCAGGCAGCAGCTTAGAACCAATGTTCCTCCCGCCTACCGCTTCCACCAGCGCGCCCCAGCCGTTGTGCCCGTGGGTGAAGCAGCAGTTCTCGGTGTTACCGGCGATCGGCTCAATAAACACCGTAGGTTTGTTTTTAACATCGGCCGCCACCTGCTGAATGCGGGCCAGGTGCTGCTGGTAATAGTCAGTGTACTCTTTGGCGCGTTTCTCCTGATTAAGCACGGTGCCCAGCAGCTTCACGCTGTTGGCGGTGTTCTCCACCGGGTGCAGCTCATAGTCAACAAACACCACCGGAATATTGAGTTTTTTAAGGGACTTAATAACGCCGGTTTGCTCCAGCGCAGGCTTGGCCCGCAGTTGCGCAATCATGATGTCCGGCTGCTGCGCCAGCACGCTCTCAAGGTTGACTTCGCCCTGATCGCTAAAGCCCATATCAATAATTTTGGTGGCTTCAGGCCATTTGCCCTTCAGCACATCCCAGGTTTGGGTGTCCTGTTTTTTCGGCAGGTTATTCCAGGCTACAACGCGTTTGAACGGATCTTCACGGTCAAGCAGCGCAAGCGACAAAATGTCTCGCCCATCCTGCAGGATCACATGCTGAGGTTCTTTTTCGATAGTAATACGCTGGTTATCCATGTCGGTAACCGTGATGGGATAAGTAGTTGCGCCGCAGCCCGCCGAAGCGAGCAGTAACCCTGTCAGGACCAAATTTGCTTTCATTGATTGATGCTCTCCATGAGAAAGAGATTAGTTATTATTACTATTTATATTAATAAAGCCTTAATTTCCCGCGGTATGGCAAGCACTGATTGGTTTAATTTTATTACGTGACAATGTCACAAAAACTTAAGCAAAATCGTAAATATATCGATACACCTCCCGTAACCCTCATTTGACGCATCTACGCTTTTCCCTTACCCTGCGCGGCATAAATGTATACAGCTCTTCGTAAATTCAGAGGAAAGCGTGAAGAACAGGACTCTTGGCAGTGTTTTTATCGTGGCGGGAACCACCATTGGCGCAGGCATGCTGGCGATGCCGCTGGCATCTGCTGGCGTAGGGTTTAGCGTCACGCTGCTGATGCTCGTCGGCCTTTGGGCACTGATGTGTTACACAGCACTCCTGCTGGTAGAGGTTTATCAGCACGTTCCGGCGGACACCGGTCTGGGTACCCTCGCCCGGCGCTACCTTGGCCGCCCCGGCCAGTGGTTAACAGGCTTCAGTATGCTGTTCCTGATGTATGCCCTGACGGCGGCTTACATTAGCGGCGCCGGTGAACTGCTGGCGGCAAGCCTTAGCCAGTGGCTGTCCACTTCTATCTCCGCCACTTCTGGCGTGCTGCTCTTTACCGTTGTGGCGGGCGGAATTGTCTGTATCGGCACCCACATGGTTGATATGTTTAACCGCGTGCTGTTCAGCGCCAAAATCATTCTACTGGTGGTCATGCTGGCCCTGATGATGCCGCATATCCACCACACCAACCTGCTCACAATGCCGATTGAGAAAGGCCTCGCGCTTTCCGCCATCCCGGTCATCTTTACCTCGTTTGGCTTCCACGGCAGCGTGCCGAGTATTGTCAGCTACATGAACGGCAATATTCGCAAGCTGCGCTGGGTGTTTATCGTCGGCAGCGCTATTCCTCTGGTGGCCTACATTTTCTGGCAGCTCGCCACCCTCGGCGCCATTGACTCGCCAACCTTTACCGGGCTGATGGCGGAGCATTCCGGGCTGAACGGCTTCCTGCAGGTTGTTCGTCAGGTGGTGGCCACCCCTCACGTTGAGCTGGCGATTCATCTGTTCGCCGACTTCGCGCTGGCCACCTCGTTCCTCGGCGTTTCCCTGGGCCTATTCGACTACCTCGGCGATCTTTTTGCCCGCAGCCGGAAAGCCTCTGGCCGCCTGCAAACCGGCCTGATGACGTTCCTGCCGCCGCTGGTTTTTGCCCTGTTCTACCCGCAGGGATTTGTGATGGCGCTGGGCTATGCGGGCGTTGCGCTGGCGGTGCTTGCCCTGCTGGTGCCGTCGATGCTGGTGTGGCAAAGCCGCAAACAGCATGCGGAGGTGACGTGGCGCGTGGCGGGCGGTAAGCCGCTGCTGGGGCTGGTCTTTGCCTGCGGGATCGCGGTGATTGTTATTCAGTTCCTGATTACCGTCGGCCTGCTGCCGGAAGTCGGTTAACGCTCTCGATATTCACGCGGGGCATTCGTCCCGCGTTCTTCATTTTTTCTGCTAATTCCCCGCTAAATCATCAGGATTTTGGACATAAAACCAGTAATTATGTAAGCAGAGTTAATATTGTAAATGCTAATTATTGTTATTATCATCTCAATTCCCATTATAAAATCGCTTCAGTTCAGATAAACAACATCATGAATCGCATTCCTTTTGGTTCTACTTTCGTTCGCCAGGCACTTCTTAATTCAAAATTATTAATCATTTCAACCTTCATCGTTGGGGCTCCGGCTTTCGCCGCCGACAAACCGAAGGAAGACACCTTAACCGTGGTCGCCAACGCTAACCCGGACGGTTCACCAACCAGCTATACCCAGGATGACTCCTCCATCGCCTCCCGCAGCAAAACGCCGCGCAGCGAAATCCCGCAGTCCGTTAGCGTGGTCACGCCGCAGGTGATTGACGACTACGCGGTGACCTCGGTCAATGACGCGATGAAGTTCGTCAGCGGCGTCACGCAGAGTAATACTCTCGGCGGCATCGAGGACGGTTTTGTCAAACGCGGCTTCGGCTCGAACAGCGACGGCTCCGTGTTTATTGACGGGGTGCGCAGCAACCAGGGCCTGGCGATGGATTCCAGCATCGACCATGTTGAGGTGCTGAAAGGCTCGGCCTCCCTGCTCTATGGCATCCTGAACCCTGGCGGCGTGATTAACCTCGTCAGCAAGAAACCGCAGTACAGCTGGAACACCCACGTCAGCGGCACCAGCAGCAGCAACGGCGGTGGCTCCGGCATGGTTGACGTCACCGGCCCGCTCGGCAATGGCTTCGCCTTCCGCCTGGTCGCCGAACGCCAGCATGAGGATTACTGGCGGAATTTCGGCACCGACGAACATACGCTGATTGCCCCGTCGCTCAGCTGGTACGGTGACAAAGCCTCTTTCAATATCAGCTACGTAGAATATAAGTTTGATATTCCGTATGACCGCGGCACGGCGTTTATCAACGGCAAACCGCTCAACATTCCTTACGACCGCCGCATTGACGATTACGCCAACCATGCCTGGGGCAAAAACAAACGCCTGACGACCAACTACTCGTACAAGCTGGATGACACCTGGGAAACGAACCTGAACTACGCCTGGATGCAGCGCCGCTACGACAGTAACGAAGTGCGTGCCACGGCGGTCGATCCTAACAGCGGCCTGGTTTCCCGCCGCGCGGATGCTAACCGCGGCTTTAACCACCAGACGGATTACGCGTCCTGGGACATCAGCGGCAGCCCTGAACTGCTGGGCATGACCCACGACATCACGCTGGGCGCGGATTACGAGCAAAACGAAACCTACAAGAAGTATTCGTACCGTGGGAAGGTGACGAAAACCTTCAATATGTATAACCCGGTGTACGGCGTCTCGCCGGTCACCAACGGCAGCACCTATAGCGATTCCAACAGCAACCTGCGCACTAATCTCTACAGCCGCTCCGTGTTTGCGAAAGACAGCATTCATCTGACTGACCAGTGGATTGCCGTATTGGGTGGCCGCCTGCAGCGCTATACCCAGACCTCCAGCGCCGGTTGGGTAAACCCGCAAACCACGCTGGAGGACCGGGGCAATGCCTTCCTGCCGCAGCTTGGCCTGGTGTACAAAATCGTGCCTGACGTGTCGCTGTACGGCAGCTACAGCAAGTCGTTCACCCCTTCCACGCAAACGGACGACAACGGCAACGTAGCGTCCACCGAAAAAGGGACGACGTGGGAAGTGGGCGCGAAATGGCAGATGGCACCTCGCCTGACCAGCAGCCTGGCGCTCTACCGCATTGATGAAAAAGACATGTCGGTCTTTATCAACGGCGTGACCCGCAATATCCCGAAAGCGCGCTCCACCGGTGCGGAATTAGAGCTTAACGGCGAAATTGCGCAGGACTGGAACCTGACGGCGAACTACAGCTATGACAAAACTGAGATCGTGGAAGATAACATCAATCCGGTGAACGTCGGCAACCGCCTGGTAAATGCCCCGACGACCATGGGCGGACTGTACCTCAGCCACACCCTGCGTTTCTCCTGGCTGCCGGGTGAATTACGCCTGGGCGGCGGCGGGCGTTACGTCGGCAGCCGCGCGGGTGACCCGGAAAACAGCTTCACCATGCCGGCATACACCGTGGCGGATGCGTTTGTGGCCTGGGACAGCAAGCTGCTGGGCAAAAATACCGAGCTGAAGCTGAACGTCAAAAACCTGTTCAACCGCGAGTACTATGAATCCAGCGCCGGTAACCTGCGCGTTATCGAAGGTGAACCGCGCACCGCTTATCTCTCCGCCAGCGTGGACTTCTGAGATGAAAAAGTCGCTGTTGCTCGCGGCCCTGCTGGCGCTTAGCGCCGGCAGTCAGGCCAAAACGATAACCGATATTCTGCAGCGTAAAGTTGAGGTGCCGGATAACCCGCAGCGCCTGGTCGTCGGTGAAAGCCGGATGATTTACACGCTCGCCCTGGTGGAGGACGGCAACCCGGCGAAGCTCGTGGTCGGCTGGCCTGCGGATCTGCAGCGTCTGGATCCGCAGACCTGGAACCGCTACACCGAAGCGTTCCCGGCTATCAAAGACATCCCGATTATCGGCAACAATAACTTCTCACAGATAAGCGTGGAGAAGGTTATCGCCCTGCGTCCGGACCTGGTGATTCTGCCGATCTACGCCAAAAAAGAGAGCAATCACGACAGCTTCCTTACCCAACTCACGCAGGCGCACATTCCGGTGATTTACGTTGATTTCCGCGTGGATCAGCTGAATAACACCATTCCCAGCCTGCGCATTCTTGGCGAAGCGCTAAACGACCAGCCGAAGACGGAAAAGTTTATCGCCTTCTATCAGCAGCACATGGCGAAAATTGCCCAACGCCTGGCTGAGGCTAAACCCGTGAAGCCGACGGTAATGTTGCAGCTGCATCTGGGCGATAAAAGCGACTGCTGCACCACCGTCGGGCGCGGCAATCTGGCGGATCTGCTGGCCTTTGCCGGCGGGGATAACATTGCCGTGAGCCGCTTCCCCGGCGTGTATGGCAAGATATCCCCGGAAGCGCTGCTGACGGTGAACCCGGATATTTACATCGCTACCGGCAGCGCCGGGCCGGATCAGACAGACCGGTTGAAATTGGGGTCGGAAGTCACAGCCGTTCAGGCGCAGCAAAGCTTTACGCAGGTGCTTAGCCAGCAGAAAGTGATTTCTAATCTGAACGCTATCCAGAGCGACAAAGCCTGGGCGGTCTGGCATAACTTCTACCTCTCGCCGTGGCATTTACTGGACGTTGAGTTCTTTGCCAAAACGTTCCACCCACAGCTGTTTGCGGATATGGATCCCCAGCAAACGCTGGATGAGATGAACCAGCAGTTTCTGGCGGTGAAAGAAACCGGCACTTACTGGACGAAACTGAAGTAGCCTGCGTGCGGGTCAGGCGCTCTGACCCGCCAATTTTACTAGTTGTATCTTTCATCCCTCAGGTAGACAGTAATGAAAACTTGTCTTCTTTCATGAGGTGTTCATGTCTACCACGTCCCCCGTTCAGCCCACGCTTCACCTCCTCTGCGGCAAAATTGCGGCCGGTAAATCCACCCTTAGCGCAAAGCTGATGGAAACGCACGATACTATTCTGGTCAGCGAAGACAGCTGGCTCGCGGCGCTTTACGGCGAGCAAATGCAAAGCGTGGCAGATTATGTCGCCTGCTCAGGCAAACTGAAAAAAGCGCTAACGCCGCATCTTGTTTCCCTGCTGAGGAACGGGCTTTCGGTGGTGCTCGATTTCCCGGCGAATACGCTGGCGAACCGCCAGTGGATGAAGTCGATTGCGGATGAAGCCGGGGCAGATAATCGCCTGCACTATCTGGACGTGCCCGATGACGTTTGCCGGGAGAGATTACGCGCCCGCAACAGCAGCGGAACTCATGATTTTGCCGCTACGGACGCGCAGTTTGATTTGATTACCCGCTATTTCGTTGCGCCCGATGAGCGCGAAGGGTTGACGATAATCCGCTACCCATAAGGTGACATTGTCACCTTTTAAAATTGACTAAAGGCTGTAACCCGGCTTTTTCAGCAGCGAATCCATCTCTGGCGCAATCTGCGTATCCCACACTTCGGCTTTCCAGTTCGCCTGATCGATCATTTTCAGCGCCACGGACAGCGACTCGTCCTTCGAGCCGAAGTGCTTTTTCAGCACGTCACACATTTCGCTGGCCACGGCCTGCTTTTGCTCTTCGGTCAGCTCACGGGGGAAACATTTGATTTCGATATGCGGCACGGTGATTCTCCTTTTTGTTGTTGAACAGTAGTTTTACTGCTTCAAGAGGGGATCGGGCAAGCGGCGGGTAAAAGAAAGGCCAGTTTGACTGGCCTTGAATGGTTACTGGATTTTTCGCGCCGGCGCTTTTCTGACCGGCGACTGTTCCGCTTTGTAATAGCTGGCGGTACTGCGCGGCAGCGGCGCTTTGCCGCGAATCGCATCGGCAATTTTTTCACCGATCATAATGGTGGTGGCGTTCAGGTTGCCGGTAATAATCTGCGGCATGATGGAAGCATCCACCACGCGCAGCCCCTGCAGGCCGTGAACCCGGCCCTGCTCGTCCACCACGGCCATGTCGTCGTGCCCCATTTTACAGCTGCCGCACGGATGGAAAGCAGTTTCCGCATGATTACGCACAAACTCATCCAGCTGTTCGTCCGTCTGGCAGTCAACGCCGGGGCTGATTTCGCGGCCACGGTATTTATCCAGGGCGGGCTGCTGCATGATCTCGCGAGTAATACGAATCGCGTCGCGGAACTCCTGCCAGTCCTGTGCGTGAGACATATAGTTGAACAGAATACTCGGGTGCTCGTGAGGGTCGCGCGATTTCAGCTTCACGCGGCCCCGGCTTGGAGAACGCATAGAGCCGACGTGGCACTGGAAACCGTGCTCTTTCACCGCGTTTGAGCCGTTGTAGTTAATCGCCACCGGCAGGAAGTGATACTGAATATTCGGCCAGCTAAATTCTTCGCGGCTGCGGATAAAGCCCCCCGCTTCAAACTGGTTGCTCGCGCCTACGCCGGTGCCGTTAAACAGCCACTCTGCACCGATTTTTGGCTGGTTGTACCATTGCAGCGCCGGGTAAAGCGACACCGGTTCTTTGCATTCGTATTGCAGGTACATTTCCAGGTGATCCTGCAGGTTTTCGCCCACGCCCGGCAGGTCATGAACGACAGGGATCTCAAGGCTTGCCAGGAATTCTGCATCGCCCACCCCAGAGCGCTGCAGAATTTGCGGCGAAGCAATCGCGCCGGCGCTCAACAAAACTTCTTTGCGCGCTTTTGCCACGGAATGCACCGGGCTATCGTTCACCAGGTATTCCACCCCAACCGCCCGCAAATTATCAAAGATAATGCGGTCAGTGGTTGCATGGGTCACGATGGTCAGGTTTTCCCGGCGCTTTGCCTCGTCAAGATAGCCACGAGCGGTGCTGGCGCGACGCCCTTTTGGCGTCACGGTGCGGTCCATCGGCCCAAAGCCTTCCTGCTGATAGCCGTTCAGATCGTCGGTACGCGGATAGCCCGCCTCAACGCCCGCTTCGATCATCGCGTGAAACAGCGGGTTGTTCCCCTGCTTCGGCGTCGTAACGGACACCGGGCCTTCGCCGCCGTGATAATCGTTGGGGCCGATATCGCGGGTTTCCGCTTTACGGTAGTAAGGCAGGCAGTCCAGATAGCTCCAGTTCTCCAGGCCCGGCATCGATGCCCAGTTGTCGAGATCCATCGCGTTTCCACGGATGTAGCACATGCCATTGATCAGGGATGAGCCGCCCAGCCCTTTGCCTCGCCCGCACTCCATACGGCGGTTGTTCATATACGGCTCGGGGTCGGTCTCATAGGCCCAGTTGTAGCGCTTGCCCTGCAGCGGGAACGCCAGCGCCGCGGGCATTTGGGTGCGGAAATCAAAGCGGTAGTCCGGGCCGCCTGCCTCGAGCAGCAGGACGGTGGTGTCGGGATCTTCCGTTAAACGTGCAGCTAAAACATTACCTGCGGAACCCGCTCCAATAATGATGTAATCAAATTCCATTCATCCTCCTCAGGTGGGGTTAAAAGATTGAGTGCCAGGTGCCCATCTCCAGCTGGATTGACTTAACTTGCGTATAGCTTTGCAGCGTCATCAGGCCATTTTCGCGACCAATGCCGGAATGCTTGTAGCCGCCCACAGGCATTTCTGCCGCCGACTCGCCCCAGGTATTAATCCAGCAAATCCCGGCCTCAAGCTGGTGAATTACGCGGTGCGCACGAGTGAGGTCGTTAGTGACTACGCCCGCCGCCAGGCCATAATCCGTGTCGTTAGCGCGGCGAATCACTTCCTCTTCTGATTCGTAGCTGAGGATTGACATTACCGGCCCGAAGATTTCTTCGCGGACGATAGTCATCTCATCCCGGCAGTCGGTGAACACCGTGGGCGCAACCCAGGCACCGTTATCAAACCCTTCTCCGCGCAGCTTGTCGCCGCCGCACAGCAGCGTCGCGCCTTCTTCACGGCCGGATTCGATGTAGCGCAGGACGTTTTCGCGATGCGGGAAGCTGACCAGCGGCCCAAAGTTGGTGTGCGGATCCATTACGTCACCGGCGCGAATGCGGCCCACGCGCGCCACAATTTTCTGCTCAAACTCGGCTTTCAGCGCCGCAGGGATGAAAACGCGAGTACCGTTGGTGCAGACCTGGCCGGAGCTGTAGAAGTTGGCCATCATCGCGATGTCCGCCGCCAGGTTGAGATCGGCGTCATCAAAGATAACCAGCGGAGATTTACCGCCCAGCTCCATCGTGACCTGTTTCAGCGTGGTACCGGCGGCATTCGCCATCACCTTTTTGCCGCTGGCTACGCCGCCGGTGAAGGAAACTTTGGCAATGCCAGGGTGTTCCGTCAGCAGTTGGCCCGTTTCTGCGCCAACGCCTGGTAGCACGCTAAAGACGCCGTCCGGCAGCCCGGCTTCGGTGTAGATTTCGGCAAGCTTAAGTGCGGTAAGCGGCGTCACTTCGCTCGGTTTGAAGATCATCGCGTTGCCAGCCGCCAGCGCAGGGGCAGACTTCCAAAGCGCAATCTGAATCGGGTAATTCCATGCGCCGATCCCGGCCACAACGCCCAACGGCTCCCGGCGGGTGTAGACGAATGAGGTATCCCGCAGCGGGATCTGCTGGCCTTCCAGGGTGGTTGTCAGCCCGGCATAATATTCCAGCACGTCTGCACCAGTGACGATATCGACGGCGGAGGTTTCGCTGAAGGCTTTGCCAGTGTCTAGCGTTTCCAGCTCGGCCAGCTCATCGTTACGCTCGCGCAGAATGTCGACCGCGCGGCGCAAAATGCGTGCACGCTCAACGGGCGTTTTTGCAGCCCATATTTTCTGGCCTTTCTTCGCCGCGGCCACGGCGCGGTCAACGTCTTCCCGGCCAGCGGCCTGAACGACCGCCAGCACTTCGCCGTTAGCCGGGTTAATGGTTTCGAACGTTTTACCGCTGAGCGCATTCACATAAGCGCCGTCGATATAGAGCTTTTGTTCACCCAATCGGGACATGATTTCTCCTCGCTAAATTAGCTTTTCACCGCAGTAAGATGCTGGTTGATGAATTGCGTGGTCAGTACGCTCGCCGCTTTGCGGTCAAACGGTTTGCCGCTCAGGGCCGCCCGCAGCCAAAGGCCGTCTATCAGCGCCGCGAGGCCATAGCCCGCCAGCCGGGCTTCCTCCTGTGGCAGCTCGCGCCTGAACTCGGCGGTGAGCGTGGATAACAGACGGCGGCTGCTCACCTGCTGTAACCGGTAGAGCATCGGCTGGTGCATGCTGCTGGCCCAAAATGCCAGCCAGGCTTTCATCGCCGCGCTGTGCGTTTGTGTCTCGTCAAAATTTCCGTCCACGATGGCGCACAGCCGCCGTTCGGCAGAAGCGCCAGGTAAAGCTTTCAGTCGCCCCACCACCGCATCGCGGAGCTGGGCGGTGACGTCCCGCATGGTGGCCTCCAGCAGGCCGTTTTTATCCTGGAAGTAGTGGCTGATGATGCCGGTCGAGACCCCGGCCCGGCGGGCAATTTGCGCCACCGTGGCATCATGCATGCCGACCTCATTTATGGCGTTTAATGTGGCGTCGATCAGCTGTCTTCGCCTTATCGGCTGCATACCTTTTTTTGGCATCGCCCTGCTCCATTCATCAGTAATTGTTATCTATTTAAGCGTTTATTGATTGAACGTTCAATATAAAATGTGTATTAATTGTTACGCAACGGCGTGAAAACAGAGAAACATTCGCGTTCCAGACAATGAAAATGAGGATTTTATTTGAATAAATACAATGCATTAAGTTTAAGTGTCAATTTAAGACCATAAATTGATTATGGAATTGTTAAAAAGCAATCTCACCTGCATTCACAAGAAAAACTTAACTGCTCATCTGAGTAGTCACCGTTACTTAACCTGAGGTAATCGATGACGAGTCCCGTTACTGCTCCTGCTACCAGTGAAAAAGACAAAATCAACCCGGTGGTGTTCTACACGTCCGCCGGGCTGATTTTGTGCTTTTCCCTGATGACCATCTTCTACAGTGATTTTTCCGCTAATCTGATTAGCCATACCCTAAGCTGGGTCTCCTCCCGCTTCGGCTGGTACTACCTGCTTGCCGCCACGCTCTACATTGTGTTTGTGGTGTTTATCGCCTGCTCGCGCTTCGGTTCTATAAAGCTCGGGCCGGAACAGTCCAAGCCCGAATTCAGCGTGCTGAGCTGGGCGGCAATGCTGTTTGCCGCCGGGATAGGCATCGACCTGATGTTCTTCTCCGTTGCCGAGCCGGTGACGCAATATATGCAGCCGCCGGAAGGTGCCGGGCAAACCATTGAGGCGGCGCGCCAGGCGATGGTCTGGACGCTGTTCCACTACGGCCTGACCGGCTGGTCGATGTATGCGCTGATGGGCATCGCGCTGGGCTATTTCAGCTACCGCTATAATCTGCCGCTGACGATTCGCTCGGCGCTGTACCCGATCTTCGGCAAGAAAATTAATGGCCCGATTGGACATACGGTGGATATCGCGGCGGTGATCGGCACGATTTTCGGCATTGCCACCACGCTGGGGATCGGCGTTGTGCAGCTGAACTACGGGCTGAGCGTGCTGTTTGACATCCCGGACAGCCTGGGGGCTAAAGCGGCATTGATCGTTCTGTCGGTGATTATCGCCACTATTTCGGTCACCTCCGGCGTGGATAAAGGTATTCGCGTGCTTTCCGAACTGAACGTGGCGCTGGCGCTGGGCCTGATCCTGTTCGTGCTGTTTATGGGCAATACCGAATTCCTGCTCAACGCGCTGGTGCTGAACGTGGGCGATTACATCAATCGCTTTATGGGCATGACGCTAAACAGCTTTGCGTTCGACCGCCCGGTGGAATGGATGAACAACTGGACCCTGTTCTTCTGGGCCTGGTGGGTGGCGTGGTCTCCGTTTGTTGGCCTGTTCCTGGCGCGTATTTCACGTGGCCGTACCATTCGTGAGTTCGTGTTAGGCACGCTGATTATTCCGTTTACCTTTACGCTGCTGTGGCTTTCGGTGTTCGGCAACAGCGCGCTGTACGAAATCATTCACGGCGACGGCACCTTTGCCCAGGAAGCGATGGCGCACCCGGAGCGCGGCTTCTACAGCCTGCTGGCGCAGTATCCCGGCTTCACCTTTAGCGCATCGGTGGCGACGATCACCGGCCTGTTGTTCTACGTCACCTCGGCGGATTCCGGCGCGCTGGTGCTGGGGAACTTCACCTCTAAGTTGAAGGACATTAACAGCGATGCGCCCAACTGGCTGCGTATCTTCTGGTCCATTGCGATTGGCCTGCTGACAATGGGGATGCTGATGACCAACGGCATTTCCGCGCTGCAGAACATGACGGTGATTATGGGCCTGCCCTTCAGCTTCGTGATCTTCTTCGTGATGGCTGGGCTGTATAAATCGCTAAAAATTGAAGATTACCGCCGCGTCAGCGCCAGTCGCGACACCGCGCCGTATATGATGACCGCGCAGGATCGTCTTGGCTGGAAAAAACGCCTCTCCCGGCTGATGAACTACCCCGGCACGCGCTATACGCAGAAGATGATGGATACCGTTTGCTACCCGGCGATGGAAGAGGTTTCTCAGGAACTGGAACTGCGCGGCGCGAAGGTCGAACTTTCCGTTGAGCCGCCGCTGCCGGATGAGAAGCTGGGGCACCTTGAACTGCGGGTGCATATGGGCGACGAACAAAACTTTGTCTACCAGATTTGGCCGCAGAAGTATTCGGTGCCGGGCTTTACCTACCGCGCCCGCAGCGGGAAGTCGACCTATTACCGGCTGGAAACTTTCCTGCTGGAAGGCAGCCAGGGCAATGACCTGATGGACTACAGCAAAGAACAGGTGATCATCGACATTCTCGATCAGTACGAACGCCACCTGAACTTTATCCACCTGCACCGCGAGGCGCCGGGGAACAGCATTACGTTCCCGAACGTGTAGCGGTTAGCACATCTTCTTATACGCGGCGGGCGTAATGCCCATTCGACGCACGAAGGCCCGCCGCAGCGTATCCACTCCGGAAAACCCGCTGGCGGCGGGTATCGCTTTTACCGGCAGCTCGCCGGACTCCAGCAGCTGCCTCGCCTTTGCCACTTTTTCGGCCTCCAGCCACTCGCCCGGCGTGATCTGTATTTCCTGATGAAACAGGCGCGTTAAATGCCGCACGCTGAGGTGAATATGTGCCGCCATCTGCTGGACCGTGGTAACTTCCGCAATGTTGGCGATGGTCCAGCGCTGGAGATCCTGCAGCGCGCTGCGGCCGCTGAGCGAGGTTCTCTGCTCGCGGATGAAGTGGTTCTGGTTCACTGGCCGCTTGAAGAACATCACCAGATTAGCCGCTACGTCCTGCGCGACTTCCCGGCCCAGATCCTCTTCCACCAGCCTTAGCGCGAGATCCAGCCCGGATGTCACGCCTGCCGCCGTGCGTAATGTCCCGTCCATGATGTACAACGCGTCGGCGCTGACTTCCGTTTCGGGGTAACGGGCGGCTAAAAGCGATGCAGCTGACCAGTGGGTAGTGACTTTCCTGCCTTTTAATAAGCCAGTTTGTGCCAATAAAAGCGCGCCGGTACAGACGGAGCCAAAGCGGCGGCTCTGGGTACAAAGCGCGATCATTTTTTTGCCCTGTTCGGCGCTAAGCGTTCTGTCTGCCGCATCCGGCGCACCGGCGACCAGAAATGTGGTTTCCCGCCCGCCCTCCGCGCTTTCCAGTACATCGTCAGCCAGCAGTTTAACCCCGGATGAAGCGACAATTGTCGGGGCTTCCAGCGCAACAATTCGTGAGTGATAAACCTCGCGGCACAGCACGCGGTTTGCTTCGGCAAACACGTCCAGCGGCCCGGAAACATCCAACAGTTGAACGCCCGGCACCGCCAGAATCAGGATTTGATGCGCCATTCTCTTCTCCACGTCGCGAACTGCGGCATAAGTCTTAAATCGTCGTTATGCGACCATTCAAGACATTTCAACGGAGGCCTATGCTACTCCAACACCAACATGAGGAGAAAGAGATGAGCTTAAAAATTAATGGCATTGCCATGCCTGATACCCAAATGGCGCGTGAAGCTACCCAACTGGTCCGCGACACCGAATCAGATTTACTGTTCCACCACTCCAGCCGGGTTTACTACTGGGCGGCGCTGGCCGGGCAGCGACGTGAACTGAAGGTTGATCATGAGCTGCTGTACATCGGCTGTATGTTCCACGACATGGGGCTGACCCACGAACACTGCAGCTGCGACAGGCGCTTTGAAGTGGATGGCGCGTTTGCCGCGCAGGATTTTATGCGTCAGTACGGCGTTAGCCAGGCCGATATCGACAAAGTGTGGACGGCGATTGCCCTGCATACTACACCGGGTATTCCTGAGTTTATGGCTCCGGAAATTGCGCTGGTCACGGCTGGCGTGGAAATGGATGTGCTTGGGATTGATTACGACAAATTCAGCGCGGAACATCGCGAGCAGGTGGTAAAACTGCATCCTCGCCCTGCGGCATTCAAGGAAGAAATTATTCAGGCATTTTACGACGGGATTAAAAACAAACCAGCCACCACGTTTGGCAACGTGAAGGCCGATGTTATTCGGGATAAAGAGCCTGCGTTCGAGCCGCTGAACTTCTGCAGTATTATTCGCGCTTCCCGCTGGGCGGGTTAAGCAAAGTCAGGCGGGTGGCTTAGCGGTCACCTGCCCTGCACGGCGGCAAGCGAATCAAGCCCGGTGCCAGGCTGCGGATCGTGAGCAAAAGCGCCAATAACCATAAGAGAGAGGATAATTGCCAGAAAGATGTTTTTCATAACCTGTGTTAACCGCTGAGCCGCCTGATGAGAACCGCCGATATGCTAAAAGAAAAAGGCTCAAATTGATAAAGGAAATTTTCAAAGTAACGTCAATTTTTGAATATTCCTCATATTATTCGGCCTTTTACCCTTGCACTGGTTTTGAAACAAGATATATCCACTATCTACGCGCGTACCGCTGCTATTTTATTTTGAGTTTTTGGATGTAATTTTACGATCCAGGCGGATCGCCGCAGCGCGCTGGCACGAACTGCGGCGTTAAAGTGGAAAGGTCAGGCTGGTTTTATCACGCCAATCCGTACCAGCATCGCTGAAAACTCTTCGAGGCTGATGCCATGGCGCGGATGGTCGAAGCGCAAATTGAAGTTTTTCTGCAGCAGGTCATAAACGTCTTGTGCACGGGTAAAGACCGGTGCGTTTTCCCCGGCGCTGTAGAGCGTATTTTTTTCGCCATTGGCCTTGTACAAACTCAGCGTCAGGCAGTGGCGGAAGTGCGACTGCGGCCACGTTGCCACGTAGTGGTTCCCGGCTTCGTAATCAGAGTCGTACTGCGGTTCGAGGCTAAAGCGATACAGGTTAATCACCTTGTCGGCGTCATGGAATTTCAGCAGCCAGTCGTGGTCAACGCGTTCGAAACTGTACACGCCATGCGTCGTCTGCTGCATTTCACCGGCCACCAGACGAACCGGTTCAGGCAGCGTTTTACCGCCGAAGCCGACGTCAGCGATCCAGTCCTGGCCGTCGACGGTAACCTTCGTGAGGCGATGCGTCCTCGCGGGCATCTGCGGCGGGTTGGCCAGCAGCACGCGGGCCGCTAAGTTTTCCACCTCAAAGCCAAGCTCGGCGAGAACATTGCGGAACAGGCCGTTTTGCTCAAAACACCAGCCGCCGCGCCCGGCCACGACCAGCTTTTCAAAGACGCTTTCGTCGTCGACATGGAGCGTTCTGCCGAGCAAAACGTCCAGGTTCTCAAACGGAATAGCGCAGGCGTGCGCCAGATGCAGCGCACGTAACGTTTCTACGGTGGCGCTGCGCGGCCCGTGATAGTTAATACGGTCGAAATAAAGCCCCAAGTCTAATGCCATTTTGCTGATTCCCTGCTGCGAATGAATGGCCTCACTATAAATGCGGAGCCCCGCGGGCAGATGATCGTTCGTGCTTTAAAGCATGCCGTTTCTGCCCAACACTTTATTGAGCTGAGGCAGCGCACGAACCTGATTAGCCACGGCGGCGAGCTTCGGCGTGTGTTGGTCAAACCAGGCCTGCCGGGGCCGCCAGCGGGTCATTGCCGGCAGATACAAATCCAGCAGCGTCAGCCGTTCGCCAAAAATATAGGGGCCAGCACCGAGCTGCGTTTCAAACCACAGCCACAGCGACTCGCGGTAGCGGTAAAGATTTTCGGTGAGGACCGTGGCCTCTTCTTCTACCCAGCGTTCACCGTAATCGCCGTAGGTGAAGGTGGGATAAACGTTGGCCACAACCCAGATAAGCAGGCGGTAAAACTGCTGCCGCTCAGGTGTGCCAATGGGCGGGGCGTACTGCGGGTGACGGTCGAGGATCCAGAGCGCGATGGCCGCGCTTTCGGTCAGCACCTCTCCGTTTTCCAGCACAAGGGTTGGCACCTGCGCCAGCGGGTTAATCTCCAGCAGCCGATCCCGCATTGGCCCCGCTGTATCAAACCCATCAACGTCGATGAATTTGTAAGGTTCCTCAACCAGCGTTAGCATCAATTCAGTAATGGCCGACCCAAAACTCGACACGCCATACAGTTTGTACATAAGTTTCTCCCGGCTTTCGCGTTATGTGTAGAATAGCCGCCCTACCAGCGTCTGCGAGAAGGAAGCCTGCAATGAAAGCGAAATCTGTGACACTGTACGATGTTGCCGAGCTGGCAGGCGTGTCGTATCAAACCGTTTCGCGAGTGATCAACCAGGCTTCGCACGTTTCGGCGAAAACGCGGCAAAAAGTTGAAGCCGCGATGAAAGCGCTGAACTATGTGCCTAATCGCGTGGCGCAGCAGCTGGCGGGGAAACTCAGCCAGACGCTTGGCCTGGCGACCACCACCCTTTCCCTGCATGCCCCTTCGCAGATTGCGGCGGCGATAAAATCCAAAGCCGGTGAGCTGCAGTTCAACGTAATGATTTCGATGGTTGAACAGCCCGGTGTGGAAGCGGCCTGCGGCGCCGTGAATAGCCTGCTTGCCCAGCGCGTTGACGGGCTGATTGTGAACATTCCGCTGGAAGCGTCGGAGGTGGCAGCCGTGCAGGCGGCCTGCGGCGATGTTCCCGTGTTGTTCCTTGATGTTTCGCCGGAGGTTTCGGCTAATCATATTGTTACCGACGCCGCTTCAGGTGCCGATCTTGCTGTGGAACATCTGGTCACACTGGGGCATCGCCATATTGCCTTGCTTGCTGGCCCTGAAAGCTCGGTCTCAGCCCGGCTGCGGCTTGAAGGCTGGCAGCGAACGCTGGCGGAGCATCAGCTTGCGCCTGCGGCCTTTCTGCGTGGGGACTGGAGTTCTCTGTCAGGCTACCAGCAGGTTAGCCAGCTTTTACGCGACGGGCAGAAGCCGACGGCAATTCTTGTGGCTAACGACCAAATGGCGCTGGGCACCCTGCGTGCCATTCACGAAGCCGGGTTCGTGGTGCCGCAGGACATTTCCGTTATTGGTTTTGATGACACCGAAGATAGCGCCTGTTTTCTTCCCCCGCTGACGACCATCCGGCAGGACTTCCGGCTGCTAGGCGAAGCCAGCGTGAACGGCATGGTGGCGCTTATTCATCAGGGAGGTGAATTAGCGGTGCTGCAGCCTGTCAGCCTCGTAGAACGCAAAACGACAGCCGCACCGGGTAGCCTGATGCAGCCCACGGCGGCACAGCTGGCCGACGAGCTTTCCCGCCTCGCGCAGCAGATTTCGCGCCTGAAATAAAACCGGGGTTCTTTGTGAGGCCCATCACCGAATACGGCGTGATGGCTTTACTCCTGAACAACTCACGCTAAATTGTGAGCGAATAACAATCATCTCGCAGGCGCATCACTATGACCAATATTTCACCTTCGCTCCATGCCACGCTGGCCCGCCGCGACTGGGAATCCCCCGGCGTGACCCAGCTTAACTCGCTGGCGGCTCATCCCCCGTTTTCCAGCTGGCGTTCGCTGGAAGATGCCAGGGATGATAAGTGCTCACCGTCGCGGCAATCCCTTAACGGTGAATGGGCGTTTAGCTATTTTCCTCGTCCCGAAGCGGTGCCGGAGAGCTGGCTCAGCGAAGATCTTCCTGAAGCCGACGCTATTCTCGTCCCGTCGAACTGGCAAATGCTGGGCTACGATGCGCCCATTTATACCAACATCACCTACCCGATTCCGGTCAACCCGCCTTTTGTACCGCAAGACAATCCCACAGGTTGTTACTCGCTCACATTTGAAGTCGATGAAACCTGGCTGACGAGCGGGCAAACGAGGATTATTTTTGATGGCGTTAACTCCGCCTTTCATCTGTGGTGCAACGGCGTCTGGATCGGCTACGCCCAGGACAGCCGTCTGCCCTCCGAATTTGATCTCAGCGCCGGGCTAAAACCCGGCTGCAACCGTATTGCGGTGATGGTGCTTCGCTGGAGCGACGGTACGTATCTTGAAGATCAGGATATGTGGCGCATGAGCGGTATTTTCCGCGATGTTTCGCTGCTGCATAAGCCGGAAACTCGGCTTGCCGACGTCCAGTTGCAGACCGATATTAACGAAGATTTTTCGCGCGGCGAGCTGCGGGCGTTAGTCAAACTTGAAGGTCAGAACATCAGCGCCTGCGAAGTACTGGTACAGCTCTGGCGCGGCGAGACATTGCTGGCGGCGAAACAGCAGGCTATCGGCAGTGAGATTATTGACGAACGCGGGGCTTATCACGACCGTACTACCCTGCATCTGCCGGTTGAACAGCCGCTGTTGTGGAGCGCAGAAGTGCCGAATCTCTATCGCGCCGTGGTTGTCCTGCAGCAAGGCAATGCGCTTATCGAAGCCGAAAGCTATGACGTTGGTTTCCGTAAAGTGGAGATTACCGGCGGGCTGCTGAAGCTCAACGGCAAACCGCTGCTTTTGCGCGGCACCAACCGGCACGAGCATCACCCGGTCAACGGCCAGGTGATGGAGGAAGAAACAATGCGGCGCGATATTCTGCTGATGAAGCAGAATAACTTCAACGCCGTGCGCTGCTCGCATTATCCCAATCATCCGCTGTGGTACAGGCTGTGCGACTTTTACGGCCTTTATGTTGTGGATGAAGCCAATATTGAAACCCACGGCATGGTGCCGATGAACCGCCTGAGCGACGATCCGACGTGGCTGCCAGCAATGGTCGAGCGCGTGACGCGCATGGTGCAGCGCGATCGCAATCATCCGTCCATTATCATTTGGTCGCTCGGCAACGAGTCCGGGCACGGCAGCAATCACGATGCCCTCTACCGCTGGATAAAATCCAACGATCCCACCCGGCCAGTGCAGTATGAAGGCGGCGGCGCGAACACGGCGGCCACCGACATTATCTGCCCGATGTATGCCCGGGTAGATCAGGATCAGCCCTTCACGCAGGTGCCAAAGTGGTCGATAAAGAAATGGCCGGGACTGCCTGAAGAAAGCCGCCCGCTGATTCTGTGCGAATACGCCCACGCGATGGGCAACAGCCTGGGCGGGTTCAGTAAATACTGGGAGGCATTTCGCCAGCACCCCCGGCTGCAGGGCGGTTTTATCTGGGACTGGGTCGATCAGTCGCTGGTGAAACATGATGAAAGCGGCCAGCCCTGGGCGGCCTACGGCGGCGATTTTGGCGACACGCCAAACGATCGGCAGTTCTGCATGAACGGCCTGGTCTTCGCCGACCGCACGCCGCATCCGGCGCTGCATGAAGCGAAGCATGCGCAGCAGTTCTTCCAGTTACGCCTGTTGCCAGACAATGGGCTGGAGATCACCAGCGAGTACCTGTTCCGCCCCAGCGACAACGAACGGCTGGTCTGGACGCTGAAACTCGAGGGTGACGTGCTCGCCAGCGGTGAACTGGCGCTGGACCTGGCCCCAGAACAAACCCGCGTGCTTCATCTGCCGCTGCCGGAGATTACGCGCCCCGGTGCTGTCTGGCTCAATGTCGACGTCCGGCAGGTACAAGCCACCTCATGGAGTGAGGCCGGGCATTGTTGCGCTCGGGCGCAGTGGCAGTTGCCGTCCACATTAGTCCGGCCCACAACCCTCCCCGGCGGTTCAGCGCCGTTGCTGCAAATGGACGACAGGCATGCCGATGTGTTCCACGGCGATCAGCACTGGCGCTTTGAGCGTAGAAGCGGCCTGCTTTGCCAGTGGTTTAGCCATCAGCAGCCTACGCTCCTCCAGCCGCTACAGGATAATTTCACACGGGCACCGCTGGATAATGACATCGGCATCAGCGAGTCCGCGCATATCGACCCTAATGCCTGGGTGGAGCGCTGGAAGGCCGCAGGCATGTACGACCTGACGCCGGAACTGCTGAGTTTCGACGTTGACAGGTTGGCCAACGCGGTGCTGGTTCGCACCGTCCACAGCTGGCAGGGCAACGGTAAAACGCTGTTTATCAGCCACAAAAACTATCTTATCGACAGCGAGGGCGTGCTGCATATTACGGTGGATGTGGACATTGCCTTCGGCACGCCAGCCCCGGCGCGCATTGGCCTTTGCTGTCAGCTTGCGGATATTGAATCTGAGGTGAACTGGTTTGGCCGCGGCCCGCATGAAAACTATCCCGACCGCAAAAGCTCAGCGCTGATGGACAGTTGGACGCTGCCGCTGGCGGACATGTACACGCCCTACGTTTTCCCGAGTGAAAATGGCCTGCGCTGCGATACCTCGTCGCTTGAATACGGCAGCCACCGCTGGCGTGGGGCGTTTCACTTCAATCTCAGCCGCTACGGCCAGAAACAGCTGCGGGAAGCCACGCACCGGCATTTATTGAAAGCAGAAGAAGGCAGTTGGCTGAATATAGACGGCTATCATATGGGCGTGGGCGGGGACGATTCCTGGAGCCCGAGCGTCTCGCCGGAGTTTCTGCTCTCCGGGTCGCATTATCACTACGCGGTTAGCTGGCAGAAAAAGTAGTCGAAAAGGCCGCCTGTTGTGCAGGCGGCCTTTACGCGTTCACAATCATCTGGTGATGGAAGAAATACCCTATTGCTCGTTAAAAAAAATGGAAAATCAATTCATTGATTTTCGGCTGATAACCACGAAGAGGGAAAAACCACGCTTTTTCCCTCTTCGTCAGCAACGTTAACGTGCCAGCCAGCCGCCGTCGACGGCAACGGTGTAGCCGTTCACGTAGTCTGACGCCGGTGACGCCAGGAACACAACCGGCCCCATCAGATCCGATGGTAGCCCCCAGCGCCCGGCCGGGATGCGATCCAGAATCTCACTACTGCGATCCGCATCCGCTCTTAACTGCGCGGTGTTGTTGGTGGACATATAGCCCGGAGCAATCGCATTGACGTTGATATTGTGTTTCGCCCATTCGTTCGCCATCAGGCGGGTTATACCCATGACGCCGCTTTTGGACGCGGTATAAGAAGGCACGCGGATCCCACCCTGGAAAGAGAGCATCGACGCAATATTGATGATTTTCCCCCCGCTTTTCTGCTTAATAAACTGCTTCGCCACCGCCTGAGAAAGGAAGAAAACCGTTTTGAGATTCACGTTCATCACGTCGTCCCAGTCCTGCTCCGAAAACTCGAGGGCATCCTGGCGACGAATGATCCCGGCGTTGTTCACCAGAATGTCTATGCGCCCATAAACGGCGGCGGCTTCATCGGCCACGTTTTTCACATTCTCATAGCGGCTCAGGTCGGCAGAGATATTCACGAAACGTCGCCCCAGCGTTTCAATTTGCTGGCGGGTTTCCTGAGGTTCGGCAATGTTTACGCCAATAATGTCGCAGCCCGCCTGCGCCAGGCCAACCGCCATACCCTGCCCCAGCCCGGTGTTACAGCCGGTCACCAGCGCAACCTTTCCTGTTAATGCAAACTGATCTAAAACCATGGTGTTCTCCTTGTGTTCGCTAGCGATTCAGCGGATATCTTTCATGGCAATGTGGTCCATGTCGTCGAAGGTTAAATTTTCGCCGATCATGCCCCAAATGAAGGTGTAGCGTTTGGTCCCGACGCCCGAGTGAATGGACCAGCTTGGCGAGATCACCGCCTGCTCGTTGTGCAGGACGACGTGCCGGGTTTCCTGGGGTTTGCCCATCATGTGGAAGACAATGGTGTCTTCATCCATGTCGAAGTAGAAATAAACCTCCATGCGGCGCTCATGAGTGTGGGTGGGCATTGAATTCCAGTTACTGCCCTCCTCAAGTCTGGTCATGCCCATGCTGAGCTGGCAGGTGTCGAGTATCTCCGGCACCAGATACTTACGAATGGTGCGCTTATTGCAGCTTTCCAGGCTGCCTAACGGCGCGGCCACCGTATCTGCGGCGGTAATGGTTTTTGTTGGATACGCGTGGTGGGCTGGCGCGCTGTTGTAATAGAGTTTGGCCGGCGTTGCGCTGTCCACGCTGGTGAACGTTACCTCTCGGGAGCCTTTGCCGATATACATCGCTTCTTCTTTTTCTACGCGATATTCGCTGCCATCGACAATAATCACGGCTGCACCACCGATATTAATCACCCCAAGCTCACGGCGTTCGAGGAAATAGTTCACGCCGAATTGCTTACCGACCTCTTCGCCAATAGAAACGCTTTTATTTACCGGCATAATGCCGCCAATCACGATGCGATCAATATGGCTGTAGACCATCGTGTATTTATCGGCTTCGAAAATCTTTTCAACTAAAAACTCTTTTCTAATCCCGGCGGTGTCGAGCGTTTTAGCGTGATCGCTGTGAATACTTTGTCTGATATCCATGTATAACTCCTTAGTCTGCAATAATTTTAATGCGAGCGAGTCCCTGGCATTGATTTGCCATAAAGGGAAGGTGTAATTAACTTAAAATGTCGGGTGTATATTTGCTTGAACGATTAATGCGTCGGTTGTTTAGCCATAACGACTTTTTGCTTCGGCAAAGATTTTTTTACCCGCTTTGCCCAGAGGGCGGTAAGAATAGGCACCAGGATAGAAGTGACAATCACGCTGGTGGCGACCAAAGCCGTTGCTGCCGGGGCCGCAGGGGCAAATTCAGGTACCATCTGTGCAATTAATACAGGGGTCGCCACCGCAGCACCCGCCGAACTCGAGGCGGCAATACCTGCCGTTCCATCGCCGCCACCGAGGAATTTATCGGCAAGAATAAGTGGAATGCCGGTGATTACAATAACCCCCACCCCCAACAGGATCCCGGCAAAGCCGGTTTCGGCAATGACCTGCAGCTTAATGGTATTGCCAAGCGCAAAGGCGAAGAACGGGATCAGTGTTTGCACCGCACCCCCGAACATTTTACGCAGTTCAGGGTCAAGATTGCCCAGAGCAAATCCCACCAGGAAAGGCAGCACGGCCCCAATGAACAGCTGTGGTTCAAAGGAGGCTATCCCTGCAGTACCGAGTATCACCATGGTCATCAGCGGCCCGGACTCTAGCGACATCAGCACAAACGCTCCGGCTTCTTCTTTAGAGCCATATTGATTCATCAGTGCGGCATAAAGCCCGCCGTTGGTCATGTCCATCGCCGCGACCAGTGCCAGCGTGGAAACCCCGGCAAAAATACCGACTTGAACGCCGTTTAGCGGCAGAAAAGCCCCTGCGACCATCGCCACCCCCCATGCGGTGGCAATCTTGGTCACAACAAGTACGCCTGACTTTCTTAACATCGTGCCGGTGGCTTTGAGCTCAATCGACGCCCCCATACAAAAGAACCAAACGGCAAGGATCGGCACCGTGCCGGTAATCAACCCGTTGGTAAATGAGCCAAGATATTTGCCGGTGCCGGGAGCAAAGGTGTTACACAGGGCGCCTAAAAATAGCGGCACCAGCATTAATCCCCCGGGGATTTTATCTATTGCCTTCTTAATTTGCATATCTGTTTCCTCGATAAAAGTGTTAGTCAATGGATTTTTTATTGCAAAACCCCAGACGTAAACCTCCGAGAATAATCCTCGGATAATTTACGGCCTGGTTAATACAGGTTTACTATTTAGTTATTGGGCTAGACTTCAGGCCAAAGTTTAATGCATTTGATATTTTCTCAGTGGTTGCCAGCAAATGGTTTAAATACTCTTCTTTTTTACCATTGGTGAATTGTGAAACCATGCCCGTTAACCCGATGGCGCAAAGTACATTGCCTTTAACGTCAAATACCGGGGCGGAAATACAGCGAATTTCATTGATATTCTCGCCATCGTCGTAGGCCCAGCCCTGCTGTTTCACCAGGGCGAGATGCTCTATAAAGTGCGTCTTGTCGGTGATGGTAGACTCTGTTTTCTTCACGAAAGTGGCCTTCGCCAGAATCTGTTCAACCTGCTCGATGGGCCGCCAGGCCAGCAGGATTTTCCCCAATGAGGTACTGTGCAGCCGAATGCGCTTCCCTTCCCAGGAGGTTAAAATAATCGCCTGTGGCGACTGAATTTTGCTGAGGAAAAAGGCTTCATCACCTTCCATAATGCCCTGGTGGCAGGTCAGCCCGGTGAGTTCGACCAACTCGTGCAGGTAAGGAATGGCCTCGAGACGAATATCCAGCCCGCTTGTCGCCAGGCCCCCCAGCTCAAACAGATGCAGCCCGAGAGCGTAACGCCCGTCGACGCGCATACGGAGCAGGTGCGTGGCGGACATCACCTCCAGCAAATGGTGGGTGCTGCTTTTCGGGATAGCCAGTTGGGTACTGATTTCGCTAAAACTGGCGCTGCCTTTTTCCGCAATAAAATCAAGAATAGCCACCAGTCTGACGGCTGCCGGCGCTTTACTCTCTTTTAAATTCTCGGGAATATGCATATTTATTTCCATTCAGCGATTCGTTTTATATATAGAACGCTTTTTGTTTTATATATCGAACCTATTTCACGACGTGTTTTACGCTGCTTTTGTTTCATATATAGAACTAAGGGATTCATATGTGAAACGATATACAAAAATTAGCCTAAAAAACGTTATGTGATGCAACTTATTATTCTTGCCTGTTATTTATAACTTAAATGCGTGAAGCGGATCACAGTTCGTTATTTTACTGATATCTTTGTCTCCCGAGGGTGGTTATTTAATAAAAAAGACGTTCCCTCGCGCATTGAATAAAGGATGTTATATGATTGTTGGAAATATTAATGAATTAGGTTTGAATCCGTGGCTTCCGGCGAAAATAACCGAGGTATTGGATTATGTTTTACAGAACATCAACGCTGAGTCTCATGCAGGGAAATACGATGTTGCGGGAGAGAACGTGTGGGTGATGGTCATTGAAGGGAATACCCGGTTAGCCGCTGAAGCCCTTCCGGAATATCATGAGAAATACCTTGATGTGCAAATTGTTTTGGCCGGACAGGAAGGTATGGCGTTTAGCCTGAAACCGCCGCACACGGAAGTCATGGAAGATAAACTGGCGGGGAATGATATTGCTTTTATTGGAACGCCGGATGATGAAACTATGATTACTATGAATGCCGGGGACTTTATTATTTTCTATCCCGGCGAAGTACACAAGCCACTCTGCATGCTTAATGGCAATGCCGCTCCAGTCAAAAAAGCAGTCATTAAAATAGCGAAAAATTATTTGTAATATGCTCCCGGACATTCTGTTCCATGCAATGTCCGGGGGGAATGAAATTAACACGTCAGGCTAAAGCTTTCGTCAATAAGGCCAAGGATTAATTCATCTGGTACCTTGTCAATTAATACCGTTACCCAATGTTCTTTGTTCATGTGATATGCCGGTAAAATTCCCGGCTGCATTCTCAGCGAGCCAACGGCGCCAGGCATCACTTTGACGTTGAGAATATCGACCACCTCATCGCTTTCCAGCCCCAGCTTTGCGGCGGAAATACTCAGCACCACGCCAAACCATTTCCGCTTGTAGCGATGGCGCAGCACGGCGTAGTCCTTAAACTTGTCCCACGGGTAGTCGGGCTCGACCTGATACTTCTCAAACACCGCCGCGAACAGCGCTTCTCGTTTCATCGTTTTTCCTTAACCAGCGACCCGGAAATCTTATCCGGGCTCGCGGGTAGTATAACCACAATTATTCGCAGCCGGTGCCAGGGTTAACTTTTTGCGGGGAGCGTTTTCTTGTCCGGGCTTATCACCAGCCAGACGGAGAAACAAACAATGACTGCCCCGATGATAAACGCTTCGCTAATGGTTTCGTGCAAAATGAGGTAGCCCCACAAGACACCGAACGGTGGAATGAGAAAAGTCACCGTGAGGCTGCGTAACGGCCCGATATCGGCAATTAAGTGGAAGTAAAAAATATAGGCCACGGCGGTACAGAGGATCCCCAGACCCAGCACGCTGAGCCAGACATCGCCCTGCAGCCAGTTTATTGCCGGACCGGTCGCCACGCTCCAGGCAAAGAACGGTAACAGGAAAAGCGTGGCCCCGATTTGACTGCCGAAGGCGACGATTTTAGGGTCAAGCCCGCCTTTATTGGAGATCCAGCGGCGGGTTAAAAAGCCTGCCACACCGTAGCAACTCGTGGCCACCAGGCAGGCGATAATTCCGGCGATCTTCTCCCCGCTGGAGTGCGCATCCCCGACCGAAGTAATCACCATTATCCCTGCCAGGCCCAGCACTACGCCCAGCCATTTTCGCGCCGTTAATTTCTCACTAAAGAAGGAGAAGCCAATAATGGCGCCCATTAGCGGCGTGGTGGCGTTTAAAATGGCGGAGTATCCGGCAGGTAACCATTTTGCGGCGAGACAATACATAAAAAAGGGCAGCCCGGAGTTAATTGCGCCCAGAATAAGCGCCGAACGGAATTTCCCCTCAAAGCGGAAGGATGATCTCAGGGTGAAAAGAATCACCGCCAGCCCTGTACAGCCAAAAAACACCCTTAAAAAGGCCGTATTTACCGCCCCGAACGCTGGTGCCGCTATTTTCATAAAAAGGAAGCTGGCTCCCCACACCGCGGCAAGAAATAACAGCCGGATATAATCTGACACACGCATGCCTTCACCCTTCCCCATAAAATAAACGGTTGTTTATTATTTTGCTGGCTGAAACCCATTCAGCCAGCAAAACTTTAAACGAGCATCCGCGAAAGAAAAACCGTTTTCTGTTTGGGGAGAATTAGTTAGCAAGATTTAGGGGAAAGCAGACGACCCGCCAAACTCGAGATAAATTTTTGCCAGATTCTGGAGCTGGTTGAAGCGATTTTCATCCAGCAATAGCTCTGCCTGGCGGCGTTTCTCCTGGGCATCTAGCCAGAATGAGATACGCGCGGCGCCCTGGCGGTAACGTACCTCATTCAAGCGCTCAGACTTACGCGCAAGATCCAGCCCCTCCCGGAGTCTTATCTCCTGAGCCAGGAGCTGATCGCGCAGGGAGAGTTCGTCTTCAAGGCTGCTCATCGCCTTATAAAGCGACTGTTTAAACGCCAGCACCCGCTGTTCGTAATCGTTACGGGCAATTTTCACCTCCACGCCCCGCTGCCGCCATTCCAGGAACGGCAGCGTCAGACTTGCGCCAACGGAAGCGATGGGATTATGCAGCACGTTTAGCAGCGAGCTACTGCCGGAACCAAGCGATCCCGTCAGGGTGAATGCGGGATAGTATTCGGTGCGCCGTATATCAACATTGGCCAGGGCTTCACGCACCCGCCACTCTTGCGCGCTGATATCGGGCCGATGCATCAGTACGCTGGCAGGAATGTTGGCGTTAACCTGCGGCAGAGGGCCGTCGGGCAGTTTTGTAGGCTCAACCACAGAGCTGCCCGGAGCGGTACCCAGCAGCACGGCCTGCTGATTCAGAACCTGCAGCCGCTCTCGCTGCAATCCAGTGAGCCGATTTTCCTGCGCCAGTAAACTTTGCTGCGCGTCCACAACATCCAGCGCGGAAGCACCTCCTGCACGATAACGAGCCCCGGCAAGGCGAAGCGTTTCTTTTGCATAGCCGATGCTCTGCAGGAGGACATTGATTTGTTGGTTCACAAAGCCAATGCGCCAGTAATTATTGCTGGCCTCTGAAAGCAGCGTCAGGCGTGCGGCGCGTAAATCTTCTTCGCTGGCATGAGTTGCCCACTCCGCCGCATCGCGCTGGCGTGCTATTTTGCCCCAGAGATCAAGCTCATAGCTGGTGCTGAGACTCGCGGCGCTGCTTTTTGTCCAGCCTGACGAGTTATTGAGCTGATTTTTCCCGTCTACGCCTAGTGAACCTCTGAGCCCGGGATCGTTGGTGATACCGACTCTTTCCGCGTCGAGTCTCGCCCGATACACCCGCAGTACGGCAATCGCGACATCGTTATTGCTGGCCATAACCTGGCGCAGCCAGTTATCCAGGTGGGGATCGTTAAACGCCTGCCAGTCAAACGGGGCCAGGTCGCGGGTAGCATCGCTCTTGTCCCAACTGGCGGGATAGCGTACTTCCGGAGCGTGATAGTCGCTTTTAAGCGTATTTGCGCAGCCTGCGCTCAGCGCGGCAGAGAGGCACAAAGCCAAAGGTGATAAAATTTTCATAGGTTACTCGCTGGCCAGTGAAACGACCGGGTCCATCCTTGCCGCTTTTCGGGCGGGGAGATAACCGAAGATCATGCCGATTAAAGTTGAACAGCAAAACGCGGCGGCGGCGGCCTGCCACGAATAAATAGCCGTGAACATCCCGCCTGCCAGGGCGGTAAATAGCGCTCCGGCGGCATACGACAGCGCAATACCTAACGCGCCGCCAATCAGGCAGACCAATACGGCTTCAATCATAAACTGCTGCATGATGTCGCTCCGCCGCGCGCCTACCGCCATACGCACGCCGATTTCATGGGTTCGTTCGGTGACCGACACCAGCATGATGTTCATCACGCCGATACTGCCGATCATCAGCGAGATGCAGGCAACCATCAGAATTAAAATGCTGAAGGTCATCGAGGTACGCTCGATAGATTTTCTGATCTGTTCGAAGTTATAGAGCTGGAAATCTTTTACGCCGTGGCGCTGAGTAAGTAGCTGGGAGATAGCGCTCACCGCCGCTTCGTTTGCCACATTGTCTTTCAGCCGGACGCTGATGCTGGTCAGCACCGGCTTGCCTACCATGCGGTACATTACCGTGCTGTAGGGCATCCACACGGTAATGCGGTTTGGCGCGTAGCTCCGGTTATTGCTTTGGGCAATGCCCACCACCCGTGCCGGCACGGAACCAAGAAAAACAATTTGCCCCAGCGCCTGTAATCCGGCGGCGTCGAACAGCGCTTTGCGGGCATTTTCATCAATAATGACCTCCTGCAGAGCGGTACGGTCGTCCCTGAAGGTGGTCCCTTCCAGAAGCTGAATGCCATTAACGCGGAAGTGATCTCGCCCGACGCCGTTTATAGACGCGGTTGCAGACTTACCCAGAAAACGAATGTTGTCCGAGGCGCTTACCTCCGGGCTTACGCTGTCGACAAATCCCTGCTTTGCCAAAGCCTCTGCGTCAGCCGGCACCAGAGTACGAATGCCCTCAATGCTGTCATCAAAGAAATCTCGCCCGGGATAGATACTCACCACGTTGGTGCCCAGATCTTTAATGTTCTCCAGCGTCTTTTGCTTCGCGCCCTCGCCCAGTGCCACGACGGTCACAACGGCGGCAATACCGAAAATGATCCCGGTCATGGTGAGCGTGGTGCGTAAACGATGCGCGTTCATCGCTTTGAGCGCCATTTGCAGCGATTCACGCGTGCGGTCGAGCATACTTTGCCAGCGGCTTTGGCGGGTACGGTTAGGCGGCGGCAAAGTTTGCGTGGCGGTGACCTTACTGCCGCTATCGGCGATAATTTCTCCGTCTCGCAGTTCAATAATCCGCTGAGCGTGCTGGGCCACCTTCATGTCGTGAGTCACCATCACTACCGTATGGCCACGCTGGTTAAGTTCGCTCAGGATGGCTAACACCTCCTGCCCTGACTGAGAATCCAGCGCGCCGGTTGGCTCATCGGCCAGAATAATTTCCCCGCCGTTGATCAACGAGCGGGCAATACTGACGCGCTGCTGCTGGCCGCCAGAAAGCTCGCCGGGCTTATGGTGCTCACGCCCTTCCAGGCCCAGCCTGCCAAGCAGTGCGGCGGCGCGCAGCCGGCGCTTGTCACGCTCGGTGTTGGCATAAATAGCGGGAATCTCAACGTTGCCCAGCGCGCTAAGGTCAGGCATCAGATGGTAGCGCTGGAAGATAAAGCCGATATGCTCCCGCCGAACCCGGGCCAGTTCATCCGGCGAAAGCTGGGCGGCATTTTGCCCGCCAATGTAATAATCGCCGCTGTCGGGCACGTCGAGACAGCCCATGATATTCATCAGGGTCGACTTACCCGATCCTGATGCACCGATGATCGCCACCATTTCCCCGGCGGCGATGGTCAAATTGATGTTTTTCAGGACGGTCAGCGCCTGACCGCCGTTACCGTAGGTCCGGCTAATGCCCTTCAGCTCGATGATATTACTCACAGCACAAACCCTTCCCCAGGCGCTTTCTCACCCGGCTGTGACAGCACGACATTTTCCCCGACTTTTAGCCCTTCGAGGATCTGAATATCCACGCTGTTGGTGATCCCGGTTTTCACCTCTCGGGCCTCCAGCTTGCCGTCAGCCAGCAGCACCTGCACCTCCTGCTTATTCCCTTCAGCTTTATGCACGGCCTGAATCGGGACCAGCAGTGCATCTTTGGCTTCACCGGCCAGCAGCGTGACCTGTGCCGTCATCGCGATGCGCAGGCGATTGTCTGGGTTAGGCACGTCGAGCAGAGCGTTGTAGTAAACGGAAGCATTTGAGGTGCCAGACCCTGATGCCGAACTGCTCCCGGCAAGAGAGTCATCTTTCATTACCGACTCTGGCGCCAGCTCAACGGTGCGCAGCGTCGCGTCATAGTGCTTGTCCGGCTCAGAGAAAATCGTGAAACGAGCCTTTTGTCCCGGAGAAATACGGGTGATATCGGCCTCAGAGATCTGTGCTTTGATGGTCATCACATCGAGGCGAGCCAGCTTGATAATCGTCGGCGCACTCTGGCTGGAGTTCACCGTCTGCCCCTGCTGCGTGACCACGGCAATAACTACGCCGTCCATTGGCGCAACGACTCGGGTATAACCCAGATCGACGGTTTTCTTATCTACTTCGATTTGCGCCTGGACAAGCCTGGCATTCAGAGAGAGTAATTCCGCCCGCGTAGTGGCGAGCGTAGCCTCCGCAGACTCAAAATCCTCACGCGAACTGGCGTCCTCGCTCAGCATTTGCCGCTGGCGTTTGAACCGCAATTCAGACTGTTTCAGGAGCGCTTGCTTAGCCTGCAGTTCGGCTTTGACCACATTGAGTGCGGCTTCGGCGTTACGCAGGTCGTTACGCTGGGGCACATCATCAATGTCGGCAATGGACTGCCCTTTGGTGACATGGTCGCCCAGCTTCACTTTGAGCGACTTGACCTGGCCTGAAACCTGCGCCCCGACGTTAACGCGTTCGATAGCATCAATACGACCGGTTGCCAGGACAGAGTTTTCGATATCGCCCTTGCGTACAGGAGCCGTGACATAATCAGGTGTATCGGGGCTTCTGAGGAAGAAGAACAGAGCGATGGTGAGGGCAATTATCAGCGCTACGGCCACGGCAATGGCACGGCGAGAAAAGTGTTTCAATAGCATTGGGCAGGTTTTCCATAACAATAAAAGCGATGATCCCAGAAACTCATAGTGAACGCCCCAGTCTCTACTGGAGCTAAACACGTTTCATCTGTTTGGATTTTATTCAGGTCGGCACAAAAGGCTACCTGTTTACCTCACTGAGACTCATTCCGCTTAGTATTGTTCCTGCGAACAGAGATTATTCTGCGGTATTTAAACCGTTTCATGCCGCGGCAAAGATAATGTGAAGGTACTACCTCGCCCCGGCTCACTGACCACGCTGATTTTGCCGCCGTGCAGTTCCGCAATGGTTTTCACAATCGCCAGCCCCAGCCCGGTGTTTTCCGTGGCGCTGCGGGAGGCTTCTCCCCGGAAAAAGCGATCAAAAATCAGCGGCAGATGTTCGGGTTTGATGCCTTCGCCATTATCACTCACGCTCAATATCACCCGTTCATCGGCAATTTTTGCGCTGAGCGTGATAAGTCCCTTTTCTGGCGTGTGGCGCAGCGCATTAGAGAGCAGATTAGAGAACGCGCGCTGGATAAGCTGCGGGTCAGCATAGAATGAAACGTCTCCCCGGCTTTCGAGGGTGATCTCTTTTTCTTCTGCCAGAATGTCGTAGAAACCAATCAGTTTTTCGAATTCATGGGCGCTGCTGAGCCATTCGGCATTCAGCACTTCGCGGCTGTTGTCCGCCCTGGCAAGGAACAGCATAGAGGAGATCATGCGCGACAGACGTTCGCCCTCTTCAATGATTGCCGCCAGCGTGTCCTGATACTCTTCGGCGCTGCGATCTTTGGTCTGAATGACGCTGGCGGCCGAGATCAGGTTATTTATCGGCCCGCGCAGCTCGTGGGCAATGTCCGAGGAAAAGCGATTTAGCTGATGGAACGAAGCTTCAAGGCGCATCATCATGCGGTCAAACGACGCCGCCAGCGCGTTCAGCTCCGGCGGCCAGCGCTGATCCAGGATCCGGGTATGCAGATCGTTGGCGTGAATTTTCTCAATTTCAGTGGTGATCGTGCGCAGCGGCGCTAATCCCCTTCGGGCAAGCCACCAGCCAAAGGCGGCAAACAGCAGAATCGCCAGCGCGGCGAAAAACTGCATTCGCTTGTAATAGGTATTAATGATTTCATTGTTGCCGGAGACGTTGAGCGCCGCCTGCACCAGCCATTTCTGGTTATTTTTGAGGGTGAACAGCGTGGAGGTAATTAAGTATTTTTGCCGGATATTCTCTGCGCGATAATGCCATTCCCGGTAGCTAAACCCGGGGCCCGGCAGCGGAAAATCCTGCTCCGGGATAACCATATTGTTGGATTGCGCGTACACCTTACCTTCCGGGCTGAAGATGCGCAGCGACAGGCGCTCCTGCCGCACCACGGACTCCAGCAGCTCGGTTTGCCACTCCTCCCCGTTGTCCTGGCGCTCGCCAATCGCCGTGGCAATTTCCTGCTGGAACTGGATAGAACTTTGCAGCTCCAGCTCATCTTTATGGTTGAGCTGCTGGCGCATGGTCGAATAAAGCACGCCGGACACGCTGTAAAGCACGATGGCCATCGTGACGGAGAAGTAGAGCGTCAGGCGCGCCGTGATCGACAAATGCGACAGTTTTATCATCCGCGTAATTCCAGCACGTACCCCGCGCCGCGCAGGGTGTGGAGTAATTTATCCTCAAAACCGTCGTCAATTTTGTTGCGCAAACGGCGGATGGCGACGTCTATGACGTTCGTTTCCGGGTCAAAATTCATGTCCCACACCTGCTCGGCAATCACCGTGCGGGAGAGCACTTCGCCCGAGCGGCGCATCAGCAGGCTTAGCAGCAAAAATTCTTTTTGCGTCAGCTCTATTCGCACCCCGGCGCGGGACACTTTGTGCCGCAGAAAATCGAGCTTCAGATCGCCCACCTGCAGCAGATTTTCTTCAAGAATGGCGGTGGGTGGCGCGGAGCGGCGCAGAATCACCCGCGCACGCGCCAACAGCTCGCTAAAGGAAAAGGGCTTGATCAGATAATCTTCCGCGCCCAGTTCGAGGCCATGGACTCTGTCCTCCACATCATCCCGCGCGGTCAGAAACATGATGGGCGTCTGTTTTCCGGCCTGCCGCGCCATTTCAATGATCTTCCAGCCGTCAATACCGGGCAGCATCACGTCAAGGATCGCCAGGTCATAGTCAGTGGTCAGGAGATAATGCAGGCCGTCGATACCGTTCCCGGCGACGTCGACCACGAAGTCGTTCTCGCGCAGCCCTTTGGCAATGTACTCCGAGGCCATTTTCTGATCTTCCACCAGCAGAATTTTCATCGTCACTCCTTCGTTCCTTGTGGGTTGCCGTCAAACAGCAGGAACAGAACCGGCGTAATAAACAAGGTGATCAGCTGCGAGAACAGCAGCCCCCCGACAATCGCCACGCCCATCGGCTGGCGCAGCTCGGCCCCGGCCCCCAGACCAAGCGCAATGGGGATCGCCCCCATGATGGCGCAAAGCGTGGTCATCATAATCGGGCGGAACCGCTGCAAGCAGGCCTGCATAATCGCATCATGCGGCGTCATGCCGTGTTCACGCTGCGCCACTAACGCGAAATCTATCATCATGATAGCGTTCTTTTTGACAATACCTATCAGCAGCAGAATACCAATCATCGCGATAAACGTAAGATCGAGATTAAACAGCCTGAGCGCCAGCAGCGCGCCCACTGCCGCCGACGGCAGGCCAAGCAGAATGGTCAACGGGTGGATCCAGCTTTCATACAGCACGCCGAGAATCACGTAAATCACCGCCAGCGCCAGCACAATCAGCCAGATCTGGCTGCTTTGGGACTGCTGGAACAGCGCCGCCTGCCCGGCGTAGGTGCCAAACACCGAAGACGGCAGATGAATCGCCTGCTGGGCCAGGGCAATGGCCGCCGTCGCATCCGACAGCGATTTCCCCGGCGCAAGGTCGAACGAAAGCGTAATCGCCGGCAACTGCCCCTGGTGGTTGACCGCCGTCACGCCCTGGGTGCGCGAAATCGTTGTAAAGGTGGTGATGGGCAGTAGCGCCCCACTTGATGACCGGACATAGATTTTCGACAAATCACTTTCGTCCTGTCGGAACGGCTCCTGCACTTCCATGATCACTTCGTAGCTGTCTTCCGGGGCATAAATTGTCGACACCTGGTAAGTCCCGAAGGCGTCATACAGCGTGTCGCGAATCTGCTGAATATCCACGCCCATCAGCGAAGCTTTGTTTCTGTCGATGACCAACTGCGCCTGTAGCCCGTTGAGCTGGGCGTCGGTATTCAGGCCGACAAACACCCCGCTTTTTTGCATCTCTGCCATCAGCCGGTTGGCCCAGTCGTTGAGGCTGGTATCGCCGCTGCTGACCGCCTGCAGCGTGTACTGGTAGCTGCTTTTCGCACTGCGGCCGCCCACGCGCAGGTTTTGCACCGGGCTAAAGTAAACTTTAATGCCCGGCAAATAGCCGGTTTCCGAACGCAATTGTTTCAGCACCGCGTCCAACGGCGGGCGCTGACCTTGATCTTTTAGCGTCAGGCTTAACTGCGTGGTGTCGTGGTCAACGCGGGTCAGTACGTCGCTGACGCTCGGATCTTTCATTAGCGTTTTGCCCAGCTGCTGCGCCACGCCCAGCCGACCGAGATAAGACATATCCTGCGGCGCATCAATGCTGGCGGTGATCTGCCCGATATCTTCCTGCGGGAAGAAGCCTTTCGGTGAAAACCAGTACAGGCCGATGGTCAGCGCAATCGTGCTGAGCGCGACGCCGATCATAATCACGCGATGAGACACGGCCCATTCCAGCCCGTTCCCGTACTGGCGGCGCAGCGCTTCGAACCCACGCTCAAAGACCTGGCTCCAGCGCGGTTCAGGTTTGTCTTCCGGCGTATGCTCGCGGATAAGTTTAGGGACCAGCAAAGGAATAATGGTCAACGATGCCGCAGCCGAAACCAGAATCGTCAGCGACACCACATAGGCAAACTCGTGGAACAGCAGGCCAATCGTCCCCGGCATAAAGAAGATCGGAATAAACACCGCCACCAGGGAAAGCGAAATGGAGATAACGGTGAACGCCACCTCTTTCACCCCTTTCAGCGCGGCGCGATACGGCGTTTCCCCTTCTTCCATGTAGCGCATGATGTTCTCCAGCACCACAATCGCGTCGTCCACCACCAGGCCTACGGCAATGGTCAACCCCATCAGCGAGATATTGTCGAGGCTCAGGCCAAAGGCGTACATCAGGCCGAAGGCACCGAGCAGGGAGATCGGCAGGCTGAGCGCCGGAATGATCGTCGCCCGAATATGGCGCAGGAACATCAGGATCACCATCACCACCAGCGCGATGGTCAACAGCAGAGTTAACGTCACGTCATGAATCGCCGCTCGGATCGACAGCGAACGGTCGTTCAGAAACTTCACGCTCACCGACGACGGCATTTGTGCCTGCAGTTTAGGCATCAGTTGGCGAATGGCATCGATGGTGGAAACAATGTTCGCGCCGGGCTGACGCTGCACGCTGAGTACAATCGCGCGGTTACCGTTCACGGCGCTATAGCTCAGCGTATTTTCGATGCTGTCCTGCACGGTGGCCACATCTGATAGCCTGACCGGCTGGCCGTTTCGCGTGGCGACAATAACTTTGGCGAAGTCCGCCGCGTTGCGCAAATCGCCGCTGGTTTGCAGCATCACCATCTGGCGTTTACCGTCCAGTTCACCGATCGGCGAGTTGTCGTTGGCGGCCGCGAGCGCGGTATGCACATCCTCCAGCGTCAGATTTGTCGCCGCCAGCTTGTCCGGGTTCACCTCCACGCGCACGGCATAGCGTTTCTGCCCCAGCACCGTCACCTGCGCCACGCCGTTCAGGGTGGAAAGCGCCGGTGAGATCAGGTCATCCGAGAAGCGATTCAGGTCAGACAGCGCCATCGACGGGGAATCGATGCCAATTTGAATGATCGGCGCATCCGCCGGGTTAATTTTGCGGAATGACGGCGGCGTGGTCATCTGCGACGGCAGCTGCTTTAACGCCTGGTACAGCGCGGACTGCACGTCCACCGCCGCCGAATCAATATCCCGGAACGGATCGAACTCAATGACTATAGTCGTGGCGCCCTCCAGGCTGTTGGAGGTCATGTTCACCACGCCGGGAATGGTCGACAGCTTTTTCTCCAGCGGTGTCGCCACCGACGAAGCCATGGTTTCAGGGCTGGCACCGGAAAGCGAAGCGCTGACCTGAATCGTCGGCGTGTCGTAGTTGGGCAGCGCGGCAATGGGCAGTTTAAACCAGCACACCGCGCCGGCGACCATCACCGCCAGCCACAGCAGCATCACGGCAATTGGCCGTTTCAGGCATTGTTCGGCAAATGTCATGATGCAGACCCCGCTGGCGCGTTAACCACCTTCACGGCCATTCCCGGACGCAGGGCGTTGGCCCCTTCCAGCACCACTTTCATGCCGGGCTGAATGCCGCTCACCACCGCCATTTGCTGCTGGATGCGCAACAATGTGACCGGTTGCGTTGTGGCGTGCATTTGGGCGTCGATAACGTAGACAAAATGCCCGTCGGGGCCGTCCTGCACGGCCTGAGGCGGTAAAACAACGACATTCGGCGTGCTGCCCGCGCTGACCGTAATGTTCTGCCAGGCCCCCGGCCAGAGCTGGTTTTCACCGTTCGCAAAGCGGGCTTTAAAGTTCACCGTGCCGCTGTCCTGGCTGACGGTGTTATCAATGAAACTGAGCGTGCCGGTCACCGGTTTTCCGCTGGCGTCGGTCACCTGCACCTCTACCGGCCCCTGATGCTGCGCGGCGACCACCGCATTGAGATCCTGCTCCGGCAGGGTAAATTCTGCGCCAATCGGGTCAAACTGATTAAGACTGACCATCGGTAGCGTGCTGCCCGGCTGCGCAAGGCTGCCGATGTGCACGTTCAATGCGCCTGTTTTGCCGCTGACTGGCGCGTAAATGCGGGTCCAGGCGAGCTGCGCCTGGGCGGTGTGAATATCATCCTGGGCGGACTTGTACTGCGCCGCCGCCTGCTGTTGCGCGCTGACCAGCGCATCCCAGTCTGAAGACGAAATATAGTGGGTTTTCAGCAGCGGCTGGCCACGGCTGAGATCGCGAGCGGCTTTATCCAGCTCGGCTTTAATGACCCCCAACTGGGCCTGGGCGTGACCCAGCGCGGCCTGCTCTTCGGCATCATCCAGCACAAACAACAGCTGCCCTTGCTTAACAAAATCCCCTTCGTGGAAGGCAACCTGGCTCACCGGGCTGGTGATTTGCGCGCGAATATCCACCTCATTGAGCGACACGAGATGCCCCTGGGTGGAGAACGTTAGCGGCAGCGTTTGGCTGGCCGCGGCTATCAGGCTAACTTTCGGCAGCGCCGTTTTTTTTTGCGTTGCCGGCGATGAGGCCTGGGAGTACAGCCAAAGTCCTGCCACCCCCGCCAGCACGCAGGCCATCGCCAGCCCTTTTTTTGACCATTTTATGTTCATGATGCAGCGCTTCTCTGAGTCCCGGTATAGCAGGAATGTTACGCCCGTCACACCAACAGAACGCCGCCACTAAAATGACAAGTTTGTAATTTTGCTTCTCATTCAATTTTCTGCCAGGATTCCTCGCCCTCTTTTTCACGGCCTCCGCAGCCAGAATTAACGGGCGGAAAAGGACGGCGCTTTTTAACTCAAAGGCAGACAGGAATCTCAATGAAAACAAAGACTGAAGCGGAACACCGCGCCGCCAAACGGCGCTGGTTGAATTCTCAGGACTCGGGGTATCACCAGGCGATGGGCAATCGCCACGTGCAGATGATTGCTATCGGCGGTGCCATCGGTACCGGCCTGTTCCTCGGCGCAGGTGCGCGCCTGCAGGCAGCAGGGCCCGCGCTGGCGTTAATTTATCTGGTTTGCGGCATTTTTTCTTTCTTCATCCTCCGCGCTTTGGGCGAGCTGGTTATCCATCGCCCGTCCAGCGGCAGTTTCGTCTCCTACACCCGTGAATTCCTCGGTGAAAAAGCCGCCTACGTTTGCGGCTGGATGTATTTCGTCAACTGGGCGATGACCGGTATCGTGGACATCACCGCCGTGGCGCTCTACATGCATTACTGGGGCGCGTTTGGCGATGTGCCGCAGTGGGTCTTCGCCCTCGGCGCGCTCGCCGTGGTCGCGGCGATGAACATGATTGGCGTGAAATGGTTTGCCGAGATGGAGTTCTGGTTTGCGCTGGTCAAAGTATTGGCTATCGTCGCCTTCCTGATCGTCGGCACCATTTTCCTCGGCACCGGGAAACCGATTGACGGTAACAGTACCGGGTTCCATCTGATAACCGATAACGGCGGTCTCTTCCCCCACGGTCTGCTGCCTGCGCTGGTACTGATTCAGGGCGTAGTGTTCGCCTTCGCCTCTATCGAATTAGTGGGTACCGCCGCCGGGGAATGTAAAGACCCGAAAACCATGGTGCCGAAGGCCATTAACAGCGTTATCTGGCGTATCGGCCTGTTCTATGTTGGCTCCGTGGTGCTGCTGGTTCTGCTGCTGCCGTGGAACGCCTATCAAGCGGGGCAAAGCCCGTTCGTGACCTTCTTCTCGAAGCTCGGCGTGCCTTACATCGGCGACGTGATGAATATCGTGGTGTTAACCGCCGCGCTCTCCAGCCTGAACTCCGGTCTGTACTGCACCGGGCGTATTCTGCGTTCGATGTCGATGGGCGGTTCCGCGCCACAGTTCATGTCGAAAATGAGCAAGAATCAGGTGCCGTATGCCGGGATTCTGGTCACCAGCGGCGTGTACGTGCTTGGCGTGTTCCTCAACTATCTGGTGCCTTCGCAGGTGTTTGAGATCGTGCTGAATATGGCGTCTCTGGGCATCATCACCTCCTGGGCGTTTATCGTGCTGTGCCAGATTCGCCTGCGCAAGGCGATTAAAGAAGGGAAAGCGGACGACGTGAGCTTCAAGCTGCCGGGCGCGCCGTTTACTTCCTGGCTGACGCTGCTGTTCCTGCTTGGCGTGCTGGTCTTGATGGCGATGGATTACCCGAACGGGACGTTCACGATTGCTTCTATTCCGGTGCTGGCGATTCTGCTGACGCTGGGCTGGTTTGGCGCCCGCAAGCGCGTGCATGAAGTGGCTCAGCAGGTTCACGATCACCACGAGTAGTGCCCCTCACCCTAACCCTCTCCCCACCGGGGAGAGGGGAATACGTGTCCCCTCTATCACCTTCCTCGCCATCACATTCGCAGTAAACTCATTCACAATACCCCGCTAAACACCACCGGGCCGGTCGGCTGCCCGGTTGGCGAACCGCCCTGCGGCTCAAGGCTGATGGCGATCGTCACACCTCGTGACAATGTCACGTTTCCGTTGCTCACCTGAGTCACAGATTGACTGTCCAGAAGCCCCAGAGAGACAGGCTTCGCGCCCACGGGAATCGCCCAAAGCTGCAGGCTATTGCTGGCGGAGATGGAGGCCGGCTGCAGCGGCGTCAGGCGCAGCGTTTTACGGTCGCTGTCGGCGCTCACCAGCCACTGCCCTTGCTGGCTGGCACCGTTAAGCACCATAAGTGGTGCCAGTTCCGGTGCTTTGCTACTGAAGTATGGCACCAGCGCAACCGCAGCAAGCCCGGCGGCAAGCGCCCAGCCGAGATAGTTCCAGTTCCAGCGCGAGCGCACGACGGCATTACGCTCGGGGGGCAGGCTTAGCTGAATTTTCTTCCACACCGTTTCCGGCGGAAGCTGAGGCTGGGTCTGGCTGTCCAGTCCACCAAGCAGGGTTTGCCAGCGGCCCACGAGCGCGGCGAGATCCGGCTCGGCATGGAGACGTTTTTCGAAGCGCAACCGGGCACTCCCGCGCAGCGTGCCCAGCGCGTATTCAGAGGCCAGGGCGTTATCTATTTCTTGGCTGCTGTTCATAGTCCGACGCAATCCTTAAGGTGATCCAGCGCCCGGCGGATCCAACTTTTCACCGTGCCGAGCGGCTGCTGTAGCCAGTCGGCAATATCGCCGTGGGACATCCCCTGATAGTAGGCCAGCACCACGCTCTGCCGCTGCTCGCTGGTCAAATTGTCCAGACAACCGCGCAGACGACCTGCCTGTTGTTCATCGCCCCAGCCGTTGTCCCCTTCACTTTCTATTTCCGCAGCGTTGTCGCTGAGTTCGTTTTCCTGATTTGCCGCACGGGACTGGCCGCTACGCAGCCAGTCGATACAGCGGTTACGCACAATGTGGGTCAGCCAGGTCACGGGGGCGCTGATGGCCGGATCGTAGCCTGAAGCTTTATTCCATACCGTGAGAAAAGCATCGTGCAGAATCTCTTCGGCCCACGCCCGGCGCTGCACGGTACGCAGCGCCACGGCAAACAAATGGGGGGACGTCAGGCGATAGAGTTGTTCAAATGCGCGGCGGTCGCCTTCAGCAACCGCCCGCATCAGTTTTACCTGCTGTTCTACCAGAGTTTTATCCATAATTTTCTCGACCAGGCGACGGGCCTGGATCGAGTATAGACACTCACTTCGGCATCAGTACGGTATCAATCACGTCTATCACGCCATTTTTCTGGTTCACGTCATAGGTGCTGATATTGGCGATGTTGCCTTTCCCGTCTTTAATCTGAATATTGTGCGGGCCATTGTTCATGATCCACAGCGGCTGGCCGTTCACCGTTTTTAATTCTGCGCTGCCGCCACCCTGCTGGATTTTTTTCTCCAGCGCTTTCATGTCGTATTTCCCTGCCACCACGTGGTACGTCAGGATGCTGGTCAACGTGGCTTTATTTTCTGGTTTCACCAGGTTGCTGACCGTGCCCGCCGGCAATTTGGCAAAGGCGGCATCGGTTGGGGCAAAGACGGTGAACGGCCCTTTGCTCTCCAGCGTATCGACCAAACCAGCGGCTTTCACCGCCGCAACCAGCGTGGTGTGATCTTTAGAATTCACGGCGTTCTCAACAATATTTTTTGACGGGTACATCGCAGCCCCGCCGACCATTACGGAATCGTTCGTCATTGAGGCAATGCTCAGCGTACTGAAAAAAGCGGAGGCGCACACGGCGGAAGCAAAATACTTGTTCATGTTGAATTCCTCAATTGTAGGGAGCAAGAGAGTTGCTCACAGTCTGATATACGATGGAGGGTGCGCCGCTGGATGCAGAAAAAATTAAAAATATTTCGCCGTTAATTTCCTCAGTCATAACCCATTGTTAACGTTACGTGCGCTAATAATTTTCAAAACTTAAACACAAGAACTAACATATACAGTTCACAATCCTGACAATTGCGCATACCGTAAAACACTCCCCGATGAAGAAACCCCAGAACAAGACGCTCCACACGCATAAAACCGCCCTTTCCCTTCTCCTGATCCCGGCTTTAGCTCCCGGCTTTACGCAAGCCGCTGACACACAGGCCAAAGACGAATCCACGCTGCTGGTCACCGCTAAACCGACAACCGTTTCTGAGCTCGATACGCCAGCCGCGGTCAGCGTGGTGTATGGCGATGATTTGCGCCAGGCAGCTCCGCGGATTAACCTGTCGGAGAACCTCGGCAGCGTGCCGGGACTGCAAATTCAGAATCGCCAAAATTATGCTCAGGATCTGCAGCTTTCCGTGCGCGGCTTTGGCTCGCGCTCGACGTACGGCGTGCGCGGCGTGCGCATGTATGTGGATGGCATCCCGGCCACCATGCCCGATGGCCAGGGGCAAACGTCCAATATCGATTTGAACAGCGTGGACAGCGTGGAAGTGCTTCGCGGCCCGTTCTCCGCGCTCTACGGTAACTCTTCCGGCGGCGTGGTTAACGTCAAAACGGAAACAGGCCGACAGCCGCCAACCGTTGAGGCCAGTAGTTACTACGGTAGCTTTGGCAGCTGGCGCAACAGCGTGAAGGCCACCGGCTCAACCGGCGACGGCACGCAGGCCGGGGATGTGGACTATGCAATTTCCGCCTCGCGCTTTACAACGCACGGCTACCGTGACCACAGCAGCGCGCAGAAGAATCTTGGGAATGCAAAGCTCGGCGTCCGCCTGAACGATGTCAGCAAGCTGACATTGCTGTTCAACAGCGTGGATATTGACGCCAACGATCCCGGCGGCCTGACCGAGCAAGAGTGGCGCGATAACCCAACGCAGGCACCCCGCGCCGATCAGTACAATACGAGGAAAACAACGAAGCAAACCCAGGGCGGCCTGCGTTACGAGCGCCAGCTCAGCGAGCACGATGATTTAAGCGTGATGATGTACGCGGGCGTGCGCGAAACAACGCAGTATCAGTCCATTCCTGTGTCAGCGCAAAAAAACGCAAACCATCCTGGCGGCGTGATCCAGCTGGCAAGGCATTACCAGGGCATTGATACCCGCTGGACGCACAACGGCGAACTCGGCAGCGTGCCGGTCAGCTTCACCACCGGGCTCGACTACGAGACGATGACCGAGAAGCGCAAAGGTTACGAGAACTTTGTGACGGTCAATGGCGCGACGCTGCTAGGGGAACAAGGTAATCTGCGCCGCAACGAACGCAACCTGATGTGGAACCTCGACCCGTACCTGCAAACCACGTGGCAGCTCACCGACAAACTCAGCCTGGATGCGGGCGTGCGCTACAGCTCGGTCTATTTTGATTCCAACGATTATTACATCGTCGGGACAAACGGCGACGACAGCGGCAGCGCCAGCTATCACAAGTGGCTGCCTGCGGCGTCGCTGAAATATGCCGTCACCGACGGCTGGAATATTTACACTTCCGCTGGCCGCGGGTTTGAAACGCCGACCATTAACGAACTTTCTTACCGCGACAACGGCGCGTCCGGGCTTAACTTTGCTCTGCAGCCGTCCACCAGCACCACGGTAGAAGTGGGCAGCAAAAACCGCGTTGGCAATGGCCTGTTTACCGGCGCCCTGTTCCAGACCGACACCGATAATGAGATCGTGGTTGATCAAAGCGGCGGCGGGCGTACCACCTATAAAAATGCCGGCGAAACTCGCCGCCGTGGGCTGGAACTTTCCCTCGATCAGCAGTTTGCCGCCGACTGGCGACTGAAAATGGCCTGGACGTACCTGGAGGCGACCTACCGCACCAACGTATGCGGGGCAAATGACTGCCGCGGTAACCGAATGCCGGGCATCGCCCGCAACATGGGTTACGCGTCGTTTGGCTACGCGCCTGAAGACGGCTGGTATGCAGGCGCGGATGTTCGCTACATGAGCGATATCCAGGCGAATGACCAGAACAGCGCCAAAGTCCCGACCTGGACCACCGTGGGATTGAATACCGGCTACAAGCTGCACGTGCGGCAAAACTGGCTGCTGGACATCTGGGGACGAGTTGATAATCTGTTCGACCGCGATTACGTCGGATCGGTGATTGTCAATGAAGGCAATAGCCGCTATTTCGAGCCAGCACCGGGTCGTAACTATGGCGTGGGCGTCAACGTCAGCTACAGCTTCCAGTAAGTTTTTCCCCTCCGGCTTTTGTCGGGGGGAGATTAAAAAGGAATTTTATGTCACCTAATCTCACCCTTCGGGATGCCACGCTGGCGGACATCGAGACTATTTTCACCATCCGAACCAGCGTCAAAGAGAATCATCTGTCGCGCGAAGAAATGGCCGAAATGGGCATCACACCGCAGACTATTGCCGAGATTATTGCCGAATCGCCGTGTATCTGGCTGGCAGTCGTGGACGGTGAGCCAGCGGGGTTTGCAATGGCGATTGCCGAAGAGGCCTGCCTGTTTGCCATGTTTGTTCTGCCTCAGTTTGAAGGCCAGGGCGTCGGCAGACTGCTGCTGGAAAAAGCCGAGGCGTTTCTCTTTGCTCAGCAGCCCACTATCTGGCTTGAAACGGCGGCAGCCAGCCGCGCCGCTGCGTTTTATCAGCGCCACGGCTGGCTGGCTGTGGGTGAGCAAGGTGGGGAAGATATTCGCTTCGAAAAATCACGCCCCGCAGCTGCGAAATAACAACTCCCTTACCCATCGGTGCGCGCTGTCGTGATGCGTGCGCGCATGCCAGGCGGCGACTTTGGTAAAACCAGGGATCGCCAGCGGCGGCTGATGGCTGACGATATTCGCTTGTCCGGCAATAAGCCTCGCGGGTACCACGGCCATCAGATCGCTGGTTTTTAAAATCTCGGTTAAAAATAAGAAGCTCTGCACCGACAGGCTAACCCGCCGCGAACGCTTTATTTTTTGCAAAGCGCTGTCGGTCACGCCGCTAAACTCCCCGCCGCTCCACGACACCAGCGCATGATCGCAGGCGCAAAACTGATCCAGGGTGATCCGCTGCTGCCGGGCCAGGCTATGCTGCTGCCCCATCGCACAAACGTAATGCTCCTCATAAAGCGTATGAACGTGGAGGTCAGCCGGCAGCGAAAAAGTCGTCATGATGGAAAGGTCCAGCTCGCCGCTTTCAAGCATCGGCTGAAGCTGGCCGTCAACCGGCGGGCGCACCGAGACGCGCATATTCGGCGCTTCACGCCGGAGTGCATTAATAAAAGGCAGCACGATGGCCTGCAGCGCGTAGTCCGTGGCCGCGAGGGTAAACGTCAGCGTAGACGTTTTAGGGTCGAACTCAGCCGGGCGCAGCAGCAGTTCAACTTCGTGCAGGATGCGTTTCACCGGCTGCTCGAGCTGTAACGCTCGCTCCGTTGGCACGATGCCCCGCTGGCTGCGGATAAACAGCGGATCGTCGAAGCTTTCGCGCAGCCTCGTCAGCATCCCGCTAACGGCAGGCTGTGTCAGGGACAGGCGCGAGGCGGCCCGCGTCACGCTGCGTTCCTGCAGCAGAGCGTCGAAGGTTTTCAGTAAGTTAAGATCCAGACTGCGTAAATCGCGCATCGCTTGCCTCCAGATATAAAATCACATTATATCTGAGATAAAATTTGACGATTGGTTTTATATCCAGCGTGTCGATATTCTCGCCTCACAGCAACGAAACGTGAGGAATCCAACGTGCATTCAATTCATTGGCCGCAGGGCTTTATCCCCGGTTTTAGCGACAACTTCGCTTCTAACGAAATCATTATGACCGGACTGGACGCCAGTGAAGTCTGGCGCTGGCTGACGCAAACCTCGGCGTGGGAACGCTATTACAGCAACGTGTCCGATATTGTGTTTCATGATGCCAGCGGGCCGACGTTAACGGCAGGGTCGCGCTTCCGCTTTACGACCTTTAGTTTCCCGGTTGAAGCCGAAGTGGTGGAGTTTGTTGCCCCGCAGGGGGAAATCCCAGGCCGTCTCGCCTGGCACGGCTGGGTTGGCAGCGCAGAGTCTCCCGAGCTGGACGTGCATCACGCCTGGCTGATTGAGAATCTGTCGTCTGGCCGGGTACGCATCTTGACTCAGGAAACGCAAAACGGGCAGCCCGCGCGTGACCTGGCGAGCACGTTGCCTAACCCTATGCTAAACGCACATCAGGAGTGGATTTGCGGCCTGGCAAATTATGCGCTGAGCCAGAAGAAATAGCGTTAAGGTTTTTGCCCCGCCGTCTGTGCCGTCTGCCAGCGTTATAAAATACCCACCCTGTAGCGCTGTTCCTCATCGGCCAGCGCTCTCCCCGGCCGTATCGCGTGCTAATTTCCTTACAGGAAAAGAGTGTTGTCCAGATGGCAATTCGTATCTGCAGGATTCTCCCCTTATGCTGAGCGTCGCTATTACACTGAGGACGCCATGACACGCTTTCTAATCTGCAGTTTTGCCCTGATTTTGCTCTACCCTGCGGGCATTGATATGTATCTGGTCGGTTTACCGCGTATTGCGGCCGATCTTAACGCCAGCGAGGCGCAGCTGCATATTGCCTTCTCCGTTTATCTTGCCGGAATGGCCTGTTCCATGCTTTTTGCCGGCCGCGTGGCGGACCGCTCGGGGCGTAAGCCGGTGGCAATATTCGGTTCGGTGATTTTTATTGCCGCCTCCCTGATATGCGCCTCGGCGCAGCACAGCACGCTGTTTCTGGCGGGCCGGCTGGGTCAGGGGATCGGGGCGGGAGCCTGCTACGTGGTCGCTTTTGCAATTCTGCGGGATGCCCTGGATGAGCGACGCAGAACCAAAGTGCTCTCGTTAATGAACGGAATCACCTGCATCGTGCCGGTGATGGCGCCGGTGCTGGGGCATCTGATTATGCTTATTTTCCCGTGGCAAAGTTTGTTCTATACCCTGACCGGAATGGGGCTCGCGGTATTGCTGCTTTCCCTGCTGGTACTGAAAGAGACGAGGCCAGCAGCCAACGGTGCCAGCTCATTGGCTTCTTTGCCGAAAGCCGAATCGCTGATTAACCGTTTCTTCCTCAGTCGGCTGGCCATAACAACCCTTAGCGTAACGGTCATCCTCACCTTCGTTAACACCTCCCCCGTGTTATTGATGGAGGGGCTGGGCTTAGCTCGCGGGGAATACGCCACCACAATGGCGTTAACGGCCGTCGTCAGCATGAGCGTTTCATTCTCTACTCCGTTTGCCCTGAGCGTATTTCAGCCCCGCACAATGATGATAGCGTCTCAGACGCTGTTTCTGGCGGCGGGTATGCTCCTGAGCATGGCCGATTCAAACTTGCTCACGCTGGTCGGACTCACGCTTGTGTGCGCAGGTTTCTCCGTCGGATTTGGCGTGGCCATGAGCCAGGCGCTGGGGCCATTTTCACTTCGGGCAGGAGTAGCCAGCTCAACGCTCGGAGTGGCACAGGTGTGTGGTTCATCATTGTGGATATGGCTGGCCGCCATTTTGCGTATCGATGCGCTGAATATGCTGATCGGAATTCTGATTGGCTGTAGCATTGTCAGCCTTTTACTGATTTTCCTTGTCGCCTCTCCCAGAGCCGTAGTTGAGTATGAAGAAAACAATCAACAGCCTCGATCTTAATTTGCTGCTCTGCCTGCAGTTGCTGATGCAGGAGCGCAGCGTCACCCGCACGGCAAAACGGCTGAGCGTCACGCCTTCGGCGATCAGCAAATCGCTGGCAAAACTGCGGGCGTGGTTTGATGATTCATTATTTGTAAATACTCCTCAGGGACTCGTCCCTACGCCACTGATGGTGAGCATGGCGCAGGAACTGGCGGACTGGATGCAAATGAGCCATCAGCTGCTGGATAACGCTCACCATGAGACGCCGAGCGGACTGAAGTTTGAGCTTGTGGTTGAATTACCGCTGATGATGATCATGTTCAACGCCCTGTCGCAGCAGATTTATCAGCGCTATCCTCAGGCGACTATCAGGCTGCATCACTGGGATTACGACGCGCTGGACGCCATTACGAGTGGAAGTGTGGATGTTGGTTTCACCGGCCGTGAGAGCTATCCGCGTTCTCAAGGACAGCTGAGTCTGCCCTTGTCTATCGACTGTGAAGTGCTCTTTTATGACTCTCCCTGTGTCTGGCTGAGGGAAGATCATCCGGCTCTCCAGGAAGAGTGGAACCTGGACACTTTTTTGCGCTATCCCCATATCAGTATTTACTGGGAACAAAGCGATACCTGGGCGCTGGATGATATCCTGAGAGAAATGGGGCGCAAGCGGGATATTGCGTTGAGCCTGCCGGGATTCGAGCAGTCTCTGTTTATGGCCGCTCAGCCCGGGCACTCTCTGCTGACGACCGCTCCGGGCTACTGCCGGCATTACGGCCAGCTTCACCACCTGCCGCTGGTCTCCCGCCCGCTGCCGTTTGATGCCGGGCTTCTGCAAAAATTCCGGGCACCCTATATGATGATCTGGCACAAACGTAACCGGCATAACCCGAAAATTATCTGGCTCAGGCAGGCGATTAAGGCGCTTTATGCCGATCTCGTTATCGGCGGTAAAACAGCCAATGTCTAAACGTTTTCCAGCTAAGCAAGGCCGATAGAATCCCGGCGCGAGTGAATGTTTCTTCCCCCGCGCCAGGGCAGGCTCTAGCTGCGTTCGATGTCTTTTGCCGCCTGATCCAGCGTGTCGATAATCTTATACAGCGTCTCTTTTGACAGCTCGGCGCTGCCCAGTTTGGCGTGCAGCGCCGTTTTAAAATTATGAATAGCCCGCTGCACTTCGGGCAAACGGCGGTTGTCGCCGAGAACGCCAAGGGTAGCGAGTCGAGTGGTCACCGCTTCCAGTTCGAGCTGCTGCTCTTCAAGCGAGGTTTGTCCTTCCGCCGTCAGCGTGAAGGATTTTTTCCCACTTTGTCCTTCGCCCACGGTAATAAAGCCCATCTCCTCCATCAGCGTCAGGTTCGGGTAAATAATACCGGGGCTCGGCACATATTCCCCTTTCGCCATCCCTTCGATGGATTTGATCAGTTCATAGCCGTGGGCCGGGCCATTTGCCAGCAGATGCAGGATCAGCAGGCGGATATCGTTGGCGTCAAACAGACGTTCGCGGCGATGGCGAGCGCGCCCCTCCGGGTGGCTTTGCTCATGGCGGCCATGACCGCCCCTGCCGCGATGCTGTTCGTGGCGCTCGCATTTGTGCTGTCTCAGATGATGAATACGCATAGTTTGGGACCTTATTTGTCATGCCAGTAGGCGACGGCGCGCACCAGGTCGGCGTCCAGGCCGCGGTCTTCCAGCAGGTAATCTCCCAGCGCTTTAGCCTCTTTGCCTTCGCCAACAATCCAGATGTAATAGTCGTCGGCAGGGATCTCAATCTGCTTCAGGTACCCGGCGATCTCCGCGTGAGTCAACGCCCGCACATTTACCGCAGGGAATTCGTTCAGATAGCCCAGGCTGTCGGAATGGTGGCAGTTAACCAGGACTTCGACCTGAACATCCTGACTCAGCGACTGCAGACGGCGGCGCACCGCAGGCAGCCCGCTTTCATCGGTCACGTACAGCTGCCAGTGATAATCCGTTGGGGTGACCAGAGAGCCCCGTGGGCCACCGATGAACAGCTTGTCACCCGGCTGCGCATCTTTCGCCCAGCTGCTGGCTACGCCGCCGTCGTGTAAATAGAAATCCAGGGTTAATTCACCGCGTTCGGCATTGAAATCCAGCGGCGTATAGTCACGCGACTGTGGGCGAGCCCCCTCTCCCCAGACAATGCCCTCGCTGGTGACCTGTGGCGGAGTGAATTCGCCATTTTCAGCCGGGAAGAAGACTTTGATGTGGTCGTCAAATCCCTGGGAAGAGAAATCTGCCAGCTGTGGGCTGGTGAAGACCAGGCGGTAAAACGTATTGGCAATCAGCGTTTTCGTTTTAACCGTTAATTGACGAAACTTCAGTTCGTTACGAACCCGAACCGGCACTTTTTTAGCGTTATTTTGCGTTGTCATAGCGTACCTTTTAGGTGTGTAAGATATATCACAGACATATCTTAGTGTACGACTTTGCGTCTGTCTTTATCATTTTGCGGCGTTATCATCAGGTTTAAGCAATCAGAATGACATCCATTCCGACAGCGTGCCGCCGGGATCGCAAATTGACAAAACGATGCTTTTTTGTACTTTCCCTTATCGCAAATTCGGTTCTAAACTGAAGTTGGCATCAGCCAGTTGTTAATCCACTCACCAACCTACTGACCAGGGAGGCCTGACATGTTTCCTGAGTACCGTGATTTGATTACCCACCTGAAGTCCGAAAACCCCCGCTTTCTCAGCCTGTTTAACAAACACAACCGTCTTGATAGCGAGATTTTGCGCAAGGAGGGGCCGCAAGGGACGGGATACAACGATGAAGTTGTGCAGATGAAGAAAGAAAAACTGAGGGTAAAACAAGAGCTTTATCAGATGTTGAAACAGGCGAGCCAGCCGGCCTGATAGCATTGAAACCGGGGAAGGGTTTGCCCTTCCCTTGTTGTCTCCAGAGGTTACAGCCCCACACCCAGCGCCCGCAGTATGCCAATCATTTTCCCAGCCCCCAAATAGTTCAGGTGATCGCCGTCGCGGAAATCTTCGCGTGCAAAAGCGGGATGTTCTGAGAGGTCGATAAAACGCGACTGCGCCCCTTCAAGGTCTGTAAAATATTGGCGATGCGTCTGTTTCATCTCAGCATCAAGATTGCCCACGTAGTCTGACGGGAAAGGCGGCGTTAGCCAGATAACCTTTTTGCCTTTTGTCGCCAACTGGACGCTCATCTCAGCCACGCGGGGTTTATTCTCTGCAAGCGTTGTCTGGTGCTTCACTGATTTCGAGTGAGAGATCCCCCGCTTTCGAGCTTCCTCTTTCTGCTGCATGGCAGGGAGTGAGTCGCTGCGGGCAAAGACAAGGCGTGCGGACTCACAAATTTGCTCCCTGGCATTATTATCCTCGAGTCCATTTATCGCTTGCCCTTGCACCGGCGTCGGCATCACCAGCCGGCTAAACGCCTGCATGCCGTCGGCGGTTATCCCTTCTTCCGGTTTGATCCTGTAATGGCTATTGAGCTGGCTCCAGGCGTGGATGATTTGCTGGTTAAAGCCATCTTTTGTTTTTAACAGGTCGCTGTACAGATCAAAGAAGCCCAGGCAATACACAAAGTTTTGCACGTGCGGATAACGCTCAATAATATGCGCCGTTAATTGCTGGGCCTGCTTCAGCCCCAGGCTGTGGGTAGAAAGATTTATGCTGTGTTCAAACAGCGCGTCAGGGAAGCCATAAAAACTGTAGGAGTTACCTATAATGACTGTTCTGACGTTTGGATTAGCCAGCGCGGTATATTGCTGCGCCAGCAAATGCGTGTACTGAGTAGCTGTTGTGCTTAAGGGAATGAAATTATCAATCAGCAAATCGTACAACGAAATGCAGCCTATGGCCTGAGGATGTTCAACCGCAAAGGCCAGCTTTAATCCCTGCGGATCGTAGAGAATAAAAGGGGCCGTGCTGGCGGAAATTTTGTTATGAAAAGCGGTGATTTCCTGCTGATTTGTCTCTTCATAACTGAGGTAATAGAGGTTATTGATGGCCGAATCTCTGAAGCGCGACCCGAGCATTTGCAGCTTGTTCAGCTCGCCAAAATAAAAAATATCGATACCGTTGCGCGCCAGCGCGCTCAGCCAGAAAAGATAGAGTGACAGGTAGAGTTGATTCAGGTTTTGCTGTTTACCTTCCAGCCAGTCACTCAGGGCATTAATCAAATCGAGCGTAATATTGCTTTCATCCAGGCACGTCTGGTTTGAGAAAAGATAATCGGCGAGCCTCTGAGGAACCTGAGCCGCCTGCTCAGCGTTTTCTATGTCCCTCAGAAAATGCTGGAGCTGTTTTAAAAAGTGATTTTGCATAATGTCTGGTTGTATTCGCGCAAGAAGTATCGCTGATACTACCAGCCACCAATACAAGCAAACGCACGATTACCCCCCTTCCATCATGCTAATCTCGGGCGAAGGATTAGCTCACCAGCCGGAACGAAATCTCGTACAACGCATTCAATCCCGGATAGATTTCACCAATCACCTGTTTAAGCTCTGCCAGCGTCATGTTCTCCTGGCGGGCGTGTTCCTCGTCCAAATCATCAAGCAGCACCGGCTTCACACTGGTCACGTCGATCGTACAGAAATAGACGTCATCTTCGTAGCGGCCCACGCGCAAACGCTGGCCGGGCTGAAAATGGGATTCGCTGCTGTCGCGCAGTGTAATCGTTTTTAGCCCGGCGATAATGTCGTGCTCAAAGCGGCGGAAAAAAGTGATATCGTTAGCCATGCTACCTCCTGATAAACATTCGGCAGCATGATAAATCCCTTAGACGAACGGCGCTAACGGATCCGCCGTTTCAAAGGCGATTTTTCTGTCTGCCACCGGCGGGTAAATGAGTTCCTGAGTAATCGACAGCTTAATTTTCTTCGCTTCCTCGCGCACGTGCGTCACTTTTTGCTCCCAGCCTTCGGTAAACACCGCGCCCCAGCCGCCGAGATCGAGACAGGTGACATAGTTAATCTGGCGGTATGGCAGTGGAGTGATGTCCAGCAGGCTTGCCGCCACGTTATAGCCCACAAAGCGGCCCAACATGATGGCGTGCTGGCAGGTCATGAGCGCGAGGTTGCCCTGTTCATCCGTCTCGGCACGCGCCACATCCCCCGTCGCAAAAATAGCTGGCTGCCCTTCCACCCGCAAAAAGGCATCCACGTGCAGACGGCCTTGCTTATCACGCGAGGCATTAATCTGCGCGGTTAGCGGGCTGGCCTGCACGCCAGCGGTCAGAATTACCGTGCTGGAGGCGATCCGTTCGCCGTCGGCCAGTACAATGCCGTTCGCATCAATTTCGCGGACGTCGGTATTCAGTCGCCACTCCACGCCCAGCTCTTCGCTGGCGGTCGCAATAACATCCCGCAGTTCGCGGCTGTAGCGACCGCCGATTTTATCGCCCCGTTCCACCACAATAACGCGAGCATTTGTTTCCTGGCCCAGTACCGCGCGCAATCTTCCCGGCAGTTCGGTCGCCATTTCAATGCCTGTAAAGCCACCGCCACAGACAATGACCGTGTTGCGGGCTTCGCTTTCCGGCTGCTGCGCTAAGTCTGAAATGTGCTGCTCCAGGCGCAGGGCGCTCTCGAGCTGGTCGAGGTCGAAAGCATGCTCTGCCGCGCCGTCGATCAGGTCGCGCTTGAGGTTGCTGCCGGTAGCCAGAACAAGCCGATCGTACTGTCGCGGTGTGCTATTGCCCTGCTCGTCACGGTACCAGACGCACTGATTGACGCTGTCGATACGCTGCGCCTCGCCTTTCACAAAGGCCACGCCGGTGACGTCGAACAGCGGCTGAAGAGGAGCGACCAGCGAAGCCACCTCGGTTTCGTAAAAACGTGGGCGAACGCGCAGCTCAGGCTGGGGAGCCAGCACGGCGATCTCAATGTCGTCACGGTTATGCATCGCCACCAGTCTGGCCGCGCTCAGGGCCGCCCACATACCGGCAAAGCCGGCGCCAAGGATCAGGATCTTCTGTTGCATGGTTCTACTCCGGTAAAGGCCCTCAGTGGCCAACGACTGCGACTATACTTGTCGCAGTTAACTACGACAAGATCTTTCGGAGTTTATTTTTAATCCTCTGTTTTCGGGGTTACAGATTGCATCACGTGAGTAAAATCCCTACATTACCTGGATTAAATGAGTCGGAGGCAGCATGGCGTTTTACAGTTCGGGCGTGGAGTACGGCATTCATAGCCTGATATGCATGGTGGATGGCAAAGGCGAAGGCCGCGAAATGAACGTGCGCGAAATCGCCGAACTGCAGGGCGTGCCCTACGACTACCTCGGTAAAATTTTCACCAAACTTTCCAGGGCTGGGCTGGTCATCAGCAGCGAAGGTAAAGGCGGGGGATTTATCCTTTCTCGCCCGCCGGACCAAATCAGCGTGCTGGACATTGTGGCAGCCATCGACGGTGAAAAAAGTATTTTCGACTGCAAAGAGATTCGCCAGCGGCTGGCCGTGTTTGAAGCAACGCCGCCCGAATGGGCCTGCGAAGGGATTTGCGGCGTGCGCGCGGTAATGAACATTGCCCAGCAGCGTATGGAAGAAGCGCTAGCCCAGCATACCGTACTGGATCTGGCCCGCCGCATGTACCGCAAGGCACCGGATGAATTTGTTATCGAAGTCCAGGACTGGATCCGCGACCGGCGGAGCAATTAGCCTGTCGCTTAGTACAATTTCGCAAGTTCAAAGCCAGCCAGCGCATAAGCCGCTGGCTTTTTTGTTTAAAAAACAGGCTTAAACCGGCAAAAGATGGCTCGTTTAGCCATCCCCCATTCCGGACATCCGAACGGCTTTCCTTCCCTACCGCCAGAACAGCACATTATATTACTTTCCGATCTAAACGACGGGTTTATGTTCTTTAGAAGCGTCAATTCGCCGCCCTATCATTCCATACATGAACACTTTTCATGTTGAGAGAACGATGATTGCCGATTCCGTCCTGGACCTGATAGGCCATACCCCGCTGCTGCGGCTTAATCACCTTGATACCGGCCGCTGCGAGCTGCTGCTTAAGCTGGAAAACCAAAACCCCGGCGGTTCAATTAAAGACCGCGTTGCCCTGTCGATGATCGAACATGCCGAGCGCAGCGGTAAGCTGCAGCCGGGGGGCACGATTATTGAAGCCACAGCGGGCAACACCGGGCTGGGGCTGGCGCTGATTGCCACGCAAAAAGGGTACCCGCTGATTCTGGTGGTGCCGGACAAAATGAGCCAGGAAAAGATTTTCCACCTGCGGGCGCTGGGCGTGGACGTGCGCCTGACCCGCTCGGACGTCACTAAAGGCCACCCGGAATATTACCAGGATTACGCCCTGCGGCTGGCGGCAGATATTCCGGGCAGTTATTACATCGATCAATTTTCTAACGCCGCAAACCCGCTGGCCCACACCAGCGGCACGGCCGTTGAGCTTTGGGAGCAAACCGGGGGCCACATTGACGCCATCGTCGTAGGCGTCGGTTCCGGCGGCACGCTGGGCGGCCTGCAGCAGTTTTTCCACCAGCATTCCCCGCAAACCGAGTTTGTGCTGGCCGATCCCTGCGGATCCATTCTTGCCGATGTGGTTGAGCACGGTAGACATGGCGAAGTGGGCAGCTGGCTGGTGGAAGGCATCGGTGAAGACTTTGTGCCATCGCTTGCCGACTTTGAGCGCGTCCAGCACGCATACCGGATCGGCGACCGCGAAGCGTTTTCCACGGCCCGCGAATTGCTAACCCACGAAGGCATCCTGGCGGGTTCTTCTACTGGCACCCTACTCGCCGCCGCCTTGCGCTATTGCCAGGCACAGAACACGCCGAAACGCGTGGTCACCTTCGCCTGCGATAGCGGTAACAAATATTTATCAAAAATGTTTAACGATCAATGGCTCAGCCAGCAAAACCTGGCGTAACTATTAAGGAAAATTCATGAATAAATTTGCTACCCAGAGCGTGCACAGCGGTACTTTCGAGGATGCACACGGCGCGGTGATGCCACCGATTTATGCCACATCGACTTTTGCCCAACCGGCACCTGGCCAGCATACCGGTTTTGAATACTCGCGCAGCGGCAACCCCACCCGCCAGGCGCTGGAAACGGCGATTGCCGAACTCGAAGGCGGCCAGCGGGGTTACGCGTTTGCTTCTGGCCTCGCGGCTATCTCAACCGTGCTCGAGCTGCTGGACAGCGGCAGCCATATTATCGCCGTTGACGACGTGTACGGCGGCACATGGCGACTGATTGAAAACGTGCGCAAACGCAGCGCCGCGCTCCAGGTAAGCTGGGTAAAGCCTGACGATCTCGACGGGCTGCAGGCGGCCATTCGGCCTGAAACACGCATGATTTGGGTGGAAACCCCCACCAACCCGCTGCTTAAGCTGGCAGACCTGGCGGCGATTGCGGATATCGCCAAACGCCATCACCTGATAAGCGTGGCCGACAACACCTTCGCTTCGCCTGCGCTTCAGCGCCCGCTGGAGTCCGGGTTCGATATCGTGGTGCACTCTGCCACCAAATACCTGAACGGCCATTCTGATGTTGTCGCCGGGCTGGCGGTGGTCGGCGCTAATGACGACCTGGCGCAGCAGCTTGGTTATTTGCAAAATGCGGTCGGCGGCGTGCTCGACCCGTTCAGCAGTTTCCTGACGCTGCGGGGTATTCGTACTCTGGCGTTGCGCATGGAACGCCACAGCAGCAACGCGCTCCAGCTGGCAGAGTGGCTCCAGACGCATCCTGAGGTAGAAAAAGTCTATTTCCCATGGCTGGAGACTCATCCGCAGCATCAGCTTGCGCGCCAGCAAATGTCGCAGCCTGGCGGCATGATTTCTATTGTGGTTCGCGGGAATGAAAAACGAGCCGAGGAAGTGATCCGCAAGCTGAAGCTGTTTACGCTCGCCGAAAGCCTGGGCGGCGTGGAAAGCCTGGTCAGCCAACCCTTCAGCATGACCCACGCTTCTATTCCGCTCGAACAGCGTTTAAGTAACGGCATTGTGCCGCAGCTAATTAGATTGTCGGTGGGGATTGAAGATGCCGGAGATTTGCGGGCCGATCTCGCGCAGGCGCTGAGTTAGCCGAACGCCAATTAATGCTGCCATAAATATAAATGATGGCCTTTTGCTGGCTCTGAGCACATCCAGAGTAATACAAAAGGCCATTTATTTGCTGTGCGTTAATAAATTAAAGACGTTTAGTCTTTAACCAAAGTACTGTCGGCGTAAAATATCTGCTCCGTCGTCTATCGCTTTATGAATTGCTTTCACGCTGCGCTTTTCATCTTTTTCGGCCAGGGCTTCCAGCAGATCGTCGTAATTATGATGCCCCTGAGTCATTTCTTCCGACTGCGGGTACAGATAATTAAAGCATGGTCCAATGCGCACCCAAAGCTGCTCAATTAATACGGTAAGCGTTGGCATCTCTGCGTACTCAAACAGTTGGAAACGAAACTCCCGATTGGCCTGCAGCGCCGCCTCAACGCTGATATGTTTCGCTTCAAGAAACGCATCGCAAAGCTGCTGCAAACGGGCGAGTTTGGTTTTATCCATGTAACGCGCCGCCTGCTCTACCGCCATACCCTCCAGATTTTTACGGATGGTTGTAATTTCGTGGTAGCGCCCCAGAGAAATTTCAGGCACCAAAAAAGCCTGCGCCGGCGTCGCGTCCAGTGCGCCAGAAGAAACAAGACGTAAAAGCGCTTCACGCACAGGCGTAATGCTGGTGCCAAGCTGCTCTGCAATCTCTTTGGTCACTAATCTTGCGCCGGGTTTTAAGGTTCCCACGATCAACGCACTCTTTAACCTGCCCTCGACTTGCATGGTTAAACTCATTCTTTGCGCTTTTTCTAAGTCAAGCATGTTTATTTCCTATAGCAAAATAACTACTTTGTATTTGCAGTTTAATAACTGGCTTGTCATCAATGGAGTATATAGGATATATCATGTACTCTTACCACAAATTTATACCACCATGCGAATTAACCTGACGAAACATTCGATATCCGTCAATAATTTAGACGGTAACGTATAGGGATTGACTACAATGAAAGCATCTGGCCGTAAGCTCGCAACTCTGGCTGTATTAATTAGCCTGGTAACCCCCTTTAGCTACGCAAGTGAATTAGTTATAGCCCAACCTGCTTCCGCCACCGCGATGGATCCCGGTTTTCTTAAAGAAGCCGCCACCCTGGTGGACAATATTTTCGATACGCTGGTCCTGCGCGATAAAAACATGCAGCTCCAGCCCGGTCTTGCCACCTCCTGGAAAGCGCTGGATGACACGACCTGGCAATTCGATCTGCGCCCTGGCGTTACGTTCACCAACGGTGAACCCGTTAACGCGGCGGCAGTGAAATTCTCTATTGACCGCATTCTGGACCCGGCCAACCACGCGCCAACCATCTCTTACATCCGCACCATCAAGTCGGTAGAAGTGACCGGCGACTATCAGATTCGTATTCACACGGATGGCCCGGACCCGTTGCTGCCAACCCGTATGAGCCGTTATCCGACCTACATCGTGCCGCCTGCCTATGTAAGTAAAGTCGGTGCTGCGGAATTTGCACGAAAACCTATTGGTAGTGGAGCATATACATTAAAAGAATTTATACCAGATGAACGTGTCGTTATGCAGGCTAATCCACATTATTGGCGTGGAAAACCTACAATTGACCAGGTGACATGGCGTCCAATCCCGGAAGCAACTGCCCGCATTACCGCCCTGTTAACAGGGGAAGTACAGCTGGTTGACAGCGTCCCTGCTGACCTCGTTTCTACGCTGAAAAATAAACCGGGCATTCATCTTGAACAGGTGAAAGGCGGCGGATTGACTATTTACCTCGGCCTGAAGAATGGTGAGAAACCTTTAAGTGATGCCCGCGTTCGACAGGCGCTGTCGCTGGCGCTGAATCGTCAAGCCTATACCACCCAGCTGCTGCACGGTTTTGGTACGCCAACCGGCACCATGGCTGGCGCCAAGGACTTTGGTTACCTCAATGTTCCGGCCCCTGAGCAGGACATCGCCAAAGCTAAAGCCTTGCTTAAGGAAGCGGGTTACCCGGACGGCTTCACGCTGAAATTCCAGGCGCCGCGTCGCTATATCGCCAGCGCCGAAGTGGCTCAGGCGATTGTGCAGGACCTGGCTGCCATCGGCGTGAAGGCGCAGCTTGAGGTGCCTGAGTGGTCCGTCTATACCCAGCAGGTGGCTTCCGGTAAACAGGCGGAAATGTACATGCTGGCGTGGGGCTCAACCCAAACCCTGGATGCCGATGCCGCGCTGTACCCTATCCTGCACTCCGGCGAGCCTTACTCCACGGTCAGCAACCCTGAACTGGATAAACTGCTGAACGCCAGCCGCTCAACGGTAGATGCGAAGAAGCGTGAAGTTATCCTGCAGGATATCCAGAAAGTTGTCGCCAAAGAGCAGCCGCTGATCCCGCTGTACCGCGAGGATTCTCTGTATGCCAACAGCGACAGCCTGAACTTTACCGGTCGCGCCGACGCCCGCATCCCGCTGTATGATTTGAGGCTGAAATGATTTTTCCCGGACGCGCCCTGACCCGTCGCCCTCGCCGCCTGATCTCAGGTGACGGGGCGCTGGGGGGCTTATTGCTTGGCATCGTGATCCTGCTGGCACTGGTGGCCCCGTGGCTGCCCTTGCCCGACCCGTTAACCAACAACCTGGCGGATACCTTCCTGCCGCCGGGCAGCGAAACGGCAAGCGGGATGCACTGGCTCGGCACCGATCAGCTCGGGCGCGATTTGCTGGCAAGGATCCTGGCGGGTACCCGCCTATCCCTGACGGTGGTGTTACTGGCGGCGGCAATTGCCGCCGTTATCGGCACCCTGCTGGGCATGCTGGCAGGCTATGTTGGCGGCTGGCTGGATGCCGTTATCATGCGCCTGATGGACATCCAGCTGGCGGTGCCGTTTATTCTGCTAATTTTGCTGGTGATGGCGCTGTTCGGCACTTCACTGGAAAACATTATTCTGATCATGGGCGTGACCAGTTGGGCGATTTACGCCCGCGTGGCGCGCGCCAAAACGCTCGAGCTACGCGAACTGGAATACATCGAAGCCGTTCGCGCCATGGGCTTTTCCACGCCGCGTATTCTGCTGCGACATATTCTGCCTAACCTCGCCACGCCGCTGGTTGTTCTGCTGACGCTGGATATTCCAAGGCTGATTGTCCTCGAAGCCTCCATTGGCTTTCTCGGGATGGGGATCCAGCCGCCAACGCCTACGCTCGGCAACCTGATTGGTGAGGGCCGTTCCTACATGCTGCTGGCGGAATGGCTGGTGCTGTGGCCGGGGCTGATTATCGCGGCGCTGGTGGTCGGCTGTAACCTGCTCGGCGACAGCCTGCTGCGTAAAACCCACACGAGGCTCGACTGATGCTGCGCTACATTCTTTCCCGCTTCGCGCAGGCCGTGCTGGTGATGTTTGGCGTCTCGCTGCTGATCTTTTACAGCCTGCACCTGACCGGCGATCCTGCCGCGGTGATGATGCCGCCCGGCTCTTCCCAGCAAGAAATAGACAACTTCCGCCACGCAATGGGTTTTGACCGTCCGCTGCTCTGGCAATACGGCCATTACCTGACCGGCCTGCTGCACGGCGACCTTGGCCTGTCGCTCCGCTATGATCAGCCAGTGACCGAGCTTATCGCCCAGCGCGTGCCTGCCACGCTGCTGCTGGCCGTTTCTGCCCTGGCGTGGAGCACCGTAGTTGGCCTGCTGCTTGGCCTGGTGAGCGCGGTCTGGCGCAACAGCGTTTGGGACTTACTCGCCCGCCTGTTTGCCTTCAGCGGCCAGGCCGTGCCGGTATTCTGGCTGGGTCTGTTGATGATTATCTGGTTCAGCCTGCATCTACGCTGGCTGCCCTCCAGCGGCTACGGCACCTTCAGCCATCTGATCATGCCCGCCATCAGTCTTGGGGCCTATTACATGAGCGCCATTGCGCGCCTGGTGCGTGCCAGCCTGATCGACGTACTGGCTCAGGATTACATCCGCACGGCGCAGGCCAAGGGGCTAAGTTCGTGGCGGATCCTGATTCGCCACGGCCTGCGCAATGCGCTGATCCCGGTCGTCACCGTGCAGGGAATGTATTTCGCTTCCCTGCTGGGCGGCGCGCTGGTCACCGAAATTATTTTTGCCTGGCCCGGCATTGGCCGCCTTGCGGTGCAGGCCATTCAAAACCGTGACTTCCCGCTGGTGCAGGCGATTGTCCTGCTGGCCGCGCTGGTGTTTGTGGTGGTGAACCTGATCATTGATTTGCTGTATGTGGTACTGAACCCGAGGATCCGGCTATGAAGTCACTCGATGCAACGCTGGATCTCCTGCACCAGCTGACGCCTTTCCGCAGCGTGGCGGGCAATATCGACCAGCAGCGCGACCTGGCGCAGTGGCTCGAGCGTTGGTTAATTGAAGAAACTGATGCTGAAGTGCTTTACCCGGTCAGCCAGCAGCTTCAGGACGACGCACCGCCGCTGGTACACGTGCGAATTAATATCGGCTCACCACGAACCCTCGTGCTGTACAACATGTACGACGTGATGCCAGCCGAAGAAGATGGCTGGGAGGTCGATCCGTTCGTGGGCGGGCTCAAACACTGGTCGGATAAAGGCGATGTGTTTATTTCCCGCGGGGCTGAGAACAACAAAGGCCCGCTGGCAGGCATGCTGAGGGTGGTGCGCGATCTCTACCATTCGGGCCGCCTGCATACCAACATTGAAATCCTGCTGGAAGGCGAAGAAGAGATTGGCAGCGGCAACCTGCGCCGTTACCTCGCCCGGCAGCCTTGCCCGGTTTCCCCGGCAGAAGCGGTGCTTTTCCCTTCCCTGTGCGAATACGGTGGCGGCGCACCGCGCATTTACCTCGGCTTCACCGGCCGCAGCGGTGGCCGCTTGGTAGTCAAAGGCGGCAGCTGGGGCGGCCCGAAGGCGGCGATTCACGCCAGCAACGCCGCATGGATCGATAGCCCAGTCTGGCGGCTGGTGCAGGTGTTAAGCACTCTTGCCCCGCCTCACGCCAACGGCGTGCTCGAAACGGGCGAGCTGGACGAAGAAGCCAGCTCCATTCTGGACGACCTCGCGCGGGAATTTAACCTGGCGGACGAACTGACCTTCCGCCGCAGCGAAAAATACGCCATCACTGGCGACAGTTTCAGCAACCTTGCATACCTGCTGGGCAGCGCGGTGCTAAGCGTGTCGGAGATAGCCAGCCTGCCGCGCGGTGCTCAGGGCGTGATCCCCCCGGAAGCCTTCGCCGATGTGGTGCTAAGAACACCGCCCGTCGTCGATGGCGAACGCCTGATGCGGCGCATAAAAGAACAGCTTGCCAGCCCGGCACTTGCCGGAGCGGTGCTCGAGCCGGGGGACAGCTACCCCGGCTACCGCTTCAGCATTGATGACGTCGGCGTGCTTGAGCTGATGGCGAGCTATCACCAACAGCAGGCAAAACCGCAAATCTGGCCCTGGGCGCCAGGCTGCGCCCCGGCCTACGCCTTCGCCCCTGTGGCACCAGCCTTCCTGATCGGCGGCCTGGGCTACGGCGGCAACGCCCACGGCGTGAACGAATTCGTCACGCTCAGGGGCTTACAACGCTACCAACAATCGCTTAATGACTGGCTACTTGCCTTTTAAATACGGCCAGCACCCGGGAACCAGACAGGATAATGCATGAAAAACGTCAATGATTTTGAACGTGTTACGCTCGGATTCTTCCCCACGCCGCTGGAATCTTTACCTCGTCTGAGCGAAACGCTAGGCGTTAACGTAAAAATTAAGCGCGACGACTACAGCGGTTTTGGCGGCGGCGGCAACAAAGTCCGCAAGCTGGAGTACCTGATGGCCGAAGCCTGCCGCGAAGGGGTAAAAGTGGTGATAACCACCGGCGGTCACCAGTCTAACCACGCGCGCATGGTCGCGGCGGCCGCCCGTAAATTTGGCATGAAGCCGGTGCTGGTTTTACGCGGCGATGAGCCACAGACTTATCAGGGTAATCTCCTGCTGGACAAACTGTTTGGGGCAGAGCTGCAGTTCCTCGACCCGGAAGGCTATTTCACCCAGATTGAAGGCGCGATGCAGGCCCATGCCGATGCGGCCACGGCTCGCGGCGAAAAGCCGATGATCATTCCGCTGGGAGGTGCCACGGCGCTAGGTGCGCTGGGCTATGTGCGCGCCGTTGAAGAGATGGATGCTCAGCTTCGCGCCGCGGGCGAATCTGCCCCGGACGTGATTATCGCCCCCACCGGCTCCGGCGGCACGCTGGCCGGGCTGTATGTCGGCGCCCGCCGTTACTGGCCGCAAACGCAGATTATCGGCGTCAGCGTCAGCGCCAAAGCCGACTGGTTCCAGACCCGAATCTCCGCCATGGCCGAGGACTGCGCTCGCCTGCTCGACTGGGATCAAACCTGGCAGCCGCAGGATATCCTGATCGAAGACGGATTTGTTGGCAGCGCCTACGGCGTGCCTTCTGACGGCGGCATTGAAGCGATTTATCAGGTCGCGCAGCAGGAAGGCGTGCTGCTGGATCCGGTTTACACTGGTAAAGCGATGCACGGTTTAATCACCCTCGCGAAAGAAGGCCGTATTGCCACCGGCAGCAGCGTAGTGTTCATGCACTGCGGGGGCTCTCCGGCGCTTTACCCGTTCGCTCAAAAACTTCTGGAGCACTGATCATGCAGATAGTGAACCGTCAGCAGGTGGTCGACCTTGGGGGGAATGATCCGGTACAGGCTCTGCAGGACATCGAGGATACCGTGCGGCTGCTGAGGCGCGGCGAGGCAGCGATGCCCGCCGAAACCCACGTCAACCTCGATACGCCGCTGGGGAAGGTTTACGCCCTCCCGGCCAGGGTCGGCGGGCGGTTCAATGCGACGGGCGTAAAATGGACGGCGCATCGACCTCGCGCCAACGACGGCTATCCACAGGCGATAGCCACCACGCTGGTTAATCGCGCAGACAGCGGTTTGCCGATAGGCCTGGTCGAAAGTAGCAGCCTGACCGCGACCCGAACCGCCGCCGTATCGGCCCTCGCCTTGAAGCTGGCGGCTCCCCGCCGCCCTTCACGTGTTTTATTGCTCGGCGCTGGCGTGCAGGCCCGCGCTCATCTCGAGATGCTGGCTGCACATTTTCCCGATCTGGACATGGTCTATTGCTGGAACAAAACGCCGGAGCCTCTCGCCGACATGCTCAGCCATGCCGACAAACTCCCCTGGCCTGTCACCCAGTTTGAAACACTAAGCGATGCGCTGCGCCAGCACTGGGACGCGCTGATTACCTGCACCAGCGCCAGCGAGCCGTTTTTACGCCCTGGTATCTGGCGGGCCGGCACCCTGGTGCTGCAAATCGGCTATCACGAAGTGGCCTTTGAGACGATTGCCGCCGCCGACAAGGTAGTGGTCGACCTTTGGGGAGACTTCAAGCTGACCAGCGCCAAAAGCCTGTTCCAAATGTACCGGGCCGGGCTTTTTGACGAGCAAAACGTCTCTGCAGATTTAACAAATTTACTGGTCGATGGCTGGCGGCCTGCGGAAACGGACAAGGTTTATTTCTCTTCTTTCGGCCTCAACGTGTTTGATATCGCCCTCGCTGCCCGCGTTCTAAGCGCGGCGGCTGAACAGGGCAAGGGCAGCAATCTGCCTTTTGGCTGGGAGACCGCCGATGCTGATTAACGCTCCCGATCTGGTAAAACGAATCGAGAACGGCGAGACATTTGCGCTGATCGATGTCCGTGAACGAGAGGCCTGGCAAACGGCCTCCCTACCGGGCGCGCTGAATCTTAACGTCTATGACTATTTTGTGTCTGACTCGAGCCCGAAAGGTTACGCCGCGATGGCCGGGGCATTTGTTCATGCCTGGCAACAGCTCGGTATCGCGAGCGGAGCTACGCCGGTATTCTTCGAGCAAACCGTGGGCATGCGATCTCCGCGTGGATTATGGTTTTTGTGGTTTGCGCTGGGTGCAGAAGGACTGATTCTGGACGGCGGTGTAGAAGCCTGGGCAGATGCCGGGGGAAAATTAACGCCGGGGAAAGGCCCAGCTGCGATTGTTTCTGACGCCGGAGCCCCTGAATGTCAACCGGCCATGGTTCGGCTGGCCGCCACCCGCGCCGAAACGATCGACGCCGATCCGGCATCAACGCTGCTGCTGGATGCCCGCAGGCCAACGGAATATGACGGCAGCTTTGTGCATGAATGCTGCGCGCGAGCGGGACGCATTCCTGGCTCAAAACTGCTTTTCTGGGAAGATGCAGTCGAGCATGGCCGGTTCAAATCCGCTGCAGCGCTGGCAAGCCTTGCCGCCGAAGCCGGATTTACGCCGTCAAAAAGAGTGATTGCCTGGTGCCACCGTGGCGCTCGCGCCGCCACGGTTCTGGTGGCTCTCAAACTTGCAGGTTACCAGGACGTGGCCGTTTACGTCGGCTCCTGGCACGAATGGGCGAGTCACCCGGAATTACCGCTGCTTAGTGGGGAATAATCACCCCACCTTCCGCAGCTTCAGCGCCTGCTGAATATCCGGCGCGGCGGCAATCAGCTGCCGCGTGTATTCATGCTGCGGCTTGTCCAGCACCTGCTTTGTGGCCCCCGTCTCCACAATTTCACCGCGATACAGCACCACAACTCTGTCACACGCCTGACGTACGGCGCCAAGGTCGTGGCTGATAAACAGCACGGTCAGACCCAGGCGGTCACGCAGATCGGCGAGCAAGGCGAGGATCTGCCCTCGCACCGAAAGATCCAACGCCGAAACGGCTTCATCGGCCACCAACAGTTCAGGTTCAAGCGCCAGCGCGCGCGCAATGGCAATGCGCTGCCGCTGCCCGCCGGAGAAAGCCGACGGCAGACGATTCGCCGCCGCAGCATCCAGCCCGACCAGCTCCAGTAATTCGCGAACGCGGCTTTGAACTTCCCCCGCGGGTCTCAATTTATGCACGCGCAGCGGTTCGGCAATTTGCTCACCCACCGGCATTTTGGGATCGAGGCTGGCGTAGGGATCCTGGAAAATAATCTGCGCCCGGCGGCGCATCCCCTGCCGCTGCTCACGGCTGGCGCGACGTACGTCCAGACCATCAAAAATAATGGTGCCGCTGTCTGCCGGAATTAAGCCTATGGCCGCCCTGCCGAGCGTCGTTTTACCCGAACCGGACTCGCCGATCAGCCCGACGATCTCGCCTCGCTCAATTTCGAGGCTGGTAGGCTTGAGCACGGTCTGGCGGCTGTCCGGGAAAAACGGCAGCGTATGCCCCTGCGGGTAGCTTTTGGTGAGCTGCGACAGCTGCACCAGCGGCGAACGGGTAACGTCTTTGCGCCTGGCGGGCTGAGGCTCCGGCTGAGAAGCGGCAATCAGCCGACGGGTGTAGTCGGCCTGCGGCGCGGTCAGCAGCGTTGGCACATCGCCCTGCTCAACAATATTGCCCTGATACAGCACGCAGGCACGGTCTGCATAGCGAGCCACCACGCTTAAATCGTGGGTGATGAACAGAATGCCCATCGCCATTTCCTGCTGCAGTTCCTGTAGCAAAGTCAGGATTTGCGCCTGAATGGTGACGTCCAGCGCGGTGGTGGGTTCGTCGGCAATCAGAAGCGCAGGTTTGCAGCTAATGGCGCTGGCAATCATCACGCGCTGGCGCATGCCGCCGGAAAGCTGATGAATATACTGTTTTGCCCGCTGCTCAGGGTTCACAATCCCGACCCTGTCTAACAATGCGACAGCCTCACGGTGCGCCTGCTTCCAGCTGAGCTTTTGGTGGCGCACCAGCACTTCCGCAATTTGCTCCCCCACTTTCAGCACCGGGTTCATGCTGCTCATCGGCTCCTGAAAAATCGTGGCGATTTGCTGCCCGCGAAGCTCTCGCGGATAGGTTTTCCCCACAGCCGATACAACCTGTCCGTTAAACGTTACGTCACCGCCCGTTTGCCGCACGCCCCCCGGAAGCAAACCCATAACCGCCAGCGAGGTTAACGTTTTCCCCGAGCCTGATTCGCCTACCAGCGCAACAATCTTCCGGCGTGCAACGCTGAATGAAGCGTCCCTCACCAGAGGTTTACCTTCCAGCGTACTGATACAAAGCGAATTAACGGTTAACAGCGGGGTTTGATCGGTCATACGGGTTCCAGACGGGTGCTAACAGCGTGATTTTTGAGACTATAATATCTGCCCCAGTGCGACAAGATGATTTGCTGATAGCTTATTCATTTGGTCTTACTCTTCGGCATTATTTATACTTTAGTCATGCCGACCTGATGTGATTGCCGCCATGACAACTCAAACTCTTCCCCGCCGCTGGGCGCTGCCTGCAGGCCTCGTGGCCTTGCTACTGAGCGGGCTGGCGCTGGTGTTTATCAGCCATCACTGGAGCGCTTTTATTCAGTGGTGCCTGAGTATGCAGATCAGTCTGCATCGCTACCTGGTCTTCTACTTACTGCAAATCAACAACCACCAGTACATCGGCGGCGTCTGGCTGCTGGTCGGCAGCTTCTTTTACGGCGTACTCCACGCCATCGGCCCTGGGCACGGTAAATTTATCGTCACAACCTACCTAAGTACCAACCCGGAAACGCCTCTCGCCGGACGAGTGGTGCCGTTTCTCGGCAGCCTGATGCAGGGCGTGAGCGCCATCGTATTTGTCTTTGTGCTGGCGATTGCGCTTAATTTGTCCAGCGGCGATCTCAGCGAAAGTCGCTGGTATGTGGAAAAAATAAGCGCGGTGATGATTGGCTGTTTCGGGATTTTTATTGTGCTGAAAGCGCTGCGACAGCAAGCGCCGCTCAGGATGAAATCCTTCACGCCGATAAGCAGTGATGCACCAACGCTGAATCATCATTCACACGATGATCGGTGCGGCTGTGGGCACAACCACGGTGTTGGCTACGATGGCCGGGGCGGTAACTGGCTCACGCACCTGGGCGTCATTCTGGCGATTGGCGCTCGGCCCTGCAGCGGGGCCATCATGATTCTGGTGTTTTCGAATGCGTTGGGATTTATTAGCTGGGGCATTGCCGCGGTGATGACTATGGCTTTTGGTACAGCCCTGTCGATTCTCGGACTGTCCGTGTTGGTCACCCACACCCGCGACTCGGTGGGCAAACTCTGGCTTTCGCGCACTCCTACTCAGGTTCGCATTATCACTACCGGGCTGAAAGTGATTGGCGGCTTGCTGATCGTGCTTTTTGCCGTGGTGCTATTTATCACCACGATTCCCGTTAGCGCCAACGGCGACTTTATCGCGGCAGGCTGTTAGTTCAGAACGGGTTAGAACAGAGAGAACAGCAGCGCGACCGGGAAACTCATCGGCCAGGTGGCGCCAATCAGCACTGAACAAAGCAGCTTAATGCGTTTAGAGTCTTTGGCGAGCAGCCAGGTGATCCCGGCGCAGATTAACGCCATTACGGCGTAAAAAACCAGCATGTGTTGATAAAGCGTCATACAAGACATTACTACTTGTTAAAAATTTTTGCAGAATATGCTCTTTTTTATGACGCAGATCAAGTTTAGAAACTTTATTTACTCAGTAATAGCTGACTTCCGTCGTCACCTGCTGCCGCTGGGTCTGCTGCGTTTTTCCGATGCCGGTCACCAGCGTGATGTCGCAGGCGATGGGCGACAAGTGCTCGTCGTAGCGGCAGTGGCTTTCCGTCGTCAGGAACGGCGTTCTCATCGTTTCAGTCACCAGTTTGTAGTCAAACGGACGGCGCTCCGCATTCTCGTAGCTGACTTTGGTTTGCGAAGCCACTTTGTCATTCAGGTAAAAATCGATCTGACGAGGGAGACCGTTAGCATAGTATTCATGGTGAGCGATGCGTTGCCCGCCCGGCATGAAAAAAATATCTTTCAGCAGCCCGCCAGGCCAGTAGGCGTATTTCACTTCGCCCAGCTCATCTTTTCTCTTTTTCACCAGACACTTTTCATCAAGCTTGAGGGTTAACGGTTTGCCGTTTTGGGTCCCCGTCAGGGCGTTGCCTTCGCGGTGAAGCTGTAGCACCATTTTTTGCGCCGAGTCTCTGATATCAAGGCTGGTAACACACCCGGCACGGTCTACCTTCAGTCGGTTCTCATAGTTAACCTCCCCTGACGGATGCTTCATGACGGTATGCATTTCGCGCACGTTGCCTGCCGGGGCATTGAAATCAAACATTGTCGCCAGGTTGGCGATAACCGGGTTTCTTGCCGTTTGGGCATAAGCGAAAGAACAGAATACAAGTGGGATTGCCAGCAGAATGGCTCTTTTCAACGTCATACATCATCCTTGAAAGCAGGCCAACACCTCGTCGGCAAATAGCAGAAAATAAACAGATTAATTCTGAGGTTTAACGTGACACTTTACGCGATCCACCAAACAAAACCCACCGAAGTGGGTTTTTAGGGCACTTACAGCTTAGGAATAATCAGTACCTGTCCGGGGTAAATTTTATCCGGGTGGCTTAGCATCGGCTTATTCGCTTCAAAGATGGTGTTGTACTTATTGGCATCGCCGTAGACATGTTTAGAAATGGCGCTCAGGGTATCGCCCGATTTCACCGTATAGTAAGTGGCTTCCTGCGCAGCATCCGTCGCCTGAATATTATTTTCAACGCTGCTGATACCGGCCACGTTACCTACCGCCACCTGAATTTTTTCTTTCAGCGCCTGAGTCAGCCCATCTCCCCCGGAGATCACCGCTTTGCCGTTTTCTACGGTAACATTCACTTTGTCAGCGCCCGGAATGCCGCTGTTTTTCAAATGCTCCTCAAGCTTGCTGCCCTGCTCGCCTTCATTCCCTTTCAGCGAATCCCACAGTTTCGCACCTGCGTCTTTGACAAAATCAAATAATCCCATGGTCTTTTCTCCTGTTTACTGGTCCCTGTAAGCCTGGCAAAAGCAGCCAAAACCGCCAGTCGCACGCTCAGTGCTTAATCATCACATGCCGAATAACGGTGTAATCCTCCAGCCCGTACAGCGACATATCTTTGCCGTAGCCCGACAGTTTTTGCCCGCCGTGCGGCATTTCGCTCACCAGCATAAAATGCGTGTTCACCCAGGTGCAGCCGTACTGCAGCCGGGCGCTCAGGCGATGTGCCCGGCCCACGTCCTGCGTCCATACCGAAGAGGCCAGGCCGTAGCTGGAGTCATTGGCCCACGCCAGCACCTGCTGCTCATCGTCAAATTTTGTGACGCTGACGACCGGGCCAAACACCTCTTTTTGCACAATCGCATCGCCCTGCTTCGCCCCGACCAGCAGCGTAGGCTGGTAGTAATAGCCCTCGCCGGCGACTTTACTGCCGCCGGTAATCACTTTGATATGCGGCAGCGCTTTGGCTTCCTCCACGGCTTTGCTGACTCGCTCAAGATGTGCCTCTGAACTCAGCGGCCCCAGCTCGGTGCTTTCGTCCTCAGGAGGCCCATATTTGAGACTGGCCACGGCTTCCCCGAGCAGCTCAACCAGCCGGTCGTAAATCCCGCTTTGAGCGTAAATCCGGCAGGCGGCGGTGCAGTCCTGCCCGGCATTGTAATAGCCAAAGGTTCGCACGCCTTCGACCACCGCCTGGAAATCCGCATCGTCGAACACGATAACCGGCGCTTTGCCGCCCAGCTCCATGTGCGTGCGCTTAATTGACGGGGCGGTGTGGCTAATAATGTGTTCCCCGGTGGCGATAGACCCGGTGAGCGACACCATCCGCACTTTTTCATGCCCGGTCAGCGCATCGCCGACGGTTTGCCCGCGCCCAAACAGCACGTTAATCACGCCCGCCGGGAAGATATCCTTCGCCAGTTCGGCTAGCTTAAACGCGGTCAGCGGCGTAATTTCGGACGGTTTGATCACCACGCAGTTCCCGGCGGCCAGCGCCGGAGCCAGTTTCCAGGCCGCCATCATCAGCGGATAGTTCCAGGGAGCAATAGACGCCACCACGCCGACCGGATCGCGGCGGATCATCGAGGTGTGTCCGCTCAGATATTCTCCGGCGGTCAGGCCGCCCAGGCAGCGGCTCGCCCCGGCAAAGAAGCGAAAGACATCCACCACCGCCGGGATCTCATCGTTGAGCACGCAGTGGAAAGGTTTGCCGCAGTTCTGCGACTCCAGCCTGGCGAAGGCTTCCGCGTGTTGCTCGATGGCGTCCGCTAGCGCCAGAAGATGTTCGGCACGTTCTTTCGGCGTCGTCTGCCCCCATGCGGCAAAAGCTTTATCCGCCGCCAGGACCGCATCGTTAACTTGCTGAGCCGTGGCTTCCGCCACCTCCAGCAGCACCTGCCCCGTGGCCGGGTTGTAGACAGGCTGCTTCTCTCCAAGGCCAGCCACAAGCAGGCCGTTAATCAATAGCTGACTTTGCATCCCTATCTCCTTTCCCGTTCTGATAATCATGGCCCCAGCGGCGTTCTGGCTTAAAAGGACTGAAGTAAAAAGCATAGCGCCGGCTTGACGGCGGCAGCGGTGTCGGGCGGTGATTTTCACCAGGTTGTGATGCACTGCGCAGTAAGCCGGCCCCGGCGCTCCCCTTTGGTATAACAGGCCGCGGCGCAAATGAGGTATCTATTGAAAATTAATATGAAAAGAAGGCGGGATCCCCCTATGCTTTAGGCAGTCTTTTTCTTAGTTCACCGCCAGGAGGCACCATGAGTATTTCCGCCCGCAATCAGTTAACCGGCACCATCAGCAACGTCACGGCCGGCGCCGTTAACGACGAAATAGAATTAACCCTGAACGGCGGCGGCAGGCTGGTCGCGGTGGTGACCCGCAGCAGCAAGGAAGCGTTAGGCCTTGTTAACGGCAAAGAAGCGCTGGCACTGATCAAAGCCCCGTGGGTGGTGCTGGCCAGTGAAGACTGTGGCTATCACTTCTCCGCCAGAAACCAGTTTCCAGGCGCGGTGAAAGCCATCGCGGAAGGCGCGGTGAACACCACCGTGCATATTCAGACCGACGCGGGTTTTGCATTAACCGCCGTGGTGACTAACGAAGCGGCAGATGAAATGGCGCTTAAGGTGGGGTCCCGCCTGCTGGCACTGGTGAAAGCCTCATCCGTGCTGATTGCGGTAAAAAAATAACGCCTTAACGTCCGGCAGCCACTCCGGCTGCCGGTTTTAACTCACTTACTTGTAGCTTACGTCAAGCTTGCTGTAGGCCACCACCGATTCAGAACCATCCTTGTTTTTGTCCTGGTTGTAGTTGCCCGCCTTGAAGTATAGCTGGATCCCTTCCCAACCCTGCTTCGGATAGTCAAAGGTTTGGCTGGCCTTTTTGCCGCCGGCGCTGGCCTCCACCGTCACCTTCATGCCGCTCGCCGTGCCTTTGGCTTTGATGCTGTAATCAATCTTGTCTTTCAGCCCGACGCCCGAAAGCAGCGTGGTGCGTTTTTCCGGGTCGCCGTAGTTTTCTTTCACGCCTGCCACTATCGCGCCGTCTTCCCAGCGCAGTTTCAGCATCTCTGAGCCGCCGGGTTTGTCGCCGTGAATTTGAGCAAAAATAATCGAGCGCGTGGACGGATTTTTGACGATATACACCGACCCGCGCTGCTCATTGTCAAACTCGCTGCCGTTAACAAAATTGTGCGTGGCTCTCAGCTCGACGCGAGGAAATTCACTGTGCGGCGTAGATCCAAACCCGGACGGGGCTTTAAACACCATCGCCCCCGCCGGAATGGCAGAATCACAGCTTTTGTCCCCACCGCAGTTGCTGTAGAAATAGCGGTTATGCAGCCCGGGCGTGATTTTCACCTCATTCGGTTTTTCGCTGCCATCAAAGGATTGCAGCAAATAGTCCTTTGTCACCACCGGATAATTTTCGCCCGGCGCGTTCTGGCCGCTCTCGGCCCATGCACTGCCGCTAAGCGCCGCCAAAAACAAACTCACCGGCAGCCCGTAACTTACTGTTTTTCGCCTCATCTTTAACCCCAATGCAAAATGTAAACCTCGCAATACCAGCTAACCATTAATCAGCGTAGATGCTTTACTTAAAATCTGTTGCTGTGGCATATCAGTAGTAACAACGGGTTTCCGATAATTAACCTGATGCATGAAGGGAACAGTCATGATTAAAAAACTGCTTGTTTCAGTCCTGTTTGCGGCCAGCTACTCCGCCTTCGCGCTGGCGGATAACGCAGGGGCAGCGTTTAAGACGTTTCCGCTCGGCAAGCTTGAGCTCACCGCCCTGCACGATAAAGACAACGCCCTGCCCAACGATGGCAAAGTGATTGGCATCAACGTGGGAGAAAAAGCCGTGGCCGAAGTGCTGTCCGCCGCCGGCGCGCCAACGGACAGTATTAAGCTCAGCGTCGATGCCCTGCTGGTGAAAGACGGCAGTAAAGTCATTCTGCTGGATACCGGGCTTGGCCCCAACGTTCAGGGCCAGCTGGTTGAGAGCCTCGCAAAGGCGGGTTATAAGCCAGAGCAGGTAACCGATGTGCTGATCACCCACGTTCACGGCGACCATGTTGGTGGCCTGCTGACGGCGGACGGCAAGCAGGCATTCCCCCACGCCACGGTGCAAATCTCCGCCCCGGACTGGGCATGGCTGCAAACGCTGCCGAAGATGAAGGCGCTGGCTGAGGCCATCCAGCCGCAGGTGAAAACCTTTAAGCCTGGCGACCAGGTGCTGCCGGGGATCACCTCTGTGCCGCTGCCGGGCCACACGCCGGGGCACGTTGGCTACCAGATTGTCTCCGGCAAGCAGCGACTTTTAGACATTGGCGACTCGGCGCACAGCGCGATTGTGTCGCTGACGAAGCCCGAATGGGCGATTGCCTATGACAACGATCGCCAGGAAGGCATAGCCAACCGCAAAGCGCTGCTGGCCAAACTGGCCGCCGATCGTGAACTGATTTTTGCCCCGCACTTCCCGTTCCCGGGCGTCGGGCATATTGTGGCTAAAGGCGACCATTACGTTTTTCAACCGACAGAATAGCGGTGACACAAGCCGATTCGCCGGCTTTTAACCTTCCTGCCGGTGAATCTGATACCAGACATGCCGGAGCAGCGGATGCTGCTCCGGCACCATGGGATGGTCAAACTCTCCGCTTCGGCGCATGCCCAGCTTCTCCATCACCCGCTGAGACGGCAAATTTGGCAGTGCGGTAAAAGCCACAATGCTGTCCAGATCGTATTCGTCGAAACCAATGCGCAGCGCTTTCCTCGCGGCCTCAGGCGCGTACCCTTTGCCCCAAAACGCTTTTCGAAGCCGCCAGCCGATCTCGACACAGGGGCCAAACGGCAGCGAGTAGCCAGGGCGATTCAGGCCAACAAACCCGGCCAGCTCACTGCTGTGTTGCTCTTCCACCGCCCAGAAGCCAAAGCCGTTTTCAGCCATACGCTGGCGGAATGTCTCGAGGTAACGCTGGCTTTCTTCCGACGTCAGGGGCTGCAAGAAATAGCGCATCACCTCCGGGTCAGCGTTCATTTCGGCAAACGGAACCAGGTCCTCGTCTCGCCACGCTCTCAGCAGCAATCTTTCAGTCTTGTACATGGTGTTCCTCAATCAATTCCTTGATTAAACGTGACAACGTCACCACCGCCTGACGCTCTCTTTCGCCCCAGTTCCACGAGGCGTTGAAGCGGAAATAGTTATCCCAGGCCCTGCCGGTGGTGAACATTTTCCCCGGGGCGATGCTTATCTTATGCGCCAGCGCCCGCTCGTTAAGCAGGCTGGTATCCAGCCCCTCCGGCAGTTCAATCCACAGGAAATAGCCGCTTTCGCTGCGGTGGATTTTGACTTCAGGAGGGAAAAGCTCACTTAGCGTTTGCCAGGCCTGCTGCTTGCGTTCTGCCAGCTGTCGCCGCAGGCGGCGCAGGTGTGTGTCATAGCGGCGGGTAGCCAGAAAATCGACCAGCGCCAGCTGCATCGGCGAACTGGTGGACAAGGTGCTCATCAGCTGCAGCTGCTGAATTCGGCGGGCGTGCTTCCCGGCGGCAACCCAGCCAATGCGAAACCCGGCCACCAGACATTTTGAAAACGAGGAGCAATGCAGAGTCATGTCGTGGGCATCATACGCCCGGGCAGGCAGCGGCCTTTCACGCCCGTAATAAAGCTCGCTATACACATCATCTTCAATCAGCGTGACGTTATGCGCCTGTAACAGCTGCACCAGCTGCGCTTTTTTCTCCGGCGGCAGCGTCACGCCCAGCGGGTTCTGGCTGTTAGTCATTAACCAGCAGGCTTTGACCGGGTATTCGGCCAGAGCCTGCGCCAGGGCATCGAGATCGATCCCGCTTACCGGGTCGGTGGCGACCGAGAGCGCTTTCAGCCTCAGACGCTCCAGCGCCTGCAGCGCACCGTAGAAGCAAGGGTTTTCGACAATTACCCAGTCACCCGGCTCGGTAACCGCCTGCAGACTGAGGTTGAGCGCCTCAAGCGCGCCGGCGGTGATAACAATTTCGTCCGGTGAAACATGCATCCCCTGCTGGGCGTAGCGCTGGGCGATGGCGTGGCGCAGCGCTTCGTTGCCCGGCGGCAGGCTTTCAATCACGCTAATGGCGGTCGCCGTTTTGCTGACCGCCGCCATTGAACGGTGGAGCGCCTGGAGCGGAAACAGGCGAGGATCCGGGAACGCAGAGCCAAACGGCACCACGGAAGCATCCGTGCTTGCCTGCAGCACATCAAAAATATAGGTATTGATATCGACGGTTTCTGCGCGGGTGACCTGCACCGCAGGCGGCGCAGTGCGTGCCACGGGTCGGGGCGCAACGTAGTAGCCGGACTGCGGTCTGGCCACAATCGCCCCCTGGCTTTCCAGCATCTGATAGGCGTGGCCGACGGTCATAAAGCTCATGCCGCTGTGGCTGACCTGCTCACGCAGCGACGGCAAACGATCCCCTGGCTGCCAGACGCCGAGGGCAATCTGGTCGAGGATCTGCTGTGCCAGCTGCTGGTACTTTTTCATGCGCTGCTCCCTGTCTATATCACAGCGCTAAAAATACGCTGTTTTGTACAACTGTTATAGTCAGAAAGTGATTTTTTAACACGGAAAAACGGGCGGTAAAACCGCCCGTGAAAAGGTAAACGTGGGGATTTTACTTCACATCGGCCAGCGCGGTTTTCTCAACATACGGCTTCATCAGGCTGTCCGCCGTTTGCTGGGCGGACTTCGCTGCCGCTTCCGGGGTCACCTTTTGATCGTTCACCACCGCCGCCAGCTGGTTTTCCATCGCCTGACGAACGGCAACCGTTTCATAAGTCGAATACCAGGGATGGGCATATTTCAGCTGATCCAGCGCGATTTGCGCCCGCGGATCTTTCTGCAGGTACTCTTTCATTTCCGGCGTGTCGTAGGAGGCCTTCAGCGGGGAGAAATACCCGGTGAAACGGCTCCACGCGCCGTTAACCTGCGGGCTAACCAGATACGTCAGGAACTGATAAGCCGCCTTTTTCTGCGCGTCGGAAATGCCCTTGAAGCTAACCAGGCTCGCGCCGCCGATAGGCACCGCCCGCTGTTCTTTGGCGGGCATCATCGCCACTTCCATATCAAAATCTTTGCTGTTTTCGCGCATAAAGCCCAGCGCGCCGGTGCTCAGCATCGCCATGCCCAGTTTACCGCTGAAGAACGCAGCGCTGATCTGCTTGGAGTTAAGCACGCCGGACGGCATCACTTTGTCGCGGTAAACCATGTTCTGCCAGAAGCGCAGCGCGCCAATGGTGGTCGGCGAGTCGTAATACACTTCGCCCGGATAGTTTTCGTTGAAGTAGTTGCCGCCGTTGGCACGTACCAGCGAGGAGAAGATCCAGCCGCCGTAATCGTCGTTGGTGGACGGCAGCATGATGCCCCACTGCCCTTTGCTGGCATCGGTCAGCTTCTTCGCATCGGCCAGCATTTCGGCCCAGGTCTGCGGCGGCTGCTTGATGCCCGCCTGATCGAACATCGTTTTGTTGTAGTACAGGATTGGCGTGGAGTTATGGAACGGAATCGCGTAAGTCACGCCCATGACCTGGGCATTCTTGTGCATTGCCGGCCAGAAGTCGTTCATCAGGAAATCGCCCGCCTTACGGTTGCCGTATTTAAACAGCTCGTCCATCGGCAGAATTTCGTCTTTTAGCGCAAGGTCGGTGGTGAAGTTGGCCGACATAATGACCAGCGCCGGCGGCTGCCCGGCTTTCTGGGCGGATTCCGCTTTAATTTTGGTGGTGTCGTAGCTGCCGGTAAAAATACCGCGGACTTCGACGTCCTGCTGCGAATCGTTAAACGCCTTGATGACGCGGGTCATCTCCATTGTCAGCTTGCCGTCGACCGGCGCCGGGAACATAAAATCAATTTTCTCTTTTGCCAGCGCTGCGCCGCTCACGGCCAGCGAACAGCAAACGGCAAGCGCCCGCCATTTATGCATCAGGGGGTTAAACATGGTCAATCTCCTGGTGTAAGTTGTGGTGAAGGTCTGTGTGGAAAAGGTGTATATCCGATGAAGAAAAACCGAGGGTAAGCGTATCGCCTTTTTCTGGTACCTCGCCGCGGTGGCGACGGGTGTAGCGTAACGTTCCCAGGGGGGTACTGACATGGAGCAGATAATCTGCGCCCATCAGTTCTCGTTGCAGCACCGTCGCCGTTAGCGTCAGGTGCCCGTTTTCTGGCCTGTCGGTGAGGTGCTCGGGGCGGATCCCGAACCAGACGCTTTGCGCTTTTTCCGCCGCAGGCGGCAGAGGCAAATTCATCGTGGCGGGCAAAACGCGGCCGTTTTCACAAGGCAGAGAAACCAAATTCATGGCCGGGGAGCCAATAAAACCGGCAACAAACAGGTTGGCTGGATGGGCATAAAGGTGCTCCGGCTCGCCCACCTGCTGCACCACGCCGCCGTTCATCACCACTATGCGATCCGCCATCGACATGGCTTCCGTCTGATCGTGGGTGACGTATATGGTGGTGGTTTTAAGCTGATGGTGCAGCGCCATGATGCTGTCGCGCACTTCGGTGCGCAGGCGTGCATCCAGGTTAGAGAGCGGTTCATCCATCAGGAACAGACGCGGATTGCGCACAATGGCTCTCGCCATTGCCACACGCTGGCGCTGTCCGCCGGACAGTTTGGCCGGTTTACGGTCGAGCATTTCACCCAGCTGCAGCATCGTGGCCACCTGCTCGAGGCGCGGCTGCCAGCTGGCTTTATCTTCTTTACGGATCTTCATGCCAAAGGTGATGTTGTCCCGTACCGTCAGGTGCGGAAACAGCGCATAGTTCTGGAAGATCATCGCGAAGTTGCGCTCACGCGGCGACATCGCCGTAATGTTCTCGCCGCCGAGCCAAATCTCGCCGCCGCTAACCTCTTCCAGCCCCGCCAGCATCCGCAACAGCGTACTTTTGCCGCAGCCGGACGGCCCGACCAGAACCACAAACTCGCCTTCGTCGATGCTGAGCGACAGCGCGTTCAGCGCCGCTTTGCCTTCAAACTGCTTGCTTACCTGATTCAGTCTTAGCATGGCGATTAATACTCATCCGTCGGGCAACTGATCGCCGCGTCATACAGCCACGGGCCAGCATAATGCGCCAGAGAATGCTGATAGCTCACCCACTGGTCGCCCACCTGGCGGTGCATCAGACAGGACGGCGGCGACAGATCGTAATACGGGCGGCTGTCCTCAAAGTGATACGGGACCTGGTGAACCGTGCCGGGAATCGTCGCTATCGTTGCCTGGCGGTATTGGGTCATCGTCAGGCTGTGGTTGTGGCCGCAGAAAATACGCACCAGCGACGGGAAACGGGCGACCAAATCAAGCAGCAGGTGGCCGTTTTCGCAGGCGATTTTGTCCATTTGGGCGTTGCCCAGCGGCAGCGGCGGATGGTGCATAAAGACCGCCGTGGGCTTGTCGCCGCTCGCGGTTAACTGCGCTTCAAGCCAGGACACGGTATTGTCGGTCAACCAGCCTTTAGAGTGCCCGGCGAGGCTGGAGTCGATAAACAGCAGCCGGGTATCGAAGTCGTCCACCGCATAGCGGATGTTTTCCGGGTCGTCCCCCAACGGCGGGCAAAGCGGGCGCAGGTATTCCAGAAAATGCGATTTATCGTCGTGGTTGCCGGGGATCAAATAAAGCGGCGACTTGATGGTGCCGAGCACCTGGCGCGCGACCTCGTACTCTGAAGGGCGCCCGCAGTTGACGATATCCCCGCTGACGATGACCGCATCCGGGCGCTCACGCAGCGCGTTCAGCTGCGAGGCCACGTCGGCATTGCCCGCGTTGATGTCGATAAAGCCGTACAGTTTCTGGTTCTGACTGCGGAAATGGGTGTCGGAAATATGGGCCAATAACATCACTCAACTCCTTACTTGATACCTGAAAAACCAAAACTTCGCAGAAACTGCTTCTGGAAGGCGATAAAGGCGAGCATCAGCGGCAGGCAAACCATAATGGTCCCGGCGCTGATGGTGCCCCACTGGCCGCCGGATTCGGCGCCCATAGCAAACGAAACGAGCCCGACCGTCAGCACCTGCTTGTCCGGGTCGTTGAGCATCATTAGCGGCCACAGGTACTCGTTCCAGTGGTAGGTAATACTCACGGTGGCGAAAGCCAGCACCGACGGCCAGCACATCGGCAGCAGCACGCGGTAAAGCACCTGCCACCAGCGGCAGCCCTCCATCAGCGCGGCCTCCTCCAGCTCTTTCGGGATGGCGAGAAACGCCTGACGCATCAGGAACACGCCGAACGCGGAGGTGAAATACGGCATCATCACGCCGGTCAGCGTATTGAGCAGGCCCAGCGCTTTGAGCGTCATCATGTTCGGCACCATCATCACGACGGGCATGATCATCAGCTGCACCAGAAACAGCAGGAACAGCATTTGCTTGCCGCGAAACTCATGGCAGGCAAAAACGTACCCGGCGGAGGTGATGGTGATGAGCTGCACGAAGAAAGTACCGAAGCTGAAAATCAGGGTATTGGCGTACAAGCTGAGCCAGTCGGCGCTCTGCCACGCATCACGGAAGTTATCCAGCGTGAGCGGAAAACGCGGCAATATTGAGGCCATGCCTTCCCCGAAGGTGCTGGCGCTAAAAGCCGATGAAAGCATCCAGATAAACGGACTAACCCACAGCAGCGCCAGGCAGCACATCAGCACGGTGAGCGTCGCACCCTTTGATTTTCGCAGGCGCAACCACAGCGGCTGCGGTACGCTACGCGCGTTGACAACGGACCCAGAAAACTCAACGCTCATGGTGGGCGCCCCTTTCCAGCAGTTTGAGGTTAACGAACGAGAAGACAAACAGCCCGGCCAGCGTCAGGAAGGTGGCGGCAGAGGCTTTGCCTAAATCATGGGTGTCCCAGGCGAGACTCTGGATGTAGTAAAGCAGCACGGTGGTGGCGTTATCCGGCCCGCCGCGCGTCATCACCGCTACGTGGTCAATCTGCGTAATCGAGTAGATAAGCGCCGTGGTTACCACAAAGCTCAGCGTCGGGCGAAGCAGCGGTAAAGTGACTTTGAAGAATACCTGCGTGGAGGTTGCCCCTTCCATGATCGCCGCTTCACGCGCCGAGGCTGGCAGGCTTTGTAAGCCGGCGAGGAAGAACAGCATGTAATAGCCGGCGAACTTCCAGACACCAATCAGCGCCAGGGCGTACAGCGCGCTGTTGCTGCGGCCGAGCCAGTTGTTATTCATCGGCCCGAACAGCTTCGCCAGGTAGTAATCCAGCATCCCCATGCCCGGCATAAAGATGAACAGCCACAGCGCTGCCGCACTGACCATGGGAATGATCATCGGGAAGAAAAACGCCGTCCGCAGCCAGCGGTTAACGCGGTGGTTTTCCCACAGCGCAACCGCCAGCAGCAGCGCGAGCGCCACGCCGGGGATCACGGTCAGCACGATATAGAACAGATTATTCACCAGCGATTTCCAGAAAACCGCGTCGGCAAAAAGGCGAACATAGTTGCCTGCGCCCACATACGCGCCGGCCTCGCCCGCCAGACGCGTATCAAACAGGCTGTCGTACACCGAGCGGATCAGCGGGAACCAGGTAAAGAGCAGTAAAAAGATCAAAGATGGCGTGAGGATCAGCCACGGAAGCCAGGGACGTTTTGCCATTGTCTGCAAACCTGTCAGGGGTCAGAAGTCAGTCAGTATGGGAGGGGTTTATGGCAGAAACGTGACGGGGAAATGGCAGTTTTGCGCCAGATAAAACAGGCAGCGTCCCGGCTGAGGGATAACTGCCTGTCGTTCAAAGAGATTGTCTTTGCAGGGATATATTCTTTAACCGTGCAAGAATGCTACTGCATCTGTTCCAGACTGGCCTTTTTCGTTTTGCGGTTATAAAGACACAGTTCTTTGCCAGGCACCGGCTGGCTGTTCTTAAATTTGTAGTTGCCTGAAATCACCACCGCCGAGTAACCGACCTCGTCGCTGAAGTCAGTGCGCTTCCCTTCTATCTTTTTCTCCTGCAGGGCGCTGATGGCGAGACAGCTTTTTTGCACGTCTTTGTCCAACTGCTGCCAGGCCGCTTCCGAGGAAGCCAGGCTGCTAAAGGTCGTCAGTAAAACCGGAATTGCGGCGAGAGCATATCGCTTCTTCATGGACACCTCGAAAACAAACGGATAACGGGCTTTCACTCCCCTCAGGCGGATAATCTAAAACATTATCCGCCCGGAATTATCTGTATTGTAGCCAGGGCCCTGTATCACTTGCCCAGCTTCGACAGCATCTCAGGCCGCATAAACTTATGGATGACCAGCATAAACAGCAGCGACGGTACCAGCAAAATCAGCGCGGTAATCGACGATACCTGGTAATTCCCGGACATGCTGGCGTTGTAAAGCAGCAGCGGCAGCGTGGTGATATCCGGCGCGCCGACGAAAAAGGTGCCGGTAAACTCATCCAGCGATTCCAGGAACACGAAAATCCCGGCGGCCATGATCCCCGGCAAAGCCTGCGGCAGCACGATATGCCAGAAGGTAAACAGCGGCCCGGCGCCTAAATTACGGGACGCCCGCGCCTGCAGCGGATCGACAGCCGAAAACGCGGCGACGCAAATCCAGACTGAATACATCAGGCCATGTACGCTGTGCACCAGCACCACGCCAGCCACCGTGCCGTTCAACCCCCACTGATAGAAAAGCCGGGCGATGTTCATATACACCGTCAGGTTTGGAAACGCCTGCGGGATCAAAAACAGCAGCATAAACACCACCCGGAACGGCATCGCGCGACGGGAAAGCGCGTAGCCTGCGGGAACGGAAATCAGCAGGCAAACCAGCACCGACAGCACGGCAATAAACACGCTGGTCAGCAGCGAGCCGGACACATCGCTGTACGGGCTAAACACCTGATACCAGTACTTTAATCCCCACTGGTTCGGCAAGGTATGCGGATAAAACCAGCTTTCCGCCACCGTCCAGATCAGCAGGTTCAGCAGCGGGCCAAACATCGCAAACAGCATAAAGGCCAGCAGCAGCCCCTGCAGCGGCAGGCCGAATCGGCCTTTTATCAGGCTCATGCTTCCCCTCCTTTCTGGCGCAGGCTGTGGCGCAGATAAAACCATGACAGCGCCCCGCAAATCAGCAGGGAGATCACGCCCAGCGCGTTAGCCACCGCATAATCGCTGTAGGAGTTAACGCGGAATGCCATGTCCACGGTCAGCATCGTTGGAGTCCCAGTGCCAATCATCAGCGGCACGGACAGCACGGACATCATGGTCACCGTGGAAAGCACCAGCGCGACGCCAATAGCCGGTAACACCTGCGGTAAAATAATGTCGAACAGAATGCGAACTCGCGAAGCCCCCAGGTTTCTGGCAGCCAGAACCTGCGAAGGCTCCAGCGCCGCCATCGCCCCACAAATCAGCAGGGTGGCAAACGCCAGCTGTTTCCAGACAAAGGTAATGATGATCCCTTTCCAGCCGAGCCAGGAGATCGTGTCCAGTGGCTGCACCAGATCGCTGGCAACCAGCAGGTTATTCATCAGGCCGTTTTTAGCCAGAAACGTGCGCATCATCTGCGCGGCAACGATAAACGGAATAAACAGCGGCAGGCGGTAAAGCATGCCCAGCAACCGAACAACAGGGCGGCAGGAAGAAAGCGCGATCACCGCCGAGATCGTTATCGACAACGCGGCCAGCAGCGCAACCGACACCAGCACGATAAACACCGTGAACAGGATATCGTTGGAGTACAGCGCCAGGACTTTGGCAAAGTGCTGTAACGTCAGCGCCCCGGCATCAGAAGTAAAGGCGGCCACCAGAGAAAAGCCCAGCGGGTACAGAAACAGCACCACAATCATCAGCGCGGCGGGGCTCACCAGCAGCAGATAGTTTAACGAAACGCGCATAGCAAACCTTTGAACTTGAGCATGGCGCCCGACCTGAACCGGGCGCCAGGAAAGGATTAGTTAGACACCTGGCTTTCGTACCCTTCTTTGATGTCGTCAAAGTAAGGCGCTATCGGGAAGCTCTTGCCGTAATCGGCGAGCGCTTTCGGGGAAATCTCGGCAAACAGTTTGCTCCAGGTTGCGTCGTCCAGCTTCGGTTTGACGTACTTAGCGTCAATGCCCGGATACCAGTTGAACTGCTTCACGATCCCGTCGGCCTGCACTTCCGGGCTGGTTGCCAGCGCAATGAACTCGCGCGCCAGCTCAGGCTGTGCCGCTTTGGCCGGCGTGACGTAATACATCGGCTGCCCCGGCATGCCCGGTGAAAGCAAAGCGAGCTTGATGGACGGCGGCAGTTTGCCCTGATCTTTCCAGGTGTAGAACATATCCACCCAGACCGGCCCCATGGCGATTTCCCCGCGGGTCAGCATATCCAGCGTACCGGCGTTGCCCGGCGTAAAGGTCACGTTCTTATTAAACGCTTTCAGCTTCTCAAAAGCCTGTGACCAGTTTTTCTCTACGCTCTTATCGTAAGGCAAGGCGGATAAACGCTGGGCGTCGGTGCCGTAGGCGTAGATCCAGCCAACGACAAAACTGACGCCGGACATGCCGTTTTTAATACCGTTGTAGCCGAACGCCTGAGGGTGTTTCGCCGCCCACTCAACCAGCTCGTCATAAGAGGCCGGTGGCGCTGTCATGGTTTCACTGTTCCAGGCGATGGCCGTCTGGCTCAGGAACATCGGCATCACATAGCCGTCCACGTTCACGCCCAGCGCATTTTTCGCGTTATCCGCGGAGACCATGTCGCCCGTTTTGATGTGCTGGCGGTATTTTTCCAGCAGCCCTTTTTCCACCAGTTCGCCGCCCGCTTTCTGGTGAACCACCGCCACGTCGATATCCCAGGTTTTGGCCCCGCTCTGCTGCTGAGCGCTCAGTTTTTCGATGATTTTATTCGAGCCTGCGTCCCCCGGTCCGGTGCCGACCACGCGCACTTTTACCCCCGGATGCGCGGCCTCAAACTTTGGCCCCAGCCAGGTTTTGACGTAATCCACCATATTCTGGTCACCGGCGGTGGCCACGTTTAAAACGGTTTCCGCCTGTACCCCATAACTTAAAAACAGCGCCGTTACGGCGGCAAGTCTGGTTTTAGTAAACATAATTACCCCTCAGAAAAATAGACTGGTTCAAGCTGTGTAGGACGAACTAAAAATATGCAGGGCTGACTCAGGCACATGCAGCCTGACTTTTGTATTCAACGGCAAATTATCAACAGAGTCGGCATGGAAAAGACGCTGCCGGCAGCGAATGGCGTAGCGATAGTTGTGGCCAATAAAAGCATTTTGCTCAACCACCCCTTCAAGCGTTAATCCACCCTCCGGGAAAGACTTATTTAATGATGAAAGCGCGGCATCCGAACTTCTGAAATAGACTTCCTGGTCACCGCTATTATTTAGCGAGGCCAGGCCCAGGGTATTTATTTCTTCCGCCGTAATACAGTTATCGGCTCCCATAAAATCAGCCACAAAGGGTGTGGCGGGCTTTTGATAAATCTCTTCCGGGGTGCCGGTTTGCTCGATTTGGCCGTTATTCAGCACCACAATGCGGTCGGCCATCACCAACGCTTCCTGCTGGTCGTGGGTGACGATCACCGAGGTGAAGCCCAGCTTTTTCTGCAGTTGCTTGATTTCGTGGCGCACGTTCAGTCGGACTTTGGCATCCAGGTTCGACAGCGGCTCATCCAGCACCAGTACGTCTGGCTCGATGGCCAGCGCGCGCGCCAGGGCCACGCGCTGCCGCTGCCCGCCGGAAAGTTCGGTGATTTTAGCCCCGGCAAGGCCGGTCAGGTTCACCATCTGTAATAGCTCAAGCACTCTGGCCTGAATCGCGTCCCGCCGCCACTTGCGTAGCTTCAGGCCATAACCAATATTTTGTTCCACCGTTAAATGCGGCCACAGCGCATAGCTTTGAAATACCATGGTGATATTTCGCTGCTCCGGCGGGCTTTGGGTAATATTATTCCCGGCCACAACAATATGGCCCTGCTTAACAGGAATAAACCCACACAACGCGTTCAATAACGTTGTTTTCCCGCAGCCGGACGGGCCCAGCAATGCAATCATCTCGCCTTTCTTCACGGCAAGATTAATTTCTTTTAGCACCACCTTTTCGCCGTAACTAATTTGCAGGTGCGCCATTTCCAGGTAGCTCATAACGGTATCCGACATGTTTGTTTACGTCTTTTTTGCTCTGAATGAACACGTGTTCATTTCACTGTAAAAAAAATGAAACGCCGCTCAGAGATGATGTGAGCCTACTGTGGCGTGTCTTTGTGACACTTTAATTAACCGCGATAAATTTTTAGCGAGGGGCAATGAAAATCGACGTGCTTGGCTGCGGCAGCGCTTTCTCCCGCTGGCAAAATACTTCCGCGCTGCGGATTGTTGATGACGAAAACCGGCAATGGCTTATCGACTGCGGCCCCACCATTCCCCGTGCGCTGTGGCAGCGCGGCGGCGGCATCAACGACATCGACGTGCTATTTTTCACCCACGTGCATCCCGACCACTGCACCGGGTTAACGGCGCTGCTTAATCACTGGAAGAGTTTTGCCCGCCAAAAGCCGCTGGTGATCTACAGCCAGCCGGCACAGCGCGAAGTGTTGATGCAGCTGGCCTCGCTCGCCAACTGGCCAGAACCTTCGCTCTGCTTCCCCATCGAATGGCGCGACAGCGAAGCTGATTTTCACTGGCATCACTGGCGGATTCGCACAGCCCCAACCCGCCATGAAATGGCCAATCTGGCGCTGCGCGTGGATATCCGGGAATATGCTTTGTTCTATAGCGGCGACGGGCGGCCCACCGAAGCTTCCATCGCGCTGATGGCCGGTGTGGACCTGGCGTTTCAGGAGTGCGCCTCGCTGTCTGAACTGGCGGAGGACGCCTCCCACGGTGATTTCCCGGGCTGCATGAAGCTCTTTACGTCGCTGGGGTTGCCGTCACTGGGGTTGTATCACTGTAACGATGCCATTTTGCCCGCGCTGAAGCTGGCCTGCCGCCCCCACGCCGGGCTGTTCGTCAGCCAGGACGGGCTGCAGTACGACTTCCATCAGCAGCGGTTTTACACTGAGGATTATTTGCCTTGAGTTCGTCGATGCATAAACAAAGCGTGACCGCCGAAGATGTGGCCCGCCGGGCGGGCGTTTCGCGCGCCGTGGTTTCCCGGGCGCTGAGCAACAACGGCAGTATTTCCCCTGCCACACGGGAACGCGTGCTGCAGGTAGCCGAAGAGCTTGGTTATCAGGTCAATTTTCTTGCCCAGGGCCTTAACCGTCGCCGCAGCCATCTGATTGGCGTCATCGTGTCGCGCATCAACGATCCGTTTCGCAGCAGCCTGCTTGACGGCCTTCTCAGCGAAATTCAGCGCAACGGCTTTCAGGCTCTGGTGACAGAGATCCGCTCTGAGCAGGAGCTGGCGGAAACGCTGCGCCACTTCACTCAGTTTCGCGTCTCCGGCGTCATCGTCACCTCCGGCAAGCCTCCCGAAGCGCTGGTGAACGAGTGCGTGCAGCAGCATATTCCGGTGGTTGGCATCAACCGCCAGCCCGACATTCCCGGCGTGGATTACGTCTGTTCGGATAACGCCGCCGGGTCGGTGCTGGCCGCCGAACAGCTGGTCAACAGCGGGTGCAAACATTTTGGCTGGCTCAATAATCACTCTTCTACCTGGGCCGGCAGAATGCGCGGCGAAGCGTTCCGCCAGGCGCTGATCGAACGTGGTGTAAACGTTGAGCAAAACCTTGCTTCGCTGCTTTGTGCAGAGGAAGGCTATGAAGGCGGCTGGCAGGCCGCAGCGGCCGTAACGCAGATCCCCGACGGTATTTTCTGCGCCAACGCTCAGCTGGCGTGTGGCTTTCTCGACGGGATGCGCCAGCGCGGCAAATATGCTCCACAGGATTTTCAGCTGATCGGCTTCGACAACACGCCACAAACGGCGCAGTACAGCTACCGGCTCACCACCCTTAACCAGGACGTGGCGGAAATCTCCCGGCTGGCGCTGGCTCACCTGCTGGAGCGCGCCCGAACGCCTGCACAGCCTTCACGCACCAGTTGGGTGAAGGTCAACCTGATTCACCGACACACGTCAATCTCCCTTACTTAAGAGCAAAACATGACCGAACAACAGCTACAGGCGTTATGCACGTTAATCCGCGAAGCCGGCGCCCGCGCCCAGGCGCTGCGCGATGCAGGCTTAAGCGTGGAAAAAAAAGGCCGCCAGGATTTCGTCTCACAGGCGGACATTCTGGTTGAGCAAGAGATTAAAAGCTGGCTGCAGACGCATTGCCCTCAGGACGGCTTTCTGGGGGAAGAAAGCGGCCTGGTGGAAGGCGAGCGTGGCGTCTGGGTACTCGACCCGGTTGACGGCACCACTAACTTTATTCTTGGCATGGACTACTGGTGCGTCTCCCTGGCTTACGTCAGGCAGAATGTTATTGAGCTGGGGATTATCTATGCCCCCGATCGCGATGAGTTCTTTTTCGCCCGGCACGGCGCGGGCGCATTCCTGAACGATAAACCGCTCAAGCTGCACGATCCGTCCCCGGAAGGCGTGGTCATCGGCCTGGGCCGTTCCAGCCGCGCGCCGGTTCCACTCTATGCGCGCACTATAGAAGATGTGCTGAGCGACGGCATGGAATACCGGCGTTTTGGCGCAGGCGCGCTGATGCTGGCGCACGTTGCCGCGGGCCAGGTCCACGCCTACTACGAGGAGCATATGAACAGCTGGGACGCGCTGGCCGGGCTGCTGCTGATCACCGAGGCGGGCGGCAGCAGCACTGCATTTCTCGCCAACGGCGGCCTGTTGCAAGGTAATCTGGTACTGGCCGGCTGCACCAGCGTGCAGGAAAGGTTAATGGCGCTGCTGGATGGCGAAATGAATTGATTAAGCCCTCTGCAACTTAGCTAGTTCTGAAGTAGTGCAACGTTCTCATGGGGTATCCAACCCCATTCCCCTTCAGATGTCTCTGCCCAGTACCAGCCGTTCAAAGAGCGCTTGACGGTAAGTCTCTCATTCACGTTTACCGTCAGTTCGTGTGCAGTGTAGTCTTCCAGACAGACCGCTTCATGCGGCCCCGACAGGGTAAAGATTTGCTGCGGCGCCCAGCCTGACTTGCCGCATGAGAGCGTGACCCACACCCAGCCGCGCCACTCGAGATCGCTATGGCTAATGGCGACGGTTTCATGGCGTTTGATCTGAATGGGATTCGGGAAAGCTGAGAGATAATTCCGGGTAACAATCACGACGCTATTCACAATACGGCCTCCATTGCTCAGTGAACAGCTAAAGCCTGGCACAACGCTGGTTACTGCGAAAGTCACCTTTGTGCCCTTCGGGCTAAATCGCCCTGAAGGACAAAAAGGTTAGCATTCAGTGCTCAATCACAAAGTCTTCGTCATTGGTCCGCCAGCGCAGCGGCGGTGACAGGCTGTAGTTCCCTTCTCTGAGAAAACGGCGCTGCTCAAGCTCAACTCGCGACGTATCTTCGTGGGCTTTTTCTTCCCGCATAATAGTCACCCGGGCATCTAAAAACGCGTTCAGCCAGGCTTTCTCGTTACCGCCCTGTGAGGGTGTTTGGGCTACTTTTTTTGCCGCCGCACGAATGCCACCGAACGCCTCCCGTTGATCACCCGGCCCATGCATCACCAGCGCATCATGGTAGATAAACTGCCCGAGCGTGCTCAGCCCGTCGTCTTTCGCTTGCTCGACGGCGGGCTCCAGATACTGCTCCGTCAGAATTTCATCCTGCGCCTCCCGAAATGCGGGATCTTTTGCCGCCCGTCTCCAGGCATCAACAAAATCAGGGTCAAGTCCGGTATGGGCGCTACTTTCTTCTTCCGCGAGCTTTTTCAAGGCTGGCAGATACTTCGCAAGCGGGTTGGCCGCCCGCTTTGACGTGTAGCGCTCCACAACGTCGAGCATATCGTCATTGGCGGAAGTAAAGCCGATCAGACCAGCGGTATAGCCGCGATCGTCGTCGATATCTTCTATATAGGCATACTGTTTTCGCCAGTCCAGCGAGGAGTTTTCCGCGCTGGAGACCAGCTGCATGGCGATCTCTCTTTTGGCGGGGGACAACAGATCCAGGGCAAAAGCCGGGGACGCCAGGCAGAGTCCAATCAGTAAAAATACGCCAAACTTCGGTGACAGCATCTTGTTCCCCTAAAAGAGTATTCGCGATATAGACTGGAAAGTTTGGAATTAGTTCTCAGCCAAACTGTTATCCCTTTTTCGTGCCCCTCTGTTTCTACATCCCGGACGTGGTGCGGCCTACAATCGAGCCGAATAATTTGCTATGCGGAGTTCTGCATGTTCGGTTTAGACGCTTTTCACCTGGCGAGGATCCAGTTTGCTTTCACTGTCTCCTTCCACATTATTTTCCCGGCCATCACCATCGGGCTTGCCAGCTACCTCGCGGTACTTGAGGGGCTCTGGCTTAAGTCTAAAAACCCGGTTTACCGCTCGCTGTACCACTTCTGGTCGAAGATTTTTGCCGTTAACTTTGGCATGGGCGTGGTCTCCGGGCTGGTCATGGCCTACCAGTTCGGCACCAACTGGAGCGGGTTCTCGCAGTTTGCCGGCAGCATCACCGGCCCGCTGCTGACCTACGAAGTGCTGACCGCTTTCTTCCTTGAAGCCGGTTTTCTGGGCGTGATGCTGTTCGGCTGGAACCGCGTTGGCCCGGGCCTGCACTTCTTCGCCACCTGCATGGTAGCGCTCGGCACGATTATCTCCACTTTCTGGATCCTCGCCTCAAACAGCTGGATGCAAACCCCGCAGGGCTTTGAGATCCACAACGGGCAGGTCGTGCCGGTGGACTGGCTGGCGGTGGTCTTTAACCCGTCATTCCCTTATCGCCTGCTGCATATGTCCGTGGCGGCGTTCTTGAGCAGCGCTTTCTTCGTCGGGGCCTCCGCCGCCTGGCATCTGCTGCGCGGCAACAGCACACCGGCCATTCGCACCATGTTTTCAATGGCCCTGTGGATGGCGGTGATTGTCGCCCCCCTTCAGGCAATGATCGGCGACATGCACGGCCTGAATACGCTCCAGCATCAGCCGGCCAAAATCGCCGCCATTGAGGGACACTGGGAAAACCGTCCCGGCGAGCCGACGCCGCTGCTGCTGTTCGGTCTGCCGGATATGGACCAGGAGCGCACCCGCTTTGGCCTGGAAATCCCGGCGCTCGGCAGCCTGATCCTCACCCACAGTCTGGAAAAACAGGTGCCAGCCCTGAAAGAGTTCCCGAAAGAGGACCGCCCTAACTCGCCGATTGTCTTTTGGTCGTTCCGCGTGATGGCGGGCTTAGGCATGCTGATGATCCTGCTCGGCGTCGCCAGCCTGTGGCTTCGCTACCGCGACCGGCTGTTTGAGAGCCGTCCGTTCCTGCGTTTTGCGCTGTGGATGGGGCCATCGGGGCTGATTGCCATTCTCGCCGGGTGGATTACGACGGAGGTTGGCCGCCAGCCCTGGGTCGTTTATGGCCTGCTGCGTACCAAAGATGCCGTGTCTGCCCACGGTACGCTGCAAATGAGCCTCAGCCTGGCCGCTTTCTTTGTGGTGTACATGTCGGTGTTTGGCGTCGGCTACGGCTACATGATTCGGCTCATCAAAAAAGGCCCGCAGCCGTTCGACGACCATCCGGCACAAGGCACCCCATCCCGCCCGCTGTCTGCGGTCGCTGAATCACTCGAGGAGACGCGCTAATGGGCATCGATTTATCTGTTATTTGGTTTGTGATTATCGTCTTCTCCACCCTGATGTATATCGTGATGGACGGTTTCGATCTGGGGATTGGCATTTTGTTTCCGTTTATTCGCGACGCTGAAGACCGCGATGTGATGGTCAACAGCGTGGCACCGGTCTGGGACGGGAACGAAACCTGGCTCGTGCTGGGTGGGGCTGCCCTGTTTGGTGCCTTCCCGCTGGCGTATGCGGTTATTGTCGATGCCCTGACTATTCCACTCACGCTGATGCTGGTGGGGCTGATTTTTCGCGGCGTCGCCTTCGAGTTCCGCTTTAAGGCCACGCCGGCGCATCGCCCCTTCTGGGACAAAGCGTTCCTGGGGGGATCGATTCTGGCGACTTTTTGCCAGGGTATTGCCGTCGGAGCCGTTATCTCAGGCTTTTCAGTCAGCGGGCGGCATTTTGCCGGTGGCCAGCTTGACTGGTTGACGCCGTTCAACCTGTTCTGCGGCCTGGGTCTGGTCATAGCCTACGCTTTACTGGGTGCCACCTGGCTGGTGATGAAAAGCGAAGATCCGCTGCAAAGAAGAATGCGGAGCCTGACCCCGGCATTGCTGCTGGCGCTTTTGGCCGTGATAGCGGCGATCAGCCTCTGGACGCCGCTTCGCCACGCGAATATTGCCGAGCGTTGGTTCTCCCTGCCAAATCTGCTGTTCCTGCTGCCGGTTCCGCTGCTTGTCGTGCTCTTAAGCCTGTGGCTCTGGCGCAGCGTGCGGGCAACCGACAGCCTGCACGCCACGCCGTTTGTGCTGACGCTGGGGCTGATTTTTCTGGGCTTTAGCGGGCTGGGCATCAGCATCTGGCCAAACATCATTCCGCCGGACATCACGCTGTGGCAGGCCGCTGCGCCACCGCAAAGCCAGGGCTTTATGCTGGTTGGCGCGCTGTTTATTATTCCGATAATCCTGGTTTACACCTTCTGGAGCTATTACGTATTCCGCGGGAAGGTGCAGCCTGGCGAGGGCTACCATTGATGAAAGAGACCGCTAAACGTGTCATGTGGATGGTTATTCTATGGAGCGTCAGCGTATTTGCGCTGGCCGCAGTGGGGATGGGTTTTCGTCTGCTGATGACCGCCGCAGGCTTTAAATCTTAATTCGCTGAGCCGTACGTCGTGGGAAGGAATATGTTCAGTCCTTCCCCGTTAACTCATCCTAAATCCATGGTGAAGAAATTGATTTTCTTTAGAACTGTGCTAATTCTTTAATGCGTTAATGAGGAAAAACAGTTAACCATTTCAATGAAACATTCAGAGGATGACAAAGATGAAATATATGCTACCCGCACTGGCTTTAGCGCTGTTAGTTTCGTCACCTGTTTTTGCGGCAAAACAAATTACTCATGAAGAATCATCTGGTTATACAAAAATTGGCGATCTTTCCCTGGAACAAGACGGGACCCCGACCGTCGGACACAAGGATTTATCCAAAGAGGTAAATCAAAAGTGTGAAGCGTCCAACGTGAAGCCTGCCGACTGCTTTTATGTGATAATCGCCGCCACCGGCGACGAGTCTAATCATAAAAATATTAATATCGAAGTCTTTAAGAAATAAATAACCAGACGGCCCTAAAACAGGGCCGTCATTCATTTTTATTTCACTTCTGTTTTCACGCTAGCCTGCGGTACATTACGATATTGTAATATTCCAGCGGCAACATCTAAATAACGCAGCGAAAAATACACTCTGTCCTGCCCCGCTGCGGGTTTGACAGACATTAAGCGCTCCTGATCGGCAGTAGAAACAGGCTCGGCGCTAAAGTGAGCGGTATTTTTATCCTGACGGAAGAGTTCGATCACCTCACCGCTGCTTTGCGTTTGCCGGTACAGCGCTCGCGCAGCTGGCGTTAACACGCCCGTCCCGGCCCCGTCCTGCACCCAGATTTTCACCCCGCTGTGGCTCAAGGTGGTCACCCATTTTTGGTAGCCATCCGGCGACATATTGCCGGCAAAGAAGCTGCTGACGGCAATCGGTTTATCGGCCACCGAGGCGAGAGACTCATGGGTTTTTGTCAGCCATGCCAGCGCGGCCTGCTGCATATCCGGACTTCGCCAGCGGCGGTCGTCCAGCTCGCTGCTGATGTACCAGCCCGCAATGTTTTCAGCCCCGAGCACCTGTGTCCAGCGCGTGGCAACCGCCACGTCCCGGGCGCGCAGCAGGTTAAAATAACTTTCAAGCGCAGTGAGCGGCTGATTTTGCCGTTCGAAGAATTTATCGTCCGCGGCCAGGCCCAGCACCAGCTTCAGCCCGCTGCTTTTGACCAGACGCGCCTTCCCTTCCAGCCAGTGCTGCGACTCCCCGCCGGCGAAGGCGTCCCCATAGCGGCTCCACTGAAAGACCAGAGTATCAATGCCCTGTTGCTTCAGCTGCGCCAGCATCGTGGTCCATTGCTGGTCGGTCATCGACATATCACGCAGCTGGGGCTGATACATTACCGCGTTAATGGCAAAGGCAGACGCCGGGCAAAACAGCACGGCCGCCAGCGTTAATGCCGGAGTAAATTTCATTACCAACGCACTCCTATGGTAAGGAACAGACTGTTTTTGGAATCTATATCGCGGTTACGGCCGTCGAATACCCGCTGGTATTCCAGCCCCACGCTCGCCTTGTGGGGATAAGCATCATAATGTGTTTCGCCAAACCAGGTGTTATAGCGAACGCCTACGCCGCCGAGCCTGTTATCCGTACTGCGTGAATGCCGCGTCTGGTTGTTGTACTGCACATGCCAGTAAGGTTCGATCGTGTGTCGCGCCGAAACCTTGTGGTGCCAGCTTTGGCGGTAATCGGCCGTGTACAGCTGATAGTCGTATTTCACGAAATGCGCCGCGTCCAGATAGAGGTTCTGCGCAAACCAGCCTTTACCCAGCGGGTGCCAGTCATCGCTGTACTCCCCGCCGTTCAGGAACGAGGCGCTGGCTCGCAGCATCATATCCGTCCGGGCATCGTTCGCCTTATCGAGAGGAAGCTGCTGCTCCACCGCCAGATAAATAACCTGCTCACGCAATGGCTTCCAGCGAACGCCCATTCCCACCATCGGCTGATAGACAGGCGCGATATTGCTGTGCCCTGCGCTGCCGCCAAACAGTCGGGTATAAACCGAAAGCTGATCGCCATCCAGAATTTGATTCTGACCAATGCGGTATTCAGCTTCAGCCTGGCCATAACTACGGTTGCTTTTATCTCGTGAGACGCCGCCGCCTGCGCCCGCTTCATTTTTAGAGGCGGAAGTCAGGCCCAGCGAACTGTCAAAGGAGAACGTCCAGCGCCGCTGGCTATCTTCGTGCACGCGGCGGAAGGCGAAGCGCTCTTTTTGCTGCGCGTCGGTTAAGCCTTTAGACGGGGTCAGCGTGTTGTCGATATCATCCACAACGCGCTCGCTGTAGCGTTTGGTTTGCGGCTTGTCATCCAGCCGCTGGTTGATATAAACCATCTGTCGCAGGATTTCCGGCGAGTCAGGCATGGTTTGCAACGCTTGCTCCAGCTCGCTGCGCGCGCCGGGCATATCTCCCGCTTTAAACAGCGCAAAACCGCGCGTGGCGTGATCCTGCTCCGGCGGGGTCTCAAAGTTCAGCTCCGGCATGGCTCGCTGCCAGGCCACCTGTCGCCAGTAGTCAAGCGCGGCGCTGTCTTTCGCCAGCCAGGCGCTGCGCGCTGCGGCACGGATGTCTTCATCGCTAAGCGTTTTAACCGGCACGCTCCGCAGGCTACTTTGCGCCAGCGCGTAGTCTTCTACGGCAAACGCCAGATAAGCCACCTGCCGCGCGTAGTAAGGATTAGCATCGCGGGATTGAGCCTGCTGGGCGGCATACAGCGCCATTCCCGGCGAGGTTTGCTGGTAGCATTCCGCGAGGTGCGACCAGCTCTGCGCATCGTACTGCGGCGACATGTCGCCCAGGATGGTGATGACTTTATCGCACTGGTCCTTAAGCACGCGCGCCTGAGCCATACGGATTTCAGCGCCGGAAAGCGGTTTGGGCTTCACAACCGGCAGCGCCGTCTCTGGTAGCTTCAGCCCGCCCCACGTCACCATCAGATAGCGCCAGTTATGTTTCTCACTGTCCGTATCAAAGGCAGGCTTGTGGCTGGACAGGTAATTTTCCAGTTCGGGATGTTTCTTGCGCTCCGCCAGGGACTGCGCGTAGGCCAGCTGCATACCCGGCGTGTTCATGACGCCCTGCTGCTGGAGATCCAGAATACGGCGATCGCGCCCAAGATGAAGCAGGATGGCAAACCACTGCTGATACTGCTCTTCGCTCAGCGTCGCCAGCCTGTCCTGCAGGGCAAAGCCGCGATCGGCAGTTTGCCACTCCTGCAGATAAATAGCGCGCTGAGTCAGGTTGTTAATCAGCGTGTGCCCCGCAGGCGAGGTGCGAAACGCATCGTCGTTGAACTGCTGCAGCGCGATATCCAACGCCCCAAGCTTAACGGCAAAGTTACCCACTTCGGCGCGGCATACTACGGAAGGAGAAGCGTTGCATTCGTCGTTAAACGCCAGCAGTTGCTCACGCGTTGTCACATTTTTAGCTGGACGGGGAATAGCGTCCCTCGCCCGACGGACCTGCGCATTGTCGGGCGTTTTGCGTAGTTGCTCATTCAGCAGCGCGGCCGCTTTATCGTCATGGTGAAAATGGCGATACGCTTCGGCAAGCCAGAGCGTCAGTCGGACGCTATCCGGGGCCAGCTCGCGGGCGTGCTGAAAACTGCTGATGGCACGCTGCTCATCGTTGGCTTTCAGCGCCTTTTGCGCGCGCTCAATGTGTGGATACACCTTGAAGTAGCGGTAATCGCTTAACCCCAGATCCTCTTTCGAACCTTCGGTGGCCGCCAGGGAATACCCGGCGATCATCAGGCCGCATGTCAAAATAGCTAACGGTTTAAGGCTGAACTTCATGCTATTTCTCCCGCAAGGCTGGAGATTTGCAGGCTGCTTAACCCGGCTTTATGCATCAGCCCATTTAAAGAAGGCTGGAGTATTTTTTGCTGTTCCAGCGCGCGATCGACCGCGTGTTGGTCGACAACTTGTTCCTGCACCAGGAAATCACCAAACTGCATTTCACTGCGCTCGTAGCGCAGCAGTACTGCTTTCAGGACCGCCTCATCCAGGTGACTTTCCGTAATCAGCACTTCGGCAAACAAAATTTGCCCGGAGACATACTCCTGCCAGATAGCCTCGGCCTGCTCCGGACTTAACATTTCCGCATTTACCGCTCTGCTGAGCAGTTCCGACGGGTCGTTTTCAGACTGGAGATACCAGCGACGTAGCCCCACCACAACTTCACCACGCGGCACGATAACGTAACTTACTGGACGCTGAACTTTGCGCCCCAGCGCAGCAAGAGAAACGGGGTCAATGGCGCTTTCACTGGCAAAAATCAGCGTTCCCTGCTCCTCGCGTAGCGGAAGCACCGCGTAGTGCAGCGCCACATTTGCCGGCACCGATTTAACCAGCGCCTCATCTAAACGACGGCTGTCGATGATTTCCATCGGCACGCTTGCCTGTTCCGCCAGAGCATTCGCTAGCTGTTGGGCCGTAATCACCCCTCGATTAACGAGGCTACCCCCAAGTTTGAGGCCAGGTACTCTGTTTTGCAGCGCTTCCATCAGTTGCTCTTCGCTGATAACGCCCTGGCTGACCAGGATTTCACCCAGCGGACGAAGAGCACGGTTGCGGGTATTGACTGTCGGGAAGTCATGGGTTGTTTTATCCCAGGCAACGCGCCTCGGATCTCCATGCTGGATCACCTGACGAATTGCACGCCAGTTGGCCATAAAGTTGATTAAGTTGCCCCAGAACAGGCGTGGAATGGACATCAGTCCCTGCCCTAAGCCGTAGTAACCGGTGACGAAAATAATTCGCTGTAAAATTCGGTTGGCCATCAGGAAAAAGTTTATCCACAGCAGAGTGCTGAGCCATGCGCCGCCGACAAAGATCGACAGGAACTGCCAGGCGCCTTCTACGCTGCGCTGATAAATTAACAGCGCCACCAGTTGCAGCATCACCAGCATGGCGGCAAAACTCAGGAAGTTAGCCACGGCGCCTTTCCGGTCGCGCCACAGGAAGTAGTTAAGTACCCAGTTATTGCTCCAGCGATGCGTCTTAAATCCCTGAAAAACGATACCAATAATCCAGCGGGACTTTTGGCGCACCGCAGTCGTATACGTATCCGGGAAATATTCGCGCACGCAGATCACTTTTGCGGTGCGTTTACGCTGGCCGAACGGCCTTGCGGAACGATCGGTGTCATCCACCACCGGGAAGCGACAGAATATCTCCTCCATCCCTTTTTGCCGCAGGCGGAAACCGATGTCATAGTCTTCGGTCAGACTTTGCACATCAAAGGCGATACCGTCACCATCGGCAAGCAGCGCCAGCACCGCGCGGCGGCTGAAGCAGGTGCCGACGCCAGCGCTTGGCACCTGGCCTGCCAGCGCCTCACGCACCGGGACATCCTTGCCGTGCAGCTCGGAGAACTCGTCGAGATAGCTCAGGCTGGTGAAATGGGTCCAGCTGCGCTCGAAGGGGTAAACCGGGATCTGAATCAGATCTTTACGATCAACGAGGTAGTTGAACAGCCGCAGCTCCATCGGGGAGATAACATCTTCTGCATCGTGCAGAATAAACCCTGAAAAGGAGAACCGGGCGTTACGCTCAAACTGCAAAATCGCATCAAGGATATTATTCAGGCAGTCGGCTTTACTGGTTGGGCCTGGGCGGGCGCAAACCACTTTGTGTACGTTAGGGAAACGGGCACACACCTCATCGACGTCGCGCTGCGTGTCAGGGTCGTTGGGGTAGGTACCGACAAAAATATGGTAATTCTCGTAGTCGAGCGTGCTTGCCGCAAGGCTCGCCATATTGCCAATAACGCCGGTTTCATTCCAGGCCGGCACCATAATAGCAAGCGGCTTTTCCTGTGGTTCATACAGCTGCTTATAGCCTAAATGATTATGCCGACGATAAACGGTACAGGCGCGCCAAAGGCGGCGGACCCAGAACACAATATCAATAAACAGATCGTCGATTCCGCTGATAAGCATCAGAATCGCCAACCCAATCGCTATGACCTTCAACCCATACAGATAAGTAGAAAAATAGTCTACTAACCAGTCCATGCCTCACCCCGAGGTTATTTATCGTTAACGACACTACACGACATCGCAGGCATACGGTCAGCCTCAAATGTTACCGGTATCATAGTTGATCAGAAAAATCTTACAAAGGATAATATTTTGCTATTTTCTTTCCTCAACATTAAAGACACTGCTCATTAACCATATAACCAGCTCAAGATTCTTTAATTAACAAATTAAACAGTTCATAAACATTCATCAGGATGAGTTCGCCTTTTTACCTGCCCGTCTTTCGAAAAATACGGCACCAGGTCAAAATAGCGCTCCGCAACCGCCGTCTCTCACTGGATACACCGACATGACCTACAGCTGGCTTATTCTCGCAATCGTTGCCGAAGTGATTGCCACCACCGCGTTAAAACTTTCCGATGGTTTCAGCCGCCTGTGGCCAAGCGTCGTCACGATTCTTTTTTATGCTGTCGCATTTTACGCGCTATCTATTACCATGCGCACTATCCCAACCGGGATCATTTATGCCATATGGTCCGGCGCCGGCATCGTGCTCATTGGTATGATTGGCTGGCTTTTCCTCGGGCAAAAACTCGACTGGCCTGCGCTGGCAGGGATGGCGCTGATTATACTCGGTGTGCTGGTGATTAACCTCTTTTCTAAATCCGTTGCACATTAACGAGCGCCGTCAGGGCTGTCTTATCACGGCAGCCCGGGTTTGTTAATTTTGCTCGGCCACCATAATGGCCATCGTGTCCGGCTCCAGCGCCCGGAAAATATGCGGCTGATCTGCCGGGTAGCAAATATAGTCTCCGACGCCCAGCTCTGCGGCAGACTCCGTCAGGCCGACCAGAGCCCGCCCCTGCGTCACAATAATATGCTCCACCGAACCCGGTGGATGCGGCTCTGAAAGCCTTGGCGTGCCGGGCTGCGCTTCGACCAGATAGATATCCCGACGCACGCCTGGCGGACAGGTTGCCAGCAAAATAGCGACATAATTAGCCTGTTCGGCGGCAATGCGGCTGCCCTCACCCCGGCGAATAATCTGCGTCCGGGCGCTTTGCGGCTCCAGCAGCGTGGCGAACGGAATATTTAACGCCACGCACAGCGCCCAGAGCGTCTCCAGGCTAGGATTACCGTTCCCGGCTTCCAGCTGTGAAAGCGTGGATTTCGCAATCCCGGCCCTGCGGGCGACTTCCGCCAGCGACAGCCCCGTCCGCCCACGTTCACGCACCAAACTTTTTGCGATGGTGTCTATTGGCTGGGTCATAAAACTCCCCCACTGTTCGTTAAAATGAACGATTCGTTCGCTTGATATGGTAACAGATTGCGGTCATTATAATGGCGATTTCGTTCGATATGGAAAACATAAGATGATGCGAGAACATCTCCGCACCCTGCCCGGAGACACCAAAAAAGCGATATTTCTGGTCTGCCTGGCCGTCGGCGTCGTGGGCGTCTCCTACGGCTCGCTGGCGATGGCCTACGGGTTCCCGCTCTGGCTGCCGGTTCTGGCCTCTTTTGTGGTGCTGGCGGGGGCATCCGAATTTATGTTTATCGGTATTATTGCCAGCGGCGGGAATCCTTTTGCCGCCGCGATGGCCGGTCTGCTGGTCAACGCCAGACATATTCCGTTTGGCGTCGCCGTGCGGGAGCTGGTGGGCACACGCCTGCTAAGCCTGTTGGGCTGCCATATCATGAACGACGAAAGCGTGGTGTTCGGACTGTCCCAGGCCACGCCTGAAAAACGCAAAGCCGCCTACTGGCTCTGCGGGGCTGGCGTCGGGTTCTTCTGGCCCGCAGGAACGCTGCTTGGCGCAGGCGTAGGCAGCCTGCTTCCCTCTCCGGAGGTTATCGGGCTGGATGCTGTATTCCCGGCTATCCTGCTGGCGCTGGTGATCCCGGCGTTTAAAAGCCGTACTACCCTGGTTCGCGCCTCGACCGGAGCCGCCATTTCACTTGCCGCCACGCCTTTCGTCCCCGTTGGCCTGCCGGTGCTGCTTTCAATGCTGGGCCTGCTGGCGAGGAAAAAATAATGACCAATACATTCACCGTGCTTGCCGGCCTGGCCGTGCTCTCCGCAGGAACATGGCTGATGCGCTTCAGTGGCGCAAAGCTCGGCAGCAAGCTGGCGCTTTCCGAACGCTCGCAAAAGCTGCTTAACGACGGAGCAACGACGCTGCTGTTTTCGGTGGCGCTGGCAACCACCTTTTTTGAAGGTGCGCACTTCGCCGGATACGCCAGGTTTGCAGGCGTTGCCGTGGCCGTAATCCTTGCCTGGCGCAAAGTACCGCTGATTTTTGTCATTATCGCCGCGGCGCTGGTTACCGCACTCCTGCGCCTCGCCGGTCTTCACTGATGGGCTGCCGCTTTTGCGCGGCCCTTTGCATATTCAGCCTTAACCGCAGCGCAACAAAACGCCTTCCTTGCCCGTTTTTACCTTGCTGACAAACCTTTAAATCACTTTTGATTCACCGAATAGTTTCGCGCGGGGATTATCGCTAGAGTAGCCAGGTTGTGTACTGACGCTGCCCCTCATCCCGGCCTTATCCCCAAAAGGGGATAAGGTGGAAAACAAACGACAGTGAATTTTTTATCCCCTCACTCCTCAGAGGAAAGAAAAAACAAGCTTCCGGGTGTTTTTATCCCCTATCCCCTTTGGGGAGAGGGTTAGGGTGAGGGGCGCAAACAACAATGGCTCAAGAAAAAACACCCACGAGGCGTGGCAAGATGGCAATAAAACAACCGCTCAACATTATCCTGTTATTAATTGTTACCGCACTCTTCTCCGGCCAGACCATGGCTGAACGTCACGGACATGAATACTTCGTGGTGAAAGATATGGACATTCAGCTTAGCCACCAGGCAGACAGCGACGAACTGCGCCAGGCGGCAGAAGATTCCGCTGATGATTTTCGCGAACACCATCATGCGGTCACCCACAGACGGCCAGCCACCTATTTACGTTAAGTCGATTTTCAACAATCGTTAGTAAATTTTCTTCGTTCTCATCCTTTATTGCCTGAGTTGTTATGGGTTTCAAGGCGCTGCGTGCGCCGCTAACAATCAGACAATAAAGGATAACACCATGCCATCATCGCCTCGCCAGAATACGATCGCTCGCGGTCTGGCATTAGCAGCAGCCTTTGCTGCTTTCAGCCCCAGCGCCGCCCCGGTAAAAGGCGGGGAATTGGTCTACCTGGAACAACAGGCTCACACTAACCTTTATCCTCCGGCCGGGGGCTTTTACCCTAACGGCGGCATCCTGAACCAAATTACCGACAAACTGACCTGGCAAAACCCCAAAACGCTGGAAGTGGAACCGTGGATCGCCGAATCCTGGACCAGCAATGCCGACAAAACCGAATACACCTTCAAGCTGCGCCCTGGCGTGACTTTCTCCGACGGCACCCCTCTGGATGCCAGTGCCGTGGCCAAAAACTTTGATACCTACGGCCTCGGTAACAAAGCCCTGCGCCTGCCGGTATCTGAGGTGATCAACAACTACGACCATAGCGAGGTTGTTGACCCGCTGACCGTCAAATTTTTCTTCAAAAAACCGTCACCGGGATTTTTACAGGGCACGGCAACCATCGGCTCCGGCCTGGTTTCCCTGAAAACGCTGTCGCGCACCTTTGACGAGCTGGGCGATGCCCGCAACATCATCGGTTCCGGCCCGTTCGTGGTGCAAAACGAAACCCTGGGCCGGGAAGTCGATCTGGTCGCGCGGAAAGACTACCAGTGGGGGCCGAAAAACAGCCCGCAGCAGGGGCCAGCTAACCTCGACGGCATTAAGATTCTGGTGACGCCGGAGGACAGCGTACGCATCGGCGCGCTGCTGGCGGGCCAGGCGGACTTTATTCGCCAGGTGCAGGCCTATGACGAAAAACAGGCCACCGATCAGAAGTTCCCCATTTACGCCGCCCCGACCCGAGGCGTGAACGACGGCATAGCGCTGCGCCCGGATAACCCGCTGGTCGCTGACGTCAAAGTTCGTCAGGCGCTGCTGCACGGCACCAACGCTCAGCAGGTTGTCGACACCCTGTTTTCCGCCAACTATCCGGTTGCCACGTCGGTGATCGCCAGCACCGCAGCGGGCTATGTTGACCTGCGCGACAAGCTGAAATATGACCCGGCGCTGGCAAACAAACTGCTTGATGAAGCCGGATGGAAAAAAGGCAGCAACGGCATTCGCCAGAAAGACGGCAAGACGCTGGCGCTGACCATTTACGAATCCCTGCCGCAGCCGCAGAACAAAGAAGTGCTACAGCTGGTTGCCCAGCAGTGGAAGCAAATCGGCGTGGGCCTGAGCGTGCGCGCCGGGGATGCCGGTAGCCGGGTGCTGGATACCAACGATCCGCAGAAAACCGGGGTTAACGTCATCGAAGTGGGTCGCGCTGACCCGGACGTGATCAAAAGCCAGCTCCATCCGGCCAACCGCGATGCCCTGCTGCAAAAAGGCGGCCTCAGCGCCGCCTCCCAGTTTACCGACGACAAGCTGAACGCCCTGCTGGTGGGGATCTCTTCCGAAGTGGATCCGCAGAAGCGCCTGGCGCTGGCGGGCGATGCCCAGTGCTATCTTATCGACCAGGCCTACGTCATCCCGATCTTTGAAGAGCCGCAGGTCTTTGCCGGTGCGCCGTGGCTGAAAGGCGTGGCGTTTGAAGCGGTCGGACGCCCGTCGTTCTATGCCGCCTGGCTTGAAAAACACTAAGGGGCAACCATGACACGTTATCTGGCCGGGCGCATAGCCCAGGCGTTGCTGGTACTGTGGGCGGCCTATAGCGTGTCGTTCATTCTTCTGCAGCTCTTGCCGGGCGATGCCGTCCTGATCAAATTCCAGAACCCGGATCTCGGCCTGAGTGCCGAACAAATTCAGGAGATGCGGGTGATCTATGGCGAAAGCACCCCGCTCTGGCAGCAATATTTGACGACGCTCGACCATATGCTGCGCGGTGAGTTTGGCTACTCCATCGAGGCTGGAGTGTCCGTCAGCCAGCTGATTGCCGCCAACCTTCCTTCGACGCTGCGGCTGGCCGGGCTGGGTTTTGCCGCCGCAATTATTCTTGCCGTGGGCATTTCAGCGGCCTCAACCCTCGCCCCGCTTCGCTGGCTGAGAGCGCTCTTTGCCAACCTTCCGGCGCTGTTCATTGCCGTCCCGACGTTTTGGCTCGGCATTGCGCTTATCCAGCTGTTTTCCTTCCAGTGGCGGCTGATCCCGGTGATCAATCCCGGCTTCTGGCAGGGGCTGATTTTGCCGGTCGCCACGCTTGCGGTGCCCATTAGCGCCCCGCTGGCCCAGCTGCTGATGCGAAATATCGACCAGGTGCTGACTCAGCCGTACGTCGCCGTTGCCAGGGCAAAAGGCGGCAGCCGCGCAGGGGTACTGTGGCGGCACGTGGCGCGCAACGCCCTGTTGCCGGTGCTGACCGTGGCCGGTTTGCTGCTGGGCGAGTTGATTGCCGGGGCGCTTATCACCGAAACCGTCTTTGGCCTCAACGGCCTGGGCCAGCTGACGCAGCGGGCGGTGAATAATCAGGATGTCGCCGTGCTGCAGGCGGTGGTGATGATCTCCGCCCTGAGCTTCGTGGTCATTAATCTGCTGGTGGATGTGCTTTATCCCCTGCTCGATCCGCGCCTTAAGTCTATTCGGGGAGTCACCGCATGACGACTGTTGATATCAATACCCCGCTGCCGCGCCGGGCGGTAAGCCGCTTTTCGGGCCTGCGCGCTAACGTTCAGCCCGGTCTTTGGCTGGCCTGGTTAACGCTGATTATTGTCGCGCTTTGGGCATTGTTCCCGGCGCTATTCACTCAGTGGAGCCCAACCGAAGGCGTCCCGGGCGCGCAGCGCCTTGCACCTCAGGCCGGACACTGGCTGGGCACCGATCAGCTTGGCCGCGATCTCTACGCGCGAATCGTCTGGGGCGCATCGCATTCGCTTTCCGGCGCGCTGGTCGCGGTCGCGCTCGGGCTGGTGGTCGGCACTGCACTTGGCGTCCTGGCCGGGGCAACCGGCGGCAAAACGGAACACGCGCTCATGCGAGGCGTGGATGTCCTGCTGGCGATCCCCGGTCTGCTGCTGTCGCTCAGTGTGATTATTCTGCTTGGATTCGGCACCGTAAACGCCGCCATCGCGGTGGGCGTGACGTCTATTGCGAACTTTACCCGCCTCGCCCGCGCGGAAGTGGTTCGTATTCGCCACAGCGATTACGTCGAGGCGGCGGTCGGCAGCGGCGGCACCTTCCTGCAGGTGCTGTGGCGCCATATTTTGCCGAATGCTTTGACCTCCGTGTTCGCCTTTGCCGCGCTGCAGTTCGGCTCCGCCATTCTGGCGCTGTCTACGCTGAGTTTTCTGGGTTATGGCACGCCGCCGCCAACGCCGGAATGGGGCCTGTTGATTGCCGAAGGTAGGAACTATCTGGCAACGGCCTGGTGGCTTTCCACCTTCCCCGGCGTGGTTGTCGTGGCCGTCGTGCTTGCCGTCAACCGTCTTAGCCACCATTTTGCCCGGAGATCGTCATGAATACACCGCTGCTAAAAATCACCGACCTGAGCATCGCCTGGCGCCAGCGCGGCGGTAACAAACGCGTGGTGCATAACGCCTCCTTTAGCCTGAACGCTGGCGAGGTGCTGGCGATTGTGGGCGAATCCGGCTCAGGGAAAACCACCCTCGCCCAGTCGATTATTGGGCTGCTGGGCGACAACGGCGTAATTGAATCCGGTGAAATTCAGCTCAACGGGGAAGCCATCAGCCGCTGGTCTGAACGCCAGCTCGATGCCCTGCGAGGAGCCAGCATCAGCCTGATCCCGCAGGATCCGGGCAGTTCCCTGAATCCGGTAAAAACCATCGGCGAACAGGTGGCAGAGGTGCTGAAACTTCACACGCGGTTGCCTAAAGCCGAGCGGGAAAGCCAGGTTGTGGCCCTGCTAGAAAAAGTGGGCTTGAGTCACCCGGCGCAGCGCGCGGGGCAATATCCGCACCAGCTTTCCGGCGGGATGAAGCAGCGGGTGCTGATCGCCATGGCTATCGCCCTGAAACCCGCGCTGATTATCGCTGATGAGCCCACCAGCGCGCTGGACGTTACGGTGCAGAAACGCATTCTTGATTTGTTGGATACTCTGCGGCGCGAGTCCGGTACGGCGGTGCTGTTTGTGACACACGACCTGGCGCTGGCCGCCCAGCGTTCCGACCGTATTCTGGTATTCCGCGACGGGCGAATCCAGGAGGCTGGCCCGACGGCTAATGTGGTTAAGCAGCCTAAAAATCCTTATACCCGCCAGCTGTTTGCCGATGCGCCAGGGCTGTCGCGCACGCTGCGAGCCTGGCCTTTACGCGCCCCGCAAACGGCGGCCATCGAAATCCGTAACCTAAGCCAGCACTTCTCCCTGGGGAGAGGCACTGACCAGACGCTCCGGGCTCTGGACAACGTGTCATTTACCGTAGCCAAAGGCACCACCCACGCGCTGGTTGGCGAGTCAGGCTCAGGTAAATCCACGCTGGCGCGCATTCTGCTTGGCTTCCAGAAGCCGGACAGCGGGCAAGTGCTGATCGACGGCATCGACACCACCGATCTCAGCCCGGAAGCGCGCCGCCAGCTCCGGCAGAAAATTCAGCTGGTGTACCAGAACCCCTTTGCCTCGCTCGATCCGAGCCAGACGCTCTTTCGCATCATCGAGGAGCCACTGCTTAACTTCGGCAAGCTGTCGAAGGCCGAGCGGCGCGCCAAAGTAGAGGCGATTACCGAACGCGTGGCGCTCCCGCTGGAGGCGTTGACCCGCAAACCTCGTGAGCTTTCCGGCGGGCAGCGGCAGCGCGTGGCTATAGCCCGCTCGCTGATTCTTGAGCCACAAATTCTGGTGCTGGATGAGGCCACCTCTGCGCTGGATGTCACGGTACAGGCACAAATTCTGCGCCTGCTCGACGATCTGCAGCAGCAGCTCGGCCTGACTTACCTGTTTATCTCCCACGACCTCGCCACCGTGCGCCAGCTGGCCCACAGCGTTTCGGTGCTGCGCGCCGGAGAACTGGTGGATAACGGCCCGATTGCCGACGTATTTAACGCCCCGGCCAGCGATTACACCTGGCAGTTGCTGAACGCTATTCCCGATATTGGCTTTGGCCATAAGGACGTTGCATGACCATTAAACGACTGGGCTTTTTTACCCGCCTGCTTGACCATGCCCCGGCAGCCGAACGCTACCGGCTGGCAACGGAACAAATTATTCACGCCGAATGGCACGGTTTTGATGCCGCCTGGGTGGCGCAGCACCACTTCCACGAAGCCGAAGGCGGCCTTCCCGCCCCGCTGGTGTTTCTCAGCCACGTGGCGGCCCATACCCGGCGCATCCGCCTTGGCACAGGGATTATTACCCTGCCGATGGAATCCGCGCTGCGCGTGGCCGAAGACGCGGTTGTCCTAGATCTGCTGAGCGGCGGGCGCTTTGAACTTGGCGTCGGCTCCGGCGGCACACCGGGCTCCTTTCCGGCATTTGGGTTACAAAGCGCGGAAAGGGGCAAAATTTACGCCGACAACCTCTCATTGCTGCGCTCAGCCCTGAACGACGAGCCGCTGGCGGGCACGGATAACCATCTTTACCCGGCCTCCCCGCAGCTAAAAAACCGCATCTGGCAGGCGACTTTTTCCGTTGACGGCGGCGCGCGGGCTGGAAAAGCGGGCGACGGGCTGATGCTTTCCCGCACTCAGCCTCGCCAGGCCGACGCGCTGGATACCCCGCTGGATGAGATACAAAACCCGATCATCGATGCCTATCTGGACGCCTTGCCCGACGGCGTTGAACCTCGCATCCTCGGCTCCAGAACCGGTTTTGTCACCGACGACGGCGAGCTGGCAAGGCAGCTAGCGGCCAAAGGTCTGCGCCAGCAGGCAGAGCAGCACCGGGCGCAGGGGCATCCGGTGCCGGGCGATACCCTGGATAGCCATATTGCCTCGTTTGACGTTCACCTGGGCACGCCGCAGCAGGTCATTGCCTCCCTGACGCGCGACAGCACGCTCCAGCGCGTGACCGACCTTTCGTTCCAGGTGCACTCCATCGATCCGCCGCATGCCTACATTTTGCGTTCTATTGAACTGCTGGCGCAGCAGGTTGCCCCGGCGCTCGGCTGGGTTCGCAGCAGCGCCCGCCCAACCTCTACCTCGTCATTGTCTAAGGAGTCATTATGAGTCATTCGGATTTGCTCAATCATCTGGCGGGCGTTATTCCCGGCACCGCGCTTGCAAAAGCGCGTGAAATCCGCGAGGCCGCCACAGCCCACGCGCAGGGCAGCTATGAGGCGCTTTTCGGTGAGGCCAGTTCAAGTGGCCTGAGCCTGCCAGAAAGGCTGCATCTCGCGAGGCGAGTGGCAGACTGGCACGACGATGCCCGGCTCACGGACCATTACGCCCAGCGTCTGGCTGGCCAACCCGCCAGCGAACGCTTTAGCGCTTTACTCGATCATGCCGAAAGACTGAGTTTCCAGCCGGTGCAGGCAGGCCCGCAGGACGTCCAGACGCTGATTCAGGCGGGCTTTAGCGAAGAAGAAGTGGTGACACTGTCACAAATTATTGGCTTCGTGGCCTTCCAGAGCCGACTGCTGCGCGGCCTGCGCCTGATTGGCGGCCAACCGGTTGACGGTGAACAGGTTCGCATTCCCGCCGCCGGCGAGTGGCACCGCCAGCCGTTAACCGCCAGCGGCAAATCCGCCCCGGTGACATTTACCCAGGCCGAGCTTAACTGGGAACCCTGGATAGCCGCCCTGCCTTACGCGGAATTCGCCCCGGAACAGCAGGAAACCCTGAAACGTTTTGGGCACCAGGACTCGGATTATTTCCGCCTGCTGGGCCGCAATCTGCCGGTGCTGGAACAACGCACGCTCACCGATAAAGGCATTTTCTATACGCCGGGCGGTTTGCCCCGCGCCGAGCGCGAACTTGCCGCCACGGTTGCCAGCAAGATCAACGGCTGCATTTACTGCGCCTCCGTGCACGCCCGCAAGGCCAGCCAGCTGTCAAAACATAACGAAGCGATTGAACGTCTACTGGCCATCGAACCTGGTGGGGCGCTGGGCGACGGGCAATCCCCTCGCTGGCAGGCAGAAATTAATTTTTCGGCGGCATTATCCGCCACTCCGGCAAGCGCCAATGCGCAACAGATACATGCCCTGAGGGAACTGGGATTAAGCGAGCTTGAGTTGTTGGATTTGGTGCAGTCCACGGCCTTTTTCGCATGGGCCAACCGTCTGATGCTGACCCTGGGCGAGCCGTATAACTGATTGCAGGCAGGCAAACGTGCCGGGGAAATATGATCCACCGGCACGCTTAAGTGAAACCGTCACGGATGATTAATGATTCGCCGCCTGACGAAGATCGCACACCCGGATAGCTTTTCCTTCTGAACGCGGCAGGCTGCCGCAGTTCACGATGGTGATATCCGTTGAAATCCCCACCATCGACTTAATGCGGTGGCGCAGCTCATGGCAAACCGCGCAGCGCTGTTCGTGGCTGAGATACAGGCTGCTTTCCTTCAGTTCCACCTTGATCGCCAGGGTATCCAGGTGCCCGCGACGATGCACCTCCAGCTGATAATGCGGCGCCAGGTGCTGGAATTTCAGGATCTCCTCTTCCAGCTGGGACGGGAACACATTCACGCCCCGGATAATCAGCATATCGTCTGAACGGCCGGTTATCTGATCCATTCGGCGCATGGTACGAGCGCTGCCCGGCAGCAGGCGCGTTAAATCGCGGGTACGGTAGCGGATCACCGGCAGCGCCTCTTTGGTCAGCGTGGTGAACAGCAGTTCGCCGTGCTCGCCGTCGTCCAGCGGAACACCGCTCTGCGGGTCAACGATTTCCGGGTAGAAATGGTCTTCCCAAATCGTCGGGCCATCCCGGGATTCCAGGCATTCCATTGCCACGCCCGGCCCCATCACTTCCGACAGGCCGTAGATGTCCAGCGCGGTAATGCCCAAGCGACGTTCGATTTCCGCCCGCATCGCTTTGGTCCACGGCTCCGCACCAAAGACCCCGACGCGGAGCGAGCAGCCGCTGGCGTCGCCGCCCATCTGCCGTTCCAGCTCTTCAATCAGGTTCAGGCACCAGGACGGCGTGACCATGATCATGTCCGGTTTAAAATCACGGATCAGCTGCGCCTGTTTTTCCGTCTGGCCGCCGGACATCGGGATCACTGTCGCCCCGAGGCGCTCTGCGCCGTAGTGCGCCCCCAGCCCGCCGGTAAACAACCCGTAGCCGTAGGAGACGTGAATTTTATCCTTTGGCGTTCCGCCTGCGGCACGCAGCGATCGCGCCACGAGGTTAGCCCAGGTATCAATGTCGTTTTGGGTGTAGCCCACAACGGTAGGTTTGCCCGTGGTGCCGGAGGAGGCATGAATGCGAACTACCTGCTCCATCGGCACGGCGAACGTGTCAAAAGGATAGTTATCGCGTAGATCCTGCTTGGTGGTGCACGGGAACAGGCGAATATCTTTCAGCTCTTTAAAATCGTCAGGGTGCACGCCCACGGCGTCAAATTTGCGCTTATACATCGGGACGTTGCTGTAGGCATGGTTCAGCGTCCATTTCAGGCGCTGCGTCTGCAGGGCCTGAAGTTCATCCAGCGATGCGGTTTCAATCGGTTCCAGCTTAGTTTCAGAGGTTATCATTATTAGGGTACTCGCAGGTTTGACTAGCTCACACGCTCAAGGACCAGGGCAATGCCCTGACCCACACCGATACACATGGTGCAAAGGGCATACCGCCCGCCGTGCCGGTGCAGCTCCAGGCTGGCCGTTAACGCCAGTCTGGCACCGCTCATCCCCAGCGGGTGTCCCAGGGCAATCGCGCCGCCGTTAGGATTCACATGCGGGGCATCATCCGGGAGCCCCAGTTGGCGAAGCACGCCGAGCGCCTGCGCGGCGAAGGCTTCGTTGAGTTCAATCAGATCCATGTCGTGGATGCTTAATCCGGTCATCTCCAGCACTTTACGAACCGCAGGCACCGGCCCCAGCCCCATCAGGCGAGGCTCCACGCCCGCCGTCGCCATCGCGACAATGCGCGCCTTAGGCGCCAGGCCGTGCTGCAGCGCGGCGGCTTCGCTGGCGATAAGCAGCGCTGCCGCCCCGTCGTTCACGCCGGAAGCATTGCCCGCCGTCACGACGCCGTTCGCGCGGAACGGCGTTTTTAGCGCCGCCAGCTGTTCAAGCGTGGTTTCCGCACGCGGGTGCTCGTCTTCCCTTACTTCCGTCACCGCGCCTTTGCGACCGCTTAGCGTGACCGGCACAATCTCTTCAGCCAGAATGCCTGTCTGCTGCGCGAGAGCGGTACGCTGCTGGCTGCGAAACGCAAACCGGTCCTGGTCTTCACGGCTTATTTTTAACAATTCCGCTACATTCTCTGCCGTTTCCGGCATGCTGTCAGTACCAAATTGCGCTGCCATGAGCGGGTTCACAAAACGCCAGCCAATGGTGGTGTCAAACATCTCGGCCTGGCGCTGGAACGGCGAGCTGGCTTTGCCCATCACAAACGGTGCCCGAGACATGGATTCCACCCCACCTGCCAGCATGAGCTGAGCGTCACCGGCTTTGATGGCGCGAGCCGCAAAGCCCACGGCATCCAGCCCGGAGCCGCACAGGCGGTTGATCGTGGTGCCCGGCACAGTCTGTGGTAAACCGGCCAGCAGCGTCGCCATGCGCGCCACGTCGCGGTTATCCTCCCCGGCCTGGTTCGCGCAGCCAAAAATCACGTCGTCTACGGCGCTCCAGTCGAGAGTGGGATAGCGTGCCAATAGCGCTTTTAGCGGCAGCGCGGCCAGGTCATCCGCACGCACGCTCGCAAGCGCGCCGCCGTAGCGGCCAATCGGGGTGCGTACCCCATCGCAAATAAAAGCCTGACTCATAATTTTTCTCCTGAAACCGTCGTCCCGATGCGATGGGCGCGGCCGCGAAACAGCGCCAGCGTCTTCTCGTCCTGATTAATGATCTCGATGTCGTAGACGCCCGTCTGCCGCCCCTGCTGGCGCACCCGAGCCACCGCTTTAAGCCGGTCCCCTGCCTTGCCGGGACGCAGAAATTCAATGCTGCAGCCGGAGGCTACCGCCGCCAGCCCCTGGCTGTTGCAGGCGTAGGCAAAAGCGGTGTCGGCGAGCGTAAACAACTGCCCGCCGTGGCAGGTCTGGTGCCCGTTAAGCATGGCCTCAGTGATGGTCATGGTGAGCAGCGCAAAACCGTCGCCCATCTCAACCACTTCAATGCCCATCTGTCTGGCGCAGTTGTCCCGCGCGTACATCACGCGGGCGTTATCCCAGGCGTTAGTGCTCATGTTGGTTCTCCAGCAGCGCGCGCTGGCGCAGTAAAGAGGTCGGGCGGTAGCGTTCTTCGCCGTAATGGCGCTGCAGATTTTCCAGCAGCGTGAGGATGTTTTGCCAGCCCAGCCGGGCTCCCCAGGCCAGCGGCCCGTGCGGATAGTTCACGCCGAGCTGCATGGCGGTATCGATGTCGGCTTCAGCGGCCACGCCTTTTTGCAGCGCGTCCAGCGCCTCGTTGGCGAGCATCGCCACGGTGCGCCAGGCCAGCATGCCGGGATAGTCGTTAATCACCAGCACCTGTTTGCCCTGCTGCTGGAAGTAATGGGTGACCTTCGCCAACTGCTGAGGCGTGACCGAAGCCGACGGCGCTAACACTTCCAGCGAAGACTCGGCGAGTCTGTCCCGCAGCACTACCGGGCGTTTCAGCTCGGCCGACATGGCGGTGGCCGTAATACCGCTGGTTATGGAAACGGCGATGTCGTCGATTTCAAGAGTTTTGCCGACCTGAGCGACCTGTTTAGCCGCCAGTTCGGCAGGCACTTTAGGCTGATACTCCGGTTTCACCTCAAGCGGCCAGCGGTAGACGCCCTGCCCGGTTTTCTTGCCCAGCCGCTTGCCAAGCACCAGTTCCTGCTGGGTGAGAGAAGGCAGGAAACGACGCTCCTGCCAAAAGGCGTTAAACACCGAGCAGGTGACGGCGAAGTTGACGTCCTGACCTATCAGATCCGTTAACGCCAGCGGCCCCATCGGGAAGCCCGCCCCGTCGCGTAACGCGGCATCGATAGCCGCCGCCGGGGCAACCTGCTCCTCCAGCGCGCGCCAGGCTTCGGCATAAAAAGGCCGTGCCACGCGGTTAACGATAAAGCCCGGCGTGGAATGGCAACGCACCGGCTGTTTTCCCCAGCGCAGAGCCAGCTCGCAAAGCCGCTCGGCGATCTCCGGCGAGGTTTCCAGGCCGCTGACCACTTCGACCAGTTTCATCACCGACGCAGGGTTAAAGAAATGCAGTCCGACCACGCGCGCCGGGTGGCTGATGCCGCTGGCGATGGCGGTGATAGAAATGGATGAGGTATTGCTGGCAAAGACGGTCTCAGCCCCGCAGACCGCCGCTAAATCGCGGAAGATGGCCTGCTTGACGTCAATTTGTTCGGCGGCAGCCTCAATCACCAGCGCGGCCTGAGCCAAATCTGCCAATGTTTCTGCCGGATGCAGCCGGGCAAGCGTTGACTGACGGAGCGCCTCGTCAAGTTTGCCTTTGCCTACGCGGGCGCTGAGTACGGTATCAATGCCGTCTATCGCACGCTTTGCTGCGCCGGGCTGAATGTCGTACAGCCACACCGGATGACCCGCGCTGGCGGCCACCTGGGCAATACCTGCGCCCATGGTGCCGCTGCCAATCACCGCAATCACGGCCTCAGGAGTTAACATACTTATTTCCCCTTAAAGGTGGCCGGGCGCTTCGCCAGAAAAGCAGACACCCCTTCGCGGTAATCTTCGCTGCGGCCAGCCAGGCGCTGATAGTCGCGCTCCAGGTCGAGCTGGGCGTCCAGGGTGTTGATTTCCGAGGCGTAAAGCGCCTGCTTGATAAGCCCCAGGCCAAAGGTCGGCTGGGTGGCAAAGTGCTGGGCCAGCTGGCGGGCGGTATCGCTGAGCTGCTCGTCGTCCACGACCTGCCAAATCATGCCCCAGTCGTGCGCCTGTTCGGCGGTTAGCGTGTCGCCAAGTAACGCCAGCCCCATGGCACGCGCCCGCCCGGTCAGGCGAGGCAAGAACCAGGTGCCGCCGCAGTCGGGCACCAGCCCCAGCTTGCTGAAAGACATAATAAATTTTGCTGAACGCGCGGCGATAACCATGTCGCAGCCCAGCGCCAGCGTAGCCCCGGCTCCCGCCGCCACGCCGTTAACCGCCGCAATCACCGGCTTCGGCAATTTCGCCAGGCGGCGCAGCAGAGGGTTATAAAACGTTTCAACCGAGTAGCCGAGGTCCGGGGCGTCACCGCTTGGGTCAACGTTGCGATCGTTGAGGTCCTGCCCGGCACAGAAGCCGCGTCCTGCGCCAGTGATTAGCAGGCAGCGGATGGTTTCGTCCCGCTCGGCCTGGGTGAGAATTTCCGCCAGTTGGCGATGCATTTCGTCGTTGAAGCTGTTCAGCCGCTCCGGGCGGTTGAGGGTCAGGGTCATCACCCCGTTTTGCACATCGCTGACAATAAAACTCATGATTAACGTCCTTTGAATTCAGCAGGTCGTTTTTCCAGGAAAGCGGCGAGGCCTTCCCGACGATCTTCGGTGGCGGCGAGCAGCGTAAACAGCTGGCGTTCCTGCAGCAGCCCCTGGCTCAGGCCCGTGTTCTGTGCCTGTTGAAGCGCATTTTTGGCGGCCTGCAGCGCCAGCGGCGCATGACGGGCAATACCGGCGGCAAGCTTCTGGGCGTATTCCAGCGTCAGGGCTGCGGGATGCACTTCGGCGACCAGCCCGGCACGTAAAGCCCGATCCGCGTCGATAGCTTCGCCGCTCAGCACCATGCGGTAAGCCAGCGCTTTGCCTACGCTACGAATAAGCCGCTGCGTGCCGCCCGCGCCGGGCATAATCCCCAGCGTAATTTCCGGCAGGCCGAAGCGCGCGTTATCCCCGGCCACGATGATGTCGCTCAGCAGCGCCAGCTCGCAGCCAGCCCCGAGCGCATAGCCGTTCACGGCAGCGATCAGGGGTTTAGGGAAACGCTCGAGACGAGCCCAAAGCTGTGGCCGGGGGTCGTTGAGCGTGGCGGGCATATCCCGGCTGGCCATCTCTTTGAGATCGGCTCCGGCAGCAAAAAAACGTTCGTTGCCGGTAATGACGACGGCACCAATGGCGGCGTCCTGCTGCGCAGCTTCGAGCGCTTCGGCAATCAACGTCAGCAGCGCGTTGTTGAGCGCGTTCCGCGCCTGCGGGCGGTTCAGCGTCAGGGTTAACACCCGGCCGTTTTGCTGGCTAAGAAGTTCGCTCATCACAACCCCTGCGCGTCAAAGTCGAGCACCACGTCGTCGCCCTTCGGCAGCGCCTGACAGCTCAGGACGTAGCCTGCGGCCAGCTGATCCGGCTCCAGGCTGTAGTTGACGCCCATTTCCACTTCGCCCTGCAGCACCTTGCAGCGGCAGGTGGCGCAGACGCCGCCTTTGCAGGCATACGGCAGATCCGCGCCCTGGCGCAGGGCCGCGTCGAGAATGCTTTCGTCCCCGGCGGTCAGGGTAATCTGGCGATCTACGCCGTCCTGGCGCAGGGTAACGGTTTTACCTGCCGCCTGAGCGCGGGAACGGGCACCCGGCGCAATACCCGGCGTGTTGAAATGTTCGAGGTAGATATCCTGAGGCGCGACGCCCATCTCTTTCAGCGCGGTTTCGGTGGCCTGCATCATGCTTTGCGGGCCGCAGATAAACGTGCGGTCAAAGCCTTTGACGTCCAATAGGTGGTCGCCAAGCTGCTTCAGTTTTTCGCCGTCCAGCCGGCCGCTGAGCAGGTCGCTGTCCGACCTTTCCTGACTGAACAGGTAAATCAGCTGCAGGCGCTGCGGGTAGCGATCTTTCAGGTCGGCCAGTGCCTGGCGGAACATCATGCTGGCGCTGCTGCGGTTGCCGTAAACCAGGGTCATGCTGCTTTCTGGCTCGGTGGCGAGCGTGGCGCCGATAATGGCCAGCATCGGCGTGATGCCGGAGCCAACGGCGAGCGCCAGATAGTTGCCGCGGGTTTCCGCTTCCGGCTGGTAGCCAAACGTTCCCTGCGGCACCATCACCTCGATCGACATCCCAGCGGTTAAATCGCTGACCGCATATTGTGAAAAACGGCCGCCTTCAATGGCTTTTACCGCCACGCAGATTTCGCCGGGATCCTCAGAGCGGCAAATAGAGTAGCAGCGGCGCAGCTCTTCCCCGCCCAGCCGGGCTTTCAGCGTTAAATGCTGCCCTGGACGAAAGCGATACTGCCCGCGCAGCGCGTCCGGCACCGCAAAGGTAATCGCTACCGCCTCTGCGGTTTCGGGTTCGATGCGTGCCACTTTCAGGGAATGAAACGTTGTCATGGCATCCTCAAATACATTTAAAGTAATCAAAGGGTTCCCGGCAGCTGTCGCAGCGGTAAAGCGCTTTACAGGCCGTGGATCCGAATTCACTGATGAGCGACGTGTGTTCGCTCCCGCAGCGTGGGCAAGTCACCTGGGCGGCGACCGTCGCGTGGCAGGCATGTCCCTGCGGCGGGCTGATGCCGTATTCGCGCAGCCGGGTTTTAGCCTCCGGCGACATCCAGTCCGTCGTCCAGGCGGGATGCAAAACCTGCCTGATGTGCACCGGGCTCAGCTTTGCGGCTTCCAACGCTTCCCGGATGGCGGCCAGCAAAAATTCAGTGGCCGGGCAGCCGGAATAGGTTGGCGTAAAACCGATATGCCAGCCGTCCGGGCGGTGCTCGACGCTGCGCACCATCCCGAGGTCAGTGATGGTCAGCACCGGGATTTCCGGGTCACTGATTTCACTCAGCAGACGCCAGACATCGCGGACGGCAGCGGGCTGAAGCGTGGCGGTTTGCATCCTCTCCTCCTTACCACTGCTGGTTCGGGTAAGCGCGCTGCAGGTACTGCATTTCAGCCAGCAGCGGGCCGAGGTGTTCGGTGTGTAAGCCTTGCTTACCGCCGGTGCGGTATGGCTGCTCTGCCGGCGCCTGCAGCGAGGCATCGCTCAGTCCGGCGGTCACTTCCTGCAGCCATTCGGCCTTGAGGCTAAGCGGGTCGACGGCGATGCCCTGCTCCGCCAGCATGGTTTCCAGCTCGTCGGCAACGAACATTTCGCCGCTGAAGCGCCATAGTTTGTTTAAAGCACTTTGCGTTTTTGCCTGCGAAAGCTCAGTGCCGTTGCCCAGGCGAACCAGCCAGCCACGGCTGAAGCGCAGGTGATAGCGCACTTCTTTAATGGCTTTGGCTGCGATGGCCGCCAGCTGCGGATCTTTGCTTTCTACCAGGCGGCTGAACAGCGAGACGTGCCACGCGTCCAGCAGGTACTGACGCACCAGCGTTTCGGCGAAATCACCGTTGGGCTGTTCCGCCAGCAGCAGATTGCGGTACTCGCGTTCGTCGCGGCCAAAGGCCAGCCTGTCTTCGTCGAGGTGCTCGCCTTCGCGTTCGGCGGCGTAGGTCAGGAAGTTGCGCGCCTGGCCGAGCAGGTCGAGGCCAATGTTGGCCAGCGCCAGATCAATCTCCAGCTCCGGCGCATGGCCGCACCAGGCGCTCAGGCGCTGTGCCAGCACAAGGCAGGTGTCGGCGAGACGCAGGCTGTAGGTCGCTACAGGATCGAGTGTCATTGGCGGCCTCACATGTGCTCGATGCCGTCAGGCAGCGTGTAAAACGTTGGGTGGCGGTAGACTTTGCTGTCTGCCGGGTCGAAAAATTCCGGGCGCTCTTCCGGCTGGGAGGCGACGATTTCGCTCGCTTTCACGACCCAGATGGAGCAGCCTTCGCTGCGGCGGGTGTAGGCGTCGCGCGCGTTTTCCAGCGCCATCTGGTCGTCGGCGGCGTGCAGGCTGCCAACGTGGCGATGGGACAGTCCTTTTTTATTGCGAATAAAGACTTCATACAGCGGCCAGTAAATTTTGCTCATCTCTTACTCCTTCAGGCGGCGGTGCGGGCCTGTTGTTTTTCGGCATACGCAAGGGCGGCTTCGCGCACCCATGCCCCCTCTTCCCAGGCTTTGCGCTTGGCGGCGAGGCGCTCTTCGTTGCATAAGCCGCGCCCGGCCACCACTTCGTTGAATTCCTGCCAGTCGATGTCGCCAAATCGGTAATGCCCCGTGGCCTCATCGCGATACAGATCGGGATCCGGCACGGTCATGCCCAGCAGCTCAACCTGCGGCACGGTATTGTCGACAAAGCGCTGGCGCAGCTCGTCATTGCCGAAGCGTTTGATTTTCCAGGCGAGGCTTTGGGCGCTGTTCGGCGAGTTGTCGTCGTTGGGTCCAAACATCATCAGCGCCGGCCACCAGAAGCGGTTAATGGCGTCCTGCAGCATCTGGCGCTGTTCGGGGCTGCCGTTCGCCAGCACGGTGCAGGCTTCAAATCCCTGCCGCTGGTGGAAGCTTTCTTCTTTGCAAATTTTCACCATCGCCCGGGCGTACGGGCCATAGGAGGTCCGGCACAGCGCAACCTGGTTAACGATGGCGGCCCCGTCCACCAGCCAGCCAATCACGCCGATGTCGGCCCAGTTGAGCGTCGGGTAGTTAAAGATGGAGGAGTATTTCATCTTGCCGTCCAGCATCTTCTGGTAGATATCTTCCCGGGCGCAGCCCAGGGTTTCCGCCGCGCTGTAGAGGTACAACCCGTGCCCGGCTTCATCCTGCACTTTGGCCAGCAGAATGGCCTTGCGGCGCAGGCTGGGGGCGCGAGTTATCCAGTTACCTTCCGGCAGCATGCCGACGATTTCCGAGTGCGCATGCTGGCCTATCTGGCGGATCAGCGTTTTGCGGTAAGCCTCCGGCATCCAGTCCTGTGGTTCGATGGCGGTTTCCTGCTGGATGCGCTCATCAAAGCGTTCTTGTTCTGTCACGGCATCACCTTATGATTCAATTTAACTCAATAAGCTGCGATATTGCGAATCACTTCATGATTAAAAGTTACAGATAAGTTAACGAAGATCGCAAAGATTACACCGCATGTTTGTGAGGCTTATCACGCTAAATATCGTAAAAATGATATTTATCATTGATATAAATCAATAATAAAAAACACAACCCATCACAATGTTAACAATTTATTAAATTACAGCTTGATTTTTATGATTCATAAAACAAACACTGTAATGATTAAATGCAGTATGTAATGGAGAATGAGATGCAACAGTTAACCAGCTATCTGTCCGGGACGTGGTTTAGCGGCCAGGGAAAAGAAAGAACTATTTTTCATGCCGTTAGCGGCGAACCGCTGTGGCAGGTGACCAGCGAAGGAGCGGATATGGCGGCGGCAAAGCGCTTCGCCATTGCGCAAGGTGGCAAAGCGCTGCAGGCGATGACGTTTATTCAGCGTGCCGCGATGTTAAAAGCGGTGGCTAAGCACCTGCTGGCGCAGAAAGAAGCGTTTTACCAGGTCTCTTACCAGACCGGTGCCACCCGCGCCGACAGCTGGGTAGATATTGAAGGCGGCATCAGCACGCTGTTTGCCTACGCCGGAATGGGCAACCGCGAGCTGCCGGACGACACGCTGTGGCCGGAAGACGAATTGATGCCGCTGTCCAGACAGGGGGGATTCGCGGCCCGCCACGTACTCACTTCGAAGTCAGGCGTAGCGCTGCACATCAACGCCTTTAACTTCCCCTGCTGGGGAATGCTCGAGAAACTGGCCCCAACCTGGCTGGCCGGGATGCCCGCGATTATCAAGCCCGGCACGGCGAGCGCGCAGTTAACTCAGGTGATGGTGAAAGCGATTGTGGAATCAGGGCTGGTGCCTGACGGAGCGATAAGCCTGATCTGCGGCGGCGTGGGCGATCTGTTTGAGCAGCTGGATGAGCAGGACGTGGTGACGTTCACCGGCTCGGCCAGCACCGGCCAGAAGTTACGTTGTCACTCAAATATCGTTGCCCGATCAATTCCCTTCACCATGGAAGCCGACTCGCTGAACTGCTGCGTACTGGCGGAAGATGTCACGCCTGAACAACCTGAATTTGCGCTGTTCGTGCGGGAAGTCGTGCGCGAGATGACCGCCAAAGCCGGGCAAAAATGCACCGCCATTCGCCGGATTATCGTGCCGCAAAGCCGGCTGGGTTCGGTGATTGAAGCGCTGAAAGCGAAACTGGAAAAAATACAGCCCGGCGACCCGGCACTGGAAGGCGTGCGCATGGGGGCGCTGGTCAGCCTTGAGCAGCGGGATGACGTGCAGCGGAAAGTCGACCAACTGGTTGCCGCCGGCTGTGATGTCCTGCTGGGCGGCAAGGCCGATACTGCACAGCCGGGCGCGTTCTTCCCGCCAACCCTGCTGCTTTGCCAACAGCCTGACGAAACGCCTGCGGTGCATGAGCTTGAGGCCTTCGGCCCGGTAGCGACCGTGATGCCATACCGGGATGCCGAACATGCCATGGCGCTGGCTCGCGCCGGTCAGGGCAGCCTGGCGGGGACGCTGGTGACCGCCGATGAGCAAACGGCACGTCACTTTATTCTCGGCGCGGCCCGCGCTCACGGGCGCATTCAGGTGCTGAACCAGGAGTCTGCAGTGGAATCCACCGGGCACGGTTCTCCGCTGCCAATGCTGGTGCACGGCGGCCCAGGCCGCGCGGGCGGCGGGGAAGAACTCGGCGGCCTGCGGGCGGTGAAGCACTATATGCAGCGCACCGCCATTCAGGGCAGCCCGACGATGCTCGCCGCCGTTAGCGGGCAATGGAACTACGGCGCTAAAGTACACGAGGACGCCGTGCATCCATTCCGCAAGCATTTTGAGGAGCTGCGCATCGGGGAAAGTATTCTGACCGCCCGCCGCACCGTAACCGAAGCTGATATCACCAACTTCGCCAACCTGAGCGGCGACCGGTTCTACGCCCATACCGACAAAATTGGCGCGGCGGAGTCGTTCTTCGGCGAGCGCGTCGCGCACGGTTACTTTGTGGTGTCTGCCGCCGCCGGGCTGTTTGTTGACCCAGGCGTCGGGCCGGTGATTGCCAACTACGGCATGGAAAACCTGCGCTTTATCGAGCCGGTAAAAATCGACGATACCATTCAGGTGCGCCTGACCTGCAAACGCAAAACCGCCAAGCCGCAGAAGACGGCGGAAGATAAGCCGGTTGGCGTGGTGGAATGGGCGGTGGATATCACCAACCAGCATCAGCAGATTGTTGCGCGCTACTCGATCCTGACGCTGGTGGCCCGTCTGCACGGTGATGTTGCCTGTTAGGCCTTAAACGTGAGTACGGTCAGGCATCGCGTCTGGTTTTTACCCTCACCCTAACCCTCTCCCTGGCAGGGAGAGGGAATAAATAACGAGTCCCATCGTTTCCCTCTCTGCCACGGAGGGAGAGGGAAGAAACAAATCCCCGCAGGTTGCCTTCCCCCTCTCCCTCTGGGAGAGGGCCGGGGTGAGGGCTGGATTTAGCCCGACGCTCATCGACCCGGAGTCACAATCCTCCCCAATTCCGCATTCTGGCAACCACAGCAAAACACTTGGCAGGGAGCACAAGGGAAGCTCTGGCGGAAGTTGTTATGTTGAATCCGACAGTCTTTATCCAGCACGCACATAACAACACAACGCACTTGTAAGGTGAGAAAGCGATGACAATGAAAACTGGAAAAAAAGCGCTGGCGCTGGCTATTGCGCTCCTGACTTCGGCGGGGATTAACGCCCCCGCTTTTGCCCACGGCGGCGAGGCACATATGGTGCCGATGCAAAAAACGCTGACGGATTTTGGCGCCGACGTCCAGTGGGACGATTACGCGCAGATGTTCACCCTCGTGAAAGACGGTGCCTATGTGAAGGTGAAGCCTAATGCCACCTCCGCCATCGTTAACGGCAAAACGCTGAAGCTTGAAGTGCCGGTGATCTTTAAAGGCAAAACGGCGTTTATCTCCGAAGGGTTTATCAATGAAGTCTTCCAGTCCGGGCTGGATCAAACCTTTGCCGTCGAGAAGAAGCCGCACCCGCTGAACTCTCTGAGCGCCGACGAAATTAATAAAACGGTGGAGATAATCAAAGACGCGGCTGACTACAAGCCGACTATTCGCTTTACCGAAATCTCACTACGCGAGCCGCCTAAAGAACAAGTCTGGAAGTTTGTGATGGACGGCACCAGCGTCAGCCAACCACGCGAGGCGGACGTCATCATGCTGGATGGCCGCCATATTATTGAAGCCACGGTGGATCTGGCCGCCGGGGTAGTTAAGAGCTGGAAACCTATCGAAGGCGCACAGGGCATGGTGCTGCTGGACGATTTTGCCAGCGTGCAGTCAATCATCAACAACAGCAAAGAATTCGCGGAAGCGGTGAAAAAACGCGGTATCAGCGATCCGTCGAAGGTCGTCACAACGCCGTTGACGGTCGGCTATTTCGACGGTAAAGACGGCCTGAAGCAGGATCAGCGCCTGCTGAAAGTGGTGAGCTACCTTGACGTTGGCGACGGCAACTACTGGGCGCATCCGATTGAAAACCTGGTCGCGGTGGTGGATCTCGAGCAGAAAAAAATCATCAAAATTGAGGAAGGCCCGGTCATTCCTGTGCCGATGACGCCCCGCCCTTATGATGGCCGCGACCGGCAGGCCGCCAACCTCAAGCCGCTGGATATCATTGAGCCGGAAGGAAAAAACTACACCATTACCGGCGACACGATTCACTGGCAAAACTGGGATTTGCACCTGCGCCTGAATTCCCGCGTTGGCCCGATTATTTCCACCGTGACTTACACCGACAACGGCACTAAACGGAAGATCATGTATGAAGGATCGCTCGGCGGGATGATTGTGCCGTATGGCGACCCGGACATCGGCTGGTATTTTAAAGCGTATCTCGACGCAGGAGATTACGGCATGGGCACGCTCACGTCCCCTATCGTGCGCGGCAAAGATGCGCCGGCTAACGCGGTTCTGCTGGACGAAACCCTGGCCGATTACACTGGTAAACCCACCACCATTCCGCGAGCTATCGCTATTTTCGAGCGTTACGCCGGGCCGGAATACAAACATCAGGAAATGGGGCAGCCGAACGTTAGCAGCGAACGCCGTGAGCTGGTGATCCGCTGGATCAGCACCGTCGGCAACTACGACTACATCTTTGACTGGGTCTTCCATCAGAACGGCACCATTGGCATTGATGCAGGCGCGACCGGTATTGAGGCGGTCAAAGGCGTGAAGGCCAAAACCATGCATGATGCCACCGCCAAGGAAGATACCCGGTACGGGACGCTGATCGACCATAATATTGTCGGCACAACGCATCAGCACATCTACAACTTCCGCCTGGACCTGGACGTGGACGGCGAAAACAACAGCCTGACCGCGATTGACCCGGTGGTGAAGACAAATACCAGCGGCGGCCCACGCACCAGCACCATGCAAACGAATGAATACGACATCAAAAACGAGCAGGACGCCGCGCAGAAATTTGACCCTGGCACTGTCCGCCTGCTGAGCAATCCGAACAAAGAAAACCGCATGGGCAACCCGGTGTCCTACCAACTGATCCCCTACGCGGGCGGGACTCACCCGGTCGCCACCGGCGCGAAGTTTGCCCCGGACGAGTGGATTTATCATCGCCTGAGCTTTATGGATAAGCAGCTGTGGGTGACCCGCTACAACCCGGATGAGCGCTATTCCGAAGGGAAATACCCGAACCGCTCCGCACACGACACCGGTTTAGGTGCATACAGCAAAGACAATCAGTCGCTTGAAAACACGGACAACGTGGTCTGGCTAACCACCGGCACCACGCATATCGCCCGCGCCGAAGAGTGGCCCATCATGCCGACCGAGTGGGTACATGCCCTGCTGAAGCCGTGGAATTTCTTTAACGAAACGCCAACGCTTGTGAAATCAGAGAATACAGCGAGTAAATAGTACAATTTACGGCGCACCATTTCGGTGCGCCATTGTTTAAATAATAATTTATATATTGAGATTATTTATCTCTTTCATCTCAGGTAATAATGACGATCGGGTTCAATCAATTTAGGCTTTAGGCGCACTCCCTTTGCATTACGAATAGCACCTACTTTATTTACGATGTGTGGCAGCCCGCCAAGAACAAAATATACTTCCTCAAACTCACCATATGCCCATATTTTTCTTTGCGTAATATTAGCCAACTCTTGTGCTACACTGAGCTTGCCTGAGGCCGGTTCAGCCGCCCCCGAATAACAAGCAACTAAATGCAAAGGTCTTTTATCTTTGGCTAAGTCCAGTGAGTGCCTGCGAATAAGATAATAATAGAACTCCCTGGGCGTAAAATGGGTGCTGCGCACGCCAGCACCAACTACTCTAATTCCATCGGTAACAATATTTAACTTTCCATTCATATTACCATGAACCATAATCCCGGGTTCACCCGTACCCAAAAAGTCACTGACATATCCATGTGAGTCTTTAAAGCATTTAATTATTTCAAGAAAAAATGTTTTATAGTGAACTACTGGTTTTGCATTATCAGGATTTAAATTTATCTGCAAATTTTTTTTCAAATCCACCAGATTTAAATTCCCTTGCTGCTGTGACACGTTCTTTTTAAAAAAACTCATGATACTCCTCGGCTTATTTAATTCAAGCGAACTGTGAAGAGTATTGAACCGTGAGATAAAACGCCATATATAACACATTAATTAAGATGTCAGCCTGACTAAAAGCAATCTGAAACCGAAGTTTTTATTCACTGCGAAAGTACTAAAAAGTGGCCAATTATGTCCACCAGGTGGGTGCATGCCCTGCTTAAACCATGGAATTCCTTTAACGAAACGCCAACGCTTCCTAAGTCAGCGGAAATGAGCAGTAAATAAATGAATTGCGGCACGCGACTTCAGCGCGCCGTTTATTTAAGACTAAGTTAAGACTAAGATCTGATTGCCTGCCAGCCGTGAATCAGCAGCGACTGGAAGAATGACGTTGCGCTGGCAAATCCTGCTTCGCGCAGCAGCGCCTCGGTTTGGGCTGGCGGCAACAAAAGCAACCGCTGGTTGAGCTCAGCTTTCACCTCAGAAATATCCCTCTGCCGTTGGGTATAAGCCTGCTGCAGCGCGACCCAGTTTCTTAATTGTCCGTCAAAATCGGGATCCGCCATATCTCCCGCTATTTCAGCGGTAATCAGCTGCCCGGCTGGTTTAAGCCTGTCTCCAATCTGCCGGTAGATCCCATCCCGCTGCGGATGTTGAATAAAATGCGCGACCAGCAAACAGAGTGCAGCATCAAATTTATCCTGTTCGGGAACGTCTTTGACGTGACCTTCAATCAGCCTGCAGCGGTCGCGCAGCCCTTCCCGCTCGAGCTTCTCTGCGCAGACGGCCAGCATATCGGGGGAAGGATCGACCCCGGTAAAACGCCACTCGGGATGCTGCTTTCCCAGCCGGACGATTTCGGTGCCGGTACCTACGCCAACGCAAAGCACTTTCGCCTCCGCCCGAAGATCCCTGAGAAGCAGAGACAGTAAGGCGTACAGGTTGTTAGAGATGTCTTTCAGACGTTCGCTGCTGGCATCGTACTGGCGGGAAAACTCTGCATTAAAAATATCATTTGTGTCGGTCATGATTTCACCTTCTGAAGGGATCCGGGTCTAACATCGGCGATCCGTGAATGAAAACTAAGTAAAAACCGCCATATCATGTAACTTACAATATAACATGATATTGATAATGGAAAGACATTCCGGTCTCCGCTGCAACCTCCCGCTCGCTTGTTTTTCACCCAATACATACCCACGCAGCAAAGCAATAATATTTCCTCTACACGGAAGTATTATTTCCGCAGAAAGTAGAAAAAACCAAATGAGGAAATTAAGCACTTTTAGTTAATAAAAAATCAAAAACAAGAAAAATCAGGATGATGTTTTTTATTTCAAACTACAAATGATATACTCTAAAACGAATTGAACTTGCCATCACCCTATAAAAAGCACGTATAACGTGTATTTTATCTCTGCCTTTAGCAGTCGTTTTATGGGGCATTTGCGCCATAGCTGAATACCGAGAAAAAACAATATGACACGACACAAACTTCAAGACACCATCGAAAAATACAGCCAACAAGTTAAAAAACATCCTCGTTTTCGAGAAGCCATACAGCATCATTATGATCACCTGCTAATCACCTATAAAAAACAACCTCTTTTTTATAAAACCATTCTGCAAAGCTCGCGCTTTCATGTGGTTCTGGCCCTGCTCTGTTTTCACTACGGTGACCGCCAGGCGGTGCTCGCAGACATCAAAGAGTTTTGCGTAAAAATGGGGTTGACCAGCCTGAACACCGTGAATTCTCTGGTCACGCTCCTGCGCATCACCGGCAGAATGACGCTTGAAAAAAGTGAGGACGACCGCCGGGTCCTGCTGTATTCGCCGAGCGTAAAGGGCCTCAATGAAACCCGCAGCTATATGCAAATATCCATCCCTTCATTGAAATTTTTGCTACCGGAAAATGCTCTGTCGTTTCACGCCCTGGAGGATGAAAACACATTTGCGAATTTTTTCCGGCGCAGCGCCAACCTTCTTTTTGACGAAGTCATTTTAAGTCGACTGGTACCCAACAGCGCCATGTTTGTTGATAAAGATGCCGGGCATATCATTATGTTGAGAATATACCTGGGGGCAAAACAGGATGATGATGGCCGCTGGTGGCTAAAGCCTAATTATAATAAAACGTCCAAAGATCTTTTTGTGTCGAGAATGCATCTGAGACGCATTGTTAATTGCGGCATTATGGCCGGATTATTCAGTGAAGACAGTGAAGGCAAGCTCGAAATACACCGAGCCTTTATGGAGACGGCTGAGTCTTATTTTGGATATTATTTTTCCTTTATCATGTACGGTCTGGATATCGACCCGACGATATTTTAAACAACATCAAGCCGGCTTTCGCCGGCTTTTTTGATTATCGTTCTCTGAGCGCTTCCTTTGCTTTATTCAGCGGTTTCAGCAGATAATCGAGTACCGATTTGCTACCGGTTTTAATATCCACGGTGGCAATCATCCCCGGAAATATCGGAAACATTTTGCCGTCCCTGTTTGTCAGTTGGCTGACATCGGTGCGGATGTAAACCCGATAGTAGTAAACATCACGTTTGACCTCATCCTGAATCGTATCCGGTGAAATAGTGGTCACCATGCCCTTTAACCCGCCATAAATCGAGTAGTCATAGGCGGTGATTTTCACCAGTGCCTTTTGGCCGGGATGAATAAACGCCACGTCACGAGGTGAAATTTTTGCCTCAATCAGCATTTGATCGTCCAGCGGAACCAAAGTCATGAGTTTTCCGTTTGGCGGGATGACGCCGCCCACCGTAGTGACCTCAATGCCCTTCACTATCGCCCTGACCGGCGCGGTAAATTTGAGCCGGGTTAACGAATCCTCTCGCCCGCGCATCACTGACCGCTGGGTTTCAATTTCTTCGTTAGTTTTTGCCAGCTCTTCGCGCGCGCGCACGTAATACTGGTTCTGCATTTCGGTAATTTTGTTTTCCAGCTCGTTTTTTTGTCTCTGCAGGCGCAGGACTTCCACGCTGCTGGCGGCCCCCTGTTTAACCAGCGGCTGCGTCATCGCCAGCTCGCGCTGAACCAGCGAAATGGCTTCCCGCAATCCGGCAACGCCTTTTTCAAGGCTGCTCCGGCGCGAGTTATAAAGCGCGGTTTCCTGGCGAACAAGTTCGCTATCTCCGGGTAACATGTCGGGAAAAACCAGCGGCGTGGCGCCCACTTCTGCCTTCAACCGTGCGGCGGTGGCCATCGCCGCATGTAGCCTGGATTCACTCTCCTGCACGCCAGACTCGGTTTTCGTGCGATCAAGCTGCGCAAGGACCTGGCCCTTCTCTACAATATCCCCCTCTCGAACGTCCAGTTTGTAGAGGATGCCGCCTTCCAGGGACTGAATAACCTGCTCGCGAGAGGACGGCACGACTTTGCCAGACCCGGTGGTCACTTCGTCCAGAGTGAAAAAATTTGCCCACAAAACAAAAGTGAGCAGCATCACGCCAAGCGCCCACGCCACCAGGCTTGCTCGCGGAAGCGCCGGCTCTTTCAGTCGGCTGTTATAACGCGTGATGTCGTTCATGCCCGAACCTCCGTGTCACCTGCCGGCTTTAAGGTCGCGGTTCTGCGAGGGGCAGCTTTTTTTTCCATAAGGCCGTGCTGCTGTAAGATTTGGTCTCGTGGACCGTCCATTACGATGCGGCCGTTATCCAGCACGATGATGCGGTTAACCAACTGCAAAATTGGGATGCGATGCGTGGCCACCACCAGCGTGCGGTTGCCGAGCCACGGGCCAAGCTGCTGAATAAGCTGCTGCTCGCTGACTTCATCCAGCCACGCTGTAGGTTCATCCAGTAATAAGATTTGCGGCTGCAGGATCAGCGTTCTGGCCAGCAAAAGTGCCTGCCGCTGGCCTCCCGATAGCCCACTACCGCCTTCGCTTATCGTGTAGTTGAGGCCGTTTTTCTGTTTTTGCACAAATTCCAGCGCCCCGCTTAGCGCCAGCGCCCGGTAGATTTCTTCGTCCGTGGCTAACGGGCGCCCCATGGTGAGGTTGTCACGTATTGAGCCGAAGAATAGCCGCGCCTGCTGGCTGAGCAGATTCATATCGCGCCTCAAATCGGCAGTGTCGATTTGCCCGAGACTGGTGTCGTCCAGCAAAATCTGGCCGTGCTGAGGCGTTTGCATCCCCGCCAAAAGCTGAAGTAGCGTGCTTTTACCCGAACCGTTTCGCCCGAGCAGCGCAATTTTTTCCCCGGCGCGGATCGTCAGGCTGGCAATGTCCAAATCGTTGACCTTCTCTTCTTCATCGTAATAAAACGCCGCGTAGTTAAGCTGGTAGTTCCCCTGCAGGTGGGCTTTATGCACTTTCTTGCCCTGTTCAGGATCGTCCAGCGGGCGCTGCATCAGGTCGTCCAGCCCTTTGCGCGCCACCTTCGCCTGCTGCCAGCGCGAAAGCACGCCGGAAATCTGCGCCAGCGGCGCGATGGTGCGTGAGGCCAGAATAGAAGTCCCCACCAGGGCGCCGGTGGTCATGTCGCCGTTAATCACCAGGTAACAGCCGACGAGCAGCACCACGGCGTAAACGATGGACTGCACTTCCTGCGTCCAGGTCATGAGCAGGCTGGTCAGCCAGCGCTGTTTCATCCCGACCGCCGCGGCAACGTCGTTGGTGTTGTTCCACTGGTTCTGGAACCGCTGTTCGGCGCGCAGCAGTTTAATGTCTTCGATGGACTGGACGGCTTCTACCAGCGTGGCATTGCGAATGGCCGACTCGCGCATCCCCTCATTCGAAAGGTGCGCCAGCGGGCGCTGCACCAGTAAACCGGGGATCAGCAGCAGCGGGATCGCCAGCAGCACAACGAACACCAGCGGGCCGCCTATTAGCCAGAGAATAAAAACAAACAGCAGGAAGAACGGGATATCCGATACGGTGCTGATGGTGGTGGAGGTAATCAGCTCGCGCACAGACTCCAGCTCGCGAATTTGCGAGATAAAGGAGCCGGTAGATTTTGGCCGGGCGCTGTTTTTAATGCGTAACGCCCTGGCAAAAACCCTGTCGGAGATGCGCAGGTCGGCTCTTTTACCGACCACATCGGCAATATGAACGCGCAGCATACGCATAGTAAATTCAAAGAGAATAGCCAGCATGACGCCGCCAAACAGCACCCACAACGTCGGGACCGACTGCGACGGCACCACGCGGTCATACACCTGCATGGAGAAAATCATCCCGGCCAGCGCCAGCACGTTGGCCGCCATCGCCACCAGCATGATATCGCCGTAGCGTTTCCAGTCTTTCAGCGCCAGCGTCCAGAACCAGTTTTTCTGATAGGGCTTCACGTAATCATCGACGCGCGCATCGGGAATTGAATTCAGCGGGCGCAGCACAACCAGGCTTTTTAGCCTTTTGGCCAGCACATCCCGAGCGATCACCGTCTCCAGACCGCCATCGCCGCTAAGCTGCAGGCTTAGTTGCCCGTGATTATCCATATGGGTAACCACCGCTATCTGGCCCCCCTCAAGCTCGGCCACCAGCGGCAAGCGCCACGGGTCGATAAGCGAGACGTCCGCCGGGGCATGACGCATCGCTAAACCAAGCTGGCGGGCCATATCTTCCAGCACCAGCTGCTGGGGGCTTTGGTTTTCCTGGTTAACCACCACGCGGACGTGCTCTTCCGAGAAATCCAGCCGATAGTGGTGCGCGACGGCCAGCATGGCCTGCAGCCAGGGTTCATAGCTTGTATTCGTTGAGGTCATGGTGTTTCACATCCTGCGAAAATGGCAAAAAACGCCTGTGTCGTCCTTTCCGCGGCTTGTTTCATAAACATGTTTTGTACCGGGTAATAAAAATTAAACTGCTGATATTCCGCCGGACTTAAGGCCCGGCGGAATAAGGGCTAGATAACTAACAGTTGGTGGTTAGCCAGCAGCGTGGCGAGATCGGTTTGTACCCCGTTGAGCGTGACTACCGTGGTCGGGTCAAAGACGCCGCCCTTGCCGTCGCGGTCAATTTGAATCTCAGTGCTGCTGCCGTTCTGCACCACTTTGATGTAGTCCCCGATATTGCCCGCCCCGGCCCCCAGCTGCGCAACGCCATTAATGTAATGCGCCGATGCGTCCCCGGCGTAGCCGCTGCCCTGCAGCAGCTCGCGAAGGTCAATGCGATCGCTGTCCGCCGTACCTTCCCAGGTCCCCACGCTGAAGCCGTTCACCACATCATGGCCGTTGCCGCCGGTGGCATCCGAACTGTTCAACAGCTTGTAGAGCAACGTATCGTGGCCGCCGCTGCCGATGTTGAAGGTGTCGTTGCCGCCGCCGCCTTCAAAGGTGTTGTTCCCGCTATTGCCGGTGATCACGTCGTCATGGCTGGAGCCGACGATCCCTTCGATGTTGGTGAAGGTTGCCGTGTTAAAGCCGGTGTTTTGCGCCCCGGTTTTGCCCAGATCAACGGTGATGCCTACCCCGGAGTTACGGAAGTCAACCACATCCATCCCGCCCGTCGCGCTCCAGGTCTGGTGATCGGATGAAGTTTCCCAGCCGCCGCCGCCGTTATAGACGTAGGTTCCCTGCTCGGCGATAAAGGTATCGTTATAGCCAGTGCCGTTCAGCGTACCGCCGTGAACGCCGGTGGCGGCCTCCGCCGTCAGGGCATAGCTTTCTTTCCCGTCTCCGGCGGTTAGCCCATTCCAGGTCACATTGCTGGTGACGCCGTTAATCGCTCTGACCAGCTCGGCATGGTAGGTTTCATTCGGGTTGAGGCCGTAGAAGCTCACCAGCGCCGACGCGTCGTTCGCCCCAATGCCCGACTGGGCGTTGATAATCTGCGTCGAAACCAGCTTCCCGGCAGAGTCATACAGCCGGACGGTATTGCCGTAGAAGACGTTGATCCCTTCACTGTCGACAATGCGCAGGTGCATCGCGGTACCCGGGGCGATGGTATTGGTGTTGGCCACCAACACCACTTTCCCGTTTTGCTGAGAAACCAGCAGATCCTGAGTACCGTTCCAGTCGTAGTCAGCCACCGCAACGCCCGTGACGTTAACCAGTCCTTTTGCCAGCTGGCTTTCGGTCCAGTTCTTGCCGGTGCCGTCGTTGCTAAACAGACGCGCTGTCTGACTGGTGCCGTAGGTGGAAAACTTAACAATATCCATGTCGCCATCACCGTCCCAGTCCACGGCCACGGACATATAGCCTGCGTTAGCCGCCGTGGACGTAGACTCCACGCTGGTGTAGTTGCTGTTCAGCTGACCATTGCCATCGTTGTAGAAAATCTTCCCGCTGTAATTCACCGTCGCAGAGGTCACGCTCCGACCGGTGGCGATATAGAGATCCAGGTAGCCATCGCCGTTGAAGTCGGCCCACGTCATGGAGGCAGCGGTCGTCGTGTTCGCCGCGTTATCGACAAACACGTTGGCAATAGACTGCAGGGTCGTCAGCTTGCTGCCGTTGTTAGAAATCACGCTCAGCGCACTGGTCCCGTTGCTGTTGGTATGCTGAACAATATCGATGTTACCGTCATTGTTGATGTCCACGCCGGACAGTTCGCGGTAGCTGACGCCGGTCAAGCCGCCGTTGCCATTGGTCCCGTCGGCCACCATGCTACCCTTGTTGTTAATCAGGTAGGTTCTGGAGTCCCCCCCGGCGTCACCGTAGGCCAGATCGACATAACCATCGCCGTTTTTGTCATAGGCGATAACGCCGCCGTACCAGATCGTGGTGCCGTTGGCCTGGGTACTGGTGGTATAAGTGCCATTGGCGTTGGCGATCCACATGGTCTGTACCGCGTTGCCGTAAGTGGTTTCCGTGCCGTAGATATCAACGGTGCCGTTACGGTCAAAGTCCAGCGCGGTGTAGCTGACGGTATTCGCACGCGTATTAGGCAGCGACGTCTGCGTGTAACTGTTCAGATCCGTGCCGTTGTATACCGAGGTATTGGTCACCAGCGTCCACAGGCCGTTATTGTTGAGCATTAACGTGCTGGCGCTGTTGTTCGCATTGCCCGCCGTGCTCGCCCAGCTGGTGTCATTGGCCGTTTCGGCATGCACGACCAGCGATCCTGTCTGGATCCCGGTGTTGTTGCCGTTACCCGCGCTGCTCTTCACTTGGGCGGTGACGTTGTAGCTGTTCAGCCCCAACAGGTCGCTGTCAGGAATTTGCAGATACCAGCGGTTGGATGAAGGATCGACCACCACCGGACCTCCGCGCTCGGAGCTGTACGTTTTGCCATTCACGGTCACGACCACGAATTCACCATTCATCAGTTGAGCACTGACATCCCCGGTGAGAATCGGCGTGGTATCTGAAGTCGATACCGCATCTACGTGGGCAATTGTCGTCGGCACCGAGGTATCGACCGTCAGCGTGAAGTCGTTCGACTCGGTGTAGTTCCCCGCTTTGTCCGTCACGCGCAGAACATAGTGGTAATTTCCGTCCAGCAGGCCAGAATCCGCAAAGGTCCAGCTTGTACCGCCGGTAATGGTCACCTTGCCTACCAGCACGCCATCGCGGAAGATCTGGGCAATTTCACCGTCGGCCAGCGCATGGTTCAGCGTACCGTTCAGGACCGGTGATGTATCGTCGGTGGAGTAGCTGCTGTCGAAATTACCGGTACGCTCGCCGTTATTATCCGTATAGCTGACGATAGTGCCGACGGTATCCGGCGCTACGGTATCAACGGTGACAACCTGGGCTGCGGTTGAACCCACGTTTCCGGCCTGATCGATAATCCGCACCTGATAAAGATGGTCGCCGTCCGGCAAAGTACGTCCATCCACGTAATGCCACGCCGTGCCGTTCACCACGGCATCCACCCAGCTCTGACCGCCGTCCAGGCTGATTTGCACGCGTTCGTCGCTGGCAAGGGCGTGGCCCAGGGTGCCGTTCAGCGTCAGCGTGGTATCCATAGTGATAAAGTCGCTGGCGCTCTGCCCGGTATCATCCGAAATACTGTCGATGGTGATGCCGTAGGTTGGCGCGACGGTATCTACCGTTACCGTCTGGCTGGTGGTTGCTCCCACGTTTCCGGCAAGGTCGACAACGCGAACCTGCCAGGTGTGGTTACCGTCCGCGAGCTGGCGCCCATCGGTATAGCTCCAGCTTGTCCCGTTGACGGACGTGGCGTTAACCCAGCTGGCTCCGCCGTCGAAGCTCACCTGAACATATTCATTTTTGCCCAGCACCGCGCCAAGTGAGCCGTTCAGCGTCAGCGTGTTATCGTTGGTGATAAAGTCGCTGTTGCTGAAGCCGCTGTCGGTGGTGATGCTGTCCACGGTAACGGTGATAGCCGCATCCGGCGACGTGGTGTCTACCGTTACCGTCTGAGAAGCGCTCTGCCCGACATTACCCGCAGCGTCGACCACGCGAACATAGTATTGATACGTGCCGTCGGTTAACGTTCGCCCGTCGGTAAAGTACCAGGTTGTGCCTACCGTGGTGACCGTTTTCCAGGTGAGGCCGCCGTCCATGCTTATCTGCACATATTCGCCGTCCAGCAGTGAAGCGCCCAGAGAACCGTGGATAGTCAGCGAGGTGTCGCTGGTGACAAAGTCGCTATTACTCAGCCCTGTATCGTCGGCAATGCGGTCAATGGTGACGGATTTGCTCGCATCCGGTGCCACGGTATCAACGGTGACCAACTGGCTGGTGGTTGCCCCGATATTGCCCGCATCATCAATCACGCGCAGTTGATAGAGATAATCCCCGTCGGCCAGCGTGCGGCTATCGATGTAGCTCCATGTGGTGCCGCTGATACTCACGTCAACCCAGGTTTTTCCGCCATCAATACTGATCTGGGCATGTTCACCGACCGCCAGCGTTCCCCCTAACTTGCCGCTAATGGTCAGCGTATTGTCACTGGTAATAAAGTCGTGCGCATCGAGACCCGTATCCTGGGTAATGGCCTCAACGGTAATGGTTTTACTGGCATCCGGCGCAACAGTATCAATAGTTACATTTTGCGTTGCCGTCGAGCCCACGTTGCCGGCATTGTCGATGACGCGTACGTTATAGGTCACGATACCGTCCGGCAGCGTGCGCCCGTCGGCATAGCTCCAGGATTTGCCGTTAACCACAAGGTCAATCCAGCTGGATCCCCCGTCGAGGCTTATCTGCGCCTTTTCGTTATTGCCGAGTGCCGCGCTCAGGGAACCTTTCACCACCACCTTGTTATCGGCGGTAATAAAGTCGGTCTTGCTCAGCCCGGTGTCGTTTTGCAGAGCGTCAATGGTAATGGTCATCTGCGGCGGTGTGGTGTCCACCGTGACGGTGCGATCTGCTCCCGCACTGTTACCGATGCTGTTGCTGACGCTGGCATGAATCACATACGAGCCGCCATCGACCAGCGCGGAAACCGCACCGCTGCCGAGGGTGTAGCTCCAGGTGCCGTCGCCGTTGACCGTGGTGGTATAGCTCTGATTATTCAGGGTGATAGTCACCGTCTGGCCCGCAGGCGCGTTGGTCACGCCGCTTATCACCAGCGGCGTGCCGTGTTCTGCGGCGCTGACAATGTTGTCCTGCGCGAAGTCATTGACACTGATGGTCGGCACCTCGCCGTTCAGGGTCACCTGCTTATTCGCACTGCTGCTGTTCCCGGCTTTATCGCTAACGCTGGCGGAAATCTGGTAACTGCCGTCTGTCGCGCCCAGGAAGTCCTGTGCCGGGACGGTCACAGACCATGTTCCGGTGTCGCTCACCACCGCCTTATAAGAGTGATTATTGAAGGTAATGGTTACCGTCTGCCCAGGCTGAGCGTCAGTGGTGCCGCTAATGACCTGGCCTGCCTGCTGCTCGGCGCTGTTGATGATGTCGTCCCCCGCCACCTTGTTAAAGGTGATGCCTGGCGGGGTGGTGTCCACCGTCAAAGTACGATCCGCGCTGCCCGGGTTTCCTGCCTTATCCTGAACGGAGGCGCTAACGTTGAAGTCACCGTCGGTAAGCTTCGCCAGGTCGTCCGCGGCAACGGTCACGCTCCAGGAGCCGTCCGCCTGCACCGTAGCTTCGTAGCTCCCGCTTCCCAGCTTAACGGTCACTTTTTGCCCGGCTTCCGCGCTGCTGGTGCCGCGAATGGTTAACGGCAGCTGCTGTTCCGCCGCGTTGATCACGTTGTCACCGGAGATATCGGCGAGGGTGATGACCGGCGCTGCGGTGTCTATGGTGATGTTATGGCTTGCCGAAGTGGCGTTATTTGCGCCGTCCGTCGCCGATGCCACGACCGTGTAGCCGTTACCGTGCACCAGGTTTTGTACCTGATTCGCCGGCACGGTAACGCTCCAGCCGCCGCCTTGTTGAACAGTGGTGTGGTACTGTACGCCGTTCAGCGTAACGGTCACCTGAGTGCCCACGGCAAGTTCAGCGCTACCTCCGCCGATAACCAAATCCTGCTGAGATTCTGCGGCGTTAATCACGTCGTCATCGCTAATAGTCCCGATGGTTAGCCCGACACGGACGGCGTTAACCTCAACCGTATGGGTGTTAGTGCCCTCGTTGCCGGCGCTGTCGGTGAGCGTGGCGGTAATCGTTGCCGTGCCGTTTTTCAGCGATGAAATCGCCGAAGCCGGGACGCCTATGCTCCAGTTGCCGTTGGCATCTATCTGGGTGACATACTGAGTGCCGTTGAGGGTAATAACAATTTTATTCCCTGCCGCTGCGCCGCTGCTGGAGCCAGAGATAATCTGCGCCTGAGCGTGCTCTTCAAAGTTGATGATGTCGTCACCCGCCACGACGTTAAAGCCGATCGTCGGCGCGGTGGTGTCTAGCGTTATCGTTTTGCTGCTGGTTGATCCGTTGCCCGCCGCATCGCTGACGCTCGCACTAAGCTGATAGTTGTTATCTGCCAGGCTCCCCAGGGCTGTAGCATCAAGCGTTACGCTCCAGGTGCCGTCCGCTTTCACTACGCCAGTATAGGTTTTTCCGTCCAGGGTCAGCGTGACCGTCTGTCCGGCTTCCGCGTTTGACGTTCCGGTGACGACGACGCCCGCGCCTGCTTCTGCGGCATTAATAACGTTGTCCGTGGCAATGGGGTCAATGGCAAGCCCCGGCGGCGTGGCATCCACGCTGAACTCACGCTCTGCGCTGGCTCCGTTGCCGTTCACGTTAGTCACGGTAGCTTTTACTGACGCATCGCCATCCTTCAGCCCAGCCATATCGCCTGCTGGCACGGTGTAACTCCAGCTCCCGTCGGCCGCAACCTGCGCCGTATAGGTGTGCCCGCCAAAGATAAGGGTGACGTTTTGCCCGGCCTCAACGTTCTGAGTCTTACCTGAAAGAACCAGATCGGCCCCTTTCTCAGCCGCGTTAAGCACGTTATCTGCTGTGATAGCGTCAACGCTGACCGCAACCGGGCTGAGGTCGACATTCACCATGCGATCGATAGAGATCGGGTTCCCCGCGCTACTGCTGCCCGCGGCGGTAACAGTGACATTGCCTGCCGCCCACTGGCTGACATCTTCCGCAGGTACGGCGGCCGACCAGGTTCCGCTTGCGCTCACCGTTGCCAGGTAGCCTTTGCCGTTGATGGTGACGGTCACGGCACTGCCTGCGCTCATACCGCTGGCGCTTCCGCTAACAATCAGGTTCTGATTGTGTTCAATGGCGTTGATCACATCGTCCCCCGCCACGGTGTGGATCCGAAGACCCGGCAGGCTGGCATCAATGGTAAATTCACGTTCTGCCGTGCCGCTGTTGCCGTGCCCGTTAGTGACCGAGGCCGTGGCGGTGAGTTTTCCGTTCCCCAGGGCGGTAAGCACGCTAGCAGGCAGGTCGAGGCTCCAGCTCAGATCGCTCTGCACCGTCGCGGTGTAGGTTTTCCCCCCCAGATTGATCGTGACTGTGTCGCCGGCTGCCGCATTGCTGACTTTTCCGCTCAGAGTCTGGCCTGCTGCGATTTCAGACGCGTTAAGGACGTTGTCTGCGGTCACTGGATTAATCGTGACGCCCGGCGCGGCGGTGTCTACCAACAAACTGGCGTGAGTGCTGGCACTGTTGCCGATAGCGCTTGTTGCGGTAGCGGTCAGCGTATAGTTGGCTTCGCCCAGCCCGGCCAGATCGCCCGGCTGAACGTCAACGCTCCAGTTACCTCTGGCGTCGGTGGTGGCGGTATAATTTTTACCGTTAAGCGTGACAATAACCGCAGTGCCCGGGGCCAGATTGGCGCTGGTCCCGCTCAGGGTTAGTGTTTCCCCTTTTTCACTGGCGTTAAGCACGTTGTCACCGCTTACCGGATTGAAGCTGAGCGACGGTAAACCGGTATTGACCACAACGTCATGGCTACCGATCCCCGTATTACCTGCTGCATCCGTCAGGCTGGCGTGAATAGTGACGGTGCCGTCCGCCAGCTGGCTGACGACGCTTGCCGGGACGCCAATGCTCCAGTTGCCCGCAGCGTCCACGGTGGTGGTCCAGCTGTTGGAGCCAATGGTCACGGTAATTTTGTCCCCTGCCGCAGCGCCGCTGCTGGAACCGGAGATAATTTGTGCCTGCCCGTGCTCGGCGAGGTTAATCACATCGTCGCCCGCAACCACACCAAACGAGATGGTCGGCACGGTGACGTCCACGCTGAAGTTATGGTTCGCGGAGGTGTTGTTGCCTGCGGCATCGCTGACGCTGGCTTCAACTGAATAGACGCCGTCGCCAAGCGCAGAAGCCTTCTCCGCCGGAACGGTTATGCTCCACGTTCCGTCAGTCTGCACGGTGCCGGTATAAGTTTCATTGTTCAGCTTCACGGTCACGGTCTGGCCCGGTTCCGCATTGCTGGTACCGTTGATGACCAGCGGCTGCCCGGCCTCGGCTGCATTGAGCACGTCATCCCCGGCGATAGTGTTGATTTGCAGGGTTGGGGCTGCGGTATCCACGCTGATTTCACGCCCGGCCGATGCTCCGTTACCGCTCACGTTAGCGACGCTAACTTCCACAGAAGTCTCGCCGTCTTTCAGCCCTTTCATATCATTAGCCGGTACGGTAAATGTCCAGCTACCGTCGCTCGCTACCTGAGTAGTGTAGGTGTGCCCGGCAAAGGTAATGGTGATGGTCTGCCCGGCCTCCACATTCTGTGTTGCCCCGGACAGCAATAAATCAGCGCCCTTTTCGGCTGCGTTCAGCACGTCGTCCCCGGCAATCTGGCCGATGGTTATCGCCACCGCGCTGAGATCAACATTGACGGTGTGATCGATGGACACCGGGTTGCCTGAGCTGCTGATTCCGCCTGCCGAAACGGTAATATCGCCGGCCTGCCACTGGCTGACTTCGTTTCCTGGCACCACGGTCTGCCAACTGCCGTCGGCGCGTACCGTCGCGGCATAGTCTTTACCGTTGATGGTCACGGTTACCGCACTGCCTTCGCTCAGGCCGCGGCTGGTGCCGTTGATAATCAGGTTCAGGCCATGTTCAATGGCGTTGATAACATCATCGCCCGCAATGGTATTAATCCGGATGCCCGGCAGGGCCGCGTCGATAGTGACTTCGCGAGAACCGGTACCGGTGTTACCCGCGCCGTCCGTCACGGAAGCATTAATTTTAAGCGAGCCGTCGCCCAGCGCGGTCAGCACATCCTGGCTAAGGGCCAGGCTCCAGGTGAGATCGCTTTGCACCTTCGCGGTATAGTTGACGCCGCCGATATTAATGGTCACGTCTGCGCCGGCCTGCACGCCGGTCACGCGCCCGGTGATCGTCTGGCCAGCGGCCAGCTCGGAGGCATTGATAATGTCGTCGATCGCCACGGCATTGATAATCACGCCCGGCAGCGTAGAGGCGACTTCCAGCGTGCTGCTCTGGCTGCCAGCGTTGCCCACGCCGTTGCTGGCGCTGACGGAAACCTCATAGAAGGCCTCGCCAAGTTTGCCCACGTCGCCTGCTGGTACGGTGGTGGACCATTTGCCGTCGTCGCCCACGGTAGCGGCATAGTTTTTACCGTTCAGATGTACGGTGACGGCGCTCCCGCTCGCCAGCCCGGTAGAGGAACCGCTGATGATGACATCCCCGGTTTTCTCATCGGCATTGAGGATGTTGTCCCCCGCAATAATGTCGATAGTCAGGGTTGGTGCCGCGGTATCGACCTTGACGCTGTGAATCGCATCGCCGGTATTGCCTGCTTTGTCGGTAATGGAGGCCGTCACGGTGTAGGTGTTATCGCCCAGCGCGCTGATATCCGCCCGCGGGACGCCGACGCTCCAGTTCCCGCCCGCGTCCACTACGCCGGTGTAGCTTTTACCGCCCAGATTAACGGTAACAATATCGCCAGCCTGCGCGCCGGTGCTGGTACCGGAGATCACCTGCGCCTGGCCGTGTTCGGTCTGGTTAATCACGTCGTCAGTAGCGACGGTGCCGATGGTCACTTCAGGCACGGTTTTATCAACCAGCACGTCGCGGCTGGCGCTGCCCGGGTTGCCCGCGCGGTCTTCCACGCTTGCGGTGACGGTGACGTTACCATCAACCAGTTTGCCGACGTCCGATGCAGGTACGGTCAGACTCCAGTTTCCGTCTGCCTTTACCGTTGCCTGATAGCTTTCGCCGTTCAGCTGCACGGTCACGGTCTGGCCCGCCTCTGCGGTACTGGTTCCGCTGATAATCAGATCCTGCTTAGCCTCTGCGGCATTCAGCAGGTTATCCTGGCTGACAGGATCCACGGTCAGGGTAGGAGCAAGGCTGTCGACGCTGACGTTTTGCGCCGCTTCTGTGCTGTTGCCATTTTTGTTGGTCACGCTCACCTGAACGGTGGCGTCACCCTCTTTCAGGTTCACCATATCCGCCGCCGGAACGGTGTACTTCCAGCTGCCGTCCGCCTGAACCGTGGCGGTGTAGGTGTGCCCGGCAAAGGTAATGCTGACGGTTTGCCCCGGCTCTACGTTTTGCGTCGTGCCGGAGAGTTCGAGATTGGCGCTCTTTTCGGCGGCGTTCAATACATTATCGCCGGTTATGGCGTTAATGCCGATCACCACTTCGCTGAGATCGACGGTAACCTGATGCTGGATAGTCACATCATTTCCCGCGCCGCTGCTGCCCTTCACCTCAATGGTGACGGCACCTTCTGCCCAGCGAGCGACATCTTCTCCCGGTACGGCGGCCTGCCAGCTGCCGTCCGCGCGAACGGTTGCCGCGTAGTCTTTACCGTTAATCGTTACGGTTACCGCGCTGCCCGCGCTGAGGCCGGTGCTGGTACCGTTGATAATCAGGTTCTGGTTATGCTCGATGGCGTTAATCACGTCATCGCCCGCGACGGTGCCCACGCGCAGCCCCGGCAGGTTCGCGTCGATAACAATATCGCGACTGCCGCTGCCGGTGTTGCCGTGTCCGTTGGTCACAGAAGCGGTAATGGTCAGCTCGCCGTTGCCCAGCGCGGTGAGGATCTCTTTGGAAACCGACAGGCTCCAGCTTAAATCGTCCTGGACGGTCGCCTGATACAGCTTGCCGCCGAGATTAATAGTGACAACGTCACCTTTCGCCGCCCCGGTGACGAGGCCGCTGAGCGTCTGGCCGCTGGCAATTTCCGTGATATTGAGAATATTGTCGCTGGTGACGTTATTGATAGTGACGGTTGGCAAGGCGCTATCGACCTGCACGCTGTGGCTGTCGCTATTGCTATTGCCGTGGGCGTCGGTTACCGCCGCGGTCACCGTGTAATTAGCTTCACCCAGCTTGCTGACGGCAGAAGCCGGAATCGTTGTGCTCCAGCTGCCGTCGGCTCCGGCCACGGCCTGGTAATTAATCCCGTTCAGGGTGACGGTGATGAGGGTGCCAGCGGGCTGGTTGCTGGTTCCGGAAAGCACAAGGTCCTGCCCCTTTTCCGTCGCGTTAATAACGTCATCCACCGCAATGGCGGCAATCGAGATCGCCGGCAGAGCTGTGTTGACGCCCAGCGCGCGATCGGCGCTGCCGCTGTTGCCAGCCGCATCGGTGACGCTGGCGGTGATGGTGTAGCTGCCGTCCGCCAGGCCATTAATGACCGACGCCGGGATGCCGACGTTCCAGTTACCCCTGGCATCAAGCGTTGTGGTGAAGGTGAACGACGTTCCCTGCCCGTTGGTCACCACGACGGTAACCACATCCCCCGCAGCAGCTCCGGTGCTGGTGCCGCTCACGGTGTGGGCCTGGTTATGCTCGCTGGCATTAATGATGTCATCGCCTGCCACGGTATCAATAGTCAGCTTCGGCTCGGTAATATCAACCAGCATGCCGCGATCGGCGTTTGCAGGGTTTCCTGCTTTGTCAGCCACGGATGCGTTGACGGTGATAATGCCGTCCTTGAGCGCGGCTAAATCATTGGCCGGAACGCTGACTCTCCAGCGGCCATCGGCGCCAACGGTCGCGGTATAGTTGACGTTATTCAGCGTCACCGTAACGTCCTGCCCCGGCTCTGCGCTGCTGCTGCCGCTGACAATCAGCGGCTGCCTGGCTTCTGCGGCGTTAAGCAGGTTATCCCCGCTCAGCGGATCGATAAGTAACGTTGGCGCGCTGGCGTCCACGCTGTATTCCTGGGCGGCGTTTGCCGGGTTACCGTTCACGTTGCTGACGCTGACGGTCACCTGAGCATCACCGTCTTTCAGTTTTGCCATGTCGGCGGCAGGTACGGTATAGCGCCAGCTCCCGTCGTCATTCACGACGGTGGTATAGCGATGCCCGGCGAAGGTAATGGTGACGGTCTGGCCCGGCTCAACGTTAGTGGTCAAGCCGGAGAGCACCAGATCGCTGCCTTTTTCTGCCGCGTTCAGCACGTTATCGGCCGTGACGCTATTCACGCTGATGGACACCGGCGCTAAATCGACGTCCACGATACCGTCGATGCTGACCGGGTTTTGGGCGCCATCCTCTGCTTTTGCGGTTACCGTCAGCACGCCGTCAGGCCAGCGGCTAACGTCGCTTCCCGGTACGGCGGCGCTCCAGGTGCCGTCGGCGTTTACCGTTGCCAGATAGTCTTTCCCGTTTAGCGTCACGGTCACCACGCTACCCGCGTTGAGACCGATGCTGGTGCCGCTGACAATGAGATCCTGGCTATGCTCCGCGAGGTTGATCACGTCATCGCCCGCGATAGTATTGATACGCAGGCCCGGCAGCTGGGCTGCGATCGTGATGTCATGATCCGCGCTGCCGGTGTTACCGCGCCCGTTGGTGACGGAGGCGTGAACGGTAAGCTCACCATCGCCCAGCGCGGTGAGCATCTCTTTGCTCAGCGGTAAACTCCAGCTCAGGTCGCTCTGGACGATAACCGTATAGCTTTTACCGCCAAGAATGACGGTAACTTCATCTCCTGCCGCCGCGTTGAACGCGCTGCCGCTGAGCACCTGTCCGGCGTTAACCTCCGCCAGGTTGATGATGTTGTCGCCCGCGACGGTATTAATAGTGATGACAGGCAGCGAGCTGTCGACCAGCACGCTGTGACTGGCAGAATTGCTGTTACCGCTGGCATCCGTGACCGATGCGTTAACGGTATAGCTAGCCTCACCCAATTTTGCGACGTCCGGCGCCGGGATCTTAACGCTCCAGGCACTGCCGTTGACGACGGCAGCATAGTCAACGCCGTTCAGATTCACGGTGATTTGTGTCCCGTCCGGCTGGTTGCTGGTCCCGCTAATGGTGACTTCTGCGCTCTTTTCTGCCGCGTTAATCACGTCATCCTGCGCGATGACATTGATGGTGATTTGCGGCAGTCCGGTAGCAACATCAAATGCCAGCGAGCTACCGCCGACGTTGCCTGCTTTATCCGTCACCGCGACCGTTGCGGTATATTTGCCGTCTGCCAGACCGCTTATCACCTCTGCAGGCAGGCCAATGCTCCAGTTTCCACCGGCGTCCAGCACCGTAGAATACTCGACGCCGTTAACGGTGACTTTTACGCTGTCGCCCACGGCCGCGCCGGTGACTTTACCGGACAAGATCTGCGCCTGGGAATGTTCGGCGCGGTTAACGATGTTATCGCCAGCGAAAACATTGATGGTGACCACCGGCACGGTGGTATCGACCAGCATGCCGTGGTTGGTGCTGGCCGGGTTGCCAGCTATGTCGCTGACGCTGGCGCTGATAGACCAGTTACCGTCGGTTAGATTAGCCAGATCTGCAACCGGCACGGTGACGCTCCAGGTGCCATCGGCCAGCACCTGCCCGGTGTAGCTTTGGTTATTGAGGTTCACGGTGACCGTTTGCCCCGGCTGCGCGGTGCTGGTACCGGTGATGACCAGGTCTTGTGCCGCTTCGGCATGATTAAGAATATTGTCAGCCGTGACGCTGTGGAGCGTGATTGACGGCGGCTGGGTATCGACCAGCACTTCCCTTGCGCCGCTGGCGCTATTACCGCTGGCATTGGTGACGCTCACGGACACTTCTGCGCGGCCATCAATCATGTCGCGCATATCCGCCGCTGGCACGGTATACGTCCAGTCACCGTTTTCGTTAACGGTTGTGGTGTAGGTGTGCCCGGCAAATTTAATGACTACAGTTTGCCCGGTTTCTACGCCCTGAGTTTTCCCGCCCAGGGTAAGATCTGCAGCCTTCTCAACCGCATTCAGCATGTCATCGCTGGTCACGCTGTTGATGGAGATAGCGACGGAGTTCAGGTCAACGTCCACCGGGCGGGAGACCGCAACCGGGTTGCCCCATTCATCGGCAGAACTGGCGCTAATGTCCAGCTTACCGTTCGGCCAGCTGGCCAGATCGCTTGCCGGGATCCCTATTTGCCAGGTGCCGGTGGCGCTTACAGCCGCCGGGTAATCTACGCCATTCACGCGAACGGTAATAATTGTCCCGGCGTTGAGGTGCGAGCTGGTGCCGCTCACCGTCAAATCCTGATGCTGCTCGATGGCGTTAATCACGTCATCCCCGGACACGGTATTGATGCGCAGCCCCGGGAGCTGGGCGTTGATATTAAAGCTGCTGTCACCCCGGCCGGTATTGCCGTGACCGTTGGTCACGGAGGCGACTACGGAAACATCGCCATCACCCAGCGCCTGCAGGTCGCCCGCAGAAACAGTGATGCTCCAGGTCAAATCGCTTTGTACTTTGGTGGTGTAGTTTTTTCCACCTACGTTAAGGGTAACCGTGTCGCCTTCATGCGCGCCGGTGACTCGCCCGCTCAGCGTCTGGTCGTTAGCGATTTCGCTGTTGTTGATGCGGTTGTCGCCCGCGAAGGTCGAGACCACTACCGTAGGCAGTGCCGTATCAACCAGCAGCGTTGCGTTCGCCGTCCCCGTATTTCCCGTACTGTCCGTGCCGCTGACGCTCAGCGTGTAAGTGGTATCGCCCAGCTTGACGACATCCTCAACGGGTACCTGAACCTGCCAGACACCGCCCTGAACGTCCGCGGTATAATTGACGTTATTCAGCCTGACGGTGACGGTGCTGCCGTCCGGTAAATTGCTGGTGCCGCTCAGCGTTAACGGCTGAGTCGCCTCAATGGCGTTCAGCACGTTGTCCTGGCTTATCGGATGGAAGGCAACCGCAGGCGGCGTGGAGCTGACGGTGATGTCATGCTCTACTCGGCCACTGTTTCCCGCCGCATCGGTGATGGTTACGGTCACGGTATTTGTGCCTTCCGGCAGCGATGAAATGACTTCTTTAGGTACGCCCACGCTCCAGCTGCCGTCCTGCTGCACGCTGGTTTGGAAGGTTTCTCCTCCAATAGAAACGGTGACCTTGTCTCCAGGGGCTGCGCCACGGCTGGTGCCAGAAATGATCTGTGCCTGATCCTGTTCGCTGACGCTGAGAATATCATCCCCGGCCACGGTATTGACGCTGGCTTCCGGCGGCGTGGTGTCTACCAGCAGGGACGCGTTAGTGGTGGTGGTGTTGCCCGCTTTATCGCTGACGCTGAAGTTCAGCGTGTAGCTATTGTCCGCCATAGTCTGCACATCATCCGCCGGCACGGTCATGCTCCAGCTGCCGTCTGCGCTTACAGTTGCGGTATAGGTTTTGCCGTTCAGCTTAAGCGTGACCACCTGCCCGGCTTCGGCGTCAGTTTTACCGCCGATGATCGCCGCCGCGCCGTGTTCAGCCGCATTAATAATGTTGTCGCCGGCGATGGCATTTACCGTTAGCCCAGGCGCTTTCGTGTCCACCACCAGCGTTTCGCTGGCAGAGACATTGTTGCCTGCGGCATCTTTCCCGCTCACGGCTACCGTCCAGCTCCCGTCCGCCAGGTTTTTGGCGTCGGCTGCAGGCACGGTTACGCTCCAGCTACCGTCGCTACCTACGGTTGTGCTGTAAGTTTTCCCGTTCAGGGTGAGGGTTAACGCTGTGCCGCTGGCCAGCGCCTGCGAACTGCCGCTGATGATAACGTCATTTGCCTGCTCCGCAGCGTTGATCATATTGTCGCCTGCCGTCGTCGCGACGGTCAGTGAAGCCTGAGCGGTAACAACATTGAGGGTAATCTCCCCGGCAGAGGTGACTTTATTGCCGTCGATTTGCACCACGCTCCAGGTGTGCGTCCCGTCCGACTGCTCGCTCAGCAGCACTTTCCAGTTGCCGTTGCTGTCGACCATGGTGCTGGCAATGGTGTTGCCGTTGCTGTCTTTGACCTGAATAGTGGCTCCCGGCTGCCCGGAGCCGCTGAAGGTTGGCGTTGCGTCGTCGGTCACCGCGTTGCTGCTCAGCAGCCCTTTGCTGTCGCCTTTGTTGTCGGTAACCGTGAACGTTGGCCGGGCGCTTTCGACCTCTTTGGTATTGTCGATAACGGTGGTGTGTGACTTCCCGCCGCCGTGTGCCAGCAGCGCCCCGATACCCGCCCCCCCGGCCACGGCACCAGCAACCCAGCCCCACGGCACATCGCCGAGCGCAGAGCCGTCCATGAATGGTGCAATGGATTCGATGGGGACGGAGGTTGCCGTTAAAGCCGTGCCCTGGGTGCCAACCGCGGCGCCCGCTTCGTCGAAAGTGATATGCGTCAGTGCCTTGCCGTCATCAAACACCAGTTCTGAATGGTGCCCAGACCGCCCTTCTTCCTCCACAAAATAGCCATTGCAGCGAATAACGCTGCCGTCTTTCATGTATACCAGCAGATCGTTGCCCTGACGCAGATAGTGCGCCACATCTTTAGCGCTGCCGTGAATCTGAATGACAGAGGGGGATGAAAGCGAGACAGAGAGATTCCCATCGCCTGTTACCAGGGTTTTCTCTGCGTCCTTGCGGGAAATAACTTCAAGAATCTTACTCATAGCACTTCTCCTTATATATGCCGGAACGAGGCATACGGTATTAATTTTTGGATGTGGATACCCCTGAGAATTCCGGATCTCATTTCACATCAACTTATTTTTATGTGGCGGGGCTAAGCCACTACTTTCACACCATTTATTTCAAATCCGGTAATTTCGAGGCGGCATTTTTCTCGACTCCTGTCAGGGGCAATAAATTATCAACGGCGGCAGCGTAATTTACCGCCGCCTGCCAGCCGTCGAAGTCCGCATTTATTTGTGCATAGGCCGCCTGGAACACATCCTGCTCCACGCTTAATAAGTCGTTGAGACTGCGCTTGCTTAATTTATATTCATTTTTATAAACTTCCCGCGCGCGTCGGGCATTTTCCAGCTGGAGTTTTCCCGCCGTTTCACGGCCTCTGGCCCCGTTCCAGTCAGCCATTGCCACAGACGCTTTTTGCAGCACGTCGAATTTCGCCTGCTCAACCTGAGAGGCCGCAATACGTCTGGCTCCCTGAGCCTGCTCGACCTGAGCGGAGACCGCGCCGCCCTGATAGATAGGCGCGTCCACGCTCAGCTGAATCTGATCGTCCCAGTACGCGCTGTTGTTGGACTGGTAACGAGTGCGCCCGCCCTTAAGGCTTAATGTTGGCCAGTGGCCCGATTTCGCTTTATCTACGGCATACCCTGAGGACTCACGCATGGCCTCCGCCGCCAGCACGCTCGGGATCAGCGAGTAATCAATGTTGTCGAGCGGTTCCTGTTCAAGCGCCAGGCGTACCGGCATGGCCTGATATTGCGCGGCGCTGATTCCGGTTAATACCGCCAGTCTCGCTTTCGCGCTTTGGAGCGCCGCCTGATATTGTTCAAGCGTTGAGCGCATACCGGCAATGCGAGTCTGGGTTTGCAGCACGTCCGAACTCGAGCTCAGCCCGGCATCCGCCCGCAGCTTTGCCATGGTGTTGACGTTTTGCAGCGCGGCAATACTCTCTGTCGTTGCCGCGATCAGCGCCTGGTTACGCTTCACATCGACATAGGCCTGCGCCGTTTTTTCTGCCACACCGGTCAACGTCGCCATAAGCTGGTAGCGATAGCTCTCACGCTGGCTCTCCTGCTGACTAATGTTGCTGCTGGTTTTCCCAAAGTCATACACCAGCTGCGTCAGGCTAAGCCCGTAGGCAGCCGAGTTCTTGAGGGAACCGCTGGAGTCCGTGGTACGCGAATGCCCGGTGCTGCCGCTGAGGGAGATCTGCGGCATCCAGGCGCTTCGGGCTTGATCAATCTGCGCCTGACCAATCCCGAACTGAGCTGCCTGCTGAGAAACGGCAGGATCGCGGTCAAGTGCGAACAGAATACTTTCGTTCAGCGTGAGGGTTGCCGTTTGCGCGATGCCGGGTGCTGTGGCCCAGGCCGGCGCTGGTGCGGCATTCACCCGCATGCCGCTGCCGAAAAAAATAACGGCAAGCATCGCGACCGGCAGGGAATAAGACTGAAGCATAAACGGCAATATCCTTATCCATTAAATAATCAGGATGATGTTGCTCCTTCCTGTATTGGGAATAAACAGGCACGGATGAGTAGCTGATGTATTTAAACGACTGTAATGGTTGAATTAAAACGCCCACATTATGGCGCCCCGTTTATTTCTGGAGCGAGACGTTGTGACTATAAAGAGGTAGAAAGCTGTCGATCGCTTTCATGTCTTCTTAATAAATGAAGGTCATGATTTCACGTTGCCTTTTTATATAAAGGCGTTACGCAATATGACTTATTTAGTCCTGCGGAGCAAATCACTTAGATCCTTTTTCCGAATCATCCCTAAGAAAAATCCTACCAAATAAAAATTAACCTCACCAATGATTTATTGTTAAGAGTATGTTGCTCAAAAGGAGAGGCTCTGAAAAAACAGATCGATTGATCTCGTGAATAGAGACATCGTGATAAATAGCTAATAGTTATAATTCATAAACTTATGGCATAAGCATTGATTTACATCAATTTTACATTCCAGCGAAATTCTTCAATAAATCCGGGCTGCTCATTTTTGGTTGTTTTTCCATAAATGTTACATTGCCGCAAGTTCTACGCAAAATAAGGGCGTTGGGCAGATGTTAACCCGGGGAGATCGTCACGGAAAAAAATCATTTCATGACTAAAATAACGTCTTCTTGACAAAAAAATGCAAAAAAAAGACCGGGGGGAAACCCGGTCTGAAGGTAGCAACATTTCTTATCAAGATTAATGGTCAAGATCGGACAACGATCTTCCCTCGCGGGAGGGGACCTGCAGATTACCAGCGGCAACTTATTCCGGGACGTGATAAGTACCGAAATGTGCCAACGTTCAGTAACGCACGCACACGGTTTTGGTTTCGGTATAGGCGTCAAGCCAGTCCGGGCCAAAATCACGCCCGTAGCCCGACTGCTTCATACCGCCAAACGGCATATTCGCGTCGATCAGCGTATGGCTGTTCACCCAGACCGTGCCCGCCTGTATGCGGCCGGTGTACTGCATCGCCGCCTGCAGATTGTTGGTCCACAGGCTTGCCGTCAGGCCGTAGTCGCTGTCGTTGGCCTGTCGCAAGGCTTCTTCCGCATCCGCCACGCGCACGAGGTTAACCACCGGGCCAAACACCTCTTCTCTGGCAAGGCGCAGAGAGGCGGCAGGGTTCACTACCAGCGTTGGGGCAATATAGTAGCCGCTGCCCTGCGGGCCTGAATTCCCGGAGATTAGCTCCGCGCGCTGCTCTTGCGCCTGCGCCAGATATCCGGCCACTTTTTCCTGTTGCACTTTCGATACCAGCGGGTTGATGTGGGCCGCTGGGTTCATGCCCGCCCCCACCTGCAGCGATTTCACCGCTTGCTCAAAGCCGCTCACCAGCGTGTCGAACAGCGGGGCTTCGATATAGATCCGCGAACTGGCGGCGCACACCTGCCCCTGGTTAAGAAAGCTGCCCGCCATTAAGCCTGCAATCACCATCGCCGGATCGGCATCTTTCAATACGATTGCCGGGTTTTTCCCCCCCAGCTCCAGCGTGACGCGCGTTAGCCTGTCCGCTGCCGATTTGGCAATGCCTTTGCCCGTCGCCGTCGAGCCGGTGAAGCTGACTTTGGCAATCAGCGGATGTTCGGTCAGGGCTTTACCGCAGCCGGATCCGCTGCCGGTGACGACGTTAAATACGCCGTCCGGCACGCCTGCTTCTGTAGCCAGTTCGGCCATACGCAGCAGCGTTAGCGGCGTAGTTTCTGATGGTTTGACGACAATCGAGCAGCCTGCCGCCAGCGCCGGCATCACTTTCCACATGCCAATAAGCAGCGGGAAGTTCCACGGCACGATCCCGGCCACGACCCCAACGGGTTCTTTGCGCGTCCAGGCCTGATAGCGCGCCCCTTCCGGCATCGGGATAGAAACATCCAGCGTCTGGCCGCTGATTTTCGTTGTCAGGCCTGCGGTATAGCGCATCCAGTTCAGCGTGCAGCCCACTTCAAATGCGCGAGAGATGTTAATGGACTTGCCCTGCTCCAGCGTTTCAAGCTGCGCCAGTTCTTCCGTGTTTTGCTCAAGCAGGTCGGCAAACCGCAGCAGGATACGCTCCCGCCCGGCGGGCAGCATGTTTGCCCAAACGCCGCTGCTGAAGGCACGCCAGGCAGACGTTACCGCGCGATCCACATCGGAAGCGGTAGCATCGGCGCTGCTGGAAATTTGCTGCCCGTCAGCCGGGTTAAAGACCGGCAGCCGCGCTTCGCTGTCTGACGGCTGCCAGCGGCCGTCAATGTACAGCCCATGTGAACGCTGAAGAAACTGTCGCACACTGCCCAGCACGCTTACCGTTTCTGGCTCAGTCATAGCATCTCCTTATCAAGGTCATTATCGTGTAGCCCACCTTCATTCTAGGCGCTATGTTGAGGTTAGGGTTTTCTCCGGCTGACATTCGCTTTGCTGGTTGTGACACGCTACACAAATGTTGATGATGATTCTTTTTTTGAATCACGTTTACCTATAGTTATTGGCTTCTGGCGGCAATCAGTGAGGGTATATGGTAGAAAAGCAGTGCAACGAGCGATTCGAAAAATGGCTTGACCAGGTGAATCGCGCATGTGGTCGTTTTTCAGGTGCGGCGCTGGAGAGCGGGTTTCACGGCAGCCTGAGCGAACACCTTGCCCATGCCATTAAACTTAGCGTGGTGGAAATTAACCAGGCACGCCTGCTGCGCACAAAGCAGGAAGTTACCCAAAGCAACGACGCCTGGTTTTATACCGTTTTTCAGCTGGAGGGCGAAGCCGTCATGGAGCAAGGCGATCGCCAGGCCGTGCTTACTCGGGGTGATATTACGCTGATTGATGCTGCCCGCCCCAGCTGTTTTACCTACACCGACGGGGCGAAGCAGGTTTCGCTTTTACTACCGCGCCATCTGCTGGAACAGCACCTTCGCCAGGGCGAAGTCCCCTGCGCACAAAGACTCTCCGCAGAGATGCCTGTTGTGCGCCTGAGCCACGGCTTGCTGCGTGAAAGTATGGGTAGCGAGGGGCTCAGCGGCGGAGAAAGTGAAGCCACGCTCGAAGCGATTGCCTGCCTGCTCGCGCCGGCGCTGATTCAGCACAGCCTGCCGGGCTCAAAGCGCGACCGCCACCTGCAGAAAGTCATGTCGCTGATTGATGACCATATTCAGTCCGAAACGCTGCGCCCGGAGTGGATCGCCGCCGAGTCGGGGATGTCGGTGCGCAGCCTTTACCGACTGTTTGCCGATAAAGGCCTGGTTGTGGCGCAATACATTAAGAATCGCCGACTGGATCTCTGCGCCCAGGCGCTGCGCACGGCCAGCCACAGTGAAAAACTGGCGGGGATTGGCTACAGCTGGGGATTTGCCGATCACAGCCATTTTTCAACGGCGTTTAAGGGCAGGTTTGGCGTGTCGCCGGGGGAGTATCGCAAGCGTTTTCAATCAGCCTGAAAGGCAACCCTCACCCCGGCCCTCTCCCAAGGGGAGAGAGGGGAGACAAATGAGGGGGAATAGACATAAAGCTACTTCTTCATCCACTGCCCGTTCAGCCCGCGGACGTATTCTCCGGCAGGTGCCCTGTCCACCAGCTTCTGACCGGCCAGGCGAGCAACCTCATTGAGCGAGACATTGTTGGTGTCCGCCAGCTGCTGATAGTGCTGGGCGCGACCTTCATTGATGCTTTGTACCAGTGCCAGCGTCTCCGGATCCTGCTTGATGGGCGCAATATAGCCGCTTAGCGTTTCGCCCACCCGCCCCTGCTCACGCGCTTCGTTTAGGGTCAGCGCCATCACGGATGTGCTGAACAACAGGCCAGCCAGCAGCACGCCTTTAATCATAGAGTTCATCGCCGTTCCCCTTCTCAGAACAGATCGCTACGGTTTTTAAGCAGGCTTTCAACGTCTTTATCCACTTTGATGTGGATTTCGTGTTCGATTTTGACGTTCATATTGATGGTGATCGGCTCTTTAGGGGCGGCCACTTCAATGCGCGGCGTGCAGCCTGTCAGCATCAGCGCCGCCGATGCCAGCAGCACAGGGGTAAAATAGTTCATTTGGGTTCCTCACAGGCTTCACCGGGCTGGGTGCAGCGAGCCGTTGGCAGCGCGGCGTTCTCTTCCAGCCAGGTTTGTAAATTATCGCCAAAGCGCAAACTGCGCCACAGGGTAAACAGGTTTTCCTGATGGGTATAGTTGAGATTGACGGTGTTAGTTTTTCCCTCCACGTGGCTGATGCCGGTCACGCTGGAGCGCATCCTGACCACGCCGAGGTTGTCGAGGTCGATTTGTGTCCATGAGCGCGAGATCTCCATGTAGCGCAGCCAGTTGATTGCCGCGCCAGCCGCCATGTTGTTGTCCACGATGGCATCCGCCATGTCTTTGTCCATGCGGAAGGTCATTGGGCCAGGGTTGGTCAGCCAGCCGTCTTTGATAATCCACTGCGGGTGATTGAGCCACAGCGGCAGCGCGCCGTTGAAGCGCCCGGACATACTGAACTGTTTAGGGTTGATGGCGGTGACGAGCTGGCTGGAGGAGAGCCCCTGCAGCCGTAAAAGCGCCGCGTCCCGCTGGGGCATGCGCAATTGCTGCATTGAGATCTTGCCGCCCAGCACATCCGCATTGACGTTGGTCAGCAGCAGCGGCTGCTGCTCGCTCCATGGATACCAGCCTTCCAGATCGGCGGTGATGTTTTGTGCCGCTATCTGGTTGCGAATTTCAGCAATGCGCAGCGTGACCGGCCTACGCCTGCCAAAGTGCCAGGTTGAATCGCTAAAGCGGAACGGCAGCACAAAATCGACGCCGTTAATCTGGTTATCCGGCATCCACACGCTGCCGCTTTTGACCACGCCGTGGCCCCCGGCTTCAAAGCCCTGCCCGGCCGCCGCGGAGAAGGCCACCTGGGCGTAGAGATCGCCCCCTTTCAAATCCATTTTCCAGTCGGCGGGCAGCAGCGGCTGGAACACGGTAAGCGTCTGTTTTGGCCACCACGCGTTGCCTCTCAGGCGCTCCCCGTCCCAGCGTCCGACCACACGCACCGGGCCAATTTTCCCGGCGTGTAAATTGCCTTTGAACAGGAAAGCGGTCGGGTTTTGCCCGTCCACGCTGAATTTAAGCGTCGATGGCGGCAAGGTGCTGCCGCCGCTGAAGGTGGTCGCCCCCGCGTCCAGGGAGAAATCGCCGGTGAAGATCTCTTTTTCTTCGTTCCGCTCCCAGCGCAGCGGGTTGTCCAGGCTAAGACGAGGCTTCGACATCAGCATTGAGCCGTACTGCAGCTTGTCGAAACCGGTGGACAGCGAACTCAGTTCAATGGCGCTGTCACGCCATTCGCCCACGCCGCGAACGTCCCATTTTGCCTGCATCGGCGTAAAGCTGCCTTTGCCCCAGTAGCGCCATTGCCACAGCCCGGCGTCCGGCAGGAAGTCATTGGCTTTCCCGTCCAGATGCAGTTCCACGGCGCCCATTTCATTGTCGTGGGCGCGTAAGATAGCCTGTAGCCTGCCGTCGATGCCTTTACTGGAGACTCGCACGCCCGCCAGCGGCCAGCGCACATCGTCAATATTCAGCGTTTCAATCAGGCGGCCACGGGAGCGCAGCAAGGCGCCCGGATGGAACAGCAGCGACGGGTCGGTCAATGCGCCCGTCAGTTCACCGGGCAACGCGGCATAGAAAATCAGCTGGTCCTGCTTCGCCTCTCCGGTGAGCTGCAGCGGCAAAGCGCTGTCGGTCAGGCTGAGTTTTCCAGGGCCGAAGTTAAGCACGGCGTTGCCCTTCCCGGCATCGCCCTGAGTCAGCACATTCAGCCGCCCGGTGAAAATGGCGTTATCCAGCCCGGCCTGCCAGTTATCCACCTTCAGCGACACTCCGCCACCCAGCGGGAAACCTTCATAAGGCCAGCGCCACCGCCCGGCGTTAATCTCAAGGGCGTTTTCGCTCAGGCGCCAGGGAATGCTCAGCAGCGGGGGCTCATCGCCTGACAGCTTTTTCACCGTCAGGTTACCGGCGTTAGTATGCCAGTTCAGGGCCACGTGCAGCCTGTCCGGCTCCTGCGGAATTTGCACCTGCGTGGCCACTTGCCCATCCGTCGGCAGGCCATCCGGCACCAGCGGGAGCGTTAAGTCACCCACCAGCTCAAGCGGCGGAAGCCCTTCGAATGCCCCGACTTTCAGGTCGCTAATTTTCAGGTTTTGCCCTTTAAGCGTGGCGGAAAGCGTGAGCAATTTCCCCTGATAATCCAGCTGTTGCTGCTGCGGGGTCAAAGAGAGATGCAGCGCCCCCGCATACTGCAGCCACGGCGTGACGTTAAGCTGGTCGATAGTCAGCCAGGTGTTCGGCAGCATTTTCTGCCATTCTTCAAGGGTGCGAGGTGCGGCGGGAGCCACATCATCGGCGGGGATCTGGCTGATGCAGTCTGGATTGAGATTCAGCTCCGCGAGGTGCAGCCGCCAGCGACTCGGGTGGTTGAGGCTTGCATCTTTGAGGCTGGCAAGCTCGCACTCCCCCGCCAGATAGCGAAGATCGGGGATAATAATCGCCCCGTTGTGCAGGCGCGGGCTGGCCTCCAGCGCAATGCGAGTGCCCTGTGGCAGCCAGATCCCGGCGAGCGTCGGCAGCCAGTACGCCACCGTGAGCAGCAGCGACAGCGGCAGCAGAATCAATGCAAGTATCAGCGCAAGCGCGGCTTTATATTTACCCTTCATGGGTGGTTAATATCCTGATTCAGCGACAATTTAAGCCGAAATATGTCATTATTCTGGCACGATTCAGGCCGGGCGTGAAGGCGGCGGCAAGAGTAAGCATAGTCTGTCCGGGAAGTGAAATAGTCACCTGCCGTTAAAATTTCAGTTTATAAATTGTATGATTATTTTAAGCATGATAGTTTTGGAACCAACCCTTTCTGGAGATAAGTCTTATGAAACTTGCGGTTTATAGCACAAAACAGTACGACAAAAAGTATCTGGAGCAGGTTAACCAGGAATATGGCTTTGATCTTGAATTTTTTGACTTTCTGTTGAGCGAAAAAACCGCCAAAACGGCCAACGGCTGCGACGGCGTGTGTATTTTCGTTAATGATGATGGTAGTCGCCCGGTGCTGGAAGAGCTAAAAAAACACGGCGTTAAGTTTATCGCGCTGCGCTGTGCCGGCTTTAACAACGTCGATTTAGACGCGGCGAAAGAGCTTGGTATGCCGGTGGTTCGCGTCCCTGCCTACTCGCCGGAAGCCGTGGCTGAACACGCTATCGGGATGATGATGTGCCTTAATCGTCGCATTCATCGCGCCTACCAGCGCACACGTGACGCCAACTTTTCGCTCGAAGGCTTAACCGGTTTTACCATGCACGGCAAAACGGCAGGCGTGATCGGCACCGGGAAAATCGGCGTTGCCGCGCTGCGTATCCTGAAAGGGTTTGGCCTGCGCCTGCTGGCGTTTGATCCGTATCCGAGCGCTGCGGCGCTGGATTTAGGCGTGGAATATGTCGATCTCGAAACGCTGTTTGCGCAGTCCGACATTATTTCCCTGCACTGCCCGTTGACGCCGGAAAACTATCACCTGCTCAACCACTCCGCCTTTGATCAAATGAAAGACGGCGTGATGGTGATAAACACCAGCCGCGGCGGGCTGATTGATTCCCAGGCCGCCATCGACGCGCTCAAGCACCAGAAAATCGGCGCGCTGGGCATGGATGTGTACGAGAACGAACGCGATCTGTTCTTTGAAGATAAGTCTAACGATGTGATTCAGGACGACGTGTTCCGCCGCCTTTCCGCCTGCCACAACGTGTTGTTTACCGGCCACCAGGCATTTTTGACGGCGGAGGCGCTGACCAGCATTTCCGAAACGACGCTTGAAAACCTGCGTCAGCTGGATAAAGGTGAACCTTGCCCTAACCAGTTGAATTGATTTTCCGCCCGCCTCTCGCAGGAGGCGGTTAATTTTAAGAGTATCCTTACTGATTCATGCGCCACATCCTGCGAAAGTGGCGCGCTTTCATTGATGACTGATAAAACTTAGGGAGAAGAAATGAAAAAGTTCGCTTCACTGATGCTGGCAAGCGTAGTGCTGGCAGGTTGCGCCCAGCCGTCGGATTCCGATAAAGGTGCCGTGACCGCACAAGATTTGCAGCACCATCGCTTTGTGCTGGAGAGCGTAGACGGTAAGCCTCTGGACGTGAAAAACAGCAAACGCGCGCCTGAGCTTAGCTTCGGTGAAAATATGCAGATTTATGGTCAGATGTGTAACCGCTTTATGGGCCAGGCAACCCTGGAGCACAACACGCTGAAGGCGAAAGGCGTGGGCATGACGATGATGCTTTGCAGCGACCCGCTGTTGAACGACCTGGATCACCGTATTAATGACATGCTGACCAGCGGGGCCAAAGTTTCTCTGGCTAACCAGCAGCTGGTGCTGAAGAGCGGCCAGCATACGCTGACGTACAAACTGGCCGATCTCGTTAATTAATCAGTAGCTTCCACAGGTGCCAGCGGCAAGCGAGTTTTCGTTACAGCGCTTGCCGTTCGGCATGGCACACATGCCAATCGCGCTGCCGTCCAGCTGACGCGCAACGCTCATCGTACCGCCAATCATCGCACAGTTCGCTTCGCCCTGGCTGGACATTGCCGCCCTGAGGCCCGGAGGAACGTGGGCCGCAGTGGCCTGTTGAGGGGGTTCATTACTGCATGCCGATAATAACAGTGCGGCACAACCGGCTAAAAACGCAGCGCGCATGGCTTCTCTCTCCCGTCTGAATATGCAAAACCTTTGCATAATGGCGCATGGTTCCCGCTGCGTCGAGAGCATAAGGCAATAAAATGTGTTGATTTTTGTGGCACAGATCACCTTTCAAGCCAAAACATCAGAGTTTTCTGAGCATCCTTAATTCCTTTTATGATTCAGCGCAGTACGTCCCCAGGTTATTTCACTGTTAATCGTGGATCAATTTGTGCACTCGGCAGGCCCATAACTTCTAATGGCCAGGGTGGACACACTATAATTGAGGAATTACAACGGGGCTCCAGGCTTTCAGGCGAGTCCCTTTATTTTGCGCAATGTAAGGGTGTCTTATGATCACTATCGACGGCAACGGCGCAGTCGCCTCCGTGGCGTTTCGTGCCAGCGAAGTAATTGCCATCTACCCGATTACTCCCAGCTCGACAATGGCGGAACAGGCGGATGCCTGGTCGGGCGACGGCAGGAAGAACGTGTGGGGCGATGTCCCTCGCGTAGTCGAGATGCAGTCTGAAGCAGGCGCGATTGGCGCGGTGCACGGGGCGCTGCAAATCGGGGCGCTTTCCACTTCGTTTACGTCATCGCAAGGCTTACTGCTGATGATCCCGACGCTGTACAAGCTTGCGGGCCAGCTGACGCCATTTGTTCTCCACGTTGCCGCGCGCACCGTGGCCACCCACGCGCTTTCCATTTTTGGCGATCATTCTGACGTGATGGCCGTGCGCCAGACCGGCTGCGCCATGCTGTGCGCCAGCAGCGTCCAGGAAGCACAGGACTTCGCACTGATTTCCCATATTGCGACCCTGAAAAGCCGCGTGCCGTTTATTCACTTCTTCGACGGCTTCCGCACCTCGCACGAAATCAACAAAATTGTGCCGCTGGCGGACGATACCCTTCGCGGCCTGCTGCCGCAAAAAGAGATCGATGAACATCGCGCCCGCGCCCTGAACCCGGAGCATCCGGTGATTCGCGGGACTTCGGCCAACCCGGATACGTACTTCCAGTCCCGCGAAGCGACCAACCCGTGGTACAACGCGGTTTACGCGCACGTTGAACAGGCGATGAACGACTTTGCCGCCACCACCGGCCGTAGCTATCGTCCGTTTGAGTATTACGGCCACCCGGAAGCGGAGCGCGTGATTATCGTGATGGGCTCCGCCGTCGGCACCTGCGAAGAAGTTGTCGATGAATTGCTGACCAGGGGCGAAAAAGTCGGCGTGCTGAAAGTGCGCCTGTACCGCCCCTTCTCCGCCGAACATTTGCTGGAAGTTCTGCCGCAAACCGCGCGTCAGGTGGCGGTGCTTGACCGCACTAAAGAGCCGGGCGCCCTTGCTGAGCCGCTGTATCTCGACGTGATGACCGCGCTTGCCGAGGCAGTAAGCCGTGGCGAGCGCGAAACGCTGCCTCGCGTGATTGGGGGCCGCTACGGGCTGTCATCCAAAGAGTTCGGTCCGGAATGCGTCCTGGCTATTTTCAATGAACTTCGCGAAGCCAAACCGCGCCCGCGCTTTACCGTGGGCATTTACGACGATGTGACCAACCTGTCGCTGCCGTTGCCGGAAAATACCCTGCCGAACCGCGCTAAACTCGAAGCGCTGTTTTATGGCCTGGGCAGCGACGGCAGCGTGTCTGCCACCAAAAACAATATCAAAATTATCGGTAACTCCACGCCGTGGTTTACCCAGGGTTATTTCGTTTATGACTCCAAAAAGGCCGGGGGGCTGACGGTTTCTCACCTGCGCGTGAGCGAGCAGCCGATCAACTCCACCTACCTGATTGAGAAAGCCGATTTCGTTGGCTGCCACCAGCTGCAGTTTATCGACAAGTACCAGATGGCCGAGCGCCTGAAGCCCGGCGGTATTTTCCTGCTGAACACGCCTTACGCCGCCGACGAGGTGTGGAGTCGCCTGCCGCAGGAAGTTCAGGCGGTGCTCAATCAGAAGCAGGCTCGCCTGTACGTCATTAACGCGGCGAAGATCGCCCGCGAGTGTCATCTTGGTGCCCGTATCAACACCGTAATGCAGATGGCATTCTTCCACCTGACGCAGATCCTGCCTGGCGACACCGCGCTGGCAGAGCTGCAGGGCGCGATTGCCAAAAGCTACAGCAGTAAAGGGACGGAAATCGTCGAGCGTAACTGGCAGGCGCTGGCGCTGGCTCGTGACTCCCTCGCCGAAGTGCCTCTGCAGGACGTTAACCCGGAAAGCGCAATGCGTCCGCCAGTTGTGTCCGACGCTGCGCCTGATTTTGTGAAAACAGTTACCGCCGCGATGCTCGCTGGCCTCGGCGATGCCCTGCCGGTTTCCGCCCTGCCGCCGGACGGGACCTGGCCGATGGGCACGACCCGCTGGGAAAAACGCAACATCGCCGAAGAAATTCCTATCTGGAAGCCGGATATTTGTACCCAGTGCAACCACTGCGTCGCCGCCTGCCCGCATTCGGCTATTCGTGCCAAAGTGGTTCAGCCTGAGGCAATGGAAGGCGCCCCGGAAGCCCTGCAGTCGCTGGACGTGAAGTCCCGGGATATGCGCGGCCAGAAATACGTGCTGCAGGTAGCGCCGGAAGATTGCACCGGCTGTAACCTTTGCGTAGAAGTTTGCCCGGCCAAAGATCGCCAGAACCCGGAAATCAAGGCGATTAATATGCTGTCTCGCCTTGAACACGTTGAAGAAGAGAAAGAGAACTATGACTTCTTCCTCGCGCTGCCGGAAATCGATCGCACCAGCCTGGAGCGCATCGATATCCGTACCTCGCAGCTGTTAACGCCGCTGTTTGAATACTCCGGGGCCTGCTCCGGCTGCGGCGAAACGCCGTACATTAAAATTCTGACCCAGCTGTTCGGCGACCGTATGCTGATCGCTAACGCCACCGGCTGTTCGTCTATTTACGGCGGCAACCTGCCATCCACGCCGTACACCACCGACGCAAACGGCCGCGGGCCGGCATGGGCTAACTCGCTGTTTGAGGATAACGCCGAATTTGGGCTGGGCTTCCGCCTGACGGTGGATCAGCACCGCGCCCGCGTGATGCGTTTACTGGGCCAGTTTGCCGATAAACTTCCGGCCGAGCTTAATGAGCAGCTTCACGCGGAAGCGACACCGGAAGTCCGCCGTGAACAGGTTGCCGAGCTGCGTAAACATCTGGCGAACATTGACGATGCTGATGCCCGTCAACTGGTCACCGATGCCGATGCGCTGGTGGAGAAATCCATCTGGCTGATTGGCGGTGACGGCTGGGCCTATGACATCGGTTTCGGTGGCCTCGACCACGTGCTGAGCCTGACCGAAAACGTCAACATTCTGGTGCTGGATACGCAGTGTTACTCCAACACCGGCGGCCAGGCGTCTAAAGCCACGCCGCTGGGCGCCGTCACCAAGTTTGGCGAGCACGGCAAGCGTAAAGCACGTAAAGATCTGGGCGTCAGCATGATGATGTACGGCCATGTGTACGTCGCGCAGATTTCGCTGGGGGCACAGCTGAACCAGACGATGAAGGCCATTCAGGAGGCGGAGGCTTATCCTGGTCCATCGCTGATCATCGCCTACAGCCCTTGCGAAGAGCACGGCTACGATCTGGCGCTGAGCCACGATCAGATGCGCCAGCTGACCGCCACCGGCTTCTGGCCGCTTTATCGCTTCGACCCGCGTAGGGCTGATGAAGGCAAGGTGCCGCTGGCGCTGGATTCCCGTCCACCGTCCGATGCGCTGGCCGATACGTTAATGAAGGAGCAGCGTTTCCGCCGCCTGAACGCCCAGCAGCCGGAAGTCGCCGAGCAGCTGTGGAAAGATGCCACCGCCGATTTGCAGAAGCGATACGACTTCCTGGCGCAGCTGGCGGGTAAAGCGGAGAAGGTTAGCGAGTAATCGGGGGAATTACCCTCACCCCGGCCCTCTCCCTGGAAGGGAGAGGGGGAAAACATAGACTGGCACTCTTTTATTCCCTCTCCCCATAAAGAGAGGGGGAAAACATAGACTGGTGCTCTTTTATTCCCTCTCCCCATAAAGAGAGGGGGAAAACATAGACTGGCGTTCTTTTATTCCCTCTCCCCATAAAGAGAGGGGGAAAACATAGACTGGCGTTCTTTTATTCCCTCTCCCCCATAAAGAGAGAGGGGAAAACATAGACTGGCGCTCTTTTATTCCCTCTCCCCATAAAGAGAGGGGGAAAACATAGACTGGCGTTCTTTTATTCCCTCTCCCCCATAAAGAGAGAGTGAAAGCATAGACTGGCGTCTTTTTATCCCCTCTCCCCCATGGGGAGAGGGTTAGGGTGAGGGGAAAACACGCCCACCCCGTTTCAGATACCTTCGCCCCTGTGGGAAGAAGGTCAGGCGGAGGAGAAAACGCGTTTACTTCAGCAGGCGAACCTTCACTGATTTACCTTTGATTTTGCCCTGCTGCAGCTGTTTCCATGCATGACGCGCCACGGACTGGCGCACCGCAACGTAAACATGGATTGGGTGGACGTCGATTTTGCCGATGTCCGCACCTTCCAGCCCCATATCGCCGGTTAACGCCCCCAAAATATCGCCCGGACGCATTTTGGCTTTCTTGCCGCCGTCAATGCACAGCGTCGCCATTTCCGCTTCCAGCGGCTTCACGGAAACGCCGGACGGCACCTGCTGCCATTTCAGCGAAAGATTCAGCATTTCAGCCAGCACGCTCGCGCGCTGCGCTTCTTCCGGGGCGCAGAAGCTGATAGCCAGCCCGCTTTGCCCGGCTCGCGCGGTACGGCCAATGCGGTGAACGTGCACTTCCGGGTCCCACGACAGCTCGTAGTTAATGACCATTTCCAGCGCTTTGATATCCAGCCCACGTGCCGCAACGTCTGTTGCCACCAGCACGCGGCTGCTGCCGTTGGCAAAACGCACCAGCGTCTGGTCGCGATCGCGCTGTTCCATGTCGCCGTGCAGCGCTAACGCACTTTGATGCCGCTCGTTCAGCGCATCGCACACGGCCTGGCAATCTTTTTTGGTGTTGCAGAACACCACGCAGGACGCCGGCTGATGCTTGCTGAGCAGCGCCAGCAGCAGGCCGATTTTGCCCCCGCGTGAGATTTCATAGAACTGCTGTTCAACGGACGGCAGCTCATCAACGGTATCAATTTCGATAGTCTGCGGGTCGCGCTGAATCCGTCCGCTGATAGCGGCAATGGCTGCAGGCCAGGTGGCGGAGAAAAGCAGCGTCTGGCGTTTGGCCGGCGCATGGGCAATAACTTCATCGATGGCGTCGGCGAAGCCCATGTCCAGCATACGGTCGGCTTCGTCCAGCACCAGCGTTTGCAGAGCCTCCAGCTTCACCGTCTCTTTTTTCAGGTGATCTAACAGGCGGCCCGGCGTGGCCACGATAATGTGCGGCGCATGCTGTAACGAATCGCGCTGTACGCCAAACGGCTGGCCACCACACAGGGTTAAAATTTTAATATTTGGCATGTAGCGCGCCAGGCGACGCAGCTCTTTGGCAACCTGGTCGGCCAGTTCGCGGGTTGGGCACAGCACCAGCGACTGGGTTAAAAACTGGCTGGCATCAATGTGCTGCAGCAGGCCAAGGCCAAAAGCTGCGGTTTTGCCGCTGCCGGTTTTGGCCTGAGCACGGACGTCTTTTCCGGCCAGAATGGCGGGCAAGGCCGCTTCCTGAACGGGCGTCATTTCGTGATACCCCAGTTCGCTAAGGTTGGCGAGTTGTGCTTCAGGTAAAGCGTTCAGTACGGAAAAAGCGGTCACAATGGTCATCTCTTAATAATAACGGGCAGGCGCGTATGCTAGCAGATTCGCGTGGTTCAGGCGTGAGTTTATCAATTTTGCTGCGTTAGCGAGTGAAACAGTAAAAACGGTGCCTTTCGCTAAGGCACCGTTTTCCATTGGGAATAATAGCGCTATTCGCTAATCGGCAAATAACCCTGCCATTCTGGCCTGAAGCGTTCGCCCTGCTCCGCTTTTTCCAGATGGATAAAATAATCCCCCACGCTTTCTAACAGCAGGCAGTCATCGACATCTTTCAGGTTGTCTTTGTGCTGCTGGTAGCTTTCGACCAGCAGGTTGGCAATCGCCTTCTCTTTTGCCAGGGCCGGATTTTCAGCCACGAAGAAATCAAAGTCATGCAGCTCCGCCAGCGTTTTCGGGCTGTAGCCGCCGACGTTCACAAAAAAGAGCTTTGGCGTTTGCTCAACGGGTTTATCGGAAAGACTGATGCGGTAGCCGTCGGCCCAGCGCAGCTTGCCGTACCCGTCGATATGGATTTTATCTTTGTCACCAAACCAGGCCGCCCGCAGCGCGGGCCACGCGTCCTCTGGCTTCTCTGCAGCCACAAACTGGACGTCATGCACTTCGATATTGGATTTTCCGGCATTGCCGCCCACATAAAAGACGTAAAGTTCCATTTGTTCTCCTTATTAATCGCTATATAAAATAATATATAACGATTGATATTTGAATGACTTTCATGTGGCAGAAAGATTGATCGCAAGCAGGAAGACGGATAAAAAAACGATTACTATGCTTGAGCTTTTCGCCCTAAGCTAAATCAGCAGCCAGAGCAGAAGCTTAAACAGACAAGGAGCCAGAATGTTCGAAGATAATGACTATAAGCTGTATGTCATCGTGAACCGCACTGCCGACGTCAGCGTGCAAATGAATGCCGTGGGCCACCTCTGCGGCGGTATTATGCTTAAAGTCGATGAGCCTGTATTTCATGACTATCCCAACCAGGATAGCGGCTTAAGCGCCTGGATGAACCATTATCCAGTGGTTGTACTTCAGTCTAAAAACAGCAGCCAGTTGGGGACGACGCTGGAGAAATGCAGGGAAGAAGGCGTGCTGTATAACTTCTTTACCACCACCATGCTGTCGCACTCTTCTGAGCAGCAGATCAAAGATACGCGCGACACGCCTTTCGCTGAGCTCGATTTTGTTGGCATCGCGCTGTACGGCGAAACGGAAAAACTCAAACCGCTGACCAAAAAGTTTTCCGTCTTTAAAGGTTAAACATTCCGGGTAATGATGCCTCGCGCAGTTACCCAACCCTTACCCTTCGTCTCCGGCGTAAAAATTGATGATGTCATCTTCAAACCAGCAGCCCACTTTGTAATACATCGCACAGCCAATCAGAAAACTGGCAATGAGTATTAATGCTGTCAACAATCCTTTCACTTAGAAACACTCTCCCATGATACTTGCTGTGATATTGACAGGCCGGTTGAAAAAAAGTTCAGCGGCGAAACTATTCTGGCCATAGCACGATCATCACAGACGCTTCGGTCTTTGCGATGGCAATTCTGTCACAACGTTCTGGTTAAACTAGGGTTGCTAATTTTCTGAGCAAACCAGGTGTCATTGTGTCCGATAACCACCTTCATTTCAAAAACGTCAGCGGTTTCTTTTTCCGCGCCGTTCCGGCGGAGTTCCTCAGTAGCGTGCTGTCGCGCACCCGGCCCGATTCCCCAGGACGTTATCATCGCCCGGGGCAAACAATTCTTTATATGAGCCCGGTACCTGAGTGGGCAAGGCTGGCGGTTGCCGCCCATATGCAAAAAGACGGCAAGCCGCGGCTGCTCGTCCCACTGTATGTCGAAGGCGCCAGGGTGCTGGACCAGCGAGATGAATATTCATGCCTGGCCTTAGGCATCAACCGCGATCTGTCTAATCACTGCTGGCTCAGCGCTCTGCAGCAAAATATTGAACCGCCTTCCTGGCAAAATGCTGACCGGGCTCGCTTCTCCAATGCCGATGGCATTATCGACCGTTCCCGAAGTATTCCCGATGGCTGGCACCTGAATTTATTCCGCTGGAACGAACTTGGCGGCCCACGCGTCGCGGTGTGCGGGGAACCGATCGCTGTTCCGCTTCCCGAAAAAGTGAATGTGTAACGGCAGCACATTCAGCACACCCACGCCTGCGGCAGATCGGCATAGCGAGTGGTATAGCGCGGCGACAGCATATCGCGCTTCATAGCCCACGGCTGCTGTATGCCCTGCCCGGCAAAATAGAGCGTGCCTTTGCCCTGTTTTTGATTCAGAAAGTCCAGCACGGTCATTAATTTTTCGCCGTTAGGGCGTGGAATATTGCTGTCGAACAAATCGAATTGCGCCACGCCCTGACTAAAAAAATCCCCCAGCATAACGCCGGCTTTCTGGTAGCGATGCCCCGACTGCCAGATAGCGTCCAGGCTCTGCAACGCGGCCTGGATAATATCCCGGCTGTCCTGTGTGGGGATAAGCAGCGAGACGGACGAGCAGTTGCCGTAATAGGGTTCGTTCACGGCAAACGGACTGCTTTTCACAAAGGCAGAGATCACCCGGCAATATTGGTGCTCAGCCCGCAGCTTTTCCGCCGCCCGGCTGGCGTAGCTGCCGATCGCCTGGCGCATAGCCTCATACTCGGTAATGCGTTCTCCGAACGAACGGCTGCAGATGATCTCCTGTTTGGCGGCGGAGAATTCATCCATTTCAAGGCATGATTCCCCGCGCAATTCGCGCACGGTTCTTTCCAGCACCACGCTGAAATGCCGTCGAATAAAACGAATATCCGCGTCGGCAAGCTGTAAAACCGTTCTGATGCCCATGTCGTCGAGTTTTTTCGACAGCCGCCGCCCCACGCCCCAGACTTCGCCCACGGGCAGCTGTGCCATAAGCCAGCGCTGGTGCTTCGGGCGGGATAAATCAACCACGCCACCGGTTCGCTCTTGCCAAGTTTTTGCTGCCAGGTTTGCCAGTTTAGCCAGCGTTTTTGTCGGCGCGATGCCCACGCCCACCGTCAGGCGGGTGCGCTGGCGAATGGTCGAACGGATCGTCTGGCCAAAGGCCTTCAGGTTGTAGCAATTGCTCACGCCCGTTAAGTCACAAAATGCCTCGTCGATGGAGTAAATCTCGACCCTGGGCAGCAGCTCTTCAAGCACGCCCATCACCCGCTCGCTCATGTCGGCATACAGCTCGTAGTTGCTGCTAAACGTCAGCACGCCATGCCGCCTGAGCGCCTCTTTCTGTTTAAAAAAAGGCGCCCCCATTTTGACAAAGGGCCGGGCTTCCGCAGAGCGGGCGATGACGCAGCCGTCATTATTGGATAAAACCACCACCGGCTTTCCGGCTAAATCCGGGCGGAATGCCGTTTCGCAGGAGGCGTAGAAGCTGTTGACGTCCACCAGCGCAAACATGTTTAGCCCGCCGCTTTGATGATAAAAGTGACGATGCCAAAAATATCGAGTTCGGCCTCATCGGTGACGGGAATCGGTGCCCAGGCGCTGTTCATCGGCAGTAGCATCACCGTGGGGCGAAGCTGCAGGCGCTTCACGGTGAACGCCCCGTCAATCGCCGCAATCACAATATCGCCCTGTGACGCGGTTCTTGAGCTGTCCACAATCAGCAAATCCCCTTCGCCAATTCCCCCTTCTACCATCGAATCCCCCGCCGCCTTTACGAAATAGGTCGCGCCGGGATTGCGCACCAGCAGCTTATTAAGATCGATACGTTGCTCAACATAGTCCTGAGCCGGTGACGGAAACCCGCACTGGACCAGGTCAGCAAAGAGAGGAAAGGAAGCGTCCGGGCAACAGGCCGCAGGTTTGAGAAGGTTCATGATACCGCCAATACAAATACTGTTTAAATATACAGTATCAGGTAAAAAAGACACTTCAAGTAAGAAAACACGTACTTTTGCTAAGCCCTTCGTTTTGCAAACGAAAAAATTCGAGCATGCTGGCAGAAACCACAAAAGCCTTCAGGTGTAATGGGCATAAGCATAATGATATGGTCGATTGCAGGCCCGTTACCCAACAAAAGGACGCGTGATGACACAGCCAGTGAGTCAGGATTTGCTTAGCCAGCTCGAAACCCCGGAAGATGCCGCGGCGCTAAGCTGGGTGGAAAAACAAAATAAGCGCACCACGGACAGGTTTGCCACGGGAGAGCGCTTCCAGCAGATGCGGGGCGCGATCCTGCAGTCGCTGGACGATAAAACCAACATTCCCTGGGGGAGCCACTACCGCAACGCGGTGTATAACTTCTGGCAGGATGACGAACACCCTCGCGGCATCTGGCGCCGCACCACCGAAAGCTCTTATTTTACCGCCGAGCCAGAATGGGAAACGGTGCTGGATGTCGATCGCCTGAACGAAGAGGAGGACGCGAACTGGAGCTATCACGGCGCCGATCTCCTCCACCCGGACTATTCCCGGGCGCTGATATTTTTATCCAGCGGCGGCGATGCCTGTGAAATTCGTGAATTTGATCTGATAAATAAAACGTTTATCCCCGAGGGTTTTTTCCTGCCGGAAAGCAAAAGTTCGGTCAGTTGGCTGGATGAAAACACGCTGCTGCTGGCGCTCGATGCAGGGGATGATACGCTCACCACCTCCGGCTATCCACGTCGCGTCTATCGCTGGACTCGAGGGACATCACCGCAGGATGCGCCGCTGATCTACGCCGGTGAAGCAACGGACATGGCCGTTTCCGCCTGGCATGATGATACCCCCGGTTTTGAGCGGGATGTGGTGCACTGCAGCAAAGACTTTTACCACGGGCAAACCTGGCTTTTGACCGGCCAGAATACCCTGACGCTTATCGCCATTCCGGAAGATGCCTCCTGCGGATTTTTCAAAGACTGGCTGCTGGTGACGCTGACTTCCGACTGGACAATCGCTGAGACAACCTGGCCTGCAGGCGCTCTGCTGGCTATTGATTTAGCTGATTTTCAGCGAGGTGAGCGCAATTTCATTTCGCTCTTCACGCCAAATTCGCGCACGACGCTGCAAGGCTACAGCTCAACCCGCGATTACCTTCTGCTGAACCTGAGCCAGGACGCCGTTGAGAAGGTCGAATTTGTGAAAATCGACGGCGGCCAGCGGCACTGCATAAAAACGCTTGAGCTGCCCGATTTTACCAACGTTTCCGCCGGCGGCATCGACGATGAAAGTAACCGCTACCGGCTGGTCAGCCACGGTTTCCTGCAGCCCCACAGCCTCAGCTATGGCGATCTGGACGACGACACGCTAAGCCTCGTGAAACAGGATCCAACCTGCTTTGACGCGGGAGAATTTAGCGTGACCCAGCACTTTGCCCTTTCACTGGATGGCACCCGCGTCCCCTACTTCCAGGTGGCCGCCAAAGCACTGGCGCTGTCCGGTGATAATCCGACGCTGCTGTACGGTTACGGTGGATTTGAGGTTTCTTTAACACCGCATTATCTGGACTCAAAAGGCGCGACGTGGCTGCAAAAAGGCGGGGTTTACGTCGTCGCGAATATTCGAGGTGGCGGTGAATACGGCCCCGGCTGGCACCAGGCTGCGCTCAAACAGCATCGTCATCGTGCCTGGGAAGATTTTACCGCTGTCGCAAGCGATCTGGCGGCGCGGAAAGTGACCTGTGCCGCGAAGCTTGCCGCTCAGGGTGGGAGCAACGGCGGCCTGTTGATCGGTAATATGCTCACCGACTACCCAGAATTATTTGGCGCGCTGGTGTGCGAAGTCCCGCTGCTGGATATGCTGAACTATCCCCGCTGGCTCGCGGGAGCCTCCTGGATTGCCGAGTATGGCGACCCGGACATTGCCGAAGAACGAGAGTGGCTGCAGCGTTATTCTCCGTTCGACAAAGTGTCCGCCGATGTGAATTATCCCCCCACGCTGTTCACCACCGGCACCCAGGATGACAGGGTTAGCCCGGCCCACGCGCGTCGGATGGTGGCGCGGATGCAGCAACAAGGGCACGACAACGTCTGGCTGTATGAGGAAACGGATGCCGGCCACGGCAGCGCGCCGGAAAATAGCCAGACGGCGGCCCACCAGGCCATGATCGAAGAGTTTCTCTGGCAGATGCTGACCGGGAAATAAGCGCGGGCGGTGCGTCAAAGGCGCGCCGCCTCATCATTAGCGCACCTAATGCAACAGCATATTTTTTAATTTTTATTTATCGCTCAAACGCTATTTAATTCGTCCTCAATCAATGAAAAGGAGACGGATAAATGGCTGGCGAGAATAACCTGGCAATCCTACTGAGCAATGCTGCCCCGGAGCTTAACCTGGGTAAATATGTTTTTTGCACTTTAGCCTCACCTTCTGCGGAATTAAAAGATGCCGCCATTGTGACCGTCCGCGAGGCTGAAGGCGTCACCCTGGTCCTGCCTCAGGATCTGGCTGATAAACATGCCGTAAGCTACGACTACGTCGCCAGTTGGATCACCCTGAAGATTCACTCATCCCTCGCTGCCGTTGGCCTTACCGCCGCATTTTCACGCGCGCTGGCGAAAAAAGGTATCAGCTGTAACGTGGTGGCTGGGTATTATCACGACCATATTTTCGTGGCCCATAAAGATACCGAGTCGGCGATGGCGGCCTTGTCATCTTTGGCATCCGAGGCATAAGCGGGGAAATAAGAAGGGGAAGCTTTCGGCCTCCCCTGATAACAGCGCTATCAGCTGCGGATAAATTTCAGGATATCCGCATTGATGGTATCGGCATGCGTGGTATGCATCCCGTGAGGATAGCCGGGGTAGATGTGCAGCGTGCTGTTGCTGAGCAGTTTATCCTGCAGAATAGCCGCATTTTTGTACGGCACAACCTGGTCGTCATCGCCCTGCAGAACCAGAACCGGCACGGTGATGGCTTTCAGATCGTCGGTCTGGTCGGTTTCTGAAAACGCTTTGATCCCTTCATAGTGGGCCTTCGCGCTGCCGGCCATGCCCTGCCGCCACCAGTTCCGAACACTCCCCTCAGAAACATCGGCGCCCTGGCGGTTAAAGCCGTAGAACGGGCCTGAGGCAACATCAAGGTAAAACTGCGCACGATTTGCCGCCAGCGCCTTACGGAAGCCGTCAAACACCTCGAGCGGCGTTCCGCCCGGATTACTCGCCGTTTTCACCATCAGCGGCGGAACGGCACTGACTAAAACGGCTTTCGCAACGCGCCCCTGAGGCTGCCCGTATTGGGCGACATAGCGAGCTACTTGCCCACCGCCGGTTGAGTGGCCGACGTGCACGGCATTTTTAAGATCCAGATGTTCCACCACCGCCGAGGCATCTGCCGCATAATGGTCCATATCGTGCCCGTCGCTGACCTGGTCAGAACGGCCATGCCCGCGTCTGTCGAACGCGATAACCCGGAAGCCTTCGCCTAAGAAAAACAGCATCTGGTTATCCCAGTCATCGGCGCTGAGCGGCCAGCCGTGATGAAAAACAATCGGTTGCGCCGTTTTCGGCCCCCAGTCTTTATAAAAGATATTGACGCCATCTTTCGTCTTTACGAATGTCATAAACCTCACTCCTTGCTGCTATGAATGTTCGGTAACCTGGTAAAGCATAGTCGATGGAGGTGGCATGACCGTAAATCCTGCTGGCATTCGCCGCCGCAATCCGTACCCTACGCGCCGGCATGACACGCTGCGCGTGTTGGATTCAGAGCCCGAGACTTTCATGACCGCTCAAAAAAAACAGTACAACCTAAACAAGTTAGCCTTTTGTTCTTAAATCCTCTGATTTTTAAATTTTATTTATTTTTCAGACAATTAAATCGCAAAAACAATCCCAACCAAGTACCCGGAACCTCCTTTTTAATGCCCTTCTCCTTATAAAAATAAAGGGGATCGTTCACCAATTATTGCTTTAAACCGATCACAAAAAATAAAATCATCTATTTTGCGTTCAAGAAACACTTCATTGCGGAAGAGCATGTTATGATTACGGTCAATTAGTTGATACTGTAAATCCTCATCATGCAAAAAAACAATGAAATAGAAATATTAAGGGCCGTGGGAATTATATTTGTAATAATGGCTCATTTAAACGTTTTTTTAACCTGGAACCCTTCATGGGTTTCATTAATGAATAGTAATTTTCAGTATTGGGGTGGGGTTGATCTATTCTTCTGTGTTTCTGGTTTTGTCATAACGAAAAGCATCTACAATAAATTACTCTCTAGCAGTGACGGAGTGAAAATAAATGTATTGAAGACGTTCTGGATAAAACGAGCTTTCAGATTACTCCCTGCCTCTTTGTTCTTCATAACATTAACATTTATCTTAAGCCTTTCTTATAACAACCACGGAGCATATGGTTCCCCATCTGCTAATTTTGCTGATATAATCACTCAGCTTTTTCAGCTTTCTAACTTTAGATATCATTTATGTTCTACTGGAGCATTTGAGTGTGGGAAGAACTCAATATACTGGTCTCTGTCACTGGAAGAGCAGTTTTATATATTAATGCCCTTACTCGTCTTAGCCCTCAGAAACAAAACACCTGTCTTCCTTATAGCTCTGATTTTAATTCAAGCACCTTTGATTAGACCAATGTTTTCACTTCCGTGGATGATTAGAACGGATTCCATCGCCTGGGGCTGTTTAATCGCCATAGCCAGCAATTCACAATTTTATAATCGTATAAAACCCGCATTTTTACACAACAAACTTGCTAGTATGGTAGTTTCAATGGCGTTGATTTTATCTCTTGCATTTATTACCCACGGCCATGGTTTTGTATATAACTTGAGCGCAATGGCGATAGTAAGTGCGCTGATGGTTTTCATCGCATCTTACAATGATGGCTTGTTATTTAAATACATTAAAAACAACACTATTGCATTATGGATTGGCTCTAGATCTTATAGTATCTATTTGTGCCATGTACCCTGCTTTTACTTTGTATCTGAGACCATTCAAAACATATTCCATAGAGAACTCAATGGCAGTGATACATTCAGAATGTTATTTTTTGGATTGCTGTTGACATGCCTGATTGCTGAATCATCGTTCCGAATTCTGGAAACACCGGCAAGAAGGTATGGGAAGGAATTGCTTCAGAAAAGATTCAGCAAAACTGCGTTTTAGATTATAAAGCGCTGTGTTCAAATACAGCACAGCGCGTTTGTATTATCTATCAAGCAATACACATCATTCTATTTAATCAGTAAAATACCGATGTATTTTTGATCAACAGAAAACAAAAAAACTCCGAGGCGGGTCCGCTCGCTTCTTGTCTGGCGGTAGTGCTTGTTAATCGCAGCGGGTGGTCCCGCCCCCAGGGTAGTTGTCTCAAAGTGGCTCACACCAGTTACCCTCAATCGCCATGGCATGGCGCTTGAGCTTTCTTCTGATCTGTTTAAAGCTGGCAGCTTCGTTTTTATGCCGCTCATGCATAAGGGCGAACAAAAACCGTATGACAACGTGTCGAGCATTGGTGACCGTTGGGGCGCAGCTGTAAAACGTGCTGGAATTCGCCGCCGGAATCCGTACCATACACGCCACACTTACGCATGCTGGTTATTGTCGGCCGGTGCGAATCCCTCTTTTATTGCAAGTCAGATGGGGCATGAAAACGCGCAGATGGTTTATGAAGTCTATGCTGCATGGATTGAAGAACTGAGCGGCGACCAGGTGAATAGGCTTCACAGTAAGCTGGCGCTTTGAAAAAGTTTGCCCCTTATAGGCCCCTTTTGGTTTCAGAGACAGTAAATAATGCAATCGAATCAAGAAGCTACAAAAAAAGAACAGTACAACCTGAACAAGTTACAGAAGCGCCTGCGCCGCAACGTGGGTGAAGCGATTGCCGATTACAACATGATTGAAGACGGCGACCGCATCATGGTTTGCCTTTCCGGCGGCAAAGATAGCTACACCATGCTGGAAATCCTGCGTAACCTGCAGCAAAGCGCGCCAATCAGCTTTAGTCTCGTGGCGGTAAATCTCGACCAGAAACAGCCGGGGTTTCCTGAGCACGTGCTGCCTGCCTACCTGGAAAGCATCGGCGTTGAATACAAGATTGTGGAAGAGAACACCTACGGCATCGTGAAAGAAAAGATCCCGGAAGGCAAAACCACCTGTTCTCTGTGTTCGCGCCTGCGTCGCGGCATTCTTTACCGCACCGCCACCGAGCTGGGCTGTACCAAAATCGCCCTGGGCCACCATCGCGACGATATTCTGCAAACGCTGTTCCTGAACATGTTCTATGGCGGCAAGATGAAGGGCATGCCACCGAAGCTGATGAGCGACGACGGAAAACATATTGTTATCCGCCCGCTGGCCTACTGCCGCGAGAAAGACATTGAGCGTTTTGCCATCGCCCGCGAATACCCAATTATTCCGTGCAACCTGTGCGGCTCGCAGCCGAACCTGCAGCGCCAGGTGATTGCCGACATGCTGCGCGACTGGGATAAACGCTACCCGGGCCGCATTGAGACGATGTTCAGCGCGATGCAGAACATGGTGCCATCACATCTCTGCGATACCGAGCTGTTTGATTTTGCAGGCATTACCCACGGTGCAGAAGTGGTGAACGGGGGCGACCTGGCGTTCGATCGCGAAGAGATCCCTATGCAGCCCGTCGGCTGGCAGCCGGAAGAAGACAGCGCTGACGCCCCGCTGCAGCGTCTGGATATTCTGGAAATTAAATAATCCCCATTCCCTCTCCGTCCGGAGAGGGAAAACTTCAATGGTGTGTCGGCGGGTCGATTATCGGCCTTGGATCCGGGTCGGTCGGCGGATCGGGTATGGGCTGTGGCCGCGGAAGCGGGTCGGGTACCGGCACGGGTTCGGTGGGGAAAGCCGGGTCGCTCATCATCAGGCTGTTGCGATACAGCATCGTCATCTCCTGGGTGGGTGAATCGCCCTTTAAAGCATAGTCCACAAATTGCAGGCAAAAAAAAGCCGACTTTGAAAGTCGGCATGGTATGAATCAATTGTGCTATGCAGTAATTCTAAAAAAGGAAGTAAGACAATATGGAGCGCAACGCCCATCGCTTGACGTTGCATTCACCTGCAAGAGAGAGTTTGCCGCGGCAAGGCTTTCGGTTTCTTGATTTTGCTCAATAACAGCGCCGTTTTCGCCCACAAACTCGTTCCAAATCCCGCAACTTTACAGCCATTTACTGCGATGTAACCACCAGGCAACACCACCAATCATAACCACCAACATTATGCAGAACAGTGCAAAACCGAAGGCCCAGCCTCCGCCGGGAATACCGCCGAGGTTCACGCCAAACAGCCCGGTTAAAAACGTGCTGGGTAAAAATACCATCGCCATCAGCGACATGGTGTAGGTCCTGCGGTTTAAGGATTCCTGCATGACCTGGGAGATTTCATCAGTCATCACGCCGGTGCGGGCGATGCAGGCGTCGATTTCGTCCAGCCCCCTGCCCAGCCTGTCGGCAATATCCTGCATGCGGCGGCGCTGATCGTCGTTCATCCAGCTGAGCCGCTCGCTGGCGAGGCGCGCATAGACGTCACGTTGCGGAGACATATAGCGCCGCATGACAATCAGCTGTTTACGCAACAACGCCAGCGCCCCACGAGGCGGCACCTGCTGGTCGAGCAAATTGTCTTCAAGGTCGATGATTTTATCGTGCATTTGCTCGATAAATTCGCTGGCGTGGTCGGTGAGCGCATCGCAGGCATCCACCAGCCAGCTGCCACAGTCGGTCGGGCCGGTGCCTTCATTCAGGTCGTTCACCACATCATCCAGCGCAAGAACCTGCCGCCTGCGGGTTGAGACAATCAGCCGTTCGTCAATGTAGAGCCGCACGGCTACCAGCTGGTCCGGGCGTTCATCGGTATTGCCGTTGATGCAACGCAGAGTGATTAGCGTGCCGTCACCCACGCGAGAAACGCGGGGACGCATGCTTTCACCGGCTAACGCCTCCCTGACATAGTTCGGCAACAGAGGCGTGTTGGCCAGCCAGTCGGCGCTGTCGGCGTTGGTGTAATTCAGGTGTAGCCAGCAGGGATGCTCGCTGTCGATAATTTCATTGTTGTCGAGAGGCCTGACGCCGCCCCTGCCATCCAGTTGCCAGGCAAACACCGCGTCCGGCACGTGCAGCTCGCTGCCTTTAATTACATCCACTGCGCAATCCTCAAGCTGAATCAGTTCTTTCTGTCAGTCTAGCCATCTCTGAAACGAAGGCAACCACCAGAGGTTATCAAACGCGCTGAATTTGCAGAGAAAAGAGTAAATAAAGCTTAACCGGAGACATAAAAAAACCGGGCGATGGCCCGGCTCTTGCTAGCGTAACTGGCTGTCTTTCGAGCCACGGCGGTTATAGCCTGAGAATGTGGCCCGCCGCGCATCTTCCGCCTGCTGGCAGCGAATACACAACCGCACGCCCTGAATCGCTTTGCGCCGTGCTTCCGGAATGCGTTCGCCGCATTCTTCGCAGTATTCGAGGCTTTCGCCCTTCGGTAGCTCGCTGCGCGCTCTGGCCACAGCGTCGTCCACGGTACTGTCGATTTGCTCCTGAACGGCGCCGTCATTGGCCCAACCTGATGCCATCTCGTCACCTCCGCAATCGCTATGCCTGAGGTGACGATTGTAGCACTTTTTCTGATTAAACTTTAGCCATACTTAGTGTTTGATAATATACATCGTGCGGCTGTAGGCCACGTCTTCCGGGTTGTTGATCGGATAGCCCTTCAGCCACGGTTTGATCAGGCGACCGTTGGTGTACTGGTAGATTGGCGCGATAGGCGCTTTTTCCTGAATGATTTTTTCGGCGGCGTTGTAATCCGCATTCCGCGCTTTGTCGGTAGTTTCCTGCGCGGCCTGGGACAGCAGCTTGTCGTATTCCGGGGAATTGAAGCGTGAAATATTCCCGCTGTGGGTGGACGTTAGCAGCGACAGGAAAGTAGAAGGTTCATTGTAATCCCCGACCCATGACGCACGAATGACGTCGAAATTGCCGGTGTTGCGGCTATCGATGTAGGTTTTCCACTCCTGATTTTGCAGCTTCACGTCAACGCCCAGATTTTTCTTCCACATCGACGCAACGGCAATCGCTATCTTCTGGTGGTTTTCAGAAGTGTTGTACAGCAGCGTCAGTTTAAGCGGTTTGGCATCGCCATAGCCGGCGGCACGCAGCAGCATTTTCGCCTGGGCGTTCAGCTCCTGCTGGCTCATGTCTTCGAACGGAGAGCGGTCTGGCTTAAAGCCCGCGGTAACGTCAGGCGTAAAGCGCCAGGCCGGTTTCTCTCCCGTGCCCAACACTTTTTCAGCCATCAGGCGGCGGTCGATGGTCATACTCAGGGCGAGGCGAACGCGAGCATCCGCCGTCGGCCCTTTTTGCGTGTTAAACGCATAATAATAAGTGCCAAGCTGCGGCGGCGTGTAAACCTGCCCCGGAATGTCCTTCAGCAGTTTCTGGTAGAGATTTTTCGGGAAAGATTCGGTGATGTCGATATCGCCGGCCAGGTAACGCTTGGTGGCCGCCGACTCCTGGTTAACAGGAATAAAGGTCACTTTGGTCAGCACCGTTTTCCCGTTGTCCCAGTAATTTTTATTCGGCACCACAACCAGCTTCTCGTTCACCACGCGGTCCTGCAGCGTAAATGCGCCGTTGCCCACGAGATTGCCGGGTTTCGTCCATTCATTACCCAATTTTTCAACAACCGCTTTAGGCGTGGGATAGAAGGCAAAGTTTGCCGCCAGGCTTGGGAAGAACGGCACGGGTTTATCAAGCTGTACGCGCAGCGTTTTAGCATCTACGGCAGTAACGCCGAGCTTATCAGCCGGCATTTTCCCGTCGATAATCGCCTGCGCATTGGTGATACCCGCCAGCGCGGCAAACCAGGCAAACGAAGAGGTATTTTTAGGGTCAACCAGCCGCTGCCAACTGTAAACAAAATCCTGCGCGGTGACAGGCGTTCCATCCGACCAGCGGGCGTTATCACGAAGTGTAAACGTCCAGATGCGGTTGTCGTTGCTTTGCCATTTGGTGGCAACACCCGGCACCAGCTCACCCTTTTCGTTTTGGTTAACCAGGCCTTCAAATAAATCGCGAATAACCTGAATTTCCGGCAGACCAACCGCTTTGATTGGGTCCAGGCTCGCAGGTTCATCTTTAATATGTCTGACTAACTCCTGACTGCTCGCCAGCTTCGTTCCCGCAGGAACATCCGCCGCCCAGGCGCTTTGCAGCATGGCGGCCACGGCCAACGCACAACAGCTAAAACTGAGGCTTTTTTTCATCGCTTTCCTTCCGTGTTTTTGCATTCAGGAGATTGGTGTAAGTTACTGTAGCGTAATTTATTCTTTTGATTCCAGGAAAAAGCTCACATCTGCGGATTAAGGTGAGTTTTCCCTAAAACATTGCTATTAATGACGTTAATAGCCGCTTTATTCAGTGAGAGGAATATCATGCCCACGACCCGCCCTCGCCCCCAGCGCGGCCACCTGCCGCCGGGCTGTGAACGCTACGGCAAATCGGTACTAGGTGCGCCGTTGCTCTATTTCCCCGCCACTCAAACGGAAGAACGCAGCGGACTTATCATTGCCGGTACTCACGGGGATGAAAACGCCGCGATGGTGGCGCTTTCCTGCGCCTTAAGAACGCTTGAGCCTCAGTTCAGGCGGCACCACGTGGTGCTGGCGGTTAACCCGGACGGCTGCCAGCTTGGCCTGCGCGCCAACGCGCACGGCGTCGATTTGAACCGCAACTTCCCGGCGGCCAACTGGAAAGCTGGCGATACCGTTTACCGTTGGAACAGTAGCGCGGACAAGCGTGACGTGGTGCTTTCTACCGGGCAAACGCCGGGCTCCGAATCAGAAACCACCGCGTTATGCCAGCTTATTCATCAGCTGCAGCCCGCCTGGGTAGTCTCTTTTCACGATCCGCTGGGCTGTATTGAAGATCCGCACAGCTCCGCGCTGGGGCACTGGCTGGCTGAAGCCTTTGCGCTCCCGCTGGTGACCAGCGTTGGCTACGAAACACCGGGGTCGTTCGGCAGCTGGTGTGCCGATTTAGGCCTGCCGTGCATTACGGCTGAATTCCCACCGATTTCAGCCGATGAGGCCAGCGAGCGCTACCTGCGGGCGATGACTGACCTTTTGCACTGGCACAGATAAGCATTAGGGATAGAGTTTTCCCGTTTCAAAATGCAGCGAGGGCTCCACGTCGACGGCAAGCCAGGTGGGGCCATCGAGATCGGCAAAGCGCACCTTAGCCGCCAGCGGTAAAGCGGCGGCAATGGCGCGGGATGTGCAGAGCATACAGCCGAGCATGACATCAAAACCCTGTTCCCGCGCGGCCTGAGCCAGCAATAATGCCTCAGTTAAGCCCCCGGTTTTATCGAGCTTAACGTTCACCATATCGTAGCGTCCGGCAAGCGCTGGCAGGCTGCTACGGGTGTGACAGCTTTCGTCGGCGCAAATAGGCAATGGGTGAATAAAATTCGCCAGCGCATCATCATCCCCCGCCGGCAGCGGCTGTTCCAGCATTGCCACGTTGAGATCGGCCAGCAGCTGGCAGCGGGCGGCCAGGCCATCGCTCCGCCAGGACTCGTTGGCATCCACAATCAAAATGGCTTCCGGCACCGCCGCCCGGATGGCCACCATTCGTTCGGTGATAAGGCGATCGTCCAGTTTCACCTTGAGCAGACGGGCGCCCTTCTGCCAAAGCAAAGCCGCTGAGGCAGCCATTTGTTCCGGGGCGGCAATCGTAACGGTTTGCGCCGTGGTCACCATTTCCGGCAATTCGACGGCGTTCAGGGCCGATACCGTGGTGTGTTTCTGGCGGGCTTCAAGGTCCCAAAGCGCGCTGTCAATGGCGTTCCGCGCCGCCCCAGGCGGAAGAGCCTGCTGTAATTCAGCGCGCGTCATGCCACGCTCAAGCTGTGAAAGTACCGTGGTGACCTGGGCCAGCACCGAAGCATCGCTTTCGCCATAGCGTGGATACGGCGTGCATTCGCCGACGCCTTTTATGCCGTCCTGTTCGATTTCGACCACCACGACAACCGCCTCGCTGCGGGTTCCACGCGAGATTACAAATGGCGTATGGAGCGGCCAGGCTTCCTGGTAAACTTTCACTGTTCTCATCATCAGTCTCCCTTGGGGTTATCGCCTGAGTATAGCGAGCCCACGCTTTTGCATGTACTTTCAGTTTTTTATGTTCATCACGGATTTCCTGGAATACACTGTTCCCGGCGTTAATTTTATGTAAAAGGAAGATTAAACATGTCACAAACCGTTCATTTCCAGGGCAACCCGGTCAAGGTTGCAGGTCAGATCCCACAGAAAGGCAGCAAAGCCGCCGCCTTCTCTCTGGTCGCGAAAGATCTTTCTGACGTTGCGCTGAGCCAGTTTGCCGGCAAACGTAAAGTGCTGAATATTTTCCCAAGCATCGACACCGGCGTGTGTGCCGCGTCCGTGCGCAAATTCAACCAGCTGGCTACCGAGCTGGATAACACCGTTGTGCTGTGTATTTCTGCCGACCTGCCGTTCGCTCAGTCCCGTTTCTGCGGCGCTGAAGGCCTGAACAACGTTGTCACCCTTTCCACCCTGCGTAACCCTGAGTTCCAGCAGACCTACGGCGTCAGCATTGCCGAAGGCGCGCTGAAAGGCCTGACCGCACGTGCGGTAGTGGTTATCAATGAAAACGATGAAGTGATCTTCAGCGAGCTGGTGAATGAAATCACCACCGAGCCGGATTACGCTGCGGCACTGGACGTGCTGAAGGCTTAAGCCTCAGACCTGTATGAAAAGAAAACCCCGGATTTCCGGGGTTTTTTGTTTTTACTCTTCGCCCTTCTTCTGGCTCAGGCCATATTCGCGCAGCTTGTTGGCGATCGCGGTATGGGAAACACCCAGCCGTTTTGCCAGCTTACGCGTACTTGGATAACTGCGGTACAGCTGCGTTAACACGGAACGCTCAAAACGGCTGGTAATATCGTCCAGCGAGCCTTCCATCGCCTCTTCCCCCACGGCCAGGCTGGCCGAATCGAAGTCCGGCAACAGGATGTCCTGAGGGCGCAGCTCGTAGCCTTCCAGCTGAGTTAACGCGCGGTAAATGGCGTTTTTCAGCTGACGCACGTTACCCGGCCAGCCATAGCGGGTCAGCACGCTGCTTAAATCGTGAGACAGCTTAGGCCGCGGTACGCCCTGCTCGTCGGCAAAGCGCGCCACAAACAGCTCCGTCAGCGGCATGATGTCCTGCGGGCGATCGCGCAGCGGCGGCAGGTTCAGGGTCAGGACGTTGAGGCGATAATAGAGATCCTCGCGGAACTCGCCTTTCTGCACCAGCTCCACCAGATTTTTTTGTGTCGCGCAAATCACGCGGACATCAACATGCACCTCATGCTCTTCGCCGACGCGACGGAACGTGCCGTCGTTCAGGAAGCGCAGCAGTTTGGTCTGCATACGCGGCGACATTTCACCGATTTCGTCCAGCAGCACAGAGCCACCGTTGGCCTGCTCAAAGAAGCCTTTTTTCCCTTCGACGGCGTTGGCATAAGCCCCGGCCGCGTGACCAAACAGTTCGCTTTCGATCACGTCGTCAGGAATAGAGCCGCAGTTCAGCGCCAGATAAGGTTTTTGCGCTCGCGGGCTGCTCAGGTGGCAGGCATTGGCCAAAAGATCTTTGCCCGTACCGGTATCGCCCACAATCAGCAACGGGGCATTCAACAGCGACAGTTTGCGCGCCTGCTCAACCACATGACGCATTTTCTGGCTGACGGCGACAATCTGGTCGAAGGCACTGAAATCGCTGCTGGAGAGATTTTGCAGCTGGCGCCCCATGCGCACGGTAGAGCGCAGCATCACCACCGCGCCAACCAGCAACGGCTGATTATCTTCGCCGTCCAGGTGAACCGGGGTGATCTCCAGCAGGAAGTTTTGCCCGTGGATCACAACATGTTCGGTGTGGGAGTCGTGCGGTTCGCTCTCCAGCCAGCGGGTAAAGTTAAATCCGCTGATCAACGTGCCCGCATTATGGTTACGCAGACGATCTTCGCTCTGCCCGAACAGCGCGCAGCTTGCCGGATTGGCCAGTTCAACTTTGCTGCGCATATCCAGCGACAGCACCGGCTCCGGCAGCGCCTCAAGTAGCGCACTCAGGGCGCGATGTTCGCGCTCGGAAGGCATCCACGGCACTTTACGCACGTCGGTAACGTCTGGGATGCGGCGAATTTCCGCCATCAGGCTGCTGAAAGATTCAAAATCAAGGGAGGAAAAATTAAGGTAAATACGCCCGATCGGGTCAATTTCGATACCGCGCAAATCAATACCGCGCAGCACTAACAGATCGAGCAGTTCACGAGTGAGACCAAGGCGGTCCTGACAAAAGACTTCCAGACGCATGCAGGTGACCTTATGTTACGGAAAACGGCCTATACGATCTTCAGCCGGGCTGAAGGACCTCATAGAGTTGCAGGGATAATAACGCAGTTAGCCGTTAGCAAGAAGATGCCTGTCATGAAATGTTGACACTAAAAGACAAACCACTGGTCAACAAGCACGAAATTTATACGTGTGCTGTAAACAACAAAGGGCAGCCGAAGCAGCCCTTTAGGTCAATGATACAAATTCAGTTGGTAGGTTTGTTTTTCCCGGAGGCCAGCGTCTCTTTCAGCTGAACCAGAAGCTGTTTGCGGAAATCCCCCAGCCGGGGCTTGTCATCCTCCAGCCACGGCAGCGGACGGCAGAGCTCCATCGCCTTAATGCCCAGGCGGGCAGTTAACAGCCCGGCCCCAATCCCCTGCGCGGCGCGAGCCGAAAGTCTGGCGGCAATGTCCTGCGACATCCAGTCCATGCCGACTTCACGCACCAGCTCGCTCGCCCCGGCGAAAGCAATATTCAGCAGCACCAGGCGGAACAGGCGAATACGGCTGAAATAGCCCAGTTCGATACCGTACAGCGTGGCGATGCGGTTGATCAGGCGCAGGTTGCGCCAGGCAATAAAAGCCATGTCCACCAGCGCCAGCGGGCTGACGGCGATCATCAGCGTGGATTCGGCAGCAGAGCGGCTAATTTCACGCCGGGCCTGAGCGTCCAGTACCGGCTGAACAAGCTGAGCATAAAGCGCCACGACTTCCCGGTCGTTGTGGGTTTCATGGATCGAGGCATACCAGCGCTGCAGCGCCGGATGGCCTTTATCCAGCCCGGCCTGGCTGGCCAGTTTTTCGCAGAACGCCCGCCCTCTGCCCGTGCTGTGACTGGCGAGCAGTTCTCGTGCCTCGTCACGCTCTTCGGCACGCTGGCGCAAACGCCACAGCCGCCGCCATTCGCTGGCAATCGAGCCGACGCCAGCCGCGACGATAAGCCCCCCGGCAAGGCCGCCGCCAAGCGCGATCCAGTCCTGAGTCACAAAAGCGTTGTGGGTCCACTGTACGCCCTGGGCCACGACGCTGACGCCAAACAGCGCCAGTCCGGCTGTCACCATTTTGCGCCACAGGCTGCGTTTCGGTCTTAAAGCAGCCTCAATAACGGCCTCGGCCTGCCCTTCTTCGTCGGCGAGCGTTTCAACGCTGGTGGTGATCGGGGTAAACTTTTGCGCTTCCGGTTCACTGAACGCGTGTGCCGCTTTCCAGTCCTGCTCTTTTTCCGCCTCCAGCGGCTGCGCAAAATCGATGCGCGGTTTAATAGGATCGCTCATCGCAATTTATCTCCAATTAAAAATTCCAGCGCCGCGTCCAGCCTGATGTGCGGCAGCGGACGGTCAACGTCCATCACCTGCGGCCGGAACTGTTCGAACTGAAAGCCCTGATTTTGCCAGAAAGCATTGCCGGGCAGGCGCGAAGGCACCTCCCCCGGATACACCGTCAGCGGCGCACCGTCGCACAGGCGATTGCCGCGCAGCGCCGGAATTTGCTCCCCCTGCACGTCCACCATGCCGCTTTGCGTTGCCTGCACGGAGGCCAGCCCCATGCAGTCCATGCTGATGCCTTCGAAGGCCGCGTTTTGCCAGGCGTCCTGCACCAGCTGTTGCAGGAGAGAAACCATGTTAGCGTGCTGGTCTACCGTGACATGGTCGGCTTTGGTGGCGGCAAACAGCAGCTTATCGATCACCGGGGAAAACAGGCGACGGAACAGCGTGCGCTGCCCGTAGTGGAAGCTTTGCATTAGTTGGGTTAACGCCAGGCGCATATCGTTGAACGCCTGGGGCCCGCTGTTGAGCGGCTGCAGGCAATCCACCAGCACGATCTGTCTGTCGAAGCGCAGGAAGTGATTCTTATAGAACCCTTTCACCACCTTTTCACAGTAGTAATCAAAACGCGCGCGCAGCATGCCGATGTTGCTGGCCTTATCCGCCTGGGCCAGCTTCGACTCACCAAAAGCATCCACATCCGGCCACGGGAAAAACTGCAGCGCGGGCGCGCCCGCCATATCTCCGGGCAGGACAAAGCGCCCCGGCTGAATAAAATGCAGCCCTTCTTTTTTGCAGCGCATCAGGTAGTCGGTCCACGCTTCGGCAACCGCCGCCAGGCGGTTTTCATCGGCGGGAGCGAGAGGATCTAAACCCTCGCAAAGGCGACGCCATTCCGCCGACCACTCGGCACGCTGGCCCTGCAGCAGGCCTGTCATCTGGCGCGACCAGCTCAGGTAATCCTGCGCCAGCATGGGCAGGTCAAGCAGCCACTCCCCCGGATAATCAACAATCTCCAGGTAAAGCGTGGACGTGTCTTTGAAGTGGCGCAGCAGCGAATCGTTGGAGCGGTAGCGTAACGCAAGGCGCATTTCGCTTACGCCACGAGTCGGCGTCGGCCAGGCCGGTGGCGTGCCGAAAAGCTGCGCCATGCCTTCATCATAGGTGAAACGCTGAATGCCCAGATCGCGCTGCGGCACGCGCTTAACGCCAAGCAAACGATCTTCACGCGCGGCGCTAAGCATTGGCAGCCGTGCACCGGTGTGAATGCCCAACAACTGGTTGACCATCGCGGTGATAAATGCGGTTTTACCGCTGCGGCTCAGCCCGGTTACCGCGAGGCGTAAATGACGATCAACGCCCCGGTTTACCAGGGCGTTAAATTCGTTTTTGAGTCGGTTCATAAGCGTCCTGATTGCCTTCCGCTGCAGAAAATACCTTTATTGATAATATCAAATGGGGCTGATTACCAAGAATCAAAACATTAAGCGGAACATTTCGCCGCCGCGAGGAGGGTTATTTTGCCATGCGGCGGTCGTAACGGTCAGAGACGTTGCGCAGGATGCGGGTCAGTAACGGCTCCAGCACCACGGCCAGTATCATTTTCAGCGGGCGGCGGGCTACCGATTTGATTGCCCACGCCGCAAAACCCGCCGGGCCGAACCGCAGCGCGGCAAGTAAAGCAAGCTTCCCGGCAAGTTTCAGGCCTGGTTTAGCTTTCTGGCTGACGGAATGGAATGTAGTCATTGTCTCTCCAAAAGCGGTTAATTGCGGTGGGTGGTTAGCATTGAGCCTGTGCGCCCTCACCCCGGCGTTCTCCCCCAAGAGAGGGAGAAAACCTGTTTATCCCCTCTCCTGGGGAGAGGGTTGTTTTACAGCTGGCGAAAACGGCTGCGCAGCGTGAAAGTGTCAGACGTAATGTAACGCTCCATTGAGCGTAAACGTTGCTCACCGGCGGCCAGTTCCGCATCCACCGCGTTCAGCAGATCGCGGTTGGTCGGTTGCGTATCTTTTTCATCTGCGCCGTAGGGCATCGGGTCCAGCACAAATGTCATCACGATGTAGGCCACCAGCACAAAGAACGACAGGCCAAAGAATATCGATAAAATTGCAATGGCGCGGACCAGTTTGACCGGCACATCAAGGTATTGCGCAATACCCGCGCAAACTCCTTTTACCATCCCTTTCTCAGGGATACGCCACAGCTTACGACCGGAAAATGAATTCACCATTAGTTGTTTCTCCAGTTCGGGTGTTCAGCATCAAGGATCTGTTCCAGAGACTGAATGCGCTCCCGCATCTGTCGCGCCTCATCGGTCAACTGGGCGAGCCGCTGCTGCTCACTCTGTGAAAGCTGCCCAGCATCAGGACGATTGCTGTAGTGAAGCCACAGCCAAATCGGTGCCACAAACAGCACAAAGATGGTCAGCGGGATAGCAAGAAAAAGCGCAGTCATGTGTACTCCTTACGGGTCAGGCTTGAGTCGCGATGCGCCGGGCGCATCGCGGCCTGGATTATTATTGACGATCCTGGTTCATTTTTGCTTTCAGCGCAGCTATCTGGGCGCTGATTTCATCATCGGCTTTTAGCTCGGCAAACTGCGCGTCCAGAGACTTCTGTTTGCCAAAGGCGTGGCTTTCCGCCTCGGATTCCATCTGGTCGATGCGGCGCTCGAAAGATTCGAACCGGGCCATCGCTTCATCCAGTTTACCGCTATCCAACTGGCGGCGAACATCGCGTGAAGAAGAAGCAGCCTGATGACGCAGGGTCAGCGCCTGCTGGCGAGCGCGGGTTTCGCTCAGCTTGTTTTCCAGCTCGCCGATTTCTTTCTTCATGCGCGCCAGAGTTTCATCCACGTGCACAACTTCATTTTCCAGCGTGACGATCAGGTCGGTTAGCTTCTGTTTTTCAATCAGCGCGGCACGCGCCAGATCTTCTTTTTCTTTACGCAGCGCAAGCTCGGCTTTTTCCTGCCATTCGGCCTGCTGCGCGGTAGCTTGTTCCACACGGCGGCTCAGCTGTTTCTTTTCGGCCAGCGCGCGGGCTGAAGTGGAACGCACTTCTACCAGCGTGTCTTCCATTTCCTGAATCATCAGGCGCACCAGCTTCTGCGGATCTTCCGCTTTCTCCAGCAGGGAGTTGATGTTCGCATTCACGATGTCGGCAAAACGAGAAAAAATACCCATAATTCAATCCTCTTAGTCATTATCTCAGGTGCCAGGCACTCTGCTCTGACAGGATATTGCAGCATCCGTGCCAACTTTTTACTTCATTGATTAATAAGAATTAATGTAAATTTGACGATCCCACAAAAGCCGCTATAGTGGTTAAATTAACTAACTATTAGGGAATTTAACCATGCCTGAAAACAAGGACAGCCTCATTGGAGAAGCTAATAGCTTTCTGGAGGTCATGGAACAAGTTTCCCGCCTGGCCCCGCTGAATAAACCGGTGCTGGTCATCGGCGAACGCGGCACCGGGAAGGAACTCATCGCCAACCGCCTGCATTTCCTCTCCCGCCGCTGGCAGGGGCCTTTTATCTCCCTCAACTGTGCGGCACTGAACGAAAACCTGCTCGACAGCGAGCTGTTTGGCCACGAAGCCGGCGCGTTTACCGGCGCGCAGAAGCGCCATCAGGGTCGTTTTGAACGAGCTGAAGGCGGAACGCTGTTTCTTGATGAGCTGGCCACGGCCCCAATGTTGGTGCAGGAGAAGCTGCTGCGGGTGGTGGAATACGGTGAACTTGAGCGCGTGGGCGGCAGCCAGCCGCTACAGGTGAATACTCGCCTCGTCTGCGCCACCAATGCCGATTTACCGGAGCTGGCCGAACAAGGGAAATTCCGCGCCGATTTGCTCGACAGGCTGGCGTTTGACGTGGTGATGCTCCCGCCCCTGCGCGAGCGGCGATCGGATATCCTGCTGCTGGCCGATCACTTTGCGATTCAAATGTGCCGGGAACTTAATTTGCCGCTGTTCCCCGGTTTTACCGGGATGGCCTGCGAGACGCTGCTTAACTACGGCTGGCCGGGCAATATCCGCGAGCTGAAAAACGTGGTTGAGCGCTCGGTGTACCGCCACGGCTCAAGCGATGAGGCGCTGGACAATATTATCCTTAACCCCTTCACTCATAAACCTGCCCCGCTCCATCAGGCCAGACAAGAGGCTCCGGCGCACCTGCCCGGCCTGCCGCTCGATCTGCGAAGCTGGCAAAACGAGCAGGAGAAAAACCTGCTGGAACAAAGCCTGAAGCAGGCAACTTTTAACCAGCGCCGGGCTGCAGAACTGCTGGGCGTGAGTTATCATCAGCTACGAGCGATGCTGAAAAAACACCAATTAAGCAGCCTGACGCCGGACTGAGCGGCGTTTTTTTCATCGTCCTGCGCAGAAAATTGCCGATCGTCACCAGTAATTTTGGGGAGAAGGCAAGAGTGCGATACACTTTGCCCATCACTTGAGATAACTCAAAAACTTATGCGCGGAATGCTCTCCTCCCTGTTACTGGGTTTATGCTGCCTGAGCGGCGCGGCGCGTGCCGCTGCGCCCGCTGAAAAACCGGCAGATATTCGCCGCAGTGGCTTTGTTTATTGCGTCAACGGGCAGGTCAACACCTTTAACCCGCAAATGACCAGCGGCGGCCTGACCGTCGACACGCTGGCGGCGCAGCTTTATGACCGCCTGCTGGACGTTGACCCTTATACCTATCGCCTGGTGCCTGAACTGGCGGAAAGCTGGGAAGTGCTGGATAACGGCGCGACTTACCGTTTCCACCTGCGCCACAATGTCCAGTTCCAGACTACCGCCTGGTTTAAACCCACCCGCGCGCTAAACGCCGATGATGTGGTGTTTACCTTTGAGCGTATCTTCGACCGCAACCATCCGTGGCATAACGTTAACGGCGGCAGCTACCCCTATTTCGACAGTCTCCAGTTCCCGGAAACGGTGAAAAGCGTTCGCAAGCTGGATGACAATACCGTTGAATTCCGCCTCAATAAGCCGGACGCCTCCTTCCTCTGGCATCTGGCGACCCATTACGCGTCGGTGATGTCCGCCGAATACGCCGCGCAGTTGACCAAATCTGACCATCAGGAATTGATGGACAGACAGCCGGTCGGCACCGGCCCTTTCCTGCTCAGCGAATACCGTGCCGGGCAGTACATTCGCCTGGCGCGCAACCAGCACTTCTGGCGCGGCGTACCGCTGATGCCGCAGGTGGTGGTCGATCTCGGTTCCGGCGGCACCGGCCGTCTTTCCAAACTGCTCACCGGCGAATGCGACGTGCTGGCCTGGCCTGCGGCAAGTCAGTTGACTATTCTGCGCGACGATCCGCGTCTGCGCCTGACGCTGCGCCCGGGCATGAATATCGCGTACCTGGCGTTTAACACCAACAAGCCGCCGCTGAATAACCCGGCCGTTCGCCACGCGCTGTCCCTTGCCATTAATAATCAGCGCCTGATGCAGTCTATTTATTACGGCACGGCAGAAACGGCCGCATCCATTTTGCCTCGCGCCTCCTGGGCCTACGATAACGACGCAAAAATTACCGAATACAACCCGGCGAAAGCCCGTGAGCAATTACGGGCCCTGGGCGTGGATAAACTGGAACTCCGCCTGTGGGTGCCGACCAGCTCCCAGGCCTGGAACCCAAGCCCGCTCAAAACCGCCGAGCTGATTCAGGCGGATATGGCGCAGATTGGCGTGAAGGTGATTATCGTGCCGATGGAGGGCCGCTTCCAGGAAGCCAGACTGATGGACATGAACCACGATCTGACGCTTGCCGGCTGGGCAACGGACAGTAACGACCCGGACAGCTTCTTCCGCCCGATGCTGAGCTGCGCGGCCATCGGCTCGCAAACTAACTATGCCCGCTGGTGTAACCCGCATTTCGACAGCGTGCTGCAAAAAGCGCTCTCTTCCCAGCAGCTTTCCGCCCGTATTGAAGCCTACAACGAAGCGCAGGATATTCTTTCCGCAGAGCTGCCGGTGCTGCCGCTGGCCTCTTCGTTAAGGCTGCAGGCCTACCGCTACGACATGAAAGGCCTGGTGCTCAGCCCGTTCGGCAACGCCTCGTTTGCAGGCGTGTCCAGGGAAAATGAAGAGGCGAAAAAATAATGATCATTTTCACGCTACGACGATTATTGCTGCTGCTGATCACTCTGCTGTTTCTGGCGGTGGTCGGCTTTAGCCTCAACTATTTTACGCCCCACGCGCCGCTGCAGGGTGCCTCGCTGTGGAACGCCTGGGTGTTCTGGTTTGAGAGCCTGTTGCACTGGGATTTTGGCGTCTCAAGCATTAACGGCCAGTCGATTAACGAGCAATTACGCGACGTGTTCCCGGCCACCATGGAACTGTGCATTCTGGCCTTCGGCCTGGCACTGCTGATTGGTATTCCGGTGGGGATGCTGGCGGGCATCATGCGCAATAAGTGGCAGGACAGGCTGATCAGCGCCCTGGCACTGGTCGGTTTTTCTATTCCGGTGTTCTGGCTGGCGCTGCTGCTGACGCTGTTCTTCTCGCTGACGCTGGGCTGGTTCCCAGTCTCCGGGCGTTTTGACCTGCTTTATGAGGTTAAGTCCGTCACCGGCTTTGCGCTGGTGGATGCGTGGCTCTCGGACTCGCCTTATCGCAGCGAAATGATCGTCAGCGCCCTGCGCCATATGGTGCTGCCGGTCGCCGCCCTGGCCGTCGCCCCGACCACCGAAGTGATTCGCCTGATGCGGATCAGCACCATCGAGGTGTTCGATCAGAACTACGTCAAAGCCGCCGCCACGCGCGGGCTTTCCCGCTTCACTATTTTGCATCGCCACGTGCTGCACAACGCGCTGCCGCCGGTGATCCCTCGCCTGGGCCTGCAGTTTTCAACCATGCTGACGCTGGCGATGATCACCGAAGTGGTCTTTAGCTGGCCGGGCCTTGGCCGCTGGCTGATTAACGCTATCCGCCAGCAGGATTACATGGCGATTTCCGCCGGGGTGATGGTGATTGGCTCGCTGGTGATTATTGTTAACGTGATTTCCGATATTTTGGGCGCTATGGCCAACCCACTGAAGCATAAGGAATGGTATGCCTTACGATAGCGTCTACCGCGAAAAGCGACCGCCAAGTACGCTGCGTCTGACGTGGCGTAAATTCTATGGCGATACCACCGCGATGATTGGCCTCTACGGCTGCGGCGGCCTGGCTATTCTGTGCCTGTTTGGCGGTCTTTTTGCCCCGTATCAAATTGACCAACAGTTTCTGGGCTATCAGCTTTTGCCGCCGTCATGGTCCCGCTATGGGGAAGTTTCGTTCTTCCTCGGTACCGACGATCTTGGCCGTGACGTGCTAAGCCGCCTGCTGAGCGGCGCAGCTCCGACGGTGGGCGGCGCGTTTGTCGTCACGCTTGCGGCAACAATCTGCGGCATCGTGCTCGGCGTGATAGCGGGGTCGACCCACGGTCTGCGCTCAGCGGTGCTGAACCACATTCTCGATACGCTGCTGTCGATTCCTTCTCTGCTGCTGGCGATTATTGTGGTCGCCTTTGCTGGCCCCCATCTCAGCCATGCGATGTTTGCCGTCTGGCTGGCGCTGCTGCCGCGAATGGTGCGTTCAGTCTACAGCGCGGTGCACGATGAACTGGAGAAAGAGTACGTGGTCGCCGCCCGTCTGGATGGCGCTTCCACGCTAAATATTCTCTGGTTTGCCGTCATGCCCAATATCACCGCCACGCTGGTAACAGAAATCACACGAGCGTTGTCTATGGCTATTCTGGACATTGCCGCACTCGGTTTTCTCGATCTTGGCGCGCAGCTCCCTTCCCCGGAATGGGGCGCAATGCTCGGTGATGCGCTGGAGCTGATTTACGTTGCGCCCTGGACGGTAATGCTGCCGGGGGCTGCCATCATGATAAGCGTCCTGCTGGTTAACCTGCTTGGCGACGGCCTGCGCCGCGCGATTAACGCGGGGGTGCAATAATGCCGCTACTTGATATCCGCAATCTGACCATCGAATTTATGACCTCCGAAGGTTGGGTAAAAGCCGTCGATCGCGTGAGCATGACGCTGGGCGAAGGGGAAATTCGCGGCCTGGTCGGCGAATCCGGCTCAGGGAAAAGTCTCATCGCGAAAGCTATCTGTGGCGTCACCAAAGATAACTGGCGGGTTACCGCCGACCGTATGCGCTTTGACGATATCGACCTGCTGCGGCTCTCGCCGCGTGAGCGTCGCCGCCTGGTGGGCCACAACGTGTCGATGATTTTCCAGGAGCCACAATCCTGCCTGGATCCGTCGGAAAGAATTGGCCGTCAGTTGACCCAAAATATTCCCGGCTGGACTTATAAAGGCCGCTGGTGGCAACGCTTTGGCTGGCGCAAGCGCCGCGCCATCGAACTGCTGCACCGCGTGGGGATTAAAGATCACAGAGACGCCATGAGCAGCTATCCGTACGAGCTGACGGAAGGCGAATGCCAGAAGGTTATGATCGCTATCGCGCTGGCAAACCAGCCTCGCCTGCTGATTGCGGATGAGCCCACCAACGCCATGGAGCCGACCACGCAGTCGCAGATTTTCCGTCTGTTAACGCGGCTCAATCAGAACAACAACACCACCATTCTGCTGATTAGCCACGACCTGCAGATGCTGAGCCAGTGGGCGGATAAAATTAACGTGATGTACTGCGGGCAAACCGTGGAAAGCGCGACGAGCGAAGAGCTGGTTGCCACGCCACACCACCCGTATACCCAGGCGCTGATCCGCGCGATCCCTGACTTTGGTAGCCCGATGCCGCACAAGAGCCGGTTAAACACTATGCCGGGCGCGATTCCGCTGCTGGAGCAATTGCCGATGGGCTGCCGTCTGGGGCCACGCTGCCCTTATGCCCAGCGCAAATGCATTGAAGCGCCAAGGCTTGAAGGGGCGAAAAATCACCTCTACGCCTGTCATTTCCCGCTGAATATGGAGAGTCAGTAATGGTCGAAACGCTGCTGGAAGTCCGCAATTTAAGTAAGACGTTTCGCTACCGTACAGGTTTGTTTCACCGCCAGCACGTCGAAGCGGTGAAGCCGCTCAACTTTACGCTGCGCGAGAAGCAGACGCTGGCGATTATCGGGGAAAATGGCTCGGGTAAATCTACGCTGGCAAAAATGCTGGCGGGGATGATTGAGCCGACCACCGGCGAGTTAGTGATTGACGATCACCCTCTCCACTTCGGCGATTACTCCTGGCGTAGCCAGCGGATCCGCATGATATTCCAGGATCCCAGTACTTCCCTGAATCCACGCCAGCGCATCTCGCAAATTCTGGACTTCCCGCTGCGGCTAAACACCGAACTTGAGCCAGAGCTGCGGCAAAAGCGCATTCTGGACACCTTGCGCATGGTTGGCCTGTTGCCGGACCACGCCAGCTATTACCCGCATATGCTGGCGCCGGGTCAAAAACAGCGTCTGGGCCTGGCCCGCGCGCTGATCCTCAGGCCGAAGGTCATTATTGCCGATGAAGCGCTGGCGTCGCTGGATATGTCCATGCGATCGCAGCTGATTAACCTGATGCTTGAACTGCAGGAAAAACAAGGCATTTCTTATATTTACGTGACCCAGCACATTGGCATGATGAAGCACATCAGCGACCAGGTGATGGTGATGCACGAAGGCGAAGTGGTGGAGCGCGGCAGCACGGCCGACGTGCTCGCCTCCCCGCTGCATGAGTTGACTAAACGGCTGATTAACAGCCACTTCGGCGAGGCTTTAACCGCTGACGCCTGGCGTAGGGATCGTTGATTTAGACTACTTCGCCACGATCATTCTCCCCCAACTTCCACTAGATAATTTGAGTTGCAGGTAGGCGGCAAGGGAGCAGTTTTCAGGAGCTTACTGAAGTAAGTGACTGAGAAATGGGCGTGCAGCCAACACCCCTGCGGCTCAAATTATGACGTGGAAAAGTGGTCGGATTAACGCTTACGCGGGAGTCATGTTAGAATCGCCCGGTCTTAACGTCGGCCTGCCTGTTTTTTCACCTGCTGGCCGCAACAACAATGACTATTAAGGATTAAAGCTATGGGTTTTCTTACCGGTAAACGCATTCTGATCACTGGCGTCGCCAGTAAACTCTCCATTGCCTACGGTATTGCACAGGCGATGCACCGCGAAGGCGCCGAGCTGGCATTCACCTACCAGAACGAGAAGCTGAAAGGCCGTGTGGAAGGTTTTGCTGCCGAGCTGGGTTCAAGCATCGTGCTGCCTTGCGATGTGGCTGAAGATGAGAGCATCGAAGCGCTGTTTACCGAACTGGCGAAAAGCTGGCCGAAATTTGACGGTTTCGTTCACTCCATCGGCTTCGCACCTGGCGATCAGCTGGATGGCGACTACGTGAACGCCGTTACCCGTGAAGGCTTTAAAATTGCCCACGACATCAGCGCATACAGCTTCGTTGCCATGGCAAAAGTTTGCCGTGAAATGCTGAACCCAGGTTCCGCCCTGCTGACCCTGTCCTACCTGGGCGCAGAGCGTGCAATCCCTAACTACAACGTTATGGGCCTGGCCAAAGCATCTCTGGAAGCTAACGTTCGCTACATGGCTAATGCCATGGGTCCAGAGGGCGTGCGCGTGAACGCCATCTCCGCTGGCCCAATCCGTACTCTGGCCGCTTCCGGTATCAAAGACTTCCGTAAAATGCTGGCCCACTGTGAAGCCGTTACCCCGATTCGTCGCACCGTAACCATTGAAGACGTGGGTAACTCCGCAGCCTTCCTGTGTTCTGACCTGTCTGCCGGTATCTCCGGGGAAGTGGTTCACGTTGACGGCGGCTTCAGCATCGCAGCCATGAACGAGCTGGAACTGAAAGACTAATTTCTGTTCCTGAGCGAAGCGGGCTGCGGCCCGCTTCGCTATTTCCCCCTGCTTTCCTCCCCTGAATCCGATTTAGTTATACCTTTCCGATATTTATTATCACCGATCATTCTTTTGTCACCTCCCGAGCTTGCGCCAGGATAAAACAGCGAACCAGGCCCGGTTTCCACGTTGTATCCGGGTCTGCAAACTTTTTGACCAAGGAACGACCATGGAACAACGCCGCTTTTCTGGTAAAAGCCACTGGTATCATGAAACCCAGTCCAGTCTGTGCCCGGCGGATGTACTGCCTTTAGTTCCCGAAGCAGCGCAGGTTGAAGACCGCTTTCTGCTTGATGTAGCCCCTTCTGAAGCACAATTGATTGTTGAAGCCCCGTGGCTTGATGCCGCCCGAGCGGTAGCCGATGTGCTGCTGCCGGAAAGGATTAACGTGACGCGTTTACACACCCTGAGTAGCTACGATCGCCTGAGCACGGCGCTGACCGTTGCGCAGGTCTACGGGGTCCAGCGCCTGTGTAACCACTATGCCGCTCGCCTTGCTCCCCAGCCCGGCCCTGACTCATCCCGCGAAAGCAACCGTCGCCTGACTCAGATCACCCAGTTTGCCCGCCAGCTTGCCAGCCAGCCGACGCTTATCGACGATAGCGCCTTAGCGCAGTTGGATGAATGCGGCCTCTCGGTGGACGATATTGTCTCCTTTACCCAGATTATCGGCTTCGTGGGCTTCCAGGCGCGCGCTATTGCCGTCTGGCAAGCGCTGCAGGGGCTGCCCGTTCGCTGGCTGCCTGGGCTGGACGGGCAACAGGACGCGGAACCTGCGTTGTTTACGCCGTACCCGGTCAACTGGCTTCCGGGGCTGGCGCCCGTTGAAATGCGTTATGCCCGGGCGGAACAGCTGGAAGTCTTGAGCATCAGCCAGCCGCTGCGCACGCTGCGTGATATTGCCTGGCTGCTTGCTCACGATGAGCGGGCGCTGTCTTACCTCAGCCAGCTTACCCGTCTGTTCTGGCAGACCACCGCGCAGCAACCAGACGATGCGCTACTGGTGGTGATGCTGACGTCACGGATTAACGGCAGCGCCGCCTGCTTTAGCGATGCCGCGGCGGCCTGGCAGGGAGATGCTGGATTACCGGACGCGATGCGCAACGGGGAACGGGCGCTTAACGCCTGGAGTCACAATCACCCTCGTGAAAAAGCGATTATTCAGGCCGTGCAGCTGTTAACCCGCGCCCCGGACAGATTTAGCGCCGCGCAGATTCAACCTTTGTATGAGCAAGGTTTTAGCGAGCAGCAGGTGCTGAAATTACTGGTTAGTGCCGGGCTGTCCGGGTGGATAAACCGCCTGAAAATTGGCCTGGGAAATACCGCTCAAGCGCTGAATCCATAAGCCTTCACGGCAATCAGCGCTTGCCGCAAGGTACGGTTTCGCGTAAAACTGTCAGCCGCTCTTTTGGCCACGAAAACGAAACGATATGCTTCAGGATAACCCGCTGCTCGCGCAGCTAAAACAGCAACTGCATTCTCAGACTCCACGCGCTGAAGGCGTGGTGAAAGGCACGGAAAAAGGGTTCGGCTTCCTCGAAGTCGATGCGAATAAAAGCTACTTTATTCCGCCGCCGCAGATGAAAAAAGTGATGCACGGCGACCGTATCAGCGCCGTCATCCACACCGATAAAGACCGTGAGTCCGCCGAGCCGGAAACGCTTATCGAACCTTTCCTGACGCGTTTTGTTGGCCGCGTTCAGAAAAAAGACGACCGCCTGTCAATTGTGCCGGATCATCCGCTGTTGAGAGATGCCATTCAGTGCCGCGCAGCTCGCGACGTGACCCATGACTTCCAGAACGGTGACTGGGCGGTAGCTGAAATGCGCCGTCACCCGCTAAAGGGCGACCGTGGCTTCTATGCCGAGTTAACGCAATTCATCACCTTCGGCGACGATCACCTTGCGCCGTGGTGGGTGACACTGTCACGCCACAATCTTGAACGCGAAGCGCCGGACGGCGTCGCCACCGAGATGCTTGACGACGGCCTGGTGCGCGAAGACTTAACGTCGCTGGATTTTGTCACCATCGACAGCGCCAGCACCGAAGATATGGACGATGCGCTGTACGTTGAAGAACTTGCCGACGGCAAACTGCAGCTGACCGTGGCCATCGCTGACCCAACGGCGTGGATCGCAGAAGGCAGCAAGCTCGACGGCATCGCCAAAATTCGTGCCTTTACCAACTATCTGCCTGGCTTCAACATTCCAATGCTGCCGCGCGAGCTGTCAGACGATCTCTGCTCCCTGCGAGCCAACGTTGTCCGCCCTGTCCTCGCCTGCCGCATGACCATTGAGCAGGACGGCGCTATCGCCAGCGACATTCATTTCTTCGCCGCCAATATCGAGTCCAAAGCCAAGCTGGTTTATGACGAAGTCTCTGACTGGCTGGAAGAGAAAGGTGGCTGGCAGCCGCAGAGCGACGCCATTGCGCAGCAAATTCGCCTGCTGCATCGCGTTTGTCTGACCCGCAGCGAATGGCGCCAGACCCACGCTCTGGTCTTTAAAGACAGGCCGGACTACCGCTTTGTTTTGGGCGAGAAAGGCGAAGTGCTGGATATCGTGGCCGAGCCGCGTCGTATCGCAAACCGTATCGTTGAAGAGTCGATGATTGCGGCTAACGTTTGTGCGGCCATCGTGCTGCGCGAGAAACTGGGCTTCGGGATTTATAACGTTCATACCGGTTTCGATCCGGCCAATACTGAACAGCTGGCAACCATGCTGCAAACCCACGGCATCACCGTGGACGCGCAGGAAGTCCTTACGCTGGACGGTTTCTGCAAACTGCGCCGCGAACTGGACGCCCAGCCTACCGGGTTCCTGGACAGCCGCATTCGCCGTTACCAGTCGTTCGCCGAGATCAGCACCGAGCCTGGCCCGCACTTCGGCCTTGGTCTCGAAGCCTATGCCACCTGGACTTCCCCAATCCGTAAATTCGGCGATATGGTTAACCACCGTTTGCTGAAAGCGATTATTAAAGGCGAAGCGGCGACGCGTCCGGCGGAAGAAACCACCGTCCAGATGGCGGAACGTCGCCGTCTGAACCGGATGGCCGAGCGTGACGTGGGCGACTGGCTGTACGCTCGCTTCCTGAGCCCGAAAGCCGGCACCGATACTCGCTTCGCAGCAGAGATTATCGATGTTAGCCGCGGCGGGATGCGCGTACGCCTGGTGGACAACGGGGCCGTGGCATTTATCCCTGCACCGTTCATCCACGCGGTACGTGATGAGCTGGTTTGCAGCCAGGAAAACGGCACCGTGCAGATCAAGGGCGAAGTCGTTTATAAAGTGACCGACGTTATCGACGTGACCATCGCGGAAGTTCGCATGGAAACGCGCAGCGTTATCGCTCGCCCTGCGGCCTGATCCTGATTTTCACCGTATAAAGCCGGGCGCTCTGCCCGGCTTTTTCATTTCTGTCATCTCAATGTGCCGATATATTGCACATCCTCTGCAAAAACAAGATCTTTTCCTCTTTACCGGGGCTTTAACATCGGCCGTCTGTTGCTACTATAAATAATAGATTTAGGTGATATTTTCCCCTGAGGCTCAGGAGCACGAATGAAAGACGATTTGGAGCAGAACCTGCTTTATCGTTACCTGGGGACGACCAGCCCCTACTGGCGTCTACCGGCGGACAGCAACGCCCTTCAGCTGGCGGCCAGCGAAGATTCAGACACCGGCCAGGTGGTGGCGCTGGACATGATACAGGCCGACGAAATTCGTCAGATGACGGTGATTACCTCCAGCCTGACTATGACGCTGTCGCTGTTCGGCATAGAAGTCCCGGTGCATATGGTCGGCCGCAAAGTGTCTAAACGCGAGTGGGCGGGCACCGCCTCGGCCTGGCACGACACCCACTCGGTGGCCCGCGACCTGGTCCAGGGCCTCTCTTTTGCCGAGCAGGTTGTCTCTGAAGCGAATTCAGTCATTGTCATTCTTGATAAACAGGGAAATATTCAGCGCTTCAACCGGTTAAGTGAAGAATACACCGGGATGAAAGAGCATGAGGTCATCGGTCAGAATGTCTTCAAGCTGTTTATGAGCCGCAGCGAAGCCGCCGCCTCAAAGCGCAATATCAGCGGATTTTTTCGCAATGGCAGCTCCTATGAAGTTGAACGTTGGGTCAAAACCCGTAAAGGCCAGCGGCTGTTTTTGTTCCGCAACAAGTTTGTCCACAGCGGCAGCGGCAAAAACGAAATCTACCTGATTTGCTCCGGCACCGACATTACCGAAGAGCGCCGCGCGCAGGAGCGACTGCGGGTGCTGGCCAATACCGATACCATCACCGGACTGCCTAACCGCAACGCCATTTACGACCTGATCACCGAGGCCATCGCCAAACGGGGCGACACGCAGGTCGGCATCGTTTATCTGGATCTCGATAACTTTAAAAAAGTGAACGATGCCTACGGCCACATGTTTGGCGATCAGCTATTGCAGGCCGTGTCGCTGGCGATTTTAAGCTGCCTCGAAGAAGGCCAGGTGCTGGCGCGCCTCGGAGGCGATGAATTTATTGTGCTGGCAACAAACACCTCTCAGGGCTCGCTGGAAGCGATGTCTTCCCGCATTCTGACCCGCCTGAAGCAGCCCTTCAGGATCGGCCTGATTGAGGTCTATAGCGGCTGTTCGCTGGGTATCTCTCTCGCCCCGCAGCACGGGGATGAACGAGAGAATCTGATTCGTAACGCCGACACCGCCATGTACACCGCCAAAGAGAGCGGCCGCGGGAAGTTTTGCGTGTTCTCTCCCGAGATGAACCAGCGGGTATTTGAGTATTTGTGGCTGGATACCAATCTGCGTAAAGCGCTGGATAACGATCAACTGGTGATCCATTACCAGCCCAAGATGACCTGGCGCGGCGAAGTCCGTAGCCTGGAAGCGCTGGTGCGCTGGCAGTCTCCGGAACGGGGTCTGATTCCTCCTCATGGCTTTATTTCCTATGCCGAGGAGTCCGGCCTGATTGTGCCGCTAGGGCGCTGGGTGATGGTTAGCGTTGTGCAGCAGGTGGCGAAGTGGCGGGACAAAGGCATTAATCTCCGCGTGGCGGTCAACGTGTCCGCCCGCCAGCTCGCCGATCAGACTATTTTTAGCGATCTCAAGCAAGCGCTGAAGGATCTGAATTTTGAATATTGCCCGATTGACGTTGAACTGACCGAGAGCTGTCTTATCGAGAACGAAGAGCTGGCGCTGTCGGTTATCAAGCAATTCAGTCAACTGGGAGCGCAGGTGCATCTGGATGACTTCGGCACGGGGTACTCGTCCTTATCGCAGCTGGCGCGCTTCCCTATCGACGCCATTAAGCTCGATCAGTCCTTTGTGCGCGACGTGCATAAACATTCCGTGTCTCAGTCGCTGGTGAGAGCCATCGTGGCCGTGGCGCAGGCGCTGAATTTACAGGTGATCGCCGAGGGCGTGGAAAACCAAAAAGAAGACGCCTTTCTTACCAAGAACGGCGTCAACGAACGGCAGGGGTTCTTATTTGCAAAACCAATGCCCGCTGCCGTGTTCGAGCGTTGGTTTAAGCGCTATCAGGCCAGAACAAAGCGCTAGCCCGCTTTACGCAGAGCCGTCGACGTATGGCGGTTTTGCAGCATGACTAGCCGTTCCATGTAGGCAATGTCCTTGTCCTCCAGGCAAAATGCGGCATCCACCCAGTCTTCGGTGATATCCATCAGTTCTGAGCGCGGCAGCTGTAACACGCGCTGCCGCGCGCGCAGCATGGCCTTCACGCCGTTAAGTTTAGGCTGTAGGGTATCGATGAAGGTACGCGTGGCCAGGTATCCCTGCCCTGGCTCAAACAGCTGATCTACCAGCCCGTGCTGCTGGTACCATTCCGCCGTGTGGGACTCGCCCTTATAGATCAACTCTTCAGCAAGTTTCATGCCCGAGCGGCGAGCAACCAAAGAGTACGCCCCCATCCCGGGAAACAGGTTGAAGGCAATTTCCGGGAATCCCAGCCTGGCATCGCGCTGTGCCAGCAGGAAATGGTGCGCGAGCGCCGCCTCAAATCCGCCGCCAAGCGCACTGCCCTCGACCATCGCCAGGCTGATCGCCCCCGTATCAAAACCGCGAGACGCAGCGTGCACGCAGTCCACGCAGGCGCGGGCATAAGCGCGAAGTGCCTCCCGACGCCCATTGCGAATAGTTTCCACAAAAAAGCCTAAATCGCCGCCGGTATTGTACATTCCGGGGACCAGCGAGCCGGTAACCCAGAAATCGACTTTAAATCCGGCCTTCTGGACGATATATCCCAGGTTCATTATTTCCTCGATAAGTCCGTGATTGAAGCAGGGGCGCGGGCGGGCACGAAGCATCATCCAGACTGTACGGCGTTCTTCTTCGTAATATCCAGACAGTTGAGTAAAACGTGCAGTGTCAGTAAAGAGTTTGCAGGTTGGTTGGTTGATAACTGTCATAGCCAGATCCTCATTAAATGAATGTGCGGTCATCGCAGGATCAGACTAATCCACGGCTGTAGTTTGATGAATGCAGCGTAAGGATTAATAATTAATGCTTATATGTTGTGCGATAATTTATTGAAGAATAAGGCTAAGAATTCGCCGACTGCCCTTCTCTTTAACGGCTATTTTTTGCATTATGGATAAATGATTCATTCCCTAACACAGACAGGATTAACCATGCCAACACTGGATCCACAGCAGCTTGCCAAACGTATTGATACCGTGCTGGATATTCTGGTTGCCAAAGATTATGCCTCCGCGATAAACAACCTTGAGATCCTTAAAGCGGAATTGCTGAGCATAAATAACGATGAAAACAAGCAGGACGGCGAGCAAAAAAAGTCGCCCTGGGAAATTTAATTCTTTTGGAAATATAGGCCACCGCGAACGGTGGCCATAAATGATTAGAGCGTTAACGAGCCGAAAGCCCCCTGCCAGTCTTTTTCAAACCCGTCTATCGCCGCCGTCACCGCAGGCGTGACCAGCATCTGTTCGACCACATCAATCGGCAGCGTGATCGCTTCGCAGCCGGCCAGAAGGCATGACATCGCCTGGTGCGGCGTGCGGAAGCTGGCTGCCAGCACTTTCGCGTCAGGGGCATGCAGCGTCAGAAGCTGCTGGAGATCCTGCACCATCTGAATTCCGTCCCCGCCCTGAGCATCCAGCCGGTTCACATAAGGCGCAACGTATTCAGCGCCCGCCAGCGCGGCCAGTAGCCCCTGCGTCGCGCCATAAACTGCCGTACCCAGCGTTGGGATCCCGAGGACTTTAAGCTGTTTAAGTGCCGCCAGGCCTTCCGGCGTAGTAGGAACCTTAACAACCAGCCCTGGTACCCGCGTGGTTAGCAGCTGTGCCTCTTTCACCATTTCATCAGCATGGTTCGCAATCACCTGAGCAAACAGCTGACCTTCGCCCCCCAGAGCATCCTGCAGTGCAGGCAGCACTTCCCACAGGGATATTCCCGCTTTGGCAACGATGGAAGGGTTGGTGGTTACGCCCTGCAGCGGCAGAACACGGGCAAGACGCTTAACGGCGGCAACATCTGCGGTATCTAAATACAGTTCCATTACGCTCTCCAGAATTAGAGTGATCTCTCATTGACCGCATCATAACCCGACTGTCGATTGATTAGCTGATCAATATCAATATAACTTTCATTCGAAAGTAATTTAATTTACGAAAGAAACAAAACAGAGATGATGCCATGCTGTTCAATATTCAGCGCTACTCCACGCACGATGGCCCAGGGATCCGCACGGTGGTCTTCCTGAAAGGATGCTCGCTGGGCTGCCGCTGGTGCCAGAATCCCGAAAGCCGTAGCCGTGAATGCGACGTTTTGCTGGACCGCCGTTTGTGCATCGCCGGCTGCGAACTTTGCCAGCAGGCCGTACCGGACGTGGTTTCCCGTGTAGACAGCGAACTGGTTATTGCCCGTGGCAAACTCAACCCCAATGCTATCAATGCGCTGAGGGAGTGTTGCCCTACCCAGGCGTTGACCGTCTGCGGTGAAGTAAAAACGGCGGATTCTATTATGGCCACAGTGCTGCGCGATAAACCTTTTTATACTCGCAGCGGAGGGGGGATTACGCTTTCCGGCGGGGAGCCTTTTATGCAGCCAGAGCTGGCGCGGGAACTGCTACAGCGCAGTAAAGAGGCCGACCTGCATACTGCCGTGGAATCCTGCCTGCACGTGCCCTGGAAATACATTGCGCCTTCATTACCTTTTTTGGATTTGCTGCTGGCGGATCTTAAGCACGTAGACAAAGCGCGCTTTCAGCAGTGGACCGACGGCAACGCCGAACGCGTGATGGATAACTTTCGCAAGCTGGCCGCCCGCGGCGTAGAGATGACCATCCGCGTGCCGTTGATTCCCGATTTTAACGCCGATGAACGCTCCATCCGCGCCATCAGCGATTTTGCCGCCGACGAAATTGGCGCGAAATCTATCCATTTTCTGCCTTATCACACCTTAGGGATTAACAAATACACCCTGTTGGAGCAGCCCTACCTGGCCGCCAGCAGGCCGCTTGATGCACCAGACCTTCTGCACTTCGCCGAACAGTACGCCAGCCAAAAAGGCATGACAGCCTGGATTAGAGGATAATCATCATGACCGAACTGAACCTGAATTTTCTCAGCCCACGTATAAAGGCGCACAAAGAAGCGCTGATACATATCGTGAAGCCGCCGGTCTGCACCGAGCGTGCCCGCCACTACACTGCTGTTTACCAGCAGCATCAGGATAAACCGCTGCCGGTTCGCCGCGCGCTGGCGCTGGCCCATCATCTGGCGGAGCGAACCATCTGGATCAAACATGACGAGCTGATCGTCGGCAACCAGGCAAGCCATGTGCGCGGGGCGCCGTTCTTCCCGGAATACACCGTGGGTTGGATTGAGAGCGAAATCGACGAGCTTGGCGACCGTCCGGGTGCCGGCTTTTCAATTTCCGACGCGGATAAAGCGGCCATGCATGAAATTTGCCCCTGGTGGCGCGGACAGACGGTGCAGGATCGCTGTTATGGCATGTTTACCGACGAGCAAAAGGCACTGCTGGCGACCGGGATCATAAAAGCCGAAGGCAATATGACTTCCGGCGACGCTCACCTGGCGGTGAATTTCCCGCTGCTGCTTGAGCTGGGTATTAGTGGGTTGCGTGACAAAGTCGCCGAGCGACGCGGGCGTTTGCAACTTACCGACTGGGACGACCTGCACAAAGAGCAGTTCCTGAAGGCCATTGATATGACTTTTGCTGCCCTGAGCGACCATATATTACGCTACGCAGAATTGGCGAAGAAAATGGCCTCCGACGAAAAACGAGAGGCACGCCGGGATGAACTGTTGGCGATCGCTGAAAACTGCGAACATATCGCCTGCAATCCGCCGGTCACTTTCTGGCAGGCTTTACAGCTCAGCTATTTCGTACAGCTTGTACTGCAAATTGAATCCAACGGGCACTCCGTCTCCTTTGGTCGGCTCGATCAGTACCTTTATCCGTGGTACCGCCGGGATGTAGAATTACAGCAAACCACCAGCCGGGAACAGGCCATTGAACTGTTGCAAAGCTGCTGGCTGAAGCTGCTTGAGGTGAATAAAATTCGCTCCGGCTCGCATTCAAAAGCTTCCGCCGGCAGCCCGCTTTACCAAAACGTCACCATCGGAGGACAAACGCTGGTGCACGGCGTCGCGGTGGATGCCGTTAACCCGCTCTCCTGGGCCATTCTTGAGTCCTGCGGCCGCCTGCGCTCAACTCAGCCTAACCTCAGCGTTCGCTATCACGCCGGGATGAGCAGCGACTTCCTTGATGCCTGTGTGCAGGTGATTCGCTGCGGATTCGGCATGCCGGCGTTTAACAATGATGAAATTGTTATCGAGGAATTCATAAAGCTTGGCGTCAGCCGGGAAGATGCTTATGACTATGCGGCTATCGGCTGCATTGAAACCGCCGTCGGCGGAAAATGGGGCTACCGTTGCACCGGCATGAGCTTCATCAACTTTGCCCGCGTGATGCTGGCAAGCCTTGAACATGGCCGGGATGCCACCAGCGGAAGCATCTTCCTCCCACAGCAAAAGGCGCTGTCTGAAGGCAATTTCACTTCGTTTGACGAAGTCCTCGAAACCTGGGACCAGCAAATTCGTTATTACACGCAAAAATCGATCGAGATCGAATGCGTGGTAGATACCGTGTTGGAAGAAAACGCGCACGATATTCTTTGTTCGGCGCTGGTGGATGATTGCATTGAACGAGGCAAAAGCATCAAGCAAGGCGGCGCCAAATACGACTGGGTTTCAGGGCTTCAGGTCGGGATTGCCAATCTTGGGAATAGCCTTTCAGCCGTAAAAAAACTGGTCTTTGAACAGGGCATCATCGGGCAGCAACAGCTGGCGGATGCCCTGGCCAACGATTTTGCCGGGCTGAGCGGCGAGCAGCTTCGCCAGCGACTAATGAACGGCGCGCCAAAATACGGCAACGACGATGACGAAGTCGATATGCTGCTCGCCCGCGCCTATCAAACCTACATTGATGAACTTAAGCGCTATCACAACACGCGCTTTGGCCGCGGCCCTGTTGGCGGAACATACTACGCGGGAACCTCTTCTATTTCAGCAAACGTGCCGTTTGGCGCAGCCACAATGGCCACACCGGATGGCCGGAAAGCACATACACCTTTGGCAGAAGGCGCCAGCCCCGCGTCCGGGACCGATCATCTTGGCCCTACGGCAGTTATCAGTTCCGTGGGCAAACTGCCGACCAATAAAATCCTCGGCGGTGTTTTATTGAACCAAAAACTGAATCCTTCAACGTTAGATAATCCGCGCGATCGTGAAAAATTAATGTTTATGCTGCGCACCTTCTTCGAATCACACAAGGGCTGGCACGTTCAGTACAACATTGTCTCCCGCGAAACACTGCTTGAAGCCAAACAAAATCCTGATAAATATCGAGATTTGGTGGTAAGGGTTGCAGGATACTCGGCCTTCTTTACGGCCTTATCTCCTGACGCGCAGGATGATATTATAGCCCGCACGGAACATACTCTTTGACGAGAAGGCGGGGTTAATCCCCCCGCCTGACTACTGGCTGACATGAACTCAAGACAACAAATTATCCTGCAGATGGTTATCGATCAAGGCCGGGTTAGCGTCGCCTCTCTGGCGAAAACAACCGGCGTTTCAGAAGTCACCATCCGCCAGGATTTAAACCTGCTGGAAAAAAATAATTACCTTCGTCGCACGCATGGTTTTGCCGTCCCGCTGGATAGCGATGACGTTGAAACTCGCATGATGAACAACTACACCCTCAAGCTGCAGCTTGCGCAATATGCCGCCTCGCTGGTGAATGATGGTGAAACCGTGTTTATCGAAAACGGCAGCAGCAACGCGCTTCTCGCCCGTACTCTGGCGGAGCAAAAAAAGGTCACGCTGATCACCGTCAGCAGCTACATCGCCCATTTGCTGAAAGACACCGATTGTGAAGTCATTCTGGTCGGCGGGATCTATCAGAAGAAAAGCGAAAGCATGGTCGGGCCGCTTACCCGCCAATTTATCCAGCAGCTGCATTTCAGTAAGGCTTTTATCGGCATCGACGGTTTCTTGCCAGAAACCGGTTTTACCGGGCGCGATATGCTGCGTACCGACGTGGTGAATTCTGTGCTGGAGAAAGGTAGCGAGGCCATTGTGCTGACGGACAGCAGCAAGTTTGGCAACGTGCATCCGTATACTTTGGGCCCGATTTCACGCTTCAACCGCGTTATCACCGACGCCGCAATTAGCCAGGAGACGCTGGAGCAACTGAAAGCAGTCCACCTGCAGGTGGATATTGTTGACCCCTACGCCGCCGTCTAAGTCTCTGTTGCCCGTGCCGCGCGCGGGCTTCTTCTCTCTCAGAATATTCCCACGCTTGAATTAAGAGTTTTTACCTGTGTTAATCATACGGAAAAAATAGAATAGAATTTAGCGATATAACAGGGAGTAATAAACGCACCTGCCCTTTTTTAAGCTTATATCGCGACATCGTTTCACGAACCGTCCGGTAAAGTGGTGAATTCTTACTATACTTACCTGAGACTGGCTTCCGTGAATCAATTATTCTGGAGAAAGTATGATGACCTTAAATAACAAAAAAGTGGCCGCTGCAATGCTGGCTATTACCCTCGCAATGTCCCTGAGTGCATGTTCTAACTGGTCTAAGCGTGACCGCAACACGGCAATCGGCGCAGGTGCCGGTGCGCTGGGTGGCGCAGTACTGACCGACGGCAGCACGCTGGGGACGCTTGGCGGTGCGGCAGTAGGCGGTATTATCGGTCACCAGGTGGGTAAATAAGGCAGGACGCCAGCAAAAGCTAACTCGCTTTGACGAATTCATTACGTGTTAATTTTCAGGTCTGACTAACAGCAGTAAAAATAAAAGGCCACGGTATTTGCCGTGGCCCAATAATTAATATTATTCCGAATTACCCGCCCGCGAGTTTCACTTTCATGCCTTTCGCTTCAAGCAATGATTTTATCAAATCGCGCTTATCGCCCTGGATTTCAATCACGCCGTCTTTGACCGCCCCACCGCAGCCACATTTCTTTTTCAGCTCCGCAGCAATGGCTGCCAGCGTCGCATCGTCGGCATCAATACCAGAAATCAGGCATACGCCCTTCCCTTTGCGGCCGCTGGTCTGCTTTTGAATGCGCACAATGCCGTCGCCTTTTGGGCGCTGAACTTCAACTTTAGGTTCGTCTATACGCCCGGTTTCCGTGGAGTAAACCAGCCGGCTGTTATTGTCTTTCATCAAGCCCCCTGCACCAGCGAGGCGCGAATATCGCGCAAAGTCTGCGCCGGGTCAGCAGATTGGGTGATCGGACGCCCAATGACCATAAAGTCTACCCCGGCTTGCTGAGCCTGCTGCGGTGTCATGATGCGGCGCTGGTCGCCGGCATCACTGCCAATCGGGCGAATGCCAGGGGTAATAAGCTTGAATTCTCGGCCTAATGCCGCCTTAAAACGTACCGCTTCTTGCGCAGAGCACACTACGCCGTCCAGGCCACACTCTTTGGTCAGCGCCGCAAGACGCTCGGCATAATCTGCCGGGCTGGCGGTAATGCCCAGATCGGCCAGGTCGCTGGCTTCCATGCTGGTCAAAACGGTAACGGCGATCAGCAACGGCGCATCTTTCCCAAATGGGGCAAGTGCTTCTTTTGCGGCGCACATCATTCGGGCTCCACCCGTAGCATGAACGTTGACCATCCACACGCCCATTTCTGCAGCAGCAGCTACGGCCCGCGCGGTGGTGTTCGGGATATCGTGGAATTTCAGATCGAGGAAGACATCAAACCCGCGCTGTTGCAGGTCGCCCACCAGCTGTGGACCAAACAGGGTAAACATCTCCTTCCCAACTTTCAGACGGCAGTCGCGCGGGTCGATACGGTCGACAAAGGCCAGGGCGCTATCGCGATTATCATAATCAAGAGCAACGACTATCGGCGATTCAGTGGCAACACGGGAGGAGGATGACGCAGTTGAATTCATGGCAAAACCTTCTGACTGTTGGGCACCAGCGCGGCGCAAAAAAGTTAAACGGCAGCATTCTACTCGTCAGCCAGGTAAATTTACAGCCGCGATTGCCCCCTGCTAAGCGAAAGTTGCACGATGCTGAAACTGGGGACGATGAAGCATTTATTAGTATGTTGTAACTAAAATATGGGTTTTTAAAAAACGCGGGCTATTGCCCATCCAGCCCGCGAATTGGTTTCACCGTTGACCAGGCGCGGCAGGACGGGCAATGCCAGTACATGGTGTAGGCAGTAAAGCCGCATTTTTGACAGCGATAGCGGGGCTTGGTGCGAATTTGCTCGCCAACCATATCCCTCAGTACCATCAAGCTTTCTTTCGCTCGCCCTTCCTCCGCCTCATGCAGGTGGTAATCCATCAGACGATGGAATACCCGCATTGTTGGATGCCTTTGCAGTTGACGGTTGATATACATCTGGGCCGTTTCAGCGCCTTCGCGCTGCTCGAGAATACTCGCCAGCATAAGCTCTGCCACCGCCCCGCTGTTTTCTTCCACGCAACGCTTGAGGAAAGTTTCCCACTCGTCAGGTTTGCCTAGCTGCTGATAGCACACCTGCAGCATCTCCAGCGTTTCGCTGACCAGTTCGCTATCTTGCTCAATTACGCGTTTTAACGAGTCTACCGCTTTGGCATATTCGCCTTTTTCCATGAAAATACGCCCCATCATGATGGAGACCCGGGCGCAATTTTTATCCGCAGCCGCCCCTTTTTTAAGCAGGGACATGGCCTTGTCCGTGTCGTCATTGCCAATGTTTTGCAGCGCAAGTTCACAGTAGAAGTGCGCGATTTCCACACGCTGTTTGTCTTTGCCGAGCTTAACCAGCCGTTCGGCCACGTCGATGGCTTTCTGCCAGTCGCTTGTTGCCTGGTGAATTTGCAGCAGCTGCTGCAGCGCGCTGATGCGGAAGTCGGTTTCGTCGATAAGCTGGCTGAACATATCTTCGGCGCGGTCATAAAGCCCGGCGGCCATGTAGTCTTTGCCGAGTTGCTGCACGGCAAGCAGACGCTGGTCGTAGTTGAGCGACGCGCTTTCCATCAGCGACTGGTGGATACGAATGGCCCGATCAACCTCGCCACGCTGGCGGAAGAGATTCCCTAACGTGAGGTGAGCTTCAACGGTGCCGGTGTCCTCTTTAAGCATATCGAGGAACAGATCGACCGCTTTGTCCTGCTGGTTAGCCAACAGGAAGTTCACCCCGGCGACATAATCGCGAGAAAGGCGACTGGCCTCCTGCTGTTTGTCTTGCAGCGCACTTCTGCGCCCCATGTACCAGCCATAAGCGGCTGCAACGGGTAACAGCAGAAACAGCAGTTCCAACATAAAAGATTATTCCTTCACGGCCGGCACAACGGGCGCCGAAACATCAGTAGTAGGGGTAACCTGCTGCTCAAGACGTTTAATTTTTCGCTCAGCACGGGCCAGGGACACACGGACGCGCAGCCAGAACAGACCGCAAATCAGCCATCCAAGAATAAACCCTGCCGCAAACAGCGTCGCCAGCAAAGTAGACACCCGGTACTCGCCTTGCGCTAACAGGTAATTAAAGTTCACAACCTGATCGTTTTGCGCCCCTAAAGTGATAGACACCACAAAGATGGCAAGTACCAGTAAGAAAATGAGTAAATATTTCACATGACATCCCGTTATGTGGTCACAGCTGGCTTAGCTATGCCAAAAATGAGTCCCGTAGGTATAAACTACCATTTCAGGCGAAACCGGGGAATCCATTAACCTCCCCGAATGCATAAGAAATGGGGGTTAAAACGCTATTCTCAACTTTTTTCATGCCGTTCGGCTATTTCCTGGTCTTCTTCTGCCGGCGGAGTCAGCGGCCCACACCAGCGCTGCGCCAGCCACGTCGCCAGAATAACTAACAAACCAGAGATAATCGTGGCGACAACCAGGTCACGTGGCCAATGCATGCCCAGCCACAGTCGACTTCCCATTACGCCAGTTGCCCATAACAACAATACCGCCAGGGTAAACGTCCGCCTGCGCGGCCAAAGTAATCCTACGCCCAACAGCGCCCAACTGGCAGCAAACATCGTGTGACCAGAAGGAAAAGCGAAGCCGGTTTCGAACTGCCAGTGTTTGCGTAACCAGCCGGGAATTTCATCCTGCCCTTCCAGCTGCGCTTTCACCAGTTCCGCACGCTGAGTACGCTTTAAAGTGTAGAACTGGTCGGTAGTGATATGGTGAGTTTTTTCCAGCCAGACGACGAATGGCCGGGGTTCCTGCACTTTGTTCTTGATAACGGACTTAATGCCCTGACCTATAAGGATAGCGGCAGCTAGGATAGCAAATAACATTAGCGCAGGCTTAAGGCGATAACGCAGGCACCACAGAAACCAGGCACAAAGCACAACATGCGTAATGACGCCCCAGGGCTGCGTCACGGTCTCAGTGACCCAATAAAGCATTTTTAACACGCTTTCATCGCCTCCAGGGGCCCATTCCCAGCCGCTGAACCAGACGATTAACGGCATGATTAACAGAAGCGTTGTGCCTGCGGTGATGCGTTTTGCTATTGCCTGCATGAAAACCTCATGATAATGAAAGCCTTTAAAGAATAACCGAAAAATGCCCAGGAAGGTTAAACCGCGAGGCCGTCATTGGCAAAAATGGCTTTTTAATCTGTCAATGAAGCGAACGACCGCGCGTTATGGCAAAATATCTGACATTAACGTACAGGCCAGACTTCTGGCAGACACCACGGTGTCAAAATAAGTACCTGGAGAATCACATGCAGCTTAAACGTGTGGCAGAAGCCAAACTGCCAACCCCCTGGGGCGATTTCCTGATGGTGGGTTTTGAAGAAGTGGCAACGGGGCAGGATCATGTTGCCCTGGTTTTCGGTGATATTAGCGGTGAAGAGCCCGTGCTCGCACGCGTCCACTCCGAATGTCTGACCGGTGATGCGCTGTTCAGCCTGCGCTGTGACTGCGGCTTCCAGCTTGAAGCCGCGTTAACCCACATTGCTGAACAAGGGCGTGGCGTGCTGCTTTACCATCGCCAGGAAGGCCGTAATATCGGGCTGCTGAATAAAATCCGAGCCTATGCGCTGCAGGATAAAGGCTACGACACGGTAGAGGCTAATCACCAGCTCGGCTTTGCCGCCGACGAACGTGACTTTACGCTGTGCGCCGACATGTTCAAACTGCTGGGCGTGGATGCCGTGCGTTTACTCACCAACAACCCGAAAAAAGTCGAAATTTTGACTGAAGCCGGGATCAACATTGTTGAGCGCGTACCCCTCATCGTCGGACGCAACCCGAAAAATGCGCATTATCTCGACACCAAAGCAGCCAAAATGGGCCATCTGTTGTCTGAGTAAAGACGCTCATCTCGTAAAAAAGCCCCTTTTCAGGGGCTTTGTCGTTTCTTACTTCAGCATATTCCTGATCACATAATGCAGGATGCCGTCGTGACGGAAATAGGTCAGCTCATTGCCGGTATCAATGCGGCAGCGGCAATCAATGACCTGTTGGCGCCCATCGGCAAAGGTCAGCGTAACCGGGACGCTGGCGCCAGGCTTCAGTTGGTTTAACCCGCTAATATCCAGCTTTTCCTCCCCCGTTAGCCCCAGCGTTTTTCGCGTGACGCCCTGAGGGAACTCCAGCGGTAAAATGCCCATGCCGATAAGGTTCGAGCGGTGAATGCGTTCGAACGATTCGGCAATGACCACCCGTACGCCCAGCAAGCGAGGGCCTTTGGCCGCCCAGTCGCGGCTTGAACCGGAGCCATACTCTTTCCCGGCGATTACCGCCAGCGGAATGCCCCGCTCTTTGTAACGCATTGCAGCGTCATAAATAGACAGAACTTCTTCACCCGGCAGTAACCGCGTCATGCCGCCTTCAACGCCCGGCACCATCTCGTTGCGAATACGAATGTTGGCAAACGTCCCGCGCATCATTACTTCATGGTTACCGCGACGCGAACCGTAGGAGTTAAAATCTCTGCGCTCTACGCCATGCCCCTGCAGGTAGCGCCCCGCCGGGCTGTCAGGTTTAATGCTCCCCGCCGGGGAAATATGGTCGGTAGTGACCGAATCCCCCAGCATCGCCAGCACGTTAGCCCCGTGAATATCTTCCACTGGTTTTGGCTCGGCGCCCATCTCGTCAAAGAACGGCGACAGTCGGATATAGGTTGAGTCGTCCTGCCAGCCGTAGGTGGCCGACCGCGCCACCTCAATGCTGCGCCACTCTTCGGTACCTTCAAACACTTCAGCATATTCTTTGTGGAACATCTCGGTAGTCACCTGCGCGACAGCCGCAGCAATTTCCTGGCTGCCCGGCCAGATGTCTTTCAGGTAGACGTCAGCGCCATTTTTATTCTGCCCTAATGGCTCTTTAGTCAGGTCGATGTTCATGTTGCCAGCCAGCGCGTAGGCGACGACAAGCGGCGGTGAGGCCAGCCAGTTCGTTTTCACCAGCGGGTGAATACGGCCTTCAAAGTTGCGGTTGCCGGAAAGCACCGCGCCCACGGTAAGATCGCCTTTTTTAATCGCCTGCTCGATAGGATCGGGCAGCGGACCAGAGTTGCCTATGCATGTAGTACAGCCGTAACCCACCAGGTTAAAGCCCAGCTCATCAAGGTATGGGGTTAATTTGGCTTTCGCCAGATAATCCGAGACCACCTTAGATCCCGGCGCAAGCGAGGCCTTCACCCAGGGCTGCGGCTTCAGCCCCAGACTGACGGCTTTTTTAGCCAGCAACCCTGCCGCCATCAGCACGCTGGGGTTTGACGTGTTGGTACAGGAGGTGATAGCGGCAATCACCACGGCGCCATCCGGCAATTGATGCTCTTCGCCCGCCAGCGTGTAGCTGACCGGATGACGATCTTTGTGGGAAGCGTTGACTTCAAGCTCGTTGCTGGCGGCAAACGCTTTTGGCACTCCACCGAGTGGGACACGATCCTGCGGGCGTTTTGGCCCGGCCAGGCTTGCCTCAACGTCATGCATGTTTAAAGAGAGCGTGCTGGTAAACACGGGTTCATCCCCCGTATTGCGCCACATGCCCTGCGCCTTAGCGTAAGCTTCAACCAGAGCCACCTGCTCTTCACTACGCCCGCTGAGGCGCATATATTCCAGCGTTACGCCGTCGATCGGGAAGAAACCGCAGGTCGCACCGTATTCAGGAGACATGTTGGCGATAGTTGCCCGGTCGGCGAGCGGCAGAGAATCAAGCCCGTCGCCGTAAAACTCAACAAATTTGCCCACTACGCCGTGTTTACGCAGCATCTGGGTGACGGTCAGCACAAGGTCCGTCGCGGTGATCCCTTCCCGCAGTTTACCCTCTAGCTTAAAGCCGACCACATCGGGGATCAGCATAGATACCGGCTGGCCCAGCATCGCCGCTTCAGCTTCGATACCGCCCACTCCCCAACCCAGCACGCCAAGGCCATTAATCATCGTGGTATGCGAGTCGGTGCCAACCAGCGTGTCAGGGTAAGCGACAAGTTCGCCGTTCTGTTCTTCACTCCAGACGGCTTTGCCCAGGTACTCAAGGTTCACCTGGTGGCAAATGCCGGTACCGGGTGGCACAACGCTGAAACGGCTGAAGGCCTGCTGGCCCCAGCGTAGAAAGACATAGCGCTCGTGGTTGCGCTCCATTTCAAGACGAACGTTTTCCTCGAAGGCATCGTTGTCGCCGAAATGGTCGACGGTCACCGAGTGGTCAATCACCAAATCGACCGGGGAAAGCGGGTTAACTTTCGCCACATCACCGCCGAGGCGCTTAACCGCCTCACGCATTGCGGCAAGATCGACCACCGCCGGTACGCCGGTGAAGTCCTGCATCAGTACCCTGGCAGGACGATAGGCAATTTCGCGGTCGGCGTGGGCCTGTTTCAGCCAGCCGGCCAGGGCATGAATATCTTCGCGGGTGACGGAGTCTTCATCCTGCCAGCGCAGCAGGTTCTCCAGTAAAACTTTTAGCGACTTAGGTAACCGGCTGATATCCCCCAGCTCTTTTGCGGCCAGCGGCAAGCTGTAGTAATGCCAGGTTTTATTTAGCGCCCGTAGAGTGTCCTTACTGGCTTCGCGTAGGGTTAACGACATAGCTCCTCCTTTATGACAGGGATAGCGAGTGCCCTGATTATTCGCAGGGTCACTATTAAAGATAACACAAACCTGCCGTAACGATTTGATAACAACCCAAATTGATAAATGAGGCGAAGGGAATAAACCGTGAATAAACAAACGCCCCAACGGAATGTCGGGGCGAGAGGCGAATCGGGAGCATTATTCGAAGCAGTATGACAGCGGCGCTCAGCCACTCAACGAAGATTAATTCGCGAAGACACGCAACACTTCTACCCAAAACAAGGCAGACAGCGTGAAAGCACCGATCCATGACCAGTATTTCACGGCATTGTGATTATTCATAGAGTTAACTCAATGTGACTATATGCAACAAGACTGCTTAATTAAGCAATCACCAGAATGTATTGCTGTGTGTAATTAATAGTGAATAACAGGTTACCCTGCGGTAAATAAAAAGCACTTTTAATTCCGCAGAAAAAATAAACAATTCAATAACGATTTTATTGTTTTTTGCTATCGTCTTCAGAAAACAAATCAATAAAGGCCTGCTGCTGTTTCGTCAGCGTCCAGCCTTCAGGTGTCGTGCTTCCCTCTTTCTTAACGTCTTTTCGTGGTTTGCCGCTGTTGCGGGCCACAACTTTAGGTGCAGGAACCCTATCCCGAGTAGACATAGCTACCCCCAAAAATGCCAGGCAACCAGCGCCACAACCAGCCAGAACAAGGCTGACACCAAAAACACCGCGATCCATGCCTTGCGTTTCAGGGATGGATCCTGCTGCGATTCCTCACTGCCTGATGACATTGCTAGCCTCATACAATCGACACCACTTATCGTAACGTTTCTAAACAATCGGTATAACTAATCGCCAGTTGGGATTAATCCTAAAGAAACTCTAGCTCAAAAGCCAGAAAAATTGCGCAATAAGCAGGAGAAAAGATTTAATCTTTTGACCTGAAATAAATAATCGAAACACCAGGTTTGCGCAACCACGAATTATTTACTAGCTGTGTCTCTTAATTGCGACACAATAACCATTAACAGGATGTGGCTTATTTGAGGGAATGGGAATAACGAAGAAATGCGTTTAATTCTTGTTTAATAATGACTCGGGTATCTTCGGATGCGCCGAAGATACCCTGGGGAATTATTTGGCGGGTAATTTTATATCTTTAAACATCGCTTCAATATCTTCGTTCGAGCGTAATGCCACGGCGGTATCCACCACGTCACGGGTTAAATGTGGCGCAAAACGCTGAATAAAATCATACATATAACTGCGCAGGAAAGTGCTGCGACGGAAACCTATTTTCGTCGTGCTGTGGCTAAATACGCCCTGGGCTTCGATACGGACTAAATCCGGGTCTGAAATCGGATCTACCGCCATGCTAGCAATGACCCCTACTCCGAGTCCCAGGCGAACATAGGTTTTAATCACATCGGCATCGGTGGCGGTAAAGACGATTCGCGGCGTTAACCCTGCGCGGTTAAAAGCAGTGTCCAACTCGGAACGGCCGGTAAAACCAAAGGTGTAGGTGACCAGCGGATACTGCGCCAACTCTTCGATGCTAACCGACTCTTTCGACGCCAATGGGTGATCCGGCGTAACCACAATGGAGCGGTTCCAGTGGTAGCAAGGCAGCATCACCAGGTCATCATAAAGATGAAGCGCTTCGGTGGCGATAGCAAAATCGGCATTGCCTTTGGAAACCGCCTCTGCAATCTGCGTCGGCGAGCCCTGATGCATATGCAGTGAAACCCGAGGATAACGCTCAATAAAGCCTTTAATCACGCCAGGCAGCGCATAACGGGCCTGTGTGTGGGTTGTCGCCACATAGAGCGAGCCTTTGTCAGGCCAGGTGTGTTCTCCGGCAACGGACTTGATGGCGTCGACTTTAGACAGCACTTCACGGGCGATACGAATAATTTCCTGCCCCGCAGGGGTGACCTGGGTCAGGTGTTTTCCGCTTCGGGCAAATATTTGTATCCCCAGCTCGTCTTCCAGCATACGAACTTGCTTACTGATCCCCGGCTGAGAGGTATAGAGCCCTTCCGCCGTAGAAGAGACATTAAGATTGTGGTTTACGACTTCAACGATATAACGCAGCTGCTGTAATTTCATAGCTTACCGTCCAGGGTCAAAGGCCCCGGCGCAATGGGCGGGGTTAAGACGCAGAAAAAACGAAAATTGACATTGCTTTACTCACTATATCAGTTATAGCTACTTTGTATAGATGGGATAAAAAGATAATAAACGAGTTATATAAAGCACCATAAAAAAACCGGAGACAGGCTCCGGTTTTCACAGGTTCAGGCAGAATTACTTCTTACCAACGACCCATTTGCCGTCAACGAAGAAGGCTGACCAGCCGGTCGCTTTACCGTCTTTATCAGAAGCCACGTATTGCTGCTTCGTTTTACGACTAAAGCGAACGAACGCTTTATTCCCCTCTGGATCTTCCTGAGGAGCGTCGGCCAGATAGCGTAGCTTCTCCGGCAGGCGATCGCGGAAGCGATGCAGCTCTTCAACCAGCGGCGCGCGCGTTTCACGAGATTTCGGGAACGTGTTCGCGGCCAGGAAGACGCCAGCGGCGCCATCACGCAGCACGAAATACGCGTCAGACTTCTCACACGGCAACTCTGGCAGCGGCACCGGATCTTCCTTCGGTGGCGCTACTTCGCCGTTACGCAGGATCTTACGGGTATTTTTACACTCGTCATTAGTACAAGCCATGTACTTGCCAAAACGCCCCATTTTCAGGTGCATTTCGGAGCCACATTTCTCACACTCAACGATTGGGCCGTCATACCCCTTGATGCGGAATTCACCCTCTTCGATTTCGTAGCCATCACAGGTCGGGTTATTACCGCACACGTGCAGCTTGCGCTTCGGATCGATAAGGTAGCTGTCCATCGCCGTGCCGCACTTCTGGCAGCGACGCTTGGCGCGCAGGGCGTTAGTTTCCGCATCGTCACCTTCCAGCACGTTAAGAACTTCGTTCTCCGGCACCAGGTTGATGGTGGTTTTGCAGCGCTCTTTCGGCGGTAACGCATAGCCAGAACAGCCGAGGAACACGCCGGTACTCGCGGTACGGATCCCCATTTTACGGCCGCAGGTTGGGCAGTCGATGCTGGTCAGAACCATCTGGTTCGGACGCATACCGCCTTCTTCCGGATCCTGCTCCGCTTTCTCAAGCTGGCCGCTAAAATCAGTGAAGAAGTTGTCCAGCACGCCTTTCCATTCGGCCTGGTTATTGGCCACCTGGTCAAGACTGTTTTCCATTTGCGCCGTGAAGTCGTAATTCATCAGCTCGCGGAAGTTCTCTTCCAGACGATCGGTAACAATTTCACCCATTTTTTCAGCGTAGAAACGGCGGTTCTCAACGCGCACGTAGCCACGATCCTGAATGGTTGAAATGATAGAGGCATAGGTAGACGGGCGGCCAATTCCGCGTTTTTCCAGCTCTTTCACCAGCGACGCTTCGCTGAAACGCGCAGGCGGCTTGGTAAAGTGCTGGGCTGGAAGCAGTTCAACCAGCGTCAAAGATTCGCCCGGATTCACCGCCGGTAAGGTGCGATCTTCATCCCCCTTGCGCAGCGCAGGCATCACTTTCGTCCAGCCATCAAAGCGCAGCGTGCGGCCACGCGCCTTCAGACGGTACTCACCGGCTTCCACCGTCAGCGTGGTGGAGTCGTATTTCGCTGGCGTCATCTGGCAGGCGACGAACTGGCGCCAGATCAGCTGATAAAGCTTCTGGGCATCCGCCTCCATGTCTTTTAAGGCTTCCGCCTGCACGGCCACGTCAGAAGGACGAATCGCTTCGTGCGCTTCCTGAGAGTTATCCTTGCTGGCGTATTGATTGGCATCCGCCGGCAGGTATTTCTTACCGAAGTTTTCTTCGATGTAGCCGCGTACCATGCTCACCGCGTCCTGGCTCAGGTTAGTAGAGTCAGTACGCATATAGGTAATGTGGCCCGCTTCGTAAAGACGCTGCGCCATCATCATGGTTTTCTTCACGCCGAAGCCAAGGCGGGTGCTGGCAGCCTGCTGCAGCGTGGAGGTGATGAACGGCGCCCCCGGTTTGCTGCTGGTCGGCTTGTCTTCACGATCCAGAACGGTGTAACGCGCTTTTTCAAGCAGGCTAACGGCCGCCATGGTCTGCTCGCGGTTAACCGGACGGAATGGTTTGTCTTTATGGTGACTCACCTGCACCGGCAGCGCATCGCCCTTCGGCGTCGACAGGTTGGCATCAATTTCCCAATATTCTTCCGGGACGAACGCTTTAATTTCGCGCTCACGTTCAACTACAAGGCGAACCGCCACGGACTGAACGCGCCCGGCAGACAGGCCACGCGCAATTTTTTTCCACAGCAGCGGAGACACCATATAGCCCACAACGCGGTCCATAAAACGGCGCGCCTGCTGGGCATTCACACGGTCAATATTCAGTTCACCCGGCTTTTCAAACGCCTGACGAATCGCATTCTTAGTGATTTCATTAAACACCACGCGGCTGTAGCGGGTGTCGTCGCCGCCGATAACTTCCCGCAGGTGCCAGGCAATGGCTTCCCCTTCGCGGTCAAGGTCGGTTGCGAGATAGATGTGGTCTGCTTTTTCTGCCAGTGATTTCAGCTCGGAGACCACTTTCTCCTTGCCAGGCAGCACTTCGTAATGAGCATCCCAGTCATGCCAGGGATCGACACCCATACGGTTGACGAGCGCTCCGCGTTCATCCTTTTTGACCTTTTTGGCCCCTTTGGCGGCGGTAGAGTCAGCGCTCTTCTTGGTGGTTGATCCACTGGTCGGCAAATCACGGATATGACCGACGCTGGACTTCACCACGTAGTCGTTTCCGAGATATTTGTTGATCGTTTTGGCTTTTGCCGGGGACTCAACGATAACGAGAGCTTTACCCATTTTCACCTTTACCTATTTAATTCTTCCAGGAATACGTCGCAAATTTTCACCTTCCACTGGCGACGCGCTTTTTTATATTGCGGCAGCGTAGAAGGAGATCAACTCTTTTTTTCAATAACCTGCAACACCCACGGCTCACTCATCGGGTATTGAAGGCCAAAAGTCTCAAACAAGTGGCATAGCACGACGGAAGTTTGGTCGAATGTCAAGCAATTCTGTTGCCAGATTTGCGAAAGCGTCACACTCTACCTGATAAAATATGTTACGCAACTTTATTAGCATGCAATACCGGATCCCGCCAGCACGGTTAACTTTTTTAAGGCCACAGGGTTTACAGGGAAAATTTGCCCTTTTCCCTCAAGCGGACGTAAACTAGCGCCAGTTTTTTAAGGAGAACATCATGCAAGAGACAACTCAGCCTATTGACCGCGAATCCCTCCTCGCAGAGGCGAACAAAATCATTCGTGAACATGAGGATTTCCTGCACGGAATGGAAGCCACCGGCGTGGAGCAAAAAAACGGCGTGCTGGTCTTTAGTGGAGAATACTTCCTGGACGAACAAGGTTTGCCCACTCCGAAGAGTACGGCGGTGTTTAATATGTTTAAACACCTGGCCCACGTCCTGTCAGAAAAGTATTCGCTGCAGGGCTAAACGAAAAGCGAGGCTTAAACGCCTCGCTTTTTTGCTTTACAGCAGTGGTTTTTCACCACGCTGCCACCAGCGCAACAGCAGGCGATCTAAGCTATTCGCCGCGCTACCGGTGAAGCGGTCCATCACTTTTTTGCGCTGCAAATAACGTACATTAATAGCGTCAAAATCTTTCATCATCCCCAGCAGCAGATCGTCGCTGGTCGCCACGTCATCAACCAGACCTTTTTCTTTCGCCTGGGTACCGTACCAGTGCTCGCCCGTAGCCACTGATTCGATATCAAGGCCCGGACGCATGCTGCTGACAAAATGTTTGAACAGGTGATGCGTTTCGTTGAGATCTTCCCTGAACTTCTCACGCCCCTGCTCAGTGTTCTCACCCAGCAGGGTCAGCGTGCGCTTGTACTGCCCCGCGGTGTGCAGCTCCACGTCGATGTCATTGCGCTTAAGCAGGCGATGGAAGTTAGGGATTTGCGCGACAACGCCAATCGAGCCGATGATCGAGAAGGGCGCGGCCACAATGCGCTGGGCCACACACGCCATCATATAGCCGCCGCTAGCCGCCACTTTATCCACCGCAATGGTTAAAGGCACGGCTTTGTCCCGCAAGCGCTGGAGCTGTGATGCCGCTAGCCCGTAGCCATGAACTACTCCGCCAGGGCTTTCCAGCCGCAGCAAAACTTCATCCTTGGGTTTAACTACCGATAGCACGGCGGTAATTTCTTCACGGAGCGAGCTGACTTCGTGGGCATCCATACTGCCTTTAAAGTCGAGGACGTAAAGCGTCGGCTTGCCTGAACTGACCTTTTCGCCACGTTTAGCCCGCGCCTTTGCCTGCTTCGCTTCGAGCTTAAGCTTTTTCTTTTCTTCTTTAAGCCACAGCTTCTGCTGATGCGGGTCGAGCATAGCGACCTGCATCTCCTGCTGTACATCCTGATACTGCTCGCTCAGATTCGTCAGCCTTAGTTCACCCCGGCCCTGTTTCTTACGTTGCGCAACGTTCACCAGGATAAGTGCAACGGCACCAATTGCCACCACGATGGTCACCGCTTTAGCCAAAAAAAGTCCATAGTCAGCAATCAGATCCACATTTACCGCCTTTATCACCAAGCATTGTTAATCTCCGCAGTGTACCCGAGCGGGCACACGTTCGTCTGTAAGTAACTATAAAGGCAGCATGAGGGCATCCTTAAAAGATTTGGCTCGGGGAAATTTTTGCAAAATGTTAATCCTTAGCATTGTCTCCGGCTGACTGATTGAAATACGCCCGTCTTTAAGGCATAAAGCCAGGTAACTTAACGAGAAATAAGACGTGAGCATATTGCATCACGCGAGGAGTAAAACCGTGCACTATCAGCCGCAAGATAATTTACTGAAAAATCGCATTATTTTAGTGACCGGTGCCAGCGATGGCATCGGCCGCGTCGCCGCACTCACCTATGCCAGATTTGGTGCTTCGGTGATTTTGCTGGGGCGCAATGAGCAAAAACTCCGCGCCGTCGCCGGTGAGATCCAGTCTCACGGTTTGCTCCCCGCGCACTGGTTCACGCTTGACCTGGCTACCGCCACGTCGGGAGATTGCCATGCGCTGGCTAACAAGCTTAGCGCGCTGGTTCCCCGCCTCGATGGCGTCCTGCATAATGCCGGTATTCTTGGCGATGTCGTGTCGATGGACAAGCAGGATCCCGACACCTGGCAGGCCGTCATGCAGGTGAACGTCAATGCGACCTTTTTCCTGACTCAGGCTTTGCTTCCTTTATTACTTAAATCCGAATCTGGCTCTCTGGTGTTCACCACCTCAAGCGTGGGTCGCCAGGGCCGCGCTGGCTGGGGCGCTTACGCCGCCTCGAAGTTCGCGACGGAAGGCATGATGCAGGTGCTGGCGGAGGAGTATAAGCAGCACAACCTGCGCGTAAACTGCATCAACCCTGGCGGTACTCGCACCGCAATGCGCGCCAGCGCCTTCCCCACGGAAGATCCGGCTAAACTGAAAACGCCCCGGGATTTAATGCCGCTTTATCTCTGGCTGATGGGCGACGACAGCCGCCGTAAGACCGGCATGAGTTTTGATGCCCAGCCTAACCGTAAACCGGGGATTTCAGAATGAGCGAAGAGCGTTATCAGCAGCGCCAACAGCGCCAGAAAGAAAAGGTTGATGCGCGCATTGCAGAAGCCCAGCAGGAACGCGGGATCCTGATAGTCTTCACCGGCAACGGGAAAGGTAAAACAACCGCCGCATTCGGCACCGCTACCCGCGCCGTAGGCCACGGCCAAAAAGTCGGCGTCATTCAGTTTATCAAGGGCCAGTGGCCGAACGGCGAACGTAATCTGCTGGAGCCACACGGGGTTGAGTTTCAGGTGATGGCGACAGGCTTTACCTGGGAAACGCAAAACCGGGAAACGGATACCGCCGCCTGTCTTGCGGTGTGGGAGCACGGCAAACGGATGCTGGCAGACGCCACGCTGGATATGGTGATCCTCGACGAGCTGACCTACATGGTGGCTTATGATTATCTGCCGCTGGAAGACATCTTAAGCGCGCTGGCTAACCGCCCGGCGAATCAGACAGTGATTGTGACTGGCCGCGGGTGTCACCGCGATATTCTGGAGATGGCCGACACGGTGAGCGAACTCCGCCCGGTTAAGCATGCGTTTGACGCCGGGGTGAAGGCGCAGATGGGTATTGATTACTAATAAAAAACCCCTCAAAAGAGGGGTTAAGATTTAGCTGCCACTGCCGTTATTACGGCTGCTGCTGGCGCGGCGGTTACCACCGGTCACTTGGGTGTGACGCTTCACGGCACGACGAATCTGGTTCGCTTTCATGCGGCGGCGATCTTTTTCTACCGCCACTTTACTGCTGGTTTCTTCCGGCAGTTCCACCAGCGTACGCAGGTAGTTTGTCTGCGCCAGGTCAAGCTCGGTATAGCCCCCGCGCGGAAGTCCTTTCGGTAGCTTAATGTCACCGTAACGCACGCGAATAAGGCGGCTCACCTGAACACCGACAGATTCCCACAGGCGACGAACCTCACGGTTACGGCCTTCGGTCAGGGTCACGTTATACCACTGGTTAATGCCTTCCCCGCCGGTGAACTTGATGGTTTTGAACGCCGCCGGGCCATCTTCAAGCTGCACGCCACGAGACAGTTGTCTTACTTTGTCGTCATCCACCTGGCCAAACACGCGTACGGAGTATTCACGCTCCACTTCACGGCTTGGGTGCATCAGGCGATTTGCCAGCTCCCCGTCGGTGGTGAACAGCAGTAAACCACAGGTATTCACGTCCAGACGCCCAACGGCAATCCAGCGTGCACCGCGCAGCTTTGGTAAACGGTCAAAAACGGTTGGGCGCCCTTCCGGGTCGCTGCGGGTACACAGCTCACCTTCCGGCTTGTAATAGGCCAGCACGCGGCAGATCTGTTCCGCTGATTCACGGATGGAGATCAAATGACCATCGATGCGGATTTTAAGCGACTGGGTAATTTCAACGCGATCGCCCAGCGTGGCAATTTTACCGTCAACGCTTACGCGGCCTGCAGAGATAATGGTTTCAATCTCACGACGGGAACCATGGCCAGCGCGAGCCAGCACTTTTTGTAACTTTTCGCTCATTGAGCTTCCTCGGGTGTCGCCTTCACAGGCGTCGATGGAAAGAATATATTTTTCAATTACTTAATTAATTGAAGTGTCAGGCATTATACATGACTTTTGCAACCATGTAACCCGCTAATCACCGTCTGTTTCAGGCCGTTTGCAGGCGCTTTTCCACCCGTTTTGAAAGCATATAAATAACCGTCGCCATGACCACGTAAAAGAGCGCCGTCAGAGAATAGGTTTTAAAAAATTCAAAATTGCCTGCCGCAAGCTCCTGCATACGGGCAAACAGTTCCGGATACTGCACTAAAAAGGCCAGCGAACTGTCTTTCAGATTATAGATGACCTGATTGGTCAGCGCCGGAATTGAGCTCCGTAAAACCTGAGGCAGTATGATCCAGAGGTAGATTTGCGCCGGGCTAAAACCTTGCGCGGCGGCGGCTTCTATCTGCGTTTTGTCCATCCCATTGTAGGCCGTAAGCAGATAAGCGGCATTGTAGGCGGCAATATTCAGCGTAAATCCCAGCAGGGTGACTTCAAATGGCGTCAGCCGGATAGCCAGCTGCGGGAGTCCGTAATAAAGAATATAGATGATGCAGATTAGCGGCGTGCCGATGAAAAAAGATTTGTAGCGCTCAACGAAACGCGCCACCTTTGGGCGGCGGCTAAGGCTAAAGTAAAAAACGACGATACCCAGGAGAAAACCTGTTAGCGACATCGCAACGGTTAATCCTATCGTGGCGCCAATCCCCCGTATGATGAGCGGCCACTGATCTAAAAAATCATGGTAGAAACTGAGCAGATTGCTAGCCATGACTTGTGTTCCCAAAAAATTTTTCCACCTGTGGCAGGCCACATTTCGCCAGATATTCCACCGCCCCCTGAGCCTGAATCACGCCGCCGCTCATAAATATCACGTTCTGACTAATTTGCCCGGCAAAAGCAATATCATGCGTGACGCAAACCGTCGTAACCTTACGGTGTGATAGCCGGTTAATCAGCTGAGCCACCTCCTGACTCATCAGCGGATCCAGCGCGGAGGTAGGCTCATCGAGAATGATAATCTCGGGTTTCATCACCAGGCTTCGTGCCAAAGCTACACGCTGTTTTTGCCCGCCGGAAAGCTGAGCCGGAAACTTTTGCTCATGGGCAGACATATCAAAATAGGCCAGCTCCTCCCGCGCCATCGCATTCGCCTGCGCCCTGCTCTTCCCCTGAAGCTTTCTCAGCGCCAGGGTTAGATTATCGAGCACGCTAAGATGGCGGTATAAAGCAAAGCTCTGAAACACGAAGCCGATTTTGTTGCGCAGTCTCTGAGCGCTCCGCTGATCCTTCAGCAGATTTTCACCCTGGAAACAGATTTCTCCCGCGTCGGGCAGCTCAAGCAGATTAAGGCAGCGAATTAACGTGGTTTTTCCGCAGCCGGATGGGCCCATAATAACCTGAGTGCAACCCGTCTCTATTTCCAGATTGATACCGCTAAGCACAACATTTTCACCGTAGCGCTTACTGAGATTTTTTACCGTTAGTATCGCCATCCCGCCCCCGTAGCTTATTCCACCGCATAGCGGTTCTTAATTTTCGTTAAAACAATCTGAAAAAACTTATAAATGAGGAAGTAAAGCACGCCCGCCAGCATGTAGATGCTCATGCCAAGCATGGTAGATGCGGTCAGTGCTTTTGCCTGCCCGAGGATCTCGGTGACGCCCACGGTGTAGGCAAAGGGCGTGTTTTTCAGGATCGCCGTCAGTTCATTCATCACGCCGGGGACGGAAAAACGCAGCATTTGCGGAAACTCAATGAAGCATAAAATCTGCCAGGCGCTAAAACCGCTGGCGCGTGCAGCCGCCATTTCCTGCTCATCCACCGCTAACAGAGCCCCCCGAAACACTTCGGACAGATAAGCGCCCCCGATTAATCCCAGGCTTAAATTCATTGCCACAAGCGGAGGCACGCTAAAGCCAAACCCGGGCAGGCCGAAATAGATCAGGAAGAGCAGTACCAGGACCGGAATAGCGCGCAGAATAAACACCATCAGATCAAGGATCCGCCCCACGCGACTGCCGGTGAGCCGCCGCAGCGCGGCGACTCCCAGCCCCGAAATAAAAGCCGTTGCAAAACAGGACAGAGTGATAACAAAGGTGTACACCACGCCATGCAGCAGCAGGCCCGTAATATCGAAGAGCTCTTTAGCCAGCATGGGTTATGATTTCAGCCATTTATCCATAATGGCGGCCAGCTTTTTCGGGCCTAATTGTTTCAGATAAGCATTGAAGTCGTCGCGAACCGGAGAGCCCTGCTGGAACGCAAAGCCGAGGTGATCCACCCCTTTGAAAGAGTAACTGATAGCCAGCGGCATTTTTTGATGGAAGCGATAATTGTCGTACACCGGCTCTTCGATAAAGGCCAGATCCAGGTTTCCGTTTTTAAGATCGGTCACCGCTTCGTTGTAGGACGGGTAGAGCTTTACATCGGCAACGTTATAGAAGCCCTTCGGTTCCAGGTCGCTTTTGATCAAATCGGTATACGCCATACCGCGGGGGTAGCCAATACTGTATTTTTTGAGCTGCGCCAGGTCGGTTATTTTCAACTTTTTAGACGCCAGGCTAACAAGGTTGAACGAGTTTTCGTAATAGGAGTCAGAGAAATCCATCACTTTTTTACGCTTATCGGTGATGGAAATGCCGGAGAACGCGACGTCAGCCTGTTTGCTGGCTACGGCACCTAACATGCCGTCCCAGTCATACTCTTTGGTTTCAATTTTGCAGCCGCGGGCCTTGCAATAATCATTGAAAATCTCGAGATCAACGCCCTGTAGCTTCCCGCTCTGGTCTTTAAATAGCATTGGGGGTGAATTAGGTGAAATAGCCACAATCAGCGTTTTACCTTTCACCGGATCGGCGGCGTAAGCCCCTGATGCGGTAATGGCTAATAAAGAGATCAATACCGCTTTTTTGATATTTTTCATATTAATCCTATAGCGTAAAATGAAATGGTTTAAGGTGTATAAATATTCATTTCGGACTTAGCGCTGGCGATGCTACGTAGACGGTAAATTATCGTCAATATGGATAAATTTCTTGCATTACCGCATCTGGCATTATTAAAAACCAAAGAATTGTGGCGAACTGGATTTAAACATTGAAGAAAATAAGAACAACAATATCCAATAAGAAATGAGAGCGTGCTCCTTGCGCAATCCTGCTAAAAGGTTTCAACATCACTTCGAATGTAACTGTTTATTAACCATCTGATTTTACACAGTATTATAAAATGTTAAGCAGAATATTAATAGCGCAGTAAATTAATTATGAAATCGCTCTCATACATAAATATTATTATATTTATTCATGGTTTTTTATTATGCCTTCAGCAGCTAATTAGCTTATCGACATTAAGGTTATCCCATTGTTTTGACTGCTTATGAAACTTCGGCACATAAAAAAGAGGCCAGGGGCCTCTTTTTAGTTATCACCGTCCAGGGATTAATTCGTAGGTACACCAGAAAATGATAACCGGGCGTTTTTTCGCTCTATATTCGCGGGTACTCCAGCAAGGAATACCGGTCGGCCTTCGCTTTGCCAAAGGTCGTATGTCGTTCGCTGACTGGCTGTCAGCGTTTTGTCAGACCAAATCATAATGTGGTCCGCATGAATACGGCTAAGATCCGGGCAGGGAATGCCGCGATCCAGGACCTCAACGCAAAAACCGTCGCTGGCAAAACGGATCCCTTCCAGCCAAAGCTCGACGGGATCTTCAAGCGACAGCGCCAGAATAAACAGACTACCGCCCGGGCGCTTACGCCCGCTGGCCAGGACGAACGTCGCATATTCAATCAGCGCCGTATCAAGTAATGCGCTACTCATCGCCTGTTCCTGCTGTGCATCAGCGTTAAGCCATAGTCTCAGCGGGCGGATAACCTCATCAATAAAAATGGCGGGCGGGACTTCGCGGCCATAGCGCCAGATGAGCCCCCGGAGCTTCGCCGGCTGCATCGCTTCACACTGCGCCAGCAGGGCTTCCTGAACGTCGAGCCATCTGAAAGGCGGAGATATCTCCTCGCCTTTCAGCAGCGCCAGCATATCCGACAGAGCTACCCCTTTCTCAAGCCAGCCAACAATCGCGGCGACCTGCGAACAGTGGGTAAAATCAAAAAAACGGTGCCCGTTCTCATCCACCTGCGGCTTGATCAACCCATAACGCTGCCAGCTACGAATATTGGCGGGCGTCACGCCGCATTGAGAAGCCAGAACATCAATGTTAAATCGGGCCATAGCGATTTCCTTACAGGAAAGGTTTAACGTCCCCGACGCCCTCGCGCATAACAACCGGCGCGTCTTCAGTCAGATCGATAACCGTGGTGGGCTGCTGCCCCAGATAGCCACCGTGGATAACCAGATCCACCACTTTCTCGAGGCGATCTTTGATCTCTTCAGGATCGGACTCGGTAAACTCGCTACCCGGCAGCATCAGCGAAGTCGAGAGCATCGGCTCATTCAGCACTTCAAGCAGCGCCAGCGCAATCGGGTTTGACGGCACGCGCAAACCGATAGTTTTACGTTTTTCCTGCAGCAGGCGGCGGGGAACCTCTTTGGTGCCCTTCAGGATAAAGGTGTAATTCCCCGGCGTGTTGTTTTTAATCAGACGGAATGCCACGTTGTCGACAAAGGCGTATGTCGACAGCTCCGACAGATCCCGACACATCAGGGTAAAGTTGTGGCCATCGGGGAGCTGACGAATACGGCAAATGCGCTCCATGGCGCCCTTATCTTCAATCTTGCAGCCCAGCGCATAGCCGGAATCGGTAGGGTAAACAATGACCCCGCCTTTACGAATAATATCGACGGCCTGATTAATCAGGCGCGGCTGCGGGTTATCCGGGTGGATATAAAAAAACTGACTCATACTGCCCTCTCTTTAGCGATGCGGCTCTGCTCCCAGTGCTGCCAGACGGGCTCAACGCCCGCCGGTAGCCACAGCTTACGGCCCAGTTCAATCCACGCGCAGGGTAGATGAAAATCAGACCCCTGCGACGCCAGCAGATTAAACTGCTTAGCGTAGCTCGCAAGCTGGGTGCGTTCGTTGGGAGCCTGCTGGCACTGCGCAACTTCCATGGCATCGCCACCGTGTTCGGCAAAGTGCGCCAGCAGTCGTTTTAGCCATTTTGCGGTCAGGCCGTAGCGCCCTGGATGCGCCAGCACCGCCTGCCCGCCAGAATGATGAATTACATCAATAGCTTGTTCTATTGTACACCACTGGGGCGGAACGTATCCGTTTTTCCCCTTAGCCAGATACTTTTTGAAAACATCGCCCATATTGCTGGCTTTGCCCTGCTCGACCAGAAAACGAGCGAAATGCCCGCGGGTAATTGCCCCGCTGCCTGCGTGACGCATTGCCCCTTCCAGCGCTCCGGGAATACACGCTTTATCCAGACGTTCGGCAATCATTACGGCGCGCTGGCTGCGGCGTTCACTTTGCTGTTCAAGAAAAAGCTTCAGCGCCGGGTGCTGTTCATCAATACCCAGGCCAACGATATGGATTTCGTGATTTTCCCAGACGGTGGAGATTTCAACGCCGCTAATTAACTGTAGCGGTAAATTCAGGCGCTGCATTTCAGCCCTTGCGGCAGGCAGACCAGCCACGGTGTCATGATCGGTAATGGCAAGTACCGTGACGCGCATATCTACGGCGCGATTAACCAAAGCTTCAGGAGACAACAGGCCGTCCGAGGCGGTAGTGTGGCTGTGTAAATCGTGGATCGTGGCCAAGGTGGGCTCGCTCAAAATGGCTCCAGAATGGATAAACAGAAATTTAGCGGCCCATGATAACGATAATCGGCTATTTTAAAAAATCAGTATTGACAATATAGCCGCGAACCAGTTTACTAGTACGCAAGTTCACATGACGAGGTATCTGAAATGAAAGCGATGAATTCCCTGCACGGTTGGTGGCGTACTCCCTGAACTCGGGCGGTGCGATCGCGTACGCTGTTTAACAGCACAGATACCAGGCCCGCCAACGATGCGGGCTTTTTTTTGAACAAAATTTGAGAACTAAAATGCAAACACAAAAACCGGCACTTGAACTCCTGAGCAGCGAAGCTGCCTACCGTGAAAACCCAACGGCCCTTTTCCACCAGCTGTGCGGCGCGCGCCCTGCGACGCTGCTGCTGGAATCCGCAGACATCGACAGCAAAGACGACTTAAAAAGCCTGCTGCTGGTCGATAGCGCCATGCGCATTACGGCCTTAGGTGACACCGTCACCTTACAGGCCTTGTCTGCTAACGGCGCTTCCCTGCTGCCTCTGCTGGATGCCGCCCTGCCGGCTGGTGTCGAAAACGAGCACTTCCCGGATGGCCGCACCCTTCGCTTCCCAACGGTCAGCACGTTATTAGATGAAGACGCGCGCCTGTGCTCGCTGTCGGTCTTTGACGCATTCCGCATTATGCAGGAACTGGTGAGCGTGCCCGCGGATGAACGCCATGCGATGTTCTTCGGCGGTCTGTTTGCCTACGACCTGGTGGCCGGTTTTGAGGACCTGCCGCAGCTTAAACAGCACAACCGCTGCCCGGACTACTGCTTCTACCTGGCCGAAACCTTATTGACCATCGATCACCAGAAAAAACAAACCCGCATTCAGGCCAGCCTCTTTACGCCTTCCGTGAGCGAAAAACAGCGCCTGCAGAAACGCACCGAACAGCTGCGCCAGCAAATCAGTGAAGAGCCCGCTGCCCTGCCGGTGCAGAAAGTTGAGCACATGAGCTGCGATGTCAATCAGACAGACGAAGAGTTCGGGGCGGTTGTTCGCCAGATGCAAAAAGCCATTCGCATCGGTGAAATTTTCCAGGTTGTGCCGTCCCGCCGCTTCTCGCTGCCTTGCCCGTCACCGCTGGCGGCTTATCAGACGCTGAAGAAGAGCAACCCAAGCCCGTACATGTTCTTTATGCAGGACAACGATTTCACACTGTTCGGCGCCTCCCCGGAAAGCTCGCTCAAATATGATGCCACCAACCGACAGATTGAGATCTACCCGATTGCCGGCACCCGCCCTCGTGGCCGCCGCGCCGACGGATCGCTGGATCGAGACCTGGACAGCCGCATCGAGCTGGAAATGCGTACCGACCATAAAGAACTCTCAGAACACCTGATGCTGGTTGACCTGGCGCGGAACGATCTCGCCCGCATTTGTACGCCGGGCAGCCGCTACGTGGCGGATTTAACCAAAGTCGACCGCTACTCCTTCGTGATGCATCTGGTTTCCCGCGTTGTCGGCGAGCTGCGTCACGACCTGGACGTGCTGCACGCCTACCGCGCCTGTATGAATATGGGCACCCTGAGCGGCGCGCCGAAAGTGCGTGCGATGCAGCTGATTGCCGGGGCCGAAGGCGTTCGTCGCGGCAGCTACGGCGGCGCGGTGGGTTACTTCACCGCCCACGGCGACCTCGATACCTGCATCGTCATCCGCTCAGCCTACGTCGAAGACGGCATTGCCACCGTGCAGGCCGGCGCTGGCGTTGTCCTTGATTCAGACCCGCAGTCCGAAGCCGACGAAACCCGCAACAAAGCCCGCGCTGTTTTGCGCGCCATTGCTACCGCGCATCACGCCCAGGAGATTTTCTAATGGCTGACATTCTGCTGCTCGATAATATCGACTCATTCACCTATAACCTGGCGGACCAGCTGCGCGCGAACGGCCACAACGTGGTGATTTACCGTAACCACGTCCCGGCACAAACGCTGATCGAACGCCTGGCCACCATGGACAACCCGGTGCTGATGCTGTCCCCTGGGCCAGGCGCCCCAAGCGAAGCGGGCTGCATGCCGGAATTACTGACACGAATGCGCGGTAAACTGCCGATTATTGGCATTTGCCTCGGCCACCAGGCCATTGTGGAGGCTTACGGCGGCTACGTCGGCCAGGCGGGCGAAATCCTGCACGGCAAAGCCTCCTCTATTTCCCATGACGGTGAAGCAATGTTTGCCGGGCTGCCTAACCCGCTGCCGGTGGCGCGCTATCACTCCCTGGTGGGCAGCAACATCCCTGCCGGCCTGACCATCAACGCGCATTTCGACGGCATGGTGATGGCGGTTCGCCACGAGGCTGACCGGGTTGTGGGCTTCCAGTTCCACCCGGAATCCATTCTCACCAGCCACGGCGCCCGCCTGCTGGAGCAGACCCTCGACTGGGCGCTGCAGAAGCTGAAGCAGGCCAATACGCTGCAGCCGATCCTCGACAAGCTTTATCAGGCGCAAACCCTGAGCCGCGAAGAGAGCCACCAGCTGTTTTCCGCCATCGTTCGCGGTGAGCTGAAGCCAGAACAGCTGGCGGCCGCGCTGGTCAGCATGAAGGTGCGCGGTGAACACCCGAACGAAATAGCCGGGGCTGCATCCGCCCTGCTTGAGCACGCCGCGCCGTTCCCAAGCCCGAGCTACGAGTTTGCCGATATCGTCGGCACCGGCGGCGATGGCAGCAACAGCATTAACATCTCCACCGCCAGCGCCTTTGTCGCCGCCGCGGTCGGGCTAAAGGTCGCCAAACACGGCAACCGCAGCGTTTCCAGCCGTTCGGGCTCCTCCGATCTGCTGGCAGCGTTTGGCATCAACCTGGAAATGAACGCGGATGCTTCCCGTAAAGCGCTGGACGAGCTGGGCGTTTGCTTCCTGTTTGCGCCTAAGTACCATACCGGTTTCCGCCATGCGATGCCGGTTCGCCAGCAGTTGAAAACGCGTACCCTGTTCAACGTTTTAGGGCCGCTGATTAACCCGGCGCATCCGCCGCTGGCGCTGATCGGCGTCTACAGCCCGGAACTGGTGCTGCCGATTGCTGAAACCCTGCGCGTACTCGGCTATAAACGCGCAGCTGTAGTTCACAGCGGCGGCATGGATGAAGTGTCGCTCCATGCGCCGACGCTGGTTGCTGAGTTAAATAACGGCGAAATCAAAAGCTACCAGCTGACTGCGGCCGATTTCGACCTTCCGGCCTATCACCAGGAAGCGCTGGCGGGCGGCACGCCGGAAGAAAACCGTGACATTCTGACTCGCCTGCTACAAGGTAAAGGTGAGACCGCGCACGAGTCTGCCGTCGCGGCTAACGTCGCGATGCTGATGCGATTGCACGGTCATGAAGACTTGAAGGCTAACGCCAAAAAAGTGCTGGATGTATTGCGCAGCGGGGCCGCATATGACCGCGTCACCGCGCTCGCAGGGAGAGGATAAGGGAATGCAGGAGACCGTTTTAAACCGCATCGTGGCTGATAAGGCGCTGTGGGTCGAAGCCCGCAAACAGCAGCAGCCGCTGGCGAGCTTTCAGAATGATATTGTGCCAGCCACGCGGAACTTCTACCACGCGCTGCAGGGTGCCCGCACCGTTTTCATTCTTGAGTGCAAAAAGGCATCCCCGTCTAAAGGGACGATCCGCGATGACTTCGACCCGGCACGTATCGCCAGTGTTTATAAGCATTATGCGTCTGCCGTGTCGGTGCTGACCGACGAGAAATACTTCCAGGGCAGCTTCGATTTTCTGCCGATCGTCAGCGGGATTGTCAGCCAGCCGGTGCTTTGCAAAGACTTTATTATCGACGCCTACCAGATTCATCTGGCGCGCTTTTACCAGGCGGACGCCTGCCTGCTGATGCTCTCGGTGCTGGACGATGAACAGTATCGCCAGCTGGCCGCCGTGGCCCACAGCCTGAACATGGGCGTGCTGACCGAAGTTAGCAACGAAGAAGAGCTGGAGCGCGCCATCGCGCTCGGGGCCAAAGTGGTCGGTATCAACAACCGCGACCTGCGCGATCTGTCCATTGACCTGGACCGCACTCGCCAGTTAGCGCCTCGTCTGACCCACGGCGTGACGGTGATCAGCGAATCGGGCATCAATAATTACGCCCAGGTTCGTGAACTCAGCCACTTCGCCAACGGGTTCCTGATTGGCTCGGCGTTGATGAGCGAGGATGACCTGAACGCCGCGGTACGCCGCGTGTTGCTGGGTGAAAACAAAGTTTGCGGCCTGACCCGAGGGGAAGATGCTCGTGCGGCGCAGGAAGCCGGGGCTATTTACGGTGGCCTGATCTTCGTCCCGACTTCGCCGCGTTTTGTCAGCGATGAGAAAGCCGCCGCAGTCATTGCCTCCGCCCCGCTTCGCTACGTGGGCGTATTCAGAAATACGCCGGTAACAGAAGTTGTGCAGAAAGTAGAAACGTTCTCACTGAGCGCAGTTCAGCTTCACGGCGCTGAAACCCAGGCATACATTACTGAGCTGCGAGCGCTGCTGCCGGAGAAAACACAAATCTGGAAAGCGTTGAGCGTAGGAGACACGCTTCCTGAGCGGAATCTTCAGCACGTCGATAAATACGTGTTCGATAACGGCCAGGGCGGCACCGGGCAAAGCTTTGACTGGCGACTGTTAGCCGGACAAAAGCTGGACAACGTGATTCTGGCGGGCGGCCTCGGAGCGGATAACTGCGTTGAAGCGGCTAAAGCCGGCTGCGCGGGACTGGATTTCAACTCTGGCGTGGAAAGCGCGCCGGGAATAAAAGATGCTAACAAGCTGGCTGCGGTCTTCCGGACCCTGCGGGCTTACTAAGGAAGAGATACCATGACTTTACTGAACCCTTATTTTGGTGAATTTGGCGGGATGTACGTGCCGCAGATCCTGATGCCTGCTTTGCGCCAGCTCGAAGAAGCTTTCGTGGCGGCGCAAAGCGATGCTGAGTTCCAGGCGGAGTTTACCGATCTGCTGAAGAACTACGCGGGCCGTCCAACGGCGCTGACCAAATGCAAAAACCTTACGGCTGGTACCAACACCACGCTGTACCTCAAACGTGAAGATCTGCTTCACGGCGGCGCGCACAAAACTAACCAGGTGCTGGGCCAGGCGCTGCTTGCCAAACGCATGGGCAAAACCGAAATCATCGCCGAAACCGGCGCGGGTCAGCACGGCGTAGCTTCTGCCCTCGCCAGCGCCCTGCTCGGCCTGAAATGCCGTATTTATATGGGAGCCAAAGACGTCGAGCGCCAGTCGCCAAACGTCTTCCGTATGCGCCTGATGGGGGCCGAAGTCATTCCGGTGCACAGCGGCTCATCCACCCTGAAAGATGCCTGTAATGAGGCGCTGCGCGACTGGTCTGCAAGCTATGAAACCGCGCACTACATGCTCGGCACCGCCGCAGGTCCGCACCCGTTCCCGACCATCGTGCGTGAATTCCAGCGCATGATCGGCGAAGAAACCAAAGCGCAGATTCTGGAAAAAGAAGGTCGCCTGCCTGACGCGGTAATCGCCTGCGTGGGCGGCGGTTCTAACGCCATCGGCATGTTTGCCGACTTTATCGACGAAACCAGCGTGGGCCTGATTGGCGTTGAGCCAGCCGGGCACGGAATCGAAACCGGCGAACACGGGGCGCCGCTGAAACATGGCCGCGTGGGGATCTATTTCGGCATGAAGTCGCCGATGATGCAAACCGACGAAGGGCAAATTGAAGAGTCGTACTCTATTTCTGCCGGGCTGGACTTCCCGTCCGTGGGGCCGCAGCACGCGTACCTGAACAGCACTGGCCGCGCCGATTACGTCTCTATTACCGATGACGAAGCGCTGGATGCCTTTAAGGCACTGTGCCGCAGCGAAGGGATTATTCCCGCGCTGGAGTCCTCCCACGCCCTCGCCCATGCCTTAAAAATGATGCGCGAGAACCCTGAAAAAGAGCAGCTGTTGGTAGTGAACCTCTCTGGCCGCGGCGACAAAGACATCTTCACCGTCCACGATATTCTGAAAGCACGAGGGGAAATGTAATGGAACGTTATCATCATCTGTTTGAACAGCTGCAGGCCCGCAAGGAAGGCGCATTCGTTCCCTTCGTGACGCTGGGCGACCCAAACCCTGAGCTTTCGCTGAAAATTATTGATGCACTGATTGAAGGCGGCGCGGACGCGCTCGAGCTGGGCATTCCGTTCTCCGATCCGCTGGCGGATGGTCCAACCATCCAGGGCGCGGCGCTGCGGGCTTTCGCCTCTGACGTGACGCCAACCCAGTGCTTTGAAATGCTGGCGACGATCCGCCAAAAATACCCGGAGATCCCGATTGGTCTGCTGATGTATGCCAACCTGGTCTTTAACCGTGGCATCGACGAATTTTATGCGCTGTGCGCCAAAGTGGGCGTGGATTCCGTGTTGGTTGCCGACGTGCCGGTGGAAGAGTCCGCTGAATTCCGCCATGCCGCAATGCGCCACAACGTCGCGCCTATTTTCATCTGCCCGCCAAACGCCGACGAAACGCTGCTGCGCGAAATTTCGGCTCATGGCCGGGGTTACACCTACCTGCTTTCCCGTGCAGGCGTTACCGGCACCGAAACGCGCGCTCAGCTTCCGCTGCATCATTTAATTGAGAAACTGGGTGAATATCAGGCCGCGCCGCCTCTGCAAGGCTTTGGTATTTCCGAACCGTCTCAGGTACGCGATGCCATTGCCGCCGGTGCTGCAGGCGCGATTTCAGGCTCTGCGGTGGTGAAAATCATCGAAAAAAACCTGACACAGCCTGAAGTAATGCTCAGCGAACTGAAACAGTTCGTGCAGAACATGAAAGCCGCCACGCGGGGTTAAGGTAAACAAAAACGGCGGCCGACCGGTTTAGTCCCCCGATCTGCCGCCGTATTAACAGAAATTGTGGTTATGTTAACTGGCTGCTTTATTTTCCAGCTCTTCCTGATATTCAAAAAAGCGCTGTCTGAATCTCATTGGATCTTTAATAAAACGAATCGGCGCGTGACCAGCCCCGGAATCACTGATCACCAGAGAACCATAACCCAGCATGCGACCAATAATCCCTTGTCGAACCTGAAGGCTGGATATTTTCTTAATCGGGATTTCAACGGTATCACGTTTAATTAAGCCCGATTTAGCGATCAGTCGCTTATTAGTAATAGCCGCTTCATTGGAGCGTACAACAAAATACCCCAATGGAATCAGGATAAAACCAACGATGGTCATGAACCCTAAAATTAGCCCCCAAAGGATCCAGGGCAGCCATGCCCACAGAGTCACCTGCCCACGATATAAAACTTCTTCATTGCCAATTAAGTTGGAGTCGATATATGCCATTTTTCTACCCATTAAAAGAAGACGGAGAATAATAGCATCTCATTTCAGAATATGACTAATTGAAATTTAATGTACGCACTCAAAGAAACTGGCTATTAAACAGCCAGTTTCTTCCGATGAAGAGAGGCTTAAAAACGGTAACCCGCAGAGAACATAAACACCCACGGGTCGATACGCGTCTTGATGCTCTGCTGATCTTCCCCGGCTTTAAATTTCACCGTGGTGTCGATGTCCATATACCAGACGGACATGTTCAGCAGCCAGTCTTCGTTCACCAGATAATCCAGCCCGACCTGACCCGCAGCGCCCCACGAATCTTTCACTTTCAGATCGCTCAGGCCCGCGCTTTTGCCGGTGTCGTTGAAGCTTGCATCAAAGAAAGTGGTGTAGTTTACCCCGACGCCCACGTAAGGCCGCACTTTGCTGCCCGCATCGCCAAAGTACCACTGCGCCATCAGCGTAGGCGGCAGCTGGTGCACGGTGGCAAGGTCACCGGTTGGCCCTAGCCCGACCTTGTGACGGAACGGCGTCGCCGCCAGCAGCTCAATCCCGATGTTATCGGTGACCATATAGTCGAAGGTCAGCCCCAGCTGCGTATTGTTATCAACTTTAAAGCCGCCCATTTTGAGCACGTCATCCGAGCCAGCGGTGGGTCGAACCGTCGCGGTACCCGCGCGCATAAAGAATTCCCCCGCCTGATGCGCCGACGCCGCACCGGACAAACATCCCATCGCCAGTAATGCCAGTGTGAGTTTTTTCATAGCCCTTCCCTTGTTATGGTTTTTAACAGCGGGCTGAATATACTCAGAAAGAAGTACAAAGTGATCTAACACCGATCACACTTTATCCTCTAATTTAACATTCAATGATCTGGATTAATTTTTGGTAGCGCAGTTAAAAACAACAAACCGAAACCAGATCAACTTTGTGAATAATCACATCCTGAAAATTCTTCCTCATCCGCCTCTTGCAAAAAGCCCTGCCCTGGCTAATTTGGGTGTTCTCCTCAACCGTTGAAACGTGAAATCAGAAGTTGCAGGTGCAAGATGAGCGATAACCCTTGTATGACTTGTGGTGCATGTTGTGCTTACTTTCGTGTCTCTTTCTACTGGGCTGAAGCCGACGACGCCGGCGGCCTGGTCCCTTCGCATTTAACCGAGCCGGTGACCCCTTTTCTGCGCTGTATGAGCGGCACTAACCAGCGCAACAGCCGCTGCGTGGCGCTGGAGGGCGAGCCAGGTCAGCGGGTCAGCTGCGGCATTTATGAGAATCGTCCTTCGCCGTGCCGCGAGTTTGCGATGTCCGGGGAGGACGGCGTCACCAACGATGCCTGCAACCGGGCACGAGCCCGCTACGGCCTGGTGCCCCTGTACGGAACTGACGCTATTCAACCGCTTATAGAAAGTCTTTGTGGTGCCACGGCAGCCTCATCCAGGGTACAATTGCCCCCAGATTGATAACCGCTAGCAACATCAAGGAGAGTGCATGTCTATCACGGCAGGTTCCGTATACCGTGACACGGGGAATTTTTTGCGTAATCAGTTTGTTACCATATTGCTGATTGCGTTACTTTGCGCCTTAATTTCGGTGATTATTGGCCGTGCGTTCTCGCCCAGCGAAGAACAAATGGCGATTCTGAGTGAGGGAGATAACCTGGCGGGCAGCGTCGGGCTGTTTGATTTAGTGCAGAATATGTCGCTGGAACAGCAGCAAGTGTTACTGAAAGCGTCTGCGGCCTCCACGTTTTCGGGCCTGATTGGCAACGCTATTCTGGCGGCCAGCATGATGGTGCTGATGCAAATCGTTTCTGCAGGCCAGCGCGTAAGCGCCCTGCGCGCGATTGGTGCCTCTGCGCCCGTGCTGCCCAAAATGTTCATTCTGATCTTCCTGACCACGCTGCTGGTGCAAATCGGGATCATGCTTGTGGTTGTGCCCGGCGTGCTGCTGGCTATCCTGCTTTCGCTTGCGCCAGTGATGCTGGTACAGGATAAAATCGGGATTTTCCGCTCTATGCGCAGCAGCCTGCGCCTTGTGTGGGCGAACATGCGCCTTGTTGCCCCTGCGGTCGTCGCCTGGCTGGCGGCCAAAACAGCGTTACTGCTGCTGGCATCCAGCTTTGCCGCGCTGTCGCCGGAAGCCGGGGCCGTGATTGCGAATACCATAAGCAACCTGATTTCAGCCGTGCTGCTGATCTACTTATTCCGCCTGTACATGTTGATACGTCAATAACCTTCCCCGACTCCTGACCGCGCGTTATAGTCAGGAGTCACCTCTTTACGGAACAGATTATGAAGCAGTTTCTCGACTTCCTGCCCCTGATTGTCTTCTTTGCTTTTTATAAGATGTACGACATTTTTGTCGGCACCTGGGCGCTGATCATCGCCACCGCCCTCGCCCTGGTTTACAGCTGGGTGAAGTACCGCAAGGTGGAAAAGACCACGCTGGTCACCTTCGTGATGGTTGCCGTGTTTGGCGGCCTGACCATTTACTTCCACAATGCCGAATTCATTAAGTGGAAAGTCACGCTGATTTACGGCCTGTTCGCCGCGGCGCTGCTGGTGATGCAGTTCGGCATGAACAAGCTGCTGATTCAGAGCATGCTGGGTAAAGAAATCACTTTGCCAACCGAGGTGTGGACTCGCCTGAATATCGCCTGGGCGCTGTTCTTCATCGCCTGTGGTTTATTGAATATTTACGTGGCGTTCTGGCTCCCGGAAAGCATCTGGATTAACTTTAAAGTGTTCGGGCTGACCGCCATCACGCTGGTCTTTACCCTGCTGAGCGGCGTCTACATCTACCGTCATATGCCAAAGGAAGAGCAGTAATGCCGAACGAATTACCGCAAGGTGAATTAGTGCTGCGCACCCTGGCGATGCCAGCGGACACCAACGCCAACGGCGATATTTTTGGCGGCTGGCTGATGTCGCAGATGGACATGGGCGGCGCCATTCAGGCCAAAGAAATTGCTCATGGCCGCGTCGTGACCGTGCGTGTGGACGGCATGACCTTCCTGAAACCGGTGGCGGTGGGCGATGTAGTGTGCTGCTACGCCCGCTGCGTTAAGCGCGGGACAACGTCCATCACCATCAATGTGGAAGTCTGGGTGAAAAAGGTCTCTTCTGAGCCTATCGGCCAGCGCTATAAAGCCACCGAGGCGATTTTCATCTACGTAGCCGTGGATAAAGAAGGCAAGCCTCGCGCGATACCTCAAGCCGAGTGACTATCCTGCCCGGTTACGCCGGGCAGTTTATTTTCCCCTCACGCGACCGGCCGGTTTTCCCCCATTTCCTGCAGAAGATAATCAATAAACAGGCGCGTTTTGGCCGGAATCAATCGACCCGGCGGCATAATGCCGTAGACGCCGCCCCGATCCTGGCCTTTCCAGGCCGGCAACACCCGAACCAGTTGCCCACAAGCAAGCTCGGTCGTGATAAGCCAGTCGGGCACCAGGGCAATCCCCACCCCATCCACCGCCGCCTGCAGCAGGGCTTCTGAATTGTCCGTCTGCAGCGGGCCCTTAATTCGCACGGTGGCTTTGCTGTCGCCGTTCACCAGAATCCAGTCTGGCCAGCTGGCATGACTCACCAGTCCCAGGCAATGATGCTCGCTGAGGTCCGCGGGGGAAGCGATCTCGCGCTGTGCCAGCCAGGCCGGGGAAGCGACAAGCTGGTATTCAAACTGCCCCAGCGTGCGGGCAATCAACGCGCTGTCGGTCAGACGCCCGACGCGGATGGCCACATCGTAGCCCTCGGCCACCAGATCCACCAGCCTGTCGGTAAACCTGACGTCCAGGTGAATGCCGGGATACTCGGCTAAAAAGGCCGACAGTTTGGGGGTAATCCAGCGTCGGCCAAAGGTCAGCGGCAGAGAAATTTTAAGGTTTCCAACCGGGGCAGCCGTGAATTCACTGACTTCCAGCTGAGCATTGCGTAACTCATCCAGGATGCCCCGCACGCGGCGGTAAAAAAGCTCCCCGGCCTCGGTCAGCACAACATGACGCGTGGAACGAGCCAGCAGCCGGGTACCCAACCGTGATTCAAGGTGCTGAATTCTTCTGGATATCACGGTAGCGTTACGGTCCAGCACGCGCGCGGCTCCGGCAAAACCGTTGTTTTCCACCACCGCGGCAAAGGCGGCCAGCTCGTCAATTTTAAGATGCTCGCTGAATTCATGCATATTTTGCATTAAACAAATGCTCCAGTGATGGATTATCTACATTTATGCAGATGATACAGTGCTCGCGAACTTATTGAGGAGTAAATGATGAAAACTTTTCTTAGCATTGGGGCCGGGCCGGGGATCGGCTATGCCACGGCGGAACGCTTCGCCCGTGAAGGTTTTGTGGTGATTTTAGCCGCAAGGAATGCATCGAAACTTGGCGAACTTGCGGCACGCCTCGCCAGCAAAGGCTTCCTGGCGCACGCTAAGGTTGTCGATGCCGCCGATGCCAATGCCGTTGCAGCTTTAATACAGGAGACTGAGACCGAATTCGGCACCCTCGACGTGGTGCACTACAACGCGGCGCATCTGCACCCGGGGTCAGTGCTCGACCAGCAGATCGCCACCTTTAACCCCGACCTTGCGGTCAATATCGGCGGGGCGCTGGCCGCCTCCCAGGCCGCATTGAAAACTATGTTTGCCCGCGGACGTGGCGCCCTGTTGTTCACCGGCGGCGGCTGGGGAGTGCACCCCAACCCGGAATACATCTCGATCAGCATTGGCAAAGCAGGCGTTCGCGCCCTGGCGCTGGGGCTCTTCCCATATGCCAGAGCGCATGGCGTACACGTAGGATCCGTCACGGTAGCAGCGCTGATTGAGCCGGACTCCGCCGAGGCCACCGGCGTGGCCGATACGTTCTGGGCGCTGTACCAGCAGCCCGAAGCCGAATGGGTGGCTGAAATGACGTTTAGCGGATAAAAGTTAGCCTGATTCTGATGGCGGTAAACGCCCGGCAGCGCCGGGTATCATGCAAATCCTGAAGAAGGTCTGTAAGTTCTCAGCACGCAGGCAACGCCAGGTGAGCTTATGGAGGCGATCGGCAGGCCGTATAGGTAAGGTGCTAACTGACTGGCATATAAAGTAAAACCCCGGCCTGGTGGCCGGGGTTTTTACAGGATTAATCAGGATCTGATGGGGGCACTTTACGGGCTTTGCGTTCATCTAGTTTGGCGAAAATCCAAGATCTAAATGCTGTCGCTGTTCCTGCAATAATACTGGCAACTAAAACATGTTTAATATCTGATTGTTTAATATCCACTTCATGACTAATAACAAATTTCACAATTATTAGAGCCACGGAAAAAAATATTACGCAACAGAAAACCATATATGCAATGCTCAGAAACAGTAAGCCTACAGTAGCTTTATTTTTTCGTTCCATTTATTTCATCCTTTACTGCATTGCTGATAAATTCGCCACCTATAGCACCAATAATATCACCTGTGGGAGCTGAACCTGAACCTAAAACAGGGCCTGCTTCCTGTTAATACAATTTTTTCCGCTTTCTTTATTGGCACATCTGAAGTAATGAGATTATTTTTATAACCCCACTTTATATCACACCATGAAAGATGAATGTTTTTATCAATAAAATCAAAAGGTATTGGATATAAATTCATATTATTTTACCTTAGGAGGTCGTTGGTTAGGAATACCAGTAATGCTACCACCTTCAATAAACCTTTGGTGCGTTACGTTTCCTTTATTATCATAGATATATTCAAATATACCTTTCTTATCGTTAAAGGCTCCTTCAGTTTGCAGTGGTTTTCTTTCTATACCATCGCCGCCTTTGATAGTGAAAACTTTTCCATCCATCAATTGCTCACGGCTCAGATAACTTGCTCCCCTATGAGTAGATCTGGTTTTAACCCACTACCAATACGGTCTGCGTCCAGAATTTTATTAACAACCGAAGATTTTAATGCTGTTTCTACCATACCAGTGGTCTTCGCGATCACTTTCTCCGTCAGTACCACGCCTCCTTTTACCACTCCGGCACCACCAGCGAGCAGACTGGCAATATCCGTAACTAACTTCCCACCTTCAACACCGGCATTAAATGACCCGCTGGCTCCAGCATTCTGGTACTCGACTGTGAGTTTATCTATTCTGTCGATATAGGACTGTTTGATTGCATCGCTTACATTACTCAATGCCCATCGCCATCGAATAAAGCAGCAATAGAATTCCAAGTATCAGCAGGGCTCATTCCTGCTTTTACAATCCCTTCAACGGTTTCGTACAATGAAGCAGGAACCCCGGCAATCATGCCTGCTGCAAAACTGCCGTCCTGTCCCAGATCGATGGCTGTCCATTTGGCCTTAGCACCGGCTTTGCAAGCAATGCTCTGACATTCAGCAATTTCTTTATCCCTCTGAACCTGCTGTTTGATGCTCAGATAGTTATTCTCAACCAGACTCACTATAACGTGCTGGAAGTTTGTACCCTTCCGGTATTTCAGGCCAAGAATCTTGCTGATTTATCATTACAACGTCATCAATAATATCCTGGTAAAGATTAGACATGTTTAAAGATGCTATTCTTACCCTTGTTAATGCACATCTAATAGCCACTTGATCTTTTTCTTTTATTGTTTCTTCAAGCAATTTAGTCGCGTTTAAAAAGTCAGCAGAATATTTTTCGTAATTTCCAACGACATCTGATTCAATATTTATACTGGATGCTATTTTTTTCTCTACCATAAGAGTGAGAAGACTACATTTTAGCCTATTTAAGGATGACATCATTTTAGTTTCCGTCCTTCAGCTTCTTGAGTTTTTCTTTCATTTATAGAACCATCTAAATTCAGAACAGCCCTGAAGTTTCCTCGTTTATCAAAAACTTCAATATGATCTTTATGTAGACCATCCAGATAAAACTGATCGCCTTTTTTAATCTAACCACCAACATTATCAGTGGCTTTATAAATGCTCTGCCCCTGGTATTGCTGATTGGTTTTTTGGGTATTGTCCTTAATGGTGCTACCAAATCCCGGCTGCTTCAGGAATTCGCCCATATTTCCAACAGAATTTTTATTTGGATCATATCCCTGATTTTCCATGTGATTTGGTAGATCAGGAGCACCTTCATTATTACCTGTATTGTTCGGTAATTGTTCTACCGACTGATCTCCGCCAGTGTGGTTTGGTCCGATATTAATCTGACCGCCATTATTACCCGTATGATTCGGTCCGGTATTACTCTGACTATTATTGTTCCCTGTATGATTTGGCCCGATATCAACCTGACCGTCGTTATTTCCCGTATGGGAAGGGCCATTTTCTCCCTGATTTATCATTGCCTTAATTGCCGCAATAGCAACCTGAGTCGCTACCGGACAATCTCCCCCAGAGAGGCACTGTTTCACTATGTCACTACCAAACTTTTTCACCACTGCATCCAGCTTTTGCGCCAGCACTGCATTAGCTTCCGTCTGTGGTGTCGTCTGCCCTGCCACTGGCGGAGGTGGTGTCATTAGACTGAGTAAGAAATTATTCTCAACCGCATTCTTCCCGGCCTGCGCGCCCGTGGTCGCCGCTGCGGTGCTGTTCCCCACCACGCCGCCGGCGATCCCTGCCGCCATAGTGCCCAGCAGGCTAACGAGCTGTTTCTGGTCCTGATTCAAATCTCCAGGTTTTGTATTCGGGAACATCTCTGCGGCAATATGCCTTGCCGCCAGTTCGCCGCTGAATGCCCCCGCCGCGCCTGCCGCCGCATTGCCGCCTGAGAGCTGCGCCGCCAGAGCGCCCCAGACCGCATGCGCCATCAGATTGGCAGGTTCATTGCCTTCAGTGGTGCCCTTAATAGCCTGCGCCATCACCGGATTCAGGCCACCCGCCAGGGCTTTATTGAAATCGCCCCCGGCGGCGCCCGCCAGAATGCCGCTCACCGACTGCGCCACCATCTGGTATTTACCGCCGATGCCGTAGTCGCCAAAGGCTTTCTGGTAGTCCTCCGTATTACGCAGTTCTGCAGCGCTCATGCTGGCGTATTTGCTATCTTTGGCACGCACGACATCCAGCGCCTGCAGATCGCCATAGGTGGCCACCACACTGGTCATCTGGCCGCCGATTTCACCGACCAGCTGCGCCGTCTGCAGGCGTTTTTGCTCTTCCTCTTTGTTAAAGATCTGCCCGATACTGCCGTTGGCATGTTCGGTGTCTCGACTCAGCGCAGCAACGTCCTGCTGCTGATTCTCCTGCTACGTTATGCCTGATAACGTCTACTCTCATTAATATGGAAGATTTGAGGATGGCGAGCGGGAACCACAGGATGAATTGAAGCTGAAGTTTGAGGCGATTAAGCAGATGGACGAGGAAGAACTGAAGTCAGTAACATCGATTCTGGATGCGTTGATCCTGAAGCATCAGGCTAACCGACCGATAGAATAGATATTTAACGCGGCTTTAGCGTGATTGCAAGTCAGAGATGATCACAACTGAAGCCCCGGAGCTAAAAACCCGCCGTTATACCGTGGGTTATATCCGTGACTGGAAGACCCCCAACAAGGCCACTTCATCCATCACCCTGAAGGGAATCTGGCTTGATGAGGCGGACTTTGAGACCGGGACGCCGTTGAAGGTACGGGTGATGCCGGATTGTCTGGTGCTGACAGCAGAAGAACCATTGCCGCCACCGCCGCTCGAGCCGGAGATTATGCAGACGCTAAGGAAGGTCTGTAAGTTCTCCGCCCGCAGGCAAAAGCAGGTGACGGAGCTGATCGAGGTCATCGGCAAGACACAGCGATAAGACACTAACTGACTGGTGTATAAAGTAAAATCCCGGCAAAAGTGGCCGGGATTACTTATTTTAGAAGAGAGTCTGCATATTCTTTTACATTGAACATAATTTCATTTATTTCATTTATTGATATTGTTACGTCTTCTAACAATGGTTTAGCTATGCTCTCCCATATATTTCTTCCTTCACTTTCATCTTTAACAAGATGTTCTGTTATACCACCAATGATTCTCAAAGATACATCGTTTGCGACAGCAAAAAAGCATCCACCAAACTCACTGACGTTTGGTGATGTAATACAATAGTCAAATACTTGTTCAGGATACTCATCTTCTTCAGAAGGCTCAGGATAAGCTAAACGAAACAAATTCTTAAATGCATCCTCTGTGGGTAAAGAAAAAATATCCTTATTTTGAGGATGTGATATCAAAGCACAATCGTTAGCAATAATCTCATAGAGATCAGAAAACAATGTCGACGTCCTAACATCACCTGGATATAAATTTCCATTTATGACTAAATAAAACAATCCATTTTTAATAGCCCCTCCCCATTGAGGGACATATTCTGTCCAAATAGCAAAACGATATGGATCACCAAAAATCATATTTACCTCCATTTTCCTGGCAAGCCGAATTCTTTTTTAACACTATTTGGAACATCACTTTTCTTTAACGGTACAGTTTTATCTCCTGTGCTCCCAGACCAGTGCCATGTCCCATCATTTGTATTGGTAAATTGATGAACATTTCCTTCAGCATCAATTGAATATCGTTTTTTTCCACCAACAACGGATGTTCCAAATAGATCTATAGAGTTTTTGGGTTCTGTTCCGGCATTGAAACTATAGCCTTGTTGTCCTGGTGTATGTTTCGGGTTGGATTGATAATTCAGACCATTTTTTGCAGGAGTTGCGATAGGTGTTGGTAGTGGGCTACCTTTACCTGCTTTGCTCACGCCACCAAAAGCCGTAGCCGCTGCCGCCGCGATAGTATTTGCCTGAACAACATCAAGACCATACTGCTTTTGGAGTGCTTCCGACACTTGCGTGGTTGCAACAACACCTTCCACTTCCAGTTGCTGCGCAAAGGTCGCCGTCAGATCGTAGACCATCTTGATCGGGATATCTTCACCCAGCGCACGATCTATCGCCTGCTTCACTGCCAGACTATCGGTCAGCACGTCGCCGTATTTTTGCTGACAGCTTTCCGGACTGGCGGCACAGTCGCTGATTAACTGCTTCTGCTGCGCGATGCTTAACTCTTCATACTTCTTAATTATACCGCCGCAGTCCCCTCCAGAAGCCTGACAGGATTTCATTTCAGCGGACCAGTCATCCACCTGCTTGCTGCTTAAATAATTATTCTCAACAGCATTCTTCCCGGCCTGAGCGCCGGTAGTCGCCGCTGCGGTGCTGTTCCCTACCACGCCGCCAGCGATCCCTGCCGCCATGGTGCCCAGCAGGCTAACGAGCTGTTTTTGGTCCTGATTCAAATCCCCAGGTTTTGTATTCGGGAACATCTCTGCGGCGATATGCCTGGCCGCCAGCTCACCGCTGAATGCCCCCGCCGCGCCTGCCGCCGCATTGCCGCCTGAGAGCTGGGCCGCCAGGGCGCCCCAGACCGCATGCGCCATCAGATTGGCAGGTTCATTGCCTTCAGTGGTGCCCTTAATAGCCTGCGCCATCACCGGGTTCAGGCCACCCGCCAGGGCTTTATTGAAATCGCCCCCGGCGGCGCCCGCCAGAATGCCGCTCACCGACTGCGCCATCATCTGGTATTTACCGCCGATGCCGTAGTCGCCAAAGGCTTTCTGGTAGTCCTCCGTATTACGCAGTTCTGCAGCGCTCATGCTGGCGTATTTGCTATCTTTGGCACGCACGGCATCCAGCGCCTGCAGATCGCCATAGGTGGCCACCACGCCGGTCATCTGGCCGCCGATCTCACCCACCAGCTGCGCCGTCTGCAGGCGTTTTTGCTCTTCCTCTTTGTTAAAGATCTGCCCGATACTGCCGTTGGCATGGTCGGTGTCGCGGCTCAGCGTGGCAACGTCCTGCTGCTGATTCGCCTTGTCACGCACGGTGATACTACCATCTGCCACGGCGGATTGCGTGGTGCCTTCGGCGTGGCCTTTCCCGTTCATCCCGGCCAGCAGCGTACCAACGTTCGCGAGGCCGTTAGTGGCCAGCATTGATCCGGCAGATATATTAGTCCCGCCGGACAGGCTCACTCCGCTATGGCTGACGCTGTAGTCGGCTTTATTGCTGATATCAGTGAAGCCCAGCGTCCCGGTATCGAGGCTGTTTTTATCCGCCCCGGCCCGGCTGGCTATCACCGCCCCGTTAAGCTGGGTATGGTTGCCCACGGTAATGTCAAAGCCGCCGTTTCCGGCAAAAATACCGCTTTGCTCCAGCACCGAGTCATAGGTGCTCTTCATCTTGTCCTGGCTGAGACTGACAGAACCGGATGCGCCCGGGTTGGTGCCCCAGGTGTAGCTGCCCCCTGCGGCCATGCTGGTTTGCTTGCTGTCGTAGTTGTTCGAGTCCTGCTGGCTGCCGATCAGCAGGTCCCGGCCAATTTCGGCGACAACTTTATCGCCGTTGACCTGGGCCCCGTTCAGAATGGCGTCCCGGCCGCTGGTGAGCGACACCGCGCCGCCGCTGTCGAGCGTGGTTTCCGTCCAGCTGGTGCCGTTCCCTTTGTCCTTACCGTTGGCGGCGTTGACGTTGGCAAAGACGCTGAGCCCCGCCGAACCGCTGTTCACGCCGAAACCAACGCCAATCCCGCCGCCGCTGCTGCTGTTTTTGCCGGTCGTCAGCTGCGTATTGGCCGCCCCGCCCAGGACAATATCCTGGCTCGCAGAAAGCGATGTATCGCCGCCCGCTTTAAGCTGGCTGCCGCCAATCAGGATATTGCCGCTGTCCGCACTGTTTCCTTTTCCGGTGGCGGTGATGCTCAGATCATTCCCGGCCGTCAGAGTCGAGCCTTTGACCACATCCGACTCGGCGTGCTGCTCAGATTTCGATTTTTGCGTGGTCAGGGAGACGCTTACCCGAATGCCGTTGTCAGGATCTTTGTCTGCCCCCGCTTTCTGGTCGTTCAGATACGCCTGGCCCCCGGCCAGCGCCGTTTTCGTTGCCTGTAGGGCAGCCAGTCTGCCGTCACTTTCATTTTTGGTTGTTTGCGCGGTCTCTACCGCGCTGTTGACAGCGTCGCCTACCGCCCCGGACAGCGCCACGGTCAGCCCGGTGCTCTTCTGCTCAAATTTCTCATCGCGGGTACGTTTGTCGTGCCCCGGCTCAATGAGCACGCTATCGCCAGCGACCGACAGATCCTTACTTGCGACCAGGTCGGCGCCGCCAATATGCGCCGTTCCGCCTGCATTGACGCTGACGTTGCCGCCGGTAGATCCTACGGTGCTGACGCTTTGACTTTGCGTGGTCCCCTGCTCGCGCAGATCGTGGGTACTTTTGCTGCTGCCGATGGTAAAGCCGATGCCGCCGGTGCCCATCAGGCCGCTCTTTTTGGTCTCCTTGTAGTGCCAGGCCGTGTCAGTTTCCGTCGCGGCCACGATATCGACGTTATTGCCCGCGTTCAGCACCACATTGCCGTCGCCCACCACGGAGGAGCCTTTCACCAGCAGGTCGTTGCCCGCTTTCAGCGTCACGTTGTCGCCGCTCAGCAGCGTTCCGGCCTCGTGGGTCGAGCTGGTTTCATTGATGGTGTGCGTGGTTTTGCTGCTGAGGAAACCTTTTTTGGTTTTGGTTTCTTCGTCGTAGTGGTAGTCGCTCTCGGTGGCCGTGGCCAGGTTGATATCCCGTCCTGCGCCCACGCCGATATCCCCGTGGGCCGTCACCTGCGCGGCCTCGGTGTTAACATCGCGCCCGGCAATAATTGTGGTGTTACCGCCGCTGGCGATCTCCGTGCCCTGCTGGCGCACGGACTCGTTGATATCCACCTTTTTCTTCGCGGTGTATTGGTCGCGGTGGGTAGATTCCGCCGCCTCTAAGTTAACGTCCCGCCCGGCCTGTAAACCGACGTTGTTTTCGGAGTACAGGTTACTGGCCTTAACAGCAATATCGCGACCAGCCTGCAGGCTAAGCGTTCCCCCGCTGGTGATTGAACTTCCCTTGTACCCACTGTTTTCTTCAAAATAACTACCGACCTGCTTACGATCCACAAGCTGGTTGCCCGTAATAGTGATGTCATCCAGCGCCTTTAGCAGCATATCGCCACCTGCACTGAGGTTGGCCCCGGTATTGAGGATGTCTTTGCCGGCGCTGAGGCTCAGGCCATCGGCGGCTGTAATGGAAGCGAGTGGGCCAACTTCCGTATTGGTGAATGCCAGTACCGGATTGTTACGCCCGCTCGCCTTACCGCCAGTATCCCACTGGCTGGTCAGCGTCTGGTTAATGATGCTGCCGCCCACGCTCTCGAGGCTGACTTTCTGCCCGGCGATGGTGGAGCCAATATTGTTGATATCCCCCAGGGCGCTGAGCTGCAGGTTACCGGCGGAATTCATTGCCCCGCCGTTAATATTGCTGATGGCGTTCTGGCTGCTGGCGCTCAGCAGCGCTTTGCCCTGCAGCGTGCTGCCGTCGTTGGTAATATTGCCGGCGTTGAGGATCACCTGATTCCCGGCGATGACGCTGCCGTTATTCACCGCGACGTCCTTCGGCGAGATATACAGTTTAGGGACCAGGACATTTTGTCCGTCGATTACCGCGTTCTCCCACCACAGGATGCTGGAATCCAGCGCCGCGACCTGGTCCGCGGAAAGGCTGACGCCCAACTTAAGACCCAGTTTGTCCCGAGCCTGAGCGGCATGATCAATCAGGTACTGCATCTGTTCCAGATCGGAGCCGACGCCATTCACGTAACGGTTGCCGGTCTGATTCAGGATCTGATTGCTGACATAGCGGGTATCAAAGGCCGCGTCCCCGAGGAAGCGGTAGTCATAGTCCGGGCGCAGGTTCAGGCGAGCGAGGAAATAATCCGAGCCCAGGAATTTATTGGTATCGGTATAAGTGGCACGCGTTTCCTGCGGTGCGGTTGGTCCGGCCATCCCGGCAAGCTTGTAGATATCATTGAACAGGCTGTTGTCCAGCTGTCCAAGACTATCCAGCTTGGGGTTGGTGACGATCAGATACGGGCTTTTCGGATCTTTATTCGCGACAAAATAGCCGTTATCGCTGGCAGGCAGCGGATAATCGCTGAGCTTAACTGGCGACCCGCTGGCCGTCAGCTTCGAGGTAATCGCCGAAATATCCGTCAGTTCAATCGGACGATAATCATACCCTGGCGGCGGCGGTGTTTTCCCCCCGCTGGAGAGCTCGATAATTTTCGTCGTCACCGCCACTATCTCGCCATTCTTATCCCGGGTGGCAAGCTCTGATTTATTCCCGGCCTGCTGGTTTGCCAGCCCGACGGTATTATCAGAGATAGCGGTGAGCTTGCCGCCGTTATTATTGGCCTCGGTAAGGGACGTTGTATTGGCGGCCAGATCGATAGCTGAACCGGAACCGCCATTCTGCTGGTTTAGCCCCTGAGAATTGATCGCCGCCAGCTTGCCTCCGGCCTGCCCGTAATCCCCGATGTTTTGCTGCGAACGATCGACGGTCGCCAGGCCAGTGTTACCGCCCGCCCGGTCAGTCAGGTTTTCAGCCTGGCCGACGGTGTTGCCGTTTGCCGGTAACGTAATGGCGGCCTGCGGAGCGGCCACATTATTGCTGGTGCCCGCGTTTAGGCCCGTGGCCTGCGTGCCCGCGCTTACGCCCGGCCCCGTCGCTAAATTCAGCCCTGGCGCGCTGCGCCCAGGTGTATAGCCCGGCGTATTCGCTGTCACGGAAGTATTGCTGATATTGTTGCTGAAATTGGCAACAACTGCGCCCCCGGCCTGAATCACAGCCCGATAGGTGACATCCCCTTCGGATGTTTCAGTGATTACCCCAGGCTGGAGTGCGTATTTGAAAATTGTGTTTGCAGAATCCCCTCGAAGACCACGTTTAACACTCTCTATACTTCCATCGACAGGAATACTATTCCATCCATTATTGCACCTGTCCGGATATTGTTGACAGAGCGGATCAACAGGTGTGCTGTAAACCTGGTAAACTGACGTCTTACCTGATATCGCAGATTTATTACTCAGTGTTTCACCAGTAATTTGGATGTTATTTCTTGCCAGAAGATTACTTGCATTATTTTCTAATTGATTGGCCGACAAATAAAAATTATTGCCGGATGAAATTCGTGCGGCACTCCCTTGCGCTGTGGCCGTTACCGTTTTCTCACTTATCAGTTTTTTAATTTGATCTGGATACATTAATTTTAAAGAAAATGTATCTACGCAGGTTTTACCGGAGTTTTTTTCACTACCTCCGGTACATTTTTCACCATAGTAATAAGCTAACTTGCGAGGATCGATATCACCAGCGCGAATGTAAATATAAGACTCACCACTCCCCGGATAATTCTGCACGCTCTCGGAATAGGTAAACCCATCCCGCTCATTCAATAAATGCAAGGTGCGAATAGAAATATCGCCATTCTGCGTTTCAATACTTCCCGAGGTATTCACCACTTCCGCGTTGGCGTTGCCCGCCGCATCGCGCTGCATCCACAGGCTGTTGCCCGCCAGAATGTCGCCGCGATAGTTGCGGATGCTGTTGGCCAGCAGGCTCATATTATTGCCCGCATACAGCAGGGCGCTGTTGAGCAGCGTCCCGCCCGCGCTGGCAATTAAATCACCGGCGGTGCCGACGAAGCCCGCGTTGTTGATACCGTTCTGGCTGGTCAGGCGCAGCGTCCCGCCCGCCTGCACGCTGCCTGCACCGTTCAGGTTCAGCTGACCGGCACTGAGGTGGCTTTCGCCGTAGCCCGCCCGAACCTGCCCGTTATTATTCAACGTGCCTGCGGCAGAGAGTTGCACGCCCTGGCCCTGCAGCAGGCCATTGACGTTAATATCGCCCTGACTGCTGACCGCCAGCGTATTGCCAGCCGCCAGCGTAGTCAGCTGGTTGTAGCTGCCCTGACTGTTCAGCGACAGGTTGCCCAGCGCCGCCACCTGTCCCTGCAGGCTGGTATTCCCGGCGTTGATCCCCATATTGCCCTGGCTAAGCAGCCGCGCCCCGGCAGCGCTGTTAACCAGGCTGGCCGTGATGCCCAGATTCTGCGTCGCGTACACGGTGCCGTTGTTGTCCAGTTGCCCTGGGTTAACGGTTAAATTGCCCCCCTGCAGCATGCCGTTATTCAGGATATAGCTGCCGCCGATCGTCCCCTGCTGCTGTGCCAGTACCGTTCCGCCGTTGTTGAGCGAGCCCGCATTAAGCGTAAGTGCGAAGCCCTGAACCCAGCCGCCGTTGGTAAACCCAGGCGTATTGAGCGTAAGCAGACCGCCGCTCAGGAGCTGCCCCTGGTTGCTACCGCTGTTGCGCAGGTCGATGCGAGTATTGCCGTTCCCCTGAACGGTGCCGGTGTTGGTTAGCTGCTGCGCCCCAAGATCCAGGCTGCCCTGGCTGAGCAGGACCGCATTCTGTCCGTTATCCAGGCTGCCGCTCAGCGTGCCGGTGAGGGCAGAATTCGCTTCTATACGTCCCTGATTGCTCAGTGCGGCGGCGTTGAGCGTCACCGCGTTGCCCTGGACGTGGCCCAGGTTGGTAATGATATTGGCGCCCACCGACAGCAAACCGTTGGTCAGTAGTTTGGCGCCGCTTTGCACATCGAGGTTACCGCCCAGCGAGATCCCCAGCCCATCAACGCCGCTGATAGTGCCGCCGTTATTGAGTGAGTTGCCGCTGAGCGTGAGATTTTTGGCCTGGATCTGCCCCTGGTTTGTCATCCCCGGCGCCGTGACGGTCGCCGCGTCATTGGCCGTTATTGAACCGCTATTCGTCAGACCGGACGCCAGCGCCAGATCGAGGTTACCGGTACTTTGCAGCGTGCCGTTATTTTGCAACTGCTGCGCGTCCAGCTTCAGGTACTGCGCCTGCCACAGGCCGCCGTTGGTGACGTTCTGCCCGGACACCAGCATCGCGCCCTGGGTTTGCATGGCGCCGCCCAGCCGGTTGTTGATGTCCTGCTGAGGCTGCAGGGTCAGCGATTTCAGGCCAATCACCGAACCCGCGTTGTCTATCGCCCCGTTGTTGGCCGTGAGATTGCTGCCCTGAATATTGCCGCGGTTCAGCAGCGCGCCGCCGCTGAGCGTTAAGTCCCCCTCGCTCAACACTGCGCCGGTGTTGGTTAACGATCCGGCGGTTATCTGGCTCACGCCCTGGCTGAGCAAACGCCCGCCGTTGGTCAGGTGGTTATCAACCTGGGCCGTCAGCCCGTTGATACCGAGCGCGCTGCCGCTATTGTCCCAGTCAGTCGCTTTCACGCCCAGGGTCTGCCCCTGCATAACGCCGGCATTGCTGATCTGTTGGCCATTCAGCGCCAGCTGCCCGCCCGTGAGCATTTTGCCGCCTGACAGGTTGGTCAGCGTAGCGCCGTTAACTGTCAGGCCATTGTCTCCCTGCACCGCACCCGAGTTATTCAGAATCGATACGGCCAGCGAGGCATTGCTGGCCGCCAGCTGCCCGGCGTTGTCCAGTTGCCCGCCGGTTAACGTTAACCCTCGCAATGCAACCAGGCGCGCGCCCTGCTGATTATCGAGATGGTTAGCCGCATTCAGCGTCAGATCTTGTCCCTGAAGCGTGCCCTGGTTTTCCAGGGTGTCGGCACTGACGCTCAGCCCCTGACTGGAAAATATTACGCCCTGATTCAGGAGCTTAGGCAGCGCAAGCGTGAGCGCCCCGCCGGTAAGAATTTGTCCCTCTTTCTGGTTGGTCAGCGTCAGGGTGGCTGGCGTGGCAGACGCCAGTCTCAGCGCCGTATTGCCCTGCAGTAAGCCTGCGTTATTCAATGCGTTGGCGGTGATCCCCACGGTGTCTGCCGCCAGCGTGCCCTGGTTATTAACGTCCGCCGCTTGCAGAGAAAGATCTTTCTCTGCCAGAATTTTTGCCGCGCTGCGGTTGAGAATACTGTTCGCAAAGTTCAGCGCTACGCTGCCGCCCTGCAGCGAGCCCTGGTTGTCCAGGTTTGCCCCTGAAAGCACCAGGGCATCTTTCACCGAGATCAGGCCCAGGTTGACCATCTGCGGAATTGTCAGATTAACCGAGCTGCCGCTGACCAGCTGCCCGCCCGCCAGGTTGTTAAGCTGCGGGGTATGCAGCGCTAGCGCGTTTTCCCCCTGAATCACGCCCAGGTTATCAACCTGGCCGCTGCTGAGTTCGAGTTTGTCGGCCGCGACAACCCCGCTGTTGCCAAGGGTACCGCTTTGGCTCTTCAGCTCGCCGGAGGCCAGCAACCTGCCGGTGCTTTGGTTATTGAGCTGTCGGGCGATGTTAAGCGTTACGTCCCTGGCGGACAGTCGCCCCTGGTTATCCAGGGCATCGGCACTCAGAAGCAGGCTATCGCGGGCCTGAACGGTTCCTGCGTTGGTAAACTCCGGCAGGTTAAGCGCCAGAGAACTGCCGGAAAGGATCTGCCCGCCGGTGAGGTTTTCGAGTCTGTTGGTCTCCAGCGTAAAGGCTGATGTGCCCTGCAGCAAACCGCTGTTGCCAATGCTGTCAGCTTTCAGGCCGAGGCTATCCGCCGCCAGCTGCCCGTGGTTAGCCAGCGAGCCGGTGTTAAGGTCCATCGCCTGGAGGCCGATGAGCGAGCCGTCATTATTCCAGCGGTTCGCCGCCAGTGTCAGCGCCTGCCCCTGTATTGCCCCGGCGTTATCCACGCTGTCGGCGGTCAACGCAAGGTTTCCGCCGCTTAATAGCTTCCCACCGCTCAGGTTGTTCAGGACGCGCACGACCACAGGCTGAGCTGCAGCAAAACTTCTCAGCCGCATGGTCTGCGGGCGAGTTTCACCGGCACCGGAAAGCGAAAGGCCGGTATTGCCCTGCACCAGTCCGCCATTATTGAAAATGTTGACCGCCAGGCGTGCGTTATCCGCCGCCACGGTGCCGCTATTGGTGAGTGACTCGCCGGTGTAATCCAACGAACCGGTTGCCAGAAGTTTCCCTGTCGCCTGGTTAGTTAGCCCGTTTTGCAAGGCAAGTGTGAGCGTGTCCCCCTGAACGATACCGTCGTTGTCGAGGCTGGTGCCGGTGATATTCAGCCCCTGCTTAGCCAGCAGCGTGCCTTTGTTTGTCACGGCGGCACTGTGAAGATCCAGCGTACTATTGCTTTGGAGCGTGCCAAGATTGTGAAGCGTGTCAGCCTGAACACCGGCCCTGGTCGCGGCCAGGACGCCATTATTATCCAGCTGGCCGGTGGAAAGCTGCAGCTCTCCCTGACTCAGAATCTGCCCGTCGTTAGTGACCGATTTATCGGTGTTAATCGACAGCCTGTCTTTGCCGGACAGCGACCCCGTATTGCTGAGATTTGTGCCCTGCAGCGTCAATGTTTGCCCCTGCAGCAATCCCTGATTGCTCAGCTGGTCGCCTTGCATATCGAGCCAGCCGCCGGTCAGCACTTTACCTGCCGCGCCGTTGCCAAACTGAGTGGCGTTGAGCTTCAAACTGCTGTCGCCCTGCAGCAGGCCATCGTTTTGCCCCTGTATAGCAGAGAAGGTGACGTTGTCACCGATAATCTGTCCGGCGTTAGTCCAGCCGCCAGCGGTCATTGCCAGCCGGTTGTCCGCCTGCAGTGAGGCTCCGGCCAGATTGTTTAACTGCCCGCTCAGGTTGAAATCCAGATTTTGGGCGTCGATGGCGCCGAGGTTATCTAAACGTCCCCCGTTGAGCTGGAGGTGTTTGACTGCAGAAATGCTGCCTGCATTATTTAACACCGGCAGGGTCAAAGTGACGTCATCGCCCCCGGCCACCGTTGCCCCTTTATCGTTTTGCAGGGCAGCGGCGGTGAAGGTGAGTTTGCCGTCGGCCTGAATCAGACCGCTGTTGTTGACCTGGGCTGACCCGGTATCAAGACTCAGGGCAGAGGCCGCGATAATGCCGGTATTGCTGAGTGGACCGGTCGTCAGGCCGAGAGTGTTCTGACCGATTAGTCGACCGCCATTGTTGAACGCCCCGCCAAACAAAATATTCAGCGCGTCGCGACCAAGGATCTGCCCCGTATTTTGCCCGCCGTTTTGCCCACCGGTGAGCGAAATAGTTCTCCCCTGCAGTCGGCCGGCGTTATCCAGACGCCCAGCATTCACGGCAATGCTTCCGTCACTTAATAGCTGGCCTGTGTCACCGTTAGTCAGCGTTTTGCCCCGAGAGCTAATACTCTGGTTACCCTGGAGCAATCCATTATTGGTCAGGTCATCAACCGTCAGGGTAGTATTGTTGGCAATCAGTTTCCCGGCGTTACTGCCCTCAGGAGTTATCACCGAGAGCGTGTTGTCGGCGAGGAGCACGCCACCGGACTGGTTATCCAGCTCTTGGGCAAGCCTGAGGCTAAGGTCACCGGCTTCAATATTACCGCTGTTTTGCAGGGCCAGGGCATCAATGGCCATCCCTTGTCTGACTGATATCAGCCCGGCATTCACCAGTTGTTCAACCCGCAATTCCCCGGCCTGACCGCTCATTTCCGCCCCGCGGGCATTGCTCACCGTCTTACCGCTCAGCGACAGCGACTCAGAACCGTGCACGATACCGCCGTTCGTCATCCGGGCGGCATCCAGCGTCGTAAGACGGCTCACAACCTGCCCCTGATTATCGAAGAGGGGCGTCGACAACTGTAAGGCGTTATCGGCCAGCAGAACGCCTGTCGCCAGGTTATTCGCCCGTTCGCGGGCAGTCACCTGCAGGTCACTGCCTTCAATGTGACCGCTGTTATCCAGCATCGCCACGCCGATCGTCAGCCCTTGTTCCACCGAAATCAGCCCGGCGTTAATCAGCGTCGGAATGTTCAGCGTCAGACCACTGCCGCTGATAATTTTCCCCTGCGCGAGGTTATTCAGCGCCGTGGCACCCAGATGCAGCGATTTTTCGCCCTGCAGCAGGCCGCTGTTGACGTTACGCTGGCTGTCGACGCTGAGGTCGGCCGCCGCCAGCGTGCCCTGGTTTTCGAGGCTGCCGCTGGTCAGGGCGAGTTTGTCCTTGCCGAGAATTTTACCCGTGTTAACAAGGCTATCTGTCGCGGTCAGGTTGAGGATGGACAAGCCAAGCAGCTTGCCGCTGTTGGTCATCTGGCCGGCATTGAGCGTCGCGCTGTCGGCCTGAATCTCTCCCGCATTGGTCATCTGGCGAGCGGCAAGTGTCAGCTGCCTTTCAGCCAGTACGGTGCCCCCCGTGGCGTTGTTGAAGGTATCGCCTGTGGCTTTGAGCGCAGAATCCCCTTGCAGCAAGCCCGTGTTAGTGACGTTTTGTGCGTCCAGAACGGTACTGTCGGCAATTAACTGGCCGGCGTTATCTAACTCAGGAGCAGAAAGCTGCAGGTTGCGTTTTGCCACCAGCACGGCGCCGGCAAAGTTATTCACTTTGTCACGCAGTTTTAGCTGAAGATCCTGCGCTTCAATGCGGCCCCGGTTATCGAGCGTCAGCCCTTCGAGGGTTGCGCCCTGGTTAGCGGAAATCACCCCCGCGTTCACCAGGGCCTGAACGGTCACGTTCGCCCCGCCGCCGCTTTGCAGCCAGCCTTCGTTGGTCACGCTCCCGGCGCTGAGATCAAACTGACCGCCGGCGATGACGCCCTGAGCGTCCGGCTGGCCGACGATGATTTTCCCTTGTGGGCCGTTATTCAGATCCCCGCTAACGCTGGCCGTTAAGCTCTCGCTTCCGCGGGTCAGCCCGCTGTTATTCCATTGCCCCGCGCCGATAGCGAGATTTTTTCCCTGCAGGCTCCCGGCGTTATTGAAGCTGCCAGCCGAGAGCGAGAGCGCATCTTTCGCCAGCAGTGCTCCACTGGCCTGGTTGTCTACCTGCTGGCCCGCTTTCAGCGTCATCGCCTGAGATTCAATATTCCCGCTGTTAACCAGCATCAGGCTATCAATGGCCAGCCCCTGCTGAACGGAAATCAGGCCTGCATTGGTGAGCTGCGGGATGCTGAGCGCCAGGCCGCTGCCGCTGATGATTTTGCCGCCGCTTCGGTTAGCCAGGTCCGCGGCCGTTAACGTGAGATTCTGACCGCCCTGAATCAGGCCGCCGTTGTCTAGCGTGGTGCCATGCAGCGCGAGGGAGGCCGCCTCAAGCTGGCCGGTGTTTTTTAGCTGTGCCGCCGTTGCATTCAGGTTTTTCTCAGCCAGCATGCTGCCGGTGTTGGTCAGGGCGGTCTGCGCAGCGACGTCAAGCGCGGAGGCCGCTACCTGCCCGGCGTTGTTAAAGCTATCGGAGGTACTGTTCAGTCCATTGCGTGCGGTGATTTTGCCGCTTGTCTGGTTGTCGATATTCCCGACGATGGCCAGCGTCAGCGCATCGCTGTCCAGCGAGCCCCGGTTGGTAAAGTTCAGGGCATTAAGCTGTAAGTTGTTTTGCGCCAGCAGGGCACCACCGGCCTGTTGCACAATATTGTCTGCGGTGAGCAACATTGCGCCATCAGCCTGAATATTTCCGCTGGTGTCGATCTGACGGGCGCCAAGCGTAACGGTATTACCTTTGGTGCTTCCGCTGTGTGTCAGTGTGCCGGTGTTAATCACGAGCGCACCTTTTGCGGCCTGCGTACCGCTCAGCGTGAGGCTATTATTAGCCTGCAGCAGCATATTGCCTTCAGATTGCAATTGCCCGCCGGCAAGGGTTTCAAATCGCCCGCCCTTGAACGTCAGATCTTTTTGCGAGGTGATTTGCCCGGCGCTTTGTAGCTGCTGCGTAACCAGCTCAAGGTTGCCCCCGCTTGCCAGCGAGCTTCCCTGTTGGCCGTAAAACTGCTGGCTGCTTAATGCGACCGCCTGCTTACCATTCACCGTCCCCGCATTACTGAACGTTCCGGACTCAAGCGCAAGATTGCCGCTGCTCAGCAGTTGACCATTCCGGCCAATATTGAAGGTGTTGCGACTGGTCCACGCCTGGTCGGTGCCGCTGCTCAACATGCCGTCTATCCAGGCATCCCCGGTCGTGGCCGTGAGTCCTGCCCCGGCCAGCATCTGGCCGCTGTGTGTGAACGAACCGAGGTCGAGCTGGATATTACGCTGTGCCTGTATGTTCCCGCTGTTGTTGAGGCTGCTGGCTCTGGCGTTCAGGTCCCCGTTGGCCGTAATCTGGCCGCTGTTGCTTACCTGGCCTGCGGATAAAGCAATGTCTCGCCCCGCCGTCAGCTTCCCGGCATTGCCCATGTCTGCCCCCGCGCTGGCCCGGATCGCGCCGCCCGCGTTGGCCTCGCTGGCCGCGTCCATGCTTACCGCCCCGGCATTGAGAGCAATGTCATTGCCTGCGGTGAGCTGGCCGTTGTTCAGCGTCAGTTTTCCGCTGCCGTTCAGCGTGATTTCCCTGTCGCTGGCTAACTTACCGTTGGCGATGGTGATGTCAGAGCGGCTATTAACCTGCGTTGCGCCCCCACTTTTATGCTCGCCGCTCAGCACGACGCTATCCGCCTGAGCCGAGAGATCCCCGCTTGCAAGGCTGTTATTCACCACCAGCTTGCCGCTGGCATCCAGGGTGATGTCGCCCTGGCGCGCGTTCAGGTTCCCCAGGTTGACGCCCACGCCTTTGTCACTGGAAACAAGGTGAATACGATTGGCATACATGCCGCCCAGCGCGCCGGTATCCACTGCAACCACGGGCGCGGCACCTTCTCCGGCTATCGGCGTGACCGCGCCCGTGGATGAAACACGGTTGGCGCCCACGGTCACCTTAAGATCTTTGGCGTGAATACCGGCGTTGACTTCCGTTGCTCGGGCAATGATCGACAGCGCATCGGTTTTGCTGGCATCGAGGCCCTGGCCTTCGACCGTGATGGTACCTTTGCTGACATCCAGCGCCAGCAGGTTACCTGCCGCATCAAACTGAGGTTTGCCCGTGGTCAGCGTGGCATTGGGGGTATTGATAAATCCACAGCCGTTACAGGTAATGCCGTAGGGGTTAGCGACCATCACGTTGGCCGCCTTGCCCGCCACTTCGGTATAACCCTGCAGCTGTGAGCGATTGCCGCCGATGACTTCATTGATGATGCCGGTCGCTTCCTGGCCGGCCCGAAGGTTAGGGTTGTTCTGAATAATCCCCCCGAGCTGAGTTTGCGTCATCTGCCCGGTGGCGTTGTTAAGGATCAGTCCCTCTTTTCCGACGTTATAGTCCTGGTACTGGTTATGGGAAATACCCGCCTGGTTGGGCGTGGCGATGTTAACTACCGGGACGCCGTTTCCGGCCTGATCCATCTGCGTACCCGGCGTGACCGGGTTGATGGTCGCCGCCACCGCCGGAAAGACCGGCTGCCCGGCAATCAGGCAGATGATGAGGTAACTTAACAGGCGCTGCGCTAATCCAACCGGGTGCTTATCCATATTTTTACCTTAAATCGCCAGGCCCAGGCGGTAATAAATCACGAGATGGTCCGGTGCCAGATAGCCCGGATAGTGAAGCGGCGTGCCAACGGTGAACTGGCTGGAGTAGTAGCGCCCGGCGACAGCGAGGCCAGCGGAGGCACCCCAAAGCGTGCCGGAAGCCTGCCGGTCTTCGTTGTCATTGCGCAGCCAACCGCCATCTACGGCAGCGTTCAGGCTGACTTCGCCCAGATAAGGGAGGCTGAACAGGGCATAGTTCAGTTCGTTGCGAAGATAGCCCCCATTATCGCCGGAAAGGTATTGCTCTTTGAAGCCACGCACAGAGCTTTCACCGCCTATCGTTAAGCGCTCGCTGCCGTAAAGCCGATCGGGCGACCATTGGCCGTAGACGCTGGTCAGCCACCAGATTTTTTGCGTCAGCGGGCGCTGAAAACTGCCGCTCAGGCTCCATTTTTTGAATTCGGCTTTTGGCACATCTCCCCGCTTGCCGTTATCGTTTTCGGCCCCAAACCACGGTACGCCGTGGCTGAATGACGGGTTCAGGGTTGCCACGCCGCCCGCGATTTTCTGCGTGTGGTTAAGGCCGAACTGCAGGCTGGTGAGCTTCCGGCTGCTGCTAAGCAACGGCGCATCGTTCAGGTAGTTGCGGCTAATACGGTGAGTCAGGCCGATGGAGGCGGCGGTTTTTAAGTCACCGTTTCGGTAAAGCACGCGGGAGAAGTTCAGGCGATGCGTTTCGGCTCGCCCGGTCGAACGCCACAGATAACCTTTGTTATCGAGGGTGGTGAGGTAGTCGCTCCAGCTGTAGCTGTAATCAACGAGGCTATAACCCCAGGGCACGTTGACCCCGGCCTGAAAGTTTTGGGCATCATGGTCGCTGGCAAAATCGCTGCTGCGCCCGCCGCTGATAAACCATTTATCAGCCAGCCCCAGCGGATTGTTGGCGGTCAGCGAGGCGGTAAGCTGCCCGGTGCCGGTGCTTTTTTGCCCGCTGTTATCAAACCCGACGGCTGCGGAAAATGGAAATTCAGGCGTGGCCGTGAGATTGACTATCGATTCCCCGGCCTTCTCGCCCGGTAATATTTCAATTTGTACCGGCGTGGTGCGTAACCGGTTTATTTGCTCCATCCCCTGCTCAATATCGCGCAGGTTAAGTATTTTCCCTTCCAGTCCCGGAAACGCCATTATTAGCTGGCGTGAAGGAGCCCCTTCAATACGAATAGCCTGCAGCCTGCCCTCCAGCACCGCAATATGCAGCGTTCCCCCCGAAAGATCCTGCTCGGTCAAAAATGCCCGGCTGGTGATATATCCGCGGCTAATATACCAGTCAGATATATCCCGGGTTAGCTGATTGATCTTCGCCATGCCGAGGCAGTGATCAATATAGGGCGTAATTAGGCGATTCCGGGCCGGGTCGGAAAGCAGCGTGGCATTTTCAATATCAATATGGCGAATGGTGAAGCAGGGCCCCTGGTCAGATTGGGCCACAGGGCTTGCCAGTCGGGGCTGGAGGCTACGCTGGATCTCCTCTCGCTGCTGCCTGTTCTGCAATAACAAATCCTGCTGCTGCTGGAGAATAGTGTCCCTGTCGGCAGGCGTAAGCGGCGCAGCATAGTTTAAGTCGGAGTAAAAAAGCACGCACAAAAAGGCGGCCTTATAATAATGGCGCATAAAAGAAGAGTCTATTTTTGTCATCTCCCTTTAGTATGCCAGCGCAGCAATAAATAAGAAAAGTCTTAAATAAACACCCTATTAATATTAGTAGTTAATTTACCTTAAGTTTGATTATTGAATTTAGGATAAGGAATGAAAAAATTCATTTATTATTTTTCTGGAATCGTTTAATTGATGAATATTTAAACAATAATTGTCCCACAACATTAGGCAAAACAGGTCACGAAATAAAAAAGCCACGTATTCTCATACGTGGCTTTTTTAAAAGGTGGGTGATGATTATTAATCCATGCTTGCGCCGCCGCTAATGCGGAACTTGATGTTGACGGTAATGCCCTGCCCTGGCTTCCCGCTCTCATAGCGCCACTTCTTCATCGCCTGCTTAACTTCACGTTCGAACATGTTTGCAGGCTGGGCGGAGAGGATCTCAACGTTATTCACCCGGCCATCGGCATCGACATCAAACTTCACGCGAACATTGCCGTCCATACGCAATGCAAAAGCTCGCGTAGGGTACTGCGGCCTGTCGCGGCTGATCGCTCGCGGCCCGGTATTCACCGATGGTGCAGGCGATGCAGGAGCTGGTTTCGCCGCTGCCGTTGGCGCAGGCTGCACGGGCGCATTGTTTTCAAACGGAGAAGTCTGGCGAGGCTCAACCGGCTTAACCTCACGCTTCGGCTGCTCAACCTTTTTCACCGGCTTAGGCTTCGGTTTTGGCTTAGGCTTGTGAATAACAACGGGCGCCTCTTTCGGCGGCTCGGGTATCGGCTCTGGCTCCGGTTCGGGTTCTGCGACCGGCTGTGGCGGAGGCTGAACAACCTGAGGCTGAGGAGGCTCAAGATCAGCAGGCGCAACCATCGTGACGCTGATCGGCTGCGAAGGTGCTGGGGACTCAATAACCTGATGTACCGAGGTGTAGAGCAACCCGGCCACAACGGCACCATGAATCCCGACGGAGAGAAGAGTCGGCCACGGAAAGCGGCGAGGTAATTCCAGGGTCATTGACGTCATAATGGTTTCAGTGTCTTTCAAGAGACGACAATTTTAAATGCAAATAACAATCATATTCAACAACGCATTGCCCAAAGGCGCACTTTTTCCTGCTGTCTGCGCGAGTTTCCCGCTATTTTCTCAAGGATTTAACATCCCGTTTATCTTTCAATTGCAGTCTGCCCGAGGTTCACTTACCGTGGTTTACAACCCAACATCAAGAAGGAAGTGTGCCCGTGCTGTACGTCATTTATGCCGAAGATATTGCTGATTCACTGGAAAAGCGCCTGTCCGTTCGCCCTGCCCACCTGGCTCGCCTTCAGGTACTGCGTGACGAAGGTCGTCTGCTGACCGCAGGCCCGATGCCGGCGGTTGACAGCAACGATCCCGGCAGCGCCGGCTTTACTGGTTCCACGGTGATTGCCGAGTTTGCTTCTCTGGAAGAGGCGAAGGCCTGGGCTGATGCAGATCCGTATATCGCCGCAGGCGTTTACGCTAAAGTCGAAGTGAAGCCGTACAAAAAAGTGTTCTGATTTCGCTGAAGACAAAACAGCCACCCTTATCACGGGCTTTTCGGAAATGCTGTTGTTTTTTCCGACAGTCAGGAGTGATTATGGTAAGAGAAAAGGCTTGACGGGCACCGCACACGGTGCCCTTTTCTTATGCCCAGCGATCGTGGATGGCAAACAGCAATGAATTACGCTGCTGGTTAACCAGGCACTTACGAATAGCATGAATGCGCATATTGCGCCGTGACTGGCTTTCCAGCCAACGCGCCCTGCGCTTCTGCGTTTGACGCTGCATACGCCAACGCCCAACTTCCGTTCTGCTACGTCTCATGTCTACGACTCAATTTCCTAAAAAAGACCCGCCATTATAGAACCTTCTGCCGGGCAAACCATCCGTTTTGCGTATACTTTTAGTGTTAAGCAATGAAAGTTCTGCGTACACTCTCAACTCTTCGGTTTCAAAAGGATTTTTAAGGCATGACAACCTTCTATACCGTGGTGAGCTGGCTGGTCATTCTCGGCTACTGGCTGCTTATCGCCGGCGTTACGCTGCGTATATTGATGAAACGCCGCGCCGTCCCTTCGGCAATGGCCTGGCTATTGATCATCTATATTCTGCCGCTGGTCGGGATTATTGCCTATCTCTCCGTGGGGGAACTGCATCTCGGTAAACGCCGGGCAGAGCGCGCGCGCGCCATGTGGCCGTCTACCGCTAAATGGCTTAAAGAGCTGAAAAACTGTAAGCATATTTTTGCCTCAGAAACCAGCGAGGTCGCCAGCTCGCTGTTCCAGCTTTGCGAGCGCCGCCAGGGGATTGCCGGCGTGAAGGGCAATCAGCTCCAGCTGCTAACCAGTTCGGATGACACCATGCAGGCGCTGATCCGCGATATCCAACTGGCACGCCATAACATCGAGATGGTGTTTTATATCTGGCAACCCGGCGGCATGGCCGACCAGGTGGCAGAATCATTAATGGCTGCTGCACGACGCGGCATTCATTGCCGTTTGATGCTCGACTCCGCGGGTAGCGTCGCCTTCTTCCGCAGCCCGTGGGCCAATATGATGCGTAACGCGGGCATCGAAGTAGTCGAAGCACTGAAGGTTAACCTGATGCGTGTTTTCCTGCGTCGGATGGACCTGCGCCAGCACCGTAAGATGGTGATGATCGATAACTATATTGCCTATACCGGTAGCATGAACATGGTTGACCCCCGTTTCTTCAAGCAGAATGCGAATGTGGGTCAGTGGGTCGATTTGATGGCGCGTATGGAAGGCCCGGTCGCCACCGCAATGGGCATCGTATACTCCTGCGACTGGGAGATTGAGACCGGGAAACGTATTCTTCCGCCGCCGCCGGATGAGAATATCATGCCGTTCGAAGAGGCCAGCGGGCACACCATTCATACTATCGCTTCAGGGCCAGGGTTCCCGGAAGATCTGATTCATCAGGCGTTGCTGACCTCCGTTTATGCCGCTCGTGAATACCTGATCATGACGACCCCCTACTTCGTACCGAGCGATGATTTGCTCCACGCCATTTGCACCGCAGCTCAGCGTGGCGTGGACGTGAGTATCATCGTGCCGCGTAAAAACGATTCTTTACTGGTGGGCTGGGCAAGCCGCGCGTTCTTCACTGAACTGCTTGCCGCTGGCGTGAAAATTTACCAGTTTGAAGGCGGGCTGCTGCACACCAAAAGCGTGCTGGTCGATGGGCAACTCAGCCTGGTCGGCACGGTTAACCTGGACATGCGCAGCCTGTGGCTGAATTTTGAGATTACGCTGGTCATCGATGATGAAGGTTTTGCCGGTGATTTAGCTGCGGTGCAGGACGACTATATCTCCCGCTCGCGGCTGCTGGACGCGCATTTATGGTTAAAACGCCCGCTCTGGCAGCGAATGACCGAGCGACTGTTTTACTTCTTTAGTCCGTTGCTGTAAAACGTGGCGCATCAGCACTCGATAAGTGGATGTAGAGATGGAAATGGATCTGAATAACCGCCTGACCGAAGACGAGACTTTAGAACAGGCGTACGATATTTTTCTCGAGCTGGCGGGCGATAATCTCGATCCTGCTGACATTATTCTTTTCAATCTGCAGTTCGAGGAGCGCGGCGGTGCGGAGCTGTTTGACCCGGCCGAAGACTGGCAGGAGCACGTCGATTTCGACCTGAACCCTGACTTCTTTGCAGAAGTCGTTATCGGGCTGGCGGATACCGACGGCGGCGAGCTGAACGATATCTTCGCTCGCGTCCTGCTGTGCCGTGAGAAAGACCACAAGCTGTGCCACATCCTGTGGCGTGAGTGATACTGGCGCGGCCTTCAGGCCGCGCTATTACTTCTCGTTGGGCGGCAAATGCTCCCCGCAGGTTTTGCAGTAATGCGCGTTGCTGGCATGATCCTGCTGATGACAGCGCACACATTCCCTAACTGACCGCCTTCTTTGCATATCCTGCGACATCTGCGCCGTTAAAATCCCTGTGGGAATGGCTATTACCGAATAGCCAATCAGAATCAGCAGCGAGGCAACGAAACGGCCCAGCGCGGTGTGCGGCACAATGTCGCCATAGCCGACAGTGGTGACCGTCACAACCGCCCAGTAAACCGCTACGCCAAGGCTGGTAAAGCCGTTGGCCTTCCCTTCTATACCGTACATCAGCGCTCCCGCCGCGACCATCACGATGGCAATAAACGAATAGAACAGGATCAGCTGATTGCTGGCGTTAATCAGGCTGCGCCACAGACTTTTGAGCGCGGGCATGTAGCGCAGAAGTTTGAGGATACGCAGCACGCGAATGGCTCGCATAGCTCGCCAGGCAAAATAGTAGTGAATAGCAAACTCAGGCCAAAGCCACAGGACATACAGCGGCAGCATGGTCGCCAGGTCAATAATGCCCCAGAAGCTAAACACGTAGCGGATGGGCTGCGGCCACGTTAGCACTCGCAGCAGATATTCGCAGGTGAACAGCAGCGTGAAGATGATTTCCAGCCAGATAAACAGCTGCCATTCGCCGTAGGTTAGCCGGGGATCGCTCCCGACGCTGGATTCGGTAAAAACAACGGCCACGCTGAGCAGCGCCAGCAGGCCGCAAAACGCCTCGAACCGGCGCCCTGAGCGGGTATTCTGATCAAACAGAAAGCGGTAAAGCAGCGCACGAAGTGATGAAATGTTGCCTGGCACGGTGATCCTCGCAAAAAGAAAGGGCCAGCGCGGTGCTGGCCCCAGGCGAGATTATAGCGGGTCAACCTTCAGACAGGAAACCGCATGGCGGAAACTGCCTTCCAGCACCGGACGCGTTTTGGCGCATTCCGGGCCGGCAATCGGGCAGCGGGTGCGGAACACGCAGCCTGATGGCGGATTGATGGGCGACGGCAGCTCCCCTTCCAGCAGCTGGATAGTTTTATTCTTTTCCAGATCCGGGTCGGGGATCGGCACCGCCGACATCAGCGCTTTGGTATAAGGGTGCAGCGGATTGTGGTACACCTCATCGTAGGTGCCCAGCTCCACCGCATGGCCCAGATACATGACCAGCACGCGATCGGAGATGTGCTTCACCACCGCGAGATCGTGGGCGATGAAGATTAACGACAGCCCCATTTCGCGCTGCAGTTTCTGCAGCAGGTTAACCACCTGCGCCTGAATCGACACGTCCAGCGCGGAGACCGGCTCATCACAGATGATGAGTTTTGGCTCAAGAATCAGCGCGCGTGCGATACCGATACGCTGGCACTGGCCGCCGGAGAATTCATGCGGGTAGCGGTTGACCAGGTTTGGCAGCAGGCCAACTTTCATCATCATCGCCTTCACGCGGTCGCGAACTTCCTGCTTCGGCATTTTGGGATGATAGGTCAGCAGCGGCTCGGCGATGATATCGCCGATGTTCATACGCGGGTTCAGCGAAGCCAGCGGATCCTGGAAAATCATCTGAATATCGCTGCGCACGTCGCGCCACTCTTCCTGTTTCATGCCCAGAAGATCTTTTCCCAGCCAGGCTACGCGGCCATCGGTCGCTTTCACCAGGCCAATGATGGCGCGGGCAAAGGTCGATTTACCGCAGCCGGACTCGCCCACCACGCCGAGGGTTTCCCCTTCGTACAGGCGCAGCGTCACGCCATCCACGGCTTTCAGGGTTTTGGAAGGCTGCCAGAACCACTGTTTGCCGTCTTTGATGTCAAAATGCACCTTCAGGTCGGCGATTTCTAACAGAACTTTTCTCTCTTCTGCAACGGTGCTCATACTAATTCCTCCACCGATCTAAAGCAGGCACGCAGGCGGCCATCACCAAACTGCTCCAGTGGCGGAGCACTATTACACGCTTCCATCGCAAACTGGCAGCGAGGCTGGAACGGGCACCCCTGCGGCAGGCGCAGCAGGTTCGGCGGGTTGCCAGGAATGGTCAGCAGAGATTCACCTTCCGCATCCAGACGCGGCACCGCGTTCAACAGGCCGATGGAGTAAGGGTGTACCGGCTTATAGAAGACGTCACGCGCGTTGCCGTATTCCATCGTACGCCCGGCGTACATCACCAGCACTTTGTCGCAGATCCCTGCCACAACGCCCAGGTCGTGGGTGATCATGATGATCGCCGTGTTGAACTCACGCTTCAGCTCGTTCAGCAGCGTCATGATCTGCGCCTGAACGGTAACGTCCAGCGCGGTAGTCGGTTCGTCAGCAATTAACAGTTTTGGCCGGCACAGCAGCGCCATGGCAATCATCACGCGCTGGCGCATCCCGCCGGAGAACTCGTGCGGGAACATGCGCATACGCTTCCGCGCTTCCGGCATTTTTACCGCATCCAGCATCCGCACAGACTCTTCAAACGCTTCCGCCTTACCGAGTTTTTTGTGCAGCATCAGCACTTCCATCAGCTGATCGCCCACACGCATGTACGGGTTCAGCGAGGTCATCGGATCCTGGAAAATCATCGAGATTTGCTCGGCGCGCAGGCGGTTAAGCTGCGACTCCGGCAGGTTCAGGATCTCTTTGCCGTTGAATTTCGCAGAGCCGCCGATACGACCATTGGCCGCCAGCAGGCCCATCAGCGCGAAGGCCGTTTGGGATTTGCCCGAGCCGGACTCACCGACAATGCCGAGGGTTTCACCGGCACGCAGGCTAAAGTTGAGATCGTTTACTGCCGTGACGTCGCCGTCGGGTGTGCCAAAGGTCACACGCAGGTCTTTAACGTCCAGCAGGACCTCAGATTTGTTCAGTGGAGCGGCCACCGGAGAGGTTTCAATAGTACTCATGGAGGGACTCCTTAACGATCTTTCGGGTCGAGGGCATCACGCAGGCCATCGCCGATAAAGTTAAAACAGAACAGCGTAACCACCAGGAAGCCTGCCGGGAACAGCAGAAGCCACGGTGATACCTCCATGGAGTTTGCACCGTCGCTTAACAGCGCTCCCCAGCTGCTCAGAGGCTCCTGCGTGCCGAGGCCCAGGAAACTCAGGAAAGATTCGAACAGGATCATGCTAGGTACCAGCAGTGAGGCGTAAACCACCACCACGCCCAACACGTTCGGCACAATATGGCGCAGAACGATGTTAATGGTCGAAACACCGCCTACGTGTGCCGCTTCGATGAACTCTTTGCGTTTCAGGCTCAGGGTCTGGCCGCGCACGATACGCGCCATGTCCAGCCAGGACACCATCCCAATAGCCACGAAAATCAGCAGGATGTTTTGCCCGAAGAAGGTCACCAGCAGGATCACGAAGAACATGAACGGGAAGGAGTTCAGGATCTCCAGCAAACGCATCATCACGGAGTCGATTTTGCCGCCGAGATAGCCGGCCAGACAGCCGTACAGCGTCCCGACAATAACCGCCACCAGCGCAGCAGAAATACCCACCATAAGGGAGATACGTCCCCCAATGGCAACACGCACCAGCAGATCGCGACCGGACGAATCGGTCCCGAAATAGTGACCGGATGCCATGTCAGGGGCCGCCGACATCATGCCCCAGTCGGTATCAAAGTAGGTAAACTGCGACAGAACTGGCGCAAAAGCCACGAACAGCGCAATCAGAGCCAGGACAAACAGGCTGGTGATCGCCGCACGGTTATGGATAAAACGGCGACGCGCGTCCTGCCACAGGCTGCGGCCTTCAACTTCCAGTTTTTCACTGAAGTTTTCCAGCGCCTCGCTGTTTTTCTTAGTCAACATTATGGCCACTCCAGCTTAGTAACGGATTTTCGGGTCGATAACGGCATACAGCACGTCAACTACCGCGTTGAACAGAATCGTCAGCGCGCCGACCAGAATGGTCAGGCTGAGAACCAGTGAGTAGTCACGGTTCAGCGCCCCGTTAACAAACAGCTGACCGATGCCCGGCAAGCCATAAATTGTTTCAATCACCATGGAGCCCGTGATGATGCCCACAAACGCTGGTCCGAGGTATGACAGGACCGGCAGCAGCGCAGGTTTCAGGGCATGGCGCAGCACGATACGACGCATCGGCAGGCCTTTGGCACGTGCGGTGCGGATAAAGTTAGAGTGCAGGACTTCAATCATTGAGCCGCGGGTAATACGCGCGATGCTCGCGATGTACGCCAGAGACAGGGCTATCATCGGCAGTATCATGTACTTCGGCGCCCCCCCGTTCCAGCCGCCACCGGGCAGCCATTTAAGGGTGATAGCGAAGATCAGTACCAGCAACGGCGCCACCACGAAGCTGGGGATAACCACCCCCGTCATGGCAAAGCCCATTACCGTGTAATCCCATTTGGTGTTTTGATTCAGCGCCGCAACCACGCCCGCCGTCACACCCAGCACAATGGCAAAGATGAAAGCAGCTGCACCTAATTTTGCGGATACCGGGAAGCTGGAGGCCACCAGGTCATTGACCGAATAGTCTTTGTATTTAAATGACGGCCCAAAATCCCCATGCGCCAACTGTTTTAAATAGCTGAAATACTGCGTGGTGATCGGATCGTTAAGGTGATACTTCGCTTCGATGTTCGCCATGACCTCTGGCGGCAGCGTACGTTCGCCGGTAAAAGGACTCCCCGGTGCGAGACGCATCATAAAGAAGGAAATAGTGATAAGAATAAAGAGTGTCGGAATTGCTTCCAGACAACGACGTAGAATAAATTTCAACATTGCCCGTACCTTCTGGCCTGTGCCTTTGCAGTGCGATGTAAATAAGACACGATGGGGCAGACCTTATCCACCGGCCGAAACCGGTGGGCCCTGCCCCACGAATTGCCATTAATGTTTGATAATGTATAAGTCTCTTACGTAGACATTATCCATCGGGTCTTTACCGGTGTAACCACCCACCCACGGCTTAACCAGACGGGCGTTAACGTAGTAGTAAACCGGGACGATGGCTGAGTCTTTATCAAGCTGCTGCTCAGCTTTCTCATACAGCGCGGTACGCTGGGCTTCGTCGGTCACTTTCAGGGTGTCGGCAATAATCTTGTCGAACGCCGGGCTCTTATAGTGCGCGGTGTTGTTAGAGCTGTCGGACAGCATGGTGTTCAGGAAGGAAGTCGGTTCGTTATAGTCCGCACACCAGCCCGCACGCGCCACGTCGAAGGTCCCCTGATGACGGGTATCCAGGAAGGTTTTCCACTCCTGGTTCTCCAGCTTGACGTTCACGCCCAGGTTTTTCTGCCAGATAGACGCCACGGCGATAGCCAGCTTCTTGTGCAGATCGGAGGTGTTGTACAGCAGGTTGAAGGTCAGCGGCTTGTCTTTGGTGTAACCTGCTTCAGCCAGCAGTTTTTTGGCTTCTTCGTTACGCTTGTCCTGAGACCAGGTGAACCACTCTGGCGGGGTCAGTTTCGCGCCATCGGTATACGGCGGGGTGTAACCATAAGCCGGCAGGTCGCCCTGGTTTTTCACTTTGTTCACGATGATGTCGCGATCCAGGCCCAGTTTCAGCGCCGCACGAACGCGAGGATCGGTAAACGGTGCTTTCTGGTTGTTGATCTCGTAGTAATAAGTACACAGGTACGGATCGGCGTGAACTTCAGTTGGAATTTCTTTTTTCAGTTTCTGGAACAGCTCAATCGGCAGGTTGTTATACGTCATGTCGATTTCACCGCTGCGGTAGCGGTTAACGTCTGTTACTTCAGAAGAGATTGGCAGGTAGGTCACCTGGTTAATCACGGTTTTCGCGTTATTCCAGTAGTTGGTGTTACGCACCAGAACGATACGCTCGTTCACCACCCAATCTTTTAATTTGTATGCACCGTTGGTCACGATGTTGGCAGGCTGAGTCCACTTGTCGCCGAATTTCTCAACGGTCGCTTTCGGTACCGGAGAAACGGATGGGTGAACCAGCAGCTTGTAGAAGTACGGTACCGGCTCGCTCAGGGTGACTTCCAGAGTGTGGTCATCGATGGCTTTCACGCCCAGATCGCTGGTCGGCTTTTTACCGGCAATGATATCGTCGATATTGGTCAGGTGACCGTACTGCAGGTAGCTGGAATAAGGAGAGGCGGTTTTCGGGTCAGCCAGGCGCTGCCAGCTGTAAACAAAGTCCTGCGCGGTGACAGGTTCGCCGTTGGACCATTTCGCGTCTTTACGCAGATGGAAGGTCCAGACTTTAAAATCTTTGTTGTCCCAGGACTCTGCGACGCCCGGAGACGGATGGCCCTGCAGGTCGCTTACCAGCAGACCTTCGAACAGGTCACGGCTGATATTGGACTCTGGCACGCCTTCGATTTTGTGCGGATCAAGAGATTGAGGTTCTGAGCCGTTGTTACGAACCAGATCTTGTTTCTCTGCCAATTGCACACCCGCCGGAACATCTGCCGCCATCGCGACATTGCCAGCAATCAGCGCAGTTAAAATGCCCGCTGCAATCAGGCTTTTTTTAGTGATATTTGTCATTGTGTTGGTACTCCACTCATTATAATTACCGACCCGAAAGTCGGCCTCTTCCCCTCAGGGGTCCCTTACAGCGCAGGAGCGTTAAACGTCCGTACGGGATACTGCTTTCCTTACTACTTCGCTATCACCGACTTTATTTTCGGGCCGCTCTATTCGGCGACCTCATTACGTCGATTCTTTCTGCCGCCGATTGCGTGGTCGACGGCCATGATTTAGTTGTTCGCAGGACATGATTACGCTGCGAAATCATTCTCATCTAGAAAAGAAACATTTTTCAGCGAATTGTTTTGCCCGGAAAGTATCAAAAGCTTCAGATACCCGCCAATACAATTTGCAAATTTGTTAACCATTTCTCTTTTATGGAGAGATTGTGGGGAGCGTCATGCAGGAAGGATGTTTATAAAAACCCAATCATAATCTTTATTATCATGGAGTTAGTATACTATCACTGCATTAGAGAGGAGGTCGGTTTATCGCCTGCTTCATCACTCACAAAAAATTAACAATTGATTATTTTTTAGCACATTCCTCTGCGGGAAGGCATGAATTACTAATATCATCTCAATAAACCCGCAGCAAGCCTGATTGCATAACGGATGCTAAATATCATTTCGATCGCCACTTTTCTGTACAGCTTGTTACAACGTCAACCTCTAATATACGGTTTTCCAAAGCATTTTCTTATGAAAGATTCGCATTTACTTTTGCAATGATGGGGATAGCGGACAGGTGAAATTTTCTTCTACGGAAAGAAAAAAAGCAGAATAGAGATTCTGCTTTTTCATTTGAAAGCGGCAGCGGAATTAACTTGTCAGGCCCGGGAAGATAGCCCTGACCCCGGTGACAATAAATTCGATCCCCAGAGACATCAGAAGCAGGCCCATGATGCGGGTGATCACGTTGATTCCGGTTTGCCCCAGTATGCGCACCAGCCACGGTGCAATGCGGAACAGCAGCCAACAGCAAAATGCAAACAGCGCAATGGCCAGGGAGAATCCCAGCAGGTGACCCCAGCTATGATAGCGACTTCCCCAGACAATCGTTGAACTGATGGCACCCGGCCCCGCCATCAACGGCAATGCCAGGGGAACAACCCCCACGCTTTCGCGTATCGCGCTCTCCGACTTCTCTTGCTTATTCTGTTTATCTTCACCCAACTTACCGCTGATCATTGACATAGCAATGGTCACCACAAGAATGCCGCCGGCAATGCGGAATGAATCAATTGAAATACCAAAAACTTGCAGAATACCGTCACCCAAAAAAAGTGAGGTCCAGAGAATAATCGCCACCGAGAGGTTGGCCGTGAGGTTGGTTTTATTTCTTGCGGCGGCACTCTGGTAACTGGTCATACTAATAAATACGGGAATGATCCCTACCGGGTTGACCAGAGCAAACATCCCGATAAAAAACTTAATATAGGTTGGCAGGTCGAAAAAGGATTGAGCCACACAAAACTCCGCAAATGGAAAAAGCAAAAGCAGGCATAATGTAATGGAAAAGCCCCTCTGCCGCTACGCTATTTCCCTGCTTAATCGATGCCTGCAACGACTTATTTTAGCATCATGGCGAACTGTTACCCGAATGTTGAATTTGTGATACTTTGTTTTGACATTGCTGTGACTAAATTTTTAAAGATTTATCAATCACCTGGATAGCGCCTGCTGAATGGTGTCAGCATCGATTAGTTGTGATTTAGATCACGAAAAACCTACTCAGAAGTGAGTACTCTTGGACACATCTGAAAAGCAGGTTTCTTCACTAACACGGCTTATTCAGATGAGGCTCTTTTAGTAAATCAGCGCATGAATCCAGGTCATTTTCATGACAGTTTTTTGTCTTAAACACGCATTCGGTGGCTGCTGACTATACTGTCGACTCGCGCAGCTTATTTACTAAAAGAGTTTAACATTATCAGGAGAGCATTATGGCTGTAACTAATGTCGCGGAACTGAACGCCCTCGTAGAGCGCGTAAAGAAAGCCCAGCGTGAATATGCCAACTTTACTCAAGAGCAAGTCGATAAGATTTTCCGTGCTGCCGCCCTGGCCGCTGCCGACGCTCGAATCCCCCTGGCTAAATTAGCCGTCGCTGAATCCGGTATGGGTATCGTCGAAGATAAAGTGATTAAAAACCACTTCGCTTCTGAATATATCTATAACGCTTATAAAGATGAGAAAACCTGCGGTGTGCTGTCTGAAGACGACACCTTCGGTACCATCACGATTGCCGAACCTGTCGGTATCATCTGCGGTATCGTGCCCACCACTAACCCAACTTCAACCGCCATTTTCAAATCGCTGATCAGCCTGAAAACCCGTAACGCGATCATCTTCTCCCCGCACCCACGCGCTAAAGATGCAACCAACAAAGCAGCAGACATTGTTCTGCAGGCTGCAATCGCGGCGGGCGCACCAAAAGATCTGATCGGCTGGATTGATCAACCTTCCGTCGAGCTGTCTAACGCCCTGATGCACCACCCGGACATCAACATGATTCTGGCGACCGGTGGTCCTGGCATGGTTAAAGCTGCTTACAGCTCCGGTAAACCGGCTATCGGCGTAGGCGCAGGTAACACCCCTGTTGTGGTAGACGAAACTGCCGACGTTAAACGTGCTGTCGCGTCTATTTTGATGTCAAAAACCTTCGACAACGGCGTTATCTGTGCGTCTGAACAGTCCGTCATCGTTGTTGATTCTGTATATAACGCCGTTCGTGAACGTTTCGCCAGCCACGGCGGTTACCTGCTGCAGGGCAAAGAGCTGAAAGCCGTTCAGGACATCATTCTGAAGAATGGTGCGCTTAACGCCGCGATTGTGGGCCAGCCGGCAGCCAAAATTGCAGAACTGGCAGGCTTCACCGTACCAGCAGATACCAAAATCCTGATCGGTGAAGTGTCTGCAGTCGATGAGTCCGAGCCGTTTGCTCATGAAAAACTGTCCCCTACCCTTGCCATGTATCGCGCTAAAAACTTTGAAGACGCAGTAGTAAAAGCAGAGAAACTGGTTGAGATGGGCGGTATCGGCCATACCTCTTGCCTTTATACCGACCAGGACAACCAGCCTGCGCGCGTTAAGTTCTTCGGCGATAAAATGAAGACCGCACGTATCCTGATTAACACTCCGGCTTCTCAGGGTGGTATCGGTGACCTGTATAACTTCAAACTTGCGCCGTCTCTGACGCTGGGTTGTGGTTCATGGGGCGGTAACTCCATCTCCGAAAACGTGGGTCCTAAGCACCTGATCAACAAGAAAACCGTTGCTAAGCGAGCTGAGAACATGCTGTGGCATAAACTTCCGAAATCTATCTACTTCCGCCGTGGCTCTCTGCCAATTGCGCTGGATGAAGTGATTACTGATGGCCACAAACGTGCGCTGATTGTGACCGACCGTTTCCTGTTCAATAATGGCTATGCCGATCAGATCACCTCCGTGCTGAAAGCCGCTGGCGTAGAAACCGAAGTCTTCTTCGAAGTTGAAGCTGACCCTACGCTGACCGTTGTTCGCAAGGGTGCTGAACTGGCAAACTCCTTCAAACCAGACGTGATCATTGCGCTGGGCGGCGGCTCCCCAATGGATGCAGCCAAAATCATGTGGGTCATGTACGAGCACCCAGAAACCCACTTCGAAGAACTGGCGCTGCGCTTTATGGATATCCGTAAACGTATCTACAAGTTCCCGAAAATGGGCGTGAAAGCGAAGATGATTGCGGTCACCACCACGTCCGGTACCGGTTCTGAAGTCACACCGTTTGCGGTTGTTACCGACGATGCAACCGGACAGAAATACCCGCTGGCTGACTACGCGCTGACCCCGGACATGGCAATTGTTGATGCTAACCTGGTGATGGATATGCCTAAGTCGCTCTGCGCCTTTGGTGGTCTGGATGCCGTGACCCACGCGCTAGAAGCTTACGTTTCCGTCCTGGCAAGCGAATTCTCTGACGGCCAGGCTCTGCAGGCACTCAAACTGCTGAAAGAAAACCTGCCAGCTTCCTATAATGAAGGGTCTAAAAATCCGGTTGCACGTGAACGTGTTCACAACGCAGCGACTATCGCCGGTATCGCGTTTGCTAACGCCTTCCTTGGCGTGTGCCACTCCATGGCTCACAAACTGGGTTCTCAGTTCCACATTCCTCACGGTCTGGCGAACGCCCTGCTAATCTCCAACGTTATTCGCTATAACGCGAACGACAACCCAACCAAGCAGACGGCTTTCAGCCAGTACGACCGCCCACAGGCTCGTCGCCGCTACGCTGAAATCGCCGACCACCTGGGTCTGACCGCAGCGGGTGACCGTACCGCGGCTAAGATTGAGAAACTGCTGGCATGGCTGGAATCAATCAAAGCTGAACTGGGTATTCCTAAGTCCATCCGCGAAGCAGGCGTGCAGGAAGCAGACTTCCTGGCACACGTGGATAAACTGTCCGAAGATGCCTTTGATGACCAGTGCACCGGCGCTAACCCACGCTATCCGCTGATTTCTGAACTGAAACAGATTCTGCTGGATACCTACTACGGCCGTCCGTTTATTGAAGGTGCTGCGGCTAAAGAAGCTGCACCAGCGGCAAAAGCTGACAAAAAAGCCAAGAAAACGGCTTAATCGGTAGCCCTTAAAATGCAAAACCCGCCTTTTGGCGGGTTTTTTTTCTGTCTGAATACGTCACTCAGGCCTGCACAGCATGTTTAATGTAGAAGCGTTACAGGAAGTCCTGCCCGGTGAATCAGTTGCCCTGAATGGCCTGTAGAGAGCCTTTAAGCAAGGCTTCTTTGTAATGCTTACGGCAGACCGAAACATAGCGCTCATTCCCGCCTATCACCACCTGTTCACCCTCATTATAAGGCCGACCTTCCTGATCGAGACGCAGCACCATACTGGCTTTACGGCCACAGAAACAAATCGTTTTCAGCTCAACCAATTTGTCTGACAGCGCCAGCAGGTACTGACTGCCGCTGAATAACTCCCCGCGAAAATCCGTTCGCAGCCCGTAGCATAAAACAGGAATGTCCAGCTCATCGACAACATCAGATAAAGCATAAACCTGCTCTTTAGATAAAAATTGGCTCTCGTCCACCAGAACGCAGTGTATCGGGGCAGATTCCTGTTCGGCGCGGATGTCGGCCAGCAGGTCCGTTGTCGGATTATAAAGCCGGGCCGGGGATGACAGACCAATACGCGAACTGACCTTACCCACACCAAAGCGATTATCAATTTCGGCGGTGTAGACCAGCGTACGCATCCCTCTTTCCTGGTAATTCCAGGATGACTGAAGTAGCGCCGTCGATTTTCCCGCATTCATTGCTGAGTAGTAAAAATAGAGTTGAGCCATTGCACCCGTTGCCTGAATCAAAAGTGTAAATTATGTTTCGGCGGATTGTACCACACTGTAACGTGCGGTGGATGGCGGATTACCTCGCTAAACATCAAGGTTAATTGTATCCGATATATTAATAAATCACGCTTATACATTGAGTAATAGCGGTACGCCGGATACATGAAACGGCTATGACGGTTCGCCTATCCAGACGGGTTATCGCCGCTAATGAAATGCTTCACCTGCTCAATTATTATAAATTGTAAACGACCGCTATCCATCCTATGCCTAAATACCCGTGCTTGATATTTGATGATTAATGCGAAATTTTTATCTTTCTCTCATCATGACAAACCCTTTTGATGGCAGGGTTGTTGTCTAAAAATTGAGTCTTGAAGTGCCATTTCACGTGGTTTAGCGGCCAGGAATTAAGTTAACCGTATTTAAACTGCCACTTATATATCAGCAAATTTTGAATTACTTACATTCACAGCTATTGCAGAACCTAATATAACGCTCTATTATTAGCTCAAACGTCACCCCCCAATAATAAGTTTGAGATTACTACAATGAGCGAAGCACTTAAAATTCTGAACAACATCCGTACTCTTCGTGCCCAGGCAAGAGAATGCACCCTGGAAACTCTGGAAGAGATGCTGGAGAAATTAGAAGTTGTCGTTAACGAACGTCGTGAAGAAGAAAACGCGGCGGCGGCTGAAGTTGAAGAGCGCACTCGTAAACTGCAGCAATACCGTGAAATGCTGATTGCTGACGGCATCGACCCTAACGAACTGCTGAACAGCATCGCTGCTGTTAAATCTGCAGGTAAAGCGAAGCGCGCTGCGCGTCCTGCTAAATACCAGTACATCGACGAAAACGGCGAAACTAAAACCTGGACTGGCCAGGGCCGTACTCCAGCAGTTATCAAGAAAGCAATGGATGAGCAAGGTAAGAAACTGGAAGACTTCCTGCTGTAATTCCCTCAGTGCTGCTTATTAAGATCCCGCTCCGGCGGGATTTTTTATTTGTGACGCACTTCATTTTAATGCCCCTGCTATGAGCCACTTTAGTAAAACAATCCTATAACAGCTTACGTTTCTTTATTAATGAATCGTATTTAATATCTTTAGATACAATACCTGTCCTTTAGTACAGTTAATTTCTCCCGCTAATCATCAGGTTAAGCCTGACGCAGATTTATCTGACGTTAAGGTAATCCATTTCTCGGGCTGATATACTCCATAAGCGTTATCAACTAAAAATGTGGCGTTACTACATATAGTTGAATCCTTGCCTGAAGATCTCATGCCGAGAGATTATTGAGTATCCCATACGTTGCTTTTATCTCGCTTACGCCGAGACTGGTTCGCCCCACATACGCGCCGTGAAGTATATTAGTGCCACTTTTATCGCTCATATTTACACGGCCCATTGTTATCAGCGTTTAGTCGCTCGCTTATCTTTCTGCTTCAGATGCACCCTAATGTTCAAATAACGAGCACAGCGCTTGACCTTAACCCCGATAAAGGTTTTGTCCATCGAGCACGGCAGAATATTGCAGAAACACGGCTGAAAAGCCCTGTAGGAGCCTAATAGCGGGGATTTAAAATCTTAGGAGTGGTACGAGAAGGAGAACGTGACCGGCAGCGTACAGGCTCTCTGGTGCGCTGTCGTGCCGGTCACGATAAATAACAACAGACGGGCGTTATTTAAACAATATTAATGGAAGCACCGCGGCCGATTGCGTAATAAACAAAACCACGCTTATTCAGTCTTTCTGGATCATAAAGATTACGACCATCGAAGATGACCGGCTGCTTCAGGGATTTCTTCATCAGATCGAAATCCGGAGCCTTAAAGCTCTGCCACTCGGTACAAACCACAAGCGCATCAGCGCCCTGCAGGGCCGCTTCTTTGGTTCCCATCAGCCTTAAATCACTGCGGTGGCCGTAAATACGCTGAGTTTCATCCATGGCTTCTGGATCGAAAGCCTGAATCTCTGCGCCTCGTTCCCACAGTGCCTCAATCAGCACCCGGCTGGAGGCTTCACGCATATCGTCTGTATTAGGCTTGAAAGAAAGTCCCCAAAGCGCAAAGGTTTTGCCTTTCAAATCCTGGCCGAAGTGGCGGGTCACGAATTCAGGCAGCTTTTGCTTCTGAGCATAGTTAACCTCTTCGACCGCCTGCAGAATTTTTGGCGTGTAGCCAATCTGCTCTGCGGTGCGAATCAGCGCCTGAACATCTTTCGGGAAGCACGAGCCACCGTAGCCGCAGCCTGGATAGATGAAGCTGTAGCCAATCCGGGAATCAGACCCGATACCCATTCGCACTTTCTCGATGTCAGCCCCGAGACGTTCGGCCAGGTTAGCGATCTCGTTCATGAAGCTGATTTTGGTCGCCAGCATGCAGTTAGCGGCGTATTTGGTCAGCTCGGCGCTGCGGATATCCATCAGAATCATGCGATCGTGATTACGGTTGAACGGCTCATACAGCTCACGAAGCAGGTCAATAACCTCTTCGTTATCCGTCCCGATGACGATACGCTCAGGGCGCATGCAGTCGGCAACCGCGGCACCTTCTTTCAGGAACTCGGGGTTAGAAACCACATCAAAGTTAATCTCCAGACCGCGAGATTTCAGGGTTTCTTCCATCACCGCACGGACTTTGTCTGCCGTGCCAACGGGCACCGTTGACTTGTCGATGACGACTTTATGTGAATCCATGTACTGCGCAATGGTACGCGCAACGGAAGTCACGTATTTCAGGTCAGCGGAACCGTCTTCATCAGGCGGAGTCCCCACGGCGATATAGTGCATTTCGCCATGGTTGACGCCCTCTTCAGCATTGGTGCTGAACTGCAGGCGCCCTTCTTCATAATTTTTCTTCACCAACGGCGCAAGGCCTGGCTCAAAGATAGGGATTTCACCTTTTTTCAGGTTTTCCACTTTCTTTGCGTCCACGTCGATGCACATGACGTCATGCCCAACATCAGCGAGCACGGCGGCCTGGACTAAACCAACGTAGCCAATACCAAATACGGTAACTTTCATCTTACCATCCTGCGTTGAATTAACTTATTTCTTCGCGCCAACGGTGGCTTCAAGCCAGGTTTTAAAGTCTGCACCCAGCGTGTTATGACGAATACCGTACTCAACAAACGCCTGCATATAGCCCAGCTTGTTGCCGCAGTCGTGGCTCACGCCTTTCATGTGGTAGGCTTCAACGGTCTCTTTTTCCATCAGCATGGCGATAGAATCGGTGAGCTGAATTTCATCCCCGGCACCTGGAGGGGTTTTCGCCAGCAGCGGCCAGATATCCGCGCTCAGCACATAGCGTCCGACAACGGCCAGATTGGATGGCGCAACGTCAGCTTTAGGTTTCTCAACAATCCCGACCATTGGCACGCTGTCGCCCGCAGAAAGCGCAGCGCCTTTGCAGTCAACCACGCCATAAGCGGTTACATCCGCAACAGGTTCAACCATGATTTGGCTGTGTCCGGTTTCGTCAAAGCGGCGGATCATTTCGGCCAGGTTGTCCTGAGAAAGGTCGGATTCGAACTCATCCAGAATCACGTCCGGCAGGATCACCGCAACCGGCTCATCACCGACGACAGGATGTGCGCACATCACGGCGTGGCCCAGCCCTTTCGCCAGCCCCTGACGCACCTGCATAATGGTGACGTGCGGCGGGCAAATAGACTGCACTTCTTCCAGAAGCTGACGCTTAACGCGCTTCTCAAGCATGGCTTCCAGTTCAAAACTGGTGTCGAAGTGGTTCTCGATGGAATTTTTAGAAGAGTGGGTAACCAGCACAATCTCGGTAATACCGGCAGCGATACACTCATTAACGACATACTGAATCAGCGGTTTATCAACCAGCGGCAGCATCTCTTTTGGAATTGCCTTTGTTGCCGGCAACATACGCGTTCCCAACCCCGCTACCGGGATAACAGCTTTTCTTACTTTAGAATTAATGGCAGCCATTGAAAAAACCTCCAGGACTGTTCAAGTTTCACACTTGTCGTCAATTTAAAAACGCGGTTGAGTATATCAGCTTAAAAACGAAAACCGCCCCCCGTTTACTCCGGCAGCGGCTAATTTAAGACAAATACGATTAGGTTGGTCGCGATATTACCACCGCCGGGGTTCCAGGAAAAAAGCTAAATGTAATCAGTTGTTCCGTTGTTTATTCTGCAGACAACATCAGCCGTAAACGCCCACCGGAGCCCCACACCTGGCATTGCCAGGCTTCGCACCGCTGGCTGATTTGATTGAGGTAGGCATTGCCCAGCGTCCCCAACGGAACGCCGTTGCTGACCTGGATTTGGTGCTCGCCGGTATTTAATGTGGCATTAAGCCCGGCGGAGACCAGAATGAGGTTTTTTAATCCGCTGTGATAATAACCCACAATGAGCGGAAATTGTCCGTTCAGGTTTGCCTGACGCAATAGTTGATTGACCTGTTTTAGTAAATTACCCAGTTCAGGTAAACGCTGGCCCTGATGCGAAAGTTGTTCCTGTAATAATCCGTTGAATAACGCTCTGAGCAACAGCGCGGCTAATACACCGTTATCGCCAGCACGGGTAACGTCTAAACAATAAAAAGCCAGATCATTATCTGAAAGTGGCGCAATATCGAGCACCAGACCAGGCTGATCGACGGCAATTAACTGGCGATAATTTATTCGGCAGCGCGACATAACCTGCTGGACCGGCGGCTGCAGTTCTTGCAGCAGCTTCGATGCAGCCTGAGGATCCCGTGCCAGCGCATCCCAATCCTGAAACAGCCGCTCCTCCTCCTCTACCCGGGAATTAAACATTGTGGGGTAGATACAGGACAATACGGTCTCTTTTAATCGATTAAGATCTTTAATGGGTTTCAGCAACACATCCTGCACACCGAGCCGTAAAGCCTGGGCTATATCAGACATATTTTCCGTCGCTGAAATAACTAAAATGGGCGTTTGATTACCTTCGTTACGGATATGCTCCACCAGTTCAAGGCCATTCATTCGTGGCATCGCCAGGTCACAAATCAGCAGATCCGGCGTAAATTGCTCTAGCTTCTCAAGCGCATCCATTCCGTCCCAGGCAAGCAGCGTGCCCGCGCCAAGCGACGTCAAATAGCTGTCCAGCAGAGAGCGGAAAACGGGCTCGTCTTCAACAATGAGGATCTGCTTTCCTTCCAGCGGGTAACTCATGCGCTTTCCTCTGCCTGGCAATATTTCAATAGTGGCACGGTATCGCAACGAGCGCCTGTCAGAAACGGGTTAAGTATTAACTTAATCATGAGTACGAACCAGCGGCAGTAGCTCATCCATTTTTTTCTCAACCGCAAGGTAGCCTGCCGCGATAGCTTCGGACGCGCGATGAAAATCGAGGGTGGAAATTTGCGGGCAAAAGGGCTGCAGAAGAATATCGGGAGGATCGCCCGCCATGCGGTTACGCTTGAGGCGGTTTTCCAGCACCTGAATCGAGGTGGTCATAATTTCCATCGCCGTCGGCGTAACATTGGCCCGGCGGTGGGTCATTTTTCCCAGACGCTCCCGTAAACGACTGCGCCAGGACGCAGGCTGCGCCAGATTGTCCTCCCCGGCAGGCGTCATATTCACCGACAGCAGATCCTGCTGCATCAGGTGCGCATCGTGCTGCAAGTCGACCGCAATGACGATATCCGCCCCCAGCGCACGAGTGAGCGAAATCGGCACCGGATTAACAATAGCGCCATCCACCAGCCAGTAACCATTGTGCGCAACGGGAGACAGCAGCCCCGGCATGCTGCAGGAAGCGCGAATAGCCTGATGGAGGTCGCCGTCGGTAAACCACAGCTCTCGCCCGGTACTCAGGTTGGTGGCCACGGCACCAAATCTCATGCCACAGCCCTCAATAGCGGTTTCTGGAATGATTTTGCGAATATTGTTAAACACGCGTTCACCGCGGAGCAGCCCGCCGCGACGCCAGGAAAGATCCATCAGACGCAGGACATCCCAGTAGCTGAATGATCGCACCCATCGCTCCATCACCGGCAACCGCTGGCTGGCATAGGCGGCACCGACCAGCGCGCCGACGGAACACCCTGCCACGATATCAATCTGAATCCCTGCTTTTTTTAACGCATTGATAACGCCAATGTGCGCCCATCCTTTGGCCGCACCCGACCCTAATGCCAGGCCGATCTTTACCTGTCTCATCACGCCTCGGTCAATCTTCCCCGGTAATCACTCCGTGACGCCAACGCCACCGCTCAGTTAACATAAGTGCTGCCGTCGTATTATTGGCGTCGTTTATTTTTTCCTGGAGATATTATGTTGCAACTTTGTCCCTGTGGCAGCGGTTTGGAGTATAGCTTATGTTGCCAGCCTTACCTAAGCGCGGCCCAGCATCCGCAACGCCCGTCACAGCTTATGCGCTCTCGTTACACCGCTTTTGTGAAACAGGATGCGGATTATCTTGTTGCAAGCTGGCATGAGAGCTGCCGCCGTCCGTCGTTAAAATCAGAAATATCCAGCGGCTTCGGCGACACGGAATGGCTCGGCCTGACGATATATGAGGAAGCCGAAGGCAAAGATGCCAACGAAGGATTTGTCAGCTTTGCTGCCCGTTTTCAGGAAAACGGTAAGCAAAGCGCGATAATCGAACGCTCTCGTTTCGTCAGGGAAAGCGGTCAATGGTACTATATCGACGGCCTCCGCCCGCAGTTCGGTCGTAATGACCCCTGCCCTTGCGGTTCTGGAAAAAAATATAAAAAATGCTGCGGATGATAGCCTTCGCCGCATAACAGCATTATTGTTTCGCAAACACCGTTCAACAGGATTTATCTCTTCATGCAGGCATTACAACGTAAAGTTCTCCGCACAATCTGCCCCGATCAGAAGGGTCTCATCGCGCGAATCACTAACATTTGCTACAAACACGAACTCAATATTGTTCAGAACAACGAATTTGTCGATCATCGTACCGGCCGCTTCTTTATGCGTACCGAGCTTGAAGGCATTTTTAACGACACCACGCTGATGGCCGACCTGGACAGCGCGCTGCCGGAAGGCTCAATTCGTGAATTGACGCCTGCGGGCCGCCGTCGCATTGTAATTCTGGTCACCAAAGAAGCCCATTGCCTCGGCGATTTGCTGATGAAATCCACCTATGGCGGCCTGGACGTAGAAATCGCTGCCGTCATCGGCAATCACGAAACCCTACGTACCTTAGTGGAGCGTTTCGACATTCCGTTCCAGTTAGTCAGCCACGAAGGGATGACGCGCGAAGAGCACGACATGCAAATGGCCGATGCTATCGAAGCACATAAACCAGACTACGTCGTGCTGGCCAAATACATGCGCGTATTGACGCCTGAGTTTGTCGCCCGCTTCCCGAACCAGATAATCAACATCCATCACTCGTTCCTGCCGGCGTTTATCGGCGCACGCCCTTATCACCAGGCCTACGAACGCGGCGTGAAAATTATCGGCGCCACCGCGCATTACGTTAATGATAATCTGGACGAAGGCCCGATCATCATGCAGGACGTGATCCACGTCGATCACACCTACACCGCCGACGACATGATGCGTGCCGGGCGTGACGTAGAGAAAAATGTGCTAAGCCGGGCGCTCTACGAAGTGCTGGCCCAGCGAGTCTTCGTTTACGGCAACCGTACGATTATTCTCTAATCACCCAGAAAATGAATTGGTTAGCTTTGCGGCGCTCAGCGTAAAAAAACGGCAAACGATTCATTTTCCTCAAGTGAATGCTTTACAGCGGCGCTTCATTTGATATGATGCGCCCCGCTTCCACAGCGAAGCAGGCCAGTAACAAGCATTACCCCGTGGTGGGGTTCCCGAGCGGCCAAAGGGAGCAGACTGTAAATCTGCCGTCATCGACTTCGAAGGTTCGAATCCTTCCCCCACCACCATTATTCACCACAGCGATGTGGTAATACCGATGAGATGAGACAAAGTTTTCACTTATCGGGAAGGGTGAGAATCTTCGACCAAGGTTCAAATCGAGCGAAAGCGAGATAACGCTGCTAAAGCAGCGGCCCGAAGGGTGAGGAGTGAAGCGACGAATAATCCTTCCCCCACCACCATCTCAAAGTTCAAAGCATTAACCCCTGGCGGGGTTCCCGAGCGGCCAAAGGGAGCAGACTGTAAATCTGCCGTCATCGACTTCGAAGGTTCGAATCCTTCCCCCGCCACCATCTTCCTGAATAAATCCAAACCCAGAAGCTTACACCATCTTCCAGATCCCCGTTGGGGAAGGACGAGAAGCTTCGATTAAGGTTCGACTCACGTCAGTGAGAACGCACTTGTGCGGTCATCCTTCCCCCGCCACCATCTTCCAGAACAAATCCCAACTTCAGAACTCGCACAATCATCCAGATTCCCATTGGGGAAGGATGAGAAGCTTCGATTAAGGTTCGACTCACGTTAGTGAGAACGCACTTGTGCGGTCATCCTTCCCCCACCACCATCTTCCAGAACAAATCCCAACTTCAGAACTCGCACAATCATCCAGATTCCCATTGGGGGAGGACGAGAAGCTTCGATTAAGGTTCGACTCACGTCAGTGAGAACGCACTTGTGCGGTCATCCTTCCTCTGCCTCCCTATTCCTGGCACCCGGGTTAATACTCTTATAAAACGCCATTCTCTGTTGTTCTCTAAGAATAAAAAAGGCGAGCCAAACTCAGGCCCGCCAGTTGTACAGCCCGATTACATCACGGCATTTATGACAAAGAAACCGACAGCGGTCATTAACAGTGAACCCAGTACGTGAGCGAAAACGGACGCCATCGCCCAAGCATAATTCCCCCCCTGCAGCAGCGAAAACAGCTCAACAGAGAACGTTGAAAAAGTACTCATGCCGCCGCACAGGCCGGTGGTAATCAACAACTTCCAGCCGGGATCGAGCTGCGGCTGACGCAGAAAGAAAGCCATAGCACCACCGATAATCAACCCGGCCAACAGGTTGACCGCCAGCGTACCGAGGGGCAAATGAGGGAAAAGGCCATTCAGACGTAACGCAAGGAGCCAGCGAATAACGCACCCAGCCGAGCCGCCAACAATAACTGCAAACAGTGGTTTAACCATATTTCCCTCAAAAAAATCTAAACGATACAGTGTTGTTAAATAAGAACTTTGCTTTTATCTTTCATGAATAAAAGCGCTACGTCCGGCAAAATGTGCATCTGCGCCTAGCGCCTGTTCAATTCGCATCAACTGATTATATTTTTCTACCCTTTCGCCCCGACAAGGCGCGCCGGTTTTCAGGTGCCCCGCACGCAGGGCAACCGTCATGTCGGCAATAAAGCTGTCCGTCGTTTCACCGCTGCGGTGCGAAATGAACGTTCCCCAGCCGTGCTGCTGGCAAAGTGCCACCGCGTCAAAGGTTTCGCTCAGGGTGCCTATCTGGTTCAGCTTGATCAGCGCCGCGTTAGCCAGGTTCTCTTCTATGCCACGTCGGATGTATTTCACGTTAGTGACGAACAGATCGTCCCCCACCAGCTCAACCCTGTTGCCCAATTTTTGGTTCAGGTGCTTCCAGCCTGCCCAGTCATTCTCGGCCAGCCCATCTTCAAGCAGCACAACAGGAAACTGGCCCAGCAGCTCGGCATAATAGCTCGTCATCTCTTCGGCGCTAAGCGTGCTTTTTTCCGTTCTTAGGTGGTATTTACCCTCGGTATAGAATTCGCTGGAAGCGGGATCGATACAGATGCTGATATCTTCCCCTGGCCGGTAGCCCGCTTTCTCAATCGCCTGCACGATAAACTGCAAAGGTTGTTTATTAGAGGACACCGCCGGGGCAAATCCGCCTTCGTCACCCACGGCTGCAGAAAGATTGTTATCCAGCAGGATCTGGCGAAGCGCCTGGTAGACTTCGCTCCCCTGGCGCACGGCTTCGGTCAGGCTGGCCGCACCATGCGGCGCAATCATAAACTCCTGAAAATCCGCTCCCTGCCCCCGGGCATGCACCCCGCCGTTAACAATATTCATGCAGGGAACCGGCAGCAGGTTCGCCCTCAGCCCACCGAGATAGCGAAACAGCGGCTGGCCGGTTACCTGAGCTGCAAGCCGCGCGGCGGCCAAAGAAACACCGAGAATGGCGTTAGCCCCCAACCGTGCCTTGTTTTCCGTGCCGTCCAGCGCCAGCAGAATATTATCCACCCGCCGCTGTTCACGGGCATCAACGCCCGCAAGCGCCTGATGAATTTCGGTATTGATCGAATGCACTGCGTTCTGCACCCCCTTGCCGTTGTAGCGCTGTTTATCGCCATCCCGTCGCTCAATGGCCTCCCTTGAACCGGTGCTGGCACCGGACGGAACCGAGGCCCGGGCCATAACACCCTCTGTGGTATAAGCATCAACTTCAACGGTCGGGTTCCCACGAGAATCCAAAATTTCACGAGCAACTATTTTATCCAGCGTAAAATTCATGGTGATTACCTCATTTTTTGCCATCGATATGTTTAATCAGCACGTCAACATTCAGATGATTGACGTATTGCATCGAGTCAGAAGCGATCTGCCCCAGCCAGCGGTTGCGGTGCCCGGCCAGCACCAGGTCCACATCCAGTGAAGAAATGCATTTTTCAACGTCTTCAAAGCGGTTCAACGTCACCAGCTCCCGCGTTTTTACCGGCACGTTGACCGAGCGCACCAGCTCGCTAAACAACGCTTTCGCCTGAATCAGGTCGGCAGAAACGTTGTCATCCATTCGCGCATCGGAGACGTAATTCATCTCCCGGTAGTCTTCGCTGATGTGGACGAGGGTGATTTGGACGGGCAGCGCCCCGGCAAGGCGAGCGGCATGTTGAATCAGCACCTGTCCGTCGGTCTTGCCCTGAATAAGTACGAGAACGTGGGAGTAGAGGTTCATAGCGGGCTCCTGGCGGGATTGAGCTGGCTTTGCAGCCAGGGGAGAAGCTGTTTTTTGCGGCTCATCATGCCCGGCATCACGCGGGGCTGCGCCCCAGGCATCAATGAAGAGGTGGAGAAATAGAGTTCAGATGCACAAGCATTAATATCGGTCACCATCAACACGACAAGATCGACATCGGCGTCGACCGCATGCAGATTCATTTCTTCCAGCAGAGCATCCAGTTGAGGAGCAAGTTGCGTTAGAGAGTAGAGTTCCAGCTGCGCAATTTTTAGCCGAACACCATTGATGTCAAAACGCTTGAGATCTTTGTGCAGCAGCTCCCTCGCGCTCAGCCCGGCCACAGAGGTCTTGGCCGTGAGCAGGTCGGCAATAAACTCTTCATAATCGATACCGATGCGCCCGGCCAGCCCATCCGCCGCCAGCCTATCCTCAGGTGTGGTCGTGGGCGAACGTAGCGCGACGGTGTCACTGAGCAGCGCGCCCAGGAGCAAAATAGCCTCGCTGGCAGAGATCCCGGCCCGAAGTCGGGCGTCCATAAGCTGCCAGATCACCGTGGCCGTGCTGCCTACGGGTTTGATGCACACCTCCGGCGGCAACCGGGTAATCAGCCCGCCCAAACGGTGATGATCGATGATCCCAACAATATTGCCGGTGATAAGCGAGTCTGGCCCTTGCCCTGGCTCGTTAAAATCCACCAGCCAGATGTCTTTGTTGCTCAGAGAAGACGAGAGAAGCCCGGGCAGAGGAAGTGCGGCACGGGAGAAAATCAGTTCAGTTTCACGGTTAACCTCGCCGCAGCGCCACGCCTGTGCCGTGCGGCCCCGCAGCGTTAACCAGCGAGCAACCATCACGGCGCTGCAAACGGCATCGCTGTCGGGATGAAGGTGACCAATAACATGTATCATGGCTCGAGCCCCGTTAAGGGAAGCATGCAGAGCCGGGGGGTAAACGTTGACCAGCCTGACATGCCTCTTGGATTAAAAGAGTCATACCAGGCGTCATCAGCCTCTGAACGAGGCGGTTGGGGGAAGGTGGAACGCCATCACCTTGCGAAGTATTGTGAACCCTTCCCCTCAGGGTTTCAAGCGGGTTTTACGGTTTCAAGCGCTGGCCCTGCTCATCCACAACCGGCTCGCCGTCCTCTTTACTGAACGCACCCTGCTGCCCTTCAGGCAGGATATCCAGCACGCGTTCCGAAGGGCGGCAAAGTCTCGTCCCCCGTTCAGTCACCACAATCGGGCGGTTAATTAACAGCGGGTACTGCACCATCAACGCAATGAGTCGCTCCTCGCTGAATTGCCCTTTCTCCAGCCCTAAAACTTCATAAGGCTCAACGTTTTTGCGCAGCAGTTCACGGGCGCCGATTGCCATGAAGAAATAGCGTTCCTGCTAAAAACATGTTCACTCCCGCTTCAGTAAAACAACGCCATCATATGTGAAAAAACGAATGTGTTTAGTTAAATTTTTTTACTGGCAAAGTGCCATAGCCCCGCTAGTCTCTATGCGTTTCAAACGCTCCAGCACTTCATGGCCCTGGCTTTGCCAGGCCTGCTCAATGACCGCCGCCGCCCACGCGGGCATGTGGGGTGAAAGGCGATAATAAACCCATTTCCCCTCTCTTCTGTCCTGCAGCAAACCGCCCTCGCGCAGCATCGCCAAATGCCGGGAGACCTTAGGCTGCGGCAGGTCCAGCACAGCAGTTAGTTCGCAGACGCAAAGCTCGCTTTTCGCTCTTAGCAGCAGAGTGATAGCCAGCCGGGTTTCTTCCGATAAATGTTTAAAAAGCTGTAAAGGCGTCAGGGCAGTCATGGTGAGATCTCTTGAAAAGACGCTGCCATAGTAAAGCTCACGGCGTTAAAGTCAACTTTCATATTCGAAAAAACAAATTTGTTTATCGTGTAAAAAGCCCGGCATAAACCGGGCTTGTGATCGTTCATGCAGACTAGCGGCGAGCGCGAACAATCTGGTATTTGCGCGTCAGGTATTCCACCGGCGCGCTCCAGATATGCACGAGGCGCGAGAACGGGAACAGCAGGAACAGCGTCATGCCCAGCACCAGATGAACGCGGAAAATAAACGCCACGCCGTCGAGGTAGTCAGATGCGCCACCGCGGAAGGTGACCACGTGCTGCGCCCAGTTCACCAGCTTCATCATTTCGCTGCCGTCCATATGCTGGGCGGAGAACGGAATAGTGCCGAGGCCCAGCGCACACTGGAGCATCAGCAGGCTAAGGATCAGGATATCGGCCCCTGTGGTGGTAGCGCGAACGCGTGGGCTGAACAGGCGACGCTTCAGCAGCAGCAGGCCGCCCACCAGCGTCATCACGCCGCTGGCTCCCCCGGCAAACATGGCCATTTTCTGTTTAATTTCTAGCGGCAAAAACGCCTCGTACATCCAGTGCGGCGTCAGCATGCCAAGGAAGTGCCCGGCAAAGATCCCAAGAATACCGAAATGAAACAGATTTGAGGCCAGGTTCATGCCCTTGCGATCCAGCATCTGGCTGGACGCTGCGCGCCAGGTGTACTGCCCGTAGTCATAGCGCAGCCAGCTGCCAATCAGGAACACGGCACCGCAAAGGTACGGGTAGATATCAAAGAAGAAGACGTTGAGAAAATGCATTATTTCCCTCCTGCTATATTCAGGTACTGCGGAGCCACCGCCCCGGCAAAACGGCGCTGGTGTGCGGTAATGTCAGTCTCTCCGCAGCTGTCATCGGCCATGAATTTCACCTGCTCCTCTTCCCACACCGCATCCAGCGCCTGAGGCGTGTCGTCGCGCGCTTCGTTAGCAATTTGCTGGCGGACCGTTTCGACGTTGACGTCGCTTTCAGCCAGAGCAATCAGCAGATCGAAGAGCAGCGCATAGTCGCTCTCACGCTGTTTCAGACGCGCGCTGAGCAAAGCCAGGATCGGCGCGATGTCCTGCAGCCCGCCCTGCGCTTCTGCCCGCGTGCGCTGGGACAGGTATTCCAGATAAAGCGGCAGATGGTCCGGCAGTTCGCGGCTGTCAATTTCCAGGCCGGCCTGCTGATACTGGTTCATCAGGTTAACCATCGCCTGGCCCCGATCGCGCGATTCACCGTGAACGTGCTCGAAGAGCAACAGCGAAGTGGCTCTGCCCCGGTCGAATAGCTCGCTGTAGCTGGATTGCGCGTCCAGCAGCTCCCGCTGGCAGAGTGAGTCGATAAACCCATCCAGACTGGCGCGCTGCATTTCCGTCAATGTCTCGCTTTGGGCCAGCGCCTCATGCAGCTCCTGATGATGCTGCCACAGGGCAGCATCCGGGTACTCCAGCAGGCGGGAGATAATCAGTAGTTCAATCATGGATGCGGCTCCGTTTTGCTCGAGACGTCGATAGCGTCAATCCGACGGCTGTTGAACAGATTGAATTTGGTGTCGCTGCCGTGACAGCCGTCGCCAAAGCTAAAGCCACAGCCGCTGTGCTCAGGGAAAGAGTTCTCAGCCAGTTCGCGATGGCTGGTCGGCACCACAAAACGATCTTCGTAGTTAGCGATAGCCAGGTAGCGGTACATCTCCTGCGCCTGAGCTTCGGTTAGCCCCACCTCTTCCAGCGCGCGCGTGTCGATCACGCCTTCAACGGTTTCAGCACGTTTGTAGTGACGCATCGCCATCATGCGCTTCAGCGCCCGCAGCACCGGCGCAGTGTCCCCGGCGGTCAGCAGGTTGGCCAGGTACTCCACCGGAATACGCAGGCTTTCGACGTCAGGCAGAATGCCGGTGTGCGGCAGCTGGCCCGCATCGCTCGCGGACTGAATCGGCGACAGCGGCGGCACGTACCAGACCATCGGCAGCGTGCGATATTCCGGGTGCAGCGGCAGAGCCAGCTTCCAGTCCATCGCCATTTTGTACACCGGCGACTGCTGAGCCGCCGTAATAACTCCCTGCGGGATACCGTCTTTCAGCGCTTGCGCAATGACCGCCGGATCGTTCGGATCCAGGAATACGTCCAGCTGGCGCTGATACAGATCTTTCTCGTTTTCCGTGCTGGCCGCCTGCTCAATCGCATCGGCGTCATACAGCAGCACGCCGAGGTAGCGAATACGTCCTACACAGGTTTCTGAGCAGACCGTCGGCATCCCCGCTTCAATGCGCGGGTAGCAGAAGATGCACTTCTCGGACTTGCCGCTTTTCCAGTTGAAGTAGATTTTTTTGTACGGGCAGCCGGTGATGCACATCCGCCAGCCGCGGCATTTATCCTGATCAATCAGCACAATGCCGTCTTCTTCGCGCTTGTAGATGGCCCCGCTCGGACAGGTGGCGACGCAGGCCGGGTTCAGGCAGTGCTCGCACAGGCGCGGCAGGTACATCATGAAGGTGTTTTCGAACTGGCCGTACATCGCCTTTTGCATATTGACGAAGTTCTGGTCCTGCGCGCGTTTTTCAAATTCGCCGCCAAGCAGCTCTTCCCAGTTCGGACCAGCTTCGATTTTGTTCATCCGCTGGCCGGTAATCAGCGAGCGAGGCCGGGCCACGGGCTGCGCTTTGCTGCCCTCCGGCGCGGTGTGCAGGTTCTGGTAGTCGTAGTCAAACGGCTCGTAATAATCATCGATCCCCGGTAAATGCGGGTTAGCGAAGATTTTACCCAGCAGCATCGCGCGGTTGCCCATGCGGGGCTGCAGCTTGCCGTTGATTTTGCGGATCCAGCCCCCCTTCCATTTGTCCTGGTTTTCCCAGTCGTTTGGGTAGCCCAGGCCAGGCTTGGTTTCCACGTTGTTAAACCACGCGTACTCCGTTCCTTCGCGGCTGGTCCAGACGTTTTTGCAGGTCACCGAGCAGGTATGGCAGCCGATGCATTTGTCCAGATTCAGCACCATGCCAATTTGTGAACGAATTTTCATTTTACGCTCTCCTGTACCTGGTCATTGCCTTCGCCGTCTAACCAGTTAATCTCTTTCATTTTGCGAACCACCACGAACTCATCGCGGTTAGAGCCGACCGTGCCGTAATAGTTAAAGCTGTAGGCCAGCTGGGCGTAGCCGCCAATCATGTGGGTTGGCTTCAGCGTGATGCGGGTCACCGAGTTATGAATGCCGCCGCGCTGGCCGGTGATTTCAGAGCCCGGCAGGTTCATGATGCGTTCCTGCGCGTGATACATCATCGTCATCCCGGCCGGGACGCGCTGGCTCACTACCGCACGCGCCGTCAGCGCCCCGTTTTTGTTAAACACTTCAACCCAGTCGTTATCGGCGATGCCGATTTCCTTCGCGTCCGCTTCACACAGCCAGATAATCGGGCCACCACGCCCCAGTGTTAGCATCAACAAGTTGTCGCTGTAGGTGGAGTGGATGCCCCACTTCTGGTGCGGCGTCAGGAAGTTAAGCGCTTTTTCCGGGTTGCCGTTGGACTTGTGGCCCATCATGCCTTCGACGGAACGGGTATCAATCGGCGGACGGTACACCACCAGGCTCTCGCCAAAGTCGCGCATCCACTGATGATCCTGATAAAGCTGCTGGCGGCCGGACAGGGTACGCCACGGGATCAGCTCGTGAACGTTGGTATAGCCCGCGTTATAGGACACATGTTCGTCTTCCAGACCAGACCAGGTCGGGCTGGAGATAATTTTGCGCGGCTGAACCTGAATGTCGCGGAAGCGAATCTTCTCTTCTTCTTTCGGCAATGCGAGGTGCGTGTGATCGCGACCGGTAAATTCACCGAGCGCGGCCCAGGCTTTCACCGCCACCTGGCCGTTGGTTTCCGGCGCCAGGCTGAGCACAACCTCGGCGGCATCAATGGCCGTGTTGATCATAGGCTGGCCTTTAGCCGGGCCGTCGGTCTTCACGTAGTTGAGCTTGCGCAGGAACTCGACTTCTTTTTCGGTATTCCAGCTAATGCCTTTCCCGCCGTTGCCCATTTTTTCCAACAACGGCCCTACGGAGGTAAAGCGTTCGTACGTCGCCGGATAGTCGCGCTCGACGGCGATAATGTGCGGCGCGGTTTTGCCCGGGATCAGGTCACATTCGCCTTTCTTCCAGTCCATGACGCCATACGGCTGAGCCAGTTCAGCGGCGGAGTCGTGCTGAATCGGCAGCGTCACAACATCGGTCTCTTTGCCGAGGTGCCCGACGCAAACTTCCGAGAACTTCTTCGCAATACCTTTGTAGATTTCCCAATCGCTCTTCGACTCCCAGCAAGGATCGACGGCGGCGGAGAACGGGTGAATAAACGGATGCATATCCGAGGTATTCAGATCTTCTTTCTCATACCAGGTGGCGGTCGGCAGCACAATGTCGGAATACAGGCAGGTGCTCGACAGGCGGAAGTCCAGGGTGACCACCAGATCCAGCTTGCCGTCCAGGCCGTTATCGACCCATTCCACCTCCTCCGGCATCAGCCCGCCTTCCTGGCCCAGATCTTTCCCCTGAATGCCGTGCTCGGTGCCCAGCAGGTATTTGAGCATAAATTCATGCCCCTTCCCGGAAGAGCCCAGCAGGTTCGAGCGCCAGATAAACATGTTGCGCGGGTGGTTATAGCCGGAGTCCGGCTGCTCCGCCGCAAAGCGGATGCCGCCGGATTTAAGTTGTTCAACGGTGTAATCCACCGGCGACATTCCGGCCTCTTTTGCCCGGTCAGCAATGCGCAGCGGGTTAGTGCCAAGCTGCGGCGCAGACGGCAGCCAGCCCATGCGTTCGGCGCGCACGTTGAAGTCGATCAGGTGGCCGGTGTAGCGGGACTTATCCGCCAGCGGCGACAGGAACTCATCCGCCGTCACCGTCTCGTAGCGCCACTGGCTGGAGTGGTTATAGAAGTAGGAGGTGCTGTTCATGTGGCGCGGCGGGCGCTGCCAGTCGAGGGCAAACGCCAGCGGCATCCAGCCGGTCTGCGGACGCAGTTTTTCCTGACCGACGTAGTGGCCCCAGCCGCCGCCGCTCTGCCCGATGCTGCCGCAGAAGATCAGCATATTGATCAGCCCGCGGTAGGCCATATCCATATGGAACCAGTGGTTCACACCCGCGCCAACGATAATCATCGAGCGGCCGTGAGTTTTGTCCGCGTTATCCGCGAACTCACGGGCAATGCGCACGATATCCTGGCGAGGCACGCCGGTGATCTGCTCAGCCCAGGCTGGTGTATAGGCCTTCATTTCATCGTAGCTGCTGGCGCAGTTATCATCGTTCAGGCCGCGATCCAGACCGTAGTTGGCCAGGGTGAGATCGTAGACCGTTGCCACCAGCACGCTTGAGCCGTCCGCCAGCTGCAGGCGTTTAACCGGCAGCTTATGCAGCAGTACGTCCTTCAGTTTGACGTTGTCGAAATGCTCGGTGCTCTCACCGCCAAAGTACGGGAAGCCCACCTCGGCAACTTCATCATGGCTGCCCAGCAGGCTCAGGCGCAGCGCGGTTTCTTCCCCGGTGCTGCCGTCACGCTGCTCGAGGTTCCACTTGCCTTTTTCACCCCAGCGGAAGCCAATGGATCCGTTAGGTGCAACCAGCTCGCCGGACCGATCGGCCAGCGCCACGGTTTTCCACTGCGGATTATTTTCCTGGCCGAGACTGTCGACCAGGTCTGCCGCACGCAGCAAATTCGCCGGGGCATAGAAGCCGTCACGGGCTTCCAGCGTCACCAGCATCGGCATATCGGTGTAGCGACGAACGTAGTCGGTGAAGTACTGGCTTGGTTTGTCGAGATGGAACTCGCGCAGCATAACGTGGCCCATCGCCATCGCCACCGCGGCATCCGTCCCCTGCTTCGGCGCCAGCCACTGGTCGCACAGCTTGGAGATTTCCGCATAGTCCGGCGTGACGGCAACCGTTTTGGTGCCTTTGTAGCGGACTTCGGTGAAGAAGTGGGCGTCCGGGGTACGCGTCTGCGGAACGTTAGAGCCCCAGGCGATGATGTAACCGGCGTTGTACCAGTCCGCGGACTCCGGTACGTCAGTCTGCTCGCCCCAGGTTTGCGGAGACGCTGGCGGCAGGTCGCAGTACCAGTCGTAGAAGCTCATGCAGGTGCCGCCGATAAGCGACAGATAGCGGGTGCCTGCGGCGTAAGAAACCATCGACATGGCCGGGATCGGCGAGAAGCCGGTGATGCGGTCCGGGCCGTAGGTTTTTGCGGTATAGACGTTCGCCGCCGCGATCAGCTCGTTAACCTCTTCCCAGGTCGAACGAACAAATCCCCCGCGGCCACGAGCCTGTTTGTAACTTTTGGCTTTGTCGGGATCGTTAATGATCGATGCCCAGGCTTCAACCGGATCGTTATGCTGCGTTTTCGCTTCGCGCCACAGCTTGATCAGACGTTTACGCATCTGCGGGTACTTCAGGCGGTTGGCGCTGTAGAGATACCATGAGTAGCTTGCCCCGCGCGGGCAGCCGCGAGGTTCGTGGTTCGGCATATCCGGGCGGGTACGCGGGTAGTCCGTTTGCTGGGTTTCCCAGGTCACCAGGCCGCTTTTGACATAAATCTTCCAGCTGCAGGAGCCGGTACAGTTCACGCCATGCGTGGAGCGCACCACTTTGTCATGCTGCCAGCGCTGGCGATACCCTTCTTCCCAGTCGCGATTGGTATCGAGTAGCTGGCCGTGTCCATTGGCGAAGGTTTCTCCCTTCTGCCTGAAATAACGAAACCGGTCGAGGAACTTGCTCATCGGGATACTCCTGATGTGGAGCCTGGTGGCTCTTCTGGTGAAATCGACATTGCTTGATGCCCGAGACGGTAACGCCTCGAAAGCTGGGGATTTTTGATAACGATCAACTGCTTCTGGTGTGGTTTTTGGTCGCCCGGCGGCCACTACCACCAAAGTGTAAGGCTTTAATGATCACTAACTAGCTGAATATAAATGCAAAAAAATAAAAACCTATCGGGGAAGGGGTAGCAACAAGCCGGGTTTGGGTATTAAGGGGTAGGCGGCGAATTAACCAGCGCTGAAAACGTAACGGGCAAAAAAAAGCGCGGACGAAGCCGCGCAAAGGGATAACCAAAAAGGTCAATGCATTAGCGAGAGGATTTCCGGCCATAAACGGCCCAGGTAATAACCACACACACAATGTAAAAGACGAGGAACAGCTTCATCGCCCCGGCAGGCGAGCCGGTCAGCGCCAGGGAGGTGCCGAAAGCTTTAGGGATAAAGAACCCGCCGATGGCGCCAATGGCCGAAATAAAGCCCAGCGCTGCGGCGGTATCCGTGGCGGCCTCGCGCAGGGCGACTTCATCGCTGCCACCGGCGGCTTTTACTCTGTCCATTGTCAGCTTACGGAAAATCACGGAAATCATCTGGAAGGTCGAGCCACTGCCCAGCCCCGCCGTCAGGAACAGCATCAGGAACACGCCGAAGAAGGCGATGAAGTTCCCGCCCTGACCATTAGCTGGCAGCGTGGTGAACAGCAGCGCGCTGAAAATGGCCATCAGGATAAAGTTATACAGCGAAACGCGTGTGCCGCCCCAACGGTCAGAAATCGCTCCACCGGCAGAACGAGCCAGGGCGCCAAACAGCGGGCCAAAGAAAGCAAAGTGCAAAATGTTGACGTCCGGGAACTGGGTTTTAGACAGCATCGCAAACCCGGCAGAAAAGCCGATGAACGAGCCGAATGTCGCCAGATAAAGCAGCCCCAGAATCCAAAGATGGCCGCGTTTAAGCACCGGCAGCTGTTCACGCAGGGACGCTTTCGACGCCGAGAGATCGTTCATTCCGAACCAGGCCGCTAAGGTGAATACCGCCAGAAACGGCACCCAGATCCACGCGGCATTTTCCAGGAACAGCATCGTGCCGTCGCCCTGTGCCACGCCTTTGCCACCAAAAACGGCAAACATCGACAGGGAGATAACCAGCGGGGCCACCAGCTGCATCACGCTCACGCCCATATTCCCCAGCCCGCCGTTAATCCCCAGCGCGCCGCCCTGCTTTGCCTTCGGGAAGAAGAAGCTGATGTTTGCCATGCTGGAGGCAAAGTTCGCCCCGGCAAAGCCGCACAGCAGAGAGATACAGATGAAGGTGTTAAACGAGGTGCTGGTGTCCTGCACGGCAAAGCCCAGCCAGACGCACGGAATAATCAAGATCCCCGTGCTGAACGCCGTCCAGCGGCGGCCGCCAAAGACCGGCACCATGAACGAATACGGGACGCGCAGCAGCGCGCCGGAAACGGAAGGTAACGCCGTGAGCATAAACAGCTGATCGGTGGTGAAGGTAAAGCCGACCTTATTCAAATTCACCGCCACCGCGCTGAACAGCATCCAGACGCAGAAGGCCAGCAGCAGGCTTGGGACGGAAATCCACAGGTTGCGGCTGGCGATCCTATGACCTTTTTGCTGCCAGAACTGCGGGTCTTCCGGCCGCCAGTCGGTAATCAGTGCGCCCGACGGCTTCTCGGGAACGGGAGACTGTGACATAAACACCTCATTTCGTGTGAGTAAATGCCGCAACCTTAGGGTTCCTGTGTCGAGATTAGTTGATGTAAATCAAGGGATAATCTATCTCTCCGGCGAGCAAAAAAGCCCCCTCATTCTTTGTGAGTAATCTTCTGGCAAAAAAATAACGTGATTTATCACAACCCTGCGGGACTTGCTGCAGACCGTTCCCATTGCCCTGCCACCTCTGGAAATTTGGGGGTAATCCTTTGGAGGTATGGGTATACTCCAGCTGTTGACTGAAAATAGCGCCACTCGTCACCTTTCCCACTCAGGAGCCCGTTTGCCAATGCTAAAACGCCTGTTTTCTCCCCTTTCGCTGGTCAATCAGCTCGCGCTGGTTGTCATGCTGCTGGCGATGTTAAGCGTGGTGGGAATGGCGATGGCCGGCTGGCTGGCCCAGGGGATTTCGGGCAATGCCCACGCGATCAACAAAACGGGCTCCATGCGCATGCAGAGCTACCGCCTGCTGGCGGCCATTCCGCTGACAGAGCAGGACAAGATGCTGCTGCGAGAAATGGAGCAAACCACATGGAGCGACGATCTCCGCCTTGCCGCCGAGCGCGACGGGCAGCAGGCCAGGCTTCAACAGCTACAAGATTACTGGCGCAGCACGCTTGAACCCGCGCTGATTGCCGCCCAAACGCCGCAGCAGGTAAAACCCACCGTCGCCCATTTTGTCGCCAGCATTGATGAACTGGTCAGCTCCTTCGACCGCACCACCGAGATGCGTCTGCATCACGTGATTTTGCTGCAGCAGGGTATGGCGGTGTTACTCGGGCTGTTGATCGTCTTTACCCTGATTTGGTTACGCAAAAGATTACTCCGCCCGTGGCGTCAGCTACTGGCGATGGCCACCGCCATTGGTCAGCGAGACTTCACCCAACGGGTGAATTTTCGCGGCCGCGACGAAATGGCCACGCTTGGGAGCGCGCTTAACAGCATGTCCAGCGAGCTGGCGCAAAGCTACGCCGTGCTCGAGCGGCGGGTCCGGGAGAAAACCGCCGGGCTTGAGCAAAAAAACCAGATGCTCACCTTCCTCTACGAGGCTAACCGCCGCCTGCACGCGCAGGCTCCGCTGTGCCAGCGGATTTCCCCTGTACTGAGCGAACTCCAGGTTTTAACCCCGCTACTGGGGATCGTGCTGCGGGTGTACGAGTACGAAGATGAAGAGAATTATCAGGAATACACGTTCCAGCCGGACGCGCACTGCGATGCCCGGGGCTGCCAGCTGTGCCCGGATGCCGGGGCAGCGCTGCCGCAGGACACCACCACGCTGAAATGGCGCCTCACCGATAACCATCTTCATTACGGTCTGGTGCTGGCCCAGCTTCCGTTGGGCAAAACGCTGACCGAAGACCAGCTGCAGCTTATTGCCACGCTAATGGAGCAGCTCACCGCCACGCTCGCCATGGAGCGTCAGTATGAACACCAGCAGCAGTTAGTGGTGATGGAGGAGCGATCTGCCATTGCCAGGGAATTGCATGACTCCATCGCCCAGTCGCTTTCCTGTATGAAGATGCAGGTCAGCTGCCTGCAAATGCAGGGCAAAACGCTGCCGGAGGAGAGCCGGACGCTGCTGGAGCAAATACGCGGCGAGTTGAACACCTCCTGGCGGCAGCTGAGAGAATTGCTGACCACCTTCCGCCTTAAGCTCACCGAGCCTGGTTTGCGCCCGGCGCTTGAGGCCAGTTGCCAGGAGTTCAGCGACAAACTTGGCTTCCCGGTGGCACTGGACTACCAGCTCCCGCCACGCTTAGTGCCTTCTCATCAGGCCATTCATTTGGTGCAGATTGCGCGTGAAGCGCTGAACAACAGCCTGAAACACGCGGAAGCCAGCGCCTGCGGTATCAGCGTTACCCGCCACGGAAATCAGGTACGCCTTACGGTGTGGGACAACGGGCGCGGTATTTCCGGCAGCGGCGAGCGCAGCAACCATTACGGCCTTATTATCATGCGCGACCGCGCCCAAACCTTGCAGGGTGACTGCCAGGTTCGCCCTCGTCCCTGCGGCGGCACCGAAGTGGTCGTCAATTTTATCCCCGAAGCACCGCTTTCTTCCGTAATAAGGAGCGAAGAATGAGTCATCAGGAAGCAGCAACCATTTTGCTGATAGACGATCATCCCATGATGCGTACCGGCGTTAAGCAGCTGATCAGCATGGCGCCAGAGCTGGCCGTCGTCGGAGAGGCCGGCAGCGGCGAACAGGGCGTGCAGCTTGCTGAAGCGCTCGACCCAGACCTGATCCTGCTCGACCTGAACATGCCGGGCATGAACGGGCTGGAAACGCTCGACTGCCTGCGCGAAAAAGCGCTGTCAGGACGCATTGTGGTGTTTACCGTTTCGAACCATGAAGAAGATGTGGTCACCGCCCTTAAGCGCGGTGCGGATGGCTATTTGCTGAAAGACATGGAGCCGGAAGATTTGCTCAAAGCCCTGCAGCAGGCCGCAGCGGGAGAAATGGTACTCAGCGAAGCGCTGACCCCGGTGCTGGCGGCCAGCCTGCGGGCCAACCGTGCAACCTCAGACCGTGACGTCAATCAGCTTACTCCGCGGGAACGCGATATCCTGAAGCTGATAGCCCAGGGGCTGCCGAACAAGATGATCGCCCGTCGCCTGGACATCACCGAAAGTACGGTGAAAGTGCACGTCAAACATCTGCTGAAGAAAATGAAGCTCAAGTCCCGAGTGGAAGCGGCCGTTTGGGTTCACCAGGATCGTATTTTTTAGCGCCGGTTACTCCTCCGGCAGCAAGGAGTAACGCGGGTCACTTTCGGGGGCAATCAGCAGCGGTGCGGCAGGCTGGAGCACAATCTCATTCGACGAGACGCGCTGCCCCTTTTCGTCTTCCACGGTGACCGACAGGTGATATTCATTTGCGGCACCTGCCTGCCACGCAGGCAAAATAATGCTCCAGCCGTCGGTGCTGAGCGGCCGTGCCGGCGGCGTCAGGCTGAGCACCTGGGTATCTCCCTGCCATACCAGCCGCCGGATGCCATGCGTCGCTTTCACCTGCAGCTTAAGCAAAACCGTTTCTCCCGGCTGCAGCTGCCACGGCGGCGTGGCAAGGAATACTGACAACGTTTTACGCTGGCGGAACTGCATCACGGGCGCGGACTCGCGCTCAACGCTATCGTAGCGGCTGCCGCGCAGGGAGCTGGTCGCGGCCACTTCGTCCGCCGAGAGCTGCTTCTGCAGCGGCACCCCGAAACGATAATTCAGCTTGAGCCCCAGATTTTCCTGCGCGACGCCGCTTTCACCCTGCTTGTGCTGGGCCGTGAGCGTGATCAGCGGCACGGGCGTATAGTTAATGCCCATCGTCACCGCGACTGGGTTTCGGTATCCGCTATCGCTGTCGAAGAGTGTGACGTTGTCACCAAAGTATTGTTCGAAGCTGAGACTGGTCGCAATATGCCGATAAAACGGCAGCCAGGCCTGCGCCGTGACGTCATAGCCCCGGGCCAGGCGCTGCTCAAGCGTGTCGGTTTGCCCGCGCCAGCCGTTCAGCGGCTGGTAATAATTGGCCGAAAGCCGCAGGTATTCGCCCCAGGCTTCGGCGCCAAATCCCGCCCGCTGTAGCTGCGTAGTCAGCTGATTATCGTAGAACGAGTTGTAGCCCAGTAGCCAGCTTCCGGCGACCCAGCGCTGCCCCAGCCCGAGGTTACCGGTGGTGCCGTATTTTTGCTGGCTAAAGCCGAGCTGGCTCCAGGTCAGATAGCGGCTGTTGTCCTGCCAGGGCGTGAAAAGCGAACCATTGCTACCCTTCCAGCTCCCGTGTTCATCCACCCGCAAATTGACGCTGGCTTTGCCCCAGGGAGAAAGCAAAGCCTGGGTTTCATCGGTCACTTTGTCGGCCAGTAAATCTCTCAGGCTGGTAAAAGCGAACAGTCGCGCCTGCTCGCCGGTATCCAGCCCGTTGTCCACCATGCTGTCTTCGCCAAACTTCTTCGCCATTGCGGCAATCCTGCGCGCGGCAGCATCGGTTTCAGGCGCAAGGCCCATGTTCGGCAGGTCATCAGCGGGAGAAGAGAAAGGGTTTGGGGCCGCGGGAACAACGTTGTCTGAGGTACTCATTGCCCCTCCCGGACGAGGGAGCAAACAACACAAGGTTAAAAGCGGAACGGCAAATCTACGCATTGATTAATGATAACACACTGGTTTTGCTCTTAACCCACCGGGGACACATGCATGTACGACTCCAGGATTAATCCTGCTTTTCCGGGCACAAATCATACCCAGCGATAACTCAGGGCGATACACTGCTTCTCACGCTCAGCGTTATCATCAAGGAGAAACCCATGCAGAAGATAGTCATTATTGCCAACGGGGCGGCGTACGGCAGCGAATCGCTTTTTAACAGTTTGCGGCTGGCCATCGCCCTACGTGACCAGGAGCCGCAGCCAGAAGTAAAACTGTTTCTGATGTCCGATGCGGTGACCGCTGGCCTGCGCGGTCAGAAGCCAGCCGAGGGATACAACATTCAGCAGATGCTCGAGATTCTCACCGCGCAAGGTGTGCCGGTGAAGCTCTGTAAAACCTGTACCGACGGACGCGGGATCACCAGCCTGCCGCTCATTGAAGGCGTTGCCATCGGCACGCTGGTTGAACTTGCCGAATGGACGTTAGCGTCGGACAAAACCCTCACTTTCTAATTATTTCAGCGCGGGAATATTATTTGCTTATACCCTCTCCCGCGCCATCAAGTTACCTGCATTTGTTGCCGATATTTTGCTTAGGACAACACAGCAGCAGGATAATAATTATGGTTAAATCTCTTCGTACACGTCTTCTTTTAGTCACGGCAATTTGCCTGGTCTCAGCTCTATGTCTCAACACCTTCATTAATTACGCCGTCACCAGCCGCGATAACCAACGTGCCATCACCGACACACTAACCAGCACCAGCCTGAGCCATTCCGTCGCTATCGGCGACTGGGTCAGCGGTAAAATGGCGATCGTTAGCTCCCTGGAAAACACCGCGCTGAGCGAAGATCCCATCCCGGTCTTCACACAACTGGCCAAAGCCGGCGGCTTCACCAATATCTACGTGGGCTATGCGAATAAAACCGCAAAATTCTCTGACCCAACGGGGGTACCGGCCGACTTCGACCCTACCGGGCGCCCGTGGTATCAGCAGGTGGTGAAAGACGACGCTCCCGTCGTCACCGCCCCTTACGTGGATGCCGGTACCGGTAAGCTGGTCGTGACTTTTGCCGTGCCCATTAAGCAAAATGGCAGCCTTAAAGCCGTCGTCGCGGGGGATGTGGCGATGGACAGCGTGGTGGTGAACGTGCGCAGCATTAACCCTACGCCCGCCAGCAGCGGGCTGCTAATCAACAGCGATGGAACATTGATTGCCGCTCAGGATCCGACCCTGACGCTGAAAGCCTTTTCTGATGCCGTTCAACAGGCTGATTTACCTCAGTTACTCGGCGATACACATCGCGCCGTCGGCATAATCAGCGGGCAAAGCAAACAGCTGATGGCTACGCCGATTAGCGGCACGCATTGGTATCTGGTCGTTGCCCTCGACGAACATGATGCCACCTCCGGGATGCGCGCTTTACTGAAGGCTTCCGCCATCGCCCTGCTGGTGTTGGTGCTGATTTCTGGTGCAATTGTGCATCTGCTGATTAGCAAGGTGATGAGCCGCCTCGGGACGATTCGCGACGGGATGCGCGCCATCAGCAACGGCACAAATGATTTATCTCAGCGGTTGCCGGAAACGGGTCACGATGAAGTGACGGAAATCGCCCACGCCTTTAACGCCTTCAGCGACAAGTTGGGCGTAGTCATGACCCAGCTCAGGGATTCAAGCGCCTCGGTGAAAGTCGCCGCCAATGAAATTGCTGCAGGCAATCAGGAGCTTTCTGCCCGCACCGAGCGGGCCGCCTCCAGCCTGCGAGAAACAGCCAGCGCCGTAGAGCAGATCACAGCCTCTGTCGCAAATTCTACGGCTTCTGCCGCTCAGGCCAACACTCAGGCCCACAGCGCCGGTGAAGCCGCTGAACGCGGGGGTGAAGTGGTCTCGAAGGTCATTACCACCATGCAGGCCATTGAGCTGGCCTCCGGCAAGATTGGCGATATTACCGGCGTCATTGACAGCATCGCTTTCCAGACCAACATCCTGGCGCTAAATGCCGCCGTTGAGGCCGCCCGCGCCGGTGAACAAGGCCGGGGATTTGCCGTAGTCGCTGGCGAAGTACGCAACCTCGCCAGCCGCAGCGCACAGGCGGCGAAGGAGATCAAAAGCCTGATCGACTCCACCACCGCAAGCGTTGCCGATGGCTCGCTTTACGTGCGCCAGGCCGGTGAGGCGATGGATAAAATAGAACAAAGCGTCGGCAGCGTTTTGGTCATCATGCGCGAGATAACCCTCTCAACCGATGAACAGATGAAAGGGATTCAGGAGATTAATCACGCGGTGACCCATCTGGACAATATGGTACAGCAGAATGCTGAACTGGTAGTGGAATCTGCGGCGGCGGCGGGTGCATTGCAAAGCCAGGCTGGAGAGTTAGCGGAAACCGCGGGGCATTTCCGTATTTAATGGTGCGCGGGCGGACGTTTGCCAACGAAACGCCCGCCAGCTGAAAGGTTTCAGGCACAATATGATTATTGTTTAATCGTTGCGGCATTTTTTGATCAACATCAGCATTTACCCCTCTCGGCTCTGGTGTGATGCCACGAGTGATTTGTGAACAACATCACGAACCAGGACAGCACCTTTGGGGGCCAAAAGGCCATGTTTGATGCGGGAGTGGAGTGAAAAATGCCAGTAGTAAAAGCCAGTCTAAAACTTTTTGGTGGCGATACCGTGGTGGTTCGCTGTTCGAATAACTGTCATATCCATTTGATGTGCGACTCAGACAGGCGCGGTAGCGCGGAGGCCGACGTGCTAAGCGTACAAAATCGCCAGTCGGCCTATATCGCCGTGCCCTACAGCGGGACCTGGAAGGTGCTGATCGACAGTCATACCCAGTCGCTGGAACACTCCATCAGTTTTGTTCCGGCATAAAACACTGAGGCCACCTTTCGGTGGCCTTTTTCTTACTATGCAAAACCGGGCTGCAGCCCGCTGTTATCCTCATGCCCGCTCAGCCAGGCCCGCACCTGGTTTGCCAGTTCGGACATACAATCGTCCTTCATCCCGTGCTTTTTCATTTCCTGCTCGAGCGAAAAAAGATACTGAGCATTGGTGCCCAGCGGCCCGCTGGCAGAAGCGATCAGCGGCGCGATGGTTTCTGCCCGGGTATCCGCCTCATAAAGCGGGTGACGCGGGTCCATAATGAACACCAGAGCGTTGACCGTCCGCCCATCGTCCAACTCCAGTTTGCACCAGGTTGGCAAATAGCAGCCGGTAATCATCTCCCGCTTCCAGACCAGCGTCAGCTCGTCTTCCAGGCCAGCCTCCGGCAACCGGTAAGCCAGCCCGGTTGTTCTGCCGCCCTCTTTAAGCGCGAGCATACGTCCAGGACGGCAGGCGGTTCCACGCCCCGCCGTCAACCGCAGGCAAAATGCACGATGCCAGCCCACCAGCATGCCGGGGGCTGACTCTTCAAATTCAAAAGCCGGGTTCCACATCAGTGAACCGTAACCAAAGAGCCATACCGGACTTTGGTCTGGGCGACAAGCGAGCGTGGCGGCCAATGACGCCGAACGCTGCTCAGGGGACCACAGTAACGATTCCTCAATGGCACCAAAAGCCGTCTTACAATCCGCTTTCATTAAGAAATCACGCGTTAACACGATATACCTCCGCCACTGCTTGCTTCCGTGCGACTGCACACGCTGCGCCTTCCCGGCATTTATTGACAACTTTTGCCTACTAATAGAGCAATATATCAAGACCATAAGCAATTCACCGCGCGCTGGCAAGCATGATAGCGATCACAAAACAGATAAATTGTCATTTTTTCTTGCCAGACTGATGTGTGTTACCCTGTCGCCACTAAATTAGTCACACATAATGAAGGGTTAATTTTCATAACACTTCTTTTTGTAAACAATGTACTCGCCCGTTACTCTATCTCTAACATACTGATTTCGCGCTCAGGTTATGATTTTCATGCCAATACCCGGAACAAACGCCGTCAAAAACAACGGTTATTTGATTGAATTAAATTCATATCAATATGTTTTATTTAAATTAAATAAAGAATACACGCCGTTTTGGTGCCCCAGACTTAAATTTAAATAAATGCCGTAAAAATAAGTAAATTTTTAACTAAAAGTAACGGTTTTTTGCTAGTTTATATGACTTCAAAAACCTGACTATAATGATCAAAACAGGTTATCGCCTGCAGAGATGGAGAAGTTGAATGACAAAAACACAACATGAGGCGGTAAAAACCCGCCACAAGGAGAGTTCTCTCATTTTCCCGGTACTGGCACTGGCGGTACTGGCAATGTGGGGGTCAAGCCAGTCCCTGCCGGTGGTTGTCGGCATCAATATTTTGGCGCTGGTCGCCATTCTGGGCAGTGCCTTTAGCGTTGTTCGCCACGCGGACGTGCTGGCGCACCGTCTGGGTGAACCCTACGGCTCACTGATTTTGAGCCTGTCGGTTGTTATTCTTGAAGTTAGCCTGATTTCCGCGCTGATGGCCACCGGAGATGCTGCCCCGACGCTGATGCGCGACACGCTCTATTCCATCATCATGATTGTGACCGGCGGCCTTGTGGGCTTCTCCCTGTTGATGGGCGGCCGCAAATTTGCCACGCAGTACATGAACCTGTTTGGTATTAAACAGTACCTGATCGCGCTCTTCCCGCTGGCGGTGATCGTGCTGGTGTTCCCGATGGCGCTTCCGGGCGGCAATTTCTCGCTGGGTCAGTCCCTGCTTGTAGCGCTGATCTCTGCCGCCATGTACGGCGTGTTCCTGCTGATTCAGACGAAAACGCACCAGAGCCTGTTTGTTTACGAGCACGAAGATGAAGGCGACAGCGACGACCCGCACCACGGCAAACCATCCGCGCACAGCTCCGCGTGGCACACGGCCTGGCTTATCGTCCACCTGATTGCAGTGATTGCCGTGACCAAGATGAACGCCAACCCGCTGGAGCATCTTCTGGACGCGATGGATGCCCCGGCCCAGTTCACCGGCTTCCTGGTCGCCTTGCTGATTCTGTCTCCGGAAGGGTTGGGCGCGTTAAAAGCGGTGCTGAGTAACCAGGTGCAGCGCGCCATGAACCTGTTCTTCGGTTCCGTGCTCGCCACCATTTCTCTTACCGTACCGACGGTGACGCTGATTGCCTGGTTCACCGGCAACGACCTGGTTTTCGCCCTCGGCATGCCGCAGATGGTGGTGATGATGGCGGCGCTGGTCCTGTGCCAGATATCGTTCTCCACCGGACGCACCAACGTGCTTAACGGCACCGCGCACCTGGCGCTGTTTGCCGCCTACCTGATGACAATCTTTGCCTAAGTAAACAGCAAGACCGCCTGTAAAGGCGGTCTTTAATATTTGCTCCCCCTCCCACGGGGAGAGAGCATCAGGCCACTACGGACTCATTTCGCTGTCTCCCTCAAGAGAGGGAGACAAATATAAAAAAACCCGCCGAAGCGGGTTTTCTTTTTTGCAGCAATTATTTGCTGGTGTCCAGCGGCTCGAAGTTCTTCACCAGATCGTCAATCGCTTTAATCTGGGTCAGGAAAGCTTCCAGCTTCGCCAGCGGCAGCGCGGATGGGCCGTCGCAGCGCGCGTTATCCGGATCCGGGTGCGCTTCAATAAACAGGCCAGCCAGGCCAGTCGCCATGCCGGCGCGAGCCAGTTCCGTTACCTGAGCACGACGACCACTTGACGCTGCACCAAACGGGTCACGGCATTGCAGCGCGTGGGTGACATCGAAAATGACCGGCGCGCCGTTAGAGACCTGCTTCATCACGCTGAAGCCCAGCATGTCGACAACCAGGTTGTCGTAGCCGAACTGCGTGCCGCGATCGCACAGGATGATTTTGTCGTTGCCGCCTTCGGCGAATTTATCCACGATGTTGCCCATTTGGCCTGGGCTAACAAACTGCGGTTTCTTCACGTTGATGACAGCGCCGGTTTTAGCCATGGCTTCAACCAGGTCGGTCTGGCGAGCCAGGAATGCGGGCAGCTGAATCACGTCAACCACATCAGCCACAGGCTGAGCCTGGTGAGCTTCATGCACGTCGGTGATGATTTTCACGCCGAAGGTCTGCTTCAGCTCCTGGAAAATCTTCATGCCCTCTTCCAGGCCCGGGCCGCGGTAGGAGTGAATGGATGAACGGTTAGCTTTATCAAAAGAGGCTTTGAACACGTACGGGATACCCAGTTTTTGGGTCACGGTCACGTAGTGTTCGCAGATACGCATTGCCAGATCGCGGGACTCCAGCACGTTCATGCCGCCAAACAGCACAAACGGCAGGTCGTTTGCGACGTTGATATCGCCAATGTTAACCACTTTTTGTTTCATATGTTCGCCTTATCAGGTGTGAACTTAATGCAGGGTAATCTGCTTGTGCGCAATCGAATTGATTTGCGCCTTAATCATTTCGCTAATTGGATCTTCCGGGCACTGCTCAACAAAATAGCTCAAGTCGTTGAGCGCCACGTGCTCGCAGTCCAGCTGCGCATAAATCAGGCCGCGGTCGCGAATTTCGTACGGATCTTCCGGATTAAACTGCAGCAGTACTTCGCTGGCGCGCAGCGCCATCTCCATCTGCCGCTCCTCCATCAGCGCGGACTTGAGCGTATCCAGCAGCTTGCGGATCACCTCCGCGTTGTCGGACTCGTCAAGATCTTCGTCGAACAGCTCCGCCGTCGGGTTAATATTGCCCTTGATCCACACTTCCAGCGTGTGCTCATCCAGCGTATCGCCGTTAAACGGATTGATAAGCCACATTTCGCCGTCCATCCAGTCGGCACGCAGAATAAGCTGCGTCGGGAAAATCACCGGCATCAGCGGAATATCAAGCTGTTCGGCAAGCCACAGCAAAATTGCCCCAAGGGAAACCGCGCTCCCCTGACGACTTTTTAAAACGTTGTCCAGCCACAGGGCGTCGGACAGGCGATACACACCGCCTGAGTCCTTAAAGCCCCATTCGCCGTAAAAGAGTTCCAGCAGTTTTTCCAGCTGCAGGTCGGGATGTGTCCCCAGGCAAATCTCTTCTTTTGCCAGCTTCACCAGTTCCCCGAGCTGCGCTTTCACTTCTGCGGTCGGGAAATCATCCCGAATCAGCTGCGAGACCAGAATCATGCCCTCGCAGAGCGGTGCCTGATTAAATTCGAAATCGGCTAACGACTTCATACTTACCCCAATATCGGTATTTTAGTGGTGGCGAGTTTTATGATGATGTAAAGCACCACCAGCCCCAGCAGAAAAGCAAACCAACGAACCTGCTGGCTGCGCGGACGTTTTCCCAGCGCGATAAAACCTAAAGCGATATAGATAATAACGCCAAACAGCTTTTCAGTCAGCCACGTTCCCTGCGGCGTAAAAGGATAGAAATGGGTAACCATAACCAGCGCAAAACCGCTGATCAATAACAGCGTATCATTAACGTGCGGTACGATGCGCACCCAGCGCTTGCCGGACATCGCAGACCCGCGATATTGCCACCAGTAGCGTAAAACAAACAGGCTGATTGAAATAACGACGGTGAAAATATGCAGATATTTAAGTGAAAAATAAGTCGCCAAAATGTCTGTTCCTTAATAAGTCAAAGATAGCGTCCTGACGTCAGGCGATCGTTATCGCCATAATCTTTGTAGCTTGCAACCTCGGTAAAACCGGCATCCCGCAGCAAACGCTGCACGCTTTCGCCCTGCATCCAGCCGTGCTCCAGCACCAGCCAGCCGCCGGGTTCAAGAAAACGGCGTGAATCGTTAACCAGGGTTTCTAAATCGGCCAGACCATGATTCTCCGCTACCAGCGCGCTTTTCGGTTCAAAGCGAACGTCACCTTCACTGAGGTGCGGATCGGCTTCGTCGATATACGGTGGATTACTGACAATCAGCGCAAAGCGCTGGGCATCAAGGGCGTTAAACCAGTGGCTTTGCAACACCCTGACGTTGGTTATGCCCAGGTTTTCTGCGTTCGTTTTCGCCAGCGCCACGGCTTCCGGCACCACGTCAAGCGCGGTGACGTCACAGTCAGGACGTTCGCTGGCCAGCGCCAGTGCAATAGCGCCAGTCCCGGTGCCAAGATCCAAAATTGCACACGGAGCGGTTGGCAGCTTTGTTAACGCATGTTCGACGAGGCATTCGGTATCAGGGCGAGGAATCAGCGTCACCGGAGAAACACGCAGCGGCAGCGACCAGAACTCTCGCTCCCCAACAAGGTGCGCAATCGGCTCGCCACGTTCCCGGCGAGCCAGCAGATCTTCAAGCTCGCTTTGCTGCGCTGGCGCCAGCGAGGTTTCACCAAACGCGAGAATAAACGTGCGGGATTTGCCGGTGACAAACCCCAATAAAATCTCCGCATCTCGCTTTGGGCTTTCGCTTTGCGCCAGGCGCTGAACGGCCTGGCGAAGCCATGACTGAAACTCCATTAATCCTGCTCGGACAGCGCCGCGAGCTGATCGGCCTGGAACTCCTGCACAATCGGCTCGATCAGGGCGTCGATTTTCCCTTCCATCACTTCATCCAGACGGTAAAGCGTCAGGTTAATGCGGTGATCGGTCACGCGCCCCTGCGGGAAGTTGTAGGTACGGTTGCGGTCAGAGCGGTCGCCTGAGCCGAGCAGGTTACGGCGAGTGGAAGCCTCTTCCTGCTGACGTTTGGCGACTTCGGCGGCGCGAATTCGCGCACCCAGCACGGAAAGCGCTTTGGCTTTGTTTTTATGCTGGGAACGTTCGTCCTGGCACTCCACCACAATGCCGGTTGGCAAGTGAGTAATACGGATTGCGGAGTCGGTGGTGTTAACGTGCTGCCCACCCGCCCCAGAGGAACGGAAGGTATCGATGCGCAAATCCGCCGGGTTAATGTCCGGCAGTTCCGCCTCTGGAATTTCCGGCATCACCGCCACGGTACACGCGGAAGTATGAATCCGCCCCTGGGATTCAGTGGCCGGAACACGCTGCACGCGGTGTCCGCCGGATTCAAATTTCAGGCGGCCATAGACGCCCTCGCCGCTGATTTTTGCGATCACTTCTTTGAAGCCGCCGTGCTCGCCTTCGTTGGCGCTGATGATTTCAATCCGCCAGCGACGGGCTTCGGCATAGCGGCTGTACATGCGGAACAGATCGCCGGCAAACAGCGCGGCTTCGTCCCCGCCGGTGCCGGCACGAACTTCGACAAACGCATTGCGCTCATCGTCGGGATCTTTTGGCAGCAGCAGAACCTGAAGCTGCTGCTCCAGCTCTTCGCTGCTGGCTTTGGCTTCGGCCAGCTCTTCCTGCGCCATTTCGCGCATTTCCGGGTCGCCGAGCATACTTTCTGCGGTTTCAATGTCTTCCTGTACCTGACGCCATTGCAGGAAACAGCGCGATACATCGCTTAACTGGGCATATTCACGAGACAGGGCGCGGAAACGGTCCTGATCGGCAATGGTCGAGGCATCGCCTAGCAGGGCCTGAACTTCTTCATGGCGCTCCTGCAAGGCTTCCAGTTTGGCAACAATAGAAGGCTTCATGGGCGGTGGTTCACCTTGTAATAAGAGTTGTGTGTGCTAATCCAGCCCGAGGCTGTTACGCAGGATTTGCAGGCGTTCGTCGTCCCCGTCACGGGCAGCCTGCGTGAGCGATTTGGTTGGGGCATGAATCAGGCGGTTGGTCAGTTTCCAGGCCAGATCCTGCAGTACGGATTCCGCGTCGCCGCCCTGTTGTAGGGCAGCCAGCGCTTTGGCAGCCAGGTCGTCTCTCACCTGCTCTGCCTGACTACGGTATTCGCGAATGGTCTCGGAGGCGCTTTGCGCGCGCAGCCAGGCCATAAATTCACTGCATTCCTGCGCCACGATAGTTTCAGCCTCAACCGCCGCCGCTTTGCGCTGCGCGAGGTTGCTCTGAATAATGGCCTGCAGGTCGTCCACGCTGTAAAGGTAGGCGTTCGCCAGCTTACCGACTTCGGGTTCAACGTCACGCGGTACGGCGATGTCTACCAGCAGCATCGGCTGGTTACGACGGGCTTTAAGCGCGCGTTCCATCATCCCCTTGCCGATGATAGGCAGCGGGCTGGCGGTAGAACTGATGATGATATCGGCATCCGCCAGACGTTCGTCAATTTCACTCAGGCTAATCACTTCCGCGCCGACCTCATCGGCCAGCACCTGAGCGCGTTCTCGGGTGCGGTTGGCGATAATCATCTTCTCAACTTTATGCTCGCGCAGATGGCGGGCAACCAGTTCGATAGTCTCCCCGGCACCGACCAGCAGGACCGTTACCGAGGAGAGAGATTCAAAGATTTGCCGTGCCAGGGTGCAGGCGGCAAACGCGACGGAAACGGCGCTGGCGCCAATGTCGGTTTCGGTGCGCACGCGCTTGGCAACGGAGAAGGACTTCTGGAACATGCGCTCCAGCTCGCTGGAAAGCGAATGGCCTTTTTGGGAGTCGGCAAAGGCTTTTTTTACCTGCCCGAGGATCTGCGGTTCGCCCAGCACCAGTGAATCCAGGCCACTGGCCACGCGCATCAGATGGCTGACGGCGTCGTTATCGTGGTGCCAGTAAAGGCTTTTACGCACTTCCTCTTCGTTGAGGTTGTGGTAATCACACAGCCAGCGCACCAGCCCTTCGTGCAGGTTTTCCTGTTGCTCAACGCTCAGATATAACTCGGTTCTGTTGCAGGTCGACAGCACCACTCCGCCCTGAACCATAGGCTGTTCCAGCAAACTGCCCAACGCCTGGTCGAGCGTGTCTGGCGAAAACGTTACACGTTCTCGCAGCGATACCGGCGCGGTTTTGTGGTTAATTCCTAACGCTAACAGGGTCATGGAGCGGTCTGAGTAATACCGATGTTGATAAGGATTTCTGGTCGCATCATACAGGATGAGCCGAATCAATAAAAGAGAGCTTCCCCTTGTGGAGTAAGTGGATGATTTATGATTTAAGACAACATGACCGTAGACGCCCTGCCGCCCGCCCGCTAGCATGAACGGTTGACCACAAAAATGAATTTAAGGATTTGCTGCCGCCATGTTGATGCCAAAAGCCCGCCTGATGCGCCTTCTGCCCCTTGCCAGCCTCGTGCTGGCCGCCTGTTCAGTCACCCACCCGAGCGGCCCGGGCAAAAGTCCTGACTCGCCGCAGTGGTTAGAACACCAGCAACAAGTGCAAAAAATCACCCAGTATCAGACGCGTGGCGCTTTTGCTTATCTCTCCGATAGCCAAAAGGTATATGCCCGCTTCAACTGGCAGCAAACAGCCCCGGACCGTTACCGCCTGCTGCTGACCAACCCGCTCGGCAGCACCGAACTAGAGCTTAACGCTCAGCCGGATCGGGTTCAGTTAACCGACCGCGACGGCAAGCGCTACACCGCCACAGATGCGGAAGAGATGATCGGCAAGCTGACCGGGATGCCTATTCCGCTGAACAGCCTGCGCCAGTGGATGCTCGGCCTGCCGGGCGACTCCACGGACTACAAGCTGGACGACCAGTACCGCCTGCGCGAAGTAAACTACACCCAGGGAGGCAAAACCTGGAAAGTGGTGTACAGCGATTACGACAGCAAAACCCAACCTTCTCTGCCGTCCAACATGGAATTGCGCGAAGGCGACCAGCGTATCAAGCTGAAAATGGACAGCTGGACGGTGAAATAATGATTTCCCGCTGGCCTGCCCCTGCAAAACTGAACCTGTTTCTGTACATCACCGGCCGCAGGGCCGACGGTTATCACAACCTGCAGACGCTGTTTCAGTTTCTTGATTATGGCGATACGCTCACCATCGAACCGCGTCCCGACGGCGTCATTCGGCTGGTGACGCCGATTGACGGCGTGCCTGATGAAGAAAACCTGATTGTGCGCGCCGCCCGTATGCTGATGGAATACGCGGCAGAAAAAGGCACCCTACCCGCGAGCGCAGGGGCCGATCTCGGCGTTGAGAAGCAGCTTCCGATGGGCGGTGGACTGGGCGGTGGTTCTTCCAACGCGGCCACCGTGCTGGTGGCGCTGAACCAGCTCTGGAAAACCGGCTGCAGCGAAGACGAACTGGCCGCGCTGGGCATTCGCCTTGGTGCCGACGTGCCGGTCTTTGTCAGGGGCCACGCCGCCTTTGCTGAAGGCGTCGGTGAAATCCTGACGCCGGTTGAACCTGAAGAAAAATGGTACCTGGTTGCTCATCCGGGCGTCAGTATTCCAACGCCGGTCATTTTTGGCGATCCTGACCTCCCGCGCGAAACCCCGATCAGGTCAATTACGACGTTGCTAAAATGTGAATTTGTCAACGATTGTGAGGTTATCGCAAGAAAACGTTTTCGCGAGGTTGATGCCGCGCTTTCCTGGCTGTTAGAATACGCGCCGTCGCGCCTGACCGGCACCGGCGCTTGTGTGTTTGCTGAATTTAACACCGAGCACGCCGCCCGGCAGGTGCTTGAGCAAGCCCCGGAATGGCTGCATGGGTTTGTTGCGCGAGGCGTTAATAGATCTCCGCTGCATCAGGCCATATCCGGGCAAGCTGGGCATTGGTGACAACGTCACCTCGTTTCAGACGTTGCATCGTGCTCTTTAATACACCGCCTGGATGGGGGCTACCCCGCCCGCACATTATGCGGTAGCAACCATCCGCCACTGGACGCATGCCTGAGGTTCTTCTCGTGCCTGATATGAAGCTTTTTGCTGGTAACGCCACCCCGGAACTAGCACAACGTATTGCCAACCGCCTGTACACCTCCCTTGGTGACGCCGCCGTCGGTCGCTTTAGCGACGGTGAAGTAAGCGTACAAATCAACGAAAATGTACGCGGTGGTGATATTTTCATCATCCAGTCCACCTGTGCCCCAACGAACGACAACCTGATGGAATTGGTTGTTATGGTTGATGCCCTGCGCCGCGCTTCTGCAGGTCGTATCACCGCTGTTATCCCTTACTTTGGCTACGCTCGCCAGGACCGCCGCGTGCGCTCCGCTCGTGTACCCATCACTGCGAAAGTCGTTGCTGACTTCCTCTCAAGCGTAGGGGTTGACCGTGTTCTCACCGTGGACCTGCACGCTGAACAAATCCAGGGCTTCTTTGACGTCCCGGTAGACAACGTCTTCGGTAGCCCAATTCTGCTGGAAGATATGCTGCAAATCGGCCTGGAAAACCCAATCGTGGTTTCCCCGGACATCGGCGGCGTGGTACGTGCCCGTGCTATCGCTAAGCTGCTGAACGACACCGATATGGCTATCATCGACAAGCGCCGTCCGCGCGCTAACGTTTCCCAGGTTATGCATATCATCGGTGACGTGTCCGGCCGTGATTGCGTACTGGTTGACGACATGATTGATACCGGCGGCACCCTGTGTAAAGCAGCTGAAGCGCTGAAAGAACGCGGCGCTAAACGCGTATTCGCCTATGCCACTCACCCTATCTTCTCCGGTAACGCGGTGCACAACCTGCGTAACTCGGTGATCGACGAAGTGATTGTCTGCGATACCATTCCGCTGTCTGACGAAATCAAAGCCCTGCCAAACGTCCGTACCCTGACCCTGTCCGGTATGCTGGCAGAAGCCATTCGTCGTATCAGCAACGAAGAATCTATCTCTGCGATGTTCGAGCACTGATAGACGTTGCTTTTAAAACCCGCTGCGGCGGGTTTTTTCGTTTTTGAACTACTCTTTTTCAATGCCTCCTTCACCTGCCTGAACGACAGATGATGCGCTCACGGATGGAATCACAAGTGAAAACCGTATCTTCTTCTCACGTAATGCCATTCCGCGCCCTGATTGATGCCTGCTGGCGCGAAAAGTACACCCTGTCCCGCTTTAGCCGCGACGCCATCGCCGGTGTGACCGTCGGGATCATCGCTATTCCTCTGGCTATGGCGCTGGCCATCGGCAGCGGCGTTGCGCCGCAGTACGGTTTGTATACTGCCGCCGTCGCCGGGATTGTCATCGCCCTTAGCGGCGGCTCGCGCTTCAGCGTCTCCGGCCCGACAGCGGCTTTCGTGGTGATCCTCTACCCGGTCGCGCAACAATTCGGGCTTGCTGGCCTGCTGGTTGCCACGCTGATGTCCGGGATATTCCTGATCCTGTTTGGGCTGGCACGCTTTGGGCGGCTTATCGAATACATTCCGCTGTCGGTGACGTTGGGCTTTACCTCCGGGATAGGCATCACCATTGCGACAATGCAGGTGAAAGACTTTTTCGGCCTGACGCTGGAGCACGTGCCGGAACACTACCTGAATAAAGTGGCCGCGCTGGCGATGGCGCTGCCCACGCTGAATATGGGCGACGCTGCGATCGGCATCGTGACGCTGGCGGTGCTGATTCTCTGGCCGCGCCTGGGGCTTCGCCTGCCGGGGCATCTGCCTGCGCTGCTGGCGGGCTGCGCCGTGATGGCGATGGTGACTTTGCTTGGCGGTGAAGTTGCGACGATTGGCTCCCGGTTCCACTACGTGCTGGCCGACGGCACTCAGGGCAACGGCATTCCCCAACTGCTGCCTCAGCTAACGCTCCCGTGGGCAATGCCAAATTCGGACTTTACGCTTAGCTGGGATTCGCTAAGCGCCCTGCTGCCTGCGGCGTTCTCTATGGCCATGCTGGGTGCCATCGAATCCCTGCTTTGTGCCGTGGTGCTGGACGGCATGACCGGCACCAAACATAACGCCAATAGCGAGCTGGTCGGCCAGGGGCTGGGAAATATTATTGCCCCGTTCTTCGGCGGAATTACCGCCACCGCGGCCATTGCTCGCTCAGCCGCCAACGTGCGTGCCGGGGCAACTTCGCCGGTGGCCGCCATTATTCACTCGCTGCTGGTGATCCTGGCCCTGCTGGCGCTCGCCCCCCTGCTTTCCTGGCTGCCTCTCTCGGCGATGGCGGCCCTGCTGCTGATGGTGGCGTGGAACATGAGCGAGGCGCATAAAGTCGTCAACCTGCTGCGCCGGGCGCCGAAAGACGACATCATCGTGATGCTGATCTGCATGTCCCTGACCGTGCTGTTTGACATGGTGATTGCCATCAGCGTCGGCATTGTGCTGGCGTCGCTGCTTTTCATGCGCCGGATAGCTCGTATGACCCGCCTCGCGCCGCTTAGCAATGTGAGTGTGCCTGAGGATGTGCTGGCGCTGCGCGTCACGGGACCGCTGTTCTTTGCCGCTGCCGAAGGACTGTTCATTCAGCTGGCCCAGCAGGTGCCGGGGCATAGGGTGGTTATTCTGCAATGGGATGCGGTTCCGGTGCTGGACGCAGGGGGTCTGGATGCCTTCCAGCGCTTTGTAGAGAAAATGCCGGAAGGCTGCGAACTACAGGTGACGAACCTTGAATTCCAGCCCCTGCGCACTCTAGCAAGAGCTGGCGTGAAACCCATTCCTGGCCGCCTTGCGTTCTTCCCGGACGTTCAGGCCGCACTGGCCGCCAATTAGCGGCCAGGTTCACTCCTACTCCTGCCCGGCTTCGCGTCGCCGCCGGGCGCTCACGCTTTCACGATTCACGCCCCAGTTGTCGGTTTCAACCTCGTCGATAACCACAAAGGTGTCGGCGGGCTTTTTGTTTAATACCTGCTCCAGCATGTCGGTGACGCCCTCAATCAGCGCCAGCTTTTGCTCTGCGCTGACCCCTTCCCGGGTGACGCGAATATTAACATATGGCATAGCGGCTCTCCTGTTACCAAACCCCGGCGGTGCTGCCGCCGTCCACGGCCATGACCGTACCGCTGACGAACTGTGAATCCGTGAGATACAGTACCGCGTTTACCACATCCTGCACGGTGCCTGTCTTCCCGCTCGGCGACAGCGTGCTGAGAAAACCTATTGAGCCTGAATAATCCGCGTGCAGCGGCGTCTCGATAATGCCAGGCGCAACGGCGTTTACCCGCACATTATCCGCCGCCAGCTCTAAAGCCAGCGCCCTGGTCGCCTGATTCAGACCGCCCTTCACCATCACCGGCAGCAAGGCAGGCACCTTGACGTTAGGCTGCATGGCCACGCTCGCCGTGATGTTCACAATGTGCCCCGACTTGTTTTTGCTCATATGGCTGGCGGCCAGCTGGGACGGGAACATAAACCCTTTCAGGTTGGTGTTAATCAACGCGTCGATATCCTGCTCGCTGTAGTCGCTCGCCGGTTTCGGGATAAAGATCCCGGCGTTATTGATCAGAATATCCACGCGGCCAAAAGCGGCGATAGCCTGCTTAAACAGCGTTTCTGCGGTACTCTTCAACGCAATATCTCCGGCCACCAGCAGGAAATTCGCCGGGTTACCGAGGCTTGCCGCCGCCGTTTCTAAGCGCTTCAGCGTGCGGCCATTGCCGACAACATTGTAGCCGCGAGCCAGGTAAGCCTGCGCGATAGCCAGGCCGATGCCGCTTGAGGCGCCGGTCACAATAACGGTTGGGGTTGAGTTCATGATTTGCTCCTGTGGGTGAATGTGGAGCTCACTATACTTATGACACAATGACCGATAAATTAGCCATCCGTAACATGACAAGATACCTCATGTAATAAATAGAAAGAGAGCATCGGAATGAAACGCCACTTCGAAGAGATGCAGATCGGCACGCTGGAGCTGTTTTGCCAGGCCGCGGAACAGCTGAGCTTCAGCGCGGCGGCCAATTTTATGGGGATCACGCCCGCGGCGGTCAGCCGCTCTATCGCCCGCCTGGAAGAGCGCTTAGGCGTGCGCCTGTTCGTGCGTACAACCCGCCAGATCAGGCTGACAGAAAGCGGAGAGCGCTACTTCCGCCAGTGCCAGCAGGCGCTGCAGCAGCTCAGAGAGGCGGAGCGGGAAGTCACCGGCGCGCAGAGAGAACCCGCTGGCGTGCTGCGAATCAGCCTCCCTACCCCGTATGCACATCATCGAGTGCTGCCGCTGCTGCCGGAATTCAGGCAGCTTTACCCCCGCGTCTCGGTGCAGGTTCACATCAGCAACCGCAACATCGACTTTGCCGATGAAAGTTACGACATTGCCATTCGCGGCCGCTCACCTCAGGACTCATCGCTTATTGCCCGCAAGCTCGAAGACGCGGAGCTTATCACCGTGGCTTCCCCGGTCTATTTAGCCCGGGCGGGAATACCCCAAACGCTGGACGACTTAAATCACCACGAGTGCATCCAGTTTGAGCTGCCGAGCACCGGGCGAAAAGTCCCCTGGACGTTCAGCGTCGACGGCAAAGATACCGACATTTTTACCCGCGGCGGCTTTACCTGCGCGGAAGATGTGTTGGGAATAGTGGCGCTTGCCAGAAGCGGAGCGGGCCTGATTCAGACCTACCGGTTTATTCTGGAGCAGGATGTGGCCGACGGAACGCTGGTTGAGGTGCTGCCGGAGTATGGCGGCACCTCACGACCATTTATTTTACTTTACCCTCACGCTCGCCATCTCTCTTTACGCGTCAGGAGCCTGGTTGATTTCTTAGTCCAGCGGCTTGGAACATAGCGCCAATCGCCCGCTGCAGCCAGGCCAGCACCTCCGGCGTCATCCAGGTGCCTTTGGCAAGCTCTGGTTCGTTCGCCATCGCGGTGCGGAATTTTTGCTGCGTCTGCACAGACGGCCCGGCAAACGACTGAAAGAGTTCCAGCCAGCGACGTGCGAGCTGCTGCGCCTGCTCTGATTCAGCCTGCACGCCTTCCGCATTGGCCTTACGCACCGCGGCCACCAGCGGCGGCCACTCCTGCATACGGTCGAAATAGTGGCGGCTGGTGAAAGCAAACTCCTCATCGTTGAGGTAGCGCCGGTAAATGTTCAGCTTGCTGTGGCCGAATGCGTGCGTTACGTATTCGGTCAGCGCCGGCGAAATCCCGGTCTGGCGGGCCATGTCCGGCTCAGCCTGATGCATTTTGTTCAGGCGAACCAGAAAATCCGGCTCACCCGCCGTGTCACGCTCCAGCATTTCCATCCAGCGCGTAGCCAGACGCTGCGCCCGATCGTCATCTGGCGGAACGCCTTGCGCATGCAGCCCGGCCACCTCGTCGACCAGTTGTTTCCATTCCCCGTCACGGCGGCTATCAGCCTGCGCAAAAGGCAGGCGCTCTAACTCTTCTTTTGAAAAATAGCGATCGTACATCGTCATTAACTCCAGCGTAGTCAGCCATTCCTCGAGATCAGGTTCTGCGCCGCTGCGCAGAGTTTCACGCAGCGTAACCAGCCGCTGGCGCAGCACGGCGATTTCAGCCAGCTGGCCATCAAGCACGGAGATCTGCGAATCCAGGATCTCCTGGAGCGACAGAGCCTGACGCTCGAGACAGTCGCGCACCTCACCCAGGCTCATTCCCATCCGGCTCAACGCCTGAATATGATGCAGCCGGGCGATATCCAGCCGGTTATACAGTCGATAACCCGCGGCGGTGCGGGCAGAAGGCAGCAACAGGCCTATAGCTTCATAGTGGTGTAGCGTCCGTACCGTGATCCCGGCACGCTTTGCCAGTTCACCTACTTTGAACAACATGTCCTGCTCCTTTTGGCTTCTGCTGAGAGGGAGTGTGCAGCCTCACGTAACGTGAGGGTCAATCCGTTAAGCATAAAAAAAACGGCCCCTGAAAAGGAGCCGTTTCTCAAAATCTGCTAAATATTAGCTGTGGCGATGATGTTCATCCCGGCGGCAGCGTTTATCGTAATGGCGAACCCACCAGTAACGGTCGCAGACCTGTTCACGTCCGCCAATACGCGCCCCGGCAAGCCAAAGTACAGCCCCAACGAAGATGCTCAGCACGGCACCGTGGGCGAAAAACTGCGGCAGGTTTAGCTGTGGGAGCTGGTTCAGAATTGAATAGCCCACGCCGACCACCATCACAACCAGTCCCAATCCCATGAGGACATTACCGAGTAACGAAGCGTTTCTGCGTTTCATATGTCACCTCCGCACTATTACGGGTCGGTGGGGAACATCCCCTATCCTTGTGACTAAAGTATAGACAATGCCCCTAAAGAGCGTGTGCGTGAGCGATCACAATTACGAATGAAAGACCTACAAAAGTTTACAAATAAGCGTCTGAGTTACTTGAAATTCTAATGGTTCAGATCCTCAACTATTCAAGAATGTGTCGGCTGGGGGATTGCGCTTTGTCAACGCCGCCCTCGCGCAGTAAACTACGCGGCTGTGAACGGTTTTCAGGAATTTAAACGTGAGCATTAAATTAATTGTCGGCCTGGCCAACCCAGGCGCTGAATATGCAGCGACCCGCCATAATGCCGGGGCCTGGTATGTGGATTTACTGGCCGAGCGCCACAATCAGTCGCTGAAAGAAGAAGCGAAATTCTTTGGCTATACCGCCCGCATTAATCTGGGTGGAGAAGACGTTCGCCTGCTGGTTCCGACCACGTTTATGAACCTCAGCGGGAAAGCGGTTGCCGCCATGGCCACCTTCTTCCGCATCGCCCCGGACGAAATCCTGGTGGCGCACGATGAACTGGATCTCCCTCCGGGCGTGGCGAAATTCAAGCTGGGTGGCGGCCACGGCGGGCACAACGGCCTGAAGGACATTATCAGTAAACTCGGCAATAACCCGAACTTTCACCGGTTACGCGTGGGGATTGGCCATCCGGGCGATAAAAACAAAGTTGTCGGCTTTGTGCTCGGCAAACCGCCGGTCAGCGAACAGAAGCTTATCGACGACGCGGTAGACGAAGCGGCGCGCTGCACCGAAGTCTGGCTGAAAGAAGGCCTGACTAAGGCAACTAATCGTCTGCACGCCTTTAAAGCACAATAAACCGGCCTTCCCCGCACCGGGAAAGGATTTCCACGCCCGCTGGCGGCGGTTTCAGTGTATAATGCGCAAAGTTATCTACATTTTTTCAATGAAAACAGTTAAATTCATTGATAATCAAGCAATTAAGGTGATTTAAACCATGGGATTCAAATGCGGTATCGTCGGCTTGCCGAACGTGGGCAAATCCACGCTGTTCAACGCCCTGACCAAAGCAGGTATCGAAGCGGCTAACTTCCCGTTCTGTACCATAGAGCCGAACACGGGTGTGGTGCCAATGCCGGACCCGCGTCTGGACAAGCTGGCCGAAATCGTTAAACCCCAGCGTATTCTGCCGACCACCATGGAATTCGTGGACATCGCAGGCCTGGTGAAAGGCGCATCTAAAGGTGAAGGCCTGGGCAACCAGTTCCTGACCAACATCCGTGAAACCGAAGCTATCGGCCACGTGGTGCGCTGCTTTGAAAATGACAACATCATCCACGTAAACAATAAAGTGGATCCGGCTGACGACATTGAAGTTATCAATACCGAGCTGGCGCTGTCTGACCTGGACACCTGCGAGCGCGCTATTCACCGCGTACAGAAGAAAGCCAAAGGCGGCGACAAAGACGCTAAAGCCGAGCTGGCAGCGCTGGAAAAATGCCTGCCACAGCTGGAAAACGCCGGAATGTTGCGCGCGCTGAAAAATCTGACCGAAGAAGATAAGGCGGCGATCAAATACCTGAGCTTCCTGACCCTGAAGCCAACCATGTACATCGCCAACGTTAACGAAGACGGTTTTGAAAACAACCCGTACCTCGATAAAGTCCGCGAAATTGCCGCGGGTGAAGGTTCCGTCGTGGTTGCCGTCTGCGCCGCGGTTGAATCCGACATCGCCGAGCTGGACGATGCTGACCGCGAAGAGTTCATGGCCGAGCTGGGTCTGGAAGAGCCGGGCCTGAACCGCGTGATCCGCGCAGGCTACGAGCTGCTGAGCCTGCAAACTTACTTCACCGCTGGCGTGAAAGAAGTGCGCGCGTGGACCATCCCTGTCGGCGCAACTGCTCCACAGGCGGCGGGTAAAATCCACACCGACTTCGAAAAAGGCTTCATCCGCGCGCAAACCATCGCCTATGAAGACTTCATCACCTACAAAGGCGAGCAAGGCGCAAAAGAAGCCGGCAAAATGCGCGCCGAAGGTAAAGACTACGTCGTGAAAGACGGCGACGTGATGAACTTCCTGTTCAACGTCTAATTCGTTTCTGTTGTCTCATGCGATTTCAGTGAATCGCATAAAAAATGTAAAACCCCATAAAATCCACGCAATTGCGTGGATTTTTCATTTCATAATGTCTCAGCTCATCTCGTAACAACGCTGTAGAAAATGAGTAAATGGATGAGTACAACATTCTTCCATCTTCATTTTAAGTGAGTACAATAACGGTATAATAAATAAGGCCCCGTTATGCTCACCGATACGCAATGCAGCACTGCCAAGCCGAAAGAAAAACTCTATCGACTCAATGATTTCAACGGTCTCTACCTCGAAGTGAAACCCAATGGCAAAAAGGCATGGCGCTATCCGTTTAAACTCAGCGGTAAATCCAGCATGTTTGCGTTGGGTGAATACCGAACGGCCAAACATGCTAAAGCCCGCGAGAAATGCGAGCAAGCACGTAAGCAAGTAGCGGATGGAGTTAGCCCAACACAGGCTCGCCAGTTAGATAAGATCCGCAAGGTCAATGACGCATCCAATACTGACGATAATATCAACAGGATAATGCAGACAGTATAGAAGGCGTTTCGGATCAGAGACATGGGCAGGTAACATCAAAATGAAAACAGCATGTTACCCGACACCGCTTAATGCGACAGAACCGTTAAAACGTAGAATTTGTAAATTAAGACGGAATTAAGACGGTTTATGTTGTCCTCTCCTCCTCAATAATTAACATATAGTCTCCATGTGTTAATTATTGAGGGAATCATGTCTAATTTATTTAAAATTAAACTAAAAAAATTTAATGAAAAACTGGACAAAGGAAAAATAGCTGAATTCCAGGATGAATATGTTAAAAGGAAAAATAAAGAACTCGAGACCAGGAATTTATTAACCAACTGGAAACACCGTATTGGTGATGGCGGAGATCTTAAAATCATTCATACGATCAGCGGTTCAGGAAGTGTGAGCTCCATTGGTCGAAATACAATCTCACCCTTTTCACAACGTCGTATTGAGGATGTATTAAGTGGATGGGACGTTATTTCATGTTCCTGTGTTATGAAACGACTTCCAACAGACACACCTTGGAAAGGTGGTGTTGGCGCTCTTTGCATTGAACTGGACCTGGATGTGCCAATTCAGAATATCCTTGGGGTGCATCCGCATGATGTTAATTTTCCTAATTTTGCAGGCAGAGAAGGAGGTCTCCCTCAAGGGCGGATTTTAAACAGTTATGAATTGGCTGACTCCATATTCCAGGGCAAGGCAAAACCTAGTTTATTCAATTTTATTATGGATAAGCCTTACAATAGCTTATTGCCTGCCGAGGTTATTTATGACCACCTCATTAACTGCAGGTCAAGCTATAGCAAGTCAAGCTATAATGAAATACTTGTAATTGGTCGTTCAGGTATAAATATCCACCCTGGATTTCCACCGACAAATAAAATAAAATTAAATGGTATTTCTTACCGTCCTAATTATTCAGTAATTGATAAGATTCTCGGTGGTCAAACATATCACCATCAAGAGTTAAGATTAATTTTAGAGGATCTATTATTTATTAAAAAACTATTGCAGATGAATAATCTGGAATACTTTAACTCCACCTTATCAACAAGAGGCCTCGCAAATAACGTGCGTTTTAATACAATCCTTGAGAATGCAGGATTTGAGCGACACCGCACTAATCCTCAGTTATTTAAAGTTACACGGGATAGTTTCGCTTAATAATCATACTCTATGGAGTATTATTTCGTTCATGGTTAGGAAACTGAATTATCGCTTTAAAAATCTCCTGACCTTGAATTTTTTTGCCGGAGGTCCCCTTATGGCGTGCGAACGGGCAGGTTATGGTGAAAAAATGCGGATTTCGGCTCATTTCAGCCTGAAAATCATTTTTCAGGCGAGCTTACCCTGCTGCCCGTGCCAGAAGCCATCGCTTTCGGTCTATCCCGTGCAGCCTTTCCGACACTAACTCCGACGCGTGCCTACAGACTTGGGCGCTGACAAAGAGCAGCCGGGCTTTTCCGGTTTTTTCCTCGGCTCCATCTGCAGGGCTTCGTACACTTTCGGCAGCAATTCGCTCCGTTTCGAGGTTTGACGCTCAATGGAACGAAAACTCAGGTTCTGTCGCGTTAGCGACAGGAATTCAGCAAAAGTTGTGTTGCCTGTTTTTCAGGCAACCAACAGATAAAACTGTTCTGCCTGTGACACCCCTTCACTTTACGGGTGGTGATATGGTTCTGTCGCGTTAACGTAATACGCCCTTATCAGAGAGCTCAGATAGTTAAATTCAATAAAGTAAGCTAGTCCTTCACCTTCATCGTGAAACCAAACATACCCCGTCTACCTCAAATTTTATTTTCATTTAATTTACTCGCCAGAACAATAAAGTTGAGTCATTTCTGATCTCCTTCAACAAGTCACGCTTTACCTTTACGGAGGATAAGCATGCTGAGATTTGCCGCCAACTGACAGAACGTAGGCAGATGAATAATCTCTCCGGAGAGACAGCGGAAAAATTAGATCAACCAGCAACGATAAATTAATCCAGATATAATAAATGACACATCCGCTCGTTCAATAAACTCTTTCTTGCTGCCATAAAAAATCCACGCTTCTACGTGGATTTTTTTTAAACAAAGAAAAATCAGCGGGCCGCGTTATTCGGGTAAACCGTCGCCGCTGGCAGAACGCGTTTATCGAGGCGATGCAGGCCATAATAGAGAATCGCCGTACCAAACCAGCCAATGATCCACGACACATCGTTGCCGTCGAATAGCCACGTCAGCGAGCCGTGGAAAAGCGGGTTCTCAATAAACGGCAGCTGAATCAGCACGCCGACGATATAAACCCCTATGCCAAACAGGTTCCAGCGGCCATAGCGCTTATCGGCATCAAACAGCGCGGGAATATCTACGGCTCGGGACGAAATAAAGAAGTAATCGGTCAGGCTAATGGCGCTCCACGGCACAAAGAAGGCCAGTAAGAACAGCAGGAAATGAGTGAAGTGTTTCAGGAATGCCGGTTCACTCAGCAGCGCAATGATGCATGAAGCCGCCACCATCAGCACCACAAACAGAATGCGGTTCTTCTGGCTCAGGGTCACCTGCTTGCGGAACCCTGACACAATGGTGGTCAGCGACATAAAGCTGCCGTAGGCGTTCAGCGTGGTAAAAGTAATTTTGCCGAAGCAGATAGCAAAATAAATCAGCATCGCCATGGTTTCGGTTTTGCCCAGCCCCACAATGTAGCCGACTTCGTGTCCGGAAAAAGCGCTCCCGGCAATCGCAGCGGTGATAACGCCCAGCGTCATTGAAGCCTGAGTCCCCAGCACGGTGCCGCTAAACACCGAGAAAAACACCTTCGGGCCAGACACGTCTCGCGGCAGGTAGCGCGAGTAATCGGAAACATAGGGGCAAAAGGCAATTTGCCAGGAAGAGGACAGCGACACCGCCAGCAAAAACATCGGCATGGAGAAATGGTTATTTTGCAGAATGGCCGCAAGATCGGTATTGAACAGCAGCGACCCAAACAGCCAGGCAAAAGCCAGCACGCCAACAACACTGGCGACCTTGCCAAGCTTATGGATCACGCGATACCCGAGCACGGCAATGACGATAATAATGGCGCTGAACAGGATCATCCCGCTGACATCGCTGATTGACAGCAAATGCGCCATTGCCTGCCCCGCCAGCACGGTGCCGCTGGCGGAAAAGCCGATATACATAATGCACACCAGCACCAGCGGAATCACCGCCCCGTAAACGCCAAACTGCGCCCGGGAGATGATCATCTGCGGCAGGCCAAGGCGCGGCCCCTGTAAAGCGTGGAAGGACATGATCGATGCCCCCAGAATCTGCCCCACAAACAGCCCCACCAACGACAAGACGACGTCGCCGCCCAGCACCACTGCCAGCGCGCCGGTGACAATCGCGGTGATCTGCAAATTGCCGCCGAACCAAAGAGTAAACTGGCTAAAAGGATGCCCGTGACGTTCCCCGTCAGGAATGTAATCAATAGATCGGCTCTCGCTTAGACGTGAGCTCTTTTTGGACTGTTCTTCTGTGGATGAAAAGGAAGACATAACGACCTCGCTGAACCTGATTAAACGCCGGAAAACCCATCGCACATCAAATGATCACTCATGTATATACAAGCAATGCGCGCAAACCACACCCTGCTGATAATGAATTTGCGAACTAAGTTGTAGATTTTATGTAACCAAATTGATGTGTAGATGTACCAATATGAAAAAATGATGACCTCCAGGCGTGGAAGACCGGCCCAATGGTTGACGGGAGGGCGAACGTTTAGAAAAGAGAGAAACTAAGGCGTCAGTTAATGCCAAAAGAAACCCACGCTGACGGTGGGTTTCCTACATTACCGCCTGCCACACAGGCTGAACAAAATGGGGATTACAGCCCGGCGGGGCGCGGCACTTCGAAATAGTTACCGTTAATATCCTTCTGGTAATAGCTGCCGTTACGCACGTAATAGCGTTTGCCGTTGTAATCCAGCACGCTGACGCCAGAATTGATGCTGGACGGCGTCTCCACGCGAATGTATTCCGCTCCCTGACGCTGGTAATAAATCCCGTTGACCACGTAATAGGTCAGGCCGCCTACGATTATGGCCGTGGCAAGCCCTGGCAAAACGGTTAAACGCGGTCCGCCATAGAAATAATGCGGCCCCGGATAATAGCGCGGGCCAGACCAGAATCCTGGACCATGACCAAACCAGGGGCCAGGACGCGCCTGCGCCATGGACGGCACAACAATCAGCGCAGACATAGCCAACACATACAGATACTTTTTCATCTTAAACTCTCCTGACCTGCGGCTGAACGCGGGCATTCGCCCGCTTTATGTCGATTATAATCCCGCCGCCTCAGGCTTTTCCGTATAGGGAAAGTAAATCCGTGAAATCTCCACAATCCTGCTTCTGGCGTCTTTATTTATCCATAGATGTAAAAAATCCACGCAAAGCGTGGATTTTTTTATCTGCAAGAGCGCTGGCGTTAATTTATTCGAAACAAACGTCAGGGTTTTCCGCCAGGGAAACAAAGGATTTGCTGTTTTTATCCAGCGTGCGAATTTCACCGCTTTCGATATCGTAAACCCAGCCGTGCAGGCGCAGGCCGTTGTTACGCAGCCCTACCGCGACGGAAGGATGCGTTTTAATATTGTTCAGCTGGGCGATAACGTTTTCTTCTACCATGGCGTTGACCTTATCGGTCTCGTTGTTCCAGGTTTTCTTTTCCACGACCGCTTTTGCCGCATCGGCATAGTGCAGCCAGTGCGCAACGGCCGGCATCGGATCCAGGCACTGGCAGGAGGCTATAGCTTTCATCGCACCGCAGTTAGAGTGCCCGCAAATCACAATATCGGTTACGCCAAGGGCAACAACCGCGTACTCGATGGTTGCAGAAACGCCGCCCGGCTCCGGACCGAAAGAAGGCACGATATTGCCGGCATTACGAATAACGAAGAGCTGCCCCGGTTCCTGCTGTGTTACCAGCTCCGGCACCAGTCGGCTGTCGGAACAGGAAATAAAAAGCGCTTTAGGATTTTGGCTGGACGCCAGGCTGCGAAAGAGCTCTTTGCGCTGCGGGAAAATCTCTTTCTGGAAGTTAAGAAAGCCTTCGATGATATGTTGCATAGCACGTTCTCTTGTTCTGTAGTGACCCCGACATGATAGAGATCACATTGAGTTAGTCCAGCCCCAATGCCGCTTTTTCTCTGGCGACAAATCGGAATAAATCCATATTAAATGTGGATTTATTCCCTGCTACCGGCGGCAAATACTTAGCCGCATCGGGCTTTAATCGCCGAGACGTTTTTCTCCAGATTCGCCGGGTCGTATTCCGCCAGCTGAAAATTAAAACCTTGATTCCTTTGTAGATCCAGGCGCTCCGGGCGCAGCATATTCGGATTACTGTCGACGTCGAACAGCTTAGCAATATGCCCCGGATCGATTCGCCCGTGCGCCATGTTCATAAAATGCGTATTGATATCGTTCAGCGATACCGGCTGTGCAGCTTTCTTGCTCATCCAGTCGTCAAGACGCAGGGGACGAGTCGCGCCTTCACCTAGATCAGACTGATACAGAAACGCATCGCGCCTTGGTTTTGTGCTGGCCGGAAGATCAATCACGTAAGCATGGCCCATACCTGCGTCATTCACGCGCAAAATAAAGTGTTTGTGGGCGGGTAAATTGGCAAGCTGTTGCTGAAGCTGGGGTAACGACATTGTTCGCCCGTGTTCAAAAGCGTAGCTGAAATGGTCGGTGTCGAGGAAAAGCTTCATCACGTTATTCGCCGTAACGCCGCAAACAGGCTCGTTAATGCGCTTGCTGCTGCCCAGCATCGCCTCAACCTCATGCTTAGGCATCCCCCACTCTCTGGCCGTATTTGAAATATTATCGTCTATCGCTTTCAGCAGCGCCGACGGACTTTTATGGTGAATAGGTACCGAATTATCATCGCTGTTAAGCAACACGTTGGCCCTCAGGTTTTTGCCGCTTAGCTTCGCGAAATCCTGCACCAACCGTGTGGACGGGTTATTCACGTTGCGGGACGACGATGCCGTGGCCGACGTTCTGGCGGTGCGGCTTGACTGGCCACTTTGCGCCTGCAGGCGAGGATCGGACTGTGTAGGACGGAAAGTATTAAGGATGTTTCTCATCGGAGGGTATTCCACTCGTTGTGCAATTGAGGCTGAGTGGTAGCGCCGGCGCGCAGGTTCCCCGAGAGAGGTAAAAAACCCACGCCGCAGCGTGGGTAGCAGGATTATTTAAGATTCAATGGATTGGTTGATTTCAGATTGACATTATCCGCCAGGAGATTGACCTTCTTCGTCTCTTCCTTGTCAAACGGGGTGCGTTTCTCATCGGTCAAACGAGCCGCAACGTAAGTCTGAACATATTCGGCGTTATGGGTCGCGCGGCTGGTTTCCACGCTCGCCAGATTGCCCTTTTTGAACGCCAGCGTTGTTTGGGTCGACGTTTCTTCACTAATCACATGATAAGTATAGTTTTGTGAGGATTTCAGTCCCGTGAGATCCAATTTCCCGCCCGGGACCAGCGACTCATGATAGCTGGCCTTGAGACTCGCCTTCGTGCTCTGAGCCAGCTTGCTCAGGTCACCCCGGGTATCGGTGCTGCCCTGAGTGGTCTGGCTAAAGTCATAGGAAAAACTGTCTTTTTCCTCTGACTTGTAAGGGTTTGAGGCCACGTCCGACTGTTTAAAGGACGCGGTAAAATCAGCCAGCCCGCTCAAGTAAGAGCGTGTTTTATCTTCTGCAGAAACAGTGATGCTTTGCTGTATCCCACTGATTTTCGATTCGTTAGAGCCATAATCGCTGTTCAGCGCGTGGAAGGCGCTTTTAAACAGGGCAAGCTGGGCTTTGTTCGCATGGCCGCGGGATCCGGCTCCGTCGAGCTGTTTCTCATAGGCGGAAAGCGCCTGGGCCTGCTGACTTTTGCTGCCCAATGTCCCCGCGTTACTGAGGTCGGTCGTCAGGTTAAACGTGGCGTCGCCATCTTTATAACTGAGCGTGCGCCGAGCGCTGTCGCTCTGGAAACTCAGAGACTGGATTGAGCTGCCGGCCTGGCTGACATCGGTGTTCAGCTCCACGGACTTGAACAGCCTGCTATCAACGTTGAGCAGTCCGCCAATTTTTATCGCCGGTGGCTGCTGCGACAGGCCATCAAGCACGTTCTGGAAGCCATCCGCCAGGCCCGAGATCGCCGCCACGTCGTCGTCGGTCAGATCGCCGCCGCTGGTCTGAACTTGCGCGACCAGCCCTTCAGACTGGCGGGATAACGAAATGCTGACCTTAACGCCGCTCTTTGTCTCGATATTCAGCGCGACCGCGCTGTCTTTGTCCTGCACAACGTCGCCCTCTACGGCGGCCGCCGCAGGCGAGGCAACCGCCAGAGAGAAGCCTTTCGGATTGTCTTTCAGCGCCAGCAGAAGCTCTTTACCCAGCCCCTGGAACGAGACAGAGCCCGGTTGCGAAAGGGTTGCCCCCATCAGCGCGGATAAACTGCTGTTGCCTGCGGGCGTATTCGCCCGAAGCTTTTGGGCACCGAACGAGTAAACGGCGCTGATGCTGTCGCTCGCTCCGCTGAGGGTGACGCGCGTTGAGGCCTGGATCGCCGGGGCGGGGACCACCGGAGCTTTAACCTTTGCCGCAATATTTGCCCCCATCGAGGGAACAGAAACGCCAATGCTGCCAATCGGACCTGTCATTTAATTCATCCCATATTGTTGGTCTGCAAAAAATATCGGCCCGGGCGGGGCTAACTTGAGTGCGAAAGCACCCACGGACAAACGTGCCTGGCGCAGCGTATAGCCGCCATCGCAATAAATTGTACTGCCGGTAATATTATGATTATCCAGTAAAAAAAGTGCCGTTGCGGCCTGTTCATCTACGTGTCCTGGGCGACCATTTAACGCCAGACTGTTCCAATATTGGTAGGTCGATTCACGCACTTCAGCCGGTCGGCTACGCCAAAGTTCGCTGTCGGTGGTGCCCGGCGACAGGCAGTTGACCCGCACCGGCTTCAGCTCCACCGCCAGGCCCCGAGCCAGTCCCTCAAGCGCCGCGTTACAGGCGGCATAGGCTGGCGCACCAATGGGGCGAGCAGAAGCCGCGCCGGACATCAGCACCACGGCAGAGGAAGCATGCAGATTAGGAAGAGCTTCATAGACGGCCCAATACTGTGACCAGAATTTGGCCTGAAACAGCGCTTCGGACGTGGCGGCATCGCCGTCGCGGAAATCACCAGTTTGATAAGAGGCCGCCGGGGTAAACAACCCCGCCAGCGGCCCGGCCTCCGAAAAGAATGCCCGGAGAGACAGGCGATCGGTCACGTCCACCGTTTTACCTGCGGCATTTTGGCCAAGCTCAGCTAATGCCGCCTGCAGTTTTTCCCCCGATCGTCCGCCGATAAGGACGCTGTCTCCGCGAGACGTCAGCTTCCGGGCAAGCGCCAGCCCGATACCAGAGCTGCCGCCCAAAATAGCATAACGTGCATTGGCCATGATTTTCTCCTCGTGAACTTGCAGGCCAGCATTAAAACCTGAAAGCCCGGAGGCGGATAGCTCAATAGCGGATATGCATTTTCACCGGGTAACTAATGCGTTAGCTGCTTCAACACCTGCGAGAAGTCCGCTTTGATCTCTGCGTCTTTCTCATGCCGCCCTTCGCGTATCACCCATTTCCCGCCGGTCATAACGTCTTTGATTGGGTTAGAAGAGCAGGCAAAAATCCAGCGGTTCAACAGCTCGCTATCTTTCGCTGTCGCCAGGAACGGATCGTCCCCGTCCAGCACCAGCCAGTCGGCCCTCGCCCCTACGGCCAGCTCGCCAATGTTTTGCCCCAGCGCCATGCGCCCACCGTGAAGCGCCCCCTGGTAGAGCACGTTGCCGACATAAGGCTCCGTTTCAAGGTGCAACAAATTGCGACGGCGGTTATTCAGCCGCTGGCCGTATTCAAACCAGCGTAAATCCTCGCTAACGCTGACGCTGATATGGCTGTCGGAGCCAATGCCCCAGTTGCCGCCCTGCTGCAAAAACGTCTGCCCGGGGAAAATGCCGTCCCCGAGATTCGCTTCGGTCGTCAAACACAACCCGGCAACTGCGCCGGAATCAGCAATAAGCCGTGTTTCGCTTTCAGTGATGTGGGTGGCGTGAATCAGGCACCAGCGATCATCGACGGGCATATTGTCATACAGCCACTCGACGGGGCGCAGCCCGGACCAGGCGAGGCAGTCCGCCACCTCTTTCTGCTGCTCGGAAATATGAATATGTACCGGCTGAGACTGCGGCTGGCTGGACAGCACCAGATGCATTTGTTCCGGCGTCACGGCGCGCAGCGAATGGAAGCATAACCCAGCGCGCTGCATCGGTTCTGGGGCAAGCGCTGTGGCAATGCTGTCATACAGCTTCAGGTAGCTGTCGGTGTCGTTAATAAAGCGACGCTGCCCTGCCGATGCGGGCTGGCCCCCGAAACCGGAATGCGTATATAGCACCGGGAGCAGCGTCAGGCCAATGCCAATATTTTTTGCGGCCTGAGCAACGCGCAGCGCGAGCTCCGCAGGCTGCGCGTAGGCTTTGCCGTCCACATCGTGATGCAGATAGTGAAACTCGGCCACCGAGGTATAGCCGGCTTTTAACATTTCGATATACAGATAGCTGGCGATGGTCTCCAGCTGTTCCGGGGTGATTTTGCCTACCAGGCGATACATTAGATCGCGCCACGTCCAGAAGCTGTCTGCCGGGTCGCCAACGACTTCCGTCAGCCCCGCCATCGCCCGCTGAAATGCGTGCGAATGCAGGTTCGGCATCCCCGGCACAACAACGCCGTCCACGCGAATATCGCCTTCATCCGGCACGCTGTCAGCAGCCACTGACTGAATGACGCCCTCGGGCGAAACGCCCACTCTGACATTTTCCGCCCAGCCCTGCGGCAGAAGCGCTTTTGCCGCGAAATATACCGCCATATCAGCCCCCCGGTTCGATGTTAATCAATTGTATATACATGCATGTATATATACATCCAAATAGGGGTAGAGTAAACTTTAAAGGATACCCGGGCGAGGAATGATGAATGGCACAAAACGACGTTTTTAAAGCAGCGGCAGAGACCGACAATCTGGACCAGCCGGCCCCCTATTATGAAAGGGTCAAAATCATTATTAAGACCAATATTCATAGTGGATTATGGCCAGTAAACTACCGGGTTCCCTCCGAAAGTGAACTGGTGAATCAGTTTGGCTACAGCCGCATGACCATCAACCGCGCCCTGCGTGAACTGACCGCCGAAGGTCTGCTGGTGCGTATGCAGGGTATCGGGACTTTCGTCGCCGAAGTGCGCGGGCAGTCCGCGCTGCTCGAAATAAATAATATTGCCGACGAAATTGCCAGCCGCGGCCACCGCCATCACGCCCGCGTGCTGGAGCTAACCCAGGTGTATGCCGACGCGCAGCAGGCCATGGCCTTCAATTTACCCAAGGGAAGCCGCCTGTTCCATTCGCTGATTTGCCACTACGAAAACGGCGTCCCGGTGATGCTGGAAGACCGCCTGGTGAACTCGCTGATCGTGCCGGATTACTTCCAGCAGGATTTCACCCGTATCACGCCTAACGCCTATCTTTCGTCCATCGCGCCCATCGTTGAGGGCGAGCATATTATTGAGGCGGTAAACGTGCCTCGCGAAGAGTGTGCTTATCTGGAAATCGACGAGCACACGCCTTGCCTGCAGGTCAATCGTCGCACCTGGACCGGCCGCCAGAACAAAAAAATCGTCACCAGCGTGCGCCTGGTTTACCCGGGTTCACGCTACCGCCTCGAAGGAAGCATGCACAAATGATCCAGCTTCTGCCCTACGAGCAGTGCCCGGAAATGCCCTGGAAAAACGGCCAGGGCGTGACGCGGGAAATTTATCGTTTCCCGGCGACAGATAACTACGCCTGGCGCATTTCGGTGGCGACCATCCGCCAGGACGGCCCTTTCTCTCTTTTTTCAGGCTATCTGCGCAATATCAGCGTGCTGGAAGGCGAAGGCATGTATCTCACCGTCGACGGCGAACAAAGCCCGCTGATTCCACCGTTCCAGGCCACGGATTTTAGCGGCGAGAGCGAAGTCAGCTGTGCGATTGTCGGCGGGCCGCTGCTGGACTTTAACGTCATCTATAAAGCAGAGAGCACGCGAGCCACGGTAAGCTGGCTGCGGGAAGGCACCTGGAAACACCAGCAGGGTACACAGCTGCTATTTAATGCCGGTGACGTTCTGGAGGTTAAGGTCAACGGTGAACGACAGGTATTACAACACTACGACAGCCTGTTGATGAGCGCCCCGGCCACGGTCAGCGTGGTTTCTGCGGCCTCTTCCCTTTTCGCTCGCGTCACCCTTTCGGCATAAAAAAAACCGGCAGACTGGCTGCCGGTTTCAGCGTTATCTCACTTCATCGCCCCTTAAACTCGGGCGATTGCTTATTTTTAAACGCCACCAGCCCCGCCGCCCGGTCTTCGCTGTCGGCAATTAACGCAGAGAGCGATCGCTCGTAGGCCACGCCCGCGCTCAGCGGCATTTCGTAGCTGGCCGCCACGGCTTTTTTGATCATCATCGCGGCAAGCGGCGCGGCTTTTGCCACCTGAGTCGCCAGCGCTAAAGCCTGCTCTTCAAGCGAATCCGTCACGCGGCTGACAAGCCCGGCCTGCAGCGCTTCCTGCGCGTCAATTCTTCTGCCGCTTAACAGCATGTCCATCGCCAGCGATTTGCCCACGGCGCGCACCAGCCGCTGCGTCCCGCCCGCCCCGGGGATAATCCCGATGTGGCTTTCCGGCAGGCCGAAGACGGCGCTGGAATCGGCGATGATAATGTCGCACAGCAGCGCCAGCTCCAGGCCACCGCCCAGAGCGTAGCCAGACACGGCGGCAATCAGCGGCGTTTCAATGCTCGCCACCCGATCCCACTTCTCGCTGAACCCGCTGCGCCATAATGTTGTCGCCGAAGCAGACGCCAGCGTGCCGGTATCCGCCCCGGCAGAAAATGCTTTGGGAGAGCCAAGCAAAACGATCGCCCTGACGTCCGGTCGCCCGTCCAGCTCGGTTAAGACGCCGAGCAGCTCATCAAGCATCTCAGCCGTGAGCGCGTTGTATTTCTGTGGCCGGTTGAGCGTCACCACCGCAACCGCGCCATCAACGAGAGAAAGGATATCACTCATGCTTCTCTCCCCCGGTCAGCTGCCTGACGATTTCATCCCGGTGGCGCATTCCGGCTGCGGCGGTCTCTGCGGTCCACCCATAGAAGCCCTCCCCGCTTTTCGCGCCGAGCTTACCGCCGGCCACTTTGGCTTTTAGCCACGCAGGGAGTTCACGGCTGTTATCCAGTGCTGGCAGTAAAATACCGGCCACTTTTTCTACCGTGTCCAGCCCGGCAAAATCCATTAGCTTCATCGGCCCCATCGCCGCCCAGCGGGGCGCCAGCGTGCGCTGCACCGCCCGATCTACATCCTCTACGGAGCCGATACCGGCATCCACCAGGTAAAGCGCCTCGCGTAGCATCGCGTACTGCAGCCGGTTGATAATAAAGCCCGGAATATCCCGGTTGACGACGATAGTCTCTTTCCCCAGGTGCTGGCAGATGTCCCTCACGCGCTGGCAGATGTCATCCCCGGTCTGTGCCCCGCGCACAATCTCGATCATCGGCATGGTATCCGCCGGGTTAAACCAGTGCATACCGATCAGCCGCTGCGGCTGGCTCAAGGCCGAGGCCAGCAGCGTAATAGACACGCTTGAAGTGTTCGTCGTGATAACGCAATGTTCACTCACCAGCCGCTCGACATCCCTCAGCACTCGCTGCTTGAGCGCTACGTCTTCGGCAACGTTCTCGGACACCAGGTCGGCGTCGCTCAGGCAAGCCTCAAAGGAGGTGGTGAACTCTACGGTTTCACCAGCGCCGAGCGATGCCACAATAGTCCGCGCTTTATCGAGCGTCGGCTCAGAGCGCGACCACAGGCTAACGCGGTAGCCCGCTCGCGCCATCACCACGGCGATGCGTGCGCCCATCGTTCCAGCCCCGACCACCGCCACTTTCTTTATTTGCACCATTTTCGTTCTCCGCCGGTTAAATGACGCCCTGCGCCTTGAGCTGCGCCAGCGTGGCCTCGTCGATAGCCAGTAATTCTCGCAGCACGCTGGCCGTATGCTCACCCAGCCCAGGCGGCACCAGCGCGGGCTCGGCCTGCATGGCGCTCATTTTCACCGGCTGCGGAACAATAGAGATGGTGCCTGCCGTCGGGTGCGTTACCTGCTTAACGAGTTCACGTTCTTTCGCATAGTCGCTGGTCAGAATCTGGTCGAGACGCAGCACGGCAGAAGCCGGGACGCCCGCATGGTCCAGAATGGCCTGAGCGTCGTTCACCGTTTTATCCGCCAGCCAGCGCTCAATTTCTTCCCGCAGTGGCCGCTGGTTCGCCAGGCGTAGCGGATCGGTGAGATACAGCGGATCGCTTGCCAGTTCGGGCTTATTCATCGCCGAGCAAAGCTGGCGGAAAAGTTTATCGTTGGCGACAGCAATGACAATGTGGCCATCCTGCGCCGGATAGCTGTCCATCGGGGCGCTGATCGGGTGCGCGTTGCCCAGTCGCCCGGCGGAAGGCTGCCCGCCGATCCACTGGGTCAGGGAAACCATTTGCATCGTCACCATCGTGTCGAGCATCGACACATCAAGATGCTGCCCTTTGCCGCTGATCCCGCGCTGCAGCAACGCCGCGAGTACCGCCCAACTGCCGTACAACCCGGCCACAACATCCCCAATGGCATCGCCGACGCGTGTTGGCTCTCCTTCCGCCCAGCCGGTGACCTGCATAATGCCGCCGTAGGCCTGCACGATATGGTCGTAGGCAGCTTTGTGAGCCATCGCCCCGTGCTGCCCAAACCCGGAAATGCTGGCGTAAACCAGCCGCGGGTTGATTTCCTGCAGCGTCGCGTAGTCGATGCCGAGGCGTTTGGTTACGCCCGGACGGAAGTTCTCCACCAGCACATCGGCCTGCGCCACCAGTTGCTTAAGAATGGCTAGCCCCTCCGCTGCCTTTAAATCCAGAGTGACGCTTTTCTTGCCGTGGTTAAGCTGCATGAAGTAGCTGCTTTCCCCGCCGATGTGCGGGGTGAAGCTACGGGAGTCATCCCCGCTGCCCGGCATCTCAATCTTGATGACTTCCGCCCCGAGATCGTTCAGCAGCGCGGCGCACCACGGGCCGGCCAGCACACGGGATAAATCAAGCACTCTGACGCCTTTCAGCGGTTGCAATGCTTCACTCATGTTCGGACTCCTCAACCAGGGCGAGCAGCCGTTGGCTCAGCTCACCTTCAGCAATCAAATCGCGCACGGCATGCATATCCGGGTATAGCGCCGTGTCCGTCTCCCGGAACGGCACGCGGGCACGCACCATGCTCAGCGTTAACTCCGCGCCAACCGAGGCGCGAAGCGGACGGTGAAACTCCAGCGCCTGGCTGGCGCACAGCAGCTCAATGGCAACGATATCCACCGCGTTGCTCACCGCCAGCATTGCTTTACGTGCCGAAGAAACGCCCATGCTGATATGGTCTTCCTGCCCGGCGCAGGTGGTGACGGTATGCACGCTCGACGGCGCGGCCAGGCTGCGGTTATCCCCCGCCAGCGCGGCGGCCACGTAAGGCGGGATCATCATCCCGGAGTTCGCGCCGCTTCTGCCCACCAGGAACGCAGGCAGGCCGCTCAGGTGCACGTTGGTAATACGATCCGATCGCGCCTGGGACGCCGTGCTGACCTGGGCAATGGCAACGGCCAGAGAATCCAGCGCCAGCGCCAGCGGCGCACCGTGCCCGTTGCCACCGGGCAGAATAACCAGCGCATCTTCTTCGATAAGGAAGACCGGGTTATCGGTCACCGAATTGAGTTCAATAGTCACAATCTGGCGGCAATGGGCGAGCTGGTCGCGCACCGCGCCGTGAATTTGCGGAATGCAGCGCAGGCTGAGCGCATCCTGCACCCGATGGTCGCGGTAGCGGGCAAAGATCTCGCTGCCGCTCAGTAACCGGCGAAGAATCGCGGCGGTTTTCTGCTGCCCATCGTGCGGACGCAGGGCGTGCAGACGGGCATCATAGCCACGAGTATTGCCCTTCAGCGCCTCAAGGCACATACCGCCGGCCATGTCCGCCACAGGCAGCAGCCGCTCAAAATCATGCACGGCAAGGCACGCCAGGCCGGTGATTTCGTAGGTGCCGCTGATCAGCGCATGGCCTTCGCGCGGGCCTGGCACTCGGGGAGCAATCCCCGCTTTTGCCAAAGCTTCGGCGGACGGCAGAAGCTCGCCCTGATACCAGCACTGCCCCTCGCCAAACAGAGACAGCCCGATATGGGCCGTCGCAATTAAATAGCCGACCGAGCCGCTGGCCGGTGACCATGGCGTCACCTGCCGGTTAAGCATTTCGGCCATGCGTGTCGCCAGCTCGGCGCTGACGCCGCTATAACCCTGCAGCAGCGACTTCAGCATCACCGCCATCATGGCGCGCACTTCACGCACGGACAAATCTGGCCCCATCCCGCAGGCGTGGCTGCGCAGCATATTGAGCTGCACGCTGGCGATTTGGTCGGCGGAAAGGCGCTCCGTCACCAGGTCGCCTACCCCGGTGGTCAGGCCGTAGATCACCTGCCCCTCATCTATTGCCCGTCGAATATAGCCGCTGACGTGGTTCATATTCGCCAGGGCTTCGGGGGCCAGTTCGACCGGCGCCCCGTCGGCAATGCGTACCAGCTCGTCAATGGTGGTTTGCGCCCTGCCTAAGGTGACGGTTTCATGGGAACGTGCGGTGGAGCCAGTTTGTCTTGTCATCGTTCGCCCTTACTTGCTCAGACCATGTTTAACCAGCCACTGATGCGCCACGTCATCAATGCTGGCAAATTCCGCAAGCTGCCCGTTCATGGCGATCAGATCCGCGGTGGTCAACTGAGCCGAGACTTTATTCAGCGTGCCCTCAATCGTCGGATTCAGCGTAGTAGTGGCCACAATCGGGACGATATTTTGCGCCGCAAACAGGTTTTTCGGATCGGCCAGCGCCACCAGATGGTCTTTCTGAATTTCCGGCGTGGTGGAGGTTAAATCCGCCGCCTGAATTTGGTTGTTCTTCAGCGCGGTCAGCGTCAGCGGGCCAGCCACGTCCAGCACTTTGAAGCTCTTGAAGTTCAGGCCATACACTTCTTTCAGCCCCGGCACGCCTTCGTGACGCGTTTTCCATTCGGCCGGGCCGCCCAGAATCAGCTCCGCCGCGTGAGGCTTCAGGTCTTCAATCGTTTTGAGGTTGTATTTATCCGCCGTTTTTTTGGTGACGGCGATAACGTCGCTGTTTTGCGCCACGGAGGTATTCAGCATTTTCACTTGGGCCGGCAGCTTCGCCGCCAGCGCGGTCGCCACTTCGTCAGAACTGTGCGCCGTGTTCTTGGCATCCAGGTAGCTCAGCAGTGCGCCGCTGTACTCAGGGATAACGTTAATGGAGCCGTCCAGCAGGGCCGGAATGTAAACTTCACGGCTGCCGATGTTGAGCTTCTTCTCCACCGGGATGTTCTGTGCTTCCAGCGCCCCGGCGTAAATCGTCGCCAGCAGCTGGTTTTCCGGGAAGTCAGCCGAGCCAATAATCACCTTCTGCCCCGCATCTGCCGCCCACGCGGAGGAAACAACGGACAGCATCGCGGCACTCAACAGCGTCAAACAACGTTTCTTCATATTCATCGCTTTCACCTTGTGTAATTAACGGGCTCAACATCACTGGGTTTTGATACGTCGGGAAATGCCGTGGGACACCACGTACTTCACCGAAAGGGAAAAGAACACATCCACGAGCAGCGCCAGAATGGCAACGAGCACCGCGCCAGCGGTCATCTGGGCAAAATCGTTCGCCGCACGGCCATCGATAATCAACCGCCCCAGGCCGCCAAGGGAGACGTAGGCCGCGATGGTGGCAGTAGAGATAATCTGCAGCGTGGCGCTGCGAATGCCGGACAGAATCAACGGCGTGGCGCAGGGCAACTCCACCTGAGTCAGCACCTGGAACGGCGTCAGGCCGATGCCTTTGGCGGCGTCGTGCACGCTGGGGTCTACGGAGCGAATCCCCGCATGCACGCCCAGCGCTATAGGCGGCAGGGCTAATACCACCAGCACGATGATGCACGGCAGAATAAAGGCCATGTCGGACTCGAAGTAGCCCGCCATCAGAATAACCAGCAGGATAATCAGGCCAAACGACGGCAGGGAGCGCAGCGCGTTGGTGGTGCCAATCAGCAGCGCCTCCCCTTTGCCGGTATGGCCGGTGTAGCAGCCCACCGGAAACGCAATGGCTATCGCTATCGCCAGCGCCACCGCGCTGTAGCCGATATGCTGCGCCAGCAGCGGAAGAATACCGTCATCGCCATACCAGTGGCTGAGCGTAAAGAACCAGTCAGACATACTTTATCCCCTTGTTGGCTGCCAGCGGCTTAATGAGCGGGTGACGGCCACAACCACGCAGTCGAGCACGAAAGCCAGCACGATACACAGCACGATGCCGGCAATAATCGGTGTCAGAAACTGCAGCTGAAACCCCTGGGTAAACAGCGACCCGAGCTGCGGGGCACCGATCAGCGCAGCGACGGAAACGATGCTGACGTTAGACACCACGGCAACCCGCATCCCCGAGCCAATCACCGGTACCGCCAGCGGCAAATCAACCTGGAAAAACTGGTGCACCGGTTTGTAGCCGAGGGCAAAGGCGGACTGCCGGGTGTCGGTGGGTACTGAATCCAGCCCGTCGCACACGGTTCTGACCAGCAGCGCAAAGCTATAAATTGTCAGCGCCACCACCACGTTGATCGGGTCGAGGATCTGCGTGCCGAGAAGCGGCGGCAGCAGCACAAACAGCGCCAGAGACGGGATGGTGTACAGCAGCCCGAACAGGTTAAGAATGACGCCCTTCACGCGCGGCATACTGCTCACCAGCCAGCCAGCCGGAATGGCCAGCAGCAGGCCAATCAGGATCGGCGTCACCGAAAGGTAGAGATGCCACAGCAGCAAATGGAAAATTTTGTCGCTCTGCGCCCACAGCCAGTCAAATCTCATACCGCCTCCCGCGCCATCGACTTACAGGCATCCAGGACGTGATCCAGCCCCAGCGTCCCCAGCACCTCTGCCCGCTCGCCAATCACCACCGCCCGGTGGCACGGCGAGCTGAGCGCAGAGTCAAGCATCTGGCGCAGCGTGCCGGTTTGCGGGAAGAAGGTGGCGCCCAGATTAATGTGCTCCGGCACCACGGCCTCAACCTGCTGATGCGTATCAAACCAGCCGCAGGCTTTGCCTTCGCGGGTGACCAGCAGCCAGCGCTGCACCGCAATGTTGCGAGCCATATCAATAGGCGTGCCCACTTCGGCGGTCGGCTCCGTTTGCATTGAGGCAAGCGGCCCGGAATTGTAGAAACTCAGCTTGCGATAGCCGCGGTCGCGGCCAATAAAGTCGGCGACAAAATCACTCTGCGGGGCGTTAAGCAGTTCACCCGGGGACGCCATCTGCCCCAGCTTGCCGCCGGGCTTCAGGACCGCGACCAGATCGCCCAGCTTCATCGCCTCGTCAATATCGTGAGTCACCATAATGATGGTTTTACTCACTTCCTTTTGAATGCGGAGAAACTCCTCCTGCAACTGGTCACGCACCACCGGGTCCACGGCGCTAAAGGGTTCATCCATCAGCATGAACTCCGGGTCAGCGGCCAACGCTCGGGCAACCCCGACACGCTGCTGCTGGCCGCCGGAAAGCTGCCACGGATAACGTTTGGCCAGCTGCGGGGCCAGGCCGACGACTTCCAGCAGTTCCCCCGCTCGCGCACGGGCTTTAGCCTTAGGCATGCCGTTGAGGATCGCGGTGGTAGCAATGTTGTCGATGATGTTTCGATGCGGGAACAGGCCCGCATTCTGAATAACGTAGCCAATACGGCGGCGCAGCTGCACCACGTCCATGGCGGAGGTGGATTCGCCGTTAAGCAGAATGTCGCCGGAAGACGGCTCAATCAGCCGATTAATCATGCGCAGTGACGTTGTTTTCCCACAACCGGAAGGGCCTACCAGCACGGTGATCTTGCCGCCGGGTGCGGTGAGATTCAGTCCATCCACCACGACCGTGCCGTCGTCATAAAACTTGGTCACATTGTTGAAAGTAATCATCGCTACGCCTCATGGTCATCTGGCTGCCGAAGAAATGAACGGCTGCGTAAAAAAGCTATGTATAGCATTGTATGTACAATCTGCAAAGCCTGTGCCATAACAAATGCGCAACATTAAAAACAATCAAATTTATTGTTTAAAAACAAATAAATAATGAATTTATTAAATTTTAAGTGTGATCAATCCGTGATTTTCATCAGGATTAAACGGTGCCTTCCGGGGGATTTGCCAGCTATCTTAACTGCTATTTTTGCCCCAAAAAGGATCAATCTCTTTGTAAAGAGCGCCAAAATGGTGCGCAAGAGGTCGAAAAAGAAACAATATATGATGTAACTACTTATCATTTATTATTTAATATGTTGATTTAAAAGGACAATAAAATGTTTTTCGTGCCTGGCATCAAATGTGCTAATCATGTATATACAAGCAAACGAAAAGATGACATGGTATTTTTCGTGAGCACTTTCCCCGTTATCTCAAAACAAGGTGAACCCCATGAAGAGTGAGTTTTCTCGTTATCGTGATGTTGAAATCAGGGCGCCACGCGGCACAAAGCTGAATGCCAAAAGCTGGCTGACGGAAGCCCCGCTGCGCATGCTGATGAATAACCTCGATCCGGATGTGGCTGAAAACCCGAAAGAACTGGTGGTTTACGGCGGCATTGGCCGGGCGGCGAGAAACTGGGAGTGCTACGACAAAATGGTCGAAGCGCTTAAAGCCCTGAATGACGATGAAACCCTGCTGGTGCAGTCCGGCAAGCCGGTTGGCGTCTTTAAAACCCACGCCAACGCCCCTCGCGTACTGATTGCCAACTCTAACCTGGTGCCGCACTGGGCCAACTGGGAACACTTCAATGAGCTGGACGCCAAAGGCCTGGCTATGTACGGCCAGATGACCGCCGGGTCGTGGATCTACATCGGCAGCCAGGGCATTGTGCAGGGCACCTATGAAACTTTCGTGGAAGCAGGCCGCCAGCACTACAACGGCTCGCTAACCGGGCGCTGGGTGCTCACCGCGGGCCTCGGCGGCATGGGCGGCGCGCAGCCGCTGGCCGCTACCCTTGCCGGTGCCTGTTCACTGAACATTGAATGCCAGCAGTCACGCATCGACTTCCGCCTGCGCACCGGGTATGTCGACGAGCAGGCTAAAGATCTGGACGACGCCCTCGCCCGCCTCAAATGCTACACCGGCGAAGGGAAAGCTGTTTCTATTGCCCTGCACGGTAATGCGGCAGAAATTCTGCCTGAGCTGGTGAAGCGCGGCGTGCGCCCGGACATGGTCACCGATCAGACCAGCGCCCACGACCCGCTCAACGGCTACCTGCCCGTTGGCTGGAGCTGGGAAGAGTATCGCGAGCGCGCAGCCGTTGAGCCTGCGGTGGTCACTCAGGCGGCGAAAGCGTCCATGGCGGAGCACGTGAAAGCGATGCTCGCCTTCCAGCAGCAGGGCATTCCTACCTTTGATTACGGCAACAACATCCGCCAGATGGCCAAAGAGATGGGCGTCAGCAACGCCTTTGATTTCCCGGGCTTTGTGCCGGCCTATATTCGCCCGCTGTTCTGCCGTGGGATCGGGCCTTTCCGCTGGGCCGCACTCTCCGGCAGCCCGGAAGATATTTACCGCACCGATGCCAAAGTCAAAGAGCTGATCCCGGACGACAAACACCTGCACCGCTGGCTGGACATGGCCAAAGAGCGTATTAGCTTCCAGGGTCTGCCGGCGCGTATCTGCTGGGTCGGCCTCGGCCAGCGCGCAAAACTGGGCCTGGCGTTTAACGAAATGGTCAGAAGCGGCGAGCTGTCCGCCCCTATCGTCATTGGCCGCGATCACCTTGATTCCGGCTCGGTGGCAAGCCCGAACCGCGAAACCGAATCGATGCAGGATGGCTCCGATGCCGTGTCCGACTGGCCACTGCTGAACGCCCTGCTGAACACGGCCAGCGGCGCGACCTGGGTTTCCCTGCACCACGGCGGCGGCGTCGGCATGGGCTTCTCACAGCACTCCGGCATGGTTATCGTCTGCGACGGTACCGACGAAGCGGCGGAGCGTATTGCCCGCGTGCTGAACAACGACCCGGCCACCGGCGTGATGCGTCACGCGGATGCGGGCTATGATATTGCTATTGAGTGCGCCAAAGAGCACGGCCTGAACCTGCCGATGCTGGCAAAGTAGTTCGTTCCCCTGGGGCGCGGCTTTCGTCGTGCCCCGTCCTGATGAGAGAGATCTTATGCGGATTTTATGGCGTAACTGCCGCATCACCACCATGGTCAGCGGCAAGTACAATATTATCGAAGACGCAGCGATGCTGACCGAAGGCGAGAAAATTGCCTGGATTGGCCCCGAAAGGCAGCGTCCAAACCAGTCCCACGACGAAGAACGCGACCTTCAGGGTAAACTCGTCACCCCCGGCCTTATCGACTGCCACACCCACAGCGTGTTCGGCGGCAACCGCAGCCAGGAATTTGAGATGCGCCTGAACGGTGCCACCTACGCGGATATTGCCGCGGCAGGCGGCGGGATAGCCAGCACGGTGAAAGCCACGCGTCAGGCCAGCGAAGCCGAGCTGCTGGCAAGCGCCAGTCGCCGTATCAATGCGCTGCGTAAAGACGGCGTGACGACTCTGGAAGTGAAATCGGGCTACGGCCTCAGCTTTGAAGACGAGCGAAAAATGCTGCGTGTTGTCCGCCAGCTGGCGCAAAGTCTGCCGCTGACGATTTACAGTACCTGCCTGGCTGCACACGCCCTGCCCCCGGAATACAAAGACCGCAGCGACGATTTTATCACCGACGTTTGCGAACGTTGGCTACCGGAATTGCATCGCGAAGGGCTGGTTGACGCCGTCGATGCCTTCTGTGAACACCTGGCCTTTTCCGTGCCGCAGGTTGAGCGTGTCTTTGTGAAAGCTCATGAGCTGGGCCTGCCGGTTAAGCTTCATGCCGAACAGCTTTCGCTGCTGCATGGCGCGGGGCTTGCCGCCCGCCACAATGCGCTTTCCGCCGACCATCTGGAATATCTCTGCGAGGACGATATTACGCTGATGGCAAAACACGGCACGACCGCCGTGCTGCTGCCCGGCGCATTTTACTTCCTGCGCGAAACGCAGAAGCCGCCGGTGGCGCTGCTGCGTAAACATCATGTGCCAATAGCCATTTCCAGCGACCTGAACCCGGGCACCTCCCCGGTGCAATCCCTGCGTCTGATGATGAATATGGCCTGCACCCTGTTTGGCCTGACGCCGGAAGAAGCGCTTGCTGGCGTGACGCTGAATGCGGCGCGCGCACTCGGGATCGGTGAGAAAACGGGCACTCTTGAAGCCGGGAAAGAAGCCAGCTTTGTTGCCTGGGAAATAGACCATCCCGCCGAGCTGAGCTACTGGCTGGGCGGCACGCTCTCCAAACAGGTTATCTATCAAGGTAAAGAGGTGTGGAATGATTAAGGGCTTTGAGCTTCATCAGGGCAAGCTGCCGCTGCTGATCAGCATGCCGCATCCCGGTACACAGTTAACGCCGGAAGTGGCAAACGGGCTGACGGCGCGGGCCAAAAAACTGGAAGATACCGACTGGCATATTCCCAAACTTTATCAGCCTATACGCGAGATGGGTGCCAGCATACTCAGCGCCAACTACTCCCGCTACGTGGTGGATTTGAACCGCCCGTCGGACGATAAGCCGCTGTACACCACCGCCACTACCGGGCTTTACCCGGACATTTTTTTCGACGGTGAACCGCTGTTCGAGGCGGGAAAATCCCCCGATGTGCAGGCCAGAGCGGATATCCTGACCAACATCTGGCAGCCCTATCATCAGGCGCTGGCCCAGGAACTGGCAAGGCTGAAAGAAACCTTTGGCTATGCGCTGCTGTGGGATGCGCATTCCATCAAATCCGTGGTACCTCGCCTGTTCGAAGGCCGCCTGCCGGATCTTAACTTCGGCACCGCAGACGGCACCAGCTGCGATCCGGTACTCAGCGCTGAACTGTTAAAAACCAGCGAGCATTTCAACGGCTACAGCAAAGTGCTGAACGGGCGCTTCAAGGGCGGATACATCACGCGCCATTACGGTGCGCCAGAGCAAAATATCCATGCGGTACAGCTGGAAGTGGCGCAGTGTTGCTACATGGATGAAGAGAGTTTTGCCTGGTCTGACGAGAAAGGAGCCCAATTCCAGCAGGTGCTAGCCCGACTGATTGAAACCGCCCTGGCCTGGGGACAGCGGCATTACAACTAGCCCACTTGACTTAATTTGTTAAAAGCGTACTTTTCAGGACATGAAAACGATCCTGATAATTGTCCCTGACGGCGGCATGCTGTTCGAAGCCGCCGGTATCGCCGATATTCTGATGCAGGCTAACCGCCTGCATGCGGACGCCTTGACCGAGCCTCGCTACCGCATCAGTATCGCCACCACTCAACCTCATCACGTCGTGCACGGCATGTCCGGCCTGAACCTGCTGGCTGACCACAGGCTGGCCGACCTCGCCCCCAATGAGCCCCGCGACACCATCATGATAACCGGCAAAGGCCAGAGCGAGCCGGAAGGCAGCGCGGTGGTCGACTGGTTATGCCGCGCCGCGCCAAATACTCAGCGCATTGCCTCCGTGTGCGGCGGTGCGATGCTGCTGGCCCGCGCCGGGCTGCTGGATGGCCGCCGGGCAACCACCCACTGGCGAATGCTGGAAGAGATGCAGGCCAGGTGGCCGCAAATCAAAGTGGAAGGCGGCCCTTTGTATATTCAGGACGGCCCGGTGTGGACCTCCGGCGGCGTGAGCTCCGGCTTTGACCTTACGCTGGCGTTAGTTGAGGTGGATTACGGCTTTACCCTCGCGCGGGATGTGGCCCAGGATCTGGTGATGTACCTCCATCGCCCCGGCGGTCAGCTACAGTTTAGCCGCTATCATCTGCGCCAGGCAGCCAATACCGGGCCGATAAGTCAGCTCCAGGACTGGCTGCTGGATAACCTGGGGGATGATTTATCGGTGGAAAAACTGGCGGAACGGGTCGCCATGAGTCCGCGTAATTTTACCCGCGTCTTTACCCGTGAAACTGGCGTCACGCCCGCCCGCTATGTGGAAGAAGCCCGGCTGGCCGCCGCCCGCCATCATCTTGAACAGTCGAACGACACCCTGGAGCGGGTCGCCTGCGCCTCGGGCTTTGGCACCGCCATTAACCTGCGCCGCGTCTTTGAGCGCCAGCTTCACCTCACGCCGGGGGAATACCGCGAGCGCTTCCACTGCCGGAAATTGGCATGAATTGATCCTTTTTTGTCATTTACGCCATTTCACTCTGCGCCTACTCTGACCTCAGACATTCAAGAGAAGGAGTGAATCATGGTTAAGGTCGGGATTAATGGTTTTGGCAGAATCGGACGTAACGTGTTGCGCGCTGCCCTGGGTAACCCCAATATTGAGATCGTGGCCATCAACGATCTGACGGACAGCAAAACCCTTGCGCACCTGTTAAAACACGACTCGCTGATGGGTAAACTGCCTGCGCCAGTGGAAGCCTCCGAAGGGCTGCTCCACGTTGACGGCAAGCCGGTTCGCGTTTTCAGCGAAAGAGATCCGGCGCAGATCCCATGGCGCGAGGTCGGCGTAGATGTCGTTATCGAGGCCACCGGCTTTTTCACCAGCCGCGAAAAAGCTGAAGTTCACATTACCCACGGCGGCGCAAAACGCGTGATCATTTCTGCCCCAGGCAAAGACGACGATCTGACTATCGTGCTGGGCGTGAACCACGAAAGTTACGATCCGCAGAAACACTTTGTGGTCAGCAACGGCAGCTGTACCACCAACGGCCTGGCCCCTGCCGCGCAGGTGCTGCATCAGGCATTCGGCATTGAACACGGCCTGATGAACACGACTCACGCCTACACCAACAGCCAGGCGCTGCACGATCAACCGGAAAAAGACCTGCGTGGTGCACGTGCGGCAGCGCTATCGATTGTGCCGTATTCCAGCGGCGCGGCTAAAGCCCTCGGCAAGGTTATCCCCGAGCTTGACGGTCGCCTGACAGGCTACTCTTTACGCGTGCCTGTACCAGTGGTGTCAATCGTTGATTTAACCGTGACGCTCAAACGCGATGTCACGGCGGAAGAAGTGAACGCCGCGTTCCGCAAAGCCGCTGAAGCTGGCCCACTGAAAGACATTCTGGGCTACAGCGATGAGCCGCTGGTTTCCAGCGATTATCAGGGCGACCCGCGATCTTCGATTATTGACGGGCTTTCGACCCTGGTGATTGGCGGTAACCTGGTGAAAATCCTGGCCTGGTACGACAACGAATGGGGCTTCTCTAACCGCCTGGTTGACCTTGCCCTGCTGATGGATAAACGCGGGCTGTAACGGCAACTGAAATAGAAAAGCCAGCCTTGCGGCTGGCTTTTTTTATCATTGCCTCTGTCGTAACAGAGGCTGGCTGAGGCGTTAACTTACAGTGCCATGTCGTGCTGGGTAGCCGCGTCCGCTTTCGCTTCGGCTGGTTTTGCTACCGGGGTTGCGCTCTGGTCGTTCATTTGAATGACCGGCGGTTTGGTCAGCTGCAGCGTGGCCGCGGTGTCATCCCACACTTTTTGCGTCAGCGCCGCGTTGCCGTTCATCTCCTGACCGTAGCTTGGTACAACAGCGCGGATCTTACTCTGCCACTCAGGCGAGTTGAACTGCTGCGGGAACATCTGCTTCAGCACGTTCAGCGTAATCGGTGCCGCAGTAGACGCGCCTGGTGATGCGCCCAGCAGAGCAGAAATGGTTTTCTGCTGGTCAACAACCACTTCGGTACCGAGCTTCAGGACGCCGCCTTTGTTCTCATCTTTTTTGATGATCTGCACGCGTTGGCCGGCCTGAATCAGTTTCCAGTCTTCTTTACGCGCCTGCGGGTAGTACTCTTTCAGCGCTTCAAAGCGGTCTTCATCACTCAGCATCACCTGACCAATCAGGTATTTCACCAGGTCAAAGTTATCCAGACCTACGTCGGTCATCGGCATAAAGTTGCTGGTGGTGGTGGTGCTCAGCAGATCAAAGAAAGAGCCGTTTTTCAGGAACTTGGTAGAGAAGGTCGCGAACGGCCCGAACAGCACCACGCGCTTGCCGTCGATAAAGCGGGCATCAATGTGCGGCACGGACATCGGCGGTGCACCCACGGAGGCCTGGCCATACACTTTTTCAAGATGCTGGCTGGTTACCGCCGGGTTTTCGGTCATCAGGAAGGAGCCACCCACCGGGAAACCGGCGTAGTTTTTCGATTCCGGAATGCCGGTTTCCTGCAGCAGTTTCAGCGCGCCGCCGCCTGCCCCGATAAAGACATATTTCGCGTCGATGGCGTGCTCTTTGCCGCTGGTCACGTCTTTGATGGTGACGTGCCAGGAATTATCGCCGTTGCGTTTGAAGTCGGTGACTTCAGAAGAGGTTTGCAGGGAGAAATTCGGGCTTTTTTTCAGGCTGCCGATCAGCTGGCGGGTAATTTCACCGTAGTTAACGTCGGTCCCTACTGGTGTCCAGGTCGCCGCCACTTTTTGATTCGGGTCGCGCCCTTCCATCACCAGCGGAGCCCACTGTTTAATTTGCTCGTGGTTAGTGGAGAATTTCATGCCCTGGAAAAGCGTGGTTTTCTGCAGCGCGTCATAGCGCTTGGTCAGATACTCAACGTTTTTATCGCCCCAGACAAAACTCATGTGCGGCGTGGAATTAATAAATGAATGCGGGTCGTTCAAAATACCGCGCTGAATTTGTGCGGACCAGAACTGGCGGGAAATCATAAACTGTTCGTTAATTTCCAGCGCTTTGCTGACGTCAATAGAACCGTCCGGGCGCTCCGGCGTATAGTTCAGTTCCATATTTGCCGAGTGCCCGGTACCGGCGTTATTCCAGCCGTTAGAGGACTCAAGCGCCACGCCATCAAGCTTCTCAACCATGACCTGTTTCCAGTCCGGCTGCAGCTCCTGGAGCCACGTCCCGAGAGAGGCGCTCATAATACCGCCGCCAATCAGCAGGAAGTCAGTTTTTTGCGTGGAATCCGCGTTAGCGTAGCTAGCCGAGCTTACAAATAACGCCAGTGTTGTCAGAGAAATAATTGTCTTTTTCATTGCAGGCATAATAATTCTATTGCATCGCAGGTGAATGAAGTACATCTATGTTAACCCACTTTCACGATATTTTAAAATCTCATTCACATCCTGATTAATCCATACAATTAATGCCAATGATTTTTTTAATTAAAAAAACCAAATAAAATCAAATATTATAAAAATAACACCGCCGAATAATACATCCTGTATTACGGGTATTATTAGCGGTAATTCGCTTAGTTATCGGGATGTTATTGGCAAAAAAAATCCACACACATGTATGGATTTCATCCTTATTTTGTTGCCATAAAAGGCGATAAATCCGTCGTTAACGGTTTGTGCTATTCTGCTCTACCGCCTTAATAAAGACGACAAGCTGGGTACGAATAGACGCCGCCGTGGCGGAATCAATTAAACGCCCGTTCTCTAATTTCTGATTCGCAAAGCTGACCGCCAGCTCCGGCAGCGGCACCATATTGCACAGCATTGAGGCCAGCGTTTCCCGCAGCTGGTATTGCGCCCTGACGCCGCCAAGCGCGCCGGTCGACTGCGAAACGAAAAAGACATATTTTCCCAGCATACAGCTGGCTCTGACCGGCCGAGACAGCCAGTCGAGCGCATTCTTGAGTACGCCGGGCATGCCGTGATTGTATTCCGGTACCGTAATGATCACCGCATCGGCCTCAGCCACTAACCGGCGGGCGCTTACCACCGGCTCCGGTAATTCCCCCTTTTCCAGATCCTGGCAGTAATGTTCCATGGCGCCAATATCAAGCACGCTAAAATGACTCTGCTCAGGCAACATTTCACCAATGCTGTTGAGCAATGCACGGGAAGCGGAATCTACCCGCAAGCTACCGGCGATACCTACGAAGCGTAATGTTTTCATCTTGTTCTCCTCTAATTTTCTCGATGCAGGCATTATCAGAAAAAGAATGAGATAATTCTTTCGCTAATTCGCCAAAACACTTCGCAGGAGTGCCAACATGCCAGACGCCCTATCCGTGGCTATCGCTGCTTCCGACATGGCCCATCACCGGGGTGACGATGTGACGTTTCACCGCCATATACACGGCCAGTTAAGCGTGACGCTGGAAGGCACTCTTCGTCTGCAAAACGAAACCGGTTGGTGGCTGGCTACGCCCGGTAACGGCATTTGGGTGCCGCCGGGCCTGCTACACAGGGCGCTTTACACCGAGCGTTCGCGGCTGATCAATTTGCGTTTCAGGCAAGGATTTGAGCTGCAATTGCCGGAAAATAGCTCGCTTATCGTCGCCTCCAACCTGCTGACGGAACTGGCCAAAGAAGCCTTAGCGATTCAACACCACGTCGATTCGGGCGCGCAACTTGAGCTCATTGCACAACTGCTGCACTTCCAGTTGCGCAAGCAAGTTTTGAAAACCGATCTGTTTGTGCCTGAGGGTAAAGATAAGCGGCTGAGGCTAATCACCAGCCTGCTGCGGGAAGATCCGGCCTGCAACAAAACGCTGGTGCAGCTGGCAGCCGTTGCCTTCATCAGCCCCAGAACATTAGGCCGTCTCTTCGAAAGCGAAGTCGGGATGAGTTTTACCCGCTGGCGGGAAAGAATGCGGATTATCAGTTCGGTGGAGAAATTGGTTAACGGTGAGCCGATAACCCAGGTGGCGTATGATATGGGCTATCAAAGCGCCAGCAGCTTTACCACTGCTTTTACCCGAATTATCGGCCAGCCGCCGGGGCGTTATCTCAAAGAGACTTTCACCCCGGACAAAAGCTGACGGCGGGTAACGGCGGCAACCGCCAGCGCCAGCATCATCACGATTTCAGCCGCCAGGAAACCGATCATCGCCACGGAGTAATCCCCGCTTTGATGCTGCAGATGCAGGAACAATGCTCCCAGGACCGCCGGGCCAAGCCCCAGCGCAGACTGCTGCAGAGTGCTTAATATGGCGCTTGCCGCCCCGGCATCGTTCAGGTCGATATCTCGCATCCCGATGCGATAGAAACTGTTCACAATCAGCGCCTGGCCGTAGCCCACCACCAGCGTCGCCGGGGCAATAGCCAGCGGACCTGCATGGGTGCCAAAGTGGTAAAGCGTAAATATCAGCCCCAGCAGGCCCACCACCTGGATAGCAATCCCGCTCAGCAGAATCGTGCTTAGCGAGTGGCGCACGATAAGCCTCGGCGCAAACCACGCTGAGACAAAATACGAAATGCCCATGGCAATAAAGCTGTTCCCGGACTGCCACGGCGCCATTCCCATGCCCGACTGGAGCGTCAGCGCCATGCAGAACATGAAGCCCGACCAACAGGTAAAGAACAACAGCGCGATCAGCAGGCCAAACCTTATGCTGCCCAGCTTAAGCAGTCTTGGCGGCAACAGCGGCTGTAGGCCCCGCTGCTGTTGGTTAAGCGCGCCAACGCGCATCAGATACCCGAGCGGCAATGTCGCCACCAGCATCAGCTGCATCGGCCATGGCCAGTGCAGCTCGGGGCCAAGCGCCATCGGGAACAGCAGGCAACACAGCACCAGCGCGAGCGTGACGGTGCCCTGCCAGTCAATACGCGAGTGGCTTTCGCTTCGCGTTTCAGGAATATAAAACCGGCTCAGCACCAGCACCAACAGGCAGATTGGCACGTTAATAAAGAACGCGTTTCGCCAGCCCAGCCCGGCAATATCCGCCGACACCAGCCAGCCGCCGCCCATCTGGCCGATAATAAAAGCTATCCCACCAATGCCGCCGTACAGACTGATGGCGCGGGCGTGAGCGGTGCCCTTGAGCGTCACGTGCAGCGTGGCAAGGATCTGCGGCACGATCAGCGCAGCCCCGATGCCTTGCAGAGTCCGGGCCGCCAGCAGCTCGGTGACCGAGCCGGAGATCCCGCACAGGAAAGAAGCAATACCGAACAGGGCCACGCCCCAGAGCAACGTTCTGCGTCGGCCGTGGTTATCCCCCAGCTTGCTGCCCACCGCCAGGCTGACGGCAAAGGCAACGCCGTAAAGTGCCACAATAAGTTCAAGCTGGGTTGGCGTGGTGCCGAGGGACTGGGTGATCGAGTCCAGCGCCACGTTGGTGATAGATGTGTCGATTAACGGCAGCATCTGGCCCGTCAACAGCAGCACCAGGCCTGCACGACCGGGTGAAACAGGCGAATTATTCATCAGGGACTCCATTGCATAGTTCAGGATACCGACGTAGGATCCCTGAACATTTAACCGGGTACCAGTTCTTGCTTATACTGGTACTGGCACTACTATTCTGGAGTATTTGTGATGCTCATCACTCAGCCTGAGCTGCGACATGGCCCGCTGGACGACAGCCGTAAAATGCTGGCGCTGTTTTTGCGCACCCGGCGTGAAAGTCTGGACCCGCAGCGGCTAGGGCTACCGCGCAGCGGGCGTCGCCGCACGCCTGGCCTTCGCCGTGAAGAAGTGGCGCTGCTGGCTGACATCGGCGTAACCTGGTATACCTGGCTGGAACAGGGCCGAGAAGTGAATCCATCCTCAAGCGCCATGGCGGCGATCGCCAGCGCGCTGCAGTGCTCCCCGGCGGAAACCCGTCATTTGTTTATTCTGGCCGGACTGCCTCCGTCCGAAGCGCCCGCCGCCGCGCAGTGCGAGGGGCTCAGCCCCGCCGCCCGCCGGATGCTGGACGCCCTGATGCCCAACCCCGCCAGTATCCAGAAGCCGAACTTCGACATCCTCGGCTACAATTCACATTTTTGCCAGCTAATGGGGGTCAATCTCGACAATGAGCCGCCGGAGCATCGCAACTGCATTTATCAATATCTGACCAATGAGACCTGGCGCAGCCGGGTGGACTGTAACGAAGATGTGCTGCCCAAGTTTGTCGGCTGGTTCCGCGCCGGGATCACCGAGCACCGCGGCGACCCGCGCTGGGAAGCGCTGCTGGAGTCGTTTTTCACCGCCTCTCCCGCGTTTAAAACGCTCTGGGAGCAGCGCTATGAAATCCGCAATATCGAAAACCATATCAAACAGTATACGCATCCGCAGATCGGCACCTTCGGTATGCAACAGGTCAACTGGTACTCTGCCCCGCGAGACGGTTCAAGGCTGCTGGTTTACCTGCCGATCGATGAAACAGGTGAGCGAGCTTTGCGGTTATTTTCTCAATCGAGCGGAGCCTGAACCTCTGCCTTCTCATCGGGCATCCTGAAGACGGCCCGATGTTTTTTTATTGTTTTAAGAATAACCTCAGGGAAACCCCAAAAGACGATTTGCATTGACCACAGAATAAAAATAACACCACAACGAAAAGTCTGAATTTATCAAATAAATTCAAAAAATTACCGCCATCTCCCTACTTTTCATTCCTTTTAAGTGGCGAGCCGATTACATTTACCTCAGCCCAATTTTTTACTGCGCTAACCCAACATCAAACCTTCATGTACGTAATAGGTTATTCCACTGTTATAACACCATTGAATTGTTAACCGGGCTATGTAAAATCACGCTACTATGCTGAAACCACGCGAATTCCTTGCGCCGGCGAGATACTCAAGCCGCCGCACCGTTTTGCGTGGGCGTATCTCACGTCGTGGATAATTTTCCTGTGCGGCGCTCCTTGCTCCCGCGGCGGTTGAGTTTTAACCTTTTTCTCAGGGAACGTCTCAATGAAATTGCGAAGCCTGTTAGTCCTCCTTGTTGTCACTACGGTTGTCGGCTGTAAAGCGCCGCCGCCGAAGATGACCGACGACACCATTGTGACCAGCACGGTAAACGGCGTCACCCTGACTCACCGCTATATCGTTGAAGTACCAAAAGAATTTACACCTGTTGACGCCGAGTATCGTGCGCTTTATCCGGGCTCCATCATGAGCAAACCCGATTTTGGTGGCAAAGTGCTGGCCCAACTTGAAAACGGCCAAAGCTACACGGTGCTGGGCGAGGTAGAAAATCACTGGTTTGCTATCGCGGAGCAGGATAAACAAGAACTGCTGGGCTATGTGCCGCTCAGGGCGCTGGTAAAAAGCGAGCTGTATACCCAGACGCTGAAAAAAGACCGGCCTCGCCCTCGCCGCGCGGCCAAAAAATCCACCTGCGTTGCGGTAGATAATAAAAGCAAAGCCTGCCAAAACGCCGACAACGGAACGTGGATCATTAATTAAACTTCCCCTTCGGGGGTTTTCTAACCAAAGATTTTGGTATGAGAGTAGCAACGACTCGCCCGGCAACCTGTATGGGCGTTAACGTAGCCCCTCTTTACACACAGGCTAACAAGGATTTTTATGAAACTCTGGCTTTCGGGTATGGCGTTGCTGCTGGCATCCACTACCGTCTGGGCAGGGAACTACCGCATCGTTCAATCGCCGTCCCAAAAGCTGGACGTGTGGATAGACAACATCAAAAGCAATGCCCCGCAAAGCTGGTGCGGAAGCGATCTTCCGGTTCGAATTGTCGCAAACGGGGATAAAAATCCCCTTATTCTGAAAACGTTCATGCCTCGCCTCGGCGCGCTTCTGGAAAACCAGTGCAGCGAGATTGAGCGCGTCAACTGGCAGCTTGAAGATCCCGAGGGAGCTTCCCTCGCTCGCGGGTCTGCCACCAAAACCAGCGGCTGGGGAGTGACTATCGAGTCCCCGCTTTCTTCGGTAGCGACCCGTAATGAGCGCCCGGAAGATCTTTCCACGCCTCTCGACCGCACGCCGTGGCTGGAATTCACCCTACAGGATGGCTGCCACTTGCGCACATTCTGGCAGGGCGATGCCTCCAGCAGTTCCCTGTTTATTCCGGGTAAAGAGAATGGCAAATGTGAAAAAGGCGGCTGGCTGAACGGCACCAGCGAAGTGGTGCAGCGCGGCGTCGGCGGCGAAAAGCGCATTATGATGACGTTTGTCCACGGTTTCCCGGTCAGCGGACTGAACCCCTCAGCGGACGCCGACAGCCTGCTTATCACCAGCGTGAACAATGAGCGCATGGTCGTCAGCAGTGAACAGGCACCGCAAAGCTGGCTTATTTTGCCTTACCACCCTGAAATTAACGGCTGGAAAGCCAGCGGCACCGTTGCCGTGGAAGTGTCTCGCGACATGGCATTGGATGAACAGCGTCTCCAGACGCGGCTCAACGAGGTGCGCAAGCTCTGGTCCGGCTGGGTGACGCCGGGGACGGCCATTACGTTGTTGCTGGTCGAGTCCCTGCACCCGCAGCTGCGCGACCCGGCCGCGGGTGCCTGGCGTGCCCAAAAATAAATACGCCGCATGTTGCATGACTACGCGCAGAGAACATCATGATAGATAACGATTTTATTCCAAAAGTGCCCAATGCTCTGCCGCCTGGCTACCGCTTTGACGAATTTGAAATTCAGGAAGCCATCGACGCCAGCATGACCAGTATTCTTTACCGGGCGTGGGATCATCAGCTCGAGCGTCTGGTGGCTATCCGTGAATACATGCCTAAAGCTTACGTCATGCGCAATGACGTGATGGAGCTGGTGCTGCACAGCGAGCGCGATCACCTGGTCTACACCACCGGTCTGAACGGCTTTATGCAGGAAGCGCGTCAGCTGGCGCACTTTAATCACCCGAATCTGCCTCAGGTGCTGCGCATCTGGAGCGACAATAATACCGCTTACGTCGTGACGCTGTTTTATAGCGGCATTACGCTGGATGAACTGCAAAAGCAGCAGCCGTCGCCGATCGATGAAACGTGGATCCGCCGGATGCTGCCCATGCTTTGCGGCGCGCTGGCAACGCTTCACGCGGCCGAACATCTGCACCGCAACCTGTCGCTGAAAAGCATTCAAATTCAGGATAACGGGCTGCCCATCCTGCTCAATGCCGGCGCACTACGCAGGGGACAAGGCTCACTGGATGAAGGCAATACCCTGCTTCACCCGGGATTTGCACCGCTGGAGCAGTACACCGGCGATCTGGCAAGCCAGCTGGGGCCGTGGACAGATATTTACGCCGTCGGAGCCGTGCTTTATACGCTGATTACCGGCAATGCACCGCCAGCCAGCGTCGCCCGCAGCATTCAGGACAGCTGCATCCAGCTCGCGGAAAACCAGCCCGAGGGCTATTCCCTGAATTTACTGCAGGCGGTTGATAAAGCGCTGTCGCTGAAGCCGGAAGATCGCCCCCAATCCATTGACGCTTTTGCGGCCCTGCTGAATATCCAGCCAGACGACGTGCGTGAACTGATCGGTAATAAAAAAACGGGTACCGCGCTGGTGCCGGTAGAAGATCCTGAGAACACGGCGACGCGTCCGCTCTGGAAGCGCTATCAACCTGCCCTGCAAATTGGTGCGGGCGCCGTCGCGGGTCTGATTGTTGGCGCGGTACTTTTTGGCCGGGGAAGCCCTTCAGTGAGCTCGCCGGAACCCGCTCCCGCGCCGCTTGCAGTTAATCAAAGCCCGACGCAGGCAAGCCCGGCCCCTGTAGCCACCGCGGCTGAAAGCACGCTTGCCCGAGTGTATGTTCGAATGAACGACGGCGAACAGCTGGCGGTCAACGGCAAAGCGCAAAAGCTGACGCCCGCTGCCAACGGTTTTGCGTCGCTTCAGCTCCCCGCTGGGAAATACTTGTTGGCGCTGAGCGGCGGCGAAACGCCCCGCAAGCAAACTATTGTGGTAACGAATTCCGGCACGTGGCTGGTAAACCCGCAGGGGTGATTACAGAGGCAAAACATCCGGGTATAGTGCTGGCTGAAATATTTTGACATCAATAAAGGAAGCGATGATGACATCTGCCGTAGCCAGCTATACCTCCCGGGCAATACAAAAGTTACAAAAGCTGGGCATCATGCCGGCACCAGATGCCGAAGCGCCGGTACTGGTGCTACTGGATGCAATTGTGGACCTGGATACCGATCGCGTTACCGCCATCGGCAGAACGTTACAACAGCAAAGCGCGTTTAACGCCGTTGTTCGCGACAATATCTCAAGCATGGACGTTGCCAACCGCCAGACAAAAATCGTCGCCGCTTTCGACTCTATCCGCCAGGATGCAACCCAAATGGTGGGCTGGCTTGACGACGGAAAACTTGACCTGATGGAGCGGATTAAATCCGGCTGGATGACTCTTCGTCGCGGCTCCATTCCGGATCGCTTCAACGCCATTAAAAAAACCTGGCTCGAGGTGGCCAAAGCCTCCGATGATCAAATCTCCCGTGAGAAAGTTATTCTCGACGCCTATCAGGATTTCCGCTTTGGCCTGAAAGAGGCCCATGTGGATGCCATGGCGCTCATGACCGTGGCAGAGCAACGCGTAGAACAATGCCGTCAGACGCTGCTGAACGCTCAGTCCGCCGCCGACAGTAATGATACCTCTGACGGCGCAGAGCGTTCACGCCGCGAGTTAGTCCGGGATGAAGCCCTGCGCGCAATGCAAAAAGAAGATGAGCGCTATCAAATCGTCAAGGATCTTACCGACAACCTGCTTATCGCCTACAACGCGGCGGAAGCTGTATTTGCACGGCTGCAGCAAACTAACGCGATTAAAGAGCGCGTTTACCGCCAGGGCGTGACTTTCTTTGCAACGAATGAAATCGTCTTTACGGCGCTCTCCGCTTCAATGACCTCGCTGCAGGGGCTAGACGAAAGCACCAAAACGCTGGAAGCAATGAAAGCTGGCATCAACGACGGGCTTAACACCATTGCCTCCAACGGCACCAAACAGCTGGAGGCGGGGCTTCGGGCTGGTTACGGCTCAACCATCAAGGCTGAATCGGTGCGCTCTCTGGTGAACGCCATCGTCAGCTTCCAGGAATCCAGCTACAAAATGATTGAAGAGCTGCGCGGCGAAGCCACGAAAAATGCTGCAGAGCTGGCGGCGGTGGTTGAAGACGGGAAGCGCCGTTTTACCAGTATTGTCAATAAAGCAGAATTGACTCGCTAATGTCGGGATTTAAACAACGATATACCGGGGCGATTTACGGAGAACTTGTATTAAATGGAAGCCTATAAACTGGCACGGGCGCTGGCACAAAACACGGCGACCCAGCGCCTGCAACTCTCATCGGTAGAAGCCTCCGTGGCAGACCTGCGCGGGCAGCAGCTCTCTTTACAGCAACAGATCGCCTCTCTTTATCAAAAAATGGCGACAGTGCTGTTGCAGGAGTCCTCATCCGTGCATGTCGATGAGCAGAGCATTCAGACTCTGCTGCAGCAGCTCAACAAAGAAATTGACCTTACCCGTCAACAGCTGGCGGCTGAAGAACAGCGTTTTCAACAGCGCCAGCGAGCTCTCGTGGCGCTGGATGAACAAATTGACCAGCATGAAGCTGAACGCGACTCGCAGCTTGCCGCAGATCCGCTGGCCGAACAGGCGCGGGTGGACAAAGAAAATTTTGCCATCGAACTTGAAAAACAAACCTTGCTTCACGCTGAACTTGAGGCTGAAGTTGCGGAGAAAACGGCCGTTTACGGCCAGCAAAAACTGTTCAATTACCTGCTGGAAAAAGGCTACGCCACCGAAAAATATCACGCATGGCGCCTTCGGCGTAATCTCGACAACTGGATTGCCGGGCTGTGCCGCTTCAACGAAAACGCTGCCAATTACCGGATGCTTTTTGCTCTGCAAAAAGCATCCGAAACCAAACTACAAACGCTGGAGCAGCAAGCTGCGGCGAGGGATGAGCTGTTCAGAGGCTTTGTCAGCCGGGTCGAAAAGGACATCGGTTTGCCCGAGCTGTATCAACGGCTTGAGGCACTGGAAGCCAAACTGACCGTAAGTCAGCAAAAAGTTAGCCAGCTGCAGTTAAAAATACAGGCCTTTGCCAGCGGAGAAGGTGAGAATTTTCAGCGAATTATGCGACAACTGTCTGAGCAGATGTCCCGTCTGCCTCAGCAAAAACTCAGCGAACTGGTGGCGCGAACCGCCTCGCCTGATGACGATATTATGCTTGAGAGAATACGCACGCTGATTCCGCAGGAGGCAAGCCTCACCGGGCGTATTGCCGCCGTTCAAACCGATCGGGAAAATGCCCGGAAAGACCTAGGCCTGGCGGAAGCGCTGGAAAGCGCCTTCCATCGGAATGGCCTTAATAATGACGATCTTGAGTTTAAATGGGGGCTGTTCGATAGCGAGGAAAAACAGATCAGGCGCTATATGAACGGCGAACAAAGCCTGAGAGAAATTTTGGCGAAAATCTCTGCCGCCTCCCGTAAACGCCCCAGACCTGCCCCGGCCAGCAGCTATAACAACGCTGGCAGCAGCCGCCGTTCCTCTTCCGGCTCGGGATGGACATCTCGTTCATCCTCTGGCACAAACGCCAGCAGAGCATCGTCTGGGGGAGGATTTAGCGCTTCTTCCGGCGGGAGCAGCAGTTCAAGCGGCACATCATCCGGGGGCGGTTTTAGCTCTTCCTCTTCAACGGGTGGTGGCAGCTACCGGACAACGGACAGTTTCTGATGGATAAGATAAAACTGAGCGATCAGTTGGGGGCGATGGCCATCATCGATGCGCTCCATGCCCAACAAATTGCCGTTGACGAGCATTTAGACTTGCCGCTGCTGCGGCAGAAAATCAGCCAGCGCATACGCGATTACTACCAGCAGTCGGGCATGGCCGTGAATGACGAGTTGATTGAAGAAGGTGTGAAAACCTGGTTCAAGCACCGCTTGAGCTACCAGTCCCCGGCGTTAACCCTCAGTCAAAGGATTGGCACAAGTCTGTATTTGACAAGCCCTAAGTGGTTGAAGGGACTGAGTGTTCTGCTACTGTGCATCATGCTGTTTACGGGGTATCGTATTTATGATTCCCATCGTCAGCAGGAAGCGTTGAACAGTAGCCTCGCGGTGCAAATAAACAGAAGCCACGACCTGACAGGCATTGCCGACTATATAAAAGGCACGCTGGATGTTGCCAATAAGGCGGCACTTGTCTGGGCCACCAGGCCTTTAGCCGACGTCGACGATAAAGTAAACGGCATGTTGGCTCAGTTTGCGCGCCAGCAGCCACAAACGCTGGCCATAGCGGATGCCCGCGAACAGCGTGAGGCGCAGTTACAGGCGCTGATAGCGCTGAACGACAGGCAAAGGGACCTCCTGCAAAACGCCAGTAGCCTAATCGGCGATGTTCCCCGCCTGCTTCGGGCTGACGGCTCACTGCAGAAGATTACCACTGATCCACAGTTCCCCGTTTTACTGGCCCAATCCTCGGACGTTGCGGCCAAATTCGAGGCAGCTAAACGGGCTATCCTTGAGAATAGCCCAACGATGGAGGCCGCCGTTGCAGAAGTCAGCCCCGTCATTGAGCAGCAGAAAAAGCGGGCTGAGCGAGCAGCGCTCTTTGAAGAAAAGAAAAACAAACTACTCGGGCTTCCCCTGTCCAGTCACGACAGGAAAACGGTCAGCGATTTTATCGCCGGCCAGGCACGTATCCAGGCCGAAAACGAAAATATGAATGTCGCGGTGCCTACGGAGTGGATAGCGTCCCTTAACCGCCTGGATGAAATGTACGCCTACATTGTGGAGCCTTTAACTTTCATCGTCGTGGATCGCATTGGTGAAAAATCAGGCGTGGAGCGAACTTACGATGAATCAGGCGGCCGCAGCTGGTATCTGATCGCCGAGGCGATCAACAGTCGCGGCGTGCCGCAGGCAGTCTGGGTCAAAGACAGTGAAACCGGGCGGGAGCGCAAGACGACCACCTTCGGAATTCGAATCTCCCAGGCTGAATACGAGAAGCTTAAGAAAGATAAACAGGACGATGGGCATATCGATAACTACATTGTGGGCAACAAGCCTGCCAACCAGCTTAATATTCGCTATCAGCGTCCGGTCATGAATGGGCGGATTCTGAGCTGGTAATGATGAAACCTGAGTCTGCCTTTTTTAGGCAGTGAATGTCAGACGATACATTAGCCCCGCTCTGCGGGGCTTTTTTATGGGGTAAATAATCCGGTTTTTCTCTTTTTATCTTCAACAGCGCTCGAAATTCGGAAAATTCAACTAAGGTTTTCAGGGAGTTGATCGCAACGTAGCGTGTTGCGTCCCGTCGATGGAGAAGGAATGATGATAAAACCCGTTTTGCGCCGGCCTTATGCGCTTTGCTTTGCGGCCCAAATGGCCGCTGCCGGTGCCGTATTTGGCCTTACGCCGCTTGCTTCGTTTGCAGCCCAGGAAACCGAATCCCCACGCCCGCCCGAGCCTCAATCGCCCGACGAGCTTTTTGGGCCTTTGTTTATTGATGTCCAGACCGCGAAGCTGTTCCCCGACCAGAAAACCTTTGCGGATGCCGTGCCCAAGGGCGATCCGCTGATGATCCTTGCCGATTATCGTATGCAGCGCCGGCTCTCGGGGTTCGACTTACGCCATTTTGTTGATGTGAACTTTATCCTGCCAAAGGAAGAAAAAAAGTCTGTGCCGCCGGAAGGAGAAAGCCTGCGGGAGCATATCAACGGGCTCTGGCCAGAACTGACCCGTTCCGCGAACAGCGACAACAAATGGGACCCGCTTCTCCCGCTACCAAAACCTTACGTTGTGCCCGGCGGGCGCTTCCACGAGCTTTACTATTGGGACAGTTACTTCACCCTGCTGGGGCTGGCGGAGAGTGGGCGCTGGGATGACGTGCAAAATATGGTGGACAATTTCGCCCACGAAATAGATACCTGGGGCTACATTCCCAACGGGAACCGCAGCTACTACCTGGGCCGTTCACAGCCGCCGTTCTTCGCCATGATGGTGGAACTGCTGGCGAAGAATAAAGGCGATAGCGTTTACACAGCCTACCTGCCGCAGCTGAAGCAGGAGTACAGCTGGTGGATGGAGGGCAGCGACGCCCTCAAACCGGGCGAAGCCCATGCCCGCGTGGTAAAACTCAAAAATGGTGCCCTGCTCAACCGTTACTGGGATGAGAAAGACACGCCGCGAACCGAGTCTTACCTGGACGACGTCACCACTGCGAAAAATACGCCGTCGCGTGCGGCCACGGATATTTATCGTGACCTGCGAGCTGCCGCCGCTTCCGGCTGGGACTTCAGCTCCCGCTGGATGGATAATCCAGCCCAACTGGGCACCATCCGTACCACAAGCATTGTGCCCGTGGACCTTAATGCGCTGCTCTATCAGCTTGAAAAAACGTTGGCTCACGCCAGCGAGCTGGCAAAAGATAGCGACGCAGCACAGCGCTATAAGCAGGCCGCGGACGATCGACAGAAAGCCATTGAACACAACCTGTGGAACGCCAAAGAAGGCTGGTACGCGGATTACGATCTGAAAAGCCACACGGTTCGAAACCAGCTAACCGCCGCCGCCCTGTTCCCACTGTACGTTCATGCGGCGGCGCAGGACAGAGCGGACAAGATGGCGAAAGCCACCCGTCAGCACCTGCTCAGCGCGGGCGGACTTGCCACGACCAGCGTAAAAACCAGCCAGCAATGGGATGCCCCCAACGGCTGGGCACCGCTGCAGTGGGTGGCCACCGAAGGTCTGCAAAATTACGGGCATAAAGATCTCGCGCTGGAAGTCAGCTTCCGCTTCCTGAGTACGGTGCAGAACCTCTACAACAAAGAGCAAAAGCTGGTTGAAAAATACGATGTGACAGCCGGAGGTGCGGGCGGTGGAGGCGGTGAATATCCGCTTCAGGATGGCTTCGGCTGGACCAACGGCGTCGCGCTGAAAATGCTGGATATGCTCTGTGCAAAAGAAAAACCCTGCGACAATGCGCCGGATAAGCTGCCTTCGGCCACGCCCGGCCCGGTAACGGAAGCGGCCAAACCTGCCGCAGATAAAACGGAGATCTCACCCGCCTCGAGCAAGCCAGCGCCGTAACCTGACCGCACTGACCACGGCGTGATTGCCGCTTAATCATTTCATTTAAAACAATAAGCCCATGAAATCATCATTGATTTCATGGGCTTTTATGCATTAAAAAAACATCGCGCGCCTTGCACCTGATAATAATAACGATAACAATTCTCATTCGAAAACGCATTTAAAAACTGCGTTTTCCCGTCGCATGCCGGCGGAGGACTTCCATCAGGATGATGATCTCAATACTTCCGGACAAAAAATGATAAAGGACCTTACCGTAAAGCGCTCCGCTTTACTCTGCACGCTGGCGCTCATCGCTCCTTTTTCTTCATCGGCTGAAGAAACACTGGTTGTGACCGCCAAACCTGCTGACACCGCAATCTCTCCAACAATAGGTTATACCGCCACCACAACCCGTGGCGCGACCAAAACCGACGAGCCGCTGATCACCACCGGGCAAAGCATTTCCGTCGTGACCTGTCAGCAAATGGAAGACCAGGGCGCGCAAACCATTAATAGCGCGCTGAACTATACCCCGGGCGTGTTTACCGGATTCTCCGGCGGTGCAACCCGTTACGATACCGTAGCATTACGGGGTTTCCACGGCGGCGACGTGAATAACATCTTCCTTGATGGCCTCCGCCTGATGAGCGATGCGGGCAGCTTTAACGTGGTCCAGGTCGACCCCTGGTTCCTGGAACGCCTTGACGTCATCAAAGGCCCGTCTTCCGCACTTTACGGCCAGACTGTTCCGGGTGGCCTGGTGATGGAAACGTCTAAACGCCCGCAATTTGTCGAAGAAGGCCACGTGCGGGCGATATACGGCAACCACAATACCAACGGCACGGCGTTTGATTACACCAACGCGATTAATGACCAGTGGGCCTTCCGTATCACCGGCCTGACCAAAAATAGTGATACACAGTATGACAACACGCGTGACGAACGTTACGCTATTTCACCGTCCCTTCTTTGGCAGCCGGATGATACAACGTCTCTGGTGCTAAGAGCCTACCTGGAAAAAGATCCGTCCGGGGGCTACCACGGTTCTGTTCCGGGCGACGGCAGCCTTTACACCACCACGGGACGCAAGCTGGATACTGGCTTTTCTGACGTACAGCCGGGCGATGACGCCTTTAAGCGCCACCAGCAGATCTACAGCTACGAGTTTGCTCACGTCTTCGATGAGGTCTGGTCTTTCCGCTCAAACGCCAGCTATACCCACTCAAACGTAGCGCTACGCCAGGCCTATCAAATTGGTTGGGCAGATACCGCGCATAACGAACTGTCGCGCTACTACAGCCGTGAAAACTCCTCGCTGGATGCCTGGGCCATCGACAATCAGCTGGAGGCCGACTTCGCAACCGGCGATCTGCAGCATAAAGTGGTGCTCGGTGGGGAATATCACCGGTTCACCAACGATCTGACCGACGGAACGGGCTACACCACCAACCTGAACCCATGGACCGGCGTTTCTGGTGGCGTTGGCGGTTACTATTATTACGATCCACGTGACCCAGGCTACGCGACAATTAATCAGGGGCTTTTGGTTAAATCAGGCCGCCGCCAGTATGAGCAAACCGGGGCTTATCTGCAGGATGAGATGAAGTGGGACCGCTGGCATATGACGCTGTCTGGCCGCTACGATCATCTGGTGACTAAAAGCCATCTGGTGGCGACGGCGATCGACAGTGACGTGACGGACAACCGCTCGGACAACCACTTTAGCGGCCGCGCTTCCCTGCTTTACGCCTTTGATAACGGCATTTCGCCGTATGTGAGCTACAGCCAGGCCGTCACACCGCAGGTACTTTCCGATGCCGAAGGCAAGCTGCTGAAACCCACGACCGCAGAACAGTACGAAGCTGGCGTAAAATACCAGCCTGCGGGAACCAGCGATCTTTATAGCGCCGCCGTTTACGATTTGACCCAAAAAGATGTGGGGAACCGTAACGTGCAGGGAGGATATTTTGAACCGGCAGGCAAAGTGCATTCGCAAGGACTTGAGCTGGAAGCTCGCACTCAGTTGACACCACGCCTGTCAACCATCGCCAGCTATACCCTTAACCGGGTGCGCTATAAAGACGCCATTGACGGTAATGACGGCAACACGCCATACGTCACGCCAAATCAAATGGCGAGCCTGTGGAGCACGTTCAAAGCCGATTATGGCCTGAGCCTGGGTGCAGGGATTCGCTACATCGGCAAACAATGGGTCGACAACGAAAATACCCTGCGTGTTCCTTCCGTAACGCTGCTGGATGCCATGGTTCGGGCAGACATGGGCGCATGGACACCGGCGTTGAAAGGCGCGTTTGTGCAGCTCAATGCGACCAACCTGACGGGCCGTGACTATGTGGCGGGCTGCTACGGGACGGGCTATTGCTATTGGGGCGCGGAACGTTCAGTCATTGCGACCGTGGGCTACGATTTCTAAACTTATATAGAAAGCTAAACGTAAAAACGGCCCTGAAGGGCCGTTTTTTTGTAATGAATGACTTTCTACCGTCGTACCATCCTGAAAATAGCCAGCACAATAATGGCGCCAATCACCGCCACAAAGAAACTTGGCCAGTTAAAACCGGTTACCGGTCCGCCAAGGTGCAATGCCGTCGCCACCCAGCCGCCGACAACCGCGCCCACGATCCCCAGAATACAGGTGAGGATAATACCGCCGCCGTCTTTGCCAGGCATAATCCACTTAGCTACCACACCCGCGATAAGACCAAAAATAATCCAGGCCAGGATACCCATTTTAGAACGTCCTCTTCTACATTGTGAGCTTTAGCAGGCTCGCCCGAGGCTGTCTGCGCCCCGGCCAGCGACCTGCTGTCAAAAAGAGTATAGTTCGGTTGCAAAAAAACGTGATGAATCTCACCTGGTTATGCGCATTTTCAGGAAAAAATAGTCAAAAATTTGTATTAAGTTTTGTGCGGTTTTGCCGATAAGCTTCGTTACCACAACCTGAAAACACAACAAGGACTTGAGCCTTGAGTCACTATAACGATCAGTTCCTGAAGCAGTCTCCTCTGGCAGTATTAGGTGTGTTACGTGATTTACACAGACAGCAGGTTCCCGTCAGGCTGGAATGGTCTAACGGGCAGTTCATCAGCAAAATTCTCGATGTCTCGGCGGAACGTATAGTACTGGACTTTGGCAGCCAGGCGCGGGAAAACCTTTCCGTGCAGAAGGCCAACGATATTGATTTCATCGCTGAAACGCAGGGGGCAAAAGTCGAATTCTCGCTGCCGGGCCTTAAAGCGACGGAATATCAAAATCTCCCGGCGTTTACCACGCCGCTGCCGCCATCGCTGTGGTTCGTTCAGCGCCGGGAATATTTCCGCATTACCGCGCCTACGCAGCCCCAGTATTATTGCCGTACCGAACTTGCCGACGGTTCTCAGTTTGCCTTCCGGCTCTGCGACCTGTCTCTTGGTGGAATGGGCGCCCTGGTGGACGGCACGTTACCGCCGGGCCTTGCACCCGGGCTGCGTTTTGGCCGCGTAGAGATGGATCTCGTGGAATGGGGCAAGTTTTACTTTGATATGCAGCTGGTGATGGTTTCAGAGCGAAAAGTCGTGGACAGTAAAAACGAGACCATTTCTACTCCGCGCCTGAGTTTTCGTTTCTTAAACGTCAACCCGGCGGTCGAGCGCGAACTGCAAAAGATTATTTTCTCGCTGGAGCGGTCGGCCCGGGAAAAGGCCAACCGCGTGAAATAGCTTAAATGGCGTTCATGGCCCGCGTGACCTTATACAGGTAGCGCGGTGCCTGCGGCGCAGGATGGTTGGTTGCTACATGCTGATAGAATTCATCCGGGCTCAGGCGGTTAATTTTGTCGATTGCGGTCTGCCTGTCGGAATCAAAGGTTCTTAGTAGCGCCCCCGCCCCGTTCACGTAAGAAACAATCAGCGCGTACTGCATCACCTGCGGGTCGTTGATTCCCCGCAAAATGCCGTGTTCCAGAATACTCAGATAAGCCGTACCGATATCGATATTACGCGCCGGCTCTCTCAGTTCACTGTCCGATGGCTGCCCTCTGAAGCCCTGATTGCGATACACCTCTTTGCCCGCCGTGGAGCCTTTGATCTGCATCAGGCCGATGGCATTAGAGGCGCTAACCAGCTGCGGATTGCCGCCCGACTCTACCGCAATAATTGCCGTTATCAGTCTCGGACTAACGCCCCATTGCTGGCCTGAGAGTTCGGTCAGCGGCATCCAGTTCAGCGCCCGCTGGGTGGGGATCGTCGGATCCCACGGCGCCTGCTGCTGCGGAGAATGGCTGGAGCAACCGGCCAAAAAAAGCACCAGAATGATAAACCCTCTTAATTTCACGCCTCTATCCTTATTGATGTGGCCGGCCATAACGGCGATGACAAGCGCTCTCGATAGCGGCATGATAACCAATTCATATTCAGCAAGGAAATGCCATGTCTCTGATTCATTTAATCGCCCCGTCCGGCTACTGCATTAATCAACAGGCCGCCGCCAGGGGCATTCGTCGGCTGGAAGAGAATGGGCATCAGGTCGTCAATCAGCAGGCAGTGACCCGGCGTTTTCAGCGTTTTGCCGGCACGGACAGTGAGCGACTGGCTGAACTTAATCAGCTGGCGGCGCTGCCGTCGGAAACGGACATCGTGCTGGCCGTGCGCGGGGGTTACGGCGTGAGCCGCCTGCTTGAGCACATTGATTTTTCACGTCTTGGGGCTTCGCTTCGCGCCCGGCCACAAATTATTTGCGGTCACAGCGACTTCACCGCTTTCCAGATGGCCCTGCTGGCACAGTGCGGAGCCATCACCTTCAGTGGCCCGATGCTGGCCGGAAATTTTGGTGCCGAGGAAATGGATGAATATACCTGGCGCCACTTCTGGCAGGCGCTCAGCGAACCGACGTTCACGCTAAGTTGGGAAAACGATGCGCCCGCGATGCAGGCCAGCGGCACGGTTTGGGGCGGCAATCTCGCAATGCTAATCTCTCTGGTCGGCACGCCGTTTTTGCCGCCAATAGACGGCGGTATTTTGGTTGTGGAAGACATCAACGAACATCCCTTCCGCGTTGAGCGCATGCTGCTGCAGCTTTACCATGCGGGCATTCTGTCACGCCAGAAAGCGATTGTTTTAGGAAGTTTTAACGGTACAACCGCAACGGATTACGATGCAGGATATACTTTTGAAGTAATGCGTAAAACGCTGCAACAGCGCCTGAACGTGCCTGTCCTTTCCGGCTTGCCTTTTGGACATGAACCACAAACCGTGACGCTGCCGCTCGGCGCGTTTGGCGAGCTGGCCCACGACGGCGTTACCTCCCGACTGACGTTAAGTGGACACCCGGTACTTCGCTAAAGAAGCCCGGTTTAAGCGCCCTTTTTGAGCGTTTGGGTAACAGATGACATGTTACAATTCGACAACATAGACAAAGGAGACGAATGATTTTGGACGCAGGGGCGATTGTCAGTCTGTTTATTTTGGGTTCCGTTCTGGTAACTTGCAGTATCTTATTAAGTTCTTTCTCCTCTCGTCTGGGCATTCCCATTCTGGTTATCTTTCTGGCTATCGGCATGCTGGCCGGGATCGATGGCCTTGGCGGTATCCCGTTTGATAATTATCCCTTTGCCTACCTGATCAGCAACCTGGCGCTGGCGGTGATCCTGCTTGACGGCGGGATGAGAACCCAGGCGAGTTCGTTTCGCGTAGCGCTGGGCCCCGCGCTCTCGCTGGCAACCGTTGGGGTATTAATTACCTCCGGGCTGACCGGGATTGCCGCCGCCTGGCTGTTCAACCTGAACCTGATTGACGGCCTGCTTATTGGCGCCATTGTCGGCTCCACCGACGCCGCCGCGGTCTTTTCCCTGCTCGGTGGGAAAGGCCTGAACGAACGCGTAGGCGCGACGCTTGAAATTGAATCGGGCAGCAATGACCCGATGGCGGTGTTTCTCACCATCACGCTGATTGAGATGATCCAGCAGCACCAGACCGGCCTGAGCTGGCTGTTCCTCGTGCATATCATTCAGCAATTTGGCCTGGGGATTGTGCTTGGTCTCGGCGGCGGCTATCTGCTGCTGCAAATGATTAACCGCATAACCTTACCCCACGGGCTTTACCCGATGCTGGCCCTGAGCGGCGGGATTATGGTATTTGGCGTCACGACAGCGCTGGACGGCAGCGGTATTCTGGCGGTTTATCTGTGCGGCTTTGTGATGGGCAACCGCCCGATTCGCAACCGTTTCGGGATCCTGCAAACCTTCGACGGCCTGGCCTGGATGGCGCAAATCGGCATGTTCCTGGTGCTGGGTTTACTGGTAAACCCGTCCGATCTGCTGCCAATTGCAGTCCCTGCTCTCCTGCTTTCCGCGTGGATGATCTTCTTTGCTCGCCCGCTGTCGATTTTTGCCGGTCTGCTGCCATTCCGCGGTTTTAATCTGCGCGAGCGCGTATTTATCAGCTGGGTTGGGCTGCGAGGCGCAGTGCCGATCATCCTGGCGGTGTTCCCGATGATGGCCGGGCTGGATAACGCCCGCCTGTTCTTCAACGTGGCCTTCTTTGTGGTGCTGGTGTCTCTGCTGCTCCAGGGCACGTCGCTGGGCTGGGCCGCCAAAAAAGCCAAAGTCGTCGTGCCGCCAGTAGGCTGGCCCGTTTCGCGCGTGGGTCTGGATATTCATCCTGACAATCCGTGGGAACAGTTTGTCTACCAGCTAAGCGAAGAGAAATGGTGCGTGGGTGCCGCCCTGCGTGACCTGCATATGCCAGAAGAAACGCGTATTGCCGCGCTGTTCCGCAATAACGTACTGCTTCACCCAACGGGCAGCACCCGCCTGCGAGAAGGCGATGTACTTTGCGTTATTGGCCGGGAACGCGATCTTCCCGCGCTGGGGAAACTGTTTAGCCAGTCGCCGCCGGTGGATTTGGATCAGCGTTTCTTTGGCGACTTTATTCTGGAAGCCAGCGCCCAGTTCTCCGACGTGGCGACCATTTACGGCCTGACGCTGGATGAAGAAGTAGATACTCAGCAATCGTTAGGTGATTTTGTGCTGGGGATGCTCGGCGGCGCGCCGGTGGTTGGCGACCAGGTGGAGTTTGCCGGAATGATTTGGACGGTGGCCGAGAAAGAGGACAACCTGGTGCGTAAGATTGGTGTCCGGGTGGCTGAGGAAGAAGAGGAGTAGTCTCCCCTCACCCCGGCCCTCTCCCAGAGGGAGAGGGGGAAAAAAACAGCGGAAACCTTCTTTATCCCCTCTCCCTCTGGGAGAGGGTTAGGGTGAGGGTAAAAAAACCAGAAGCGATTATGCGGTTAAATTCAGTGCCTGTCATCAAGCAAGATGACAGCGAGACAACATCTCGAGAGAAGCAGAAACGTTAACTCATCACCACCGGCACTCTCGGCGCTAACGCACACATTAGCTCATAGCCAACCGTACCCGCGGCGCTGGCGACATCGTCAATTTTGACGTTTTTGCCCCACAGCTCAACCGGGCTGCCGATACCCGCCTGCGGGCAAGGCGTCAGGTCTACAGCGATCATATCCATCGATACTTTGCCCACCAGGCTGGTCATGACGCCATCCACCATGACCGGCGTTCCATCCGCCGCAATACGCGGGTAGCCGTCCGCATAGCCACCAGCCACAATCCCGATTCGCTGCTCGCCTCTGGCGGTGTAGCGGCTGCCGTAGCCCACGGTATCGCCTGCCTTCAGGTTCTGAATGCCGATAATTTCGCTGCTCAACGTCATTACCGGCTGAAGGCCGCTGGTGGCGATATCCTGCCATTGCCCGCTCGGAGAGGCGCCATAAAGGATTATCCCCGGGCGAACCCAGTCAAAATGCGCCTCCGGGTGCCACAGCGTAGCCGCCGAGTTTGACAGCGAGCGAGGGGCGTCAATCCCCTCCGCCGCCTGTGCAATGCGCTTCATCGGCTCTGTAATGCCTTCTGGCTGCTCGGCATCGGCAAAATGCGCCATCAGGGTCAGTTCGCCCACATTCGGGATAGAACGGAGTTTTTGCCAGATGCCGTGCACGCGATCGGGCGTAAACCCGAGACGATTCATCCCGCTGTTGATTTTGAGATAAACATCCAGCGGCGCGCTCAGCTTCGCGTTGGCTATCGCCTTCACCTGCCAGTTGCTGTGCAGGCTGGTGGTCAGCCGGTATTTGTCGAACAGCGCCAGCTCATCGGCATGGAAGAACCCTTCCAGCATCAGGATCGGCCCTTTCCAGCCGCGCTCACGCAGCAAAATGGCCTCCTCGAGATTCAGCATGGCAAAACCATCGGTCGCGCCTAACGCCGACCAGATACGGTCGAGACCGTGGCCATATGCGTTGGCCTTAACGACCGACCAGACACGCGAACGCGGGGCGGCTCTGCGCACCACTTCAAGATTATTGCGCAGCGCGCTGAGATCCAGCGTCGCTACCACAGGACGGGACATGACGGCTCCTTTTAGTTATGTGCGCCATGGAGGTGGCGGGCGCTCAGTGGCGTAAAACCAGGCGCGTAGCGTGCGATGCCTAAATCCTCGCTTGGGATAGCCGGAGTGCGCCCGGAGATCAGGTCGCTCAGCATCTGGCCCGAACCGCATGCCATTGTCCAGCCTAGCGTGCCGTGTCCGGTATTAAGCCAGAGATTCTTGAACGGCGTACGCCCTACAATTGGCGTCCCGTCTGGCGTCATCGGACGCAGCCCGGTCCAGAACGTGGCCTGCTCGACGTGCCCGCCGCGCGGATAGAGATCCCTGACGACCATTTCCAGCGTTTCACGGCGCGGCTGCAGCAGTTCAGTGTTAAAACCGACGATTTCTGCCATGCCTCCCACGCGGATGCGGTTGTCAAAGCGGGTAATAGCGATCTTGTAGGTCTCATCCAGAATGGTTGAAACCGGCGCGCCCTGTTCGTCGGCAATAGGAATTGTCAGGGAGTAACCTTTCAAAGGATAGACAGGAATATCGGCGATGCCCTTGAGCAGGCCAGTGGAATAGGACCCGAATGCCACGACGTAGGCATCCCCCTTCACCACTTCCTGGCCGCACTGTACGCCGCTGATTTGCTGGCTGTCGTAAAGCAGACGATCAACCGGCGTATTGAAGCGAAACTCAACGCCGGCTTCCGCCGCCATCCGCGCCAGGTTTTGGGTAAACAGCTGGCAGTCACCGGTTTCATCGTTCGGTAAACGCAGGCCGCCGGTCAGCTTGTGGGCTACGTCCGCCAGCGCGGGTTCAACGCGGTTAAGCTGGCTGGCTTCCAGCAGCTCATACGGCACGCCTGCGTCTTTCAAGACGGCGATGTCTTTGGCCGCGCTTTCATACTGCTGCTCGGTGCGGAACAGCTGCAGCGTCCCGCCCTGCCGGCCTTCATACTGGATGCCTGTGGCGTGGCGCAATTCTTTCAGGCAATCACGGCTGTACTCCGCCAGGCGTACCATGCGGCCTTTATTTTCCATGTAATGCCGGGTATCGCAGTTGCGCAGCATCTGCCACATCCACTTGAGCTGGAACTGGGTTCCGTCGAGGCTGATAGCCAGCGGCGCGTGGCGCTGGAACATCCACTTAATGGCTTTTAACGGGACGCCCGGTGCCGCCCACGGAGCAGCATACCCCGGAGAGATCTGCCCGGCGTTGGCCGCGCTAGTTTCCTGCGCCGGCCCTGATTCGCGATCGATGACAGTGACTTCATGCCCGGCCTGACGTAAATACCAGGCGCTCGCCACGCCGACGACACCACTTCCCAGCACCACAACACGCATATCTGCTCCGCAATTAGCTAAAAGAATAATCTTCTGATTACATATTGATAACTCAGTTGAATATGTTATTCAACATATGGCTTTATTATGGTGACTAAACTCACAAACCTGCCCGCCAGCGCTGGAGCGGGATAATTAGCATCTCCTGTACGGGAAAACATTTTCGTCAAAATAAAATGCTAAGTGACGCGCTAAAAGCCCGCTATTGAGATCAATAAATCGCGAAGAAAAAATTTTACTTGTCGGCGCTATCTTTCAGGAGTTGTCTATTCTTGAGAATGAGGCTTTCCATCCAGAGAAAGTCGAAAACAATGAGGGCGCGCTGATGGCTAACGTAACTGATTTCGCCACAAAGGATCCCACCCGTCTGAGTGACGGCCCCGACTGGACGTTTGAGCTACTGGACATTTACCTGGCCGAGATTGACCGGGTAGCAAAGCTCTACCGCCTGGACACCTATCCCCACCAGATTGAGGTCATTACTTCAGAGCAGATGATGGACGCGTATTCCAGCGTCGGGATGCCGATTAACTACCCGCACTGGTCTTTTGGCAAAAAATTCATCGAAACCGAGCGCCTGTACAAGCACGGGCAGCAAGGGCTGGCGTATGAGATCGTCATCAACTCTAACCCGTGCATTGCCTATTTGATGGAAGAGAACACCATCACCATGCAGGCGTTGGTGATTGCGCATGCCTGTTACGGGCACAACTCTTTCTTTAAAAACAACTACCTGTTCCGCAGCTGGACGGATGCCAGCTCGATAATCGACTACCTGATTTTCGCCAAAAATTACATTACGCAGTGTGAAGAGCGCTACGGGGTTGATGAGGTAGAGCGCCTGCTGGACTCCTGCCATGCGCTGATGAACTACGGCGTAGACCGCTATAAACGCCCGCAGAAGATATCCCTGCAGGAGGAGAAAGCGCGCCAGAAAAGCCGGGAAGAGTATCTGCAAAGCCAGGTGAATACGCTCTGGCGCACGCTGCCGCGTAAGGAAGAGGAAAAAACCGCAGAATCCGCCCACCGCTTCCCTTCGGAGCCGCAGGAGAATCTGCTGTATTTTATGGAGAAGAATGCCCCGCTGCTGGAGCCGTGGCAGCGTGAGATCCTGCGTATTGTGCGCAAGGTGAGCCAGTATTTTTATCCGCAAAAACAGACCCAGGTCATGAACGAGGGCTGGGCCACCTTCTGGCACTACACCATTCTCAATCACCTGTATGACGAGGGCAAAGTCAGCGACCGCTTTATGCTGGAGTTTTTGCACAGTCATACCAACGTGGTGTTCCAGCCGCCCTATAACAGCCCGTGGTACAACGGCATTAACCCCTACGCGCTGGGGTTCGCCATGTTCCAGGATATCAAACGTATTTGCCAGTCGCCGACCGAAGAAGACCGCTACTGGTTCCCGGATATTGCCGGCAAAGACTGGCTGGAAACGCTGCATTTCGCCATGCGTGACTTCAAGGACGAAAGCTTTATCAGTCAGTTCCTGTCGCCTAAGCTGATGCGCGACTTCCGCCTGTTCACCGTGCTGGACGATGACCGCAATAATTACCTGGAAATTTCGGCCATCCACAACGAAGAGGGATACAGGGAAATACGTTCCCAGCTATCGGCCCAGTACAACCTGAGCAACCTCGAGCCAAATATTCAGGTTTGGGATGTAGATTTGCGCGGGGATCGTTCGCTAACGCTGCGCTACATCCCGCACAACCGCGCCCCGCTGGATAAAGGGCGCAGAGAAGTGCTCAAGCATGTGCATCGCCTGTGGGGCTTTGACGTCGTGCTGGAGCAGCAAAATGCGGATGGTAGCGTGGAACTGCTGGAGCGCTGCCCGCAGCGAAACCCGCTGTAAGAGTGAAAAAAAACGCTTCCCTGGGGAAGCGTTTAAATTAGCCGAAAATCAATGAATTGATTTTCCTGTTTTTTAACGAGCCCTCTGTTATTTCTTATATCACCAGAGGTTTGTCAACAGTCTGTAGCGCTTCCTTCTGGAAGCGTTTTTTATGCTTGCCTAGCGACTGTGCATCGCCAAATCGCCAGGCAGGTTTTTCTGCATACGGTGCCAAATCTCGCCGCTCTCGCGACCGTAGTTACGCACGGTATCAAAGACCTGCTCGTGAAGCCCCTGCTGGCAGATTTCTGCCAGGCGGTGGTAGAAGCCCAGCGCCAGACTACGGGCTTCAGGATTGGAGAAGTAGTGACGCCCGATGCGGGTGTACAGCCCTTTCATTCCGTTCAGGATCAGCCCATAAATTGGGTTACCAGACGCAAACGCCAGGCCGCGGAAAATGTTGTAATCCAGCTCAGCAAAGGCGTCCGCGTGGTCTTCAACTTTGCTAGCCGTGGCCAGCACTTCCTGCGCTTTATCTGGATACTGACGAATCGCCGTACGAATAAATATCGTGGAGATATTGGTTCGCACCGAAAGCAGATTATCAATCAACTGCGGCACGCTGTCGTGATCGAGACGAGCCAGCGTTTCCAGAATGTTTAAGCCCGAGGTTTCCCAGAAATTGTTCACCCGCGTCGGCTTCCCGTGCTGAATTGTCAGCCAGCCGTCGCGTGCCAGACGCTGAAGCACTTCACGTAAAGTGGTACGCGTAACGCCAATCAGTTCTGAAAGTTCACGCTCTGCCGGCAGAATAGAACCCGGCGGAAAACGGCTGTTCCAGATACTTTCTATAATATACTCTTCCGCGAAACCCGCTGGGCTCTGCGCCTTAATGACCATAGTAAGATTTCCATTACTCAGGTTTTGCAAATTGGACTCATCATACCAGATGCCATGCGCGCCAGATAGCGGGGGCGACGCGCAAATGCGGGATCGGCGTTGAATTTTGACGATAAACGCCTTAACTCAGGATTTCCTTCGGCTTGATCGCGTGCGCCATAAACGAGTACCCTGAAGCGTTATCTTTTTAAACATCAACATAATACAACGGATAATGGTAACTATACGATGGAAATGTCCTTTGGGCGGGCGTTGTACCGCAATTTTCTGGGTCAATCACCTGACTGGTACAAACTGACGCTGCTTCTCTTTTTAGTGCTTAATCCGCTAGTCTTTTGGTTTGTCAGCCCGTTTATCGCGGGATGGATGCTGGTGGTGGAGTTTATTTTTGCGCTGGCGATGGCGCTGAAATGCTACCCGCTGCTGCCGGGTGGCCTGCTGGCCATTGAGGCCGTGCTGGTCGGCATGACCAGCCCCGATCGCGTTCGTGCTGAAATTGCTTCAAACCTCGAAGTGCTGCTGCTGCTGATGTTTATGGTGGCCGGGATTTATTTCATGAAGCAGCTCCTGTTGCTGCTCTTCACCCGCCTGCTGTTGGGGATCCGGTCTAAAGTTGCGCTGTCGCTGGCCTTTTGCGTCGCCGCCGCGTTTCTTTCCGCCTTCCTTGATGCCTTGACGGTCGTGGCCGTTGTCATTAGCGTCGCCGTGGGCTTCTACAGCATCTATCACCGCGTAGCATCTGAAGCACAGGATGACAGCAACGTTCAGGACGACAGCCATATTCGGAGCGACAGCCGCGAGGTGCTTGAGCAATTCCGCGCTTTCCTGCGCAGCCTGATGATGCACGCTGGCGTCGGTACCGCGCTGGGCGGCGTAATGACCATGGTTGGCGAGCCGCAAAACCTGATCATTGCTAAAAACGCTGGCTGGCACTTCGGCGATTTCTTCCTGCGCATGATGCCGGTGACCGTGCCGGTGCTGATTTGTGGCCTGCTCACCTGCATTCTGCTGGAACGCTTTAAAGTGTTCGGCTACGGGCAAACGCTGCCGGAAAAAGTGCGTGGGATCCTGTATGACTTTGATGCTCAGAGCACCAGGAAGCGAACAAAGCAGGACAAGATGAAGCTGCTGATCCAGGCGCTGATTGGCGTCTGGCTGATTATCGCTCTGGCCTTCCATCTGGCAGAAGTTGGTCTGATTGGCCTGACGGTGATTATTCTGGCGACATCGCTGTGCGGGGTTACCGACGAGCATGCTATCGGCAAAGCCTTTACCGAAGCGCTGCCGTTTACCGCCCTGCTGACCGTTTTCTTCACCATCGTGGCGGTTATCATCGACCAGCATCTGTTTAGCCCAATTATTCAGTACGTGCTTGACGCCTCCCCGCACGCTCAGCTGTCGCTGTTTTATATCTTCAACGGCCTGCTATCCTCGATTTCCGACAACGTCTTTGTCGGTACTGTTTATATCAACGAGGCAAAAACTGCGCTGCAGAATGGCGCCATCAATATGCAGCAGTTCGAACTACTGGCGGTGGCTATCAATACCGGTACAAACCTGCCTTCGGTGGCAACGCCAAACGGCCAGGCCGCGTTCCTGTTCCTGCTGACCTCTGCGCTGGCGCCGCTGATTCGCCTCTCTTATGGCCGCATGGTTGTGATGGCGCTGCCCTACACGCTGGTGCTGACCCTTGTGGGCCTGCTGTGCGTGGAATATAACCTGGCGCCTGCTACACAGTGGATGCTGGACAGCGGCTGGCTGAATACACCGAACGCTCTGGTTGTACCACACTAAGGCAATTTGACGGGAAGTCCGCTTCCCGTTACAAATTTTTTCCTTATAAACATCCGATTACTGCGTTATTTTCATCTGCGCTACTGGCGCAAAAAGGGAATTGGTTTACACTGCCGATTCTACGCATGCTGCAGGGAAACTGATTATGTTGCGATATTTAAACCAATGCTCTCTTGGGCGCACCGCCTGGCTGCTTTTAGCCTTTACGGCATTTGCGCTTGAGATGGTGGCATTGTGGTTCCAGCACGTTATGGGGCTGAAACCTTGTGTGATGTGTATTTATGAACGTTGTGCGCTGTTTGGCGTGATGGGGGCAGGCATCGTGGGCGCGATAGCCCCTAAAAGCCCGCTTCGCTATGGCGCCCTGGCCATCTGGCTCTACAGCGCAGGGAAAGGCGTTCAGCTGGCATGGGAGCACACCATGCTGCAGCTTCACCCTTCTCCGTTTGTGACCTGTGATTTCTTCGCTCGCTTCCCAAGCTGGCTGCCGCTGGATAAATGGCTACCGCAGGTCTTCGTTGCCAGCGGTGACTGCTCCGTTCGCCAGTGGGAATTCCTGTCGCTGGATATGGTGCAGTGGCTGCTCGGGATCTTCGCGGTGTTCCTGGTAATCGCGGTGCTGGTGCTGATTGCCCAGTTCTTCAAACCTAAGCGTCGCGATCTGTTTGGCCGTTAATTTCGCGAACGCCCGATAGCAATAACCCACCTTTCGGTGGGTTATTTTTTTCAGGAATGATCGCGCCGGTACAAAGCCCATTCATCAATTCTTTCCCCGCCTGGCAGCAGGCAGTCACTTCTTTCGCCCTCAGGCGTTTTCACCATCACAGATTTCCCGCCTTTGGCCTGGCAGTAAACCGAAGCCGGGTTCGCCATGCCTACGCTGTGCGGAGGCTTCGGTGCCTCACGCACTGCCGTCGCACAGCCGCTGAGCAGCAATATACCCAGGATAGTTGTTAGTTTTTCCATTTTTCCTCCTTTGAGGACGGAATCTTAACAGCGCGGCCGGGAAGAAGCCAAAGACTGTTGCCCCAGCGGGCTAAAACCGGAGAAGGTCGCATTTAACGGACGATGAGCGGACGCCTGCATTGCGGATTTGCAAAAGATACAGACTGCGCCATGGGGATTTGATTCTCGGACATCGTAGGGGGAGGTGCGATACTGCGATCCGCCACATGACGGACACTGGAATGTTAAATTCAGGATAAAAACTCTCTTATTTTGGTTATTGAAACTCTATCCTATCACAAGATTGGTTATATAAAGGATTTATTTTCATTCCCGACCAGCATCGAAATGCGCTAGTCAGCCCATTCGGGCTTGTTGAGAATGTGATCCTGCCAGTCACGAACCTCGGACTCTTTCACCGCGATATGACGCACGGAAATGCGCTCACCGTGCATGGCGGCTTTTGAACCGGTAATCAGCGGGTGCCATTCCGGCAACGGTTTGCCTTCGGCCAGCAGGCGGTAAGCGCAGGTGTGCGGCAGCCACTCAAAAGTCGGCAAATTGTCGCGAGTGAGTTTGATGCAGTCCGGCTCGTATTCAAAGCGGCGGGCGTAGTTCTTGCACTGACAGGTTTTGATATTGAGCTGCTTACAGGCGACGTTGGTGAAATAAATCTCGTCGGTGTCTTCGTCCATCAGCTTATGCAGGCAGCACTGGCCGCAGCCGTCGCACAGGGATTCCCACTCGGCGTCGCTCATTTCGTCGAGAGTTTTACTTTGCCAAAAAGGAGTGGGTGTCATAGCGGTTCCTGCATTTAAAAATTAAGCTGCACCTTATAAACAGTCTGACACCCGGATGCAAGTTTTGCCGCCCTGAAGCGGCAAATTGTTTATAAAACGCGCGTCGTCAGGCTGTGACCGGCAAAGCTCACTTCCAGCTCATCGCCGCTAAGCAGCGGGCCTACGCCTTCTGGTGTACCGGTCAGGATCACATCCCCCGCGCGCAGGGTAAAGAATTTGCTCATGTAGGCAATCAGCGGCACGATTTTGTGGATCATGTCTTCGGTATTGCCCTGCTGGCGAATTTCACCGTTGATCTTCAGCTCCAGCGGGGTGTTTTGCGGATCGTGAGTGAACTGTGCCGCAGGGATAAACCCGGAGATTGGGCAAGAGTTATCGAAGCCCTTGGCTTTTTCCCACGGCTGGCCAGCTTTTTTCAGTTTGGCCTGCAGATCGCGCAGCGTAAGGTCCAGCGCAACACCATAGCCGGCGATGGCTTTTTGCACGTGCTCTTCGCTTGCCTGCTTAAGGGTTGAGCCGATCAGAATGGCCAGCTCTACCTCATGATGCACGGAGCCGAATTCCTGTGGTAACGCCAGCGGCTGGCGAATATCGCACAGGGCGCTTTCAGGCTTGATAAACACCACCGGTTCGTCCGGCGTCGCACTGCCCATCTCTTTAATATGTTTGGCATAGTTGCTGCCAACACAGACTACTTTGTTTACCGGAAAATCAAGCAGCGCACCCTGCCAGTTATGATGTTGATACATGCCTTTCCTCTGTGTCGTGTGTGTTAACTGCCTTTGATACTAGATAAAAAAATGCCTGCTGAATACCGGGGAAGTGTTTCTAAGCGTGCCTTATTTATCTGCGATGGCATCCGCCATTTTGCCGATACTAATGGCAAAGTAGTAAGAACGGTTCCAGTGCATCAGGGTGCGGAAGTTGTTATAGACCAGGAACGAACGATCCAAACCATCGTCTGGCTTCACCAGCCAGGCTTTCTTTGATGACGTTGGAAGATGGGAGCCTTTTGGCAGCGTCACGCCTAGTTTTTTCCACTGGGCCAGGGACTTGCCCTGCCCCGGGCTTGTGCCCAGCAGCGAAGTATTAAAGCCTGCAGGCAATTTCACTTCATAGCCCCACGCCCCACCACGCTGCCAGCCCTCTACCGCCAGGTAGTTAGCCGTGGAAGCGAAAACGTCGCGGGTGTTATTCCATATATCAATTTTGCCGTCGCCATCGCCGTCTTTGCCGTAGCGCAGCAGCGAACTCGGCATAAACTGGTTTTGCCCCATCGCCCCGGCCCATGAGCCTTTCATCTGTGTCGCGCTAACATCACCTCTCTGGATAATTTTCAGCGCCGCCATCAGCTCGTTGGTGAAAAAAGCTTCACGACGTCCCTCAAAAGCGAGCGTCGCTAAAGCAGAAATGACATCTTCTTTGCCCTGCAGCCTGCCGAAGTTACTTTCCAGTGCCCACAGCGCGACGATGTAGCGACTCTGCACGCCACTGTTGGCGCTGACTTTTTCCAGATCTGCCCGGTGCTGGCGGGCCAGGCTACGCGCCTGTTTGATTTTGGCGGGAGTAATAACGCGTTTTAAATAGTCATCCAGCGTTATTTTCTTTTCCAGCTGATTGCGATCGGATTGAATTACCCGATCGACAAAATGAATATTGGCAAAGGCTTTTGCCAGCGTCGCATTGGTGATGCCCTCTGCTCTGGCTTGTTGCTTTAACTTTTCGACGTAAGCCGGGAATTCAGCGGGGTTGCGCCCTTGTTCAGCCAGCGTGGTGGCTTCAGGCGTGCGGCTTTGAGGAGCTGAGGCGACTACGGGTGCCGCCTCAGCAGCGGGGAGATAACCGGCCCCGCTGGAAAGTATTAAGGCGCTGAAGGTGTAACGCAAAGCTGCATTTTTCATCATCATTTCTTCAATAATGTGTTTCACACATTTTCCGTGTGAATACATAGAAAAGATTTACCTTCAGTCCGAAAGTTATTTTTTAGGACTCTTTTCCAGGTGCATTGTCAGCAAACTTTCTACCGGAGGTGGGATCTGTAAATAATAGCCCTCAGTTTCCAGCGCCTGTTTCACTTTATCCAAATCGGCATTGGCCAGTTTTTTGCTGCCGTCCAGCGGCAACAGCATCGACAGGACCGGTTTGCCAAAGCCTTTCATCAGCTCTTCCGGCACTCGGGAGAAATCGTCTTTTTTTTCGACATAAAGATATGTCTGGTCACGTTTAGTACTTCGGTAGATCACACAAAACATTTTTTTTACTCTATTTTCGCCAGCGAGTGGCTTGCCTGAATATAAGCTGGACTATAACATGCCTAGTGTACTTCGGAATATCGTCCCACAATAGTGGGGATTGAAACTGAATTGAGTAAGGCCAGGATGTCAAACACGCCAATCGAGTTAAAGGGCAGCAGTTTTACCTTATCTGTGGTTCATTTGCATGATGCACAACCTGAGGTTATTCGCCAGGCTCTGGAAGATAAAATCGCCCAGGCTCCCGCATTCTTAAAGAATGCCCCGGTGGTCGTTAACGTCGCCAGTCTCGATGGTTCCGTCAACTGGAAGAAAGTACAACAGGCCGTCACCGCAACCGGCCTGCGCGTAGTGGGTATCAGCGGCTGTAAAGATGAAGCTTTAAAGGCTGAAATTGAGCGCGCTGGCCTGCCCTTGCTGACCGAAGGGAAAGAAAAGGCCGCAAGAACGCCAAAAGCCGCACCTGCTGAGCCCGTGGTGGTCACCGAGCCGGATGTTACACCGATCACAAAAACGCGTTTAATTGATACTCCGGTCCGTTCCGGGCAGCGCATTTATGCGCCAAACTGTGACTTGATTGTGACCAATCACGTCAGCGCCGGTGCAGAACTGATAGCAGATGGTAATATTCATATTTATGGCATGATGCGTGGCCGTGCGCTGGCTGGCGCAAGCGGCGATCGTGATGCACAAATATTTTGTACTAACCTGGTAGCAGAGCTTGTCTCTATTGCGGGCGAGTACTGGCTGAGCGAACAGATCCCAGCCGATTATTATGGAAAAGCGGCTCGCCTGAATCTGGCGAGTGGTGCGCTCTCCGTTCAATCTTTGAATTAAGCCCTTTTAACAAGGAAATCCTTTATGGCACGCATTATTGTTGTTACATCGGGTAAAGGGGGCGTCGGTAAGACCACGTCCAGCGCGGCCATCGCTACGGGGCTGGCCCAAAAGGGAAGAAAAACCGTCGTTATTGATTTCGACATTGGTCTGCGTAACCTTGACCTGATCATGGGCTGCGAACGCCGCGTTGTGTACGATTTCGTTAACGTGATTCAGGGCGATGCCACGCTGAATCAGGCGCTTATCCGCGATAAACGCACTGAACAGCTCTATATCCTGCCTGCTTCACAAACCCGCGATAAAGACGCTCTGACCCGCGAAGGCGTGGCCAAGGTGCTGGAAGACCTGAAAAACATGGACTTCGAGTTTATCGTTTGTGACTCCCCGGCAGGTATCGAAACCGGCGCGCTGATGGCGCTGTACTTCGCGGATGAAGCGGTTATCACCACCAACCCGGAAGTCTCCTCGGTGCGTGACTCAGACCGAATCCTCGGCATTCTGTCGTCCAAATCCCGCCGCGCTGAAAACGGTGAAGAGCCGATTAAAGAGCATTTATTGCTGACCCGCTACAACCCAGGTCGCGTCAATAAAGGCGATATGCTGAGCATGGAAGACGTGCTCGAAATTCTGCGCATTCCGCTGGTTGGCGTTATCCCTGAAGACCAGTCAGTGCTGCGTGCGTCCAACCAGGGCGAGCCGGTGATTCTTGACGGTGAATCGGATGCAGGCAAAGCCTACGCCGATACCGTGGAACGCCTGCTCGGCGAAGAACGCCCTTTCCGCTTCATTGAAGAAGAGAAGAAGGGTTTCCTGAAACGCCTGTTCGGAGGATAAGTTATGGCATTACTCGACTTTTTTCTGTCACGAAAAAAGAACACCGCCAACATCGCGAAAGAGCGTTTACAGATCATCGTAGCTGAGCGTCGCCGTAGCGATGCGGAACCGCATTACCTGCCGCAGCTGCGCAAGGACATTCTCGACGTGATTTGCAAATACGTGCAAATTGACCCGGAAATGGTCAGCGTCCAGCTCGAGCAGCGGGATGGAGATATTTCGATTCTGGAGCTGAACGTGACGCTCCCGGAAGCGGAAGAAGCCAGTAAGTCGGCATGAATAAAAACCCCCCTGCATTTGTCAGGGGGTTTTATTTTTATGCAGTCACTTAACGTTTATTAAGTTCATTCTTGTTGCAGCCTGCCAATATATTCAAACCCGAGAACAATACTGTAATTATTCCCAGGTCATATAAATAATCAGTATTCCACCAGCAATTTCGTTAACGCCTCTGCCATTAATTCTGCCCGCCAGCCGCTAATTAATTCCGGAGCCACGCTTTGCGGTTTCAATTTCCAGTGCCAGTTTAACAGCTGATTGATTTGGCGGCGGGAGGCCAGTAATTCGGCGCTCAGCCCTTTAGCCTCGCTCACTTCCTGCACCAGGGCTTTAATGGCCTTAAACACTTTGCGGTAGCCCGGCATATCCACCAGGTTTTGCAGCGGCTGCGGCAGCTCACTCTCCGGCAGCGCCTGCGCCTCGGCCACCAGGGCGATAAGCGTTTTGCCGTGGAAGCGAATTTCGCTGCCGCTCAGGCCAAGCGAGTCCAGTTCGCCCAACGAGCCAGGCATGTATCTCGCCACCTGCCACAGGTTTTCTTCGCGGACGACAAAGTTCACCGCCATGTCGCGCTCGCGGGCTTTACGCAAGCGCCAGGCCGCCAGCTTTTTGAGGCAGGCCAGCTGTCGGGTACGCAGCTGCCAGGCATTGCCTATTTCGCGCCAGGCTTCTTCCGGATCGAGCTGATCGCGACGACGGGAGCACATCAGATGGCACTCATCGAGAGCCGCGCCTATCCAGCCCGCTGCTTCCGTTTCGGCCATCAATTTCTCAGCGATAGGCAGCAAATAAAGCACATCTGCTGCGGCGTATTCACACTGCCTCTCCGTGAGCGGACGCGCCAGCCAGTCGGTACGGGATTCACTTTTATCCAGCACAATACCGGTATAGGACTCAACGATGGTGGCAAAACCGCAGGACAGCGGGCGGCCAGTAAAGGACGCCAGAATCTGCGTATCAATAAACGGATCAGGCAGCATGCCAAAGGCATTCAGGAAGACTTCGAGATCTTCACTGCCCGCATGCAGATACTTGATGGTGTCAGGATCCTGCAACAACGCCTTGAACGGCGACCAGTCGCCGATGGCTAAAGGATCGATCAGCGAAACCTGCTGGCCGTCATAAAGCTGGATCAGCCCCAGCTGCGGGTAATAGGTTCTGGTGCGAACAAATTCGGTGTCCAGCGCCAGCGCGGGGAACTGACGAGCGGCCTGGCATACGGCGGCCAGCCCTTCATCGGTAGTAATCATCTGGTAAGTCAAATTCAGTTCTCTTAGGTTGCGCCCATAAAAAATGCCGGCGAACCGGCATCAGGACGAGTGACTTGGAGCTCAGGCGTTATTGTTGCCTGTCTTGCCCGCTTCGTCACGCAGTTCTCGTCGTAAAATTTTCCCGACGTTCGATTTTGGCAGTTCCGTGCGGAATTCAATCAGTTTAGGCACTTTATAGCCGGTTAATTGGCGACGACAGAAGGCGATCAGCGCCTCTTCCGTCAGGGCAGGATCTTTTTTCACCACAAAGATTTTCACCTGCTCACCGCTCACCCCGGCAGGAACACCCACCGCAGCGACTTCAAGCACGCCTTCGTTCTGCATGACTACATCTTCAATTTCGTTCGGATAAACGTTGAAGCCGGAAACGAGGATCATGTCTTTTTTGCGGTCAACGATGTTCATGAAGCCTTCTTCGTTGATCACCGCAATATCCCCGGTGCGCAGCCAGCCGTCTTTAAGGATTTCATCCGTTTCTTTCGGTCGCTGCCAGTAGCCCAGCATTACCTGCGGGCCTTTAACGCACAGTTCGCCAGGCTCACCGGGCGACACTTCATTGCCCTGATCGTCTACCAGCTTCACATCGGTGGACGGCACCGGCAGGCCAATAGATCCGCTGTGATAATCCATATCATGCGGGTTCGCGCTGACCAGCGGGGCACATTCCGTCAAGCCATAGCCTTCAAGCAGGAAGCGGCCCGTGAGTTTTTCCCAACGTTCGGCAACCGCGTGCTGGACGGGCATACCGCCACCCGCAGAGAGGTGAAGGCTTGAAAAATCAAGCTGCTGGAACTCTTTGTTATTCAATAACGCGTTAAACAACGTATTCACGGCGGTCATGGCTGTGAAAGGATATTTTGCCAGCTCTTTTACCAGCCCCGGAATGTCGCGTGGGTTGGTAATCAACAGGTTCTGCCCCCCCATGTCGATAAACAGCAGGCAGTTAATGGTCAGAGCAAAAATGTGGTACAGCGGCAGCGGAGTCACCACCAGCTCTTTACCTTCGTGCAGCAGCGGGCTGTATGCCGCCCTGACCTGCTCGAGGTTGGCCAGCATATTACGGTGCGTCAGCATGGCGCCTTTAGCTACGCCGGTTGTGCCGCCGGTGTACTGCAGGAAGGCTAAATCGCCATTGATAATTTCAGGTTTGATGTACTGCATGCGGTAACCGCTTTGCAGCGCCCGACGGAAAGAGATGGCGTGCGGCAGATGGTATTTCGGCACCAGACGCTTGATGTACTTCACCACGAAGTTAACCAGCGTCCCCTTCGGCCCGGAGATCTGGTCCCCCAGGCGAGTCAGGATGACGTGTTTCACCTGGGTTTTTTCGACCACTTTCTCCAGCGTGTGGGCAAAGTTTGACACGATCACAATCGCGCTGGCCCCGCTGTCATTCAGCTGGTGCTCCAGCTCTCGCGGGGTATAGAGCGGGTTAACGTTAACCACCACCATACCGGCGCGCAGAATGCCGAACAGCGCGACAGGATACTGCAGCAGGTTAGGCATCATCAGCGCCACGCGGTCGCCTTTTTTCAGGCCCAGCCCCTGCTGAAGGTACGCGGCAAATGCCCGGCTGCGCTCTTCCAGTTTACGGAAGGTCATCACCTCCCCCATGTTGATAAAAGCAGGTTTGTCAGCGTAGCGAGTGACAGCCTGCTCAAACATATCAACCAGGGATTGATAGCGGTCGGGATTTATTTCAGCCGCAACGTCGGCCGGGTAGCGGTTAAGCCAAACCTTATTCAAGGATCCACCTCTGAAATTATTATTTGTCGTCATCACAACCCCAGGGAATACATTTCGTTAACATAATATTAACTCAGCGTACCAGTTTATTAATTAGCCTGATTAAAGGTTGCGAAGCACATCACTAAATTTTTTCATCCGTCCTGGATAAAAACAAACAGCGGCCAGGCCGCTGTTTGAAAACATTTTAAAAACAACAGATTATTCGGTTACAACGGTTTGCACCTGTGCAGGCCCCGGATTGTACCAGCCGCCGCCCCACATGTCGTAATGGTGGCGATACGGGTAAGGCCCGCCCCAGAACCACGGATCGATCGGCTGCGGCGGCATGACGACCTGCTGGACTACGTTCCAGCGCTTGTATCCCGTCGCCTGCATGGTCATGAATTTATAGGGCGTCTGGCCAATCTTACCTTCTGCCGTGCCGGTAATTGGCCCAACGACGGTCACCAACTGATTGCGGAAATCTACCGGATCAAGGAAGCCATTGACGTCGGCATAAATGCGCCCTTGCGAAGGCTCATTCAATGCCGGACGGGCACCTTCATCGAGGCTGACGGTGGCAATCTCCAGGCGAGTTTTGCCCTTCAGGTTGTCCACGTTCACCACTCGCCCGCCAAAGCGCGCTTCCTGCCCGACATAGAGCTGGGGCGCACTCATCACCGCCGTCAGATCCTGCTGCGGGGTCGCGGAAGTCCCTTTAATCGCATCCGGCACGCTCACGCAGCCGCTCAGGACCAGCGCCGCAGCGGCGGCCAGCAGCCAGCTGCATTTTTTGACATTACAAACAGCCATACCTCATCTCCTTAACCTGCCCGCCGTTTAGCGGGATCGGTCTTACTCTCTGCCAGGTAGCTTTTTCCAGGTGACTTCGTTACGCAGGTAGACAGGCTCCGCATGCTCGACGGCGACGGTTTTGCCGGCGCTAAACGCCTGCTGCGCCAGAGGAAGCATATCTTCAGCTTCAGGCAGCGTAGTTTCACCGTCCTGCAACAAAAGTCCGCTATCCTTCGCCATATCAGGCCAGGCCTGCCAGCCTGTTCCGACTGTAGCCCAGGTGCCGCTCAGATGCTTCAACCGTCCGGCAACGTCTTCAGGCTTAAGGACGGCTTCGCTTGCTTCACCGTGCCACACGCCCTGCTCGTCACGCTCATATTCAGCCCAATAAACTTCGCCCATGCGGGCATCTATTGCGGCGAGTACGCGGGTGGCGCCCGTTCTGCGCCATGCGCCCTGAGCCATTGTCGCCAACGTTGAAACGCCAATCATCGGCAGCTCAGCACCCAGCGCCAGCCCCTGCGCAATCCCAATCCCAATGCGCACACCGGTGAAACTGCCCGGCCCACGCCCGTAGGCAAGTGCGTTCACCTCAGACAAAGTAATCCCGCCCTGGTTCAGGATCTCTTTGACCAGCGGTAAAATTCTTTGCGTGTGCTCACGCGGGCAGAGTTCGAAATGGGCGTAGGACGCCGCGTCGTTTTGCAGGGCAACAGAACAGGCTTCTGTTGCGGTATCGATGGCTAAAATTCGCATGGGCTTGCCAACCTCTGGCGGAGATAAGGTCAAAAAACGGCGCGCATCATACCATAGCCTGGCACAAATTACTGCGCACCAGAGGCATTGAGGAACTCAACTGCCCGATTTATATCCCGGGTACGCGGCGTGGGCGGCAGGCTGTTAAGGAAAACAGCGCCATACGGACGCATGACCAGGCGATTATCGCAGATAACCAGGACCCCACGGTCTTCCACATCGCGGATGAGGCGACCGACACCCTGCTTAAGGGTGATCACCGCGTCAGGCAGTTGGACATCGTCAAACGGATCGCCCCCGCGAATGCGGCAATCTTCCATACGAGCCTTGAGCAGCGGATCGTCCGGCGAGGTAAAGGGTAGCTTGTCGATGATAACCAGGGAGAGCGTGTCGCCGCGCACGTCTACGCCTTCCCAGAAGCTGCTGGTCGCCACCAGCAGGGCGTTACCGGCCTCAACAAACTGCTGCAGCAGCTGGCCTTTGCTGGTTTCCCCCTGCAGCAGCACGGGCAACGTCATGGTGGCCCGGAACTGTTCCGCCAGGTCGCGCATCATGGCGTGGGAAGTACAGAGCATAAAGCAGCGCCCGTTGTTCGCCTCAATGAGCGGGCGCAACAGGTTAGCCAGGTAACGGCCAGCGTGGGGCTGATTGGGCGTCGGCAGCCCTCTCGGCACGCACAGCAGCGCCTGTTTTGCGTAATCAAACGGGCTGGCAAGCAGCAGCGTTTCCGCCTCGTCGATTCCCAGCCGCTCGGTGAAATGGCTCATATTGTCATTCACCGCAAGCGTGGCCGAGGTAAAGACCCAGCAGCCCGCTTTTTCACGAATGACTTCCTTAAACTTGTCGGCCACGGACAGCGGCGTCAGGGCCAGCGTGAAGTGGCGGGCGTTGCATTCATACCAGTAGCTGTAGCCCGGCTGATTAATCTCTTTCAGCCGTTTGATTCGCCCACGGTAAATTACCGCGCGTTCAAATGCGGCATCCAGCAGCGCCGAGCGGCCAAGAGAAAGCTTTGCCACGTCATAACACAGCTCCAGGGCATCATCGAGCAGCAGCAGCGAACGCTGGATATTCGCGTCCGCAAGCAGCTCCCGCAGGTTCCCCCGGTAGCCCGGATCGCCTATTTGCAGGCGGAAGTCCTGCGTGCGCTGGGCGAGGCTGTCGGCGCTTTTTTGCAGCTGCTGCGCGTCACGAACTTCCGTGCGGTAGGCAATGGAAATGTCTTTGGCGAGGTCGAGCAACTGCCGGCTGGAGATAGACTGGCCAAAATACTGGCTGGCGATATCCGGGATCTGGTGGGCTTCATCGAAAATTGTCACCTGAGCCTCGGGAATAAGCTCCGCGAAACCGCTCTCCTTCACTACCATGTCGGCCAGATACAAGTGATGGTTCACCACCACCACGTCGGCATCCATCGCCTTTTTACGCGCCTTGACCACAAAGCAGTCCTGATACTGCGGACAATCCTGCCCCAGACAGTTATCGTTGGTGCTGGTGACCATCGGCCAGACGGTGGAGTCTTCGGCAACGGACCCACAGGTGCTGATATCGCCATCCACGGTTTCGCTGGCCCAGCCGCGCAAATGCATCACGTCGCTTAACGCCTGCACGGGCAAATCACCACCCGCCAGCGACTGCTGCTCCAGCCTTTCCAGGCAGAGATAGTTAGAGCGCCCTTTCAGCAACGCAACCCGGCCGGTAAATTTCAGCGCGCGAGAGATAGTCGGCAGATCGCGAGAAAACAGCTGATCCTGCAGCGCTTTTGAGCCGGTAGAGATAATGACTTTTTTGCCAGAACGCAGCGCGGGGGCAAGATAAGCGTATGTTTTCCCTGTACCGGTACCGGCCTCTACCACCAGCTCGCCGCCGGCTTGAATCGCCCGGGTTACGGCCTCCGCCATGTCACGCTGAGCTTCACGCGGCTTGAAGCCCGGAATGACCTTAGCCAGTTGGCCGTCTGCTGCAAAATCGTCCGTCACGTTACCCCCTGGTTAAATTGCCAGTGATTATGTCAGCCCCGGCGAGGTTTATCCAGCCAGGCGGTGGCGCCGGGCAGTGGATTGTGGCAGTCTGTGCCGCACATATCGTTTGTTGTTAAGGAGTTGCCATGAGTATTGCGCGTATTAAACCTGAAGCCCGCTGGTCTGATGCGGTTATCCATAACCAGACCGTGTACTACACCGGCGTCCCGGAAAACCTGGATGCTGACGCCTACCAGCAGACGGCAAATACCCTGCAGCAAATCGACACCCTGCTGGCCGAACTCGGCAGCGACAAGACCCGCATTCTGGATGCAACGATTTTCCTGCCGGATGGCGAAGATTTTGCGGCGATGAATAAAGCGTGGGATGAGTGGGTCGTGGCGGGTAAAGCGCCGGTACGCTGCACCGTACAGGCTAAGTTGATGAACCCGCGCTACAAAGTGGAAATCAAAATCATCGCAGCGGTGTAACGCTAAGTCGCTAAGGCCCGGCTAGTCCTGCGGGTCTTCTTCTTCGCCGTCTTCATCTTCAAAGCGTACGGCGACGTTACCCCCGGTATGCGAGGCACGAATCTCACTGGCTACCAGGGCGATGGCTTCGCCGCTGCTCATGCCGTCGGCCATCAGTTCGTGAATACGCTCGACGGCCTGCTGCTGCTGCTCGTGGCTAAGCGCCGGTAATCCTGAAATCATGTTTAACTCCTGTTACAGTGCTGAAGTCGCTATTTTACTCTGCTCCTGACGATGCTACCAAGATGAATGTTACAACCTCCCCCGTTTTTCGCGAACTCAGCTGGCAGGCCGATGCCGTTCAGCACTATTTCCGCTCGGTTTCCGCTCAGCCCTGGGCCATGCTGCTTCACTCTGGCTTTGCCGACCATCCGCATAACCGTTTTGATATTATGGTTGCCGGCCCGCTTGCAACACTGGTCACACGCGGCCAGGAAACCGTGATTGAACGCCACGGGCTTTCATCGCGACACAACGAATGCCCGCTTGAACTGTTACAGCAAACGCTGGACAGCTTTGACCTTGCCACCACGTCCACTAACGATATTCCGTTCTGCGGCGGCGCGCTGGGGCTATTCAGCTACGATCTGGGCCGCCGCTTTGAGAAAATCCCCGCGACGGCAGAACAGGATTTAACCACGCCGGACATGGCCGTCGGCATTTATGACTGGGCGCTGATTGCAGACCATCACCTGCAGCGTCTGACGCTGGTTTGCTGGGGAGACATTGAAGCTCGTCTGGCCTGGCTGAATGCACTCTCGCCCCGGAAAAATGTGCAGCCTTTCCGGCTGACCAGCCAGTGGCAGTCCAATATGTCCCGCGAAACGTACGGCGAGAAGTTCCGCCAGATCCAGGCTTATCTCAGCAGCGGAGACTGCTACCAGGTTAACCTGGCTCAGCGGTTCCACGCCCGCTATGAAGGGGATGAATGGCAGGCTTTCGAAACGCTAAATCAGGCGAACCGCGCGCCGTTCAGCGCTTTTCTGCGGCTGCCGGACAGCTGTATTCTTAGCCTTTCTCCGGAGCGGTTTGTTCTGCTCGAAGACAAGCAGATTCAAACCCGCCCGATTAAAGGCACGCTGCCTCGTCTTGCCGATCCGCAGGCCGACGCAGCGCAAGCTGAACGCCTGGCGAACTCGCCAAAAGATCGCGCTGAAAATCTGATGATTGTTGATTTGCTGCGCAACGACATTGGCCGCGTTGCGGTGCCGGGCACGGTGAAAGTACCGGAGCTGTTTGTGGTGGAGCCTTTCCCAGCGGTGCATCACCTGGTGAGCACGATTACCGCCAGGCTGCCTGAGACGCTTAGCGCCTGCGATCTCCTGCGCGCCACCTTCCCCGGAGGTTCAATCACCGGTGCCCCTAAAGTACGGGCAATGGAAATTATTGAAGAGCTTGAGCCTCAGCGACGTAACGCATGGTGTGGCAGTATCGGCTACATTAGCTTCTGCGGAAAAATGGATACCAGCATCACCATCCGTACGCTCACTGCCGAAGGCGGGAAATTATATTGCTCTGCCGGCGGCGGGATCGTTGCCGACAGTCACGAGGCGGCGGAATATCAGGAAACTTTTGATAAAGTTAATCGTATCCTGCCCTTAATGGAGAATTAATGCATGCCTGGTTCGTCCCTGACGCTGAATGATTTCCTTACCCGGTTTCAACTGTTACGCCCGGCGGACAGCGGGCCGGTCAGCAACAAACGTCAGGCGGCGGTACTGGTACCCATTGTGCGGCGCCCTCAGCCGGGGCTTTTACTCACCCAGCGCTCGCTGATGCTGCGCAAACATGCAGGCCAGGTGGCCTTCCCCGGTGGAGCGGTAGATGACACCGACAGTTCGCTGATAGCCGCCGCGCTGCGGGAAGCCCAGGAAGAAGTCGCCATTCCACCAGAATCCGTCGAGGTTATCGGCACGCTCCCACCGGTGGACAGCGTGACGGGTTTCCAGGTGACGCCGATTGTCGGCATCATTCCCCCTGATTTGCCTTGGCGCGCCAGTGAAGATGAAGTTTCTGCGGTATTTGAAATGCCGCTCGCCGAGGCGCTGAGCCTTGGGCGCTACCATCCGTTAGATATCCATCGCCGCGGCAACGCGCATCGCGTCTGGCTTTCCTGGTATCAACGCTATTTTGTCTGGGGGATGACGGCGGGGATTATTCGCGAACTCTCTTTACAGGTAGATAGCGATCCAGGCGACACTTTAAAACGCTGAAAATGGCTATATTTAAGCAACAGAAAGACCATAAATCATCTGCTATTAGGTGATTTATGGTTAAGCATTAGTTTAATTCATGTGAATAGTTTCCTGGTGGAACCAATAAATTTTTAAACTAGCGCTTAGCCATTTCAAAGCATCATGTTCCATGAAACAGGGTGCTATCAGAGGAGTTTTAGAGTGATTAGCATATTCGACATGTTCAAAGTCGGCATCGGGCCTTCCAGCTCCCATACCGTCGGGCCAATGAAGGCCGGGAAACAGTTTGTCGACGCACTGATCGAACAGGGACTGCTGGACAGTACCACCCGCATCGCGGTGGACGTTTACGGTTCTCTTTCCCTGACGGGGAAAGGCCACCACACCGATATCGCGATTATTATGGGTCTGGCCGGCAACCAGCCTGATAACGTCGATATCGACGCTATTCCGGCTTTTATTCGCGACGTGGAAACCCGCGGTCGTCTGCTAATTGCTCAGGGTCGTCATGAAGTCGATTTCCCGCAGGATAACGGCATGCGTTTTCGCAGCGACAACCTGCCGCTGCATGAAAACGGCATGCAGATCCACGCCTATGACGGCGACAAAGAGATCTACAGCAAAACCTATTATTCCATCGGCGGCGGCTTCATCGTCGACGAAGAACACTTTGGTAAAGATGCGGCCAGCGAAGTCACCGTGCCTTATCCATTCCATTCCGCACAGGAAATGCTGCAGCACTGCAAGGACACCGGGCTTTCCGTGTCCGGGATGGTGATGCAGAACGAACTGGCGCTGCATAGCCGCGAGGAAATCGAAGAGTACTTCGCCAATATCTGGCAAACCATGCGCGCCTGTATCGATCGCGGGATGAATACCGAAGGCGTGCTGCCTGGCCCGCTGCGCGTGCCGCGCCGCGCCTCTGCCCTGCGCCGGATGCTGGTGTCCAGCGACAAGCTGTCCAACGATCCAATGAACGTGGTTGACTGGGTGAACATGTTTGCCCTGGCGGTGAACGAAGAGAACGCCGCAGGTGGCCGCGTTGTGACCGCGCCAACCAACGGCGCCTGCGGGATCGTGCCTGCGGTGTTGGCCTACTACGACCACTTTATCGAGCCGGTCACGCCGGACACCTGGATTCGCTACTTCCTGGCGTCCGGGGCTATTGGCGTGCTGTACAAAATGAACGCCTCTATTTCTGGCGCTGAAGTAGGCTGCCAGGGTGAAGTCGGCGTTGCCTGTTCGATGGCGGCGGCGGGCCTGGCTGAAATTCTGGGCGCAAGCCCGGAGCAGGTTTGCGTTGCGGCAGAAATCGGCATGGAACATAACCTCGGCCTGACCTGTGACCCGGTCGCCGGGCAGGTACAGGTGCCTTGTATCGAACGGAATGCGATTGCTTCGGTGAAGGCTATCAACGCCACCCGTATGGCGATGCGTCGTACCAGCGCCCCGCGCGTTTCGCTCGATAAGGTCATTGAGACCATGTACGAAACCGGTAAAGACATGAACGCCAAATACCGCGAAACATCGCGAGGCGGGCTGGCTATTAAGGTTCAGTGCGATTAAGCCACGTTCGTTATAAAATGAGCGGGAAGTACCGTAAGGTATTTCCCGCTCACATCGTTTTACTGAGCATCCGCCTGTTCTTCCCCCGACATTCAATATCTAAAATTCAATCAGCCGGTCACCATCTGCAGGAAGCGATCTCGCACAGGATCGTTTAACTGAGCATTCCAGGCAATGCCCGTTTGCCAGATGGTATGTTCACCTTCGAGTGCCACAAGCCTGACTCCGGCTGGCAGAATATGGCTTACCCCCGCCGGCAGTAATGCCACGCCCTCTCCGGCGGCAACCAGCGCCAGCAAAGTCTGAATATCATCTGCCGCTGAAACGGTGCGGGGAGCGAGATTATTGCCTGAGAGAAAACACGCTGCCTGTGCCGACAGCCCTTCTCCCCGATTGCGGGATAGCTGCAGCAGTTGGCTCATTTGCAGCAACTCTGTTGCCGCAGCTGTTTCCGTATTAGCCGCCTGAGCCACGGCAAGAACCAGCCGCTCTTCCGCCAGGACTCGACTTTCCAGCTCTGCAGGCGCAGGCAATCGCACAAACCCAACCTGAAGACTGCCCTCCATTAGCTGGCGAAACTGTTCTGCAGAGGACATATCATTCAGGGATACCTGCACATCTGGAAACTGGCTGCGAAAAACAGCCACCTGCCGAGGGGCCAACTGGAAGGAGGAGATTCCAAAGCCCATGGTCAGTTTCCCCGCCCGCCCTTTCTGAATATCGGCCACTTCGGAACAGAAAAGATCGTGGCGTTCGAGTACCGCAGCGGCGCCCGGGAGCAACAGTTCTCCTGCCACGGTCAGCCTTGCCCCATGGCGACCTCGCTGAAATAGCGTGATGCCGGAAAGAAACTCCAGCGTCTGGATCTGCTTGGTCAGTGCAGGTTGCGTGACGCACAGTTTTTCAGCGGCTGAATGATACGACCCTGACTGTGAGAGGGTAACGAAAGCGCGCAGCAGTTTTATATCCATTCCGTCTGGTTATCGTATGGGGCGAAATCGTGATTATACACGCGAACGTGCTCTCTGATGGAATAGCCTCCGAATCGTTAAATAAGGAGTGAAAAATGGATACCCATATTCGTACTGCCACAGTTCAGTTCTGCCACCGGGCGGGAGATAAACAGTACAATTTATCGGTGATGGAGAAATTTATTATTCAGGCCGCCCAGGAGGAGGTAAAGATTCTGGCCTTCCCTGAAATGTGCATTACCGGATACTGGCATGTGCCGGACCTCAGCCGCCAGGCGCTGAATGCGTTGTCTGAGCGGACTGACGAGAGCGCATCATTAGCCCGGATCGCCGCACTTGCAGAAAAATACCAGATGGCCATTGGGGCCGGGTTCATTGAAAAGAGCAGCGACGAACGCCTGTATAATGCCTACGCCATATGCATGCCAGATGGCACGCGGCATGTGCACAGGAAGCTCCACGCGTTTGAACACCCTGATATTGCCTCCGGCAACAGTTTTACTGTTTTTGACACGCCGTGGGGAGTGCGTGTCGGGGTGCTTATCTGCTGGGACAATAATCTCGTGGAAAATGCGCGTATTACGGCCTTGCTGGGCGCCGACGTTCTTATCGCTCCGCACCAGACCGGGGGAACCCATTCGCGAAGTCCCTTCGGCATGAAACCTATTCCACCCAGCCTCTGGGAAAACAGACATAACGACCCGCAGACGCTGGAGGAAGCCTTGCGCGGGGATAGCGGCCGGGGCTGGCTGATGCGCTGGCTACCTTCTCGCGCGCATGATAATGGCTTTTTCATTCTGTTCAGTAATGGCGTCGGCCTGGATAACGGAGAGGTTCGGACAGGAAATGCCATGATTATTGATCCCTACGGCAGGATTGTCAGCGAAACAGGTTCCTTTGAGGATACGATCGTGTACGCCGATCTGGATCTGGAATTGCTGCCGATGTCTACCGGCCGCCGGTGGATTCACGGCCGACGACCTGAGCTGTATGGTGTCCTGGGCGAATCACAGGGCTACGAGCGAGATGCGAGGACTGCGCGATTTTCTGAAGATCTACCCGGTTTTGGCGGTGACCATCGAAGCAAGGCCGGGAATAAGGCTGAATAGGTTGCCAGATAAGAGGGGAAAAGGAGGCCAATACTCCGCCTCGTAAGAGGCTGACGTCAGCGACATGAATAATATAGAACACCGCTTATGCGGTGTTTTTTTATCTTATCTTTTTTATTTTTTTCGCGCTCTGATATCCCGCTACACTTTGATGATAACGTTACGCCTCATTTCTTGCGGTGAGAAACAGGGAAACAGGGATGCAAACGGCACAGCGGATTATTTCTGACTATCGCCGCAGGCGAGTTATTGTCTGCGCTGTACTCGCCATTTTAGTTTTAATCGTTACGCTTAGCGTCAGATATGCGGTGGAGCGAAATCTTAACGAACAACGCGTCGCCCAATTTAATCAGCGAATCATTACCACGCTCGATACTCTCCTCGCTCCGCTGAATACCGTCAGCGACGATATTATGCAGCTTATCGGGACCTCCTGCGACGACGCGCAATTAAAAATTCGCGAACACGCCGCCAAAATGCAAACGGTACGCGCCATTGGTTTAATCAAAGATGGCGTGCTGTACTGCTCCAGTATTTACGGCAGCCGCAACGTGGGTATTCATCAGCTCCATACTCGCCTGCCTTCGGATGAATCGCTGCTGTTTTTATCCCGCGACAGCTCATTGTTAAAAGACACACCGGTGCTGATTTTCTGGCGACCGCTGCAGGGGCAGCCACACGATGGCGTCATGCAGATTATTAATATTCAGATGTTAACCAGCCTACTGCTTAAGCCGGAGCATCCCTGGGTGACGCGAGCGGTACTGAACGTCGGCGACGATAATCTTGAATACGGTGCCGGTCTGCTGGGGAAGATAGAAACAAACGGAGATGATGTATCTAAACAGACAGTATCTAAGCTTTACCCTTATTCTATTACTGCCATTGGCCCTTCTGCCGACCAGTTAACGCTGCAAAATTTACCGGCCCAGCTTCCACTGGCTTTATTACTCAGCCTGCTGGTGGGCTATATTGCCTGGCTTGCGACCGCCAACCGAATGAGCTTTTCCTGGGAGATCAACCTCGGCCTCGCCGCCCGGGAATTTGAAGTCTTTTGCCAGCCGCTGGTCAGCGCCCGAAACTTAGAGTGCGTTGGCGTAGAGCTGCTGCTGCGCTGGAATAACCCAAGACAGGGCTGGATTTCGCCTGAAGTGTTTATCCCCCTCGCGGAACAGCAGCAGCAAATCGCCCCGCTCACGCGCTTTGTGCTGGATGAAACCGTGCGTCACCTGGAGATCTTCCCCAAAACGCCCGGGTTTCATATCGGCCTTAACGTTGCCCCCAGCCACTTCCACGACGGCGCAATTATTCGAGACCTGAAACGTTACTGGTTCCCGGCCACGCCTAAGCAAAAGTTGACGCTGGAACTCACCGAACGAAATGCCCTGCCCCCAATGGATCACGGCGTCGTTCAGGAGCTACACAGGCTCGGTATCGACCTCGCTATTGATGATTTCGGCACCGGCCACAGCTCGCTGGCTTATCTTGAAACGCTGAATCCCAATGTGCTGAAAATCGATAAATCCTTTACCGCCGCCATCGGGACTGATGCGGTGAACTCGACGGTGACGGACATTATTATTGCCCTTGGGCAAAGACTGGGGATCGATTTGGTGGCTGAAGGGGTGGAAACGCAAGAGCAGGCAGAATATTTACGGCGTAACGGTGTCGATGTGCTGCAGGGCTTTTTGTATGCCAAACCCATGCCGCTGAGAGATTTCTCTCACTGGCTCGAGGGCAACACGCCGCCGCCCCCTCGCCATGAAGACCGGGCTATCCCGGCCTTCCCTATGCGCTGACTTACTCTTCTTCGTCCTCGTGTGGAGAGCGTTCTTTTTCCACACGAACTAAATCGACGCGATAATCGTTGGCTTCGACTATCTGAATCCGCAGCGGCGCGACTTCGATCACGTCCCCGACTTTAGGAATATGACCATTCACCGCAATCACAAGGCCGGCGATAGAAGCAATATCTTCTTCGCTGTGCACCAGGCGATGGATGTCCAGGCGCTGCTGCAGCGCATGCAGGTCCGTTGAGCCTTTCACCAGCCAGCCGTCACCGTCACGAACGATTTCAGGCGTTTCATCCGCATCCGGGAATTCACCGGCAATCGCTTCCAGCACGTCCAGCGGCGTGACCAGCCCCTGCACCACGCCAAATTCGTTGTTAACGATAACGAAGCTGCCGCGAGCACGACGCAGCACGCCAAGCAGGTTGATTGGGTCCAGCGTTTCCGGCACAACAATCGCCGGTGACTGCGCGGCAATCGCCGCCACGTCAACGCCTTCGTCCAGGGCAACCAGCAGCTCTTTCGCACGTACGACGCCAATAATTTCATCCAGTTCGCCCCGGCACACCGGGAACAAGCTGTGGGGAGAGGCAAGCAGCTGTTCGCGGATCTCCGGCACGCTCTTCATCGCATCAACCCACGAAATCTCACCACGCGGTGTCATAATGCTGCGCAATGAGCGCGAAGCCAGCGTCAGCACGCCGTTAATCATATAGCGCTCTTCTTCCGCAAAGGATTCCGCCTCAATTGGCGTCATGGCTTTGCTGTCTTCGCTGCTTTGCACACGTTCCTGACGCTTACCACTCATCATGCGCAGAATCGCATCGGCAGTACGCGCTCGCAGAGGCTGGCGCGACTGATGACGAATAAAGTTACGACGCGCGATCTGGTTAAACAGCTCGATGATGATCGAGAAACCAATGGCCGCGTACAGGTAGCCTTTTGGAATGTGGAAACCAAAGCCTTCTGCCACCAGACTCAAACCAATCATCAACAGGAAGCTCAGGCAGAGCACCACCACCGTCGGATGTTGGTTAACAAAGTTGGTTAGCGGTTTGGAGGCAAGCAGCATGACGCCCATCGCAATGATGACCGCAGCCATCATCACCGGCAGATGGTTGACCATCCCCACGGCGGTAATCACCGCATCCAGCGAGAAGACGGCATCCAGCACCACAATCTGCAGCACCACCACCCAGAAGCTGGCATAGCCCTTACCGTGGCCGTCATCATGCTGACGGTTTTCAAGGCGTTCGTGCAGTTCCGTGGTCGCTTTAAACAGCAGGAAGATACCGCCCACCAGCATAATCAGGTCACGGCCTGAGAAGGTGAAATCCGCGATGCTGAACAGCGGCGCAGTTAGCGTGACCAGCCACGAAATCAGCGACAGCAGTGCCAGGCGCATAATCAGCGCCAACGACAGGCCAATCAATCGAGCCTTATCCCGCTGCTTAGGCGGAAGTTTATCCGCAAGAATGGCGATAAACACCAGGTTATCAATACCCAGTACGATTTCCAGCACAACAAGCGTGAGTAAACCGGCCCAGATTTGCGGGTCCATTAACAGTTCCATGTCAGACTCCCGTTAAGGGCACAGCAAGTCGGCATTCCGCAGGTTACGGACGCAAAGCGGCTGGTTAATCGTATTTGCGGGCATAAAACGCCGCTGAGAGGGTGGGATTTAGGCATCCCGGCAGTGAAAAGACGTCGGTGACGGTCCATAGGGTGGGCTACTGCCCGCTACTCCTGAAAGTTAATCGGACGCTAACATTATCAAAGTAAACCAGGGCTTGGCAAAGATTTACCTGACTTTGCAATTTTTTTGCAACTTATGCTGACCATATTTTACAGCGTAATGCCATGAAATCACGGCAACGTTAAATTACGGATCTTCATCACATAAATTATTTTTTCACTGTCTAAAATAATTCCGGCAAATAGTTTGTTCTTTCTTGAACGTGCTATCTGAATCGATTCGCTGAAACGATCCCGATACACCACCGCACCCTTCGAGGGTGTTGTAATGACAAAAACAGGAGGTAGCAAGTGACTATTGCTATTGTCATAGGCACACATGGCTGGGCAGCGGAACAATTGCTGAAAACCGCCGAAATGCTATTAGGCGAACAAGAGAACGTTGGCTGGATAGATTTCGTCCCGGGTGAAAATGCTGAAACCCTGATCGAGAAATATAACGCTCAGCTGGAGAAACTGGACACCAGCAAAGGCGTGCTATTCCTCGTGGATACCTGGGGTGGCAGTCCATTCAATGCGGCAAGCCGTATCGTTGTGGATAAGGAACATTACGAAGTGGTCGCCGGGGTGAATATCCCGATGCTGGTCGAAACCCTGATGTCGCGGGACGACAATCCCACCTTCGACGATCTGGTTGCCCACGCCGTTGAAACGGGCCGCGAAGGCGTGAAAGCGCTGAAAGCTAAGCCGATTGAAAAAGCCGCACCGGCCCCCGTTGCCGCAGCACCAAAAGCCGCTGCGCCAGCCAAACCGATGGGTCCAAACGATTACATGAACATCGGTCTCGCGCGTATTGATGACCGTTTAATTCATGGCCAGGTCGCCACCCGCTGGACAAAAGAAACCAACGTTACCCGCATTATCGTCGTCAGTGATGAAGTGGCGGCAGACACCGTTCGCAAAACGCTGCTGACCCAGGTCGCACCGCCGGGCGTCACCGCCCACGTGGTGGATGTCGCAAAAATGATCCGCGTTTACAACAACCCCAAATACGCGGGTGAACGCGTCATGCTCCTGTTCACCAACCCAACCGACGTTGAGCGCATTGTTGAGGGTGGCGTAAAAATCACCTCCGTCAACATCGGCGGCATGGCTTTCCGCCAGGGCAAAACCCAGGTTAACAACGCTATTTCCGTAGATGAGAAAGATATTGAGGCCTTCAAAAAACTGAATGACCGCGGTATTGAGCTTGAAGCGCGGAAAGTGTCTACCGATCAAAAACTGAAAATGATGGATCTGATCGCGAAAGTTAAATGATTGTCATCACTAATAATATTGCTCAGATTTCACACATAAGTCATCGTCAATAGGAGAAGTACAATGGAGATTACCACTCTTCAGATTGTGCTGGTGTTTGTCGTAGCCTGTATCGCCGGTATGGAGTCGGTGCTCGATGAATTTCAGTTCCACCGTCCGCTTATCGCCTGTACGTTAATCGGCGCCGTCCTCGGCGACATGAAAACCGGCATCATCATCGGCGGTACGCTGGAAATGATCGCCCTGGGCTGGATGAATATCGGTGCCGCCGTGGCCCCGGATGCCGCCCTCGCTTCAATTATCTCGACCATTCTGGTCATTGCCGGGCACCAAAGCATCGGGGCCGGTATCGCGCTGGCTATCCCACTGGCTGCTGCGGGCCAGGTGCTGACCATTATCGTTCGTACTATTACCGTGGGCTTCCAGCACGCGGCGGATAAGGCGGCCAATAACGGCAACCTGACGGCGCTTTCCTGGATCCACGTCTCTTCCCTGTTCCTGCAGGCAATGCGTATCGCTATTCCAGCGGTTATCGTCGCCATCTCCGTAGGCACCAGTGAAGTTCAGAACATGCTGAACGCCATTCCTGAAGTGGTAACCAGCGGCCTGAACATCGCCGGCGGCATGATTGTGGTGGTCGGTTACGCGATGGTCATCAACATGATGCGCGCGGGCTACCTGATGCCGTTCTTCTACCTCGGTTTCGTTACCGCAGCGTTCACCAACTTCAACCTGGTGGCACTGGGCGTGATTGGCGCAGTGATGGCCATTCTCTACATTCAGCTCAGCCCGAAATATAACCGTAGCGCGGGTGCTCCGGCTCAGGCTGCTGCCGCGAACGATCTTGATAACGAACTGGACTAACAGGTGAGCGAAATGGTTGATTCCACTAAATTAACGACTGAGAAGAAAATCACCCAGAGTGATATCCGTGGCGTATTCCTGCGTTCTAACCTGTTCCAGGGCTCATGGAACTTCGAACGTATGCAGGCGTTAGGCTTCTGCTTCTGTATGGTGCCGGTTATCAAACGCCTGTACCCGGAAAACAACGACGCCCGTCGCCAGGCTATCAAGCGCCATCTGGAATTCTTTAACACCCACCCTTACGTTGCCGCCCCGGTACTTGGCGTAACGCTGGCAATGGAAGAGCAGCGTGCTAATGGCGCAGAAATTGATGACGGTGCGATTAACGGCATCAAAGTTGGCCTGATGGGGCCGCTGGCCGGCGTAGGCGACCCTATCTTCTGGGGTACCGTCCGCCCGGTCTTTGCTGCCCTGGGTGCCGGTATCGCCATGAGCGGTAGCCTGCTTGGCCCGCTGCTGTTCTTTATTCTGTTCAACGCGGTGCGCCTGCTGACCCGCTACTATGGCGTGGCCTATGGCTACCGTAAAGGCGTCGATATCGTTAAGGATATGGGCGGCGGCTTCCTGCAAAAACTGACGGAAGGGGCGTCTATTCTCGGCCTCTTTGTCATGGGGGCGTTAGTTAACAAATGGACGCACGTTAACATCCCGCTGGTGGTGTCAAAAATTACCGACCAGACCGGGGCCGTTAAAGTGACCACCGTGCAAACGATCCTCGACCAGCTGATGCCGGGCCTGGTACCGCTACTGCTGACCTTTGCCTGTATGTGGCTGCTGCGCAAAAAAGTCAACGCGCTGTGGATCATTATGGGCTTCTTTGTGATCGGCATTGTGGGTTACGCTATTGGCCTGCTGGGTCTGTAATTTGTTCTGACAAACGGGGGCATTCAGCCCCCGTGATGTTGTTAACAAAGAGAGAAAAAGCATGGTTTTTCCCTCTTTGTTGTTATCAGCCGAAAATCAATGAATTGATTTTCCAGTTTGTTTTAACGGGCCATCTGGTACTTCTTCTGTCGCCAGAGGTTTGTCAGCAGTCAGCCGGGGGCATTCAGCCCCCGTTTTTTTATCTCTAAGGGGAAGTTTCATGACGTTAACGGATGTCGTGCTGGTTGTGTTTATCGCGTTGCTGCTGGCTTTTGCCGTTTACGATGAGTTTGTGATGGACAAACTAAAGGGCAAAACCCTGCTCAAAATCCCCCTGCTTCGCCGCAATCGCGTGGACAGCGCCATCTTTGTCTTTCTTGTCGGCATTCTTATCTATAACAACGTGACCTCGCACGGTACCCCGCTAACCACATGGTTATTATCTGCTCTGGCGCTCATGGCCATTTATCTTTCCTGGTTCAGGCAACCGAAGATCGTCTTCAAAAGTCATGGTTTTTTCTTCGCCAATGTTTGGGTGGAATATAACCGCATTAAAGAAATGAATTTATCGGAAGATGGCGTGCTGGTGATGCAATTAGAACAGCGGCGCTTATTGATTCGCGTAAAGAATATTGATGACCTCGAAAAAATTTACAAACTAATGGTTTCAACTCAGTAAGTTACAATTATAGCAATGTCTATATTGGCGGGCTATTTTTCATCAATTGAAACATAGCCTTTGCTATTTCATAAGATTTATATGGCTTTATTTTAACCTTTTCATTGCATGTCTCATTAAAACGAAAATCGTTATCAATAAATGATCAGAAAAATAGAATTCAAAGATTGTTTTAATTTAAAAAAATATGTTAAGGTTGCGCCCGTCGTTGGGGAGTAGCCGATTTCTGCCACAGGCAGAAATGTACATGTCAACATACTCGTTATATCCGCTCCTGAGATTAACGTGGCATGTACGCCTCAGAGTTCTGAGTAGGCGAGACCATAGGCACGCGCCATCGTAAAGTTGGGGATGGTTTGCGTGTATATGGATATTCCCAACTGAGGCGTAACGATGAATCTCTCCGCAACAATCCTGCTTGCTTTCGGCATGTCCATGGACGCATTCGCCGCTTCCATCGGCAAAGGCGCCACTCTACACAAACCTAAATTCTCAGAAGCCCTCCGTACCGGTTTGATCTTTGGCGTCATTGAAGCCATTACTCCGCTTATCGGCTGGGGCCTTGGCCTGCTGGCGAGCAAAGTTGTGCTGGAATGGAACCATTGGGTGGCCTTTATTCTGCTGGTGTTCCTCGGCGGGCGTATGGTGCTGGAAGGCTTCCGCGGGGCAGCTCAGGAAGATGCGCCTAAAATTCATCGCCACGGTTTTTGGCTGCTGGTGACCACCGCGATTGCCACCAGTCTTGATGCAATGGCCGTAGGCGTTGGGCTTGCCTTCCTGCAGGTCAATATTATTCAGACTGCGCTAGCCATCGGCTGCGCTACCGCGACTATGTCCACGCTGGGGATAATGGTCGGCCGCTTTATCGGGCCTATGTTAGGCAAACGCGCCGAGATCCTAGGCGGTATCGTGCTGATAGGCATCGGCTGCCAGATCATGTACAGCCACTTCGCCCCTTTTAACTGATCAATCGCGCTGCCAGACCCGCACCACAAAGTCAGTTTCACAGCTAAATGCCGTTTCTGTTTTCAGCCCGTCCCAGACTTCCGGGCGGGCGCGCCAGGCGAACGGCGTCATTTGCAGCAGAGCGGCAGCCTCATGCCCACGCAGGTTCATCATCCAGCCAGGCTGAAGCGTCTGCTGCAGCGTAAAGCCCGGCATAGATTCAACCTCTTCACTGTGCAAGACAATATCATGATAAATCAGCCCTTTTAGCTGCATCAAATGGCGTGGGCCAGGCGTGGCTGTCACCACTACGCCGCCACGCTTCACGACCCGGGCAAGCTCTTCGCCCTTGCAGGGTGCAAAAATGCGCACAATCGAGTCCATACTCTCGTCGGCAAACGGCAGGCGGTGGCTGGATGCTACGCAAAATTTAACTTCACGGTAGCGTTTGGCGGCGTAGCGAATCGCAGCTTTTGAAACATCCAGCCCCCAGGTTTCACCCCCGTTATCTGCCACAACCGACGCAAATCCCGCCGTGTAATACCCTTCCCCACAGCCAATATCCAATAGCGCCGAGGGCGCTATCTCTTTTAACAGCTGGCAAACGGTATCGCGTAGAGGCTGATAATGTCCGGCGTCGAGGAATGCCCGGCGAGCCTGCATCATTTCCGCGCTGTCACCCGGGTCTTTCGAACGTTTATGCTGAACGGGCAGCAAATTAACGTAGCCTTCTTTGGCAATATCAAATTGATGGCCCTGAGGGCAACGATAGCTGTTCGCGCTGGCGCTAAGCACGGAATGGCAGAGTGGGCAAAGCCAGGACATAAAAAACTCCGGAAACAACAAAGGGCGCAATTTTAGCGCCCCTTTTGCCAAACCGCTACATGGCGGCGCGGTCATTCTCCATTTTGTTCAGTACCATAATGCTGTTGTCTCCGGCGGGCAGCCCGTCCGGCTCAATATTTTCCAGACGTAAAACATCACCCATGATTTGGCTGAAAACAGGGGCAGAAACCGCACCGCCGTAGTACTTCCCGTTGGAAGGATCGTTAATCACCACCACCAGAGCATAGCGAGGATTACTGGCCGGCGCCACGCCAGCCGTGTACGCAATGTACTGATCTATATATTTGCCATCAGGACCGATCTTTTTGGCTGTGCCCGTTTTCACCGCCACACGGTAGCCATGAACTGCTGCCTTAACGCCCCCGCCGCCGGGCAGCGCCACGCTCTCCATCATATGTTCCACTTCATGCACGATTTCTTCAGGCATAACCCTTTTCCCTTCCACCGGCGGGTCTACGCGGGTGATGGAGAGCGGCCGGGAAATGCCAAAGCTGCCGATCGTGGCGTAAACATGAGCCAGCTGCAGCGGGGTCACCATCAGGCCATAGCCAAATGCGAAAGTGGCGCGATCCAGTTCTCCCCAGCGCTGGCGCACCGGCAACAGGCCGCGGCTTTCCCCCGTCAGGCCGATTGCGGTGGGGACGCCAAAGCCAAATTTATGATAAGTGTCCCAAATATTCTGAATCGGCATCGCCAGTGAAAGACGGGACACGCCGGTATCGCTCGATTTTTGTAGCACGCCTGTCAGGGTGAGCTGCGGGTAATACCCCACGTCACGAATGTGGTGCCCGTCCAGTGTAAATGGATGAGTATCAATAACGCTGTCAGGCCGGACAATTCCCTGCTGCAGCGCGGTCATTACCACCATCGGTTTTACGGTTGAACCGGGTTCGAAAGTGTCGCTTATCGCACGGTTACGGAAATCGTCGAGCTTTGCGTCATCGCGGTTGTTCGGATTAAAAGTCGGGTAGTTAGCCATCGCCAGAACTTCACCGGTCTGCACATCAATGACCACCGCGGCGCCTGACTCGGCTTTGTTCCAGGACACGGCGTTGCTGAGCGCATCTTCAGTCACGGTTTGCAGCCGTTCATCGATGCTGAGCTGGATATTATGCGCCGGGCTGGCAGGGTTCTCAGTAATATTCTCTACAACATGGCCGTAACGGTCTTTACGTACCAGGCGCTCACCTTCTTTACCGGTCAGCTGCTGGTTAAAGCTTTTCTCGATCCCTTCAATGCCCTGATCGTCAATATTGGTGAAGCCGATCAGGTTTGCCCCAACCCGGCCTGCGGGATAAAAGCGGCGAGATTCATCGCGCAGCGCAATACCAGGGATATTTAGTTTGTCGATGTATTGTGCCTGCTGGGGATCCAGCTGGCGCGCAAGATAGATAAAACGACCACGCTCGTTGCTGTGAATACGCGCGGCAATCTCGCTCAAAGGGACGTGCAGCGCCGAGGCCAGCGCCTGCCAGCGGCTGTTAACCAGTACGCCGCCTTTCTCCATAACCGTTTTGGGATCGGCCCACACAGCCTCGACCGGCACACTGACCGCCAGCGGTTTTCCGTTGCGATCTTCGATCATCCCACGGGGCACCTCAATCGGCTCCTCGCGCAGGGAACGCATATCCTCCTGTTTAACCAGGTTATCCGGGGAGATAATTTGCAGCCAGGCGATACGTCCGAGCAGGAACACCAAACTCCCGGTGATGGCCACACACAGAAGCCCAAAACGCCACTGGATAAAATTACCGGTTAATACGGGGACACCCTTCTTCACAACTATTCCTTGAGGAGCCTAAGCGATTGAAAGATTTAACCAGATCCCAGACATTTTGCCGGGAGAACAGTGCTAAAACCTTCGCAGCTTTGCAACAAGAGGCAACAAATGATTCAATTTGTTAATAGCTTGAAAAACAGTAGATTAGCAACAGAAATGAAAAAGCCCCGTCGGAACGGGGCTTTTATCTCAATTCGGCGTTATTCGCGCCTGAGCTCTAATCCAGAAGAATTAGATGGCAGTCACGTTAACTGCAGCAGGGCCTTTCTGGCCGTCCTGGATTTCGAATTCAACGTTCTGGCCTTCAGCCAGAGTTTTGAAGCCGTTACCCTGGATTGCAGAGAAGTGTACGAATACATCTTTGCTGCCGTCTGCTGGAGTAATGAAACCAAAACCTTTAGACTCGTTGAACCACTTAACTTGACCTTTAATCTTTGCCATTTTGCAAATTCCTTAGATTGTATTCTTCGCCCGCAGGCATAACTTAGATAAAACAGAGACATTACTGCATGAGGCACTAATATAAGGCTCGGCAGAGAAGCGGTATTCAACGACAACGTGTTTACTCAGGTCTTCTTTACTGAAAATGCCACACATAAACAGAACTGTACCTCGTTTAACCCAACGTGTTATCACACACAACGTAAACAATGGCAAGCCATTTTTAAGCATGTGTCGATCTGCCGCACAGATTCAGAAAATTACACGATTACTTTGGGAAAGTAATCTGCGCTTTTTGATATATATTTTCACTACACAAGATTGTCGCAACAGATTGTGTTTTAACAACATTCCGACAACTTCTGAACCTTAGCGTAAAGTGCACTTTTCGTCCAGACACATGAACAATAAAATCCTTTTTGAAGGATATATCTTTATGATTTTTTATGCATACCTATGCACAAATCAACCTAAAGCCAGTCATCGCGTTCGATACCCGGATTTTATCCCTGTATTTTTTATGTCCACCGAATAAAGCCTGTACAACAGACCACATATTCTGCACCAAAATAATGAAAGTTTAATGACACCTTGCCCCAGGATAAGGCAATAAAAACGTTTCGATGGAATTTAAGGCATGATTATCAGGCGTTAATTTAGCCAAATAGAAATAAAGCTCTCTGCACGGGCAATAATAATTAATTCTTATTTTTTGTTAGGGGCAAACTTTGACCAATACGCAGCGGTGAAAACAGATCATCGCTTTCCCCTTTCTCACGCAGGGCCGCCAGCAATTCCTGCGGCGGTTTATCGAGAGACTCATCGGCCAGCTCAAATACGCCCCAGTGGATAGGAATTGTTTCAGGCTTGCCAATTGCTTGCCATAAAGTCACCGCCTGTTGCGGATCCATATGATGATCGCCCATAAACCAGCGAGGCTCATAGGCCCCGATCGGCAATGCAGCCATGTCAAATGGCCCCAGCCGTTTTGCGATCTCCGCCAGAGACGGGGTATAACCCGAATCACCGCTGAACCAGAAGCGCAAATTCCCCTGCTCCACAACCCAGCCGCACCAGAGCGAACGGTTACGATCCCAAAACGTTCGCATACTCCAGTGCCGGGCAGGCACGGCGGTGAAAACCATGCCGCACCAGTTAAAGCTTTGCCACCAGTCCAGCTCTGTTACCTGCTCAATGCCGCGCTGGCTGAACCATGCTTTCAAGCCCAGGGGCACAAAAAAATGCACGTCGGGAAAACGCTTGATCAAGCGACGGACAGTTTTTTTGTCCAGATGGTCGTAGTGGTTATGGGAGATGAGTACCGCATCAAGTCGAGGCAACTGGTTAAGGTCGAGCGGGACTTCGGTTCGCCGGACAGGGCCGGCAAAAGAAACCGGGGAAGCGCGACGGGAAAATACCGGATCGGTCAGCAAAAAATGACCATTAAGCCGCAATAACAGGCTGGCATGGCCCAGCCACCATATGCGGTCATCGCTACCGCTCAGTTCGGCCTGTTGCCACCAGCGTTCAATAAACGCGGAATAACCTTCACCGGGAGGATGCGGCAGATTCTGCGCTTTGCGCTCCTGCCGCCACCTTTGGACGTCGCCAGGTTGCCGGACTGCAGGCTCAGCGTTACAAAACCCATCAGGTAGATGGTGGGATAACTGCGGATTGTACCAGGGGTTTTTCCAGCTCATCCCACCTCCAGCCTGATTAGCGTTCCGCTACCAGACGAACAAAGTCGTCGTCATTTTCTTCTTCAGCCTTCGCAGTCGGTTTGTGTTCCGGCTCGGGTTCGTTGGCTTCGCACAGGCGACGCAGCAGGGCATTTTGACGTTTCTGTAAATCAACCAGCTCTTCAAGCAGCGCAATCTGCTCGTTTGCACGGCTACTGGAACGATTGACAAAAAACCACAGGACAAGACCGACAATCAACGTCACCAGCGAGATTGCCAGCGGCATGATACTTAAAGCACTAACACCCAGTTCGTTCATCTTACCACCTCAAAAAAAACGCATTCTACACCTGAGGCAGAGAGAGACAAATCACTACCAGGGGATAAATTTATTAATGGTACAAATGCCGCTGAAAAATTGCACATCCTGGTCGCACATCACATTTATCATTTGAGTCCATAGCAGCAGGCAGGTAACAACAATCACCAGAACGATCACCCATCTGTACTTTCTCACTACATCGCCACCTCTTGACCATAGAATTTCGCTAATTTAACACTAACCAACTAAACCATAAGTAACGTTTCCTGCTTTTTCATTTCAGAATCATCAGATTGTGACGTCAATGATTCAGAGTAGGGTTGATGCAGGATTGGATTGATGTTTGAGGTCAGTATGCGAGCGATTATTCGTACCATCATTGTTATTGCCATCATCTGGATTGGCCTGTTGCTTTCAGGCTATGGCGTTTTGATTGGCAGCAAAGAAAATGCGGCCGGACTGGGATTGCAATGCAAGTACCTGACGGCGCGTAATACCGTGACAGCACAGTTTATTCATACCGACAGCGGAATTATTGGCCTGACCAACTGCCCACTGCTGCGTAAGGTCGACACGCCGATTGATAATGGTTAGAACTAAAGGGCCGAGTGTTCTGTGCGGCCCACTTTAACAAAATCAGAAAGGAGAGTGGTGATAGCCCATTTGCTCTGACAGCGCACGCGCAGCCTGATGAAGAAGACTAACGTATTCAGACAGTCCCTCATCCGAATAGCGAAGCGTTGGAAATGAAATACTCATTCCCGCAATGACAGTACCAAAACGATCAAACACCGGTACCGCCACGCAGCGAATGCCTTCTTCCTGTTCTTCGTTATCTTCGCCATACCCCTGCTCACGCACTAGATCAAGCACCGGGAGAAGCGCTTCAGTACTGACAATAGTGCGTTCCGTGCTGCGGACATATTCTACGTCAGAGAGAATATCCAGAATCTCCTCGCGCGGTCGCCAGGCCAGCAAAACCTTCCCTATTGCAGTACTGTACAAAGGATTCCGACGCCCTACGCGGGAATACATGCGTAAATTATAGAGCGAGTCAATTTTATGGATATAGACAATACTGCTGTCGTCCAGCGCCCCGAGGTGAATCGCCTCTTTGGTTCGCCGGGAGAGCTCTCGCATCTGTATGTCTGCACTGCGGACAAGATCAACGTTCTGCAGGGCGCTGCTGCCAAGCTCAAAAAGCTTCAGCGTCAGCGCATATTTCTCTAACTCGCCTTCCTGAGAGACATAGCCCAGGGACTTCATGGTCTGCAAAAAGCGATACACGGTACTCTTGGACATCATCACACGCTGAGAAAGTTCGGTTATCCCAATCTCTTTTTCTTCCCCAAGCGCCTGCAGGATGCCGAAAACCTTCAGCACGGAAGAGACTGCATCGGGCTGTTTGTCGGAGTCTGAGAGTGCCATACATCACCTCGGGTGTTATTGTTTTATAAAAATCAGAACTGCTTTTTAGTATATTGATGCCCCGTGAGTGTCGCAATCAAAGCCTGCTGATTCGTTACAAATCTGCGGCATCAGCGAGATTAATTAATGATAAAATCATTACCCTCCTAACGACTTCAGACAGCCTTTTCAAAGTATGGATAAATCAGTGTCCGACGGCTTGCCTACGCCCCAGCGTTATGGCGCCATTTTCACCATCGCGCTCGGCATTATGATGGCCGTGCTGGACGGCGCTATTGCTAACGTTGCCCTGCCTACCATTGCGCACGATTTGAATGCCAGCCCGGCGGAATCTATTTGGGTGGTTAACGCTTATCAAATAGCGATTATTGTCTCGCTGCTGTCGCTTTCGTTTCTCGGCGATATTTTTGGCTACCGCCGTATCTATCAATGCGGTCTGGTCCTGTTCTGCCTGACCTCACTGTTTTGTGCCGTCTCAACTTCATTACCGATGCTCACCTTTGCCCGCGTACTGCAAGGCTTTGGCGGTGCGGCGCTGATGAGCGTAAATACCGCCTTGATACGCCTCATTTATCCTCAACGTTTTCTTGGTCGTGGGATGGGGGTCAATTCATTTATCGTTGCCGTCTCCTCCGCGGCAGGTCCCACCGTTGCCGCCGCGATTCTTTCGGTGGCCTCCTGGCAGTGGCTGTTTTTAATCAATGTGCCGATTGGCATCGTTTCGCTGATTCTGGCGCTGCGCTATTTACCTCCAAATCAGCAAAAATCCCAGGGGCAGCGTTTTGATATCCCGAGTGCGGTGATGAATGCCCTCACCTTCGGTCTGCTGATTTCAGCGATCGGTGGTTTTTCACAGGGCCAGCCGGGGTCAGTCATTATCGGTGAGCTGGTTGCGCTTGTCGTGATTGGCTATTTCTTCATCCGTCGCCAGCTTAGCTTGCCGTTCCCTCTACTGCCGGTAGACCTGCTGCGAATCCCGATTTTTTCGCTGTCTATCGGCACATCAATATGTTCGTTCGGCGCTCAAATGCTGGCGCTGGTTTCACTGCCCTTTTTCTTGCAAACCGTCCTGGGCCGGAGTGAGGTTGAAACCGGTCTGCTGTTAACGCCGTGGCCGCTGGCGACGATGGTGATGGCCCCGCTGGCCGGTTATCTTATCGAACGTGTTCATGCCGGCCTGATGGGCGCCGTAGGGCTTTTAGTGATGGCCTGCGGCCTGTTTGCTTTGGCCATGCTCCCGCACGATCCGTCTGACCTGAATATTATCTGGCGTATGGTGCTGTGTGGGGCAGGATTCGGCCTCTTCCAGTCCCCGAATAACCACACCATTATCTCCTCGGCGCCCCGCCATCGCAGCGGAGGGGCAAGCGGAATGCTGGGGACAGCTCGCCTGCTCGGGCAAAGCTGTGGGGCTGCACTGGTCGCGCTAATGTTTAACTTGTTTGGTAACAGTGGGACGCATGCCTCGCTGATTCTTGCAGGCATATTTGCCACCATTGCCGCCGTCGTCAGCGGGTTGCGAATGTCCCAGCCTCGGGCTCAGGCATAAAAAAAGCGTGCCACGTGGGCACGCTTTTTCACTTCAACCTTCCGGTTACTTCAGGTATTCACCGCTGCGCAGCGCTTCGATACGTTTGTCCAGCGGTGGGTGAGTCATGAACAGTTCGCTCATTGACTTAGCCTTACCGTTGATGCAAAACGCCATCATGCTGCTGGCTTCCTGCGGCTCGTAGCTGGTTTTCAGGCGCTGCAGCGCAGCAATCATCTTCTCGCGGCCCACAAGCTTCGCGGAACCCGCGTCGGCATGGAATTCACGATGGCGTGAGAACCACATGGTGATGATGCTTGCCAGAATGCCAAACACCAGTTCAAGCACCGTCGCCACCGCAAAGTAAATCAGCGGGTTGCCGTTGCTGCTTTCGTTATCATCACGGTTCCCGGACAGGAAGCCGGAAGCGACCTGAGCGATGATACGGGAGATAAAGATAACGAAGGTGTTCACTACACCCTGAATTAGCGTCATGGTGACCATATCGCCATTGGCAATGTGGCTGATTTCATGCGCGATAACCGCTTCCGCTTCGTCACGACTCATGTTTTGCAGCAGACCTGTGCTGACCGCAACCAGAGAGGCGTCACGGCGCGCTCCGGTGGCGAAAGCATTGATGTCTGGCGCATGGTAAATCGCAACCTGCGGCATGGCGATACCCGCCTGCTGTGACTGCCGACGCACGGTTTCCATCAACCAGTGCTCAGTTTCATTACGAGGTTGCTCAATCACCTCACCGCCTACTGAACGTAATGCCATCCATTTTGACATCAGCAGGGAAATAAAAGAGCCGCCAAAGCCAAACAGCACCGCCATGATCATCAGACCCTGAACGCTGCTCGACTGGATCCCCGTCAGGCTTAGCACCAGCCCGAAAACGACCATTACCGCAAGGTTGGTCAACAGGAAAAGCCCGATACGCATCATAATTTTCTTTTTACCTCGGTTAAAAACACGCTCTTTGCGCTCCCCCACATCGTAGGGGCGCGCCGCCTATTTTCAAGCATCCGTCCCGCCCAAGTGGTTAATAATACATAACTTTACATTTTGTATGCATTTATCTTACATCGCGGAGGACGGGCAAAAAAATGGGCACCGCTTTGGTGCCCATCTGGGAGGTTATTTCGCCGCCGGCTGTTCAGCCGGCCTGTCTTGCTCCATACCGGCAAGATCGATGGCAATGTGTACCGTCTCGTCGAGATACGGGTCGGGCTCCTGGTAATCCTTCGGTAAATCGTCGAGTTTCTTAAGCGGCGCTTTCCCTTCCCGCTTGAAGCGATCGTTGATTCTGGCCAGGCGCGTCGCGTCGTCTTCCTGATTCTCTTTTTCACGTACCGCATAATTCAGAGAAACAGCGTTACGTTTTTCCTTCAGGGCATTGAAACGAGCAATGTCCTTCATGATGTACTGGAATTCAGGATCTTTGGCGATGCGGTCCTGATGCAGCTTCAGCAACTCAGGTTCAAACGGCGTAAGGTCACCGGTTTTTACATAGGTCGCTGCGTTGATGCTGTCCCACGGCAACGCGTTGTCTTCGAACTTCTCGCCGGTCTCAGTTTGCTCAGTCCCGGTTGGCATCATGATGTCCGGCGTCACACCTTTCCGCTGAGTGCTGCCGCCGTTGATGCGGTAGAACTTCTGAATGGTGTACTGAACCGAGCCCAGCGCAGGCCATTCCGGACGCAGCATCTGATCGTAAATGCGATTCAGCGAACGGTACTGCTGCACGGTGCCTTTCCCGAAGGTCGGCTCGCCGACAATCAGCGCGCGGCCATAATCCTGCATCGCCGCCGCAAAGATTTCAGATGCCGAGGCGCTAAAGCGGTCAACCAGCACCACCAGCGGCCCTTTGTAGTAGACCACGCCGTCGGTATCGCTATCTTCACGGACTTTACCGTTGTTGTCGCGGACCTGAACGACCGGGCCACTTGGGATAAACAGTCCGGACAGGGACACCGCTTCAGTCAGCGCCCCGCCGCCGTTAGAACGCAGATCGATAATTACGCTCTTCACGTTCTGTTTTTCCAGTTTCTGCAGTTGAACCTTCACATCATCAGTGAGGCCAACGTAGAAGCCAGGAATATCCAGCACGCCGACTTTGTCTTTGCCGACTGTCTTCACAGACATCTTAACCGCGCGGTCTTCGAGGCGAATACGTTCGCGGGTCAGCGTCACGGTACGCGTCTTAGTGCCTTTGCCCGCTGGCAGGATTTCAAGGCGAACTTTGCTGCCTTTTGGCCCTTTAATCAGCGCCACAACGTCGTCCAGACGCCAGCCGATAACGTCAACCATCGGTTTACCCGTTTGGCCTACGCCAACAATACGATCGCCGACGGTGATGGCCTTGCTCTTCGCCGCCGGACCACCGGCAACCATGGAGTTGATCAGCGTATAATCATCGTCCATTTGCAGCACAGCCCCGATGCCTTCTAAAGACAGGCTCATTTCGGTGTTGAACTGTTCGGTGCTGCGCGGAGAGAGATAGTTCGTATGCGGGTCAATCTCATGAGCAAACGCGGTCATCGCCAGCGAGAACACATCTTCACTGTTGCTTTGCGCCAGACGGCGGATCGCAAACTGATAGCGCTTGGTCAGGGTTTCACGAATTTCCTGCTCGGTTTTACCGGTCAGCTTCAGGCTCAGCTCGTCGTATTTAACTTTCGCATCCCAGAGCTTATCCAGCTCATCGACGCTCGTTGGCCACGGCGCCTTGCTGCGATCCAGATTGATGGTGTCGTTACCGGTGAAATCCATCGGCTTCGCCAGCACCTTCAGGGCGTACTGGTAGCGTTCAAAACGGCGCTTCTGACCCAGATTGTAGAGGTCGTAAAAAACATCGAGCTTACCGCTACGCAGCTCGTCGCCGATCTGCCCTTTCTTCGCAGCGAACTGGGCGACGTCGCTGGCTAACAGCACGTTATGGCTGTAATCCAGCAGGTTCAGGTAGCGGTCAAAGATTTTTGCCGAGAAATTGGCATCCAGATCGAACTGACGGTAATGCGAGCGCGTAAAACGCGAGGTCACACGCTCACTCACCGTAGCGTGCTGAGCTTCTTCCTTTAACTGAGGAATTTGGTCAGCACGGGTAATGTTGTCCAGGGCCAGGGCACTGCCTGCCACGAACAGCAGGCTGGCGATAGCCGTAAGCTTAAAGAGTTTGTTCATGCCTGAGTCAGGCCTCCGTTTCAGAACTGCAAGTGTTCTGCGCGTACGATCATTGCCATACCAGAAGTCAGCTGTACACGGACGCCATCTTTGGTAATTTCCAGTACGGTAGCATCCATTGCGTTGTTACCGGCTTTGACTTTAATGGCCTGTCCAACCTGCAGAGCAGAAATATCGGTCACCGGCGTACGACGCTCTTCACGAGGTGCCTTAGGTGCCGGTTTTTCTGCGCGAGGTTTACGCTCTGCCCCTTCTTTACGACGCGGTGCTGCCGCCGGACGAGGTTTGCGTTCGCGACGTGGAGCGTCTTCCGTTACGCCTGCGGCTGCCGCGGCTTCACGTTTCTTCGCCTGTTGCTCAGCGCGCTGGGCCTGAACGCGGGCTTTCGCTTCATCCAGCTGCTGACGTGCATGTTCAACATGCTGTTCGTCCAGCTCACCGCAAGGGTTGCCATCAAGATCGACGCGAGTCGCGCCAGCTTTGATGCCGTACAGGTAGCGCCAGCTTGACGTATAGAGACGTAACGCTGAACGAAGCTGTGTTTTGCTGAGGCTCATTTCGCCTTCAACACGAGAGACTAAATCCTGGAAGATACCAATCTTCAACGGACGAGCTTCACCTTCAGCGCTAAAACATTGAGGGAAACGCTCGGCCAAAAATGCGATAACTTCTTTACTGCTATTCAACTTAGGTTGATTTTCCATGAAATTTCCTGATTACAACGGAATTGCCAATAAGTCGCAGGCATGAACAGGCGACATTATAATGACGCCATCGCTAAATGCCACGTTATCCGTTGCTTATCATGCTATCGAGGGAAGAATTTTTTAAAATCAGTGCCGCTCAGCACGTCTGAAAGCCGCGAAATCAAGGTTTTTAAACCCATTTCGTCTTCTTCCGAAAAACGGCCATACTCGGTGCTGTCGATATCCAGGACACCAATCGTCTGGCCGTCAACCGTCAGGGGCAGCACAATTTCCGAATTGCTGGCCGCATCGCAGGCAATGTGCCCGTCGAAAGCATGCACATCCTCCACACGCTGAATCGTGCCTGTTGCGACGGCTGTGCCGCATACGCCCTTGCCGACAGGGATTCTTACGCAGGCAATTTTGCCCTGGAAGGGCCCCAGAACTAGCGTTTGGGCTTCGAGAAGGTAGAATCCTGCCCAGTTGACGCCTTCAAGGCGCTCAAAGAGCAACGCACTGGTATTCGCCAGTGTTGCAAGAAAGCTGGTTTCACCTGCCATTAACGCACTAAAATCGCGATTCAGATCCGCGTAAAATTGTTCTTTGTTCATTAAATAACCGTTATGTTGTCTTGCTTTACTTTGTAGCATATTAAAATAAGCATTAAATGCACGGTGCCACAAGGTGTATCATTTTATGAATTACGATAGGCTAAATGCATCATTCAGATAACAACGCTCCCGGCTTACGACGCACAATGAAAATACACGCCATCAGTCAGGCATTGCCTCAGGCACGTTATCAGCGTTGTCCCCAATGCGATACCCTTTTCTCTCTGCCCCAGGTTAAATCAACACAAAGTGCCTACTGCCCCTGTTGTGATGCAAGAGTGCATCATGGCCGTGACTGGTCATTGACGCGCCTGGGGGCGATGGCCGTGGCGATGCTGGTGCTCATGCCCGTCGCCTTTTCCGATCCGCTGCTGCGTATCTATCTCCTGGGTTCGAGTATTGATGCCAACGTTATGCAGGGCATTTGGCAGATGGCAAGCCAGGGAGACGTGCTTACCGCTGCCGTCGTGCTCTTTTGCGTGGTCGGCGCACCGGCCACGCTGGTCGCGGCTATTGCCTATCTCTGTTTTGGCAACATTCTCGGCATGAACCTTCGTCCGGTACTGCTGATGCTGGATAAGCTTAAAGAGTGGGTGATGCTGGATATCTATCTGGTGGGCATTGGCGTGGCCTGCATTAAGGTTCGCGAGTATGCGTTTATCCAGCCCGGCCCAGGGCTGATCGCTTTTATTGCGCTGGTGGTCTTGAGTCTGTTGACCATGATCCACCTGAACATTGAGCAGCTATGGGAACGTTTTTACCCTCAGCGCCCGGCTCGTGCCTTTAATGCGCAACTGCGGGTTTGCCTCGGCTGCCATTTTACCGGCGTTCCTGACGAACGAGGCCGCTGCCCTCGCTGCCACATCCCGCTGTACCATCGCCGTAAGCAAAGCTTACAAAAATCCTGGGCTGCACTGGTTGCCTCCCTGGTCTTCCTGCTTCCGGCTAACCTGCTGCCGATTTCTATTATTTACGTGAACGGGGCACGCCAGGAAGACACCATTCTTTCGGGCATCATTTCCCTGGCGCACAGCAATATCGCCGTCGCTGCCGTGGTGTTTATTGCCAGTATCCTGGTGCCGTTTACTAAAGTTATTGTATTAATTACGCTACTTATCAGTATTCATTTCAAATGCCAGCAGGGATTACGAACCCGCATTTTATTGCTGCGCTTTGTCACCTGGATTGGCCGCTGGTCTATGCTCGATCTGTTTGTCATCGCGTTGATGATGTCACTGGTTAACCGTGACCAGCTGTTAGCCTTTACGATGGGTCCCGCCGCAGTCTTCTTTGGCGCGGCGGTTATATTAACTATTCTTGCCGTCGAATGGCTGGATAGCCGACTACTTTGGGACGCACATGAGTCAGGAAACGCCCGCTTCACCGACTGAAGCGAGAATTAAAACGAAACGCCGGATTTCCCCTTTCTGGTTATTACCTGTTATTGCGTTACTGATTGCCGGCTGGCTGATCTGGACGACTTACCAGGAACGCGGCAACACCGTAACCATCGACTTCATCTCCGCCGACGGGATAGTCGCTGGCCGCACGCCCGTGCGCTACCAGGGCGTTGAAGTGGGTACCGTGCAAAACATCAGCCTGAGCGATGACCTGCGTAAAATAGAAGTCAAAGTCAGCATCAAAAGCGATATGAAGGATGCGCTGCGGGAAGACACACAATTCTGGCTGGTAACTCCGAAGGCTTCCCTCGCTGGGGTATCCGGGCTTGATGCCCTGGTAGGCGGGAACTACATCGGCATGATGCCGGGTAAAGGCGAGCCGCGTGACCATTTTACCGCCCTCGATACCCAACCCAAATATCGCCTGGATAACGGCGAGCTGATGATTCACCTCCACGCCCCGGATTTAGGCTCCCTTAACAGCGGGTCGCTGGTCTATTTCCGCAAAATTCCGGTTGGCCGCGTGTATGACTATGCCATCAATAAGAACAAGCAGGGCGTCACCGTCGACGTGCTTATCGATCGCCGCTTTACCAGCCTGGTAAAAAAAGGCAGCCGTTTCTGGAATGTGTCCGGCGTAAAGGCCGATGTTGGCCTGAGTGGAGCCAAAGTTGAGCTAGAAAGTCTGGCAGCCCTGGTTAATGGGGCCATAGCTTTCGATTCCCCTGACGATTCAGAACCGGCCAAAGCAGATGATGAATTCGGCCTTTACGAAGACCTGGCGCACAGCCAGCGCGGCGTCATCATTAACCTCGATCTCCCGAGCGGGGATGGCCTTAAAGCAGGCTCGACTAAGTTAATGTATCAGGGGCTGGAGGTGGGTTCGCTGACTAAGTTAAACCTCAATCCAGGCGGTGCCGTCACAGGGGAAATGACCGTTGACCCCGGCGTGGTTAGCCTGATGCGTAGCGGCACGCGCATCGAACTCCGTAGCCCAAAAATCTCGCTGGATAATCCAAGCATCAGCACGTTGCTCACGGGCAGCACCTTTGAACTTGTGCCGGGTGACGGCGAGCCGCAGGATCGCTTCACCGTGGTCTCCAGCGATCAAACACCGCTCCAGCAGCCGAATGTGTTAACGCTTTCGCTGACGGCCCCTGAAAGCTACGGCATTGATGCCGGACAACCGATTATCCTGCACGGGATACAAATCGGCCAGGTGGTGGCGCGGGCACTGTCAGCGAAAGGCGTCACGTTCTCCGTCGCCATTGAACCGCAATACCGCCATCTGCTGCAGGGCGACAGCAAATTCGTGGTCAACAGCCGCATTGATGTGAAGCTCGGCATGGACGGAGTGGAATTCCTGGGCGCCAGTGCTAACGAATGGGTCAACGGCGGTATACGCGTGCTGCCGGGCAGCAAAGGCGAGATGAAAAGCAGTTATCCGCTTTATGCCAACCTGGAAAAAGCGATTGAAAACAGCCTGAGCGACATCCCGACCACCACTCTGACGCTGACGGCCTCCAGCCTGCCTGATATCCAGACCGGCTCCGTGGTGCTGTACCGCAAATTCCAGGTGGGCGAAATCATCACCATCCGCCCTCGCGCCGAGAACTTTGATATTGATGTTCACATCAAGCCGGAATACCGCAAGCTACTGACGCCAAACACCGTGTTTTGGGCTGAAGGTGGCGCAAAAGTTCAGCTCAACGGCAGCGGGCTAACGGTGCAGGCCTCCCCGCTCTCTCGTGCACTCAAAGGGGCCATCAGCTTTGACAACATGAGCGGTGCCAGCGTCGGGCAGGTGAAAGGTGAGAAACGCGTGCTGTACGCCTCTGAAACCGCGGCAAGAGCGGTGGGCAGCCAGATAACGCTGCACACTTTCGATGCCGGAAAACTTTCCGCCGGGATGCCAATTCGCTATCTGGGCATTGATATCGGCCAGCTTGAGTCGCTGAACCTGACGCAATCCCGCAACGAAGTGGAAGCGAAAGAGGTACTTTACCCTGAGTATGTGTCTACCTTCGCACGCGCCGGCACCCGCTTCTCCGTTGTCACACCGCAGATCTCTGCGGCGGGCGTCGATCATCTTGATACCCTCCTCCAGCCTTACATCAACGTTGAACCCGGTAAAGGTGACCCCCGCCGCGACTTCGAGCTGCAGGAAGCGTCTATCACCGACTCTCGTTACTCCGACGGGCTGAACATCGTGCTGGAAGTGCCTGAAGCCGGCTCGCTGAGCATAGGCACGCCGGTTCTCTTCCGCGGGATTGAAGTCGGTACGGTAACCGGCATGACGCTCGGCAATCTCTCTGACCGCGTGATGGTGGGCCTGCGTATAAGCAAGCGTTACCAGCATTTGGTCCGGGACAACTCCGTCTTCTGGCTGGCTTCCGGCTACAGCCTGGACTTTGGCTTAACTGGCGGCGTGGTGAAAACCGGAACCTTTAATCAGTTTATTCGCGGTGGCATTGCGTTTGCGACGCCGCCGGGGATCCCGCTTTCCCCTAAAGCAGAGGCCGGGAAACACTTCCTGCTGCTGGAAAGCGAGCCGAAAGAGTGGCGTCAGTGGGGCACCGCCCTTCCGCGCTGAACCGCAAGCCCGGGCGGTACGTCGCCCGGGTAATTCCGTGTTAAACTGCGCCCCTTAATTTTTTCAGGGGCGTTTTTCATGGCTCAATCTACTGCCGTTTATCTTCCTCAACCTTTTCTCGACGCGATTCGTGACGCACTTCCCGCCGGCCAGACGCTGGAAAGTTTTATCGAATACTGTCAGCAGCCGCTGCGCCGCAGCCTGCGCGTCAATACGCTGAAGATATCCGTGGCTGACTTTCTGACGCTCGTCGCGCCCTATAACTGGCGTTTAACGCCGGTGCCGTGGTGCGAAGAAGGTTTCTGGATTGAACGAGAAGATGAAGAAACCCTGCCGCTGGGCAGCACCGCAGAGCATTTGAGCGGCCTGTTCTATATTCAGGAAGCCAGTTCAATGCTGCCCGTTGCCGCGTTGTTTGCCGACGGCAACCAGCCGCAGCGAGTGATGGACGTCGCCGCTGCGCCGGGATCAAAAACAACCCAGATTGCCGCCCGCATGAATAATACCGGCGCAATTCTTGCCAATGAATATTCCGCCAGCCGGGTAAAAGTCCTGCATGCCAACATCAGCCGCTGTGGGATCAGTAACGTAGCGCTGACGCATTTTGATGGCCGCGTATTCGGTGCCGCTCTGCCGGAATCCTTCGACGCCATTCTGCTGGACGCCCCCTGCTCCGGTGAAGGCGTGGTGCGAAAAGACCCTGATGCACTGCGCAACTGGTCGCCTGAAAGCACGGCTGAAATTGCCGGCACACAGCGCGAATTGATTGAGAGTGCTTTTCATGCGCTCCGCCCCGGTGGGACTCTGGTCTACTCGACCTGTACGCTGAATCGCCAGGAAAACCAGGATGTCTGCCAGTGGCTGCTGGATACCTGGCCGGACGCGGTAGAAATTGCCCCCCTTGACGAGCTTTTCCCGGAAGCAGCACGCGCGTTGACGCCGGAAGGTTTCCTGCACGTTTTTCCACAGATTTACGACTGCGAAGGCTTTTTCGTTGCCCGTTTGCGCAAAACGGCCGCTATCGAACCGCTGCCGGCCCCGGGCTATAAAGTAGGGAAATTTCCCTTCGCGCCGATGAAAGGCAAAGCCGCAGCCGAACTAACCGCCGCGGCGGGAAAATCGGGCCTTACCTGGGGCGATGAGCTGAGTTTATGGCAGCGCGACAAAGAGATCTGGCTGTTTCCGAGTGAGATTGAGCCGCTTATCGGGAAAGTGCGTTTCTCTCGCATTGGCCTGAAGCTCGCCGAACAGCACAACAAAGGCTTCCGCTGGCAGCATGAAGCCGTGGTTTCTCTGGTCAAAAGTGACAACCCGCTTTGCTTCCCGCTGAGCGAGACCGAAGCCGAGGAGTGGTACCGTGGGCGGGATATCTATCCAGAAGTGACACCGTCACGGGATGAAGTGATTGTCACTTTTCAGGGGCAGCCGCTCGGCCTGGCGCGCAAAGTTGGCTCACGCCTGAAGAACAGCTACCCAAGGGAATTAGTGCGCGACGGCAAGCTGTTCGCCACCCCGCAGGCTGGCTAAAAAAATAAGCACGTTTTAAGTTGGCAATTTGTGCTGCCTTGACTACGCTGAAATTGGAGTGACCGACTGGTCATACCACCCGCCGCGGATAACAAGGAGCCAAAGATGACAAAGACTAACGTTCGGATCGGCATCTTCGAGATCGATGATGCCGAATTACACGGTGAACAACAGGGGGATCGAACGTTAAGCATTCCCTGCAAGTCCGATCCCGACCTGTGCATGCAGCTGGATGCATGGGATGGGGCAACCTCTATTCCCGCCGTGCTGGACGGCGAACATTCCGTACTTTACCTGCAGCATTACGATCGCCAGCGCGATGCCTGGGTTATGCGCCTTGCATAATTCAAGATGAACCCGTCCCTGAGACGGGTTATATAGATGACAAACAGCCAAAAACGTGGTTTTCAGCGGTCTGGAGTAAACCAGAGAACATCATTCATTGCTTTTGTTAGACCCAGGTGCAGTTTTTAAATCAATGATTTTTGCCAGCACTTTCTCCGTCCACGGGACGGATTAATTATTTCCCCCACTCCCTTACGCTCCCCTACACTTAAACCAAACGAAGCGGTTCTGAGGCGCTAATGTTTGCTTTGGTTTTATTTGTTTGTTACCTGGACGGCGGCTGTGACGATCTGGTGCTGGAAGTCTTCACCAGCGAACGGCAGTGTCTGAGTGCGATGAGCGAACAGCGTATGCGCCACGGCGGCTGCTACCCGGTGGAAGAGTTTATCGATGGATTCTGGCGGCCTGCCCAGGAGTACAGCGACTTCTGAGCAGGGCCAGGCGAGATTAGCGCTTGTTCGGGCGAAGGAACATTCGTATTTGCTTCCCGTGGTATTCAACGTAGTACTGGAAAGTAAAGCCGAAGCGCTCTGCCAGACAAATAGAACGCTGATTATCATCATCAATAATGCAGCATACCGGCTCGCTGAAATTGTCATCCGCCCAACTTAACACTGCGCTGAGCGCCTCCGCCGCATAGCCTTTACCGTGTACCGCAGGAATAAGCGACCAGCCCGCCTCCGGGTGTGCCAAAGCCGGGCTGAGATTTCGTTTAGCGTCCTGGAAACCAAACGACCCGACGAATCGCCCGCTCTGTTTTTCAAACAACGCCCAGTAACCGTAGCCCAGCGCCTGCCAGTGACCGATATAGCGCATCAATCGCGCCCAGCTCATTTCACCGTCCTGCGGTTTTCCGCCGCCGATAAACTTTACCATCTCCGGGTCAGACCAACAGGCAACCAGCGCCTCATAGTCGTCCAGCGTAAAATGGCGCAGGATAAGGCGTTCCGTTTCAAGACGTGGGGCTTCAGTAATCATCATGACTCCGCTCAGTATTACTCTTGTAGTCGTTGTTTAAGGCCGGATTTGCAGGCGTAAATGATAGCGCACAGCAGCAGGCTAAACAGCATGGTACCCAAAAACACACCCGCACCGGTCAGGGTTAGCATAACGCCGCCAATCAGCGGCCCAAGCGCTATACCTAACGTCGTCAGGGTCGATGCTCCCAGGTACGCACCGCGGTGCTCATCCGGTGCCAGCTGATCCAGCAGAATATTCAGGTTCGGCATCAGAATGGCCTCGCCGATGCTGAAAATAACCGTCACGCTCACCCACAACAGCGCATCCGGCGTACGGACGGACCAGAACAAAAGCTGTGACAGCGCGAAGATAGCGCCCCCCAGCAAAATACGGTTAGACAGGCTAACTTGAGCCAAAAAGCGAACCAGAAAAAGCTGGGCAATAAGCACCGTACAGGCGTTCGACACCAGAATCAGCGTGATTAACTTTACGGCCGCCTCAGCGTCCAGCGTCAGTAAATAAAGCGGCACCACGGATTCATAATGTACGAAAACCACGGCGCATAACGTGCTGCACAGCAGCGCCGCAACGAACAGTTTGTCCCGGGCGATGATTAGCATAACGTCGCGTAATCTGACCCCGGGTTTATGTTCGCTATCTTTGGCAACCAGCTTGCCTGCAGGAATAAACAATAAGGTGTAAATAAGCAGCGGCAAATAACTCACAGCAGTGATTACGAATGTCCCTTTCTGCGAAGTCAGCCCGAAAGCAATGCCGACCAGTGGCCCGGTGACCGCCGCCACATTCACCAAATAATAGCGAATCTGCAGAGCCAGAGCACGACGACGGCGGTCGCCCAGTAAGTCACTCATCAGCGCTCGTGTCGGCGGCTCTACCCACGCGAAACAGACGCCAACAATCATTAGCCCAATGATAAATAACGCCATTCCCGTTGCCAGCCCAAGCAGAGCATAGCCAACAAACGACAGCGCACAGCCGAGGGAAAGCACGCCCCGGCGGCCTAATTTATCCGACAGCTGCCCGCCATACATTCCCAGCCCCACTGCCAGAAGCGCACTGCTGGTCATCGCCACGCCTACAGAGATGGGCGAAAGATGATAATTACGGGTCATGATCACCGTCATAAACGGCCAGGCCATAAAATAGCTAAAGCGAATCACCAGGGTAAAAAGCAGCAGCGCAATCACCGTCGACGGGAAGGTTTTGACCGTCGGCCAAAAACCGCGCGCAGCGTCCTCACGGACGGCATCGTTTGTCGTCATAAAGTATCCTGTTAATTATCGTTATAGTGGAGGCGGGGCCGCTTACGCTGAGTAAGCGGTTAAATAGTAATAAGTTATTCTTTATTGACTGGCAACGTAAATGTTACTGAAATGTTTATTTCCCCAGCTTGTCGTTTAAACCATCAGCCGGGCAGCGGAAAGTAGTGGAAAATTGTGACCTGCCGCTCAAAAAATGGCATTTCATGCTGGGAATGTTTGGGGAGAGCCGGCAGCGAACGCCGCCGGTAGAACCGCTAAAGTTTTCCGCTCAGACGCTGATGGAAATCGGCGCTGTGGGTGTCCAGGCCAACAATTTTGACCTGCGCCTGATAACGCTGATAGCGTGTTTCAATGGCATCTAATACGGCAACGGTGGAGGCATCCCAAATTTGTGCCTGAGTCAGATCGATCACCACCCGCGCCGGGTCGTCAGCATAGTGAAAATGCTCGACCAGGTCGTTGCTGCTGGCAAAGAACAGCGGCCCACGAACCCGGTAAGTCACTTCGCTCTCATCCGCTGCCAGCTGCCGCTCAGCACGCACCACATGTGCAATACGGCGAGCAAACAACATCATAGCGAAGATAACGCCTCCCAAAACGCCAAGCGCGAGGTTATCGGTATAAACCGTTATAGCGACGGTCGTGAGCATCACCAGCGTTTCCGGCACCGGCATTCGGCGAAGCGTAACTGGAGAGATGCTATGCCAGTTCAGCGTTTTCACCGCCACAATCATCATGATCCCAGCCAGCACCACCATCGGAATTTTTGCCATCACTTCACTCAGCACGGTGACCAGCAGCAATAGCACCAGCGCAGCCGCCACGGTAGACAGCCGCGTACGCCCTCTTCCCAGCTCAACGTTGACGACGGTTTGCCCAATCATAGCGCAGCCCGCGATGCCGCCATAAAAACCGGCGAAGATATTCGACACGCCCAGTCCCCAGCATTCACGCCGCTTGCTGGAAGGTGTATCGGTGAGATCGTCCACCAGCTTGGCCGTTAGCAAGGACTCCATCAAGCCAACAAAAGCGATGCTCAGCGCGCAGGGCCAGATAATGCGCAGCGTCTCAACGTTAAGCGGCACTATCAGTTCCGTTAACCCGGGCAAACCGGCTTTCATCGGCCCGCTATCGCCTACCGTGGGCATTACCCATCCCAGGGCAATACTCAAGCCGGTCACCAGAACAATCGCCACCAGCGGCGAAGGCACAGATTTAAGCAGTCTCGGCAACATTAAAACGACGGCGAGCGTCACGACGAACAGGCCCCAAACCAGCGGGGATTGCCCCCAGACATGAGGCACCTGAGCAAAGAAAATAAGAATACCCAGCGCATTCACAAACCCGGTCATTACCGAAAGCGGGATATAGCGCATCATTCGCGCCAGCCCGCTTAGGCCGAACAGGATCTGGATCCCGCCCGCCAGCACCACCGCAGGCAGGATATACCCCACTCCATATTGATGAACCATCGGTCCAATCACCAGCGCCACCGAACCGGCCGCGGCAGTAACCATTGCCGGGCGGCCACCCAGAATCGACATAGCAAAACAAAGTACGATCGAGGCAATCAGGCTGACCTTCGGATCCACGCCCGCGATCAGGGAAAAAGAGATCACTTCGGGGATCAGGGCCAGCGCGGTGACGACTCCGGCCAGCAGTTCACGCTGGATGAGGCGGGGGGAACGAAGCACGGCGCGCAGGCTATTCTCACGCGTATGTTGAGCGGCAAGCTCGGTTTGATTTGTCATAGTGGGATGCAGGCTTATTATCAGGAACGCCGCATTTCTCATGGAATGCGGTCAACGAGGCCAAAAGTGTAGCGTTGTCGCGGCAGTGATGCGAATTTTTGTGACCAGGCTCATTATTTTTTGAATATTATAACGCGTGATCTATCTTAATCCTCCCGGAAACACATGAATCAATAACACCATCCAGCATCACAACCTTGTGCTTATTGACATGCCCCCAGCCCAGCTCATGAATACTTAAGGTTTCTCGATATCGAGAAACCTCAAAAGCTAGTTAAGTAGATAAGGTGCGATTTTGCTCACAAAATATACCGACCCTGCGGGTGACAAATGTCCCCAGTCTGCCGTAACCAGGCCTTTCGGATCATCATTGACTCTCGTAAGGCATTCACCAGAGCGGCACAGTATATCCAGCGCAGATATATAGGTAACACCCTCGTTAGACAATGATGATTTGAATAATGCATCCCACTCAAACATTGTTTTGTTTAACCCATAACTCATATACAAAGGAGGATATGTTTTGAACTCAGACCAATATGCCAGCATTACTGCAACTAATGTATTGTTCCACTGCGGAACAGGCCCAATAATGATGACTCTGGTATCAGGTGATGCATTTTTAATTCGTGCAATAGTATCCTTGATTCCCGCAACAGCTTCTGCATGTGTTTGTATGGAATTAGAACCATTGACCATCCACGTAATGACAACTTTTTCCGGTTTCATTTCAGCCAATATATCCAGCTTTTCCTGGTTGACCAATTCGATATTTTTCTTATTATCAGCCAGTCCCGTATTTTTAAAGAAAGGCGCACCATTTCCATCGGTGAACTGCTCAATAGAAAACGCGTTGTTACTTCTTTTCTGTAGTGCCAGCAATCCTGGATACAGGGCTGCAGTATAAGAGTCTCCCCACATAAATAACTTATGAGGCCCCGATTCGGCACACTTCCCGATCCGTGCTGCTTTACTCATTTCTATTGGCGAGGAATGACATACTCCATTACGCCACACCCCAGGAATATCAAAAAACGAATAAACATCTTTAATTTTAGCAAGTTCACTTATTTCACCTTCATAGCGACCAGGCAACCCTTGCTTAAAATAGACGATCCCACCCATGATTGATGCAACAATAAACAAAATCGATAGTCGAAATCTTCCCAATACGCTGGAACTTGCTTTGATTAGATTCTTTTTACGGAATTTATTTTCCACTAAATGATACGATGCAGCGCCAAGAATCAATGAGGCAAAAATCCCGAGAATGATGATGTAAGTACCTGAGAGATTATGTTGCCGTATAAACACGACCACTGGCCAATGCCAAAGATACACTGAGTAAGAACTCACCCCTATATATTGAAGGACTGGATTATTGGTGAATATAGAGTTCTGCCGATTTGCTATAAGGATAAAGCAAGCACCTAAAACAGGAATCATCGCGAGAAAGCCTGGCCATGGAAAAGTGCCCCGCATCATAATGCATGTGGCGATGACCAATGCTAATCCTGAAAATTCAAATAGCTTAGACTTCTTTTCCGTGAGGTGTAATTGACAAAGATAAACCAACCCACCACAAAGCATTTCCCAAGCCCGAGCATAAAGCAGATAGAAGGATGAGTTTTGATATATCTGCGGTGTAAAAGATGAAATAAAATAAGAAAAAACACAAACACTAGCTAACGCATAAGTGATATTTTTGCGACCAAAAAGCCTGATAAAAATAAGAACAATGAACGGGTAGAGTAAATAAAACTGCCACTCTACGGAAAGTGACCAGGTATGTAATAGCCATTTGGTTTCTGATGCCGAATCAAAATATCCGGCCTCCGACCAATATGTGACGTTCGATACGAATAAAAGGCTAGCCAGCACATGCTTGCCGAGCTGCATTAACTCTGCGGGGGGGAGACTGTAAATGCCGTAGCAGCAGAGCGCCGTACAGAGTACCGTTAAAGCAGGTAGAATTCTGCGCCCTCGGTCGAGATAGAAATTCCAGATATTCAATTGGTTAGCATCATATCTCTGCAATATGATACTGGTCATTAAAAAACCAGATATGACGAAAAAAATGTCTACACCGGAAAAACCGCCTGACAACCAAGAATGATTAAAGTGGAAGAGGACAACCGCCAGCACCGCAATGCCACGCAATCCATTGATATCGTTACGAAAAGTCATTTGTTTTATTAACTTGTTTTTAAGACTTCAGGAAAGGAGTCAAACATACCGTTAGAACATGAGAATAGCAAACATCTTATCTCTATCCTGCCATACGGAAGACTTGGTACTAGCCGGCACCACCGCATACCCCGCCCCCCAACGGTTAGATAGCAATCGGCATTTGCTTTGACACTGGATTCTATAATAATCGGGAAATACTTAACACCATTACGGTGTGCCCACGAAGAGCGACAAAGTGTACTTTTAATTTTCACATTGTATTATCACTTCAATACCCTTTCAAAACAGTGACAATGAGAAATCACCGTTCGCCTCGCACAGCAACTTGATATTGATAAGTAATAGTGGCAACCTTTAATGCATAAGTGCCCTAAGAACAGTTGATAAACAGCACAATGGCTTATGGATAATAAATGAACTCTATATACATCGCGAATTTCATAAAAAAAGACAACAACAACCTTGACTTTATCAGACTACTTTGCGCTTATTTTGTCATTTACTCACACGCCTATGTCCTGGCGCCATCATTTGGAAGCGATGATATTTTATATAAAACATTCCAGTTAGGTGATATTGGTTTTGGGAGTATAGCTGTTAAAACATTTTTTTTGATAAGCGGCATACTCATCACAAATAGCTTAATGTCTGGTGGAAATCTCTTTTCTTTTGTTATTTCACGTTTCGCAAGGATTTATCCTGCATTTTTCGTTGTCGTTGTGATCTCTGCTACCGTCATCGGCCCTCTGGTTAGCACCTTGAGCCTCTCTGATTATTTCTCTTCGAATGAGGTATGGCTGTACATTTCAAAAACACTCAGACTTAATATTCAATACTTACTTCCCGGTGTATTTAACAATAATGCATTGCCTGCCATCAATGGTTCCATTTGGACGATACCAATGGAGGTTAAAGCTTATCTTTATTTAATGTTAACATATCTGTTAAGTATGGTTTTTGGTCACTACAAAAAATACTTCATCGCCTTCATATCAATAGTAATTATTGCTGAACCTTTTACTCCATTTAAAGGTGTTTTTCTGGCCAAAACTGATGTCATTGGTATTTATTTGTTATATCCATTCTTTTCAATCGGTTGCCTTCTGGCACTATTCAAAGAGAATATCAAAACACATCATCTACTATTAATTTCAGTTTCATCACTTATCGCATTTATCGTTTTTTCAAAGTCAGAGTTGAACCGAACATTTTGCTTTCATTTATTTTCATCTCTATTTTTAATTTACATAGCTTCAACGCCACTCATCAAAAAAATAAAAATCAATAATGACATATCTTACGGCGTTTATCTTTGGGCATTTCCCGCTCAACAATTAATAGCCTCTGCTTACCCTCACTCCCCATACATTAATATGATTATCGCTTTCATACTCTCAAGCATATTGGGCTTAATAAGCTTCCATGTAATAGAAAACCCATCAATGGTGGCTGGGAGAAAGATAAAAAAATCACGATTGTTTCTACGTCAGGGACATACGTCGTAACAGCAGCGACATGTAGCTGGATCCGAGAGAAAAGGCAGCATACTGCCCTACATTTACCTGGTTAAAAAAATGTTAAATCGAAAAATAGTGTGGTATAAGGAAAAAGGCCTGAATGTAGAAATTCGAGTAAACGTCGAATGATTTCGAAACGGCCTCTGTAAGTGATTGTAATAGCTTACAAATAAAAAAAGACCGAATACGATTCCTGTATTCGGTCCAGGGAAATGGCTCTTGGGAGAGAGCCGTGCGCTAAAAGTTGGCATTAATGCAGGCTAAATCGCCTTGCCTCTTAAGAATAGATTACCGGCGCAGGTTTTCCAGTCCGCAACAAAAGCGGTCAGAAAAAAGGCGCAATAAAGGTGACTATTTATGCAAAAACAGCAATATCCCATTGAGGCTATTGCTGTTTTTTTATGCCAGGAAATGCGTATTTTTTATTCACTGCAAAGCTTTTGCGCGCGCTCAATGAAGGGTTCGAGACTCATCTTCTGGCCTGGATGCTGCGGGTCGTCCACCTGAATAACGCTGATTGGCTGCCCGCTCGTTTTACCGCTCTTGATCTGCTGCTCGGCAATAACGTTCAGCGGGTACTGCATCAACGTACTTGGGTTGATGGCAAACAACGCATTCCCCGCTCTGCAGCTCAACATCACCTCTTCACGATTGAACGCCCATTTGTCTTTACCCACCTCAAACCGACTCACGGTGATAATTTGCGGGGCAGCCAGCGCAGAACTCGCGCAGGCCAGCAGCAGTAAAGTCAAAATGCTCTTTTTCATGAATCTCTCATATAAACCAGTTTGCGCCGTCAGAACGGCTCCCAGGTAGCATAGATGCTGACAAGCAGCAGTACTCCTACCGATAAAATCACTTCCAGCCACGTAAGCTGAATAAATCTTCGCTGAGCATCGGCCTGAACAACGTCAAAACGCGGCACCAGTATATATCGGTTGATCAGCGCCAGCATAACCATCACCAGCACCAGCACAACCTTCAGCGCCAGCAATCGAACATAACCACTTTCCAGCGGCAGCGCCCAGCCGAGGATAAGCAAGCTATTCACCACGCCGGTCACCAGTACCGCAGCCACTGCAAGATGCCCGTAGCGCGAAAAACGCATCATTGCCGTAATCGCCGGAGTACGCCAGCGCGGCTTATGCGCCATATACATACAAACCAGCAAAGGCAGCAGGCCCCCCACCCACCAGGCCGCGCTCAGAAGATGAATCGCATGGTTCATCCGCTGAAAGACACCGAGCGCGCCATCGTGCATTGCGGCATGCCCGACGCCAGCCAGCATAATTAGCTGCGCCGCGGCTAACAGCAGCAATAACCCCGGCATTGCCCGGGGAGCGATCGGCACAGCGGCCAGCGTGGCCAGGCCCAGCAATAGCTGCCATATCCAGACTGAACCAAAGCGAGTCGTCAGTACCGCCTGCCAGACATCCGGCGAGAGAGTATCGCGCCAGCCGTCACCCATTTGCCCGGCCTGAGCCATGAATAGCAGACAGGCGCTAATGAGCGACAGCCAGACGGCAGGCCGCCACTGCGCCCTGAGGCGACGCACAAGAACGGGTTTAAACTGCTGCGGGGCAAGGAGCGAACAGCAGATGGCGCTGCCAAGCAGCACCATCAAGGCAGTGAAATGGATAAAACGCAGCGCGATGTAAAACGCCGACAGCATGGCGATTACTTCACGGAGAAGTGATAGCTACCTTTGGTTTTGTGTCCGTCGACCGACACAACATGCCAGTCCACGGAGTAATCACCCGGTTTCAGGGCTTCTTCAACCGGCACAATCAGCTGTTTGTTGTCGGTCTCAGCAACCTTCACTTTCCCGGTCTTCACGGCAGATTTCTGCGGGCCGGTCACAGTCACGCCGCTGAAGCCAGGCTCCACGCCTTCAGAGAAGCTCAGGGTCAGCGACTGCGGCGATGCTGTCACGGCGGAATCTGCCGCCGGAGACTGCTGCTTAAGGTGCGCGTGTGCAAACACCGCTGGAGAAACGGCCATAGCAGTGACAAATGCCGCCACGGTTGCGATGCGGGAGGAGATGAACGCCATATTAACTATTCCTTTTTGTTATGTGTTGAGGCGGCAAGGATACCCCCGCGTTAATACCAAGTCGAGACGGGAAAAACTATTGTTGCTTGTCATCCGGGGCGCAAAACAGTAACTTCTGCGCTGACATTGCAGGAGGATATGATGAGCTACAATCTCGCCGATTTACCCCAGGAAGAAATGGATAAAGTTAACGTCGACCTTGCCGCTGCCGGCGTGGCGTTTAAAGAGCGCTATAACATGCCCGTAGTGGCTGAAATGGTGGAGCGTGAGCAACCTGAACACCTGCGGACCTGGTTCCGTGAAAAGCTGATTGCCTATCGTCTGGCCTCGGTGAATCTTTCCCGTTTACCGTATGAACCGAAGCAAAAATAAAAACTTAAGAATTTTCTCTTTGATTCAAAACTAGTGCTACTCTCTTCCTTGTTCAGTTGACCACAAGCTTTGGCTCATCCCTCACGATTGCAGGACGCAATCGTTGGATGAAAGATTAAGGAAGAACCTATGCCACGCTGGAATGTTGCCGCTGCGCAATACGGTGCCGTTGCCGGAAGTTATCAGGCCAACATCGACCACCATCTCGATTTCATTCGCTGTGCCGCCGAAGAAGGCATCGATCTTCTGGTTTTCCCTCATCTCTCTTTATCCGGATTACGCCCCGACAACCATCCTCCGGCGTTTACCGATCCGCTGTTCGACCCGCTCAGCGAGGCTGCTCGCAGCTACCATATGACCGTGATCGTCGGCATGTCGCTCAGAGACGAGGCGCATAGCGCCGCCGGTATGGTAGGTTTTCTGCCGGACGGGTCGCGTATCGCCTGTTGCAAACGCCCCGCAACAGCTATCGATGTAAATGCTCAAACCCCCGTCGCACCACTTTTGGGGCAACGTTCCCGCAATATTGCCCTGGCCGTTTGCGCCCAAAGCGATGATGAAGCCTGGCCCCGAAGCGCCGCTGATATCGGCGCCGATCTATACGCCACCGGCGCCGCAATGACAGAACTAAGCTACCAGCAAGATGAGATGTATATGCAACGCTGGGCGCACAAATATGGACTCACCATTTTGCAGGCCAATTACGCCTGGTCCGGGGCAGAACTTCGCTCCGCAGGCCGCAGCGCATGTTGGGATAATTTAGGCCAGCTAGTCGTCAGAGCCGACCAGGGTGAATTGCTGGCGATTGGCCGCCGGGATGAGAGAGGTTGGCACGGCGAGGTCATTCCTTTACGCTAGTCGCCTGAGGCCTGTTAACGGAGACTGCGATGCTGCGCATTATTGATACGGAAACCTGCGGATTACAGGGAGGCGTAGTGGAAGTTGCGTCGGTCGATATCATCGACGGCAAGATTGTAAACCCGATGAGCGATCTTGTCCGTCCTGACCGACCAATAAGCCACCAGGCGATGGCCATCCATAAAATTACCGAAGAGATGGTGGCCGATAAACCCTGGATTGAAGACGTCATCCCCCGCTATATCGGAAGCCCCTATTACGTGGCGCACAACGCCAGTTTCGACAGCCGCATGCTGCCGGAAATGCAGGGTGACTGGATTTGCACGGTGAAGCTGGCGCGTCGCCTGTGGCCGGGCATCAAATATAGCAACATGGGCTTGTATAAATCGCTAAAGCTGCATGTGGATACACCTGCCGGGCTGCATCATCACCGCGCCCTGTTTGACTGTTATATCACCGCCGCCCTGCTGCTGAGAATTATGGATGTGTCCGGCTGGACCGCAGAAGATATGGTCACGATTACCGGGCGCCCGGCGCTGGTAACCACCATGATGTTTGGCAAATACCGGGGCAAACGCATTGCCGAAATAGCCGAAGACGACCCGGGTTATCTTCGCTGGATGCTCAACAACATCAAGGAGCTAACGCCGGATCTCCGCATGACGCTAAAACATTACCTGGCCGCCAGCGCGGCCGATTAATGCACACGCCCTGGCAGCGTCCCCTGCGCCAGGGCAATCAGGAAAGCAAACTCCAGTGCCACGCCTTCGTAAGATTTGAAGCGCCCCGACTTGCCGCCGTGCCCGGAATCCATGTCGGTACAAAGCAGCAGCAAGGTCTCATCCCGCTTATAGTCACGTAATTTGGCAACCCACTTAGCCGGCTCCCAATACTGCACCTGCGAATCATGCAGTCCGGTGGTCACTAACAGATGGGGATAAGCCTGCTCACGAACCTGGTCATAAGGGCTGTATTGCTTCATATAGCGGTAATATTCTTCATCCTGGGGGTTACCCCACTCTTCAAATTCCCCGGTGGTAAGCGGAATCGACTCGTCCAGCATCGTCGTCACAACGTCGACAAACGGCACCTGAGCCACCACGCCATGGAATAATTCAGGGCGCAGATTGATAGCTGCACCCATCAGCATTCCGCCCGCGCTGCCGCCCATCCCATAAAGCAGTTTAGGATCGCCATATCCCTGCTTGATCAGCTCGTCGCACACGTCCAGATAGTCGTTAAAGGTATTCATCTTTTTCAGGTATTTACCGTCTTCATACCATTGCTGGCCCAGTTCACCGCCGCCGCGGACATGGGCGATGGCGAAGACAAACCCCCTGTCCAGCAGACTCAAACGGCTGCTGCTAAAGTCAGCATCCATACTGCTGCCGTAAGATCCATAGCCATAGACCAGCAGCGGGCTTTTGCCCCGGCGAAAGTGTTTCCGGTGATAAACCAGTGAGACCGGCACCAGAACGCCATCCCGCGCCGTCACCCACAGATGTTCGCTGCGGTAATGGCTAGCGTCAAAACCGGCAACCTGGGTTTGCTTGATAACCCGCCGCTCACCGCTGTCCATATCCAGCTCGAATAGGGTGTCCGGCGTCGTCATTGAAGAGTAACCGTAGCGCAGGTGCGAAGTTTCCGGCTCAGGATTGTAGCCAAGCCAGGTGACATAGGCCGGGTCGTCAAAAGCGATACCCGTGGACTCACGCGTATGGCGATTAATCTGGCGCAGGCTGGTCAATCCCTGCTGGCGCTCGGCAACCACCAGCCAGTCGCGGAACAGCGTAAAGTCTTCAAGCATGACCTGTTCCCGCGCGGCAATCAGCGTTTCCCACTGTTTTTCGTCCCGCACAGCACTGCGGTAGAGTCCGAAATTTTTACCGTCTTTGTTGGAACGAATGTAGAACCCATGCTGGTAGTGATCGACCGTGTATTCATGATCTTTCCGGCGCGGGGCAAAAACTTGCGGTTCGGCGTCTGCCAGTTCGGCATCCAGTAACAAAGCCTCACTCGTCGTCGCGCTGGCAAGATGGATGACAACAAAATGCCGGGAGGTTGTTTTATGCACGCTGACGTAAAAAGCGTCATCTTTTTCTTCATACACTAGTTGGTCATCGGCCACCGGGTGGCCCAGCGTGTGCCGCCAGACCTGATAAGGCAGTAAGGTTTTGGGATGCTTGCGCACGTAGTAAAGCGTGACGGAGTCATTTGCCCAAACAAACCCGGTCGAGACATTATCCAGCAACTCCGGGTACCAGTTCCCGGTTTTCAAATTGCGCAGACGGATGCCGAACTGACGGCGGGAGAGATAGTCCTCTGCCAGGGCCATCACGGCATTGTCCGGCGTAATGGCCAATCCACCCATGGTGTAGAACTCGCTATGGGCGGCACGCTGGTTGGCATCCAGCAAAACGTCCCACTCGCCCCACTCTTCTCTGACCGCAGATTGCCGCTGATAAATCGCGTACTCATTCCCTTTGTCATACACCTGGCGGTAGCGATAGCCGTTCTTCACATACGGGGCGGAAACATCGCGAGGAGGAACGCGAGCGATCATCTCTTTGAGCAATTGATCCTGCAGCGCGCGCTGGCTCTCCATGATCCTTTTACCGTAATCATTTTCCTGCTCGAGGTATTTCAGCACATCGGGATCGGCGCGGTCATCATCCCGCAGCCAGTAATAGTTATCCGTGCGGGTATCGCCATGCAGCGTCATAGCGTGAGGTATTTTTTTGGCTTTTGGCGGCATCACTTTCATCATTTTCCGTTTAACACCCCGTAAGGGTGGCAAATTCAGCCGGGCTTGCAAGCGGAACATGAAGGATTAAAAGAAAATGCCGGGAGAAACCCGGCACAGGCTGATTGCAGGAGGATTACACCGCGAGCGGTTGTTTTTGCTGCTGAATATCTTGCTCAATACCGGAGCGGACATCCGGCGGTATGTTTAGCGCATCGCCCAGAGCGCTCAGGTAGCTACGTTCCATAAAGTGATCGATATCGATAGCCGTGCAGCTAAGGTAATAAAGCTCCAGCGCTTCCTCCTCATTTCTCACACCTTGTGCAAGCTGGTGAGGATCTAACGGCCTGTCGATCGCCCGTTCGACGAGCGCTTTACCTTCCCCGTCGATACCGACTTCACGCAGCTGTTGCTCAATAAACTGACGCTCTTTTGCATCGATATGGCCGTCGCTTTTCGCCGCAAAAACCAGCGCGGTAATTAATCTTTCGGTACGAACATCAACCGACGAGTGCGGCTCACTCCAGCCTGTGGAAACGGGCTGGCTCTGGCGAACCCGCTCCTTGTATTTGTTCCATAACACGCTTCCGGCCACGGCGCCGCCGCCGACCAGAAGCGCACTGGTGCCGTATTTTGTTAATAGTTTGCGGGAAGATTTACTCGCCAGCAGTAACCCGGCTAATCCACCCAGCGCCCCAGGCACCAGAAGTTTACCGATCCCTTCAGAGCTATTACCGGCTGCAGGCTGTGAAGATTGAGGAGAAGTAGATTGCCCCAGGAGCGACTGAAGCTGCTGTAACCAGTTATTCATGACGGAGATCCTCTGTTGACTTAACTCGTCGAGAGTAGGCCACAGGACGTCAAGAAACGTCGGACAGCGCTAAAGATGGGAAAAGAATCGCGCCGGCTACCCGGCGCTTACAGCAGAACCGTATTACGCGGCTTTGGTGCGTTTACGTCCAGGGTGCTCGCTGACGTTGTCTTCCGCAGTTGGCGGTTGTTCAAGCGCTGAGGACTCTGCGTCTGGCTCAAACTGACTTAATTCAGGCTCTGGCAGCTTGCCGTTTTTCAATACGCCCGCCAGCAGATCCTTGTTTTCCGCCATCCACATCGCCAGGGTGTCGCTCTGCCCTTCATCCAGCGCAATCGGGCTTTGCTGCAGCCAGTCGCCGAGGACTTCAGCCAGATCCAGCATTTTATCGTAAGCGTCAGCATCCTTTTTACTGGCAAAGGCCATTTTTTCTTGTCCCTCTCTCACTACAACATATTTAATCTCGACCGCCATTTTGCAGCTCCGTTTTACCTGTTTATTTATCCAGTATATCGCCATTCATTTTATCACACAAGCCGGAAAGCCGCTGCCAACGCAAACGTTTTCGTTTATACTACAGCGGTCTTTTTCTTTGTTAAGGCTAAATCACATGTCAACGTTGGGAACCGCTCTGCGCCCGGCAGCTACGCGAGTTATGCTGCTGGGTTCCGGTGAATTGGGTAAAGAAGTGGCCATTGAATGCCAGCGCCTCGGGGTAGAAGTTATCGCGGTCGATCGCTACGCAAATGCGCCGGCAATGCACGTCGCACACCGCAGCCACGTCATTAATATGCTGGATGCCGCGGCGCTAAAAGCGCTTGTCGCCGCCGAAATGCCCGATTTTATCGTTCCTGAAATTGAAGCCATTGCCACCGATGCCCTGCTGGAGCTTGAAGCCCAGGGTCAGCGAGTGGTGCCGTGCGCCCGCGCCACCAAACTCACCATGAACCGCGAAGGGATCCGCCGCCTGGCCGCAGAAGAACTTCAGTTGCCCACTTCCAGCTATCGCTTCGCCGACAGCGAAGAAGCCTTCCAGCAGGCCGTGCAGGAGATTGGTTTGCCGTGCATTGTTAAACCGGTGATGAGTTCCTCCGGCAAAGGGCAGAGCTTCATCCGCACAGCCGACCAACTGGCAAAAGCCTGGGAATACGCCCAGCTAGGTGGGCGGGCCGGTAAAGGCCGCGTTATTGTTGAAGGCGTGGTCAATTTTGATTTTGAAATCACCCTGCTGACCATCAGCGCCGTTGACGGCGTGCATTTCTGCGCGCCTATCGGGCACCGTCAGGAAGAGGGCGACTACCGTGAATCCTGGCAGCCGCAGCAGATGAGCGACATCGCGCTGGCAAAATCGAAAGAGATTGCTGAAAAAGTGGTTACCGCTCTGGGCGGCCAGGGCCTGTTCGGCGTGGAGCTGTTTGTCTGCGGCGATGAGGTGATTTTCAGTGAAGTCTCCCCTCGCCCGCACGACACCGGCATGGTGACGTTGATTTCACAGGATCTGTCTGAGTTTGCGCTGCACGTTCGCGCCTTCCTCGGCCTGCCTGTCGGCGAAATTCGTCAGTATGGCCCTGCCGCATCGGCGGTGATCCTGCCTGAGTTGCAAAGCGATAACGTTAAATTTAGTAACGTGGGAGCAGCGCTGGGCGGCGGTTTACAGGTTCGCCTGTTTGGTAAGCCGGAGATCGCAGGTAAACGCCGCATGGGCGTGGCGCTGGCAACCGGTAACAGTGTCGATGAGGCAGTGACAAGGGCCGTGACGTCAGCCGCTCAGGTAAAAGTTGAAGGATAAAAAAATCGCCCTCAAATGAGGGCGATTGAATCAGTGGGCCCGCGTACTGCGGGCTTTTTTATGGCTTACTGCTTAGCGCCTTCCACCGCTTCACGGGCAAGCTTAGTGATGCGGTCGTAGTCACCCGCTTCCAGCGCATCGGCCGGAACCAGCCAGGAACCACCGATGCACAGCACGCTTTTAAGCGCCAGGTAATCGCGATAGTTAGCCGGTGAGATCCCACCGGTTGGACAGAAACGCACCTGAGAGAACGGTCCTGCAATGGCCTGCAGCGCTTTAGTGCCACCGTTGGCTTCAGCCGGGAAGAATTTGAACTCTTTCAGGCCGTAGTCCATCCCCAGCATCAGTTCTGACACGGTGCTGATGCCTGGGATCAACGGAATGGTGCCTTCGGTTGCGGCTTTCAGCAGCGGCTCGGTCAGACCCGGGCTGATGGCAAACTGCGCGCCAGCTTCGGTCACTTCCGCAAGCTGCTGCGGGTTCAGCACGGTGCCCGCGCCGATAATGGCTTCAGGCACTTCTTTCGCAATCGCACGAATGGCATCGATCGCACAAGCTGTACGCAGCGTGACTTCCAGCACGCGGACGCCACCGGCCACCAGCGCTTTCGCCATTGGCACCGCATGCTCCAGCTTGTTAACAACAATAACCGGCACAACCGGACCGGTTTTCAGGATCTGTTCCGCTGTAGTTTTCCAATTTTTCATCTGAGCGCCTCTTAGCCACTTTTAATCTGTTCCGGGCATTACTGCCGCGGGCTTAAAATTTAATGCAGGTTGCGCCTTGTTCAGCGCCCGAAAGCTGTTCGCGCAATGCGCCGAATAGCTCCCGACCGGTCCCTACGCGCTCGGCGCTGAGATCCGGGTGATAAGCAGTGCGCGCCGCAAGTACGGCTTCATCGACCAGCAACGTTAGCTCGCCCGTTTGGCCGTTGACGCGAATAATGTCGCCATCCTGCACCTTCGCCAGCAGCCCGCCGTCATACGCTTCCGGGGTAACATGGATTGCGGAAGGCACCTTCCCTGAGGCACCGGACAGTCTTCCATCTGTCACCAGAGCAATTTTGAAACAGCGGTCCAATAATACTCCAAGCGGCGGCATAAGTTTATGCAATTCTGGCATGCCGTTCGCTTTTGGCCCCTGATGGCGGACGACAACAACACAATCGCGGTCCAGTTTGCCGGCTTCAAAAGCAGGCAATACGTCATGCTGGCTTTCAAAAATAACCGCCGGTGCTTCAATCACCTGATTTTCTACCGGCACCGCTGAGGTTTTCATCACCGCCCGGCCCAGATTCCCGCTCAGCACTTTGGTTCCGCCGTGGCGGGAGAATGGTTTTTCCATCGTGGCAATAACGTCGCTATCCAACGGCTGGCTCGCACCTTCACGCCAGGCAAGCTGACCGTTGTCGAGCCACGGCTCCATGGTGTAGTGATGCAGGCCAAAACCGGCCACGGTGTTAACGTCTTCGTGCAGCAGGCCACCTTTCAGTAGCTCACGCAGCAGCACCGGCACACCGCCCGCCGCCTGGAAGTGGTTAATGTCGGCAGGACCGTTAGGATATAAACGAGCCAGCAGCGGCACAATTTCGGAGATCTCGGAGAAGTCGTCCCAGTTAATAATGATCCCGGCAGCGCGAGCCATCGCAACAAGATGCATGGTGTGGTTCGTCGAGCCGCCGGTAGCCAGCAGTGCAACAATGCCGTTCACCACCACTTTCTCATCAATCATTTTCCCGAGAGGCATCCATTCGTTTCCGTTGCCGGTCAGGCGAGTGACCTGGCGCGCCGCTGCGTCCGTCAGCGCGTGACGCAACTCTGCATCAGGCTGAACAAACGAGGACCCCGGCAACTGCATGCCCATAAACTCAACCACCATCTGGTTGGTATTCGCCGTGCCGTAGAAAGTACAGGTCCCCGGGGCGTGATAAGAGGCAGCTTCCGCTTCCAGCAGCGCGAGGCGGTCAACTTTACCTTCCGCATAAAGCTGGCGAATACGGACTTTTTCTTTGTTCGGCAAGCCGCTGGCCATCGGGCCTGATGGCACAAAGACTGCAGGGAGATGCCCAAACGACAGCGCGGCCATCGTCAGCCCCGGCACGATTTTGTCGCACACGCCAAGATAGAGCGCCCCGTCAAACATGTTATGGGAAAGGCCAACGGCGGTAGACATGGCAATCACTTCCCGGCTCAGCAGCGAAAGCTCCATACCATCCTGGCCCTGAGTCACCCCATCGCACATCGCCGGGACGCCGCCTGCAACCTGCCCCACCGCGCCCACAGAATGCAGCGCCTTACGGATTTGCTCAGGGTAATGTTCATACGGCTGATGGGCGGAGAGCATGTCGTTGTAGGACGTGATGATCGCAATATTGTTACGCAACATGCTTTTCAGCGCCGCCTTATCGTCCGGCTGGCAGGCAGCGAAACCATGCGCGAGGTTACCGCAGGCAAGTTCCGAGCGGTGAACCGTATTGCTCCGGGCTTTCTCAATGCGTGCCAGGTAGGCTTCGCGCGTTGGGCGGGAGCGTTCGATAATACGCAATGTTACCCGTAACAAATTTGGATGCATAGAAGTTCCTCAGAAAGTGGCTGTTCTCCCGCATTGATACCGTCATGTTCAGAGCTGATGAAAGTAACTTTGTAGCCCATCAGACTTGATGTCGGGAGCAAAAACGCTTCAGCTAGTGTAAATAAAAAAGCCCCGCGGGTGAATCCACGCGGGGCTTTTATTCATAAAAAACTATGCCACTTCTGTGTTAGATCATGTTACCGGTAAAATAAGACCTCTTTGTTAGTGACTTTTTACCGGCCATGTTTACAGCCTGTTACTCAAACTCGTTCCAGGAGTGGCCATCACGGGTAATCATCGCCACGGAAGCCACCGGCCCCCAGGTACCGGCCTGGTAAGGTTTCGGCGCATCGTTATCCGCAGCCCAGGCTTCGGTAATGGAGTCGACCCATTTCCACGCCTCTTCCACTTCATCACGACGAACAAACAGCGCCTGAATGCCCCGCATGGTTTCCAGCAGCAGACGTTCATAGGCATCCGCCAGGTGAGATTCATTGAAGGTCTCGGAGTAGCTCAGATCCAGCTTGGTGGTTTGCAGGTTATGCTTGTGCTCCAGGCCCGGGACTTTGTTCAGGATCTGAATATCCACGCCTTCATCCGGCTGCAGACGGATAGTCAGCTTGTTCTGCGGCAATTCCTGCCAGGAATCTTTAAACAGATTCAGCGCAGGGTTTTTGAAGTAAACCACGACTTCAGAACATTTGGTTGGCAGACGTTTACCGGTACGCAGGTAGAACGGCACGCCGGCCCAACGCCAGTTATCGATATCTACTCGAATAGCCACGAAGGTTTCGGTGGCGCTGGATTTGTTCGCGCCCTCTTCTTCCAGGTAGCCAGGCACTTTCTTGCCCTGCGCAAAGCCTGCGGTGTACTGACCGCGCACGGTCTTATCACGCACGTTGGTGCGGTCAATGCGGCGCAGCGACTGCAGAACCTTCACTTTCTCATCGCGAATATGGTCCGCAGTCAAATCAGACGGTGGAGACATGGCAATCATACACAGGATCTGCAGCAGGTGGTTTTGGATCATGTCGCGCATCTGCCCGGCCTGATCGAAGTAACCCCAGCGGCCTTCAATACCCACTTCTTCGGCCACGGTGATTTCTACGTGATCGATAGTGCGGTTGTCCCAGTTGTTAGCGAACAGGGAGTTAGCAAAACGCAGTGCCAGCAGGTTAAGAACGGTTTCTTTACCCAGATAGTGGTCGATACGGTAAACCTGGCACTCTTCAAAGAACTCGCCCACCTGATCGTTGATCTGCTGGGAAGTTTCGAGGGAAGTCCCCAGCGGTTTTTCCATGACGACGCGAGCAGGCTTGGCGTTAAGCTTCGCTTTACCTAACCCTTTGCAGATAGCGCCAAAGGTGCTTGGCGGCATAGCGAAATAGTTGATGGTGACGCGATTCTGCTGGTCGAGCATTTTCCCCAGCTTGGTAAAAGCAGAGGTGTCGTTGACGTCCAGGTTACAGAAATCCAGACGACCGCTCAGTTTGTCCCACAGGCTCTCGTCAATCTTCTCTTTCATGAAGGTTTCGAGGGCTTCGCGGACAACTTTGGTGTATGCCTCTTTATCCCACTCTGCGCGGCCAACACCCAGAATACGGGTCTCCGGATGGATTTGACCTGCTTTTTCCAGCTGATACAGGGATGGCAACAGTTTCCGGCGCGCCAGGTCGCCTTTTGCACCGAAAATGACCAGGTCGCACGCCTGGGCTGTTTGCGTTACCGCCATGTTTGTCTCCTCGTTTCGGATATCCCGGCTTTTACCGGCCCTTTGGGGCCCGGATAGCATTAAGCCAGGCACGTCTTGTAATTTTATTACGCTGCAATGTACTGCTTTTGCTGAATCGAGGACAACCGTTAACCCCGGTTTGACCGCCTCAATTGCTAACTTTTCCCACAATGCCGCACTAAAGCGTCATTTACTGGCGTTTTATTGTGCGATGTAACCGTTGCCAAAGTTAGACACCGATCATGTAATGAAAAAAAACAACAACATTACCTGGGCGACTCGCCCTATCACATTTTAGCAAGAGTATATTCTTGCTAAATCGGCCCACGATTTCTTCTGTTGCTGAAATCGCTAAAACCCATGAGTGCCCGCCTTTATGAATATGCTGGAAAAAATCCAGTCACAGCTGGAACACCTTAGCAAATCGGAACGCAAAGTCGCAGAAGTGATTCTTGCTGCGCCTCAGGACGCCATTCACTCCAGCATCGCGACGCTTGCCCGCAGCGCGGACGTCAGCGAGCCCACCGTGAACCGCTTTTGCCGTCGCCTTGAAACCAAGGGCTTCCCGGATTTTAAACTGCATTTAGCTCAGAGTCTGGCGAATGGCACGCCGTATGTAAACCGGAATGTTGATGAAGATGATAGCGTCGAGTCGTATACCGGCAAGATCTTTGAATCCGCTATGGCGAGCCTTGACCGGGTCCGTCAGTCGCTGGATATGTCTGCGGTGAACCGGGCCGTGGATTTGCTTACCCAGGCAAAGAAAATTGCCTTTTTTGGACTCGGATCATCCGCCGCCGTCGCGCACGACGCTACCAACAAGTTTTTCCGCTTTAATGTCCCGGTAATTTACTCAGATGACGTTGTTATGCAACGTATGAGCTGTATGAATTGTACCGAGCAGGACGTGGTGGTGCTTATCTCTCACACCGGCCGGACTAAAAATCTGGTTGAGCTGGCGCAGTTAGCCCGTGAAAACGATGCCATTGTGCTCGCCATCACATCGGAAGGCAGCCCGCTTGCCCGTGAGGCGACGCTTTCTCTGCTGCTGGATGTGCCAGAAGATACTGACATTTATATGCCGATGGTGTCTCGCCTGGCGCAGTTGACCGTCATTGATGTGCTGGCGACGGGCTTTACTTTGCGTCGAGGGGCAAAATTCAGGGATAACTTGAAGCGAGTCAAGGAAGCGCTCAAAGAATCGCGCTTTGATAAAGAACGTCTTCTCTCAGGCGATGAACGTTAATTTTTGATAACAAAGTTGTAACTTATTAGGCTGTTCGGTTACGTTGTCATGGGTGTTCACAGCACACCCTGACCTACCGAGTTTTTGTTCACGCAACACCAAGTTGTTTCAGTCAACGGAGTAATACATGTCCAGACGGCTACGTAGAACCAAAATCGTTACCACCTTAGGCCCGGCAACCGACCGCGATAATAATTTAGAAAAAATTATTGCCGCCGGCGCTAACGTGGTGCGAATGAACTTCTCCCACGGCTCAGCTGAAGACCATCAGCTGCGTGCAGATAAAGTGCGTGAAATTGCCGCAAAACTGGGGCGTCATGTGGCGATCCTCGGCGATTTGCAAGGCCCTAAAATTCGCGTATCTACCTTCAAAGAAGGCAAAGTATTCCTTAACCTGGGCGACAAATTCCTGCTGGATGCCAACCTCGGCAAAGGCGAAGGCGACAAAGAGAAAGTGGGCATCGACTATAAAGGCCTCCCGGCCGACGTTGTCCCAGGCGACATCCTGCTGCTCGACGATGGCCGCGTGCAGCTCAAAGTGCTGGAAGTCCAGGGCCTGAAAGTGTTTGCCGAAGTGACCGTAGGCGGCCCGCTGTCTAACAACAAAGGGATCAACAAGCTGGGCGGGGGTTTGTCCGCTGAAGCGCTGACCGATAAAGACAAAGCCGACATTGTTACCGCTGCAAAAATTGGCGTTGATTACCTGGCCGTCTCCTTCCCACGCTGCGGCGAAGATTTGAACTATGCCCGTCGCCTGGCGCGTGATGCGGGCTGCGATGCGAAAATTGTGGCGAAAGTAGAACGCGCGGAAGCCGTTTGTGACGAAGCCGCAATGGACGACATTATTCTCGCCTCTGACGTGGTGATGGTAGCCCGCGGTGACCTGGGCGTAGAAATCGGCGACCCGGAGCTGGTTGGCATCCAGAAAACCCTGATTCGTCGTGCTCGTAAGCTGAATCGTGCCGTGATCACCGCCACCCAGATGATGGAGTCGATGATCACCAACCCAATGCCAACCCGTGCGGAAGTCATGGACGTGGCAAACGCCGTACTCGACGGCACCGATGCGGTGATGCTGTCGGCAGAAACGGCGGCAGGCCAGTATCCTGCTGAAACCGTAGCGGCAATGGCGCGCGTTTGCCTGGGCGCAGAGAAAATCCCAAGCATTAACGTCTCCAAGCACCGTCTCGACGTGCAGTTCGATAACGTGGAAGAAGCCATTGCGATGTCCGCGATGTATGCCGCTAACCACCTCAAAGGGGTTACCGCCATCATTTCGATGACCGAGTCCGGGCGTACCGCGCTGATGACGTCTCGTATCAGCTCCGGCTTGCCTATTTTTGCGCTCTCTCGCCATGAGCGTACGCTGAACCTCACGTCACTCTATCGCGGCGTGACCCCGGTTTACTTTGACAGCGCAAGCGAAGGCGTCGCCGCCGCTAACGATGCGGTAAACCTCCTGCGGGATAAAGGCTACCTGATTTCTGGCGACCTGGTCATCGTGACCCAGGGCGACGTGATGAGCACCATCGGCACCACCAACACCACGCGTATCCTCTGCGTTGAGTAATTCTCGCCCGCTATAAAGCCCGACAGAGCCGCGACACACGTTCGCGGCTTTTTTATTATCTGCCCCGCTTCCCAGGCCGTAAACCCACACGCAATGCAGCGTTTTAATTTCCACATCATTGTGAAATGATATGTTATAACGTAACAATTAATGGCAAAGTAGAGTCTTGCGGCGCCACTTTCTGAACAGGCACGTTCATTCTGAGTTGACACATACACAATGAAAATCAAACGCCCCTTCCCGTATGCCTGCGTCGCATTGACGTTTTTATCTTCTCCGCTTTTGGCCGCCAATTGTCCTCCCGCTGAGTGTGAAGAAAACATCACCGTAGAAAGCCGAACGCCCGCAGAACTTCAGCCTGCAGGCGGCACGGCGTCACGCCTGGGCCTGACGGATAAAGAAATCCCCCGCTATGTGGAAACCTTTTCACAAAAAGAGATCCGCGTCCGCGGCGACCGCACGCTGGCCGAAACTGTCAGCCATGCAACCGGCATGTCCGGCGTCGCTTCCCCTACGCTCTCCAATAGCTTCTCGCTGCGCGGCTTTATGCCGGTAAGCTGGCTATTGGACGGAATGGAAATGCCAGGCAGCACGCTCCAGTTGGGCAACCCGGCACACTACGGCCAGGTGGATATTTTGCACGGCCCCGGTTCCACCCTGAACGGTTTGAGCGCTACCGCCGGCAGCGTCAATCTTGTGTCACGTCAGCCCAGCTTCGTGGACACACCGGCGATGCTCAACTATCAATTCGGCAGCCACAGCACCCAGGCATTGCAGGGCGGAGCGGGAGGAACGCTGTTGCAGGACAAAATTGCCTGGCGGCTGGATGCTTCAGGCAGCGGCGGTAACAGTCAGGTCCAGCATGAGCGCAATCGACAGTCGAGGGTTAGCGGCTCGCTGCTCTTCCGCCTGACCGACGACACCACCCTGACGCTCTACGGCGACCGGATGAACAACCGGAGCAACAATCCTTACTTCGGGACCCCGTTGATAGAGGGCAAAGCACTGAAGTCACTGCGCGGCCTGAACTACAATAATCTGACCGACGCCACGATTGCCAGCCACGCAACGGCCTTGCAGGCCGTACTGGACAGCACTCTTGCTCCGGGGCTGAGCTTCAACAACCATACCTGGTATTACACCGGCTACCGCGCCTGGCACAACGTGGAACGCTATCGCTACAGCACAGCAGCTCCGGACTTAGTGAATCGCGACTCCTGGGGCGATCTGAGCCATAAGAATACCCTGCTGGCTAACAGGTCGAGTTTGTCCCTGGACGGTCCTCTGCTGGGTTTCGATAACCGCCTGGTGGCCGGAATCGAGCTGCAAACCAGCCGCTTTGATTATCAAAAAAACGGCTTCCCCGGCTCGCAAGATGTGCCCATATTTAACCCGCCGCGTGAGCCTTTCAGTGCCGAAACCGGCGTTACCCGCGCGCCCTGGAGTCGGGTCACTCAACGCCAGTCTGCTGCTTTTCTGGAAGATAGCCTGCAGTTGACCCGCAGCCTCAGCCTGTTAAGCCAGCTGCGCTTTACGAAGCTGGATATGGACTGGCGCTACTACACGCCGGCGCGCAGTGAAAGTCAGACCTGGAGCTTCCTGAATTCAGGTCTCGGCCTGAACTGGGATATTACCGACAACACCGCGCTATACGTCAGCTATGCCAACGGCAAAGAGGCTGGGGGCGACATCTTTTTCTTAAGCGCCGACCAGACTCACCTGCCGCTGACGCAGTCACAGCAGTGGGAAACGGGGATCAAGAGCCAGTTCTGGGATAACAAAGTGGCCACCCGGCTTGCTCTCTACCAGCTACGTAAAAATAACCTCTTCACCCCTTCAGCTATCACGCCGGGGGAGCTTACCGCCGTGGGGCAGCAAACATCTCGGGGAATTGAGTTTTCCACGACTATTCACCCCAACGAGCGCTGGGAGATGGCGGGAAATCTGGCCTGGACTCACGCAAGATTTGACCGTTTTAGCGCGGGTAACCCGTCTGAAAATCTGGACGGGAATCAACCGGCTTATGTCCCGACCTGGACCGGCAATCTCGCACTTACCTGGCACCCCATAGCTCCTCTTAGCTTGCGGAGTGACCTGCGCTATGTTGGCAGCAGCTTCAATGACAATCGCAATACCCGCCCGATGGACGATTACATTACCCTGGATCTGGCCGCAGAATACCGGCTGACGCCTAAAGTGACCGTGGGTACGCGGGTGCGCAACCTGACCGACACGTTTTATACCTGGCAGCGGACTTACGACGGCCAGGCGCTAATCGCGCCGTCACGCACCTGGGAAGGTTGGGTGACGGTATGGTTCTGAGGACCGCGCCAGCGGCTTTAATTCTTGTGGCAGCGGGACTTCTGTTTCCCTCAGCTCTACGGGCTATTACCCTCCCTAATTGTGCTGAACCACAGCGCTTTGCTGACGTACCGACGCGTATCGTGGTTTACGGCAATCCGGCGCTGGAAAATCTTCTGGCGCTGGGGGCGCAGGAAGAGATTGTCGGCGTCGTGGGCTACGATCCAGCCCACGACCCTCAGCACCTGGCTGACGGCAACGCCCTTTCACTGCCGATCGTGGCAAAGAAGGGGTTAATTTCTGCTGAGGCGCTGCTGATGCTGCATCCTGACATGGTCTACTCCTCAAGCTGGTACTGGTTCTGGTCACCTGAAGGAGCGACCCGCGACCAAATGACATCGTGGGGAATATCGACCTGGCTTTCATCAGGTGCCTGCGGAGGTCAGCAAAGTACCCCAGGGCGAAATATCAGCTTTGATGCGCTGTTTCAGGAAATTGAGGATTTAGCGCAAATCTTACGCCGGGAAAAACAGGGCAAGACGCTTGTAGACCAAAATCGAAAGTACCTGGCAGCCCTGCGCCAGCGTGCGGACACATTGCCCCCGGCTCGTCTCCTCTGGTGGTATTCCGGCACGGATTCACCCTACGTGGCCGGGTGCTGCGGCGCGCCGAATATGCTGAGCATGGCCAGCGGCAGTCAAAATATTTTCTCCGATCTCTCTGCGCTGTGGCCAAACGTTGCCTGGGAAGAGATAGCCCGTCGCGATCCGGACATTTTGGTGCTCGCCGATCTGCCCAGGGGCGGCCCCGGGGATAGTGCCAAAGATAAAATAGCCTTTGTCGAGCATTTCCCTCTCACCGCCGGGCTGCGCGCCGTGAAGGAAAAGAAATTCATCATCCTGTCCGGCTATGACATGGATCCCTCGATCCGCTCGCTGGACGCGCTAAACCGGCTCATTGCCTCACTTTCTACCAAGGAAAAACATGACTGACATCACATGGAACACTCTTGTCACGCTCTGGGATCGGCAGCAAAGCGCTTATATCGCCAGCCGGGAAGCGCGCTTCGACGCCCTGATGGACATACTCGCCCTGCAGTTTGACGATGCCTTTTCACTGCTCGAACTCGGGTGTGGGCCGGGTTCCCTCACGAGGCGCATCCTGCAACGGTTCCCTGCTGTGCACGTTACCGCGGTGGATGTTGATCCGGTCATGCTGGCCATCGCCCGTGAAACGCTGCTTCCTTTCGGCGATCGGGTGCGTATTCTTTCGGCCGATTTGGCCACGCCTGACTGGCAGCAAAAAATGGTCGGGGCTCGCCCGGAAGCTATTGTTTCAAGCACCGCGTTACACTGGTTAATGCCCGACAGACAGCATGCTCTGCACGGTGAAATTCATAGAATGCTGGCCGATAACGGCGTGTTCCTGAATGCCGATCACCAGCGTTTTAACCCCGCGGACCTCCACAAGAAAGCGATCAGCGAGCGCCACGATGCCCAAACTCAGCAGCGGGCCTGGGCTCACGGCGCTGTGGACTGGGAGGCGTGGTTTATCCTCGCTAAAGAGATAGAGGACATCGCCAGGCTGATTCCGGCCCGGGAAGCCGTGTTCGCGGGGCGCCCGGTTCCCCCGCCGACGACGGTGGCCTTTCAGCTGGCAAGCCTGAGTCAGGCTGGCTTCAGCGAAACAGGCACGCTGTGGCAGCTTATGGACGATTACCTGATTGCCGGCTGGAAATAAGCGCGTGAAGCCGCTGCGCCTGCTGCTGTGTGCCATCGTCACTTTGCTGGGATTGATTTATAGCCTGCGCTACGGGGCCGTCACATTATCCTTAAGCGAAGTGATTCAGTTCCTGAATCCGCACCCCGCAGAGGATCCCGTGCTGGCCCTGTATCAGAAAATCGTCTGGTCGCTACGGCTGCCCAGGGCGCTGCTGGCGATGGCCTGCGGCGGTGGGCTGGCGCTGGCTGGCGCCGTGCTACAGACATTAACCCGTAACCCGCTGGCTGACCCGTGGCTGCTCGGCATCTCTTCCGGCGCCGGTCTGGGCGCCGTGCTCATTATTGCGCTCGGCGTCCAGCCGCTGCTCATAGCCATGCCCTCCGGCGCGTTTATCGGGGCGCTGACCGCATTCGCTCTGGTTGTGCTAATGGCTGGCCGGGCCGTGACACAGCCAGCGCGATTTATGCTATCGGGCGTGGCCGTGGGGCAGTTACTGAGCGCCTTCACCTCGCTGATTGTTTTCTGGCAAACGGACGCCACCACCTCACGTGGCTTTACCTTCTGGCTGCTTGGCGCGTTTGGTCAGGCCACCTGGCAGCAGGTCGCGATTTGCAGCGGCGCGCTGTTTGTTATCGGCACATTTTGTCTGGCACTGTCCCCGACGCTAAACGTCATGGCGCTGGGTAACGTTGCCGCTCAGGGGCTGGGCGTTAACGTAGCCGCGCTGCAAATGTGGCTCTACCTCTCCATGACGGTATTAACCGCCACGATGGTCGCCTTTTGTGGGGCGATTGGCTTTGTCGGTCTGACCGTTCCACACCTGGCAAAGCTGATGTTCGGCCATCGCCACCAGTGGGTTTTACCCGCCAGCGTGTTCTTTGGCGCGCTGCTGACGCTGGCTTCCGACACGCTTGCGCGCACGCTATTTGCTCCGAGGGAACTGCCTCCTGGCGTCATCACGGCGCTGATCGGCGTGCCGGTGTTTCTTCTCGCCCTGCGCCACCGCCCACAACCCTGACCCCTCCGCCTCCAGGCCGTTTCGCGCGAACAGGCTCTTGCCCTCCCGCCGCCTCGAGAGTTATCACGAAATTGTTAACTCTTGAGGAGGATTTAGTAAGTATTCTTTTTATAAAGTGCAGGCATAAATACATGAGGAGCCCCGTTCTTTCCGCCCGGCTCTCCGTTCTCACTCTGATACAGGAACATCATGATGCTGGTCATTATTCTTGCTTATCTGGGCGGCCTGTTAACCATCGCCAGCCCTTGTATTCTGCCGGTACTGCCGTTTGTTTTTGCACGGTCCGACCAGCCGTTTGTCCGCACAGGGCTGCCGCTTCTGGCGGGCATGGCGATAACGTTCACGTTATTCGCAACTCTGGCAGCCGTCGGCGGTGGCTGGGTCGTCGCGGCCAACCAATATGGCCGCGGCGTGGCATTAGTGTTGATGGCGGTGTTTGGTATCACGCTGCTATTTCCTCGCCTGGCTGAGCGCGTCATGCACCCTCTGGTTAACGCGGGTAACTCGCTGTCTAACCGCGTGGCTCCGGGCCAGCCAGCAGGTCCAGGCGCTTCGTTTTTACTAGGTATTGCAACCGGGCTGCTTTGGGCACCCTGCGCTGGCCCCATTCTGGGACTGGTGCTGACCGGTGCGGCCCTGCAGGGGGCAAATGTAGGCTCTACGCTGTTGCTGTTGTCTTATGCCGCAGGTGCGGCCACCTCACTGGCGCTGGCGCTTTTGATCGGTGGCAAAGTATTCAGCGCCATGAAACGCTCTCTGGGCGTAGGGGAATGGATCCGTCGAATTCTGGGCGCAGGGATGTTACTGGGCGTCGTCGCTATTTCTTTTGGCTTAGATACCGGCGTCCTGGCCCGACTTTCTACAGCGTCAACCGGCGGCATCGAACAAGCGCTGGTGAAACGCCTCTCTCCAGACAGCACCACGGCCAATGCCCCCACGCCCGCCTCCGTGGTGAAAACGTCAGATGACGACACCATTCCAACGTTGACCGATGCTGGCGTGATGCCTTCATTGAGCGGTGCGACGCAGTGGCTAAACTCGCCACCGCTGACGGCTGAATCGCTGAAAGGCAAAGTCGTCCTCGTCGATTTCTGGACTTACTCCTGCATTAACTGCCTGCGTTCTTTACCGTATGTGAAAGCCTGGGCCGAAAAATACCGCGATCAGGGCCTGGTGGTGATTGGCGTCCACGCGCCGGAGTTCGCCTTTGAGCGTGACGTCAATAACGTGACCAAAGAAGCGAAGAAACTGGGCGTAACTTATCCTGTCGCCATTGATAACGATTACAGCATCTGGCGGGCGTTCAATAACCAGTACTGGCCAGCGCACTACTTTATTGATGCCAGCGGCCATATTCGCTACGAGCACTTTGGCGAAGGCGACTATGCGCAATCCGAACGCGTTATTCAGGAGCTGCTGCGCCAGGCAGGCGCTAAAAACGTTAACAGCGGCATCAGCACCGTTTCTGCCAGCGGCGTAGAACAGGCGGCCAGCGGCCAGAATGACATCTCTTCAGAAACCTATCTAGGCTATATGCGGGCGCAGAACTTTGCCTCTGGCGAAGTCACCGGAGATAAACCGGCAGACTACAAAAAGCCTTCCGCACTGCCGCTGGACAGCTGGGGACTCGAAGGTAACTGGACCATCGGCGGGGAGAACATCACGCTTAATCGCCCGAATGGCCGCATTGTTTACCAGTTTCATGCCCGCGATTTGCACCTCGTTCTCGGCCCTGGCACAGCAGGCAAGCCGGTGCGTTTTAAAGTCACAATCGACGACCAGGCACCCGGCAGCGTTCACGGTTCAGATGTTGCCCCGGACGGCAGCGGCACGGTGACGGAACAGCGCCTTTACCAGCTGATTCGCCAGTCGAACGGCAGCGGCGAACACACGTTCAGTATTGAATTTGAAGATCCGGGCGTGAACGCCTATGCCTTCACGTTCGGTTAACCGGGGAGCATTACGATGAAACCGACACTCTTTTCGTCCACCAAACGCCGGCTAGCGTTGTTCAGCGCTCCTGCACTTATCGTTGCTGCACTTGTCTTTCAGAATACGGCCTGGTCCGAACCCGAACGTGCGGTGGCGATCCCTGCACCACTGCAGGATGAGTCGCCCACGGGCCAACATCTTGAAACCGCCGTCTTTGCCGGGGGGTGTTTCTGGGGCGTTCAGGGCGTCTTTCAGCATGTAAAAGGCGTAACCAGCGCAATATCTGGCTACACGGGCGGTAAAGCACGGACGGCAAATTATGAGACGGTCAGCATGGGGATGACCGGGCACGCCGAATCCGTGCAGGTTATCTTTGATCCAGCCAAAGTGACTTATGGTCAGCTATTACAGGTCTTCTTTTCCGTCGCGCACAACCCCACGGAGCTAAACCGCCAGGGGCCGGATTACGGAACACAATACCGTTCTACCGTTTTTCCGCTCAGCGAATCACAGGCGAAGGTGGCCAAAGCGTATATCACGCAGCTCGACGCCAGCCATAGGTTTAGTGCGCCGCTGGTTACAACAATTGAAGAACATGCACAGTTCTATCCGGCGGAGAAATACCACCAGAATTTCCTGAACGACAACCCAAACTACCCTTACATCGCGATCAACGACATCCCCAAAGTCGAGCAGCTTAAACAACTCTTCCCGGCGCTGTGGAACAAAGATCCTGTGCTGGTGAAAGGGTGAAAAAAAAACCGCGCCAGTGAAAGATAGTGGCGCGGTTTTCCATTACGCAATATGCGCTATTTTTTCTTTTTCGGGTACAGCTCATCCCGGCAGTAAGGCTCTATCTCGCCCTCTTTACGGGTCTTCAGGAGCTTGAGGATCCAGGTATATTGCTCCGGATGCGGGCCCACCAGCAATTCCACCTCTTCGTTCATTCGGCGGGCGATGGTATGGTCATCGGCCTCGAGCAGATCATCCATCGGCGGACGAATAAAAATATCCAGCCGGTGAGTGTCGCTGTTATAAACCGGGAACAGCGGGATCACGCGGGCACGGCATACTTTCATCAGGCGCCCAATGGCCGGGAGAGTTGCTTTGTAGGTCGCAAAGAAATCGACAAATTCGCTGTGTTCTGGCCCGTGATCCTGATCGGGAAGATAGTAACCCCAATAGCCCTGGCGAACGGAACTGATAAACGGTTTGATCCCGTCGTTGCGGGCATGCATCCGGCCGCCAAAGCGACGGCGCACCGTATTCCAGACATAGTCAAACAGCTGGTTGCCCTGGTTGTGGAACATCGCCGCCATTTTCTGGCCTTCAGAGGCCATCAGCATGGCCGGAATATCGACGGCCCAGCCGTGCGGCACGAGGAAAATCACGTTTTCCTCTTTAGCACGGATTTCATCCACAATCTCTTTGCCGTGCCAGTCCACGCGAGCCATGACCTTTTTCGGGTCACGCAGCCCCAATTCCGCCATCAGCACCATCGCCTGCGGCGCCGTGGCGAACATGCGATCGATGATTGATTCACGCTCGGCTTCCGGTAAATCCGGGAAGCAGTAAAGCAGGTTAATTTGTGCCCGGCGTCTGGCGCTTTTGCCCAGGCGCCCCGCTAAGCGCCCAATTTTCCCCAGCAAAGGATCCCGAAGCCCCGGAGGAAGAAGCGCCAGCCCGACAAAAGCGCCAACGCCAAGCCATGCGCCCCAGTAACGCGGGTGCAAAAAGGCTTTTTGAAATTCAGGGATAAACTCACTGTGGTTTTTTTTTGCTTTTTCCATGCGGCTCTCAGTAGTTCGCCAGCAGTCTGGCGAGACAAATTTATCGTTATTTTAGCGGGGCTGCGGCCAGCAGACAAAAGAAAAAGCCGGTTACAAGAACCGGCTTTTCGTCAAAGGGAAAAATCAGTCTATGCGCAGCTGCGGCAGCACGTCTTTAACCTGCGCCAGGTAATCACTGCGATCGGAGCCGGTCAGGCCCTCAGAACGCGGCAGCTTGGCCGTCAGCGGGTTAACCGCCTGCTGGTTGATCCACACTTCGTAATGCAGGTGCGGGCCGGTAGAACGCCCGGTATTGCCAGACAGTGCAATACGGTCACCGCGCTTCACTTTCTGGCCAGGTCTCACCAGCAGCTTCTTAAGGTGCATGTAACGGGTGGTATAAGTCCGGCCATGGCGGATAGCCACAAAGTAACCTGCGGCCCCGCTGCGCTTAGCCATTACCACTTCACCATCCCCGACAGCCAGTACAGGTGTCCCCTGTGGCATCGCAAAATCAACGCCTTTGTGCGGCGCGACGCGGCCGGTCACCGGGTTAAGACGACGAGGGTTGAAGTTAGAGGAAACGCGGAACTGCTTCACGGTTGGGAAACGCATAAAGCCTTTGGCCAGGCCAGAGCCGTTACGGTCGTAAAACTTGCCGTCTTCCGCGCGAATGGCGTAGTAATCTTTTCCGTCGCTGCGCAGGCGCACGCCGACCAGCTGGCTCTGCTCACGCTTGCCGTCCAGCATTTCGCGGGACATCAACACGGAGAATTCATCGCCCTTCTTCAGCTTGCGGAAGTCCATCTGCCACTGCATAGCTTTGATAACAGAACTGATTTCTGCGCTAGTCAAACCGGCATCACGTGCGCTGGAAACAAAACTTGCCCCCACCGTGCCCTTCAGCACGCTGTTAACCCAATCGCCCTGCTGGGTTTCGCTGCTCATTTTGAAACCGTTATCAGTGCGATCGTAAGTGCGCGTTTCGCGGCGCGACATTTCCCAGGTCAAACGCTGCAAATCGCCGTCTGCGTTAAGCGTCCAGGAAAGCTGCTGACCAATTTTCATGTTTCGCAGGTCTTTATCAGCGGAAGCGAGCTGGCTGATGTCACCCATATCGATGCCGTACTGATTCAGAATGCTGCTTAGCGTATCACCTGTGGAGACGACATATTCATGAACGCCCGCTTCGCCGGAGGTTTTATCATCCAGCTCATCCTGAGGCAGGGTGTCATCTTCGGCGTCCGGGGACTGGTCGAGGGGTTCGCTGGCTTCCGGCAGCAGCGAATGTATTTCGCTTTTTTGAAGTTCGATAGTCTTGATTATCGGACTGGACTGCGGATGGTAAATTGACGGTCGCCATACCGCGACCGCCAGAGTGAGAACCGTAAGCGACCCCAGCATAACGCGATGGGGCCGTGATAAATTGTCAAATGCCATGGCGACAGAGCGGGCTATCTGTTGCACGTATTCACTTCCTCGTTAATCTCCTTTCAGGCAGCTCGCATACTGGTTCGCAAGTCCGGTCATAAACTGCATATAGCTGTTTTTACCTAATGCGACTTCAATTCCCAGAGGATCTAAGGTGCCGGAGCGAACGTTAGTGCCTCTGGCAACGGCGTTAATTACCGCTGGCCTGAATTGTGGCTCAGCAAAAACGCAAACCGCTTTATGCTCAACCAACTGTGTTCTGATTTCATGTAAACGCTGCGCACCTGGCTGTATTTCAGGGTTAACGGTAAAGTGGCCAAGCGGCGTTAAACCGTACTGTTTTTCAAAGTAGCCATAGGCGTCATGAAAAACGAAATACCCTTTTCCTTTCAGCGGTGCCAGCACGGAACCCACCTGTTTATCGGCGTCGGCTAAGCCTGACTCGAAATCTTTCAGGTTGGCGTCAAGTTTGGCTCGATTTTCGGGCATAAGTTCCACTAATTTATTGTGGATTGCAACCGCCGACAGCCGCGCTACTTCTGGGGAGAGCCAAATGTGCAAGTTGTATTCACCGTGATGGTGATCTGCGTCACTCTTTTCGCCATGGCCATGTTCATCGCCGTGCTCATGGTCGTCGTCGTCACCGCCTTTCATGAGCAGCGGTTTCACGCCGGCAAGCGCCGCCAGCTCAAGCTGTTTTTGCTCGGGAAGCTGGCGCACAGACTTCTGCATGAAAGCTTCCATTTCAGGCCCAACCCAAACGACTAAGTCCGCGCCCTGTAAGCGTTTTACATCGGACGGACGAAGTGCATAGTCGTGCTCAGAGGCGCCATCAGGCAGTAATACTTCTGTGCTAGTCACCCCGTCGGCAATGGCTGAAGCGATAAAGCCCAGAGGCTTGATGGACGCCACAACGGCGGCGTTGATGTCGGTGACGGCAGAGCCCCAGAGGGCAGCAGAAAATGCAGCGAAAAGAAGTGTCTTTTTATGTAACATAATGCAACTTATCATCGTGATAATCAGAATAATTGTGATATTATAACATCCGCTAACTTATGCAACCCCTGAAATTGTCATGACAAATTTGGTTGAACTGGAAAATATCTCGGTCTCTTTCGGCCAGCGACGCGTGCTGGCCGATATCTCACTTGCGCTAAAGCCTGGCCGTATTCTTACGCTGTTGGGGCCAAACGGTGCAGGTAAATCCACCTTAGTGCGCGTCGTGCTCGGCCTGGTCACACCCGATCAGGGCGTCATTAAGCGCGATCGGCATCTGCGCATTGGCTACGTGCCGCAAAAACTTCATTTGGACGCCACGCTGCCGCTCACGGTTAGTCGTTTCCTGCACCTACGCCCGGGAGTAAAAAAGGCCGACATTCTCCCGGCGCTTAAACGCGTGCAGGCCGCTCATTTGCTGGATGCGCCAATGCAGAAGCTCTCTGGCGGTGAAAACCAGCGCGTTCTGCTGGCACGGGCGTTGCTGAATGAGCCTCATCTGCTGGTACTGGATGAACCCACCCAGGGCGTGGACGTCAACGGCCAGCTCGCGCTTTATAATCTGATCGACCAGCTTCGCCACGAGCTAAACTGTGCGGTGCTGATGGTTTCTCATGACCTGCACCTCGTCATGGCCAAAACCGATGAAGTGCTGTGCCTGAACCACCATATTTGCTGCTCCGGTACGCCAGAAGTCGTCTCCACCCATCCTGAGTTTATCTCGATGTTTGGGCCCATCGGTGCCGAACAACTGGGCATTTATCGCCACCATCATAACCACCGTCACGATCTGCAGGGTCGCATCGTTCTGCGCAGAGGGAATGGACAGTAATGCTTGAATTGTTGTTGCCCGGCTGGCTGGCCGGGATTTTGCTCGCCTGTGCGGCAGGGCCGCTGGGCTCTTTTGTGGTCTGGCGTCGGATGTCCTATTTTGGCGACACGCTGGCTCACGCCTCATTGCTGGGCGTCGCGTTTGGTCTGCTGCTCAATGTGAACCCTTTTTATGCCGTTATCGCAGTGACGCTGTTACTTGCTATTGGCCTGGTCTGGCTGGAGAAACGCCCTCACCTCGCCATTGATACTCTGCTGGGTATTATGGCGCACAGCGCCCTGTCGCTCGGTCTGGTGGTGGTCAGCCTGATGTCTAACGTCCGCGTCGATCTCATGGCTTACCTTTTCGGCGATTTACTGTCAGTCACGCCGTCGGACATTATCTCCATTGCCGCTGGCGTGGCCGTCGTGCTTGGCGTACTGGCCTGGCAGTGGCGTAGCCTGCTGGCGATGACCATCAGCCCGGACCTTGCCCACGTGGACGGCGTCAATCTTCAGCGAGTGAAAATGCTGTTGATGCTGGTGACCGCCCTCACCATCGGTGTTGCAATGAAATTCGTCGGGGCGCTCATCATTACCTCGCTGCTGATTATACCGGCCGCAACCGCACGGCGCTTCGCCCGAACGCCTGAACAAATGGCGGGCTTTGCGGTTCTCATTGGTATGATTGCCGTCACCGGCGGGCTGGCTTTCTCGGCGCTTTACGATACTCCGGCAGGCCCATCCGTTGTGCTGGCCGCCGCCGCGCTGTTTATTCTTAGCATGGCTAAAAAGCAGCCGGCTTAAACCTCACGTAAACACGAAAAAGGCGCCCTGAGGCGCCTTTTTTATTGCGGAATATTCACGGCTGAGCCGGAGGGACAATCCCAAAGTGCGTCCAGGCCCGCGGCGTGGCAATACGCCCGCGCGGCGTTCGCTGCAGAAAGCCCTGCTGAATCAGGAACGGCTCCAGCACGTCCTCAATGGTTTCTCGCTCTTCGCCGATAGCGGCGGCAAGGTTATCCAGCCCAACCGGGCCACCGAGGAACTTGTCGATCACCGCCAGCAACAGCTTGCGGTCCATGTAATCAAACCCTTCGCTATCCACATTCAGCATGTCCAGCGCCTGCGCTGCTACTTCGGCAGTAATCGCCCCGTCATGCTTTACTTCAGCAAAGTCGCGAACGCGGCGAAGTAAGCGGTTGGCAATACGCGGCGTACCGCGAGCGCGGCGGGCAACTTCCAGAGCACCATCATCGCTCATCTCCAACCCAAGCACGCTGGCGCTTCGCCCGACAATATGCTGCAGGTCGGCCACCTGATAAAACTCCAGCCGCTGCACAATCCCGAAACGGTCGCGCAGGGGCGAAGTCAGGGAGCCCGCGCGGGTGGTCGCGCCAATCAGGGTGAACGGAGGGAGATCGATTTTAATCGAACGTGCAGCCGGGCCTTCGCCAATCATGATATCGAGCTGATAGTCTTCCATCGCCGGATACAGCACCTCTTCCACCACCGGGGAAAGGCGGTGGATCTCATCGATAAACAGCACGTCGTGAGGCTCAAGATTGGTTAGCATTGCCGCCAGATCGCCAGCTTTCTCCAGCACCGGGCCGGAGGTGGTTCGCAAATTCACGCCCATCTCGTTGGCCACGATGTTAGCCAGGGTGGTTTTCCCCAGCCCCGGTGGGCCAAAAATCAGCAGATGATCGAGCGCATCGCCGCGCAGCCTGGCCGCCTGAATGAAGATTTCCATCTGCGAGCGCACGTGCGGCTGCCCGACATACTCTTCGAGCAGCTTCGGGCGAATGGCACGATCGATTAACTCGTCCTGGGTGATATTTCCTGGGGATACCAGGCGGTCTGCTTCAATCATCCTCTACCTCATAGCGCCGCGCGGAGCGCTTCGCGGATCAGGGTTTCGCTGTCGGCACCGGCACGGCCCACTTTGCTGACCATGCGGCTGGCTTCCTGTGGTTTATAGCCCAGAGAAACGAGGGCAGCAACGGCTTCCTGCTCGGCATCGTCGGCCTGGCCGTTATCCGGCGAGGTTAGCACCAGATCGGCTGCAGGGGTAAACAGGTCGCCATGCATGCCTTTGAAGCGGTCTTTCATCTCCACAATCAGGCGCTCGGCGGTTTTCTTACCCACGCCCGGCAGCTTGATAAGGGAACCAATTTCTTCGCGCTCGACGGCATTCACGAACTGCTGAGCCGACATCCCGGAGAGAATAGCCAGCGCCAGTTTTGGCCCTACGCCGTTCACTTTAATCAGCTCGCGAAACAGCGTCCGTTCCTGCTTATTGTTAAACCCGTAAAGCAGCTGAGCGTCTTCACGCACCACGAACTGAGTGAACACCACCGCCTCTTTGCCAATGTCCGGCAGCTCATAGAAGCAGGTCATCGGCATATACACTTCGTAACCCACGCCGTTGGTTTCCAGCAATACCAATGGGGGCTGCTTTTCCAGAACGATGCCTCTGAGTCGACCTATCACAATGTGCTCCTGCGTATTTACGTTGATGCGCGAAAAAGTAACGCTATGATATAAAAAAGGCTGGATAGATATCCAGCCTTAATTATTTTAATCGCCCTCGCGCCAAATTAAGCCGCGATTCGCTCATCTGGACCGAGTTTTGCGTCACATGGCAATGCGTAATGGCGATAGCCAACGCATCCGCCGCATCCGCCTGCGGGTTGGCCGGGAGCTTAAGCAGCGTGCGCACCATGTGCTGCACCTGGCTTTTCTCCGCGCTGCCTATGCCCACCACGGTTTGCTTTACCTGACGTGCCGCGTACTCAAACACCGGCAGGTCAGCATTCACCGCAGCGACAATGGCCGCGCCGCGCGCCTGCCCCAGCTTAAGCGCGGAATCCGCATTTTTCGCCATAAACACCTGCTCAATGGCAAAATACTCGGGCTGGAACTGGGTAATGATTTCGCTCACCCCCGCGTAGATAAGCTTCAGACGCGAGGGTAAGTCGGCAACCTGCGTTCGGATACAGCCGCTGCCCAGATAGGTCAACTGCCGCCCGGTCTGGCGAATAACGCCGTAACCGGTGACGCGCGATCCCGGGTCGATGCCGAGAATAATCGCCATCACGCGTCTCCTGAGTACAGGTCAGATACTGGCTGCGCCATTAAAGGGTAGCCGCCACCTCGTCGGAGATCTCACCGTTGTGGTAAACCTCCTGCACGTCATCACAGTCTTCCAGCATGTCGATCAGACGCATCAGCTTAGGCGCGGTGTCCGCATCCATGTCTGCTTTGGTGGAAGGGATCATGGAAACTTCTGCATTGTCCGCCTTCAGGCCCGCCGCTTCCAGCGCATCCTTCACCACGCCCATTTCTTCCCATGCGGTGTAAACGTCGATAGCGCCGTCGTCGAAGGTCACAACGTCTTCAGCACCGGCTTCCAGCGCAGCTTCCATGATCTGATCTTCGTCGCCCGCTTCGAAGGAGATAACCCCTTTCTTGCTGAACAGATAGGCTACGGAGCCGTCGGTGCCCAGGTTCCCGCCGCATTTGTTGAACGCGTGACGCACTTCGGCAACGGTACGGTTACGGTTGTCGCTCAGGCATTCCACCATCACGGCAGATCCGCCAGGGCCATAACCTTCATAAATGATGGTTTCCATGTTCGCATCATCATCACCGCCCACGCCGCGTGCAATCGCACGGTTCAGGGTGTCGCGCGTCATGTTGTTCGACAGCGCTTTATCGATAGCTGCGCGCAGACGCGGGTTAGACCCTGCATCACCGCCGCCCAGACGGGCAGCCGTTACCAGCTCGCGAATAATTTTGGTGAAAATCTTACCGCGCTTGGCATCCTGTGCCGCTTTGCGGTGTTTCGTGTTGGCCCACTTACTATGACCTGCCATAACAATCTCCAAAAGCGCCTGTATCAGGCGGCATCAATTACAAACTCTTCAATCGCCTGCCGGTTGCTCCATGACTTGGTCATCAGAGCCGCCTCTTCGGCGGGCACCCATTTCCAGGCCAGATGTTCGGTAATCGTAATCTGGCGTTCATGAGGCAGCGCAAGACAGAACCACGATTCCGTATTGCGCGTAATCCCCGGCGCATAGCGATGACGCAAATGAGTAAATATCTCAAACTCCACCCGGCGCTGGCAGTCAACTAACGGCAGCGGCTCATTGAGCACGTCGATAGCGACCTCTTCCTTTACTTCACGCCGGGCGGCATGCAGCGCGCTTTCCCCTTCTTCAAGGCTGCCGGTAACCGACTGCCAAAAATCAGGATCGTCGCGCCGCTGTAACATCAGCACCCGCTTCGTATCTTCTGCGTAAATGACCACCAGAACCGAAACGGGACGCTTATAAGGCATCAGTTTTTCTCTGCCTTTTTGATGACTTCAATCCCCAGCTCGGCAAGCGAAGCCGGGTTAGCGAAGCTTGGCGCTTCGGTCATCAGACAGGCGGCAGCCGTGGTTTTCGGGAAGGCGATAACGTCACGGATGTTGTCGGTGCCGGTCAGCAGCATGGTCAGGCGATCCAGACCAAACGCCAGGCCCGCATGAGGCGGCGTACCGTACTTCAGCGCGTCCAGCAGGAAGCCGAATTTCTCGCGCTGTTCCTGCTCGTTAATGCCCAGAATGCCGAACACGGTCTGCTGCATCTGGCCGTTGTGAATACGCACGGAGCCACCGCCCACTTCGTAGCCGTTGATAACCATATCGTAGGCGTTGGCAATCGCGGTTTCCGGCTGAGCAGCCAGTTCTTCCGGCGTCATGTCTTTCGGCGCGGTGAACGGGTGGTGCATCGCGGTCAGGCCGCCTTCGCCGTTGTCTTCAAACATTGGGAAGTCAACCACCCACAGCGGCGCCCATTTTTTCTCATCGGTTAACTGCAAATCTTTACCGATTTTCAGACGCAGTGCGCCCAGCGCGTCGGCAACCACTTTCTTGCTGTCCGCGCCGAAGAAGATCATGTCGCCGTCGGCTGCGCCGGTACGAGCCAGGATAGCTTCCACGATATCCGCATTCAGGAACTTGGCGACCGGGCTGGTGATACCTTCGATACCTTTCGCACGTTCGTTAACCTTGATGTACGCCAGGCCGCGAGCGCCGTAAATTTCGATGAACTTGCCGTAGTCGTCAATCTGTTTACGACTGATCTGTGCGCCACCCGGCACACGCAGTGCGGCAACGCGGCCTTTGGCGTCGTTTGCCGGGCCGGAGAAGACCTTAAACTCTACGTCTTTGACCAGGTCAGCCACATCCACCAGCTCCAGCGGATTACGCAGGTCCGGCTTGTCGGAACCATAGCGGCGCTCAGCTTCGGCGAAAGTCATCACCGGGAAGTCGCAAAGGTCAACGTTAATGGTGTTGATCCACAGTTTGCGCACCAGGTCTTCCATCACTTCACGCACCTGTGGCGCGGTCATGAAGGACGTTTCAACGTCGATCTGGGTAAATTCTGGCTGACGGTCGGCGCGCAGATCTTCGTCGCGGAAACATTTCACGATCTGATAGTAGCGGTCAAAGCCGGACATCATCAGCAGCTGTTTAAACAGCTGAGGAGACTGCGGCAGCGCGTAGAATTTACCTTTATGGACGCGGGAAGGCACCAGATAGTCACGTGCACCTTCTGGCGTGGCTTTGGTCAGCATTGGGGTTTCAATATCGAGGAAACCGTGGTCGTCCATAAAGCGGCGCACGAAGCTGGTAATTTTTGCGCGAGTTTTCAGGCGCTGAGCCATTTCTGGACGACGGAGATCCAGATAACGGTACTTCAGGCGCGCTTCTTCGGTATTAACGTGGTTGGAGTCCAGCGGCAGCACGTCAGAGCGGTTGATGATGGTCAGTTCGGTGGCAAACACTTCCACTTCGCCGGTCGCCATATCTTTATTAACGTTGCGCTCGTCGCGAGCACGCACGGTGCCAACAACCTGAATACAGAACTCATTACGCAGTTCAGAGGCGAGCTGGAACGCTTCCTGACGGTCCGGGTCGAAAAACACCTGCACGATGCCTTCACGATCGCGCATATCAATAAAGATAAGGCTACCGAGGTCACGGCGACGATTGACCCACCCACTAAGCGTTACTTGCTGTCCCACATGGGATTGATTGAGCTGCCCGCAATATACTGTACGCATGAGATATCCCTTAATCAGCTGCACGCGACCCGCCACCTGCGACGGCAGGCGCTTTGGTGGCAGCTATTTCGACTGTCACAACTGGATGAAAAAAGGGGGCTATTATACTGGAAATAATGGCTGGCGATAACCCCGAAACCGCCGACTGGCGCGAATCGCAGCACCGGTATTGCAGATTCTCACAAAAATTAACAAAATTTGTAAACTCAGCCACCTGGCTTCCAGCGTAAGGTATTGACCCTTAACCCCAATGTTAACCGGAGTCACAATGACACAACTCAACGCATCTCGTACTGCCCTGGTGGTGATTGACCTGCAGGACGGCATTTTACCGTTTGCCGGTGGCCCCCACAGCGCCAGCGACGTCGTGGCTCGTGCAGCGCGCCTGGCTGAAAAATTCCGCGCCAGCGGTTCGCCGGTGGTGATGGTGCGCGTGGGCTGGTCAGCCGATTACGCAGAAGCCCTGAAACAACCAGTTGATGCCGCACCTCCGGGCCATGCCCTGCCTGAAAACTGGTGGAGCTACCCGGCCGCGCTCGGTAAAAAAGACAGTGACATTGAAGTCACCAAACGCCAGTGGGGAGCGTTTTACGGCACAGACCTCGAGCTACAGCTGCGCCGCCGCGGCATCGACACCCTCGTCCTTTGCGGTATTTCGACCAATATTGGCGTCGAGTCCACCGCCCGTAACGCCTGGGAAATGGGATTCTCGTTGGTTCTGGCTGAGGATGCCTGCAGCGCCTCCAGCGTCGAGCAGCATAATAACAGCCTGAAGTTTATCTTCCCGCGCATATCCCTCGTTCGCAGCACCGACGAGATAATCGCTTCGCTATGATTTATATTGGCCTTCCTCAGTGGCAGCACCCGAAATGGAACCGGCTGGGCATCACTTCGCTGGAAGATTATGCCCGCCACTTCAACTGTGTGGAAGGCAACACCACGCTGTACGCCCTGCCAAAAGCAGAAATCGTACAGCGCTGGCGGGAAATGACGGGCGACAGTTTTCGCTTCTGTTTTAAATTTCCCGCCACCATTTCCCATACCGCCGCCCTTCGCAACTGCGGCGATCTCACCGCCGAGTTTTTCGACCGTATGTCGCCGCTGGCGGGCAGAATAGGCCAATACTGGCTTCAATTGCCGGCCACTTTCGGGCCAGGTGACCTCCCGGCGTTATGGCATTTTCTCGATGCGTTGCCGGCAGAATTCACCTACGGCGTTGAAGTGCGGCACCCGGCCTTTTTCGACAAAGGTGCGGATGAACAGGCATTGAATCGCGGCCTGCATGACAGGAAAGTGAATCGAGCCATTCTCGACAGCCGCCCGATTCACAGCGCCGTACCGCACAACGAGGCGGTGCGGGAAGCCCAACGTAAAAAACCCAAAGTTCCGGTGCATGCCATTGTCACGGCCTGCCATCCTCTGGTGCGATTTATCGGCAGCGACAACATGACGCAAAATGCCGAGCTGTTTGATGTCTGGTTAAAAAAGTTGCCTGAATGGACGGCAAAAACAACGCCATACCTTTTTCTCCACACCCCGGACATTGCCCAGGCGCCGGAGCTGGTTCATACCCTGTGGCCCGCGCTGCAGCACGTTTTTCCTGAATTAGGTGCTCCACCCGCCATCCCGCAACAGGCCACACTTTTCTGAGCACTAGCGACAGCACTCCGCTTGCGAGCTATCATAGCGTGAGCCGTAACTGTTACGACATGGAGTTAATATGGTAAGCGCGCTGTATGCGGTGCTGGCTGCTCTGCTGTTAATTAAGTTTTCGTTCGACGTTGTTCGCCTGCGAATGCAGTACCGGGTTTCCTACGGCGACGGCGGCTTTAGTGAACTCCAAAGCGCCATCCGTATTCACGGTAATGCGGTGGAATATATTCCCATTTCCCTGCTGCTTTTACTGCTGATGGAGATGGACGGCGCCGAAACCTGGATGGTGCATATTTGCGGTATTATGCTGCTGGCCGGACGCCTGCTGCACTACTACGGATACCATCATCGCCTGATCCGCTGGCGCCGTTCAGGCATGAGTGCCACCTGGTGCGCGCTGATGCTAATGGTGCTGGCCAACTTATGGTATATGCCGTGGGAGTTGGTTTTCTCGCTCCATTAACGCAAAATACGCCCCTTTCGAATTTCCGGATTTAACGTTATGTCTGACCGCGATACGCTGTTTTCCGCCCCGATAGCCAAACTGGGCGACTGGACCTTTGATGAACGGGTAGCCGAAGTCTTCCCCGATATGATCCAGCGCTCGGTGCCAGGTTACTCCAATATCATCTCCATGATTGGCATGCTGGCGGAGCGCTTCGTGCAGCCCCACAGCCAGGTTTACGACCTTGGCTGCTCTTTGGGCGCGGCAACATTATCGGTCCGACGCAACATTCATCATGATGACTGCAAAATCATTGCCGTCGACAATTCCCCGGCCATGGTCGAACGCTGCCGCCGCCATCTTGACGCCTTTAAAGCGCAAACGCCCGTTGAAGTCATCGAAGGCGATATTCGCCATATTGCCATCGAAAATGCGTCGATGGTGGTGCTGAACTTCACGCTGCAGTTCCTCGAGCCCGACGACCGTCAACTGTTGCTGAATAAAATCTGGCAGGGCCTGAGGCCGGGCGGTGCACTGGTGCTTTCGGAAAAATTCAGCTTTGAAGATGCCGAAGTCGGCGAGCTGCTGTTTAACATGCACCACGACTTTAAGCGCGCCAACGGCTACAGCGAACTGGAAATCAGCCAGAAGCGCAGCATGCTGGAAAACGTGATGCTGACCGACTCGGTCGAAACCCATAAAAAACGCCTCAAACAGGCGGGCTTTGAGCACGCCGAACTGTGGTTCCAGTGCTTTAACTTTGGCTCTCTGGTAGCCGTCAAATCCGGAGAAGTCGCGTGATTGATTTCGGTAATTTTTATCAGCTGATTGCAAAAAACCACCTGGCCCCGTGGCTGGAAACCCTGCCCGCGCAAATTGCCAGCTGGCAGCGTGAATCCCTGCATGGCCAGTTCAAGCACTGGTACAACACGGTGAACTATCTGCCGGAGATGACGCCTCATCGTCTCGATCTCCTGCACAGCGTCACCGCTGAATCCGCCATGCCGCTGAGCGAAGGCCAGCAGCTTGGCATTGAAAAGCTGCTCCGCAACCTGATGCCCTGGCGCAAAGGGCCCTATTCGCTGTATGGCGTAGATATCGACACCGAATGGCGCTCAGATCTTAAATGGGATCGCGTCTTGCCGCACATTTCGCCGCTTGCCGGGCGTACCATTCTCGACGTGGGCTGCGGCAGCGGCTATCACCTGTGGCGCATGATTGGCGCAGGCGCCCAGCTGGCGGTTGGCATCGATCCGATGCAGCTGTTTATTTGCCAGTTCGAGGCGGTGCGCAAGCTGCTTGGGAACGATCAGCGCGCCCACGTTCTGCCGCTCGGTATTGAGCAACTTCCAGAGCTGAACGCCTTTGATACCGTGTTCTCGATGGGCGTGCTTTACCATCGCCGCTCGCCCCTGGATCACCTCTGGCAGCTGAAGAATCAGCTGGTCAAAGAAGGCGAACTGGTGCTGGAAACGCTGGTGGTGGAAGGCGATGAAAATACCGTATTAGTGCCGGGCGAGCGCTATGCTCAGATGCGCAACGTTTACTACATCCCGTCCGCGCTGGCATTGAAAAACTGGCTGGAGAAATGCGGTTTTGTCGACGTAAAAATTGTCGACCACTGCGTCACCACGCAGGAAGAACAGCGCCGCACGTCGTGGATGATCACCGAATCGCTGGGCGATTTCCTCGACCCAAATGACAGCGGCAAAACTATTGAAGGTTACCCCGCCCCGCTTCGTGCCGTTCTGGTGGCCCGCAAGCCATAACCCACAAACAAAAAACCCGGCGCTGATTGCCGGGTTTTTTATCTTCGTCATCGCTTAGCGATAAACCTGTGCGGTGCCACTCCACAGGCTGGAGTCGCCCGGCGTGCCCAGGCCAGTAATGTTAATTTTGCTGCCGCCGATTTTCTCGGCCTTTACCTGCAGTCGGTTGATGGCATCATCAGTGCTGCCGGATACGCCACGAATGGACACGACGCCAATTTGCTCCTGTCCTGCCGGGCTGCTGTTAAGCACTTCGGGCAGCGGTGCGGCAAAAGCGGCAGATGCAAAGACGGATGACAGAGCCAGGATGACAGTTGCAGTTATTTTTTTCATTTTTAATTCCCTCTAACATAAATAGTTGTCGGAGAGGATTATTCACCCCAGGGTGTTTTGTAACGTAAGTGACTGGCAAACGAAGTTAAACAATGTGTACAAAAAGTGAAGGAAAGGTTACGCGACGCATCGCTGGTTACAAAATAAAAAAAGCCCCAGCAATACGCCGGGGCCTGGTACGAGCAAGCATCATATTGGGCGACATGATGCGCGGTAGAAATCTTTCAGCGCGGCGGGTTTGCGTCCACCAGCGCGTTTTTCATGGCCGCTACTACGTCTGCATCCACGCAGTAGCGATTAAACTCATCGGCTTGTGCGTCGGCGCTCATCGACACGCCCGCTTTGCGATAGCGCATTGGAGAAGGCACCGAACGCCCTGCCGAGCTGTGAAGTTCCTCAATACCGTTGGCAACAAACTTATCGAGGTTGCTCAGACGCACGCCTGCGCCAGCCATAATAATTGGAGCACGGGAATGCTGTTTTAGTTCCCGAAGAAGTGAGATTCCCGTTTCGGCCGTTTGCTGCTGCCCTGAAGTCAGGATCCTTGCTACCCCTAACGCCGCCAGTTGCTCAAACGCCTGCAGCGGATGCTGGCACATATCAAAAGCCCGGTGGAACGTCACCGCCATGCCCTCAGCGGCCTGCATGACCTGCTCCATTCGCGGTAAATCAATATTGCCGTCTACATCAAGCATCCCGATAACAAGCCCGGGGAAACCGAGTTCACGCACAAACGCAATATCTTCAAGCATGGTGGCAAATTCGCCGTCGGTGTAGCAAAAATCACCGCCGCGCGGGCGAATAATCGGGTGCACCGGGATCGATACCTTCTGCCTGACCTGGCGCAGCACGCCAGCGGACGGCGTCAGCCCACCTTCTTTAGGCGCCGAGCAGAGTTCAATTCTGTCCGCGCCGGCCTGTTCTGCAGTAACAGCACAATCTATTCCATAACAGCATATTTCAAGTAAAGCCATTGATTACTCCTGATAAAACCTGCAGTTCGCCGGTTGTGTCCCCGTCACTGAATGATAATCTTAAATGAGGTCCACAAAAAGGTAGCGTACTATGGCATTCAATTTTGATGAATGGATCGACAGGCGTCACAGCGACAGTTCGAAGTGGAATAAATTTGCTGAAAACGTGCTTCCCATGTGGGTTGCTGACATGGATTTTCGCTCCCCGCCCTGCATCCTTGAGGCACTTCAGGCACGCGTCCGACACGGCGTATTTGGCTACGGCAAACGCCCGCATGAACTGATAGATGTTCTGACCGAAAGACTCGCCAGCCGCTATCAGTGGCGCATCAAATCCGAATGGCTGGTCTTTTTGCCTGGCGTTGTTTCCGGCCTGAATCTCTGCGTTCGAGCCTTTACCGCCGCCTCTGAATCGACGATAGCCCCGACGCCGATATACCCGCCGTTTCGTAAAGCATCCGAACTTGCCCGGCGTACGCAGATTAACGCACCGCTCAGGCTCACAGAAAAGCGCTGGACTCTTGAGCTTGAGGCATTAGCGGCCAGCATGACCGGCAATGAAAAACTGCTGATGCTGTGTAACCCGCAGAACCCTGGCGGCACGGTTTACCGCCGTCACGAACTAGAGCAGCATCTGGCCTTTGCGCAGCGGCACGAGTTAATTGTCTGTTCCGACGAAATCCACTGCGACTTATTGCTGGAGCCCGGCGTAACGCACATCCCCTTTGCGACTTTAAGTGAAGATGCAGCGCAGCGTTCAGTGACGCTACTATCCCCGTCCAAAACCTTTAATATTGCCGGGCTTGGCGCCTCGGTGGCCGTTATTCCCAACCCTGACCTGCGGCGCAAATTCAAAGCCGCGCGGGCAGGCATTGTTCCGGAAGTGGATATTCTTGCCCTGACGGCGGCGGAAGCTGCATGGCGAGACGGCGAGGCGTGGCTGCAGGCGCTGCTGGTTTATCTGCGCGCAAACCGGGATCGGCTGACTCAGGCCATGAATGCCACGCCGGGTTTAACGATGATATCGCCGGAAGCCACTTATCTAGGCTGGGTTGATGCCAGCGGATTAGGCGTAGAGAACCCGGCGGAATTCTTTTTCAACGCCGGGCTGGGCTTTTCTCCCGGCATCGATTTTGGCGAGCAACAGTTTGTCCGCATCAACTTTGGCTGTACGGCCGCTGTCCTTGCCGAAGCCCTTAGCCGCCTGCAAACTGCGGTGCAGCAGCGCTAATCAGTCACCCTGTTCGCTGGCGACGATCTGCTCAATGCTCCAGGGGTGGAATTTGATGGTCACTTTACCGTCGGTGACCGCAAGCGTTGGATTGGGCAATCTTTCGCGCTCGCCTTTCGGGGAGCTGGTTTTCACCGAAATTCCCGTTTCACGCAGCCCGGCGTCAGACAACAAGTCCAGCGCCCGCGCGTTAAGCGTTTCTGGCTCGCCCGCCAGCACAATCTCAATGTGCTCCCAGCCTTCATGCGGGTAACGCTTTTCCCCGGGCCAGGGCAGTTCCACAACCGTAAACCGCCAGTGCTCGACGCACACCGGCTCATCGAGCTTGAATAAGCAGATCGGGCGGCCATTGATAATATTTTCACTCAGCAACGTGCCGCATTTTTCCAGCCCTGTACGCCAGCGTTCGGCGGTCACGTTCTGGTGGCAGCGCAAAGAAATGTGATCGGCATCCAGGGGCGCAATCTCCAGCCCAAGTCGGGTGGCAAGTTCTGTTAACGCTTTTGTAAATCTCGGCAGATCTGCCGAAATATCATGCAGTTCATCTACCGTCTGCCAGTGTGCCATGCCGCCATCCTCTTTTTTAGAAACCGCGTAATCTACCCTGTTCCTGGCAGGCCGCCAACTCCCCGCCAGGGCCAAATGCCGATGAATGGTTATTCATTGCGCCGTTAATAATAATTGCACCGCCCGCTAGCGAGGCTTTTGCTGACGTCGGAGCGTAAATAACGTTATACTCACGCCCTGTTTCTTTCCTCATTTTTAGGCGGCCCTTGACGTGGCGGCCCAGTACAAATTGTAAGGTATCCCGGTGAATATTCAGTCTCTTCTCTCAGAAAAAGTCAGCCAGGCGCTGATTGCTGCAGGTGCGCCAGCGGACTGCGAACCGCAGGTTCGTCAGTCAGCAAAAGTCCAGTTCGGCGACTATCAGGCCAATGGCGTGATGTCCGTTGCTAAAACGCTGGGCATGCCGCCGCGACAGGTTGCAGAGAAGGTCATCGCTAACCTCGATCTGACCGGGATCGCCAGCAAAGTTGAGATTGCCGGCCCAGGCTTTATCAACATTTTCCTCGACCCGGCATTTCTGGCGAAAAACATTGATGAGGCCGTGGCGTCCGATCGCGCTGGCGTGAGCGTGTCTGAACCGCAAACTATCGTCGTCGACTACTCTGCGCCAAACGTTGCCAAAGAAATGCACGTGGGCCACATTCGCTCCACCATCATCGGTGACGCGGCCGTGCGCACCCTCGAGTTTCTTGGCCACAAGGTCATCCGTGCCAACCACGTTGGCGACTGGGGCACTCAGTTCGGCATGCTCATCGCGTTCCTGGAAAAACAGCAGCAGGAAAACGCGGGCGAAATGGCGCTGGCCGACCTGGAAGAGTTTTACCGCGCGGCCAAAAAACACTACGACGAAGACGAAGTTTTTGCCGAGCGCGCCCGTGGTTACGTGGTAAAGCTGCAGGGCGGCGATGAATACTGCCGTGAGATGTGGCGCAAGCTGGTCGACATCACCATGACCCAGAACCAGAAAACCTACGAACGCCTCAACGTGACGCTGACCCGCGATGACGTGATGGGCGAAAGCCTCTACAACCCAATGCTGCCTGGCATTGTGGCGGATCTGAAAGAGAAAGGTCTGGCGGTAGAGAGCGAAGGCGCGACCGTGGTGTTCCTGGACGAGTTCAAGAACAAAGACGGCGACCCGATGGGCGTGATCATCCAGAAGAAAGATGGCGGTTACCTCTACACCACCACCGACATCGCCTGTGCCAAATACCGCTACGAAACCCTGCACGCCGACCGCGTGCTCTACTTCATCGACTCTCGCCAGCACCAGCACCTGATGCAGGCGTGGACCATCGTGCGTAAAGCTGGCTACGTGCCGGAGTCCGTCACCCTGGAGCACCAGATGTTCGGCATGATGCTGGGCAAAGACGGCAAGCCGTTCAAAACCCGCTCCGGCGGCACCGTGAAGCTGACCGACCTGCTGGATGAGGCAATGGAACGCGCCCGTGGTCTGGTTGCGGCGAAGAACCCGGATATGCCTGCAGACGAACTGGAAAATCTGGCGAAAGCGGTAGGTATTGGAGCGGTGAAGTACGCCGACTTGTCCAAGAGCCGTACCACCGACTACATCTTCGACTGGGACAACATGCTCGCCTTCGAAGGGAACACCGCGCCGTACATGCAGTATGCCTACACCCGCGTCCTGTCCGTGTTCCGTAAGGCCGACCTCGACGAAGCCGAACTGCTGAAAGCGAAGGTTGTTATTACCGAAGACCGTGAAGCTCAGCTGGCCGCCCGCCTGCTGCAGTTTGAAGAGACGCTGAATGTGGTTGCCCGCGACGGTACGCCGCATGTGATGTGTGCCTATCTGTACGATGTTGCCGGCCTGTTCTCCGGCTTCTACGAGCACTGCCCGATTCTCAGCGCCGCCGATGAAGCAACCCGCAACAGCCGCCTGAAGCTGGCGTTGCTCACCGCGAAAACGCTGAAGCTGGGTCTGGATACGCTGGGTATCAACACCGTAGAACGTATGTAATTCTTCAGCTATACAAACAAAAACCCGGCCACCGTGCCGGGTTTTCTTTTTTAAGCGACTCAGTAATAGCCGCGCAGATATTCCGTCATACACAGAATGGTCATCAAATGGCAAAAACACAAAGGGACCCCGGGCATGAGTCACTGATTGATAAAACAAAAGGGTTTAACGCGGAAAACGAGAGGTCGGCCAGCGGATGAAGCCCGCTGGCCGGGAAGAGAGAAACTTACTGCACGTAGTTAACGATGACCTGATTACTGCGCACCCGCAGCGGCGGGTACATAGAACCGCCGCCCGGTACTTCCCAGACAAAGCGCAACGGCTGATTTGCATCGGTGTTGGTCAGCCCGCGCGTGGTGCCGTTTTCACCCTCAAGCGGGGTGCAATTCGTCGGCGAACAAAGTTTGACGGTCAGCCCCGCAGGCGTCGGGCCATCCAGCACGTAAGTCCAGGCAATCAGCGTCATTCTGCCGCTGACGGGCTGCATCGGTTTCAACGGCCGGGACGAGGCCGTTACGCCCCGGTTACTGAGGGTCACGCCAATCCCGCTGTCCTGCCAGGAGCCCTCACCTAACGCCAGGGCACCAAACGGCACCAGCAGCATCAAAAGTAACGCTTTCATTCTTTATTTCGCTCCGATAGTTGCCGTCATGCGGATATTGCGGTTGTCGGACAGCTCCAGGCTCGAAAGCACAACCAGCTGCGGTAGCGTTCTGCGTAAGAAGCGTGCCAACAGCGGACGCAGGGCATGGTTCACCAACAGCACCGGTGGTGCACCCAGCATTTCCTGGCGCTGCAACGCATCCTGAGTCTGTTCCAGCAGGCGATCCGCTAGCCCCGGCTCAAGGCCGCCCCCGCCCTGCAGCGCCTGCAGCAGCAGACGCTCAAGAGACGCATCCAGGCCGATAACCTGCACTTCACCGGCGCCAGGGAACCATTGCTGGGTGATAGCCCTGCCCAGCGCCACGCGAACCACGGCGGTGAGCTCATGCGGGTCGCTCTGAATAGGCGCATGCTCCGCCAGCGTTTCCAGAATGGTTCGCATATCGCGGATCGGCACTTTCTCTTCAAGCAGGTTTTGCAGCACTTTATGCAGCGTGGTCAGCGTCACCACCGCCGGGATAAGATCTTCCGTCAGCTTAGGCATTTCCTGCGTCACGCGGTCAAGCAGCTGCTGCGCTTCCTGGCGGCCAAACAGCTCTGGCGCAAACTGTCCGATAAGGTGGTTCAGGTGCGTTGCCACCACGGTACTCGCTTCAACCACGGTGAAGCCCTGAATTTGCGCCTGCTCTTTCAGCGCGCTCTCAATCCAGATGGCGGCCAGGCCAAAGGCCGGATCAATGGTCGCCTCGCCCGGTAACGTCCCTGCGGCGGTGCCGGGGTTAATCGCCAGCCAGCGGCCTGGGTAGGCATCCCCGCTGCCAATTTCTACGCCCTTCATCAAAATACGGTAGCGCGCAGGGGGCAGATCCATATTGTCGCGAATATGCACCACCGGCGGCAGGAATCCCATCTCCTGGGCGAATTTTTTACGAATACTGCGAATACGGCCCAGCAGCTCGCCGTCCTGCTGGAAATCCACCATCGGAATCAGGCGATAACCCACTTCCATGCCCAGCGGATCTTCCAGCTGCACGTCATTCCAGGTCGCTTCCACGGCCTGATTATTTTCCGGCATCTTCACCGGCTGAGGTGCTTCCGGCTCGGCCATCTGGCGGCCACGCATCCACCAGGCCAGGCCCAGCAGTGCGGCGGTAAACAGCAGGAACACAAAGTTCGGCATACCCGGCACCATCCCGAGCAGCCCCAGCACGCCAGCGGCCAACAGCATCACGCGCGGGTTGTTGAACAGCTGGGTCACCATCTGTTCACCGACATCCTGATCGGTCGCCACGCGGGTAACAATCACGCCCGCAGCGGTGGAAATCACCAGCGCCGGGATCTGGGCGACCAGGCCGTCACCGATGGTCAACAGCGTATAGCTCTGTGCCGCCGCCCCCATCGCCATATCGTGCTGGATAACCCCGACCATCAGGCCACCCACCACGTTAATCACCATGATGATAAGCCCGGCCACGGCGTCGCCGCGCACAAACTTACTCGCCCCGTCCATTGAACCGTAAAAGTCAGCTTCCTGGGTCACTTCAGACCGGCGTTTTTTCGCTTCCTCTTCACCAATGATCCCGGCGTTCAGATCGGCATCGATAGCCATCTGTTTCCCTGGCATCCCGTCCAGCACAAAACGCGCCCCGACTTCGGCGATACGTCCTGCACCCTTGGTGATAACCATAAAGTTGATGATAACGAGGATGATAAACACCACGATACCGATGGCGAAGTTGCCGCCCACCAGGAAGTGGCCGAAGGCTTCAACCACTTTACCCGCCGCCGCCGCACCGGTATGCCCTTCCAGCAGGATGATACGGGTAGAAGCCACGTTTAGCGCGAGGCGCAGCAAAGTGGTAAACAGCAGAATGGTCGGAAACGCCGCGAAGTCCAGCGTGCGCTGGGTGAACATCGCCACCAGCAGCACCATGATCGACAGCGCGATGTTAAAGGTAAACAGCAGGTCGAGGACAAACGGCGGCAGCGGCAGCACCATCATCGACAGAATCAGCAGGATCAGTACCGGTCCCGCAAGAATTTGCCATTGCCCAGATTTCATGTTGCCCGGCAGGCGCAACATCGCAGCCAGATTAGCCATCGGAGTCCTTCTCGTTTGCAAAGTCCAGCGCCTCAGGCACCGGCAGATTTTCAGGTTTCTTCGGAATTAAGCCGCCCGCCACGCGCCAGCGGCGCAGCTGCCAGACCCAGGCCAGCACTTCCGCCACGGCAGAATAAAGCTGGCCGGGGATCTGCTGCCCAATTTCCGCATGTCGGTACAGCGCACGCGCCAGCGGGGGGGCTTCCAGCATTGGGATGCGGTTTTCATTGCCAATTTCTTTAATGCGCTGAGCGATCAGCCCGGCACCTTTCGCCAGGACTTTAGGCGCGCTCATTTTGTTTTCGTCGTACTGCAGAGCCACCGCATAGTGGGTCGGGTTGGTCACGATAACGTCAGCTTTTGGCACATCGGCCATCATGCGGCGGCGCGCAATCGCTCTTTGCTGCTGGCGAATACGCCCTTTAATGTGCGGGTCGCCCTCGTTCTGTTTGTACTCGTCACGAATATCCTGGCGAGTCATGCGTAACTTTTTAATGTGGCTGTAAATCTGGAAGAAGACGTCAAATCCCACCATCGGGATAAGCCCCAGAATCACCAGCAGGGCGCAAAGCGCCACCATGTTGAGCGCACTGGCAAGGGCAGTAACCGGGGACTCACTCATCAGGCGCATCATCGCCGGCCAGTTGTGCCACAAATACCAGGCGGCTACGCAGCCCACCAGCACCGCTTTCAGCAGCGCCTTAAGTAACTCCGCTGCCGTCTGCATGGAAAACATCCGCTTAATGCCGGCAATCGGGTTGAGCTTGCCGAGATTAAACTTGATCGACTTGGCGCTAAAGTTCACGCCCCCCAGCAGCATCGGCGCGGCTATCGCGACAATAACCAGGCCGGAGATCAGCGGCAGCAGCGCCATCACGGCAAGCTTAATCAAATGGCTGATCTGATTCACAATCAGGCTGGGGTCGTTGATGATTTTGTGGTCGAAGTGCAGGCCATCAGACAGCATGGCGCCGAGCATCTTGCCCAGCGACGCCCCGCCCATCCAGATAATGCACAGCCCTACCAATAACATCAGCAGGGACGTCAGTTCACGGGAACGCGGGATCTGCCCCTCTTCACGCGCCTTTTCAAGTCGGTGGGCCGTGGGGGCTTCTGTTTTTTCCTGATCGCTATCTTCAGACACCGCAACAATCTCGTGGCCGCATTTTCAAGGACAGCATGCCAGAGCACGGTTGGGCTAATAGAGGAATTACAAACGTTTTTGTACGTTTATTTTGACGTTAACGGGCGGCCTCCCCCACGCACGCGAGAGCGGCCGCCGCTATTTTAAAAGCCTAAGCTGTCCAACAAATCATCAACCTGATCCTGACTTGCCACCACGCCGGCGGCGGAAGCATCAAGCTGCGGGCCGTTCAGCAAGCCTTCGTTCACGCGCTTGGCGCGGGCGTCCGGCTCCGGCATGTTTTCCAGCAGCACCATCAACAGCTGGCGTTCGATCTCCTGGATAACGTCCATCATGCGCTTGATAACCTGGCCGGTAAGGTCCTGGAAATCCTGCGCCATCATGATTTCCAGCAGTTGGGCGTTGGTGAAGCTGGTGTGCTCCGGGACGCCTGACAGGTAGCTGCGGGTGTCAGTCACCAGTTCGCGCGCATCTTTCAGCTCGATCGGATTTTCAAACCATGCATCCCAGCGGCCGCTCAACGCTTTCGCTTCACTTTCCAGCTGGTTCTGGTGAGGCTGAGACAGCTCCACGCAGTTCAGGGCGCGCTCGGCGGCCTGCGCGGTCATCTGCACGACATAGTCCAGGCGATCGCGGGCATCAGGAATAGCTTCAGCCGCTTCAGCAATGGCCTGGTCGAGCCCCAGCTCACGCAGGCTGTCGCGCAGCATGCGGGTCAGGCTGCCGATACGTGCAATGATATCGGTTGGTGAATGCTCGTGTATCTCTGTTGCCGGGTTTGTTGATGAGTGCATTTGCGCCTCCTTACATGCCGAGCTTTTCGAAAATTTTGCCCAGTTTCTCTTCCAGTGTTGCCGCAGTGAATGGCTTAACGACGTAGCCGCTTGCCCCGGCCTGTGCGGCTGCAATGATGTTTTCTTTTTTGGCTTCTGCCGTAACCATCAGCACCGGCATCGCTGACATCGCGCCGTCGGCACGAATGGTTTTCAGCAGCTCCAGACCGTCCATGTTCGGCATGTTCCAGTCGGAAATCACAAAGCCGAAACCACCGGCCTGCAGTTTGTTCAGCGCGTCTACGCCGTCTTCCGCTTCTTCAACGTTATTAAAACCCAGCTCTTTAAGCAGGTTACGCACGATGCGGCGCATGGTTGAAAAGTCGTCTACGACCAGAAACTTGAGTTCTTTGTCCGCCATAAAATCCGGGCTCCTTCAGTTAAATACGTATTGCCTGTCCGGCACTAATTTTCGCCAGCATCTGCTGGCTAACCTGGCTTAAATCGACCACTTCGCTGACGCCACCGGAATTGATGGCCTCACGCGGCATGCCGAACACCACACAACTTGCTTCGTTTTGGGCGATGGTCCACGCCCCTGCCTGGTGCATCGCCAGCATCCCGGCGGCACCGTCATTACCCATCCCGGTGAGGATCACGCCCACGGCGTTACGCCCCGCGTGTTTCGCCACCGAATGGAACAGCACATCCACGGCCGGGCGATGCCGGTTCACGGGTGGGCCGTCATGTAATTTGATTTGATAGTTTGCACCGCTGCGCGCCAGCTCCATGTGCTTATCACCCGGGGCGATATAGGCATGGCCCGGCAGTACGCGCTCGCCGTCTTCGGCCTCTTTAACGCTGATCTGGCACAGCTTGTTCAGCCGCTCGGCGAACGAACGGGTGAAACCCGGCGGCATATGCTGGGTAATCAACAGCGCCGGGCTGGAAAGCGGCAGCGGCTGCAGCACATGGCGAATCGCTTCGGTGCCGCCGGTTGAAGCCCCAATGGCAATCAATTTTTCCGAGCTAAGCAGCGGCCCGGCCTTCAACGTCGCAGGCACGGCGGCTGGCGCATGTGCGGCAATCTTAGCCCTGGCGGCGGTTCTCACCTTTTCAGCAATCATTTCGCTGTAGGCCAGCATCCCTTCGCGAATGCCCAACTGCGGCTTGGTCACGAAGTCGATAGCCCCCAGCTCCAGCGCGCGCAGCGTCACTTCCGACCCTTTGCCGGTCAGCGAAGAAACCATCACCACCGGCATGGGCCGCAGGCGCATCAGCTTCTCCAGGAAGTCGAGGCCGTCCATTCGCGGCATTTCGACATCCAGCGTTAACACATCCGGATTGAACTTTTTAATCAGATCGCGCGCCACCAGCGGGTCCGGGGCGGTAGCAACCATTTCCATATCGCTATGACTGTTGATAATTTCCGTCATTATCTGCCGCATCAGCGCAGAGTCATCGACCGATAAGACACGTATTTTCGTCATGTTCTTTCCTTACTCAGGCCATAGACCGTCTGACCACGCAGCCAGAAGTCACGGCTGAGGTTACTGAAGTTCTCCGAATGCCCGGCAAACAGCAGCCCGCCGGGTTTCAGCAGCGGAACAAAGCGCTGCAAAATCGCCTGCTGTGTAGGTTTATCGAAATAAATCATCACATTGCGGCAAAAAATGGCGTCAAATGGCCCCGGTACCGGTGCCTGCTTGTCCAGCAGGTTGATCGGCGCAAAATCAATATGATTCGACAGTTCACTGCGCACCCGGACCAGCCCCTCATGCGGCCCCGTGCCGCGCATGAAATAGCGCTGCATCTGTACCGGCGAAAGCGTTTTCAGCTCTTCCTGGCGATAAACGCCGCTCTGGGCTTTCTCCAGCACCTGAGTGTCGATATCGCTGGCAAAAACCTTCCAGCGTCCTGCGCCGCCCCCCAGCACATCCGCCAGGGTAATGGCGATGGAATAGGGTTCTTCGCCGGTCGAAGCCGCCGCACTCCAGACTTTATAGTCCCCGCTGCGTTTGCGGGCATGCTCCGCAAGGATAGGGAAATGGTGTCCTTCGCGAAAAAAAGCGGTCAGGTTAGTGGTCAGCGAGTTGATAAACGCCTGCCATTCGGCGCTGCTGGAGTTAGCTTCCAGCATGCCTAAATAGCGGCCAAAATCATCCAGACCCAGCAGACGCAGGCGGCGAACCAGACGGTTATAAACCATGTCCCGTTTATGGTCGGCCAGCACGATACCCGCGCGCTGATAGATCAACTGGCATATCCGACGAAAATGCGCGTCGGACAGCGGCAGACGCTGTGTCATCTGTAGCATTAATGACTGTTGCCCGGTGGGCGTCGATGATGTCATAGCGCCTTCTTTATTCCCTTCAAGATGTTACCCATTCTCCGGTCGCGGCGAATTCACTGGCTGCGGGCTCAGCGTCGGCACCGCTCAGGTGAAATACCGCCACCACGCCGGAAAGATATTCAGCCTGCCCCGCCAGCGCATCGGTGGCGCTGGCGGCTTCTTCAACCAGCGCGGCGTTTTGCTGCGTGACCTGATCCATCTGGCTGACCGCCTGAGCGACTTGCTCAATCCCACGGCGCTGCTCATCTGACGCCGAGGCAATTTCGCCCATAATGTCGTTCACCTGGGTGACCGAACGGACAATTTCAGCCATCGTTGTCGCCGCCGTATCGACCAGCTTCGATCCCTGCTGCACGCGGTCAACGGACTCTTCAATTAGCACTTTGATCTCTTTGGCCGCCTGCGCGCTGCGGCTGGCCAGGTTACGAACTTCCCCGGCAACCACCGCAAAACCACGCCCCTGCTCCCCGGCACGTGCCGCTTCTACCGCCGCGTTCAGCGCGAGGATATTGGTCTGGAACGCAATGCCGTCGATCACGCTGGTAATGTCGCTAATTTTCTGCGAACTGCCGGCGATGTCACGCATGGTGTTTGCCACGTTCGCTGCCTGCTGCCCGCCCTGCTTCGCGGTATCAGCCGCGCTGCGGGAAAGCTGTGCCGCCTGGCGAGCGTTATCGGCGTTCTGCCCGACTGTAGCCGTGAGCTGCTCCATGCTGGCCGCAGTTTCTGCCAGGGAAGCCGCCTGCTGCTCGGTTCGAGCCGACAGGTCGCTGTTGCCTGCGGCAATCTCACCGATACCGGCGTGCATGGAGCGGGTGCCGCTGCGCACCTGGCTGACCGTCTCTTTTAACGCCGTCTGCATATTTTTCAGGCTGGCGAATATCTCCGAGATCTCATTGCGCCCGAAGACCGAAATTGGCTTCGCCAGGTCCCCGGCGGCAATGCTGTCAAAGTGGCTACGGACAATCGCCAGCGGCTGCACAATCATCTTGCGCGACCAGGCCAGGGAGCCGAGCAACAGCACCACGGCGATGATCGTCACCACGGTGAAAATCACCGCGGAGATATGGTAGTTTTTCTGGCTGTCGCCGCTCGCGGTTTGCACAATCTGATTAATGCTCTGCTGCCAGGCATTGAAGTTCGCATCAAAAACGCCCTGCGACTTCTGTACCGGCGCGGTCATAAAGTCGGAAAGCTGGTTGTTCTCAAGCCACGTTGCCTGATGCTGGAGATCGTCTCTGAACGCCGTATAGCTCTCTTTCGTCGAGGCCAGCATTGTCTCAGCCTCGCCCTCTTTCGCCGGGATCTCGAGGAACTGGTTAAACAGCATATCCGCCTGCTTCAGGCTGCTGCGGGCATCCGCCATCAGGCGTTTGATATCGTCCGGTGGATAGCTGAGTGCGGTCAGCGTACCCGCCCGGTTTAAGGCATTGCTGGCCTGCAGTAACGCGGCCCGGCTTTGGGTTAACGCATCGCGCTGCTGATTGCTAACCTCGACCCTTTTCAGGTTCTGGAAATCGTCACGAAAAGCCCAGAAAGACAACCCATTACTGCCAATCTGCAAAACGCCGCAGACAATCAAAATCAGGAAAAGCGTGGTCGAGATCCGGATACGGTTTAACATCAAAGCTTCCCTCTGCCGGCCAGCAGGCCGGTATTCATCTGATCAGAAAGTTTCCCAGTTATCGTCATCCCCGGCCCGGGCCGGAGTACGCGGGGCATGAACCACAGGGCTTTGCGCTACCGGCGCGGCCGCTGCAGGTTTTTTACTACCCGCATTCCCTTGCAAACGGAACGTCGCAACCGACTGAGTCAGGCGACTGGCCTGCTCCTCCAGCGCGGCGGCCGCGGCAGCAGACTCTTCCACCAGCGAGGCGTTCTGCTGCGTCACTCTGTCCATCTCAGACACGGCCAGGGCGACCTGGTCGATACCCCGGCTTTGCTCATCAGAGGCGGAAGCGATTTCCCCCATGATGTCCGTGACCCGCGTCACCGCGTTCACGATGTCGCTCATGGTTTCCCCTGCGCTTTCCACCAGCACGGACCCCGTGTCCACGCGCGAAACGGAATCTTCAATCAGCAATTTAATTTCTTTTGCCGCCTGGGCGCTGCGGCTGGCTAAGTTACGTACTTCCCCGGCGACAACCGCGAAACCGCGTCCTTGCTCGCCCGCACGCGCGGCTTCTACCGCCGCATTCAGCGCCAGGATATTGGTCTGGAAGGCAATCCCGTCAATCACGCTAATGATGTCGGCAATTTTCCTGGAGGAACCCGCGATGTCATGCATGGTTTTCACCACACCATCCACAACCTTGCCGCCGCGCTGCGCGGTTTCGGACGCATTCAGCGCCAGCTGAGAGGCCTGACGCGCGTTTTCGGCGTTCTGCTTCACGGTGGCGGTGAGCTGCTCCATGCTGGCGGCGGTTTCTTCCAGGGACGCCGCCTGTTGCTCGGTGCGGGATGACAGATCGTTATTGCCTGCGGCAATTTCGGTGGTGCCGCTGTAAATGGCATCCGACCCTTCGCGCACGCTGCTGACGGTGGTAATCAGTTCCTGCTGCATGTGCTGCACGCTGGAGGCAAGCTGGGTCAGCTCGTTTTTCCCTTCAACGTTAATTTTTTCCGTCAGGTTACCGGCCGCAATCTCGCGGATATGCCCGATCACCACGTTCAGCGGCTTAAGCAGAATCTGACGCATCCCGACCCACACCAACAGAATGACTGCGGCCAGCGCCAGGGCTAAAATGCCAAGCTGCCAGATAGCGAAGGTGTAGCCGTCGCGGCTGTCGACGTACGAGGCTTCGTACATGCGATCGTTCAGCGCCAGGTAGCCGTCGTAGGCTTTTTCCAGCGCATTCTGCATACCCTGGGTCGACTGACCGAAATAGGCATCCATGTTGCCGCTTTCCAGGTAGCCAATCAGCTCCGCCAGCGCCTGATGGTAGGTCTGGTAATCACCGTCGATATCTTTCACCACGGTGTTCATTTCGGCTGAAATGGGCGCAACCTGTTTAAAGTTGTTGTAGTGCTGCTCGGCGCTGGCGAGGGATTTCTTCGCATTGTTCAGCAGATCGGTTTTGGCTGCGCTCTGGCTATTGGCCGGATCCATCATCATGCGCGCGGCAGAGCGGCTAAGGTTAATGCGCGTGTGCAACATCAGGATCCATGCCTGATTTAATTCGGCCTGCTGCACCCGCAGTTCGCGGGAGACTTTGAAGTTATCATTGTTGTTTTTTAACGAATTAAAGAACATTCCACCGGAAATGATTTGCAGCAGCGCGAACACCACCAGCACCATCATCAGCATGGTGACAACGCGAATACGCTTTAACATAGGACGCCCTTTTAACGACTTGTTCCCGAGGTTATCGGCACCGTCAGCGGGAACTTTACGTTAAGTCACAGGGAAATTAACCGGTTGCGCCATGGCAACCGGCTATCTGTCAGTAAGAGGAACGATCAATAGGTTACGGTAATGGTCACCGTGTCAGCATAGTTGTCTGGCGTGTAATTGGTGCTCGGAATAGTGACATAGACCTGGTATTGCTGCGCTCCCCCGTTACCGGTGCTGGACGGCATGTTCTGCGACGTGTTGCCCCACACCGCCCCGGAGGTTCCGGTGGCTTGTCTTAGCTGATAAGGCACCTGATCGGTATTACTTCCCGTGCCTGACAGCACCCCGGTGCCGCCCGTGTTGCCGTTCGATGGCGTCAGGCCCACGGTGTAAACCGTACCGGTGGTGCAGGCAATGCCGATGGTGTTATTCGACGCCACATTGCTTTGCATAGCCGCCACCGGCCCGAAGCTAACGTTATTGGCGTAGCTGACGTTGCACTGCTTGCCCACGGTCGCCACCACGTTGAAGGGAAAGTTTGCGACCACGCTGGTGCCACAGCTGGAGGGGGGAGCCAGCAGGCCGGTATTCATTGTGACGGTGGTCATGCCGCTGGTGTAAGTATCCTGATACCCGCCTTGCGCGGCGGATATTTGCGGCAGCGTCATTTGGGCGTAGACCGTCAGGCTGCCGGTGACGGGCGTCAGGTTAAGTAAATTGAGCGGCACCATTGGGTAGGTCGTTCCCGACTGAAACTGGCTCCCCCACGCCCCCCCGCTTAACGTTCCCTGATAAAGCTCATAGGACAGCGTACTGGCAGGCGGCCCGGCAAAAGACATTTTGTGATTCCCTACCCCGGCCCCGTCAATATTAAAGCAGAGTGTCACCCCGGCCAGCAGATCGCCCAGTTGTTTGGAGCAGCTGTAATCGAAGGTCATTGAAGTGTTGGGCGTGCCTGTCGCCAGCGGGTTGATGGTGCCAAAGTTAACGGTTTGCACGTTGCTCACCGAGCATACAACCGCATGGCTAATCCCGGGGGACAGCAAGAGCACCGCCAGCAGCAGTAATTGTTTTAATCTCATGCGGGTCACTCCTGTCTCAAAAGTCCACGCGTACGCTATCGGCACACAACCGGGCCAATAGTCGGTACGCTTTTCTGATTCTCTGGATAGTCAAACTCAGCCACACAGATGCCGCTTTCTGTCGTCACCCGGAGCTGATTGTGCAGCTCAAGCGCATCGAAATAGGTCATGCCATCAAACCCGACAATCGAGTCCTGTCCAGTGCCTGACTTCAGCCTGACCGGGCTGCCTTCGGCGATGGCTTTGCCTTTCGCGTCAACCAGGCTTATCTGGGCGGCGCGAACCGGCTTGATATCAAAATGCACCAGCGTCCCGGAGCGGTCGGCTGGGGTAGCGTTCAGGCTGACGCTGCGGATCCGCATGTTGGCCGGCAGGTTCATCGGATCGATACTGATCAGGTTGTTCTGGTAGCTGTTGAGCGGCGTCACCAGTAGCCGTCCGCTGCTGTCGCTGTTGCCCACCAGGTTATGCTGCAGCTTGACCGGTACATCGGGAATACCGTCCGTAGAAACCACGGCAAACCCGTTGTTGATCTCCCGGGCGGCAAACACGCCGCCGCCCATCATCACCAGCGACCCCGTCGCCCCCGCATAGCCGTAATTATTGTCTGGAATGCTGCGGAAGCCGGTATATACGCGGCCATAGCGCCCCAGGTAACCCACTTCACCCTGCCCGGTTTGCTGTGAACTTTGCTGGCTGGCGGCCACGTTCCAGCCAACCCCGCCCTCGGACGGTGGATTCTGGCTGGCATTGAGCTGGTAACCCATCTTGTCCCCGGTACGCTGCACCGTCGCTCCGGCCGTCAGGCTATTGCTGGTACTGACGGTCAGCATCAGGTACACGCTGCGGTCGCGGGTATCATCAATATTCTGGTTAAAGCTGGCGCTTAAGGAGATGTTTTCCGTGATGGGTTTAAACCAGCTGGCGTTGGCGTAGCGAATAGCGCTTTGGTCAGGGTAGCGAAACTGCAGGTAACTCAGACTGAGATTCCCCCCCACGCCAAAGTTATACCCCACTACCGCGCTGCCGCTGAAGGCAGGCGGCGGGGCTCCATAGCGTGTGGCAACATCGTGATAATCGCCGGAGGTCGCCGTGGCGCTGGAGCTAAAGCTGAAGCGCCCGCCGGACCAGCGATAGCCGAGCCCATACAAATAGCCATTCTCCCCGGCATCCGAACTTGCCGCCAGCGCGGTTGAGATCGTCCCGGACTGGCTCCAGGGGATCCAGTCGCTGCTGACGCCCCCGTTGACCAGGCTGTCGCTGGCCTCCATATGGCCCCCGGCGGTCAGGCTGTTGCTGAAGCCCCGCCGCCAGGTACCGCTGAACGCGGGTTCGCTGGCGTAGTCGAAGGAGGAATAGCCGTAGTTTTTTCTGACCACGCCCAGCTCAAGGGACCAGTCCGTGAGTCCTTCCCTCAGCAGGAGCTGATCGTTATAAAAAGAGAAGTTCTGCACGCTGGTTCTGCCCAGGGCATCGGTCATCATCACCTGAGCATTCCCTGCGCCGGTGATGTTTGGCAGCGTATTCAACTGGAAACTGCCCGCCGGAACCTCGCCGTTATAGTATTTAACCCCGTTGACATACAGCTCAACGCTGGAGGGCAGCGTGGCCGACCCCAGAAACGCCGGCAGCGGGGTCGTGGGCATATAAGGGTTGAGGCCAAAATCCGTCCCGATTTTCACCCCGGCAATGCGGGTCTGGCGGGACCATGAAAGCGAACTGGTGAGCGTATCGCCGAGCGTAACTGCCAGCATTTTATCGGGAAAGGAGGAGCGCCAGCTGGTGTCCAGGCGGCTAAAAGACTGATTGCTATTCTGTTCCGTGCTGTAGCGGGTAAGCTGGGTCGAGCTCAGGACGCCTGCCGAATTAAACGCCCGGAACTCACTGAATGTGTTGAAATTGCTGTTCTTGCCGCTGTCGCCGTAAAGGTCGTAATTCAGCAATGCCCCAAAGGCATTGTCGGCCTTCGGCGAGGACATATCGGACTGATTGAGCTGGGTGGTTTTCAGATCTAACAGGCTCAGCGGCGCGGTCAACGCCAGGGTTTGTTGCTGCACGTTATAGTCAACTTTGACCTGGGCAATGTCATTCAGGTAATACGGCGGCTGTGCTTTTTCCGGCAGGTGAAATCCCAACTGACGCAGGGCCATCGCGTCGCCGTAGAGTTTTCCCTGCGCGTAGCCAAGATGAACCAGACCCACGGCATTCCCGTTCACCGTCGTGTCCAGATATAAATCCACGCCTACAGGCTGAGCTGTATCATTGCTGGCCGCATTCTGAGGTAAGTCATTATTAGTATTTTGTGCTGCTGTCATGCCTGAGAAAAATAAACCATTAAGCAATACAATATTTACCAAAGAATATGGCCAGTCATAGATTTTGTTCTGTTTTTTGACCATTGATAGTGACTTCAACCTTTCCACTGTGATAAGCATCACTGGCAGACGAAGATATTATCCACCGCATAGTTGAACCGGGAAGAACATAACCTAACAGACCTGGCGTAATCGTTTTTCGCACGCCATTAGCCTGAATAAATGTCATGGCAGAAAGCTGGGCGTGGCTGTTTCCCTGATTACTCACGTCAACAAATGTTTTGCCATCGGTTTGCACCAATGCCCATTTAAGTTTCGCGGTGTTTTCAGCCTGCCCCACAGGCTGCAAAAACACCGGGACGGAATAGCGCATAACATACTGAATAGTATTTTTCTGCACTTTGGCAGGCGGCAGCTCATCAATAAACAAGCGATAGGCCTGTTCCACCTGATTGGTGGCAGGCGTCGTGCGGATCACGCGAACAAGCTGGCGCTCCCCGGCGGGCAGCGTCACGATGGGGGGGCTGATAACCAGCCCCTGAGAGGTTGACAGCCTGTCGGCATTGCCGCTTTGCTGCCAGTTGAAAACCCGTACCTGCGCGTTGAGCGGCGCAGTCCCTTCATTACTTAACCAGATACCGTCCGCATTTTGTGCGGCGCTCAACGTCAGGTTAACCGGCGATATCTGCAGGCCACCGGCTAACGCATTTTGTCCCACGGCCAGCGCCAGCCACAGGCATGCGCTGGCCGGGCGTCCACCTAATTTCATTTTCATCCGTTATCCTGAAATCAGTAGTTAACGTTGACGGTCACCGTATCCGCATAGCTATCTGGCGTGTAGTTGGCGCTCGCCGCAGTGGCATAAACCGTATACGAGATAGCCAGCCCGGTGCCCAGGCCCGCCACGCCGTTACCCACCGTGGTTGTGGTGGCGGTGTTACCCCAAACTGGCCCGGTCGCCGAGGTTTGGTTCAACTGATAAGGGACTTTGTCGGTGTTGGTGGCAGAGTTAAGCACGGACGACATGGCTCCCGAACCGGTGGCGGTGCCGCCGTTGGCCGCAGAAGGCGCAAGCCCGATAAAATAGGGCGTTGCCTTGGAGCAGTTCACGGTGAACGTATTACTTTGCGAGGTGTTTACTGCGCTGGCGGCAACCGACCCGAGGTTAATGTTCGAGGCTGCACCCGCCGTTACTGTACAGGACTTTGTAATCGTAATGAGGACCTGAAATGTACCGTTTGCCACCGCCGCATTAGCCGATGGAATAACCGCAAACGCAGTACAAGAGAGAATTAAGCGTGCTGCAGTGGCTGAATTCATATCCTTACCCTCATTCAAATGACTCAATCATACTTCGTGAATACACAACGAAGCGGCACGGGATGATTTAACGCTAGTCTATATTCCGCTTTAATAAAGAAGGCGGACGCCATAACTTGTCTTTTATATAATTCGTCATGAAGCCAAATGGCTGCCCATCAGATCTCGTTCATGCTGTATAAAAAATCATTTTGCCCACAAACAATCCCAATCGTTCATTTATCAAGCAAGCAAAACGGTTTCTGGCCGCAACCTTTATGGGCCTGTCGGTAAGAAAAAAATCAGTACGTTACGCCATCACTTAGTTGAAATTTAGTTTAGAGAATGGGAAATAACCAGACCACGTCAAAAAATTCATTCAGAAGGATAATTGACACAATATTATCAATAAAAACAATAAATTAAATACAAAACACCTTACATCACTGCAAAACGAAAAGAATATATCCGTAATTTTGTGACGGTCATCACAAATAATGATTAAGTGCTGCTTAATTAACAATTAACAGAATTTATAAAAAAGAGTTGTATATCGACGCAGTTTGATTCAATTTATGCTCCGCGCATTTACTGCCCGGAAACAATAATTATATAAGGGTCAGTAAGTTACAAAAAAACACACATTAACTACAGTCAACTACGGGGTTACTAAGTCAGTGGCAAGTTCAAACAAACTCACGCTATTCATCATTTTGTTCATGATAGCGGGGATCTTCACCGGTGCGGCCATCCACGAATACGCCGCCGCCGACGTCATCAAAAGCTACGCCGATAACATCACGCTGTTTACCGATATCTTCCTGCGCCTGATCAAGATGGTGATTGCGCCGTTGGTCTTCAGCACCCTGACGGTCGGTATCATGAAGCTCGGCGAAACCTCCACCATTGGCCGCGTCGGCGGTAAGGCGATGGTCTGGTTTGTCTCTTCTTCCGTGCTGTCTATTCTGGTCGGCCTGTTTATTGTCACCCTGGAGCATCCGGGTGCAGGCATGAACCTGGAAGTGCCAGCCGAAGCCGTGCAGACCGGCCTGGCCGTCAGCGGAATGACGCTGAAAGCCTTTATTTCCCATACCATCCCAACCAGCATTGCCGGAGCGATGTCGGACAACGAGATCCTGCAGATTGTGGTGTTCTCGATGTTCTTTGGTATTGCCGGCGCGTCTTTGGGCGAGAAATTTAACGCCCCGTTGGTGAGCGCGCTGGACGTTGTCTCCCACATCATGCTGAAAGTGACCGGCTACGTGATGTATGTCGCGCCGCTGGCTATCTTCGCCGCCATCTCTTCGGTAATTGCCACCCAGGGCCTGGGCATTCTGCTCAACTACGCTTCGTTTATCGGCGGCTACTATGTGGCTATCGTGCTCACCTGCATCGTACTGATTAGCGTGGGTTACATGGTGCTGAAGCGTGATGTGTTCCGCCTGCTGGCGATGCTGAAAGATCCTGTTCTGGTGGCCTTTACCACCAGCAGCTCTGAAGCGGCCTATCCGAAAACGCTGGACCAGCTTACCCGCTTTGGCTGTTCCCGCAACATCGCTTCGTTTGTGCTGCCGATCGGTTACTCCTTTAACCTGGTAGGGTCGATGGTCTACTGCTCCTTTGCGTCCATGTTTATTGCCCAGGCTTATAACGTGCATCTCTCCTTCTCTGAGATTGCCGTGCTGATGCTGACGCTGATGCTGGCGTCCAAAGGGATTGCCGGCGTGCCGCGCTCCGCGCTGGTTGTGCTGGCGGCAACAATTCCAAGCTTCAATATTCCGGTAGCAGGCATCCTGCTGTTGATGGGGATTGACCACTTCCTGGATATGGGCCGCTCGGCAATCAACGTGCTGGGCAACGGCGTGGCAACTGCGATGCTGTCCAAGAACGAAGGCATGCTGGAAGAAACCGGCACCGTGCCGGTGGAAGAAGTTAAGGCATAAAAAAAGGGCTACCCTCGGGTAGCCCTTATCGCAGGCCGGCGATGTCTGGCAAACGAACCAATACCAGATTCCACCAATAAATATACTGGAAAATCACTTTGTGATTTTCGGCTGATAACCACACAGAGGGAAAAACCACGCTTTTTCCCTCTGTGTAAAACAATAAAAGGGCTACCCTCGGGTAGCCCTTCTTATTTTTAGCAAACCGGATTAAGCGACCGCAGAATCCAGCAGCTCCATCTCTTCGCTGTTCAGCAGCTTCTCAATGTTCACCAGAATCAGCATACGTTCGCCCAGCGCGCCCAGGCCCGTCAGGTATTCAGTTGACAGAGTGACAGCGAACTCTGGCGCAGGACGAATCTGATCCGCCGTCAGCGACAGCACATCGGACACGCCGTCAACCACAATCCCGACCACGCGTTTTTCCAGGTTCAGCACGATAACCACGGTATTGTCGTTATATTCCACGCCATCCTGTTCGAACTTCAGGCGCAGGTCGATAATCGGCACGATCACGCCGCGCAGGTTGGTGACGCCTTTAATAAAAGCAGGCGTGTTCGCGATGCGCGTCACCTGATCGTAACCGCGGATCTCCTGCACCTTCAGGATATCAATGCCGTACTCTTCAGCGCCGAGGGTGAACACCAGAAACTCCTGGCCTACGTTTTCCCCGGTCAGTTTTGTCACATTCGTTAGTGCAGTCATTTGCGTACCTATTCTTTTAAGCGGTTAATCAGGCGACGGTTAGCGCCAGACGTTGTTCACGGTTTAGCCCCTGCAGCGCAGAAACATCGACGATCAGCGCCACGCTGCCGTCACCCAAAATGGTGGCTGCAGAAATACCCGGCACCTTGCGGTAGTTGCTTTCCAGGTTTTTCACCACCACCTGATGCTGGCCAATCAGCTGGTCGACCAGCAGCGCGTAGCGGCGTCCGGCACTTTGCAGGATCACAACGATGCCCTGCGTGGCTTCGGTTTTTGCGCCCTGAACGTCAAAGACTTTCCACAGCTCAACCAGCGGCAGATATTCCCCACGCACTTCCAGTACGCGTTCGCCGCCCGCCAGCGGGTGAAGATCTTCTTCCTGCGGCTGCAGAGATTCCATCACCGCGTTCAGCGGCAGGATAAAGACTTCGTCGCTCACTTTAACCGACATGCCATCGAGGATAGCGAGCGTCAGCGGCAGCAAAATGCGGATGGTCGTCCCTGCTCCGGCTTTCGACTGGATTTCGACGTGACCGCCCATCTCCTGGATGTTACGTTTCACCACGTCCATGCCCACGCCACGGCCAGACACGTCGGTGACTTGCTCGGCGGTGGAGAAGCCCGGCGCGAAGATCAGCATCCCGACTTCGTCGTCGGTCATGCTTTCACTGACCGGCATCCCCTGGGAAATCGCCTTCGCCAGAATACGCTCGCGGTTGAGTCCTGCCCCGTCGTCGGTCACTTCGATACAGATATTGCCGCCCTGATGTTCCGCAGACAGGATCAGGTTCCCGACTTCGGACTTCCCTGCCGCACGGCGTTTTTCCGGCGACTCGATACCGTGGTCAAGGCTGTTACGTACCAGGTGCGTTAGCGGGTCGATAATGCGTTCAATTAGGCTCTTATCCAGCTCGGTGGAGCTGCCCATCAGCGTCAGTTCCACCTGCTTGTTAAGCTTCCCGGCCAGATCGCGGACCAGACGCGGGAAGCGGCTGAAGACGTATTCCATCGGCATCATGCGGATAGACATCACCGATTCCTGGAGGTCGCGCGCGTTACGCTGCAGCTGCCCCATGCTGGTGATCAAATCCCCGTGGTTGACAGGGTCGAGCTCGTTAGAACGCTGGGCCAGCATGGACTGGGTGATCACCAGTTCGCCCACCAGGTTAATCAGTTGGTCAACTTTCTCTACCGCCACGCGGATACTGGTCGATTCAGATGCGCGAGCGGCAGGTTTATCGCGCTCAACGCGCCCTGTCGCAGGGGTCAGCGGCTCAGGCAGGCCCGCTTTTTGCACGGCGACAGCCGTTTGAGCAGGTGCTTCAGGCACCGCCACCGAAGTGGTTTCTGCCACCGCTGGCGCGCTGGCTGCGGTAACCGGCACAAAGCTGATTTGCTCAGGCTCAATCACGAAGCAAAGTACGGCCGTAATATCGTCTTCAGTGACGCTGGTTTCCAGCGTGGCCGTTACGGAAGCGGCGTCTTTGACCACCTCGCTCAGGGTGCCCAGATTCCCCAGCTCTTCGAGCATCAGGTCACGTTCAGCTTCTTTCAGGCCGTCAATCACCACGCGCAGCCTGCCACCGTTGTCGGCAGGCGCGGACGCAGGCTGTTCGGTTTCTACCACGGAGAGTTTGGCCGGCGCCGATGGTGCCTCGCCTTTGGCTTCCAGGGCCAGCTGACGCAGCGCTTTGCAGATGTAGTCGAAGCTTGCGGCATCCGGCTCTTCAGAATTTTTATAGGCGTCCAGCTGTTCCTGCATAATATCCTTGGTTTCCAAAAACAGGTTGATGATATCGGTGTTGAGCTGCATCTCACCGCGCCGCGCTTCGTCGAGCAGGTTCTCCATCAGGTGGGTCGTTTCCTGCAGGATGGAGAAGCCAAACGTGCCGGCCCCGCCCTTGATGGAGTGGGCCGCACGGAAAATAGCGTTCAACTGTTCAGAATCCGGCGCCTCGGGCACCAAATCCAAGAGATGCTGCTCCATATCGGCCAACAGCTCGTCGGCTTCGTCAAAAAATGTCTGGTAAAAATCGCTAATATCCATGCTCACGCTATCACCTCGTGCCTGGTTGTGGCGCAACTGTGTTATTTGCCGGAGCCGCCGTAGGATCCTGCTGCAGAACGCTGAGAGGCTGGTTCTCGCTCTCGGAGTTCTCATGCATGATGGCGTCTTCGGTCTGTTTATTAAGCACCAGCAAACTGATGCGACGGTTAATGGCGTCCCCGCCTCCACGTTTGGAGAGGCTCATCTGCGAGGACATCCCGATGACGCGCAGCACTTTGCCATCGTCGAGGCCGCCGGCGACCAGCTCACGGCGGGAAGCATTCGCGCGGTCGGCGGAAAGCTCCCAGTTGCTGTAGCCGCGCTCGCCGTTAGCATAAGGCAGGTCATCGGTATGGCCGGACAGACTGATCTTGTTAGGAATACCGTTCAGCACCGGGGCAATTTTGCGCAGGATGTCGCGCATGTAAGGCTCCACTTCCGCACTGCCGTTTTTAAACATCGGGCGGTTCTGGCTGTCGATAATCTGAATACGCAACCCTTCCTGAACCAGGTCGATTTGCAGGTGTGGGCGTAGCGCGCGCAGCTTAGGGTCAGACTCAATAAGCTGGTCCAGATCCCCTTTGATGCGCTTCAGGCGGTTGGCTTCCATGCGCTTGCGCAGCTCTTCAATGTTGGGCTGTTTTTTCACTTCGCCCTGCTGCTGGGTGACATCATCGCCCCCGCCCGGAATAGGACTTTCGCTGTCGGCGATACGCTGGCCCCCGGTAATGGCCTGCGCCAGCGGGGTGCGGAAGTAGTCAGCAATTTGCGCCAGCTCTTTCGGGCTGGAGATAGAAATCAGCCACATGACCAGGAAGAAAGCCATCATCGCGGTCATAAAGTCCGCGTAGGCAATTTTCCAGGAGCCGTGGGCCGCCCCGCCGTGTCCCTTGTGCTTGCGGCGCTTTACGACAACGATGGGATGGGCCTGATTCTTCATACTTCTTCTTCCGTCGCGCGCTGCGAGTTCGGGGAACGTACCGCTCTGACGTGCTCTTCCAGTTCAATGAACGATGGGCGCTCGCTGGAGTAAAGCGTTTTACGGCCAAATTCCACCGCGATTGGCGGGGCATAACCGTTGAGGCTGGAGAGTAAAGTGACCTTCACGCACTGCATCATTTTGGTGGTTTCGGCACTTTTTTGGCGCAGCACGCTCGCTAATGGGGAAATAAAACCATAGGCAAGTAAAATACCGAGGAAAGTACCCACCATAGCGTGCGCAATTAATGCGCCTAATTCCGCAGCGGGACGGTCGGCGGATGCCAGAGCGTGCACAACCCCCATTACCGCAGCAACGATACCGAAGGCCGGTAATGAATCCCCCATTAACGCAAGGCTGTTGGCCGGTATTTCCGCTTCGCTTTCATGGGTCTCGATTTCTTCATCCATCAGCGCTTCAATTTCGAATGTATTCATATTTCCGCTGATGATTAAACGCAAATAATCGACAATAAAATCAAGCATCATGGTGTCCGCTAAAATACGCGGATAGCTGGCAAAGATTTCGCTTTCTTTAGGATTTTCGATGTCTCTTTCGAGTGAAAACATACCCTGCTGACGCGACTTAGCCATCAGACGATAAAGCAATGCCATCAAATCCATATACATGCTTTTGGTATATTTTGAGCGTCGGAAGAGCAGCGGCAGCGCTTTTAAGGTGCCCTTAATCGCCTTGCCGTTATTCCCTACAATGAACGCCCCAATACCCGCCCCACCAATGATCACAAATTCAGCAGGTTGATAAAGTGCGCCAAGGTGGCCGCCGGTCAACATGTAACCGCCGAACACTGTCCCTAAAACAACCAGGTAACCTATTAAAATCAGCACGAGATCATCCTTACGCCGTTGAGTGTAGCGAGGATGCCCAGGAGGCAGGTGCAGCGTCGTGTTTGGGCATAAAAAAAGCAGCGGTAATCACTCACCGCTGCTGGAATACGCAAACACAGAATCTGTTACACAGCCTGTTCCACCTGGTCATCCAGCAGTTGTGGAATAATATCGGCAGCATTCTGGGAAAGTTTACGTCTTTTTACCGCCCTCGATGGCGGCTGGCACAGACTGCAGGCAAAGCTGCCGACCGGCTGATGTGCGTGGGTAATAAAATTGCCCCCACAGCAGTTACACTGGCTCAGCTGGAGCATGCCGCTCTCAACAAAACGCACCAGCGTCCAAGCGCGAGTCAGCGCCAATAGCGGGCCGTCTGACTGGGAAGGACATTGTTCAAGGTAGAGCCGATAGGCCTTAATCACCGCATCAACGCCGGTGCAGAGCCCACTACGAAGTAAAAACTGCCAGGCATTACAGAACATGGAAGCATGAATATTTTGCTCCCAGGTCATAAACCAATCAGTAGAGAAAGGCAGCATCCCTTTTGGAGGAGGACTTCCACGGAGTTCTTTGTAGAGTTTGATCAGGCGACCACGGCTCAACTGCGTTTCGCTTTCCAGCATTTGCAATCGGGCACCCAGTGTTATCAGCTCCATAGCGAGCTGAATGTCGCGAGCTTCCTGGACAATACTTTTCTCGCTCATTTGTTATGCCCTTTTTTTCTTAGGTGCCTCGGCAGGCGACGACACCTCACTCAATAAACGGGTCGATAACAAAATACCGGTATGAATTTGCTGTAAATCATCCACACGGGAGTCTTGTGTTAAGCGAGTAATTGCCTGACTTTCGCTAAAACGGAACTGACAAACTAATTGGTTAGTTTCTGCCAATTTCACCATCTGGGGCAACGTGAGTTCCCCTAACGTATTTGCCATATCTTCAGCGATACCTAAGCGAAACATAGCCGAAGCTTTGTCCTGACTAATAAGACGCTGTGCAAGCAATAAGTACGACAAATTGATGTCGTAAATATGTTTTAGCAACTCGGAAGTATGCATTTTTTCCATCCCGAATAACCAACTATTATTGTATGCGGCCCAGCCTAAATATGTCGGATGACAGTAACGTGTCAGCGCGAGTAAATTCTCCAGAAACTTACGGTTGTAAGAAGCCGAAGCGCATCTGTCGCGCCATTACTGTTTTCTGAACTATTAGGGGGTTGTTACCGCACCCCGCGATGTCGCCGGGTTGCCCCGGTTAAATTAAAACAATCGTTACGGCCAAAATGCACGGATAAATCTTCAGCCCTGACTCAGCCCCTCCGCATCCCACGTAGAAGCCATTTCCCTGACAGAGCCCGAACGCCTGTTGTCGTTCATCATTTTATTACAAAAAACTAAGATTTTTCCTAATTCGGGCAAACTCTACTCGCAGCCCCTGGCACATACAATGCGGCCACCTGCGATTTTGGAATTTATGTGACGCAGATCACATAAATACATCATCCTTAGGAGTGAAAAGCATCAGAATCGCTTTTCATTTGCTTACTTTTTAATCTGATTAAGAATTTTACCGAAGCCGGCAGACGAATAGTGATACTGAAAGATCACAACTCCATGAGTTGTCATTGCTTTTTATCTGATACTGACGGCCAGGAATGCCTGAGCGATCACACTTTATGAAAGCAGTTAAGAGTAATCTGCTGTTATTCATAGACTTAAGTGAAATTATAGCGGCATTTTAACCGAGCGTTATGATTTCAAAAGCGTCAGTTACCGAAAGTTATCACTCGATCCAGGTTCTCAAATTAATCCGTTCGTCTGATGGAAAATTTTCACATTTCGTCTACGAAACAATGTTGCAAATTCGTTTCATAAGAATAACTAAACAATTTCTATGAGTGGCTTCACATTTCGTACCGCTGCACGCGTTGCGCCTGAGTCACAACTGGTGTAAGAAAATGTTAACAATTCACACTAAATGTGGAGGGGTTATATGAGCTATCGTCATGTGCTGGTTGCCGTTGCTATCACGCCTGAAAGCCATCGTCTGGTGCAAAAGGCCGTCTCCATCGTCAAACCCGTCAACGGCAAAATTACGCTGATCACGCTCGCGTCCGATCCCGAACTGTATAACCAGCTTGCCGCCCCAATGCTGGAAAACCTCCGCGATCTGATGCTGGAAGAAACCCATCTTTTTCTCGCTGAGCTGAAAGAGAAAGCGCAATATCCTGTTGAAAAGGTAATTATTTCCACAGGGGAACTAAGCGAGCACATTCTGGATATCTGTGAAAAGCAGGACGTTGATTTGGTGCTTTGCGGTAATCACAATCAGAGTTTCTTTGGCAAGGTTATGTGCTCAGCCAAGGCCGTGGTGGCGTCAAGCCAGGTTGATGTACTGCTGGTCCCGCTTTAATCGCCTCCTCCGACAGAAAGCGGAGCCAGCTCCGCTTTTTCGGCCTCAACTCAACCACCGTTTTGATTATTCCATAGCGACTAATCACGCTTTTTTCTGAAAAATTAACTTTTTATCCTGCATTTTAGCGACTGCCTTCATTAACAAGGAAGACGCTCATGCGCGCGGCAGGATTTTTGGATTGCGCCGGATCTGCGGCTGCGTGGTTTCTGGCTGGAGATACCTCTACGGGAGGATGCAGACGGCTTTTAACCGTACATTGTTGCCAACAGAGCCACATTTGACTGCGTCAGGTAAAAAAATCAATTCATTAGCCGTATCAGCGGATCCCGCTGTATTTCCCCTTCTGGATTTGATTATTTTTTATACCGGAGTGTTTTTCTTACACAACAGCGGCCTGGATCGCAAAACACCTCTCGAACTCCGCGAGCGCAAATTTTGTTTTAAACCCAGATGACAAAATTCCCACCCAGGAGACAGAAACCGCAAACATGACCTCAACACATACAAACAGACAACATTAAAGCCACCCCAAAACTCAAAAATGATTCACATTAAAAATAATTCACGGACTGAACAAACCTCATTTCTGATATAAAGCAAAACAGGGATAAAAATAAAAAACCGATAAATATATTTTATATAAAATACAATGTGTTACGAAAACTCAAAACATGGATAACTTCATGATCTTTTTATCTTAAGGAAAATCAAAAAAAAATAAAAATAGCCAGAATTAGGACTTTTCTCGTCCGTGATAGCGGCGTATGTTTATTTCACCTCTTCATAAAAGTGCTCATGAAATAAGGATATTTATATGCCCACTGCCAGCATGATCCAGAAACTTAATGCGCAAATTAATCGTGAATTCTATGCCTCCCATCTATGTCTGCACCTGAGCGCCTGGTGCGCCAAACACAGCCTGACGGGGAGTGCGAATTTTTTACGTAGCCAGGCACAAAACAATGTGACCCACATGATGCGGGTCTTCAATTTTATGAAGCAGTCCGGCGGTATGCCCAGCGTCGGTACTATGTCCCCGCCTGACTGCCACTGCCTGACGCTGGAAGAGCTTTTTCAACAAACGCTGGATGATTACCATCTCCGGCATGAAACGCTGACCGCGCTTAAGGAAGAAGCTAAAGCCGTCAATGCCGGTAGAGTCGTCAGTTTTTTAATGGCGCTAGGCTTAGAACAGGATCGGGAGGGAGAGCGGCTGAAAACGATTCTCGAAGAGGTCCGGGATGCCAACAAGGCAGGCCTGTGCATGAGCCAGACCGACAGGCGCGTACTCAGTTTTGTCGAACAAGACTATCACTGAGCAGCCGCGACTCAGATAAAAAGCACCGCAACTGGGCGGTGCTTTTGCTTTCTGGCAGCGGATAAAAACTTCAGTGCGCTTCTTTTTGCTGCGTAAATTTAAGCTCAATCAGTGCGATGGCTTTTTGAATCGCCCGGCGCGTGACCGGATCAACGGCCGCAGGATGGGTAGTAAAATCGATGGTTTTCAGCTGTTCCGCCATCTTGTCGCGGACTTCAACGGGCGCAATCACATCAATCACGTCGAGAATTTGTTTAATCACTAACTGGCACGCCACGACATCGGAAACCAGTTCCTGATCGGCAGAGAGTTGTTCGGCCATTTTAATCTCCTGTTTTATTTGCGCGACAGTCTACCTGCGCGCCTCTGCACGAGGCAACAGCCCATTCGCTGGAAGCGCGGTGAAGCGGAAGCAAAATGCCCCCGCCGACTCATTTTTCGAACTGCCAGCAGGCCACGCGGTGACCCGGCGAGATCTCCTGCATTCGGGGAGGTTGCTGGTGACATTGGCCCATTGCTCGCGGGCAGCGGCTGGCAAACTTGCAGCCAACGCTTTCCCCCGTATCACCGCCGATTTCGCCTTTTAGCCCACCCTGTTCCAGCATCTGAATATGCGGGTCGGCAATGGGAATAGACGCGAGCAGCGCGCGAGTGTAGGGATGAGCGGGCTGGTTATACAGCGTTTCCGCAGGCGCCTCCTCCACCAGAGAACCAAGATACATCACCCCGATGCGGTCAGAAATGTGGCGAACCATAGACAAATCGTGGGCGATAAACAAATACGTCAGCCCAAATGTCTGCTGCAGATCCTGCAAAATATTCACCACCTGTGCCTGCACTGAGACATCGAGGGCCGACAGCGGCTCATCGCAAAGAATAAATTCGGGATTCACCGCCAGCGCCCGGGCAATGCTGATTCGCTGCCGCTGGCCGCCGCTGAACTCATGGGGAAAGCGGTCCAGGTGCTCCTGATTTAATCCCACCTGCCCGAGCAGCTCCAGAGTGCGGGCTTTGCGCCGTGCCGCATCATAACCGTGAATACGCATTGGCTCAGCGATCAGCTGCGCCACCGTCATACCGGGGTTTAGCGACGAATAGGGATCCTGGAAAACGGCCTGCATCCGGCGGCGGATAGGCTTTAGCTGACGCTCGTTAAGTGCCGCAATATGTTGCCCGTCGAACTCAATTTCGCCGTCGGTCACCTCGAACAGCCGCAATAAGCTTCGCCCGAGCGTCGACTTCCCGCAGCCGGATTCCCCCACCAGGCCATAAGTTTCCCCCGGAAAAATATCGAAGCTCACGCCATCCACGGCTTTTACCGTGGTCCCCGACCCGAACCAGCCCCGATTAGCGGTGAAATGTTTGTGCAGATTACGCACGCGAATCAAAGGAGTGATGTCAGGCATGAGCGGCCTCTTTTTTCCACAGCCAGCAGTTGACTTCATGGCCGTCGGCGAGCGTGTATTTGGGTGCTGCCGTGTCACAAATGGCCATGCGCTGCGGGCAACGAGCGGCGAAAGGACAGCCGGGCGGCGGATTGAGCAGACCCGGCGGGCTACCCTCAATCGGCGACAAGCGCGCTTCGCTGCCGTCAGGGCGAGGCAACGAAGCCAGCAAACCACGCGTGTAGGGATGGGCAGGCCGATAAAAAATCGCCTCAACGCTGCCCTGCTCCATCACCAGCCCGCCGTACATCACCACCACCCGGGAACAGACTTGCGCCACCACCCCCAGGTCGTGAGTGATCAGTAAGATAGCGGTGTCCGTCTGCTGCTGAAGGTGTTTCAGCAGGCGCAGAATTTGCGCCTGAATGGTCACGTCCAGCGCGGTCGTCGGCTCGTCGGCAATCAGCAATGACGGATGGCACGACAGCGCGATCGCGATCATCACCCGCTGGCGCATTCCGCCGCTGAACTCGTGTGGATACTGATCATAGCGTTTTTCCGGCTGGCTGATGCCCACCTGCCCTAGCATCGCTATGGCCTTCTCTTTCGCCGCCTTCTTACTCAAACTCTGGTGGCGAATAAGGATTTCGCTCATTTGCCGCCCGATGGTCAGCACCGGATTTAACGCCGTCATCGGATCCTGGAAAATCATCGCGATTTCGCTGCCGCGAAGGTGGCACATTTGCTCTGCCGTTTTACGCGCCAGGTCTTCTCCCTGAAAACGGATATGACCTCCCACCACCTTGCCATGGCTGCCCAGCAAATTGATCACCGATTTACAGGTAACGCTTTTGCCGCAGCCGGACTCGCCCACAATACCCACCACTTCCCCCCGCTGCACGCTGAAGGTGACGCCACGTACCGCCTGCACTTCACCCTCGCGGGTAAAGAAAGAGGTTTTCAGGTTTTCAATTTCCAGCAAATTACGCATCGCGATTTGCCCCCGGCTCGAAAGCGGTACGGAACACATCGCCGAGCACGTTAAAACTCAGCACCGTCAGCAGGATCAGCACGCCCGGGAACATGGCAAGCCAGGAGGCTTCGCCGATGTAGGACTGAGCATTATTCAGCATGCTGCCCCAGGAGGCATCCGGCTGCTGCACGCCGAGACCAAGAAAGCTCAATGTTGACTCCATTAGAATCGCCGAGGCGATATTCAAAGTGGCCGCCACAATAATTGTCGGCAAAATATTCGGAATAATGTGCCGGGCGATAATCCTCAGCGGATGCTCCCCGGAGGCCCGGGCATAAATCACGTATTCCCGCTCTTTCAGCGTCAACGTTTCTGCCCGCACCAGTCGCGACATATTCATCCAGGTCAGCGCGCTGATAATCAGAATGATGTTAGCGATGCCGGGCTTCAGGTAAGCATTGAGCACCAGCAGCAGGAAAAAAGCCGGGATCGCCATTAAAATGTCCACCAGCCTCATCAGCAGGTTATCAACTTTGCCGCCAAAGTAGCCGCTGACGGTTCCCACCAGCGTGCCAATCAGCGTGGAAAACAGCATGGCTAAAAACCCGACCATCAGGGAGATTTGCCCGCCATAAAGTGCGCGGGTGAAGTAGTCCCGGCCATATTCATCCGTGCCAAACCAGTGGCTCACATCCGGCGGCAGCATCCTTCCCTGAAGCGACATTTGATTAGGGTCCCACGGACTTAAAAAAGCCGATAATGACGCCAGTGCAAAAATCGCCAGTACCGTCAGAGAAAGCTGCGCGGGGCGGCTGCGTTTCAGGCCCTGTTTAACCTGATTCCATCTTCTGCTCATGGTTACCTCAGCGCCTTAATGCGCGGGTCCGCCACGCGATACAGAAGATCGGCCAGCAGATTCCCCACAATCAGCATCAACGCTGAGAGCAGAATAATGGCCATGATCAGCGGGTAGTCGAGGGAAGTGATGGCCTGGATCCCCAGCAGCCCCATTCCCGGCCAGGAAAAGACGCTTTCCGTCACGTAGGCGCCCACCACCAGCTCGCCAAAAGAGAGGCCAAACAGCGTGATCACCGGCAGCAGCACGTTCTTCAGCACATGCCGGAACAGAATAGTGCGCCGGGTTGCCCCGTAGGCCAGCTGGGTTTGCACATAGTCGGCGGACAGCTGGCTAATGGTATTCGACCGGATGTAGCGCACATAGCTGGAGAGGTTGTAAAACGTCAGCGCGATGCAGGGCAGAATGCCGTGACGAATCACATCGAGCCAGGAGTCCTCCGCGCCGATGGTTCGCATCCCCATGCTCGGCAGCCAGTTCAGCTGCACCGAAAACACGGTAATCAGCAGGATGCCAAACCAGAAGATCGGCACCGAGATCCCGACGTAAGCGAACAGATTCAGAACATGGTCGAGCCAGCGGTGTTTGTACGCCCCCGCCAGCAGCCCCAGCGGGATCGCCAGCAGGATAGCTAACAACAAGGACGCGCCCATCAGGCCAAGGGTGGCCGGGATACGTTCGCCGATCATCGTCAACACCGGGCGGTGGTAAATCAGGGAGTAGCCGAGATCGCCCTGCAGCAAATTTTTCAGCCACAGCAGGTACTGCACCGGCAGCGGCTTATCCAGCCCCATGCTCTGACGGATGCGTTCGATATCCTCCGGGCTCATGCGCGGGGTGATATACGCCTGCACAGGATCGCCTGGGGCCAGCTTCACCAGTAAAAAAGAGACCAGCGAGATAAAAAGCAGCATCGGGAGCAGCTGCAGTAAGCGCCGGAAAAGAAGGTTATTCATAGTTTCGCCTTCCTCCGCCCGGCCAGCACAAACCAGCCGGACGGAGGGTCACTCATTGTTATTGTTGATAAATTTTCGACAGATCCTGGAACATATACACGGGCTTAGGCTCGGCTTCTTTCGTGCCGCCAAAACGTTTGTCCACCGCCACAACCGCGTTGGTGTAGGCAATCGGGTACCAGGCCATATCGCTGGCGACGGTTTGCTGGATCTGCTTGTAGATAGCCGCGCGCTTCGCCGTATCCGTTTCCGTTGCGCCCTGCTCCCACAGCGCATCAAACGCCGGATTTTTATAGTGCGCGTAGTTATAGGCTTCGTTGCTCATATACAGCGACTTATAGCCGTCCGGCTCAGAGCCCATGATGTAACCGCCCAGGCTTAATTCATAGGCCGTGTTTTTCATGTCCTGACTGCGCTGGGACATCGCGTTCGCATCCAGCGGCAGCAGTTCAACGTTGATGCCTATCGCCTTGAGCTGCTGCTGAATGTACAGCCCCATGCTTTCCTGGGTTTTATTGCTGTTGATGTAGGCCAGGCGTAGCTTCACGCCCTCCGGCTGCCCGGACGCTTTGAACAACGCTTTGGCTTTATCAAGATCGAACTTGTACGGCGCCACATCGCTGGTCTGGTAGAGGGTATCCGGGGTCAGAATAGAGGCCGCAGGTATGGCGTAATCGAGCGAGGTGAACGCCGTTTGCACAAGGTCATCTTTGCTCAGCGCGTAGGCGATGGCCTGACGAAGATCTTTGCTCTTCATGCTGTCAACGTTCTGGTTGAAAGTCATGTAGGCCAGGCGGCCTTCCGGGTAAATAACAAAATCAAACTTGCCGGTGGCTTTCAGGCGCGAAACATCCTGCGGATCGACCATCTTGAGATTGATCTCACCGTTCTGCAGCGCGAGGTTGGCAGAGTTGGCGTCCTTCGCGAAGCGGTAGGTGACCGAGTCGAGTTTCGGTTTACCGTTCCAGTAATCATCAAACCGCGTCAGGGCGTAGTACTGACCCGCCCGGTACTCTTTAAACTTGAACGGACCGGAGCCGACGGGCGCATCATTGCGGGTGCTCTTTTCCAGATCGCCCGCTTCGCTGCCGAAGATATGCTGTGGGATCGGGAAGATTTGCACCAGCGTACCGGCAAAGGCGGCGCTGACCTGAGGCAGCGTAAATTTAACCGTGAGCGGATCCACTTTGCTCACGCTCAGGGGCTTGTTGCCATAAACAAACATGCTGCGGAAGAAGCTATGCTGCTTTTCATCCAGCAGTTTATTAAAGGTGAACACCACGTCATCGGCGGTAATCGGCTGCCCATCCTGCCATTTCAGGTCAGGCTTGAGTTTGAGCGTCCAGGTGAGGTTGTCGGCTGACGGCGTCAGGCTTTCCGCCAGGCCCCATTCGATCTTGTCGCCGTTGTAGCTGTACAGCGGCGAGTAAAGCGCCTGCATGATGGTTAACGTAGTCCGATCGCTGGCGTACAGCGGGTTCATGGCCAGCGGATCGCCGGAGGTGATGCCGATTATCAGGCTGCCGCCCTGCTGCGCTTCTTTAGCCGGGGCGGGGGCCGCCGCGGTCTCTTTTTTAGCGTCATCACAGCCGCTTAAGGCCAGGGCCAGCGCGGCGACCAGCGCCGACAATACCAGAGGTTTACGCATTGCTTCAGAAACTCCTTGCTCAATAAGAGCCCGCATAGTGCGACACTCGCGATCGCTTGTAAATGTGCCTAAAAAGCATAAGCTTAGCCGATTTTTAACTATCCGCACGGTGCCTGACGCCAATGCCTGCGGGGAATATTATTTCCCCCATCTGCGTCACATATTTTTGTTTCCGCGCCTGTTTAAGACGTAAAAAAAGCAGCCCGGAGGCTGCTTTGTCACATGCGTGGTTTTCAGACTGCGTTAAGCCGGAACATTGCCACCGCGTCATGCAGGTGGTGCGCCTGTTTCTCCAGTTCAACGGAAGAGAGCACCGACTTCTGGACCAGATTCACGTTCTGCTGCGTCACGCTGTCCATTTCCCGAACGGCGATCCCGACCTGCCCGATGCCCTGACTTTGCTCGAGGGACGCGCTGGCAATCTCCCCCATGATGTCATTCACCTGTTTCACGGCGCGGAGGATCTCATCCATTGCCTCCCCCGCTTTACGCACCTGCTGCGAGCCGGTGTGAATATTACTGACCGAATCGTTGAGCAGGGTTTCAATCTCTTTTGCGGCCCCGGCGCTTCTGCTGGCCAGATTACGTACCTCGCTGGCGACGACCGCAAAACCTTTGCCCTGCTCTCCCGCCCTTGCCGCCTCCACCGCGGCATTTAGCGCCAGAATGTTGGTCTGGAACGCAATGCTGTTAATCACCGTGGTGATATCGACAATTTTGTTCGCGCTGCTGGCAATCACGTCCATGGTCTTCACTACCTGCTTCACCGAATCCCCGCCGTTTACCGCGGTGTTGGTGGCATTCTGTGCGAGGTGGCTGGCGTGATTTGCATTGTCGGCGTTCAGCTTCACCGTGCTGTTCAGCTGCGCCATGCTGGCGCTGGTCTGCTCCAGCGCGGCGGCCTGTTGCTCCGAGCGGGATGACAGGTCGGTGTTAACCCCGGACACTTCGGTGGCGTTGGTGCGAATAGCCTCGGCGCTGTCCCGGATGCGGCTCACCGCCCTTTGCCAGTTTTCCTGCATTTTTTGAATCGGCGGCACCATCAGGCCAATACAGTTGCGCCCCAAATCCGGCAGCGTGGCAGCCAGTTCGCCCTGCGCCAGAACATGCATGTGGTGGCGGATCGTATTAACCGGCTTTACCAGGCAAAACCACAGGTAGCGTTCTGTAAAAATGACGATCGCAATGCTGATAGCAATGGAGATAATCAGCATCCGTTGGGCCGTGTTAATCCACGTGAGCTGATCCGGGCTCAGCGCAAGCTGTTGCTTGAGGTTATGTAATAGCCATAGCGTCGCGCCCGCCACGCAGATCCATGCCAGCGTGGAAAAGATTTGTATCAGCACCACCATCGCGCGAATTTTAATATTGCGAACAATGTTCATTTTTGGTTCCCCGGTAAAAAATAAAATGCACTTCCTGTGCGGCTTTAGCGACGCGCGTCCTGATTTATTCCCTCGTATACCTGCATAAGTGAAATTAAATCGCGCCGTAGCGCTATTGTCGGCACGGTTCAGCAAAACTTGACGCGTTTTTGATCAAAAAATCGCCGCGTATTTTGTGGGGAATTTACGTTAGGTAAAAAGTTTTTATTTCGTAATTTGAATTAAGGGTTATTTAAAATTCGAAATTTATGGAATTTACGGCCCGCCTAATCGAACAGGCTTTTCTGCCCGCCACGCGTGCTACCATGAAGGCGGTTAAGTATGAGGTATGAATCAAAGATGAAGCGCATTTATCTGGCCGTTACCGCCCTGTTACTGAGCGGATGCACCGTAAGCAAAACGCCTGTTCCGCTCAATGCCAATGAGCCTGCCGGTGTTGTTCGCCTCGCCTATAGCCTGCCGCCGCTGCAAACGGCCAAAGTGGATAAATTCCTGGCCCAGTCCACGGCATCGCGTCAGTGCCAGCAATGGGGCTATGCCAGCGCACTCCCTTACGGCAGCGATATCAAGACCTGTACCACCTACAGCGGCACCCTTTGCCTGAACACCCAGGTGGTGCTGGAATACCAGTGCCGCGGCGTGACCGGCCCACAGTATGCGGGCGTCACCAGCAACTGGTAATCTGTGAATACTCCTCTATTTTTAGAGACATCTGCACAAAGAGAAGCCTGACGCCAATGTAACCCGTTCCTGACGATAAATATCTCGCGCTGCCGTTTTCCCACGGCGGCTTGACTCTATTTTTTCATCAGGAACTTAACATGCTTCTTTTATTGCTACGCGCCCTGCGCCAGCACCGCTGGTTCACGCTGCTCGGACTGGCGCTGCTGTTTTCTTCCGTAGGTAACGGCCTGACTTACGTTCTGGTCTTCAGCCAGCTGTTAAACAGTCATGCTACCCCCGCCTGGCTTTCTCTTGCTTACGTCCTCGCCCTTGCGCCCGGCTTACCTGCCAGCTTTGCTGGCGTGTGGTTATTAAAGCGCTGGCCGACGTTTTCCGTCCTGCTTCTCGGCGAATTTTTCGGTCTTACAGGTCTGCTTCTGCCGTGCCTTGCGCTGTGGAATGAACACCCAGGCTTGCTGTTGTTAAGCCAGGCCGCCGCCGCTTTTAGCACCGGCCTGACGGTGCCGGCCTTAAGTCAGCTTTTCAAACAAGGTTTATCTAAAGCGCTAATGCCCGCCGCCGCAGGCGTTGAAACGCTGGTGTTTGCCGCCAACGTTATCTTCGGCGTGGGGCTTGGGACATTATTATATGGCCACGTCAGCCTCTGGCTGATGCTGCTGCTGGATGCAATCAGTTTCATCGTTGCCATAGGGCTGCTCTGGTACGCCTCGGCGGCCTTTGTTATGAAGGGAGAAGAAGACAGCGCCCCAGACGAAAGCGAGGAGTTTAGCTGGCAGAACGTTACCCCGGTGCAAAAGCGCAGCCTGTTGCTGTTGCCCAGCCTTGCGCTGGTCGGCGCCCCCGTAATGGCTTTGCTCCCGGCGCTGGCTCCTGCGTTGCCGGGTGATAACGCGGCCAATGGCCTGGCGCTACTGTTTGCCCGTAGCGCTGGGCAACTGCTCGCCCCGCTCCTGCTCAGCGAAAAACAGGTGCGCAACCGGGCGGGTAAAAGCTTCCCGCTAATGCTGGCGCTGCTGCTTTTTACTTTGTGTTATTTCGCCGTGGGTTACTCGGGCACTTTGTGGCTGGCGGTGCCGCTGATCGTTATCGCTCATTTGTTCAGTAACTGGTTCTATCTGGTCGCCACGCTCAACGTGATGGACAGTTTCCCTGGCCCACAGGTTGGCGCCGCTATGGCGGCAACCTGGCGACTGCAGCTCGGTATTACGTTAGTCGTCCCGCTGGTCACGGGAACGATTGCCGGATACTTCCCGGCGCAGTGGGTGCTGCCCGGCAGCGGCATCTGCGGGATTATTATTGCCCTATTGATGCTCGGCGACTTGCGAAAAGTGCGGAATTGTAATTTTATATCGCGGCGGAATCATTCCGCATTTAATTTTAATAATGATGATGACAGCAAGACAGGTGGATAATGGTATTTTATAAAGCAACACTGGCCGGGGCATTAGCTCTGGCTCTGACGGGCTGCGTCACGCCAGCGAAAACCACATCGGCGGTTACCGCCCCGGCTAAACAGTGCCAGGCTGGCGATACAATGACGCAAACCACGCTCTATTTCGGTATCAGCCGCCCATCCGGCGCGGAAATTACCGCCAATGAATGGCGTAGCTTCGTGGATAAAGACGTGACCCCGCGCTTCCGCGAAGGGCTGACCGAATATGACGCCAAAGGCCAGTGGCTGAATGCTAAAGGTGAAGTGACCCACGAACCGAGCAAAGCGATTATGCTGATTCGCGGCAGCGATGCGGAGAGCAGCAAAAAGGTAGACGAACTGCGCTCTATCTATAAAACTCGCTTTGCGCAGGAATCCGTCATGCGCATTGACCAGCCGGTCTGCGCCGCGTTCTGATGATTTTGCGTTAAAGAAACGGCGGGGAAACCCGCCGTTTTTTTGTTTTTACAGAACCAGCCCGGCAAACGCCGCGGACAGCAGGCTGACCAGCGTCGCGCCGTATACCAGGCGCAGGCCAAAGCGAGACACCACGTTCCCCTGCTTTTCGTTCAGCCCTTTGATGGCGCCTGCCACAATCCCGATGGAAGCAAAGTTAGCGAACGACACCAGGAAGACCGACAGGATCCCCAGCCCGCGCGGTGACAGGGTCGCCATGATCTTCTGCAGCTCAATCATCGCCACAAATTCATTCGCCACCAGCTTGGTCGCCATAATGCCGGCCGCTTTCAGCGCATCCGCCTGAGGAATACCCACCAGCCAGGCAAACGGATAGAAAACGTAGCCCAGAATTTGCTGGAAGCTCAGACCGAAGACGGTCGCGAACAGCGCATTAATGGCGCTGATAAGCGCGATAAAACCAATCAGCATCGCCAGAATAATCATCGCCACTTTGAAACCTGCGAGGATGTATTCCCCCAGCATTTCAAAGAAGCTTTGGGATTCGTGCAGCTTCTCAAGCTTGATTTCTGGCTCAGCGCCCGGGCGGGTCGGGTTAATGATCGACAGGATAATGAACGTGCTGAACATATTCAGGATCAGCGCCGCCACCACATACTTCGGCTCCAGCATCGTCATGTAAGCCCCGACGATGGACAGCGAAACCGTGGACATTGCCGTCGCGGCCATGGTGAACAGACGGCGAGAGCTAAGGTCGCCCAGCACGCCTTTGTAAGCGATAAAGTTTTCGGACTGACCCAGAATCAGCGAGCTTACGGCGTTGAATGATTCCAGCTTGCCCATGCCGTTCACTTTAGAAAGCAGCGTACCGACAATGCGAATAATAATAGGCAGAATGCGGAAGTGCTGCAGGATCCCGATCAGCGCCGAGATAAAGATAATCGGGCACAGCACGCCGAGGAAGATAAAGGCCAGGCCCGCTTTGCTCATGCCGCCAAAGACGAAGTCGCTGCCCTGCCCGGCGAAGGTCAGAAGGTGACCAAAGAAACCGGACACCCCATTAATCACCCACAAGCCGCTGTCGGAGTGCAGGAAGAAGAACGCCAGCAGGCCTTCAATGACGACAAGTTGTAACAAATAGCGGATGCGGATGGTTTTACGATCGAAGCTCACCAGCCACGCCAGTCCCATGATGACAAAAAGTGCGAGAAGAAAATGAAGAATATTCATGTGCAGTCTAATTTTGAAAGAAACGTATTTAGCCACAGCTCCCGCGTCAGATAAATGGCGGACATAAGAATATTTAGCCATAAGATTTTCCAATGACAACATAGTCTTACTCTTAGCATGGTTACCATTTTGCGCGGCTAAATATGACTAATTCATGACACGTTATTTGGCAATAAAATAGCGAAGCAGAACAAGATTAATTCTCATTATTAATTCATTTTGTCACAAATAAAATAATAGTAACAACCATTCTCATTACACTAATATAATTAACAATTTCTTTGCATTATGGAAAATTAATAATTAAAGTAGCGCCATATTAACGTCCCTCAAAAAATATGGAGCCTGTGATGCTGAAGACGGAAATGATTGAAAAACTGAACGAGCAGATGAACCTTGAACTCTACTCCTCCCTGCTTTACCAGCAGATGAGCGCCTGGTGCAGCTATCACAGCTTTGAAGGGGCTGCCGCGTTCCTGCGCCGCCACGCTCAGGAAGAGATGGAGCACATGCAGCGTCTGTTTGCATATTTAAGTGATACCGGGAGCATGCCGCGTATTAACGCCATTCAGTCCCCGTATTTAGAATACGCTTCACTGGACGAATTATTTAAAGCGACCTACGAGCACGAGCAGTTAATTACGCGTCAGATTAATGCTCTGGTCCATTCCGCAATGACCTCTCAGGATTATCCAACCTTTAATTTCCTGCAGTGGTATGTTGCCGAGCAGCATGAAGAAGAGAAACTGTTTAAATCCGTGCTGGATAAACTCAGCCTGGTGGGCAAAAGCGGCGAAGGTCTTTACTTTGTCGATAAAGAGCTGGCCACGCTGGACGCTCAGGCTTAATTGCCGTTAAGTAGCAGGCCATTACGGCCTGCTATTTTCATTTTAGTGCAGCGCCCCGCCGTTTCGCTGGCTGTGCCAGTACCCGTATAACGCCAGTGCCGCAGGTTTAATCGCCTCAATGCTCGCCAGAAATGCTTCCGGCGTCAGGCTTTCAAACTTCGCTTCATTCTCTTCCAGCCCATGCAGGGCAATTGCCTCCAGCTCTGGCTGAAGTTCTGCCGGCAGCGCAGGCCAGCTTTCCAGTGACACACCGCGCATGTAGCCGTAGCACCACTCTTCCACGATGGTGATTTCGCGGTTATCCACTTCGCTGGTACCAAACAGAGGCTCAAACTGCCCCGGATACTCCGCCAGGCGTTCGGCAATGTCGTTCATATGCTGGAACACCAGTACGCTAAAGCGCGTCAGCTCTTCTTTGCTTTCCCATTCAGGCTCGACATCGCCGCCCCATACCGCCCGCAGCACGGTAGCAGGTTCGGTCACAGTTGGCCCTGACAGCAGCGCCGTGAGCAGCCCATCCAGCTCGGCTACATCAATCACCGAATGCGCGGTGCCGTACTTCAGCAGAATGTCATCCAGCCAGATAATTTCGTCTTCGTTCAGCGGGCCCTGGGTCATTTTTGGCTTCCTCGTCTCGCGTTTTGAATAAAATTTGGCGTAGTGTACCCGTTCTACGCGCGACGAGTCATTTTCATTCCGCTTTCGTCAGGCATTCCACCAACAATTGACAGGTTTTGTCGTAGAGCGAGTGCGTGTGCTGCAGCGCCTGCCAGACGCTGTTGTGGTCGGCACCCGGCACGGTCAGCAAAGCATGTTTGCCCTGCCCCGATGCCGAATCATAAAGCCGGGGCGGGATCTCCGCCGGGATCACCCTATCTTCAGCCGCGGCAATCACCAGAATATTGCCGCTAAATTCAGCCACGGCCTGCCAGGCGTCACTGTCGGCCCAGCTTCGCGGCTGGCGGATAATGGCAGAAAATTCAGGCCCGAAGTTTACCCGGTAAGCCGAAGGGTGGTACACGCCCGGCACCATCAGGATAAGGGAACGCAGAGACACAGATTTGCTCAGTTGCAAAGCGTTGTAGGCCCCCATGCTGACGCCCATGCAGCCGGTCAGTTGGGAACCTAAATGTTCGGCAACCGCCAGGGCCTGATCGGTGCGGCAGATTAAAGAAGAGTGAGAGAGATCGCCGCCAGTTTCACCATGGCCGATACAATCAAAAGCCGTACTGCCAAAACCCAGCTCAGCCATTAAGTACCGGTAGCGAAGGCTCGCCTCGCGGTCTTTTGAACCTCCGTGGATCATCAGGACGTGGCCTTTACTGGCGAAAATACTGTCAGCCTTGAGAGCACGGCCCTGAAAAGCGATATCAAATGGGTGTCGGGAGAAAATGTTCATAGTTGCCAGATGGAATGCCAGGGAAGGGTTTAGCATGGCATTCTTTTAGCAGAACAGGCAGGATAATTTTCAGAAAGGCAAATCGCAGGCAATAAAAAACCACCCGAAGGTGGTTTACACGACACTGCTTATCATTGATTTTATTCTTTTTATTCCCATGGTACCCGGAGCGGGACTTGAACCCGCACAGCCATAAGCCGAGGGATTTTAAATCCCTTGTGTCTACCGATTTCACCATCCGGGCTCGGGAAGAAATTGGAGGCGCGTTCCGGAGTCGAACCGGACTAGACGGATTTGCAATCCGCTACATAACCGCTTTGCTAACGCGCCAAAATCTTTTGCCTTTTCAGGCAGGCAACAGAAAGTCTATTACCTGAATTTGGAGCGGGAAACGAGACTCGAACTCGCGACCCCGACCTTGGCAAGGTCGTGCTCTACCAACTGAGCTATTCCCGCTTTTTGTACAAGTGACTGTTGGTGGCTATTAAGCTAATCACTTGATTTTATTATCTTCCGGCAAACCTTGCTGCCTTTCGATGCGTTGCATTCTACTTACCTGACGCAATGAGTCAATGAAATTTTCTAACACCACGAATCGTTTGCTGAATTTTGCGCCGGATAGATCACGGTTCGAGCAAATCACCGCGTGCCGCGGCCAAATATTGGAACATTGACCAGAACGTTAGCACCGCCGCAACGAAGAAAAGCGCGATACCAGTGTACTCAATCCACATGTTTGGCCGCCAAAGCATGCCAATCAGCGCCAACATTTGCGCCATTGTTTTGGTTTTACCGATCCAGGAAACCGCCACACGGCTGCGCTTACCAATTTCCGCCATCCATTCACGCAGCGCGGAAATAATAATCTCACGGGCGATCATCGTGGCCGCAGGCAAGGTCACCCACCAGGCGTGATAATGCTCTACCACCAGCACCAGCGCCACCACCACCATCACCTTATCGGCAACGGGATCGAGGAACGCGCCGAAGCGGGTACTCTGGTTCCAGCGACGCGCGAGAAAACCGTCAAACCAATCGGTTATGGCCGCCAGCCAAAAAATGAAAGCGCAAAGGAAAGGTGCCCAGTTGAACGGCAGATAAAACGCCAGCACAAAGAACGGGATAAGGATGACACGAAACAGCGTGAGCAGTGTTGGGATATTGAATCGCATAGTGCCAGTTAACTATCTGTCATAAGTGGAAATTGTCTCTATGTTGCTACAGAGCCCTTAATGTTTCAACGAGTAGTAGATCTTTTCTGCCAATGCCTGCGAGATGCCCGGCACTTTTGCGATCTCCTCAATGGAGGCGTTGATTAACGGTTGCAATCCGCCCATATACTTCAGCAGCATCTGACGGCGCTTTGGCCCGATGCCTTCAATCGTCTCCAGCGAACTGGTGCTTTTCACCTTCGCTCGTTTTTTACGGTGGCCGGAGATCGCATGATCGTGTGAATCATCGCGAATGTGTTGGATCACATGCAGCGCCGGAGAATCCGGCGGTAAAGAGAACCCCTCACCTTCTGGCTCAAAGAATAATGTTTCCAGCCCGGCTTTGCGGTCGCTGCCTTTGGCCACGCCCAACAATAAAGGATGGTGTTTATCCCAGGGCACGTCCAGCTCGGCAAACACCGCCTTCGCCTGCCCCAACTGCCCCTTCCCGCCGTCGATCAGGATCACGTCCGGGATTTTGCTTTCTTCTATTGCTTTACCGTAGCGCCGGCGAAGCACCTGATTCATGGCGGCGTAGTCGTCCCCCGGCGTAATACCGGTAATATTGTAGCGGCGGTATTCCGCCCGAAGCGGGCCGTTACTGTCGAACACCACGCAGGAAGCGACGGTTTGCTCCCCCATCGTATGGCTGATATCAAAACACTCCATCCGCTTCACTTCAGGCAGTTTTAGCACTTCGGCCAGCGCTTTCAGGCGCTGCTGGATGGTGGACTGCTGAGAAAGTTTTGTCACCAGCGCCGTTGCCGCGTTGGTGCGGGCAAGCTTCAGGTAACGCGCCCGATCGCCGCGAGGTTTAGTCTGCACATTCACTTTACGCCCGGCCAGCTCGCTCAACGAATCCGCCAGCAGAGATTTGTCCGCCAGCGCGAAGTCGAGCAGGATTTCAGACGGCAGCGTGCGCATCTGGCTGCCCTGGAGATAAAACTGCCCGACAAACGTCTCCACCACTTCGCTAAGTTCGGTGCCTGCCGGGACTTTCGGGAAGTAGCTGCGGCTGCCCAATACTTTGCCCTGGCGAATGAACAAGACGTGCACGCAGGCCATGCCCGCATCAAAGGAGACACCAATCACGTCCAGATCGTCGCCGGTGTTGGAGACAAACTGTTTTTCGGTAATACGTCGGACCGCCTGAATTTGATCGCGGATCCTCGCGGCCTCTTCAAATTCAAGATTTTTGCTCGCCGCTTCCATGCGGGAAATAAGCTGCGTCAGCACCTGGTCGTCCTTCCCGGCTAAAAACAGGCGAACATAGTCCACCTGCCGGGCATAGTCTTCTTCTGTGACCAGGCCTGAAACACAGGGACCAAGACAGCGGCCGATTTGATACTGAAGGCAAGGCCGCGAACGGTTACGGTACACGCTGTTTTCACACTGGCGAACCGGAAAGACTTTTTGCAGCAGAGCCAGCGTTTCCCGCACCGCATAGCCGTTAGGAAACGGGCCAAAGTATTCTCCCTTCGCGTGCTTCGCGCCGCGGTGCATCGCCAGCCGCGGATGGCTGTCGGCACTCAGGAAGATAAAGGGATAGGATTTATCGTCTCGCAGCAGCACGTTGTAGCGCGGCTGATAAAGCTTGATGTAGTTGTGCTCCAGCAGCAGAGCCTCGGTTTCCGTGTGGGTCACCGTGACATCAATGTGCTGGATCAACGCCACCAGCGCCTCAGTTTTACGGCTGGCAAGATTCGTGCGGAAATAGCTGGAGAGGCGTTTCTTCAGGTCTTTAGCTTTGCCGACATAGATAACCGTGCCGCCGGCATCGTACATGCGGTAGACGCCGGGCTGGCTGGTTACCGTCTTGAGAAAAGCCCGGGAATCAAAAGGTTCACTCACTGCTGATTAACGTCTCCGCATTGAATAACCCGTGGCGAATCGCCAGGTGCGTTAGCTCCACATCCCCGCTGATATTCAGTTTACTAAACATGCGGTAGCGGTAACTGTTCACCGTTTTAGGGCTGAGATTAAGCTGCTCAGAGATCTCATTGACCTTCTGGCCTTTAGTGATCATCAGCATAATCTGTAATTCACGCTCAGACAAACTGGCAAAGGGGGATTCTGCCTCGGGTGCAATCTGGCTTAAGGCCATCTGTTGGGCAATGTCGGAGGCGATGTAACGCTGGCCCGCATTAACGGAACGGATGGCATTTACCACGTCCTGAGGCGCTGCGCCTTTACTTAAATACCCTGCCGCACCGGCCTGCATGACTTTGGCAGGCAGCGGATTCTCGGTATGGATAGTCAACATGATAACTTTGATATCTGAAGAGTAGCGGGCAATTTTGCGGGTGGCTTCCAGGCCACCGATCCCCGGCATATTCATATCCATTAACACGACATCGACCGGGTTACTGCGGCACCATTTGATGGCATCCTCACCGCAGTTCACTTCACCCGAGACTTTGATGCCTTTAATCTCTTCCAGAATGCGTCGTATCCCTGCGCGCACCAGTTCGTGGTCATCAACAAGAAGAACGTTGATCAAAGGGCTATTCTCCAGAAAGGGATAACGCTGCTGATAGCTAATTGGCCATATATTAACGTTTTTCCGGCAACATTAAAATCCAAATTGCGGTCAGCACATTCTGTTAACACTTAAGAAGAATATATCTTTACTTTCAGATCTGTTTCTGCGGCACATCTCAACATTCTAAGCATCGTGTTCAGGCGATTATTCTCTGATTAAAAAACAGCTAATTATCAAAATGCGACCATCATCAAGAATAAAATCCTTCTTCTCTCTCTTTATTTAACGTTAGTTAAACGAGAGCGAAACAATTTTTTTTAATTCTCATCGCTTCCTGCAGGAATAACCCTGAGCAAGGGTTGTTTATTACCATAAACATTCAGACGTATTCTCATTCGTCGAACATGAATAATTCTGATGAATGTTATGGTATACTCCGCCGCCTTATGAATATCACTGTGCATAATGGCAGCGTACAAACTAAGCATTGAGGAAAGTAAATGAGCACTCCAGATTTTTCCACCGCCGAAAACACCCGTGAACTGGCACAAGAAGTCACCTGTCTGAAGACGCTGTTAACCCTGATGCTGCAGGCTATGGGCCAGGCCGATGCGGGCCGCGTTATCCTGAAAATGGAAAAGCAGATCGCTCAACTGGAAGACCCAACTCAGGCTGAAGTATTCAGCAATACCGTTAAGCAAATTAAACAGGCTTACCGTCAATAAGCCGGGGCGGCTGGCAGAATCCTGGTTCGCCAGCCGTCAGCACCTGACGCAACACTTGCCCTCCAGGTTCAGATAATCCCCATCGCCGCCGCATAGCAGGCTATCTGCGTCTTGTTTGGCGCGTTGAATTTCTTCTGCATATTCTTCTGATGGAAGTTCACCGTGTTCTCAGAAATGGACAGGATAATCGCAATTTCCGCCGACGTTTTCCCTTCGCCGGTCCACTGAAGAATCTCTCTTTCGCGCTTGCTGAGCTTCATGTCAATCATCTCGACCGACGGATCGTCCAGCCGATTTAACGTCGCCATACTCAGCTCGGCCAGGTAACTCAGCCGCAGCCCGAGTTCATCTTCCGACACAAGTTCCTTGCGAACGCCAGAGCGTGAAACAGAGAGAAAACCCGCCGTACGATTAGGGGCCATGACGCAATGTGTGCGCCCGGTCGCCAGACCGTGATCGCGCGCGGCATCCCAAAGCTCACGAGATTCAGCAAACAGGGCATCGCTCCAGATTATTTCACCCCGCATGAAATTAGACTGTTTCAATACCGGGTCAATGGCAAAATAGTTTTCAGTGACGTACCACTCCAGCCATTTTTGCGGATAAGAACTCTGCAATGATAATTTAGGCCGCGTAAAAGGCACCGGGTGCCGAACACACAGCGAAAAATAATCAAACTCGAGGCACTGAGTTTGTTGTTGAACTAAAGTTTGTAATTCGCTGGCTTCAGTAATTGACAGGAAAAGCTCGAGCGCTTCCCGTCGCCAGCTAAAAAAGTTACGTTCCAGCATTATATCTGGCGTCTCTCCTGGCGCTAAAAAGTATTTCATTAATAGAATGTAATAAGCTAACACATTTATTAAACTAATTAATGTGATTTATGGTTTTTCCGCCACAATTCTTCGGTTTTTACATATGTCAGGAAAAATTTACTGGAGCTCTGTATGGTTAAATCTTCGTTTTCCCTCCTCTTCGGATCAATGGTCCGGGAGTTGGGACTGGAAATCGCGCAGCCGTCAGTGGCCGTGACGGGCAAAGGTGAGCTCAGTTCCCGTTTTCCTGTGACCGAATTCGCCACAGCCAGCCTGGCGACGGCGGGTTGTGCCCTGAGAGCGCTGCTTGCTCGCCCGGATGCGCCGCTTTATATAGACCAGCGGCTGGCCTCATACTGGTTTTCAAGCAGCCATTTTCCCGTGAACCGCGCTCCCGCCGCACTGTGGGATGAGTTTGCCGGGGATTATGCCACTCGGGACGGCTGGATCCGCCTGCATACCAACGCGCCGCATCACCGCCAGGCAATGGAAAGCGTCCTGGGTGTGAGCAAGGATAAGTCAGCGCTCGCCCAGCGAGTTACCGCGTGGGGAAAAACTGAGCTTGAAGCGGCGATCGTTGCCGCAGGTGGATGCGCGGCAGCGATGTTAAGCCACGACGAATGGCTGAAGCATCCTCATGGGAAAACCGTTGCGGCAGAGCCATTGTTCTGGCAGCAGCTCCACGCCGAAGCCCCTCGCCCTGCATTAGCATTGCCACCAGCCCGCCCGCTGGCAGGCCTCCGGGTGCTGGATCTCACCCGTATTATTGCTGGCCCGGTTGCCACCCGATTTTTGGCCGGGCTTGGGGCGCAGGTGCTGCGCCTTGATCCTCCTGAATGGGAAGAGCCGACGCTGGTTGAGGAAGTTACTCTCGGGAAAACATGCGCGAGGCTCAACCTCAGATCTGCCGAAGGCAGAGAGCAGTTCAAGGCCCTGCTCGCCGATGCCGATGTGCTGGTGCATGGCTACCGGGCGGATGCTCTGGAAGCCCTGGGTTTTGATGCCGAAACCCGACAGCAGCTCTCTCCCGGTCTGATAGACGTGTCGCTCAACGCCTGGGGATGGCACGGGCCGTGGCGTAACCGCCGTGGTTTCGACAGCCTGGTCCAGATGTCCAGCGGTATCGCCGACGCGGGCATGCACTGGAAAAATACCGGGCGGCCTCACCCGCTCCCCGTTCAGGCACTGGATCACGCCACGGGTTACCTGCTTGCCGCTGCAGTGCTAAAAGGTCTCCAGGTCCGGCATGAGCAGCGTCAGGGCTACAGCGCACGCCTGTCGCTCGCCCGAACGGCCGCTTTATTAATGTCTTGCCCGGCAGGAGATCAATCAGCGCTTGCCGCTATCGGCCCGCATGATTACCAGCCGATGATGGAGTGGTCCGCCTTTGGGCTGGGAAACCGGTTAAACTTCCCGCTGAGGCTGGCAGGCACGCCGGTTATCTGGGGCACACCACCGGCGGCACTCGGCTCCGCGAAAGCCGCCTGGGGGTGAAACCAGGCCTGCCTCGCGGTTACTGGGTCAAAAATTTCTCCAGAAATTGCCGCGTGCGCGGCTGCTGTGGGCTGGCGAAAAGCGCTTTTGCCGGCCCCTGCTCCACAATCTTTCCCTGATCCATGAATATTGCCCGGTCGGCCACATCGCGAGCGAAGCTCATTTCGTGGGTCACAATGACCATGGTGCGTTTCTCATTCGCCAGCTGGCGAATAGTATTCAGCACTTCTCCCACCAGCTCAGGATCCAGCGCCGAAGTCGGTTCATCGAACAAAATAACTTCTGGCCGCATGGCTAACGCACGGGCAATCGCCACCCGCTGCTGCTGCCCGCCCGACAGGCGACGCGGGTAGCTGTTCTCTTTCCCGCCTAAGCCCACCTTCTCCAGCAGCTCGCGCGCCCGGGCAATGGCTTCAGCTTTCGGCTCGCCCTTAACGATGACCGGGCCTTCAATAATATTTTCCAGCACCGTGCGGTGTGGAAAAAGATTGAAGCTCTGGAACACAAACCCCACCTGCTGGCGCAGCGCACGAATTTTCTCTTTCTGCTTTGCCAGAGACTGTCCGGCATCAATCGAGATATTCCCCACCTGAATCGTGCCGCTGTCCGGCTCTTCCAGCAGGTTAATACTGCGCAATAGCGTGGTTTTTCCTGAGCCGCTTGGGCCGATGATCGCCACCACTTCGCCGGGTTTAACATCCAGATCTATGCCATGCAGCACCGTCTGCCCGTGGAATTTTTTCACCAGTTTTTTAACGTCAATGGCGCTCATTTCGGCTCCCTGTCCTGGCGATTAAGCTGGTTTTCAAAATAGTTCTGCAGCGTGGAGAGCACCGTCGCCATCACCCAGTAGACCAGGGATGCGGCGAGATACATGGTGAACACTTCCAGCGTGCGGGAGGTGATCAGCTGCGCCTGGCGGAACAGCTCCGGCACCTGAATGGTGGCCGCCAGCGAGGTGTCCTTCACCAGGCTGATAAAGCTGTTCCCCAGCGGCGGCAGCGCCACGCGGGCCGACTGCGGCAGAATCGCGCGGCGCAGCGTTTGCCAGCGAGTCATCCCGATACTGGCCGCCGCTTCCCACTGGCCTTTATCAATAGAGGCAATGGCCGCCCGAAGGGTTTCAGAGGCGTAAGCGGCCGTGTTTAACGACAGGCCAATCATCGCCGATGGGATAGGATCCAGCTCAATGCCAAACTGCGGCAGCCCGTAATAAATCATAAACAGCTGGGCGATAAGCGGCGTCCCGCGAAAAATGGAAACATAAAAACGCGACAGCAGCGAAAAAGGCCAAAAGGCCGACAGGCGCATCAGCGCCAGCATAAACCCGAGGATCAGGCCAAAAAACATCCCGCCAATACTCAGCTGGAGCGTGAAAACCGCCCCTTTAAGCAGATATGGTGCTGAATCCAGCACCAGTTGCAAACTTTCTTGCATGGTGATTCCTGATGATTAAGACCAGACCCGCGTCTTACAGATGCGGATGGTAGGCAAACAGCGCCGGCGCTCCGCCGGTATGAATAAAGGCAATGGGCCCCTGATCCTTAAATCTTTTTTGCGCCACGCCGTCAATAAGCCCGGCCATCGCTTTGCCGGTGTAGACCGGGTCAAGCAGGATGCCTTCAAGTCTGGCCAGCAGCTTCACCGCTTCCATTCCCTCTTCATTCGGCGTGCCGTAGCCTGGCGCGAAATAGTCATCCCACAGAATAATTTCGCTGGTCGCGCTAACCTCAAGCGACTTCGCCACGGCCTGCTGCAGGGCGACAACTTTTGGTTTTTGCTGCGCCACAGTTCTGGACACCGTGACGCCAATCAGCTCCACGTCCGGCATCAACTGCTCAAGGCCGACCGCCAGACCAGCATGCGTCCCCGCGCTGCCCGAGGCAACCACCACGGATGACAGGTTCACGGCGTTCTCACACTGCTGGGCAATTTCCAGCGCGCTTTCAACATACCCCAGCGCACCTAACGCATTAGAGCCGCCGACCGGAATAACATAAGGCCGGAATCCCTGCGCTTCCAGACGCGTAGCCACCGCTTCCAGCTGCTTATCCGGAGCGTTCAGCGCCTCGCACATTTCGACTTCGACATTGAAAAGATCGACCAGCAGACGGTTGCCGTTGGTCAGGTAGTTTTCGGCTTTTGTCCCGATAGGATTTTCAAGCAGCGCCACGCAATGTAGCCCAAGCTTTGCCGCCACCGCCGCCGTCTGGCGAACGTGGTTAGACTGGATAGCGCCTGCAGTGACCAGCGTATCGGCCCCTTCCCGCAGCGCATCCGCCGCCAAAAACTCAAGCTTGCGCAGCTTGTTGCCGCCCATCGCCATCGGCGTCACATCATCACGTTTAATATAAATTTCACGGCCAAGATAGTCCGAAAAGCGCGGCAAATATTCCAGCGGCGTCGGTGCGCCAATAAATTCCAGACGAGGAAAACGCGTTAGGTGATGCAGTGACATAGGGCCTCCTGAGCCGATATCAATATCCAGTTTTATTATGCACCAGAGAGACGACTTCATTCTCTGGTGTCAATAAAAAAAGGTGCTGAAATCAGCACCTTTTCACTGTGATACCGCGCTACTTAGTGACGTCCGCCCCGAACCATTTATCGGACAGCTTAGCCAGAGATCCGTCTTTCTGCATCTCAGCGATAGCCGCATCGATGGCTTTCAGCAGATCTTCATTGCCTTTACGCACGGCAACGCCCGCTTCCTGACGGGAGAACGCATCGCCCGCTACCGCCAGCGTATTATTGGTTTTCTTAACCAGATCCAGCGCGGCGAGGCGGTCGACCAGAATCGCGTCAATACGGCCCACGCGCAGATCCTGATATTTGGTCGGGTCATCATCATAGGTACGGATATCTACGCCCGGTACGTTTTCACGCAGCCACTGCTCATAGTTAGTCCCAAGGCCAACGCCAACTTTTTTGCCCTTCAGGTCGGCGGCGGTTTTAATCCCACCTTCGTTGCCTTTTTTCACCAGTGCCTGAATACCGGAGATGGTGTAAGGGGTGGAGAAGTCGTATTTTTTCTTACGTTCGTCGGAAATGGTGACCTGATTAATCACCACGTCAATGCGTTTAGAATCTAAAGACGCCAGCATCCCATCCCATTTGGTCGGCTTCAGCGCCGCTTTAACGCCAAGATGCTGAGCCAGCTGCTCGGCAAATTCGACCTCAAAGCCGGTCAGCTTGCCGTCATCGCCCTGGAAGCTAAACGGTGGATAGGTGCCTTCCAGCCCTACCAGCAAAGTGCCGCGCTCTTTGACTTTATTCAGAAGATTTTCTGCCGCGAAGGTTTTCACGCTTGCGCCGGCCACCAGAGCAACGGCCAGCACGCCCATCAGCGCCTGACGCCCGATCATTTTTAATTTCATGTTTACCCCGATTATTTACGTTTTTTTGTAGTGTAGCGGGCGGCTTCGGGATATATCAAAACCAGTCCGCTACAACTTATGCAAATTTAGTATATATCGGAGGTTGCGCTAATTTCCTGGCTCGGGATCGCATGTCCCTGCACCTGGAATTGCCAATATTTGCGTAACGCAATGCGGTAATTATTGGTGCTGGTGCGGGGCAGCCAGGCGTCCAGCGTCTCGTCCAGCAGGCCTTGCAGCGAGCCGGGAAGCGGGACTTTATGCTCACTCAGATGGTTACCCAGGCGGCGCAGACGAACCACGTACTCACGGATCGTGCCGTGGCTCATTTCGGTTTGCTCAAACAGATACTGTTTGAAGCCAATAATATCGAAGTAGTTGTTTTGTTCTTTGCAGTGTAAATCACCGCAAAAACGACACAGCGCCATCCACTCTTTCTGCTCGATAAGCCAGGTGGCTTCATCAATAAGCGTATCAAGTTGAGCAATGGTGGCTTTATTGATAATCACCCCGCTGCGCGTGAGCGTGATGCGGTCGAGCAGCTTACTGCAATGTGCACAATGTGTCTGGGTGTGTTTGAAATCTTTGAGATAGCGGCTTAATGGCCGTCTTTTTGACTGCTGCACCGTCATGATAATTCCCAGGTCGTCAGATAATTGTGCGGCACTCCCTACAACTTACCCAGTTTGGTGCGCAAACGCTTGATCGCCTGGCTATGCAACTGGCTAACCCGTGACTCACCCACATCAAGCACCGCGCCAATCTCTTTCAGATTCAGCTCTTCCTGGTAATAAAGCGTCAGCACCAGTTGTTCGCGTTCCGGTAAAGCCTCAATGGCTTCCATTACGCGCTGGCGAAGATTGCTGTCCAGTAATTGCTGTAGCGGGTTTGCCTGCTGGTGTTCCTCGGTGACCAGTTCAATGCTATCGCCATGCTCTTCCCGCCACTCGTCATAAGAGAAGAGCTGGCTGTTATTGGTGTCGAGCAACATCTGGCGATACTCTTCGAGCGGGATGTCCAGCCGCTCCGCGACTTCCGTCTCGGTAGCGTTACGCCCCAGCTCTTGCTCCAGTTGACCAATCGCCTGTGCCACACCGCGAGCGTTACGCCTGACGCTTCGCGGCACCCAATCACGGCTGCGCAACTCATCAAGCATCGCCCCACGGATGCGCTGCACCGCGTAGGTAGTAAATGCCGTTCCCTGCAGGGCATCGTAACGTTCGACTGCATTCAACAACCCGATGCCGCCTGCCTGTAGCAGATCGTCGAGCTCCACACTCGCCGGCAGACGTACCTGCAGGCGCAATGCTTCGTGACGCACAAGCGGTACATAACGCTGCCACAGCGAGTGTTTATCCATTACACCTTCAGCGGTATACAGTGAATTCACGATAAACAGCCCTGCGTTAGTTGAGTTATCGGCATGATTATCCGTTTCTGCAGGGGTTTTAATCGGATGAATAGTGGGTGAAATGGGGGGTTATTTGGAGGTTATGAAGAAATAAACCCCTGGAATTTTAACCATAATGTATGGCAAATCATGTTCTGGCTTACTTAAAAGTATCAATTGGTTGTTAAATATTAACGTCACATACTATAGCGAAACCGGAGAAATTAAGCCGGAGAATCTATCCTGCAAAAAAAGGATAAAATCATCTGTTATTCCAGGCCTGATCTCTGGCGGGTTTATCATACAGTGATAAATATACGCGTCGTTTCTCTGCGGCAAACTTCCCCCTGCCGTCAGGCGAAGCAGATTACAAGACAGGTCATTTACATGAACATTTTAATTACGGCTATAGGGTCAATGTCTGCGCCAGCCGTGATAAATACGCTGAAACGTGCATCCCACACCGTCATCGGGTGTGATATCTACCCCGAGCAATGGGTGTATGCCTCTCGTCTGGTCGACAATTTTGTTCAGGTTCCGCGTGCAACGAATAGCCAGGTCTTTATCGAAAGTATCAATGCAATTTGCGACCAGCATCGCATTGACGCCATCATCCCACTAACCGATGTTGAAGTTGACACGCTTTCTGATGCCCGTGGTGAACTGTGTTCGTCCGCCATGCTGGCGCTAATGGCAGCAGAATCTATCGCGGTTGCCAGGGATAAGCTAACCTGGAGCCAGCGATTTTCCCATAACGAGGCGTTTCTCTCGCTGCCTACTGTCGCCCTCGCTGAGTCCCAAACGCTTTCATTTGGTTTCCCGGTTATCCTTAAACAGAGAAATGGCCGCAGCAGCGAAGGGCTTCGCCGCGTAGAGACCCAGGCCGAACTGATTGAGCTACGTCAGCGGCTGAACGGCAACGACTGGATTGTCCAGCCGTATCTGCCGGGAGATGTTCACGTCATTGATATTGTCCGGCAGCGCGAGACCGGCGAATGGGCGGGCGTTGCCCGCAAAGAGCTGTTGCGCACCGCGAACGGCGCCGGATTAACCGTTGAGATTACCCAGGATGAGGCACTGCTCGCCAAAGCGGCAGAAGTTGCCCGCCTGCTCGACCTGAACGGCTGCATCAATATTGAATTTATGCGCCATTCCACCGGGGATTACCTGATGGACATCAACCCCCGCTTCTCCGCCGGGGTCGAATTTTCGGTCATGGCAGGCTACGACATGATTACCAATCATCTTCACTGTTTCACCCGCCAGCCTATTCAACCCGCAGTTACCGTACAAAACGCCGTCTTTACGCGCCACTACGTCGCTGAGAAATCATTCACAGGATAGAGATATGAGCCAAATAACAGAGCCTGAAAAGCTCACCACGGCCGAGGACTGGGACCATAAATGGCAGGGTATTTTCGACCACTACCAAAACGATCTTCGCCATGCCTACTATATTGATGCGGTGAGAAAAAGCCGTGAAAAGCGGGTTCTGGAGATTGCTGCCGGTAGCTTCCGCGATATCGTCCAGTTGACGAAGCGTGGCGCAGAGGGCCACGGAATAGACTTTTCGCCGGAATCCGTGAGTCTTGCGAAAAAGCTTTATCCTTCCCTGCAGGATCGTTTTTCCGTGATGAATGCCTTCGAGCTGCAGTACCCGGACAAGCATTTTGACATCAGTTACCACAATGGGTTTTGGGGGCTATTTGCGGATGAGGATATCCAAAAAATGGCGCTTGAGCAGGCCCGCATCACTCGCGGCAGAATGATCGTCACTGTACATAACGCCCATAACCTGTCGTTCGTTGATTATTTCAATTCGAAAAAAGAGACCGACTCGCTGTTTAACATCCGCTTCTTTACCGTCAAACAGATGCAGGAAATCCTCGGCAAAGTCGCCCGCAAAGTCACCATTATCCCGGTCGGCAAAGGCAAAAAAACGCACGAAGACTGGCTGATACGCCACGGACTGCATAATCCACTATTGATTAACGGCATGTTCAAATTGTCCGGCCAGCGCTATCTTGAGCGCAGCGAGCGCTTGATGTGTATCGCCGAGCTATAACAGCACGCTCAAAACGGTAAAAAGGGCCTTGTCGCAAGACAAAGCCCTTTTTTATTCCCGCAATAACCCTGTCAGGCAGCGACGCTCTGCCCCTGAGCAATTCGTCTGACAGCCGCGATGATACGTAGCTGCTCTTCTTCCTCAAGATCCGGGAATATCGGCAAACAGAGCACCTTATTAGCCAGGTCGTTGGCTACCGGCAGATGCTCCGCGGCGGAAGACGGTAAATGCCGATACATCGCGAAGGAGCTGATGAGCGGATAGAAATAGCGGCGGGTATAAATCCCCTCTTCTTTTAACGCGTCGTAAAGTGCGTCGCGGCTCACCGGGAACCGTTCATCTATCAGCACGGGATAGTAGGCGTGGTTCCACTCGTAATCGCTTTTCTGGGTATAAAATTCAAGGCCAGGAATATCGGCCAGACCTTCACAGTAGCGCTGATAAATTTCGGCCCGGGCGCTCAAGGCGCCGTCAATATGCTGGAGCTGCAGCAGGCCAAACGCCGCCTGCACCTCATTCATTTTGGCGTTAATGCCCGGCGCGATCACCGTGGTTTCGTCGGCAAAGCCAAAGTTTTTCAGGTAATCAATGCGTTTTTTGGTTCTGGCATCCGGGCAGATAATCGCCCCGCCTTCGATGGTATTAAACACTTTGGTGGCGTGGAAGCTCAGGATAGACAAATCACCGCAGTTCAGGATGCTGCTGCCGTTCTGCTTCACACCAAAGGCGTGGGCCGCGTCGTAAATAACTTTGAGGCCATAGGTGTCGGCGATACGTTGAATTTTATCCACATCGCAGGGAATACCATAACAGTGCACCGGCATAATGGCCGTAGTTTGCGGGGTGATAAGCGCCTCAATCGCGTCGGCGTTAATATTGAACGTCTGCGGATCAATATCAGCAAAGACCGGCGTCAGGCCATTCCATAAGAGGCTGTGCGATGTCGCCACAAATGAGTAAGGCGTGGTTATCACTTCGCCACTCAGCCGCAGCGTCTGGAAAGCGGTCAGCAGCGCCAGCGTGCCGTTAGAAAACAGCGAAAGATATTTTACGCCCAGATAATCGGCCAGCGCCTGCTCAAGCTGCTGATGAAATGGCCCGTTGTTGGTCAGGTGCTTGTTCCCCCAGATTTGCTCGAGATAAGGAACAAATTCCTCCAGGGGCGGAAGCAGAGGGCTGGTAACAAAAATATTTTTCATAGTACACCTCGGTGTGAAACCAGTTGGCGCGGCCCGCGCCTTATTCCAATACTGTGAACGTACGGTGCGCTTCACCGGCACAGTAAATTCGCCATGCTTCCCGCAATGCGCGCCCAAATGTACCGGCGACGTTAAAGCCATCCGCGGTTTCCGCCGGCATTCTTTCACGCATTGTCATGCGTATTTCATTCAGTTCAGGGAGTCGGTCGCCCCAGCTCAGCGCCTTCTGGATGTAATCCTCTTCGCTGTAGGCAATAAAGTTTTCCAGCCCATGAATGCGCATAATATCGACGCCCTGTCGGGCAGCCATCGTGGCACCGCACAGCGTCAGCGTTGGCACGCCCATCCAGCAGGCGTGGTTACTGGTGGTACCGCCAGAGTAGGGAAATGCATCAAGTAAAATGTCGATTTCATTGTGGTAAGCCAGATAATCAAGCAGCGGTGCTCTTTTCTTGAATATCAGGCGCGACGGTTCAATTCCCAGCAGCTCGAGTTTCCTCGTCATCTCGGCCACCATTTTTTCATCGTTCATAAAACCGATAACAAATTTGGCTCCAGGAGACTGCGCCAGGATAGAGGCCCACACCCTAAGGACTTCATCGTTGATCTTTTTAGGACGATTAAAGCTGCCGAAGGTGAGGTAACCGTTTTTAAGCGCCGGGAGAGTTTCGATATCAGGGCTTTGCGGATCGGGCTCAAAGAACTTGCGCATCTCAATAAACATGATGCTTTCGGTCAGCTGCTGTTCAAGATCGGCTGGCTCAGCGAGCGTCGCGGTCACAATGCGGTAATCCATCGTTTTCAAACCGGTTGTGCCGGGGTAGCCAATCCAGGAGATTTGCACCGGTGCGGGGCGAAGCGCAAACGCCGGCAGACGGTTGTCAGAGGTGTGGCCCGAGAGATCAAACAGAATATCAATCCCGTCATGATAAACTTGTTCGGCAAGCTGCTGGTTGCTTAACTTGTCCACCTGCCGCCATAGCACGGAACCGGCTGCAAAATGTTCAGTAACCTCGTCATGAACATAAGAGGTGCTGTAACCCACCAGCTCGAAATGATTTCTGTCCAGCCCATCCCAGAACGGCGCCAGGAAGTGGCTCACCGGATGCCTGCGTAAATCTCCGGAAACAAAGCCTACACGCAGTTTTTTATCAGGATTCTTTATACCCCGATAAGGCAGCTGCAGATGACAAGCCGCGGCCCATGCTCCTACCGTCTCACCGTATTGCAGATGTTTCTGGTAAAGCTGCTCTGCCGTGACCTTATGGTCGTGGGTCATTGCAAACAACAGTGCGGTAAAGTAATCAAAATTACTCGGTTCCAGCGCTATCGCTTTGTTAAGAAACCAGGCGGCCTCGTCAAGTTTTTGGCTATCGCTGAGAATAACGCCCATCGTGGCATAGTGAATCGCTTTCACCTCGTCGCAGCGCAACGAAACGCGAGAACATTTTTCCGCCAGGGACATTTCACCCAGCTGATAATATGAGTACGCAAGGCTATGCCAGAAATTGACGTTTTTATCTTCCAGCCTTAACAACCCCTGCAGAAGAAGAATCGCGTAATAATGTTGGTTTGTTTTCTGTAGCCCTGTCGCCAGATCGTAATAAATATCCAGACTGGAGAAATAGTGCCCCATCAACCGACAAAGCACTTCTTTTGCTTCATCCCAGCGATTGGACAGCACAAGCGTTCGCGAATAACAGCGCAGCGCGGCAATATCCTCCGGGTTCTCTTTCAGCAGCTTCTCAGCACAGGTTTTCGCATCCTGAATCTTTTTCTCACGAATTAAACGGTTAATCCGGTCGTAAGTGTCTTCCGCGTGTTCTGATTCACGCTGGGGTAAATCATTAACATCTTTGCTAAGCAAGCCACCTCGCGATATGGAAACACTCAGCAGCAGCAAATTGTTCAACAGCGGTAGCAAAAATTGTGTTTTCCCCGTGCGTAAAAAAAGCTGGTAGTGCTTTTTCCAGGCAGTCGGAGACCCCGTCAACGCGCCTTTTTTACGTAGCGACATAAAACACTGCCACGCCTCGGCATCCACACCGGCTAAACCGTGTTGCAAATAACGCGATTCTTCCGGCGTGACAGAAAATTCGTCGCCCCACAGGTTCCTATAAACTTGCGGAGCATTCCCTTCTGGCGCGCCGTTTTTCAGCGATAAAATGGGCTGTAGCGTGTCATTTTCAGCCCGATCATACGCGCCTGGAGTACAGCGCCAGTAGAGTCCTGCCGGCTGAGTGAGATACAGATCTTCCAGCACTTTCAGAACTGCCTCGCGCACGTCGGTATTGTCTTCCGGCTTGCGGCAGTTAATGACCAACTGTTCGACGCTCAGGCTGAATGGCCAGGCAGCCCCAAGCAGATCCAGAATGCGTAAAGTGATCGGATTCTCACTACTGGATTGCTGCCCATCCCCGCCAATATGGCCGTTGTATATCGCCCCATTCTCATTCATTTTGCGGCTAAAGTTTCCCGCCCAATGAAGTGATTCGAGGCGCGAACTGTCGGGCAGTGCCGGGAAGTGTTCATCGGTTCTGGCCGCACGGAGCAGACTGAAGCGCTCGGAACGCGATACCGCAAAATCAAGATATTGTTGGGCGGCAATGCGCTGCTGGCCGGCGACGAGGGCGTGCAGCGTGGCGACCTTGTCACCATAAGCGCGCGGCAGCTCATACTGAGGCACCACATCGCCGACATAGCTTAATCCCAGGTCGCTGGTCTGGTGGCAAAACTCAGTAAAAGACAAGGCTGCCGTGGTCGGAGAGAGATAACGCAGGGTCAGGGCAAGATCGCTCTCTTTCTCAGCCTCTTCAACCTGAGCTTTAAGTGTTCCTGCCGGCAGCGTCATCGCCAGATAGCTCAGCATGCCTCGCGCAGCATTAACCTGAGACTCAGGATCGGCATTCGCATCACGGGCTGCATGGTAGCTAAGCGCCTCGCGAATGGCCGTGGTGTCAGCTTCGCCGGTGGAGGGATACCAGTGCAGGCAGACCACGCCGGAGGCAGAAAGATTTTGGCGGCACCAGAGCAAGAGTGCCTCTCGCTCCTGGCGGCCGAGTAAAGAGAAAACACCGCGAATCACGATGTAGTCAAACTGCCCGCCTTCGGTGGCGAGAATATCCCCAAGTCCGGCGGAGAACAGCTCAATATTGCTGAGCCCTAATGCCTGAGTATGACGCTGCCCTGCGGCAATCAAGCTTTCATCAATATCAATCCCCATCACCTGGCTTTCCGGGTACGCCAGCGCGTGGGCCGTAATGCATCCTCCCTCGCCGCACCCTATTTCCAGCACGCGAGCGTGCGCAGGCTCCACCGTAGAAAGATGGTAGACGCAGGCCGCAGACTGAATAGCAACGGGCGAAATACGATGATCCGGGTAATACTGACTCACGTTATGCTTATCCATTATTTTGAAGAAATAAATGCAGACTCAACCGATTAACGCGCTGTACTTTTCCAACAGCGACGCTTTGTATCGACGGTAATCCTCACTCTCAACCCCGGAGTGAGCCAGTATCCAACTAAACGCGTCCTCGCCGTGTGCCGCATCCACCAGCGTATGCGGCTGAGCCCGGCCTATTGCCATTTTATCCAGTGCACTAAGCTCATTTTCGACAGCGGCCAGTGCCACTTGATTGAGAAACCGTTCAGCATTGTTGCGCTGTAAATTGCGATCGATAAACCGGGCCACGGCGGCCAGATATTTCGTCGACAGCTCGCCCCCTTCACAATAGAGACACGCCGCCAGAATCGACGCCCAGAACGGCGCGGTTTCATCCCAGGTCAGCAGTAAATCTTTCACATCTAACTGCCCTTCCATCCCGGCCCACGACTTCCTGACGAGGCTGTTCGCCTCAAGCAGCAGGACAGGCGTGGTCATTTTTTCCAGCGCATGAGATAAAAAGACCAGCCGGCGACTGGCATAGTGCACATTCGCTGCCGTTCCCGGAGTCACTGCCTCGCTGCTTAACGAAATAGCCAGCTCAGGCATCGCGTTGCGAAGCCCCGTAATCTGCTGGGCCAAGCCAGCATCACAGTTATAAATATGGAAATGAACGTTAAGCTCGTCGCGATTGGTGTCGAACAGAGAAAGCAGCAGCGGCAGGCCATGAGCGGTAAAGCCGGCGCCATCGCAAGCGACCAGCACGGTAGTTTTATTGTTATTTACCGGCTCAATTAACCAGCTATAACGGCCAGCGTCAGGCTGCCAGTCAGGCACGTCTAACGGGCTGAAATCGATAAAGGAGTCCGGGCGGCCTCCCAGCTTGTAGATGGCCGTGACGACCATCAGCAGCGTCATAGGATCTTCCCCGATAAGCGCCATGTTCTCAGTAAGCTGCTGAATAATGACATATGCCTGATTAAAATCTTCTTCCATCAGGCAGATGAGCAAGAGAATTTTTAGCGCAACGGATGACTCACTGAGCTCGGAAAGATTATTGGATATGAGGAAAACGGCAGAATTTATTTCATTAATGCGGAACAGAATCTGAACGGCGACTACCAGGTAATTTTTATTCCCGTCAAGCTTAAGCGCTTCAACGATACACTGCGTGATTTTCTCAACATTCTCCGCGTCAATCGCTTTAGGCTTTTCTCCAGTCGGACCGCAGATCGCCGCATTGGCCAGAATAATCGCCCCCATCATCAGCTTTAACGCTCTGTCTTGCTCGAGATTCAACTCCGTCTGTGCCTGGTTTAATTTATCGTCGAGGGCAGCAAAATCAGGATTGGCAAAATTAAGGACTTCGGTCACCAGCCACGCAGGTAAAGCATCGGCTTCCGGCAGGTGAATCGCCCGGGTAAACAGATCGCGGTAATATTGATGCATTGCCCGAGTGCGGGAGAAACTATTCATAACTGTCCTTTAGGTTGCAATATTTTGCCAGACGGGTGATTGTCCGATGCTAGCACCCGGCCAGTAAGCATAATGCGCTGAACAAAACCGAAATTAACGGCTTAACCTTCATATTAAAAACGCCCTGCGCCTCCCCTTTTGGCAAAAACAAAAAAAGGCTGCTGTTTCCAGCAACCTTTCTTGTAGCGGTCTGCGAAATTAACGCAGCAGGGACAGCATTGCCTGTGGAACCTGGTTTGCCTGAGACAGTACAGAAGTACCAGCCTGCTGCAGGATCTGCGCGCGGCTCATGTTGGATACTTCGGTCGCGTAGTCAGCGTCCTGGATACGGGACTGAGCAGCAGACAGGTTGGTGATGGAGTTGTTCAGGTTGTTGATGGTAGATTCGAAACGGTTCTGAATCGCACCCATGTTAGAACGTGCAGTATCGATTTTCGCGATAGCAGCATCAGCAGCAGAAACAACAGCCTGCGCGGTAGAGTGGTCGGTAATAGCGGTGCTCAGACCAGTGCTCAGGCTACCGGAAGATGCGTTGATCAGAGAGTCGCTGCCGATAACGATGGTATCGTTAGCGGTGGTGTTAGCGCCAACCTGAATGTTCAGACCAGTAGTTACGGAACCGTTCAGCAGGTTTTTGCCGTTGAAAGAAGCGCCGCCTGCGATGCGGTCGATTTCAGACAGACGCTGGGTGATTTCAGTCTGTACGGATGCCAGGTCAGTGGTGCCGTTGGTGTCGTTCGCGGCCTGCAGGGACAGTTCACGGATACGCTGTAAGTTGGTGTTGATCTCGTTCAGGTTACCTTCAGCGGTCTGAACCAGAGAGATACCGTCGTTAGCGTTACGAGCCGCCTGAGTCATACCCTTAACCTGGGAAGTCATACGGTTGGCAATCGCCTGACCAGCAGCATCGTCTTTCGCGCTGTTGATACGCATACCGGAAGACAGACGCTCGATAGCGGTACCCAGGGAAGACTGAGCTTTGCTCAGGTTGTTCTGAGTAGTCAGGGACAGCAGGTTAGTATTGATTACGGACATAGTATTAATTCCTTAAAAATTGGGTTTAGGTTCGGTGCCTAACACTCACGGCGTCTCTCACCGTCAACAAGGTTATCGACGCCCTCTGTGCCAACTTTAGAATTAATGATAAAAAAAAATCAAATAACTGAATTATAAAGAAATTAAATTTACAACCAGCGCTAAACTTAACCTTTCCTACACTTTCAAACGCGGCTTATCGCATTTGAGCAAATATATCTTTGCCTCCCTTTACGCCATCGGCCACGCTATTAACGTCACCGTCTTTTCCGACAATCGTCATATAAGGCCGATCCACTGCCTGCTATTCGGCTGATTATTTTTTTTCCCCGGCTGTAAACTTTTCATTGAGTCAGCCGATAAGTGAATGAAACTACCAGCGACTTAAAGGAAGACATCAATGGCATCGATTTCAAGCCTCGGGGCAGGTACCAGCCTGAACCTCCAGGATACTTACGATAAGCTTTACACGGCTGAACAAACAAAATTAACCATCTTTGATACACAAACAAAGACTTATCAAGCCCAGTTTAGCGCCTTTGGTCAGTTGAAAACCGCGATTTCCGGACTGGAAACGGCTACCGCTGCGTTAACAGCGAAGGGTTCTCTGGTGTCTACCTCCGTCACCAGTACCAATACCGCTTTTAGCGCGACCACGACCAGTGACGCTATCCTTGCTGACTATACAATTAACGTACAGCAGATGGCGAAGGCTCAGGTGCTCTCAACCGGCAGCATCAGCAGCAATACTGCGCAGCAGGGTGCGACCACCGGCGGTACACGTACGATAACGATTACTCAGCCTGGCACCACTAAGCCACTGAGCGTGACGCTTGCCGACGGCGATACCTCATTAAACGGTATTGCAAAAGCGATTAACGCCGCGGGCGGAAACGTCTCGGCATCCGTGGTTAAAGCTAACGACGGCGACTATCGCCTGATGATTGCTTCCAAGAGCACCGGCACGCAGTCAGACATGACCATCACCGTCACCGGTGATGACCAGCTCCAGGGCGTGATTGGGTACAACTCAACGAGCAAGACCGGGGCTTTAACAGAGCAAACTGCTTCGCAAAATGCTCAGGTGAAAGTGAACGGCGTCATGATTGAGCGTCAGAGCAACACCATCTCTGATGCCATGCCGGGCGTAACGTTGAACCTTAAGGCGAAGAGCACGGCCGATGAAACGCTGAGCGTGGCGCGTACCAGCGATGCCAGCAAGAAAGTGATTAATGACTGGGTTAAAGCCTATAACACCCTTCAGTCAACGATTGCTACCGTGACCAAATATGTAAAAGTTGACCCAGGTTCCGCCCAGGATCCAAACAACGGCGCACTCGTCGGGGACAGTACCGTACGCGGTATCCAGGCTGATATCCGTAGCATGCTGACCCAGGTACAGGGCGGCGATTACAGCATTATGGCGCAGTTGGGCATTACCCAGGATCCCGTACTGGCCCCGGATGGCTCCAGCCAGCTAAAAGTCAATGATACCCAATTAACCAAAGCGTTATCCGACAACCCGCAGGGCGTTATTAACTACTTTGTAGGCGACGGGAAAACGACAGGGTTTGCGACACAGCTGGATACCAAACTGAACAATATGCTGAGCACCAGCTCCATTAACGCTGGCGTGATTAAAAATGCGCAGGATGGCCTGACCTCAACATTGAAAACCGTGGCCGATCGTAAACAGGCGATGAGTGACAGCATCGACGAAACCATGGCGCGTTACAAGGCACAGTTTACTTCTCTGGCAAGCCTTGTTAACTCGATGACAAACATGGGGAACTATCTGGCGCAGCAATTCAACAAAAGCTAAGGATTTTGTATGTACAAGAGTTCTGGTGTACAAGCCTATCAACAGGTCGGTCTGGAAAGCGCCGTTATGAGTGCCAGTCCACACCAGCTCGTGGTGATGTTGTTCGATGGGGCACTCAGTGCCCTGGTTCGTGCACGCTTGTTTCTTGAACAGGAACAAATACCGCAAAAAGGCGAGGCGCTCTCAAAAGCCATTAACATTATTGATAATGGCCTGAAAGCCGGCCTGAATATGGATGTCGGAGGAGATTTGCCCGCTAACCTCGCGAATCTTTACGATTACATGGTCAGGCGTCTCCTGCACGCTAATTTGCGTAATGACGTAGAGGCCATCGCCGAAGTCGAAAGATTACTTGCAAACATCGCGGATGCATGGAAGCAAATCGGCCCTACTTCCCCTACATTTCAGGATGCTATCTGATGAATGATTTCATCTCATCCCTCAATGGATGGCGTGCCCTGCTCGCCCTCAGTCAAACCATGCTTGACCTTGCCCATAGCGGAAGGTGGGATGAGCTGATTGATCATGAGGTTAAATATGTTCAACTGGTAGAGTCGATTGCCAGCAACCCAATTGCGCAGTCAAGCCAAAGAAGTCAGGAAGAAGCTAAGGCGCTGCTTGATCTGATTCTCGCCAATGAAAATGAGATTAAAGGGCTGCTTAACAGCCGTCTGAGCGAGCTTCGCGACCTGATTGACCAGAGCGGCCGTCAGAAATCACTGAACAACACCTACGGTTTTCTCTCCGGCAACGTGTTAACACCGAGCGATCTGAACCAGTAAACCTGTCGTATTTCGATTCTTATTCCATACTCCAGAGGTCAGCTAAATGACTTCTGGAGCACGGACAAGATGACGAACCCCACCCTGTTACAATTTTTTCACTGGTACACCCCCGGCGACGGAACGCTCTGGTCAGAAGTGGCCGACCGTGCGGCCAGCCTCAGCGACATCGGCATCAACATGGTTTGGCTTCCCCCTGCGTATAAAGGCAGCGCGGGCGGTTATTCGGTTGGCTACGACAGTTACGATCTCTTTGACCTCGGTGAGTTTGACCAGAAAGGTAGCATCGCCACCAAATATGGGGATAAAGCACAGCTGCTGGCGGCCATAAAAGCCCTGCGGGACAACGAAGTTTCGGTGCTGCTGGACGTTGTCGTCAATCATAAAATGGGCGCCGACGAAAAAGAGCACATCCGCGTCAACCGGGTAAATGCCGATAACCGCAACGAGATCTCGCCGGAGGTTATCGACTGCGAGGCCTGGACCCGCTACACCTTCCCCGCCCGTGCCGGACAATACTCACAGTTCATCTGGGACTACAAATGCTTCAGCGGCGTCGATCATATTGAAAACCCCGATGAAGACGGCATCTTCAAAATCGTCAATGACTACACCGGCGACGGCTGGAACGACCAGGTGGACGACGAGCTGGGGAATTTCGATTATCTGATGGGCGCCAATATCGACTTCCGCAACCATGCGGTGACCGAAGAGCTTAAATACTGGGCGCGCTGGGTGATGGCCCAGACGCAGTGCAACGGCTTTCGGCTCGACGCCGTCAAACACATTCCCGCCTGGTTTTATAAAGAGTGGATTGAGCACGTCCAGGACGTGACCGAAACGCCGCTGTTTATCGTGGCGGAATACTGGTCCCATGAAGTGGACAAACTGCTGGAATACATCGCCCAGGTAGAGGGCAAAACGATGCTGTTTGATGCCCCTCTACAAATGAAATTCCATGAGGCATCCCGGCTTGGGCGTGACTACGACATGAGCCAGATTTTCACCGGCACGCTGGTTGAGGCCGACCCGTTCCACGCCGTCACGCTGGTGGCTAACCACGACACCCAGCCGCTACAGGCGCTTGAAGCGCCCGTAGAAGCCTGGTTTAAACCGCTGGCCTATGCGCTAATTCTGCTGCGCGAAAACGGCGTACCGTCGGTGTTCTACCCGGATCTTTTTGGCGCCAGCTACGACGATAAAGGCGGCGACGGCCAGAGTTACCACATTGATATGCCAGTCATCGAACAGCTGGATGACCTGATTCACGCGCGGGAGCGCTTTGCCCACGGTGTGCAGACTTTGTGGTTCGATCACCCCAACTGCATTGGCTTTAGCCGCAGCGGCACGGCAGAAGCCCCAGGCTGCGTAGTCATCATGTCCAACGGCGATGACGGCGAAAAGCACGTCACCTTAGGGGAAGATTTCGCTGAGAAAAACTGGCGTGATTATCTCGGCAATCGCGAGGAAACGATTCACACCGACGCGGGCGGCAGCGCAACCTTTACCTGTCACGGCGGCAGCGTTAGCGTTTGGGTGCTGGAGGATGTGCTGTGAGTAACCTTCGCTCCGACCCTCGCCCGCCCTCACGGGCCGGGCTCACGTTAAAAATAAAATTAAACGAATATACCGAATAACCCATCTTCGACAGAACGTTCGGTTTTCCGCTCTCTATTCAGTTTGAGTATCAAACACCAGCGTAACAGCCCCACGCCAGGTTGATCCTGGGGATTTCATCATCGTTTCAACGCCGGGTTTCCGGACCCTGAAGTCAACCTGTGAGCGACGATCAACCACAAACTTGCCGGGAGGCTGGATGACATGACCCGCCGGTAATGAATTCAGCAACAGATTTCTGACTTCACTGCCGTTCTCCGCCTTAAAACCCGGTAACGTGAGGGCAACCTCCAGCGGTATTTTTTCTCCGGTGGGTGAGTCGCGCAGCGCGCATCCCTCGTCCACATCATACTCACAGCGCATATTGACGGTGAAACCAGAAGTGGACGACAGGGTGAAGGGGACTTCTTTATTAAGTAAGTCCGGCACCGGCCCACCGTTCACCCACTGGCTCCAGCCGCCTTTGGGAGCCAGGCTGACGTTTTCACTGCCCGGTGCGAGGAAGAACTTGAACGCATGACGAACGGTGGCTTTTATTTTGATTCGAATTTCGCTGTCGGAGGTCGTCTCGGTATTAAAGTTAATATCCCCTCCCTCACCAACGGTATAAACCACCTCACCTTCATAGTCCCCGGAATAAACGGCCAGTGGATTCGGCGTCGTTAAATTATAGCCAAAGCTGAAGTTGTCAATGCGGACATTTCCCTGAAACTTACCGTCATCGCTAAGTTTACGGTAGCAAGTTAATTTTGCCTCTGGCACACCCCATGCATGTGTGTACCAAGAATCACCACCAGACCCTATTCGCCCCGAGCATCCACCGGAAGGGCTAGCACCTGTGCCAGTCATGGCGTTAAACAGATGACCATTGCTGGCATCCAGTCTGTTGTGCCGCATACCAAAAAAGGCAAGCCGAAACTGACTCTCAAGCGTATTCCCTGTTTTAGGATCGGTTAATACCACATCTCTTGTTACCCCATCGAGTGATATTGATACATGATTTTTTATCAAATCCGCAGACGCGTAATCAAAGTATTTCTCACCGGTTAAACCGGAGATCAAAATACTAAAATCCCTCGGCTCACAATCTTGAGGACGATCTGCACAAAATCCTGAGACCGGTGTAGTATTTACAAAGGCATTCTTCTGCGGCTGCGACAGGTCGGCAATAAATTCGGTGGTCACGTCCACCGTTGCGGCTCTGACCACCGATGTCATTGCCAACAGAAGAGTACCGGACAGTGCTGCCAGTTTTATTGCATAAAACATAGGCTTATTATTAAGTGAGAGATTACAGCCTTGCCTGATATACATTATATGTCCTTATTGTTTTTTCCTGAACGGAACTCAGCCATTGCATTTTCCGCCACAGACAAGTCATCCCCGCCAGAATGCTAAGAAAAACAATCTCAGCCACAGCTTCTCTTCTTTCATCCGCAGACATAACTATCACCATTAAATTTTGTTTTGACGCATTATGTTTATGTTTTTAAAGATTGTTTAATATCTTTCCTCTTAATTAAGAGGGTATAAGTCTTAACTTAATTTAACCCCCTATACTGCAAGAAAGTTAAGACTATGGATTTAATCGCACGACCGTAAATTTTAACCGGCCTGAATAAAGAGGCATGCGACGAGGTGCTATGGGGTTGTTTCATCATGATAATCTATGTGTGATAAATAGTGATAACCATGACCAATGACTGGTTTTTTAAGAAAGGTAATGACTATATGGAGCCTGAATTTTTTTGGAGAGCGGCAGAACCTTATCGTGATAATACGGGTTCATCAGCCCAAAGAGAGGGAGAAATTATAGCCAAAATTTTGTACACTAAAATCCCTTCGCCCCCTTCGGGAGAGGGCCAGGGCATTATTTTTTCTCTTTGGATAACTCTCCGCCCAAAGGGTTTTTAGCAAGAAAATCAGCGCATTCCGGCGTTAAACGATCCACACGCTTCAACGTCATCCCGGCGTACTCCAGCGTGTCGCCGTTAAGGCCGATGTCGTAAATCTCACGCTTGACGGTGACATTACGCAGATCGCCAGACAAATGCGTCAGCTTACCCGGAACCCCAATCACCCGCTGCCACTGGCGGCAATCCAGCGTATCGCCCTGCGGCGTGACCACCAGCGAAGCAATCGCCTCCGGGCTAACCAGCTCGCTCTGTGGCCCGCTGGACTGCCAGTAGCCTGCCATACCCGCCGGTGCTTCGGTACGAACGACCTGCTTATAATCTCTGATCTCGGTGCAGCCGCTCAGTGCTACCAGCGCCGCCAATACTAAAAGCTTCTTCATCGTCTATCCTGACTGCGGAGAAAAAATAATTCTGGCATTAAAGCCCAATGCATGCCAGCAATTCCGCCTGGGGCACAAAAATTGATCCAGATTGTTTTTTCGTCTTTTCAGCCTGTTAAGCCCAAAAGATGGGCGTATGATGGCGCCCTCTTTTGCCCTTCGCGGCACGTTCTTCTGAGTTCAGAGGCGAAAAAAATGACCTGGCACTCCTTTAAACACCAATACCTGGTAACCTTCTGGAAACCGATGCCCGCGGTGATCGCGGCCGGGATCCTCTCCACCTGGTACTTTGGCATCACCGGTACCTTCTGGGCCGTCACCGGCGAATTCACCCGCTGGGGCGGCCAGCTCCTGCAGCTGATGGGCATTCACGCCGAAGAATGGGGTTACTACAAGCTAATTCACCTCGACGGCAGCCCGCTAACCCGTATCGACGGCATGATGATCATCGGCATGTTTGGCGGCTGTTTTGCCGCAGCCCTGTGGGCCAATAACGTCAAGCTTCGTTTGCCCCAGCACCGCATCCGCATCATTCAGGCCGTGCTCGGCGGGATCATTGCAGGCTTCGGCGCACGACTGGCAATGGGCTGCAACCTCGCGGCGTTCTTTACCGGGATCCCACAGTTTTCGCTGCACGCCTGGTTCTTCGCCCTTGCCACCGCCATCGGCTGCTGGTTTGGCGCGCGCTTCACGCTGCTGCCGATGTTCCGCATTCCGGTCAAACTGCAAAAAGTCTCCGCGGCCTCCCCGCTCACCCAGCAGCCGGATCGCGCTAAGCGCCGTTTCCGTATGGGAATGCTGGTGTTTATCGGCATGCTCGGCTGGGCGGGTTTCACCGCCATAAACCAGCCAAAACTCGGCCTCGCCATGCTGTTTGGCGTCGGCTTTGGCCTGCTTATCGAACGCGCACAGATTTGCTTCACCTCCGCCTTCCGCGACATGTGGATCACCGGTCGTACCCACATGGCCAAAGCGATTATTCTGGGGATGGCGGCCAGCGCCATTGGCATCTTTAGCTATGTTCAGCTTGGCGTGGAAGCCAAAATCATGTGGGCAGGGCCAAACGCCATCATCGGCGGGCTGTTGTTTGGCTTTGGTATCGTGCTGGCCGGGGGCTGCGAAACGGGCTGGATGTATCGCGCGGTTGAAGGTCAGGTTCACTACTGGTGGGTCGGTCTCGGCAACGTGATTGGCTCTACGCTGCTGGCCTGGTTCTGGGATGATATTTCTCCGGCGCTGGCCACCAGCTGGGATAAAGTCAACCTGCTGAATACCTTTGGGCCGCTGGGCGGGCTGCTGGTGACTTACCTGATGCTTCTCGTCGCTTATCTGCTGATTGTCGGCTGGGAAAAACGCTTCTTTCGCCGTAAAAACCAAGCTATCGGCACCACAACAGGAGAAACCGCATGAGTCAGAACATTGTCCCGGATTACCGCCTGGATATGGTAGGTGAGCCCTGCCCTTACCCGGCTGTTGCCACGCTGGAGGCGATGCCGCAGCTGAAAAAAGGTGAGATCCTGGAAGTGATCAGCGACTGCCCGCAGTCCATCAATAACATCCCGCTGGACGCCAAAAACCACGGCTACACGGTGTTGGATATTCAGCAGGACGGCCCCACCATTCGCTATCTTATTCAGCGTTAATCATGAAAGGGGCAAAGCTGCCCTTTTTCAACGAACCGGCTTCACCCACGCCCCGGAATCCAGCAGGAAACGCTCTGCGCTGGCAATTTTCTGTACCGCCCTGTCTCCGTGTTTAGCTACCAGCATCGCCAGCAAGCATTCGGCAATGCCCATGGCCGACACTACGGAAGGAAAGAACGATGGGCTGTGCGCGGAGAAATAAAGCGTGCTGGCGGCGTGTTTCGCGAGTGGGGAGAGTGGAGAGTCTGTCAGCGCAACAATTTTGCTTCCGGCCTGCCGCGCCGCGCCCAGCACGTCAAGCGACTCACGCGAGTAAGGGGCAAACCCTATCATCAACACCACATCTTTGGGCGTCAGTTCGCGGGTGAAAATTTCGTAATTGCTCGCCTGGCCGTCGATAAGCGACACGTTCTTATTAAACAGGCGATAGATATAGAACAGCGTGTAGGCCACCGAATAGCTGGCCCGAAAGCCGCACACATAAACATGTTCGGCCGCATCCAGGACATCAACCGCCTGTTCCATTGCCTGAGGATTTTCAGCCTCGGTATGGGAAAGATTTACCGCATGAGCGTCAAACACTTCCTGATAGAGCGACGCCGTGCTGCCCTTATCGACCAGCTTTTCGGCCCTTGCCTGATGGGTTTCAATATTCAGGCCAAGCTCCTGAATAACGGCGGCTTTGAACTCTCCCCAGCCGACATAGCCCAGACGCTGAGCCAGGCGCAGCAGCGTGGCGGGCTTGACGCCAATACGTGCGGCAAATGCCCGCATCGAAAGCGCAATTAAGTCCTTCATGTTATGCAGGCTCGACTCTGCGGCCCGCTGCAGCTCGGGGGTTAATGTCTCGTAATGTTCTTCTAGCTTTTGTTGCGGGGTCATAGGCTGACAGGACGCTCCCATTTAGACCGGAAATCCCTTCCGGTGTCTTGAAGGTATCGTCCTGATAGTGCAGTGAAATTACTTTTGACGTCAAATAAATACGAATCTTATTCTGCGATGGCAGATAAAACGGCAATTTATTCATTCAGAGAGACCAGGACATTTCTTAGTCATAATGCGATATCAAATAATAGTGCAGTTCTTTTTTTAAACTATCGGTAAATACTTACGCGACCTGATTATTTAATGTTGAATGTGGTCGTTACATTCCTTCTTGATGTAGAGCAGAAAACAGGCTCTCACCGTTAAGGGTCCCCAATGCATTGGCGCTTTACGTCGTTGACGGAGTGTAAGTGTCAGCCTCCTTAGCCCCCGTCAAAGTGCCCGTTCAGGCCCTTGCTATCTGCTTTTAGACATCACAGACCTCTTTCATGGCCAACGCGCCTACAGAGAAGATGAAAGCAAGACCAGGTGGCGTAGTCAGGACAGTTCGGGCTTTCAAGAGAGGGGGAGTGACAAAATTGGTGGTGCAGTTTAGGTTTTAAAATCTAGAAAATTCCTATGTTTGTCGGTATAGTTATTAAATAAATCTCTTGAAAACTATTGAGTCACTCTTATAAGCGCTGTGCATAACATCGCCACGGCCTCCCCTTGCCGTCATGCTGCGTAAACGTTGCATATTGCGGGCCTGAATCGGTGCAGACAGAGAAAACAGTTTCCATACATTGCGTTACTACACCTGGAAACAGCGAGTTTCACTCCTGCAGTGCTATTCAGACACGGCCTGAAGTAAATAAAAATTAGTTAGTAATCAAAAACTCTCTCGACAATGCGTCGTTACTTTCGAAAAAGCATAATTTGAACTATTAGGTAAAATATGGAAAATTTGTCTATCATCACGCGCCAGGCAAGTATTAAGCGATTACTGGTCTATTTCTTTTGGGATGAGGACGGTATCGTTGATGATTACGTTATGCACTCTCTGAAGGCACTAGGAGAGCACTCTTCCGAAATCATTGTTGTTGTCAATGGAGAGGTCAATCCTACCGGCTACAGAAAACTTCGTTCTGTTTCTAACCAGCTGATCATTCGTGAAAATTACGGTCTGGATGCCTGGGCATACAAAGCAGCATTCGAGACTGTAGGCTATGACTACTTGAGCGAATTTGACGAAGTTTTGGTCACCAACTTTACTTTGTTTGGGCCACTCTTCCCGCTTACCGACACATTCTCAAAAATGGACGCAACGCCTTGTGATTTCTGGGGGCTAGCCGGTTACAACGAAAAGGTCAAAGACCAGCGCGATATTCAACACCTTCAATCGTATTTTGTGGTGTATCGTAAATCCCTTACCGCCTCACGAGACTTCCGTAACTACTGGCAAAATCTGCCAAAAATCGAAAGCTATGTCGACTCGGTTAATCTCCATGAATTAGCGCAAACGCCTTATTACACTGATAAAGGATACACTTTCGCGAGCCTCTCTCCGATGGAGAAATACGCGAATATCTCCCCGTATAACTTTGTCATTAGCTGTGCAGACCGTGTTCTTGTCGAGGATCTCTGTCCTTTCATTAAGCGCAGAGCCCTGTACTTCGCTAATGGGTACTTAGAGCAAGGCGCAAGCATCGAAAAACTCGAGCATATTTCGAACTTTATAAAAAGTCGTACCGACTACGACATTAATTTTATCCTTGAAAACATCGAGCGCACTCAAAAACCGAAGCCTCCTGAGCCGGTAATTGCTCCCCCGATTGTTTACCCAGAACCCATAACTCGATATCGACACTATAAAAGGTTGCTTGGTTCGTATATACACCCAAGGAAAGATGTCCGCGACCTCCTCAAGCACCTCCTCTGGGAGGAGGCTCAGCCACGGCCTGTGATCGTCCCTCAAGTCGTGCCGCAGGTACACGAACCTCACCCCCTGTGGGAGCGATATCTCAATTGCTTTAGAAGACAAAAGCATTGTCCACACCCTGTGCAACCGGGTGCACCGCGAATCCAACACGTTGGGCGTTACAGCTATGCCGCACCAGATACGCATATTCAAAGTGTCAGCACGGTCATTGGCTCATTCTGCTCAATTGGTCAGCGCGTAGTTATTGGTCACGGTAAGCACCCCAAAGACTATTTGTCGTCATCTCCGTTCTTCTATTTTGATGAGCTTGGCTTCAAAACACGTGAAATGCCGACTTATGATGAATACTGGTACATTGAGCCAGTTATCATCGGCAACGATGTCTGGATCGGTGATGGTGCCTGGATAAAGAATGGGGTGACTATCGGAGATGGCGCCATTATTGGTGCAAGGGCTGTTGTCACTAAAAATGTCCCTCCTTACGCTATCGTTGCCGGGGTCCCTGCTGACGTCATCGACTATCGCTTCAGTGAAGAGACCATTAGCGCTTTACTTGAAAGCAAGTGGTGGGATTTACCTGTGGATGTTATCCACCAGATCCCCTTCGATGATATCGAAAAGGCAGTAGAATTCCTGTCTGGCATTAAGCGTAAACTCACTGCCGCTGAAAATTCCGAACAGGCTAAGGTTTTGCCTGCTCGTAAGAAAGAAGCCGTCGTCAGCAGGATCTAAATAGCATTACCTGATATACCTCAGCATCTTTGCCGGCCTGTCTTTCCTACGAGGAAACAGGCCGGCAATTTCCAGAACAGAAACCACAGCCCGTCGAAAATCCCTGAAGAAAAGTTGGTGCGTCACTCGGTGAGATTAGTCGAACTGACGTTAATCTCTGGGCGTTTGTTTGCAACCGGCAATTCTTAACGCAAATTAGACTTGCAGACGGTCATCATACGGTGGGGATAACGCGGGGGTGGGATAATGCTAATACACTAGCTGACGCAAACTATATAGCTTCAGACCGACTTGCGTATATCGTTAAAGCAGCGACAGGCCCGAATATTGTTCCCAGACAATCCGCGCATCCTGCGCCTCAAATGAAGCAAACCGGCCCCATCATGCCCATACTATCGGGCATGATAGTTGATGATTAGGTTGTAAAAATTTAAACCTGCATGTTCATCACTTCCTGGTAAGCTGCAACCAACTTGTTGCGCACCTGAATGCCCATCGCCAGTGAAACGGAAGATTTCTGCAAATCCACCATGACATCGTTCAGCGCCACGCCTGGCGTGCCGAGAGCAAATTTTTCCGCCTGGGCACGCGCGGTGTTGGAGGTTTCGCTTATCCGTCCCAAAGCGGCCTGCAGCTCGCCGGCAAAACTTACCGTTGGCGCGGAGGCAGCCGAAGCCGCAGGATTGGTCGCCGACAGCGCGGTCGCCTGAAGTTGTTGCAGTACGCCTTCGATACCCTGAATAGCCATTTTTACGCCCCATGTGTATTAAGCCGAGGAAGATTACCACCTTGTCAATAGGATAAAGGCGTTAAATAGACGTAAAAAATAGAGCTAATTCAGCCATCGAAAATTCCTGAAACGAAAATAATGACACTGCCATCCATATGGAACTTTTGTCGTGTTTGTCGACCCGGGAGTCAGTCTTGTTCACTCATTACTCTAAAAATTCTGTCAACGCTAAGCCGCGAGGTGTGGAATGACCACTGCTGCTCAGGCGCAAACGCCGCAAAACAAGACACTTGAGTGGTTAAATCGCCTTCGTGCTAATCCCAGAATCCCGCTGATAGTGGGCGGTGCCGCCGCCGTTGCCGTGCTGGTGGCCCTGGTGCTTTGGGCAAAATCTCCCGATTACCGCGTGCTGTACAGCAACCTCGCCGATCAGGACGGGGGCGCGATTGTTACCCAGCTTCAACAAATGAATATTCCCTACCGCTTCTCAGACAACGGTAGCGCCATCATGGTCCCGGCAGACAACGTCTACGACCTGCGTCTGCGCCTGGCTCAGCAGGGCCTGCCTAAGGGCGGTGCCGTCGGCTTCGAGCTTCTGGATCAGGAAAAGTTTGGTATCAGTCAGTTTAGCGAGCAGGTGAACTACCAGCGGGCGCTGGAAGGCGAACTGGCCCGCACCATTGAAACGCTTGGCCCGGTGAAGAATGCCCGCGTGCATCTCGCCATGCCGAAACCATCCCTGTTTGTTCGTGAACAAAAGTCCCCGTCTGCTTCCGTTACCCTTAGCCTCGAACCTGGCCGCGCGCTGGATGAAGGTCAAATTAATGCCGTAGTGCATATGGTTTCCAGCGCCGTGGCCGGTTTACCGCCGGGTAACGTCACGCTGGTCGATCAGGGTGGCCATTTGCTGACGCAGTCCAACAACGCAGGCCGTGACCTTAACGACGCCCAGCTCAAGTACGCGACTGACGTAGAGAGCCGCTACCAGCGCCGTATTGAATCTATCCTTGGCCCGATTGTGGGCAACGGCAACGTGCATGCTCAGGTCACCGCGCAGATCGATTTTGCCAACAAAGAACAAACCGAAGAGCAGTATCACCCTAATAGCGATCCGGCCCAGACCGCGGTCCGCTCTCGCCAGCTGAACCAGACCTCTCAGGTCAATGGCCAGTTCCCGGGCGGCGTACCGGGCGCGCTTTCCAACCAGCCTGCGCCGGCAAACACGGCACCCATTTCAACGCCGCCGCAGAACAACCAGGCTAATCAGCAGGCTAACAACGGCCAGCAGAACCAGACCAGCACCACCGGTCAGAACGGCAGCAGCAATACTTCGCGTGACGAAACCACCAACTATGAAGTGGACCGCACCATCCGTCACACCAAGCTGAACGTGGGGGATATTCAGCGTCTTTCCGTGGCCGTGGTAGTGAACTACCGCCAGCTTGCCGACGGGAAACCTTTACCGCTCACCGCCGACCAGATGAAGCAGATCGAGAACCTGACCCGTGAAGCGATGGGCTATTCCGAATCCCGCGGCGACACCCTGAACGTGGTCAACTCTCAGTTCACCGCCACCGAAGACGACAGCGGCAGCAGCCTGCCATTCTGGAAGTCTCCGGCCTTCTTCGACATGCTGCTCTCAGCGGGTCGCTGGCTGATTGTGCTGATTGTCGCCTGGCTGATATGGCGGAAAGCGATTCGTCCACAGCTCACCCGCCGCGCGGAAATTCTGAAAGCCACTAACGAAGCGAAGCAGAGCGCTAAAGCCGAAGAAGAAGCCGTGGCCGTTACGCTAAGCCGCGACGAGCAACAGCAGCAGCGTAAAGCTAACCAGCGCCTGAGCGCAGAAGTCATGAGTCAGCGAATTCGTGATATGTCCGACAACGATCCTCGCGTAGTTGCGCTGGTGATCCGCCAATGGATGAGTACTGAAATATGAGTATGACCGGAACAGAAAAGAGCGCCATCCTGCTGATGACCATTGGCGAAGACCGCGCCGCTGAGGTGTTCAAGCACCTCAGCCCGCGTGAAGTACAGCATTTAAGTGCGGCGATGGCTAACACCCATCAAATCTCGAACAAACTGCTGACTGAAGTGCTGGCGGAATTTGAGCAGGAAGCGGAACAGTTCGCCGCACTGAGCATCAACGCCAACGACTACCTGCGCACCGTGCTTATCAAAGCGCTGGGCGAAGAGCGCGCCTCCAGCCTGCTGGAAGATATTCTCGAAACCCGCGATACCACCAGCGGCATCGAAACGCTCAACTTTATGGAGCCGCAGAGCGCCGCCGACCTTATTCGCGACGAACACCCGCAGATCATCGCCACCATCCTGGTTCACCTCAAGCGTGGCCAGGCGGCGGACATTCTGGCGTTGTTCGACGAACGCCTGCGCAACGACGTGATGCTGCGTATCGCCACCTTTGGTGGTGTCCAGCCGGCCGCGCTGGCTGAGCTGACCGAAGTCCTGAACAACCTGCTCGACGGCCAGAACCTCAAGCGCAGCAAAATGGGCGGCGTGAGGACGGCGGCGGAAATCATCAACCTGATGAAAACCCAGCAGGAAGAAGCCGTTATTACCGCCGTGCGCGACTTCGACGGCGAGCTGGCACAGAAAATTATCGACGAGATGTTCCTGTTCGAAAACCTCGTGGCCGTGGACGACCGCAGCATTCAGCGTCTTCTGCAGGAAGTGGAGTCCGAATCTCTGCTTATCGCCCTCAAAGGTGCAGAACAGGCGCTGCGCGAGAAGTTCCTGCGCAACATGTCCCAGCGTGCTGCGGACATCCTGCGCGACGACCTTGCCAACCGTGGCCCGGTTCGTCTATCGCAGGTGGAAAACGAACAGAAAGCTATCCTGCTTATCGTGCGTCGCCTGGCGGAAACCGGCGAGATGGTGATCGGCACCAGCGAGGATACCTATGTCTAATACGCTGCCATGGAAACGCTGGACGCCTGAAGATCTCGCCTTCCCTACGCCGGTTTTCGAAGAGATTGTGATGCCGGAAGCGACGGCCGATCAGGAAGAGCCGGAAAGCGAGCCGGACCTCCAGCAAACGCTGGCGATGATGCAGGCCCAGGCCCGAGAACAGGGCCACAGCGCGGGCTTTGCCGCCGGGCACGATCAGGGCGTGGAAGAAGGCCGTAAAGCGGGCTTCCAGCAGGGGCTTGAACAGGGCATCAATGAAGCCCGCCAGCAGCAGGCACCGGTTCACGCCCGGATGCAGCAGCTGGTGAGCGAATTCCAGTACACGCTGGATGCGCTGGACAGCGTGATTGCTTCCCGCCTGATGCAAATGGCGCTGGAAGCCGCGCGGCAGGTCATTGGCCAGACGCCTGCCGTAGATAACAACGCGCTGATCAAACAGATTCAGGGCCTGCTGATGCAGGAACCGCTGTTCAGCGGTAAACCGCAGCTGCGCGTACACCCGGATGACTTACAGCGGGTGGAAGAGATGCTGGGTGCCACGCTAAGCCTGCACGGCTGGCGTTTGCGCGGCGACCCAAGCCTGCATCAGGGCGGCTGCAAAGTCTCCGCCGATGAAGGCGACCTTGACGCCAGCGTGGCCACTCGCTGGCAAGAGCTGTGCCGTCTGGCCGCGCCAGGAGTGCTCTGATGACCGCGCGCCTGACCCGCTGGCTGAACACGCTCGACAATTTTGAAGCGCGGATGGTCGAACTGCCGTCCGTTCGCCGCTACGGCCGCCTGACCCGCGCCACCGGCCTGGTCCTGGAGGCTACTGGCCTGCAGCTGGCGCTGGGCGCGACCTGCATCATTGAGCAGCACGATCGCGAAGTCGAATGTGAAGTCGTGGGCTTCAACGGTCACAAACTGTTTCTTATGCCGCTGGAAGAAGTGGAAGGCATTTTGCCTGGCGCCCGGGTTTATGCCCGCTCGGCGACGGCGGAAGGCCTGCACAGCGGTAAAAAACTGCCGCTCGGCCCCGCCCTGCTCGGCCGCGTGCTCGACGGCAGCGGCCGTCCGCTCGACGGGCTGCCTTCGCCGGATTCCGACCTGATGGGCGCGCTGGGTGCAGCCCCGTTTAACCCGCTCCAGCGTACCGCGATTGAACATGTTCTTGACGTTGGCGTTCGCCCGATTAATGCCCTGCTGACGGTAGGTCGCGGGCAGCGTATGGGCCTGTTTGCCGGTTCAGGCGTGGGGAAAAGCGTCCTGCTCGGCATGATGGCGCGTTATACCCAGGCTGACGTGATCGTCGTGGGCCTGATTGGCGAACGTGGTCGCGAAGTAAAAGACTTTATCGAGAACATTCTCGGTGCCGAAGGCCGGGCGCGTTCCGTTGTGATTGCCGCTCCGGCGGACGTTTCTCCGCTGCTGCGTATGCAGGGTGCCGCCTATGCGACAAGAATCGCCGAAGACTTCCGCGATCGCGGCCAGCACGTCCTGCTGATTATGGATTCACTGACGCGTTACGCCATGGCCCAGCGTGAAATCGCCCTCGCCATTGGCGAACCTCCGGCGACCAAAGGCTATCCGCCTTCGGTCTTTGCCAAGCTCCCGGCGCTGGTTGAGCGTGCGGGGAACGGCATTCACGGCGGCGGCTCGATTACCGCGTTTTATACCGTACTCACCGAAGGCGACGATCAGCAGGACCCGATTGCCGACTCCGCGCGAGCCATTCTTGACGGCCACATTGTGCTGTCGCGCCGCCTGGCAGAAGCTGGCCACTACCCGGCCATCGACATCGAAGCTTCTATCAGCCGTGCCATGACATCGTTGATTACCGAGCAGCATTACGCCCGGGTACGTCGTTTCAAACAGTTGTTATCCAGCTTCCAGCGCAACCGTGATTTGGTGAGCGTGGGGGCTTACGCCAAAGGCAGCGATCCGATGCTCGATAAGGCCATTGAACTGTGGCCGCATCTTGAAGCCTTCCTGCAACAAGGCATTTTTGAACGCGCAAACTGGGAAGAAGCCAGCCTCGCACTGGAGACGCTTTTCCCCACGGTTTGATGAGAGGTGACCATGAACCAAAACAGCGCACTGGATACTTTGCGTGAACTCGCCGCCCAGGAAGTGGAAAAAGCGGCGATTCGTTTAGGGGAGATGCGTCGGGGTTGCCAGCAGGCGGAAGAGCAACTCAACATGCTGATTAACTATCAGTTTGAGTACAGCAACAGCCTGAATGACAACATGAGCCAGGGGATTGCCAGCAACCGCTGGCAGAACTACCAGCAGTTTATACGCACGCTGGAAAAAGCCATCGAACAGCACCGCCAGCAGCTGATGCAGTGGACCAATAAAGTTGATCAGGCATTGGGCGCGTGGCAGGAAAAACAAAAGCGCCTGCAGGCATGGCAAACCCTGCAGGACAGAAAGGCAGCGGAGCTGTTGCTCGCAGAGAACAGACTCGATCAGAAGCAGATGGACGAATACGCCCAGCGGGCCACATTGAGGAAAGGTGAATGATCACATTGCCAAAAATTCTGTTAAACACCGGGGCCGATACCGCTGCCGCCGGGGATGCAAAAGTCGCGGACGGCAAAGGCTTCGGTGAAGACTTCCTGACGCTGCTGGGCAAAGCTTTGCCGGCAAACGTCGCTTTGGAGGACGGCAAATCGCTGCCTCTGGGCGCGGCGTTAAGCAAAGTTGCCGCGGCCAATGCGGCCAAAGGTGAGACCCAGGACGACCAGGCGACCCTGACGGAACTGCTGAACTCAACGGAGCAACCTGAAGCGCTTTCCACCCTGCTCACCTCCCTCGGCAAAACAGAAGCGGGTGATAAGCCAGAGGCGGAGTTGAAAGACGCCAAAACCGATAAGCCTCTGAGCGACGCAGAGCTGCAAACGCTCAGCGCGCTGTTTGCGATGCTGCCTCAGCCCGTGACCGCTGCACAGCCCGCGGCGCTAGCTAAAACAGCTACCGACACGGCATCGCTGTCCGCCCTGACCTCTGCGGCAGGGAATACCGCAGGCAAAAATACCGCGGACAGCCTGCTGCCTGCTGGCGGCAGCGCGAAGAAAGCCGCCCCGGTGGGCGCAACGCTTGCGGACAGTAAATCCGCTGCTGCCAACGCGCCGGCAGTAGCCCAGCCGCAGGGGGATGACAAAGCCCAACTGGTCGCTAGCAACACCCCTGACAACCGTGACAACGCGGCGCCACAGGCAAATAACACCGCCCCAGTTACGGCGCAGATAACCCCAGCCATCAGCAGCGCCACCGTCGCAACCCCAACCACAACGCACATCGCTACCCCTACGGCACCGACGATCAGCGCCCAGTTAGGGAGCCATGAGTGGCAACAGCAGATTTCTCAGCACGTTACGCTGTTTACCCGTCAGGGTCAGCACAGCGCCGAGCTGAGATTGCACCCGGAAGATCTCGGTCAGGTGCAAATTAGTCTAAAACTAGAAGATAACCAGGCGCAGCTGCAGATGATGTCGCCGCACAGTCACGTGCGCGCCGCGCTTGAAGCCGCGCTGCCGTCACTGCGTACTGCGCTGGCGGAAAGCGGCATCCAGCTTGGTCAGAGCAACATCAGCAGCGAAAGCTTCGCTCAGCAGCAGTCCGGCCAGCAGCAACAGCAGCAAAGCACCCGCGGCGGGGAACGTTTTTCCCTTAATGGCAATGACGTCGAACCGCTCCCGGTGGCCGATAGCCTGCAGCGTCTGGCCAGCAGCAACGGCGCGGTGGATATCTTCGCCTGAGCCCCGTTAAAGGGTAAACGCCAGAGCTAGCGACAATAAACGTGTGTTTTCCGGGCTTTGACCGCCCGGAGACACGGGATAATTGCTATTCAGCAGTACCGATACAGGAATAAAGCGTTCAATGACTGATACCGCTATCACGAAAGGCCGTAAACGCGCCATCTGGGTGCCGATACTGGTTCTTATCACACTCGCCGCGTGCGCCACCGCAGGCTACAGCTACTGGCGCATGCAGCAAACGCCAGCCACAGCCCAGGCTAAAACGCCTGAGCCACCGCCTGCGCCAGTGTTCTTCGCTCTGGATACGTTTACCGTCAATCTGGGTGATGCGGATCGCGTGTTGTACATCGGCGTCACGCTGCGTTTGAAAGATGAAGCGACCCGCCAGCGCCTGAGCGAATTCCTGCCGGAAGTCCGCAGCCGTCTGTTGCTGCTGTTCTCTCGCCAGGACGCCAATCAGCTTGCCACCGATGCCGGTAAGCAGAAGCTGGTGGAAGCGATTAAAACTACTCTGGCGCCGCCTCTGGTCGCCGGGCAACCTCAACAGGTAGTCAGCGACGTGCTGTATACCGCCTTTATTTTGCGGTAAGTCCATGGGCGACAGTATTCTTTCTCAGGCCGAAATCGATGCGCTGTTAAACGGCGACAGTGAGAATAACGACGAGCCGAAGGCCGGGGCGCCGGGCGAATCCGATATTCGTCCCTATGACCCGAATACCCAGCGTCGCGTAGTGCGCGAGCGCCTTCAGGCGCTGGAAATTATTAATGAGCGTTTTTCCCGTCAGTTCCGTATGGGGCTGTTTAACCTGCTGCGTCGTAGCCCGGACATCACCGTCGGGGCCATCCGTATCCAGCCGTACCATGAGTTTGCCCGCAACCTGCCGGTGCCAACTAACCTGAACCTGATTCACCTGAAACCGCTGCGCGGCACCGGGCTGTTCGTATTTTCACCCAGCCTGGTGTTTATTGCGGTAGACAACCTGTTTGGTGGGGATGGCCGCTTCCCAACGAAAGTGGAAGGCCGGGAGTTTACCCACACCGAACAGCGCGTGATCAACCGTATGCTGAAGCTGGCGCTGGAATCCTACAGCGACGCGTGGAAGGCGATTTACCCGCTGGACGTGGAATACGTTCGTTCGGAAATGCAGGTTAAATTTACCAACATCACCACGTCGCCTAACGACATCGTGGTTAACACCCCGTTCCACGTCGAAATTGGCAACCTGACCGGGGAGTTCAACATCTGCCTACCGTTCAGCATGATTGAACCGCTGCGCGAGCTGCTGGTGAACCCTCCGCTGGAGAACTCTCGTCAGGAAGATCAAAGCTGGCGCGACACCCTGGTGCGCCAGGTGCAGCATTCCGAGCTGGAATTGGTGGCGAACTTCGCCGATATCCCGCTGCGGTTATCCCAAATCCTAAAACTGAAACCTGGCGATGTGCTGCCCATCGAAAAGCCAGATCGTATTATCGCGCACGTGGACGGCGTACCGGTCCTGACCAGCCAGTACGGCACCATTAACGGCCAGTATGCCCTGCGCGTCGAACATTTGATCAACCCGATATTGAATTCGCTGAATGAGGAACAGCCCAAATGAGTGATATTAATCAACCGTCCGATGACAATGCAGGCTCAGTGGACGATCTGTGGGCTGATGCGTTAAACGAGCAGAAAAGTTCCGGGAAAAGTAACGCGGATAACGTATTCCGCGCGCTGGAAGGCAATGACATTGCCGGCAACGTGCAGGATATCGACCTGATCATGGACATTCCGGTCAAGCTGACCGTCGAACTGGGCCGTACCCGCATGACCATCAAAGAGCTGCTGCGCCTGACGCAGGGTTCCGTGGTCGCGCTTGACGGACTGGCCGGCGAACCGCTGGATATTCTGATCAACGGTTACCTGATTGCCCAGGGGGAAGTGGTTGTCGTCGCCGACAAATACGGCGTGCGTATCACCGACATCATCACCCCGTCAGAACGTATGCGTCGCCTGAGCCGCTAAATGACAACCCAGGCCACCGTCACTCAGCCCAGCGTCAACGCCAGCTCGCCGCTTGTTCAGGTCAGCGGGGCGTTGGCCGGCATTGTTATTTTTATTCTGGTGGCCGCATGGCTGGCAAAGCGCTTTGGTTTTCACGGGGCGGGCGTCGGCGTAAAGAAGTCGCTGAACATCAGCGCCAGCGTGAGCGTAGGCCCGCGCGAGCGCGTTGTGGTGGTGGACGTCGAAGACGCTCGTCTGGTCCTCGGCGTCACCGCCAGCCAAATCACGCACCTGCACACGCTGCCTCCTGCGCCGGTCACGGATACTGTTGAAAAAGCCCCCGCGCCTGCCGATTTCCAGAAACTGATGAAGAACCTGCTTAAACGTAACGGGAAAGATTGATGAAACGTTTGCTGACGCTCTCGTTACCGGGCCTATTTTTGCTCCTCCCTGCGGCCGCCTTCGCACAATTACCGGGCCTGATAAGCCAGCCCCTCGCCAACGGCGGGCAGAGCTGGTCCTTGCCGGTGCAGACGCTGATCTTTATTACCTCCCTGACCTTCCTGCCGGCCATTTTGCTGATGATGACCAGCTTTACGCGCATCATCATCGTTTTTGGCCTGCTGCGTAACGCCCTGGGCACACCGTCCGCCCCGCCTAACCAGGTGCTGGTTGGCCTGGCGCTGTTTTTGACCTTTTTTATTATGTCGCCGGTGTTCGACAAAATTTATACCGACGCCTACCAGCCCTTCAGCGAAGACAAGATCTCGATGGAAGTGGCGATGGATAAAGGCGCTCAGCCGCTGCGCGAATTTATGCTGCGCCAGACCCGTGAAGCCGATCTGGCGCTGTTTGCACGTCTGGCGAACACTCAGCCGCTGCAGGGACCGGAAGCCGTGCCGATGCGTATTCTGCTGCCAGCCTATGTCACCAGCGAGCTGAAAACCGCGTTCCAGATTGGTTTTACCGTATTTATCCCGTTCCTGATTATCGACCTCGTGATCGCCAGCGTCCTGATGGCGCTCGGGATGATGATGGTTCCCCCCGCGACAATTGCCCTGCCCTTTAAGCTGATGCTTTTCGTGCTGGTCGACGGCTGGCAGCTGTTGGTGGGTTCCTTGGCGCAAAGTTTTTACAGCTAGCGGAGAAAGAAAATGACGCCAGAATCGGTCATGATGATGGGCACCGAAGCGATGAAGGTGGCCCTTGCCCTTGCGGCCCCGCTGCTGCTGGTTGCGCTGATAAGCGGCCTGGTTATCAGCCTGCTGCAGGCGGCCACGCAGATCAACGAAATGACGCTGTCGTTTATTCCAAAAATTCTGGCCGTGTTCGTGACCATCGTCATTGCCGGGCCGTGGATGCTTAACCTGCTGCTGGATTACATGCGCTCCCTGCTGACCAATCTGCCGAACACCATTGGATGATCCACGTTGACAGCACCCAGTGGCTAAACTGGCTAAGCCTCTACTTCTGGCCGCTGCTGCGCGTGCTGGCGCTGATCATGACCGCCCCTATCCTGAGCGAGCGGTCGATCCCCAAGCGGGTTAAGCTTGGGCTCGGGCTGATGATCACCTTTATCATCGCGCCTTCCCTGCCTGCAACCGGCGTGACGATTTTTTCCGCCGCGGGTTTCTGGCTGGCAATACAACAAATTCTTATCGGTGTGGCGCTGGGTTTTACGATGCAGTTCGCTTTTGCTGCCGTGCGTACCGCCGGGGAACTTGTGGGCCTGCAAATGGGGCTCTCTTTCGCCACCTTCTTCGATCCGGGCAGCCGCCTCAATATGCCGGTTCTGGCCCGCTTTCTTGATATTCTGGCGATGCTGCTGTTCCTGACCTTTAACGGCCATTTATGGCTGATTTCGATGCTGGTCGATACTTTTCATACCCTGCCTATCGGCGGTGAGCCGATCAACAGCAACGCGTTTATGGCGCTGACCCGAGCGGGCGGTCTGATCTTTCTCAATGGCCTGATGCTGGCCCTGCCGTTAATCACTTTGTTACTAACGCTTAACGTCGCCCTGGGACTGTTAAACCGTATGGCTCCCCAGCTATCGGTATTTGTTATCGGTTTCCCCGTCACCTTATCTATCGGCATGCTTATTTTTATGGTAATGATGCCGCTTATCGCCCCCTTTACCGAACATTTATTCGGCGAGATTTTTGATCTGCTCGCGGATATTGTCAGTGAAATCCCCGCAAATTAATAACCCTGATTTTCATACTGCCTCTCTGAGGATATTCCTAAAAAAATATGTTAATAACATCCGCCAAGATATATCTGGCGCGGAATATAAGTTTTTACCTTGCTCACAATACACAACATTCACTTTACTTTAAGAACATTCCTGGCAAATTATAGGCAACTTTCCGGGATAGTGATTTCGCCTTTTAAATTATTAATAATGGTTACCCATAAATAATTAGAACTGCGGAAAATGCGGCGGATTGGCTTTGCCCTGGGACTGACATTGTCACTCGCAGTACAAAACCAGTACAGCTTTCAATCTGCGCTCCTGATTATTACGGGTATAACGCGCTTAGTGAGGGTTTGCTATGTCAACGATTATTATGGACTTATGCAGCTATACCCGGCTGGGGCTTGTCGGCTACTTAGCCAGCCGCGGGGTTAGAAAACGGCATATTGCAGATGTAGAAACGGTAGAACAGCTGGCACAGGCATGCCAGTCGCAGGCACCCAGCGTGGTGTTTATTAATGAAGACTGTTTTATTCATGACCCGGAAAGCAGTCAGAGAATTAAGCAGATCATTAATCAACATCCAGGGACGCTATTTTTAGTCTTTATGGCGATTGCTAATATTCACTTTGATGAATATCTTCTGGTCAGAGAAAATCTGCTGATCAGCTCGAAATCCATCAAGCCAGAATCTTTAGACGATATTTTAGCGGAATACTTAGCAAAAAATGCACAATGTATTGGACATATTAATTTGCCGACACTTTCTCTTAGTCGCACAGAGTCCAGCATGCTAAAAATGTGGATGTCAGGACAGGGAACGATTCAAATCTCTGATCAAATGAACATCAAGGCAAAAACCGTTTCGTCTCATAAAGGAAATATTAAACGCAAAATCAAGACCCATAACAAGCAGGTGATATATCATGTAGTTCGCCTCACCGACAACGTCACCAACGGTATTTTTGTTAACCTCCGGTAGCTGACTTACTCTGCATCCCTACGCCACTTTGGCCGCAGTATTTAATCTCTGACGCCCGTCAGAGATTAAATACAAGTTAAACGACACTCTTTCCCGTAACAAAACCGCAACCTTTGCTAAAAAAAGCAGAAAAATCTCACTAGACTTACGCCATACAAGTATACATGGAGAGATTTGTTGCTATGGTAGCCGTTATTGTTCTTGGCATTTTTATTATCAGCGTCTTTTACGCCCACTCCCGCGGTGTCGAAAAACAGAAGTTTTCCCGCCAGCTTTTTGACCACTCGACCTTTATGGCCCCGGTCAATATGTTCATGACGCGTTTCTCGCGTCTGCCGCCTGAACAGCCGTATTTCCCGACCAGTGACTTTCCGGAACTGCAAAAGCTGACGGACAACTGGGAAATCATTCGAGAGGAAGCGCTGCGCCTGCAGGGCCACATTAAAGCGGCAGAAAGCCACAACGATGCCGGGTTTAATACGTTCTTCAAGCGGGGCTGGAAGCGTTTTTACCTGAAGTGGTACAGCGATGCACACCCGTCTGCGCATGAGCTTTGCCCGATCACCACAAAGCTGGTCAGCGAAATTCCGTCTGTCAAAGCGGCGATGTTCGCCGAACTCCCTGCTGGTTCTTACCTGGGCAAGCACCGGGATCCGTATGCCGGATCGGTGCGTTACCACCTTGGGCTTGCCACGCCCAACGACGACCGCTGCTTTATTGAAGTCGACCGACAGCGCCACAGCTGGCGCGATGGCGAAGCGGTAATTTTTGATGAAACCTACGTACACTGGGCGGAAAATAAGAGCGAACAGACCCGTATTATTCTGTTCTGCGATATTGAGCGCCCGATGAAATGGCGCTGGGCGCAGGCCGTTAACCACTGGGTAGGCACCACACTGATGTCAGCCGCCAGCTCGCCAAATAGCGACAGCGACCGCACCGGCGGGCTGAACCGCATCTTCAAGTATGTTCACGCGCTGCGCGACAGCGGGCAAAACCTGAAGAAAAGAAACCGGAAAGTGTATTACGCGATGAAATATTCGGTGATTACGGTGATTTTTGCGGCGATTATTGTGCCTAGCGTGGTGTAAAGACTGCCCCTCCCCCTCTCCCTTCCGGGGAGAGGGCCGGGGTGAGGGTCATACATCCTTTACCCTACTCGTCGCGCTCCACAAAAATGCCGTCCGGGTGGCCTGACTCATTAAAGAACCAGATCCCCAGTGGATAATCCTCCAGCGACACAAGATACATCGTTCCTTCGTTAAATGGCTCCACCGCCAGAACGACCCCCGAACGCCGCGGGCCGCCATCGGTCTTTACGGTCACCCGATCATTGATTTTCATGGTTATTTCCTCCAGAGACATTGCCTGCCATTGTAGATCAAAAACACCTTGAGCGCCCTTACTCCGGGCCACCTGGCGCATTATCTGAAACGGCTATACTTAAGGGTGGTAGTCAGCGAGGGCAAAGTCATGAAGAGCGTGAAAATCAGCGGCAGCGCGGCGCATCAGACAACGGAAGTGGATGTTGACGCACTGCTTGCCGCCATCAACGAAATTAGCGAAAGCGATATCCGGCACGCCAGCAGCGAGGAACACCCGCAGCGAGTGAGCGTGGATGGGCGAGACTGGCATAGCTATAAGGAGCTGGCGGATGCTTTTGAGCTGGATATTCGGGATTTTAGCGTGAATGAAATTAACCGCTAAGAAAAGCATCCCGGCCGGGGAGCCGGGATGAAAACTTGCTGAAGCAAGAAGCACTTGAAATTCGTTACATCAGGAAATCTGATGTGTGGACCACATTACCTTAAATTTTATTGAATACAAGGATATATTCTTTTCAGGAATGTCTATAACTGCACTCATTGACGCAATCAATTTGAGCCCAATGCCTTGTTAAATCGTTTTTTTAAACCTGATGCCCGCACCAAATGGCCATTTGAGCGCTGAATAAATTAAGATTTATCCTAAACTAAACGTTCTGATTTCGCCTGCCGTACAGGGACGAATAAAAAATAAACGCGCCTCTGGCTGGCCCACTACGTGACAAAAACATTACGCCTGCTTTAGCGAGCGCCCTCTTCGATAAGCGAATAAAACATCAGCAACGCTTATATGATATAGCGGCCATGCCCGACGGAAAATCAGTCCTGGGTGCAAACCTGGTTGCGTCCGTTCTGCTTCGCCCTGTACAGCCGCCGGTCGGCAATGGACTGCAAATGCTCAAAATCATAATCGTGGCGCTCATGGGCGCAGCTCACGCCAAACGAGGCGCTGATTGTGAGAGTCTGTCCGGCCTGCAAAAGCAGCTCTTTGGTATTGATGCGGTGCCGAATTCGCTCGGCGACGGCTGCCGCTTCCGGAAGCTTCGTGCCCGGCAGCAGCACGCAGAACTCTTCCCCGCCCACGCGCCCGGCAACATCCTCTTCCCGAAGGGAGGAAGCAAGCAGCGCGGCGGCATGCGACAGCACTTTGTCGCCAGCGTAATGCCCGTAGCGATCGTTAATGCCTTTAAAGAAATCGAGGTCCATCTGGATCACTGAGAACGGTTTTTCCTCGCGCTGGCAGTCCAGCGCCATTCCGTGGGCAATATCGAAGAAGGCGCCGCGATTGTAGAGCCGGGTCAGGGTATCGTAATTTGCCCGCCAGCTCAGCGTTTGCTGCAGCGTCAACATATTGCTGACCAGCCGTCGGATAACCCGCCAGGAGATGAACAACATCAGCGTAAAGAGCAGCCAGAGCAGCGTCAGTACAATGCTGATTCGACCAAATTCCCCCTGCACGCCCTCGCCCAGGGTATGCACTTTGATCAACACGCCGTCAAAATTCATCAGCTTCGCCCACGTCACAAAGCGGCTGTCCATCCGCAGCTCTCCCTCTTCTCCACTTTCCATGGAGCGCGCAATCTCGGCCTGCTGTTTTGCGTTAAACACCGGCGCCAGCGGCGCGCTGTCCGCCGCGGTGGCAATGAGCGAGAAATGGCTGTCAAACAGCATCACGGTGCCTTCATAGCGATCGTGAGACAGCTCCTGAAGGAATGCATGCATCCCGCTGACGGGAAAATCCATCGCCAGCACGCCGTACCAGCGCTGATTAAGATCCAGCGGCACCGAGGCTGTAATAATCTGCCCATTTGGGGTGTCTGGATTGTAGGTATGCATCCACTGAAGGCCACGGCCTGGGTTATTTTGCGGCGACTGAGCGCCAAAATAAGGCTGGGCAATTAGCCGATAATAGAGCGACACCAGGCCCGGATCGTTTTCCGGCGGCGTACTGGAAAGAAAGAAACCCGCTCTGGAGGCATAAAACACGCGTCTTTGCAGATCTCGCTTGTCATCGGCAAGCTGCATGATGTAGCTGAACTCCAGCGCCGCCTCCAGCTCAGGATAAAGCCAGCGCTCATCGCGGTCGAGCACGTGGCTGTGGCTGACAAACTCGTCGGAAACGCCGTTAATCGGCATCCCGCGATTAAGATCCAGCTTTAATTGCCAGTAAGGCTGCGTTCGCTGGACGGCAAAATCCGCCAACGCCCGACGTGAAATATCGGTGGAAATAGGAGACTGCAGCGCATAATGCATGGTGTTGCGGTAAAACAGCAGGCTATCAATGCTGTGCTGCAGCTGCCGGTCCAGCGCGGTGGCAATATTATCGAGGCTGTTACGCTGGCTAGAAATATAGGCGGATTCCAGCACGGCCACTTCACGCCAGGTCAGTAACGTTGAGCATAGAAACACAACGACAAAACAGAGGTTTACCACCCGCTGCGGTCTTTTATAGCGGCTTAAAAACCGCTCAAATGCATTACCGATCAAGGGGGATTCTCCCTGGCGGGCGACCCGGGCCGCGGTTGTCAGTTCCTTCCGAAAACCCCGGAAGAATGAAGTCTTTACGGATTTTGCCACCGCAACAGCGCTTTGTCGAAGCTGGCCTGCAGAAAAGCGCCTTATCGTATGATAAAAAAACCCGGCATAGCCGGGTTCCGTTAAAAAACCAGACACATCAAGCCTGCTGATGCTCTCTGGTTTCCGCTGGCGCAAGGTCATCCTCACGAAACGCCTCGCGCTTTACGCCGTATCCGTCGTACCAACGGCACTCCACCATGCCACTGGAATAACCCGTGACAATCATGCGTGGACCGCCGTTCTTACGCCGGACTTCATCGCTGACCACATAAACCATAGCCGCCTCCGGCGTTAGGGGTGAAAACCTCTAAAGGTATAGTCAATGGTCAGCGTTTTTTCCTGACTAAAGCGTTATTTTTCATCTCGAACTTAGTGTGAAGCGCTCCCGCGAAGGTGATTTATGCCGTTCACCACCAGCAGCACAATCCCGCCCGCAATAAAGCCGAGCACCAGGTTGGCAAGCGTCGGACCGGCAAGCTCAACCACGCCGCCAAACTGCCCCATCCATTGCTCAATGCCGTGATGAAGCACGGGCACGCCGTGCACCAGGATACCGCCGCCGACGAGGAACATGGCCAGCGTCCCGACAAACGTGAGGGTTTTCATTAGCCAGGGAGCAAGAATAAGCAGCCCTTTCCCCACCGCCTGTGCCAGCGCCGCACGTTTATCTGCCAGCCAGTATCCGAGATCGTCAATTTTCACGATCATCCCGACCAGGCCGTACACGCCGATAGTCACCAGAATGGCTATTCCTGCCAGGATTAATACCTGATTTAGCAGCGGCGCTTCCGCCACAATGCCAAGCGTGATAGCGACGATTTCCGCCGAAAGAATAAAGTCCGTGCGCACCGCCCCTTTCACCTTATCTTTTTCAAAGGCCAGCGGGTCCTGGGCGGCAACGGCCTCCAGCCTCGCCTGCTTTTCCTCCGCGCTTTCTTTATGCTTTCTCGCCTGCAGGCTGTGCAACACTTTTTCCACGCCTTCAAAACATAAAAACGCTCCGCCCACCATCAGCAGCGGCGTAATTGCCCAGGGTGCAAAGGCGCTAATAACCAGTGCCAGAGGCACCAGGATAAGCTTATTTAGAAACGATCCTTTTGCCACGCTCCAGACGACAGGCAGTTCCCGATTCGCGCGCAGGCCAGAAACCTGCTGAGCATTCAGCGAGAGGTCATCGCCCAGAACGCCTGCCGTTTTTTTTGCCGCGAGTTTGCCCATAACCGAAATGTCGTCCAGCAGCGTGGCGATGTCGTCGAGCAAAGTGAGTAAGCTACTTCCAGCCAAAATATCTGTCCTTATTGATGTCGATACCCAAGAGTATGAAGCAAAAAGCGCGCCGCGAAAAATCGCCGCGCTTGTCAATAAAAATTAACATTACATCAACAAGTATAAAGCTCGCTATCCGCCCGCTTTTGGCGTTAACTGTCGGCCTGAAATTGGTGTCTGGTGAGGGATTATGCGAGCTCGTTCTGGTCAATTAGTGCCGCTGGTAGCGGCGCTGTTTGCGTTGTACATCATCTGGGGTTCAACCTATTTGGCGCTGGCTATCGGGGTAAAAACCTGGCCGCCGTTTATCCTCGCCGGTACGCGCTTTATGCTTGCGGGTTCGCTACTGATGGGCATTCTCCTGCTTCGCGGCCACAAGCTGCCCAAGCTGCGCCCGACGCTTAACGCCGCCCTTATCGGCGTGCTTCTGTTGGCCATCGGCAACGGCTGCGTCACGGTGGCCGAACACCAGCACGTCCCTTCCGGCATTGCCGCCGTCATGGTCGCCACCGTGCCACTGTTTACCCTCTGCTTCAGCCGCCTGTTTGGCATTAAAACGCGCAAGCTGGAGTGGCTCGGCATTGCCATTGGCCTCGCGGGTATTGTGCTGCTGAACAGCGGCGGCAATCTCAGCGGTAACCCATTCGGCGCTGTTTTAATTCTTATTGGCTCCCTGAGCTGGGCGTTTGGGTCGGTTTACGGGTCGCGCATCGAACTGCCCGAAGGCATGATGGCGGGCGCGGTGGAAATGCTGGCAGCCGGGATTGTGGCGCTCAGCCTTGCGGCGCTCACCGGCGAACGGCTGACAACGATGCCGGACACCTCCGGCTGGCTGGCGCTGGGCTATCTCGCGCTGTTTGGCTCGATGATCTCCATCAGCGCCTATATGTACCTGATTCGAAATGTCTCCCCGGCGGTGGCGACCAGCTATGCCTACGTCAACCCGGTTGTGGCCGTGCTGCTGGGCACCACCTTTGCAGGGGAAAACCTGTCGGCGATTGAATGGCTGGCGCTGGGGATCATTATTTTTGCCGTGGTGCTGGTCACGCTGGGTAAATACCTGTTCCCGGCCAAACCGGTGATTGAGACGTGTGAAGTAGAAAAATAGTTAGTCAGTGGCCAGCCCCTGCTGGCCGCTGTCGTGTCGCTGATGAATCCCGGTCACGTTAATTTCCGCGCTACGCCCGCCGCTGCAAATCCACTCTTCTAACCGTTCACACAGCGCCCGATCCTGCATTTTCTCACGGCCACGCAGCGCGCATTCCCAGACAATTAAAACTCGCCAGCCCTGCGCCAGCAAAAGCGCCGTGTCTCGCTTATCCCGCACAACGTTGCGGCCTATTTTTTCCAGCCAGAACTCGGTGCGCGTGGCCGGGACTTTAAACAAATAGCAGTCGTGATGATGCCAGAAACAGCCGTGGGTAAAGATAACGCAGCGGTATTCATCCACCACAAAATCAGGTTTGCCGGGTAGCGCGGCATCCTGCACGCGAAAGCTAAACCCGCACTCTGCCAGCAGCCCGGCCAGACGTTTTTCAATGGCGGTGTCACGCGTGGCAATCGCCCGCATGTTTTTACTGCGTATCGCCTTGCTGTGTACATCCGCCATTTCTTTCTCCGCTTAGCGCTTTTTCACCGCTTGCTTGATCACCGGCTCCAGCAGTTTAGCCACCGCGGCAAACGCGGGAACGACGACGGAGTTACCAAACTGGCGATAAGCCTGAGTGTCAGACACCGGGATGCGGAACGCTTTCCCTTTCGGCGCTTCAAACCCCATCAGCCTGGCGCACTCGCGCGGCGTCAGGCGACGCGGCCTGTTCACCTGGTTATCAGGATGGTTAAAATCTGCCTCGCCCAGCGCCATGTCCCAGCCGCGATCGACCAGGATCTCCGCGCCATCTTTGAAATAACGAGCCGACAGCGTTCTTGCTACGCTTGCCGGGTTTTTCGGGTCAACCAGGCCGTAACCAAAGCCATTGCCCTTGGCCTGATGCTTCTTCGCGTAGTTATAGAGGTATTTCCACAGCGTTGGGGTCAGCACATATTTCGCGTCAACCTCATCGTCCAGCAGCTCGCCAAAGGTCGGGCGACGAGCCGGATAGAATTCGCTAAGTTTTGCTAACGTTACCGCCGTATCCAGTTTCAAATCGCGGCGCGTGCCGACCAGCACAATGCGTTCCCGGTGCTGCGGCAGGAAATTTTTACCGTCGACAATTTTCGGATCGTCACGCCCGGAAACCGCGGCATCAGCCACGTCGTAACCCAGCTCGTCCAGGGTCTGCATGATAATGCGGAACGTATTGCCTTTATCATGGCTCTTCAGGTTCTTAACGTTCTCCAGCACAAAAACCGGGGGACGTTTGGCGGCAATGATCCGCGCCACGTCGAAGAACAGCGTGCCCTGCGTTTCACAGGCAAAACCGTGCGCGCGCCCAAGGGCATTTTTCTTCGACACGCCAGCCAGAGAAAACGGCTGGCAGGGGAAACCGGCCAGCAGCACATCATGGTCGGGCAGCGTGGCCTGGATGTGGGCCGTCGCCTGCTCGTCCGTGACGTCGCCACGGTTGCTGAGCGTCACGTCGCGGATGTCTTCATTAAACTGGTGCTGCGTCGGGTCGCAGTACCAGTTTGCCTTGTAGGTCCTCACCGCGTATTTATTCCATTCGCTGGTAAACACGCACTGGCCGCCGATGGCCTCAAAGCCGCTGCGGATCCCGCCTATCCCGGCAAACAGGTCGATAAAACGAAAAGCATAGCGCCCGTGATGCGCCGGCGGCGACGGCAGCATACTTTGCAGCATCTGCACTTCCACTTCGGTTAAACCACGAGGCGCAGACTTGCCGTTATACCAGCGGTTCAGGGACTCACGCGTCCAGTCGCCTCCCACCTGACGCAGGCGGAGCGCAACGGTTTTTTGATCGTAGATTTCAAGTAAACGGCTGACCAGCGCATTGTCTTCTTCTTGTTGAGTTTGTTTGTGGCGCTGTGCCTGAAGGGAGAGGTGTTCTGCTATCGCGTCAAGATCGTTCATCGTGAACCAAAAATGGGAAAAGGGAGTGAAACTGTATCACCGATTTGACCCAGAAAAAATGAAAACAGCCCGCAGAATGGACTACGGGCCGGAAGGATTAAGCCTGTGATTTAAAACGCTGCAGGACCTGCTCGTCCACCTGCAGGTAGTCGCCTTTCAGCTCGGCGCACAGCTTTGCCATATAGCCGACGAGGAAATCCGCATTGTGCCGCGCCAGCGCGCGCCCGGCTTCGGTTTGCATTGACTCCGGCAGGCGCAGAAGCTTTTTCTGGAAATGGTCCACCGAATACTGCGTATCGTCCAGTTCACGGCGATCGGCCAGCGGATCGTCGCTGTCAAACAGCGAACGCCCCAGCGCGCCGGAAACATAAAACACCCGCGCCAGGCCTATCGCGCCCAACGATTCCAGCCTGTCCGCATCCTGCACTACTTTCGCTTCCAGCGTCTGCGGCGCAATAGCCGCGCTGAAACTGTGGGCCCGCACCGCATGGGCTACATCGTCATACAGCTCGCGGGGGAAGTCCGGGAAGTGCGTTTCCAGAATACGCAGCGTCTCCTGCGCCGCCTGCGTTGAGGCCAGATGCCGCTCCGGGTGGTTCTTGGGCAGGTTAACGATGTCGTGGAAGTAGCAGGCGGTCAGCACCACCAGCCTGTCCGCCTCCGTCCCTTCCATAATATGCTGGGCGGTTTTCCATACGCGCCGAAAATGCGCCACGTCATGGGCTTTGTCATCCTGCGCCCAGTTCTCAATCAAATAGTTCTCAAACTGCTGCTGCCAGCGGGCAATCGGCATACACGTATTCCCCTTCTCGTGAAAAGCGCCAGTCTGAGTATAACCAGATTTATGACAAGATTATGACTTCCTCGCGGAACACATCCACCACGGCCTGCGTCGTCGCCGCGGCCAGCAGCCTCTCCCGGAAGGATTCATGCATCAGCCGCCGGGCTAAAACTGAGAATATCCGCATATGCTGCTCCTGCTCCTGCTCGCTGAGCGTCAGCATAATCACCAGCCGCACCGCCACGCCGTCTCCCCAATCCAGCGGATCTGCCAGCCGCAGGACGGAAATACTGCTGCGGGAAATCGCGGCAGACTTACAGTGCGGAATGGCGATGGAAAAGCCCAGCGCGGTGGTAAAGACCGCTTCACGCTGCCAGATGGCCTGCTCGGCGAGCGTCGCAGAAAGTGCCCGTCCCTGAACGTCAAGGTTATCCGTCAGCCGTTTAATCACCTCATGCTTGTCATGAAGCTTTTCATCCAGAAACACCAGCGCCGGGCTGAACATGCCCGCTTCCTCGCTCACGGGTTCAGCAGCAAACTTTTTGCATTCCAGCGCGTACCAGCGCTGCGCCACGTCATCGGGTGCCGCCAGCACAAACCCGTGTCCGGCGCCCAGCAAGTATGCCCCTGCTCCTGCGGCAAAGAGCGGCTTCGTTGAGGCCAGGCACAATAGCGGCGTCGCAAACGCTCGGGCGAATATTGCGGTATGGGACGTTTCGCCGCCTGTCGGCATCACAATCCCCCGCAGAAATGGCCCTTGCAGCATGAGCAACTGGCCCGGCGTCAGCACGCCATCACCAATCACCAACGCGTCTTCATCCAGCTGCGGCAGCCCCAGCCGCGGGTCGCCGGTCAGTTCGGCCGCAATCCTCAGCCCCAGGTCAAAAACATCCAGCTCCCGCTGGCGGAGATATTCACTGTCGCTTTGCCGGAAAGGCTCCCGCAGTACGTCCAGCGCTTTTGCCAACGCGGCCAGCGTATTGCGGGCGTCATGCTCGTCCAGCAGACACTCTTCAACGGTTTCATCCTCCAGCAGCTGACTTTGCGCATCCAGAATCTGCGCCGCTTCATCCGCTTGCTGGCTGATATCGTCCCGTAAACGCAGCCGCGCAGCCTGCAGGGCGACAATCAGCCGCTGTTGCTGCAGAGGAAACGGTTCTTCATCGTGCCGCAGCGCCAGCGCGTGGAGATCGATCTGCTCAACAAAAACGGCCTTTGCCAGCGCCGCCCCCGGACTAACGCCCTTCCCTTGCCAAACAGGGGATGCACTTCGGGACAGGAACACCGGCAGCGGTTGCTCTTCTTCAACGGCAGCGGCCAGCGGCGAATCACACTGCGCGAACTCATGCTCAATAAAATGGCCGAGCGCCTGCCGGGCTACCTGCTCGTCCGGGCCTTCAATCAGCAGCTGGCATTCATCGCCAGCGGCAACATCCGCCCCCACCAGCGCGAGGACGCTCCTGGCATCACCCTGGCGTGACTTAGTCTGGTTCACTAACGTCACCGCGGAAACAAAGCGTGAAGCCTGCCGTTCAAGTGCGCTGGCTGGCCTGGCGTGCAGCCCGTTCACCAGCGGGCAACGAAATAACAATGTCTGCATATGGATAGCGCCTTATTCAAATGAGCGAATTAGCCAGGAAACCGGGGTACTTGCTTCGACAGCGCCCGTTGGCGTGGCCGGAATTTCCGCTAGCGTGACCTGCTCCAGCGTGCCGTTTGCTGTCGGAGGAACGTTTTTGAGCGGCGTCAAGCCTGGGTTCCAGCCCCTGAGCACTAACGCCTCTTCGTTTTGCGCTTTTTTCAGGGTGCTGAAATGCACGGCGCTTTCCCAGCTCAAGACGCTGAAGTGCGGCGGGAAGGATTTCCCGTGGGGGTTGGTGCGAAAACGCGACCAGCCAGAATCCAGGTAGCCCGAAGCCGGGGTGCGCCACTGCTCGACGGCCTGCCAGAACGCAGGGCTTTGCCCGTTATCCATCGGCATGACGGCCAGGTGAAACGCGTGATGGCCGGGTATTTGCGAGTCAGGAGCAGGCAGCACCATGCCGGATGCCCGTCCAGGCCGCCATTCCAGTGCGGGCCGTCCGAGCCAGCCCACGCTGCGGAACAAGGTAATCGCCAGCGTATCAGGCTGCCCGACAGGAATTTCGTACTCCCGCAGCCCGGCGGTCACCACGCCGAGGCCGCGCCGCGCGTGGTGCATCATCACCAGGCTCTGCATCGGCCACAGTGAGGCAGGCGCTTCCGTCCAGTTTTCCTGCTGCCAGATCTCAAGCGCACGAGGGACATTGTCACGTTCTATCAGGCCAAAAGGCTGATCGGCAAAATGGGTCGACTGATATAAACCGGTGGGCAGTTCAATCTGCAAACGGTGGTCACGCAGCGTGTTGTTAACGTCAACGACAACATCCAGCCAGGCGCTTTCATGCGGCAGGGAGATGGTCATTACCACGTCCAGCCGGGCATCAAACCGCCTGGCCTCGCGTGCATCGGCATCGGCCGGGGCAGGAATGTGCAGCGTTAGCTGCAGGGTGTCTTTGAGCACGCCGCGCGTCAGCATGGCCTGCTGCAGGCAGCCTTCGCTGTTAATCTTCCAGTCAACCGTCGGCGGCGAATAGTTATAGTTGTCCCCCGCGTCTTCGCCATCGACCAGACGAAGGATGTGTGGGTAGACTTCGCCCGTGCGTTTATCGGTCAGCGTCAGCTCTCCGGCTTTATGCTCCAGCCGCAGCCAGGCGTTTTCCAGGCAGTCAATCTCCCCGGCCAGTTTATCAAACCCTGCGGCTTCCCCTTCCTGCAGGTAAAAGGTCGTGTAGCCACAGGCCGGCAGCGCCTTCGCCTCCAGCAAAATATGGCATTTACGATACCAGGTGGTTGTGGTGCTGTTGGAAAGCTCCTGCACCACCAGCGACATGTCCTGAAGCTCTTCGTGCAGCAGTTGCCAGCGGCACGGATCGCCCTCGCTATCCACGATGCGGAAGTCCTCTTCCGGGGTATAAAGCGTGAGGCTCACCTGCGTATCGCGCCGCGCGGGTAGCGGGTTAAAGACCACGATTTTTTTACCCTGCTGGCTCACGGTAATCCCTTCCGCAAGCATTTTCATGTTCAGCTCAAACAGCTGCCCGGCACTCTCTTTGCCGGACTGCAAACGCCCCTTAACCATCTGGTTAACGCGGTCTGAATTACAGCCGCCGATGCTGTCGTGGGCGTGAGATTGCATCGCTTCCCGCCAGATGTGCTCCACCGCCTGGTGCGGATAAGGCAGCCCGAGCCGCCAGTTGAGCGCCAGCAAGGGCTCCAGCGTCTGGCTGACAAACTGTTCCAGCGAGGCATTAAGCTGCTTGATATCCATTCGGGTAGAGAAAATACCGCGATGAATACGCATGTATTTGGGGCTGAGAAGCTCGCCGCGTAAAACAGGCAGGGTGTGCTCGTCGTTCCGCAGAGCGGCGAAAAAATCGCTGAAGCTACTGCGCCTGAAATGGTATTCGCTCTGGCTGGCATTCAGTTTTTCCAGCGCCCCAGGCACCGCATATTCGAACGGCGACTGATCGTTGCCGTTGGGGAGCAGAAGGTGATTCGTGGCGGAAAAACGCCCCTGTTTTTCCAGGATCGGCGGTAATTTTTCAGCCAGTTCCTGCGATGCCGTAGGCAGCCACTTCGCGCAGCCGTAACCCCAGGGAAGCACGGCGGTGAGCACCTGCTGCCCGCCCTGCGCCTGCCAGCAAAATTCGCTGGTCGGCACATCATGCTCGCACCACCCGCGCCAGAGCACTGCGCTGTCAATGGCGAACTCGCTTAGAAACATTGGCAACTGCGCGCTTTGCCCGAAAGAGTCTGGCACATAGCCCACCGGCATATAGCTCCCCCAGGCTTTACAGTCCGCCAGCCCAAGCAGCAAATTGCGGGTTATCGACTCCGCGCCCACCACCAGGAAGTCACTTTGGGTGTACCACGGGCCAATCAGTACCCGCCCGTCGGTAATTAATTTTTGCAAGCGTGCCCGGTGCTCTGATGCCACCTGTAAAAAATCCTCCAGCATCACCGTTTGGCCATCCAGAATAAACGGCCCCAGCGCTTCGTCTTGTTCCAGCCGGGTGATTAAATCCAGCATAAAATAATAGAGCACGATTTTTGAGTCGTTCTCGGTGAAATACCACTCTCTGTCCCAGTGTGTGTGTTGAATCAAATGCACAGTCTTCATAACATCACCTTATTGACGGCTGAGGAGAAATATTTAAGGCGTGGCTATCCCCGACATGAAATACCGTAAAAACACAGCCCACATGGTCTGAAATAAATGAACCGGGCGGCTAGCGCCCTACTTTAAATTTAGGCACGGCAGCCGAAGGTTTATTTTCAACGACAGTTTCAGCCCGAAACACTAATAACGATCCCACGGCAATGATCCCCGCACCGACAGCAATAGACAGCACATAAATGGGCCATTGATCTACCGCCAGCCAGCCGTAAAAACCCGAAATCGGCGCATGGTTTACCGCACCCAGCCCGACGGCCAGCGCGGCCCCGGTGGCAGAACCCACCACATTGATGACGATAATTTTGGGGTTTGCCAGCGCGAAAGGAATCGCCCCTTCAGATACGCCAATCAGGCCCATCAACGTCGAAGCCTTGCCCGCCTCGCGCAGCGAAGCCGGGAAGCGCTTAGCCCAGATGAGCGTTGCAACCCCGAGGCCAATCGGCGGGACAATAATCGCCACTTGTGCGGCGGTGTTGGGGTCGTAAATCCCGGAAGCTAACAGCGCCATCGCGGTGGTTACCGCCGCCTTGTTCACCGGGCCGCCCAGGTCAAAGCCCACCATCCCGCCCACGACGGCTGCCAGAATGATTTTGTTAGTCCCGGACATCGCCAGCAGCCAGCTTTCCATCCCGTGATTCAGCGCCGCCAGCGGGCCACCGATAATAAATGCCATCACCATACAGGTCAGCAGCGTGCCGCCCACGGGCAGAATAAAAATAGGGCCAGCCGAGGCCAGCGCAGCAGGCAGTTTGATCCAGGTTGCCAGCGCCCGCACGATGTAGCCCGCAACAAAACCGGCGGCAAGCGCCCCAAGAAAGCCAGTACCCAGGCTGCTGGCCAGCAGCCCGCCCACCATACCCGGAGCCAGGCCTGGCTTATTGGCGATAGCAAAGCTTATATATCCGGCGACCACCGGCAGCATCAGCGACAGCGCCAGGCCACCAAATCCGTCGAATTTATGCAGCATCTGCACAATGATGCTCGCCGCCTGAGCGTGGCTGGCATCCCAGATATTTTCGATGCCGTAGAGCGAAGCACCGATGCGCGCGATGCCCATGATCACCGCCCCGGCAATGACAAACGGCAGCATCCATGACACCCCGGTCATAATGGCATTTTTGACCTCTTTGCCGGTCGACATCCCCGCCTCTGCCCTGAATTTAGCCATTTGCTATCTCCGCCTCTATCGCCTCAAATACGGCCTCGCCAAACTTGATAGGATCGGCCACGCTGCACTCTAGTTTCATCATGCCGTCAAAACGTTCTTTGCCGGTAATCGCCACATCAGCGGCGAGAATAACCGCATCGGCCCGGGCAAGATCGTCGGCGGTAATTTCGTTTTCAACGCCCATGCTGCCCTGAGTTTCGACTTTCACCTCATGGCCGCGCTGTTGGCCAACCAGGGCCAGCGCTTCCGCAGCCATGTAGGTATGGGCGACGCCCGTAGGGCAAGCTGCAACACAAACGATATACATAACAACTCCTTATCTGGCTGAATAATGGCAATAAAAAAGCACAATGGCTGAAAAGCGCATTGTGCTTTGGGAACGAACAGCGGCCAGCATCGCGGCGTCTCCGGCATCACCACCGGCGTGAAGACACTTCATCAGCTGATGCAGGCTGGAAATACGGCACAAGAACGAGAGTTCATAGCGTTTGCGAACGGCCAGGCGGTGCGGGCGTGCAACTCTATGCCCTCTTTTTAATAACGGAGGATGTGAATAGCGAAGCGAATGATATAGAGCCCCTGCGCTGCACCATAGCCGGGACCAATTCACGACGCAGGCGTTATCGAGCGAATCAAAATAAACGGCGTCGTCTTTTTCCAGTTCACTCACGCTATTAAACCAGCAGCTATTATTCAGCCAAACGCGCGCCTTGTTGCCAAGCATCAGCAACATAAAGCGAAAAAGCGTTATGACCCGAACAATATAAACGCGCATAGTTTCTCCTATAAACCTTCCCGCAGTGTAGACAGTTCGAAAAATAACAAACGTGACTTTACGCACAGTTATATAAATACGATAAACCCTCTTTTTAATGAGGAATAAATAGTATTGCAGCGCAGAGAAAAATTAAATGATGCCGGGAAAGAGCATGAAATAAATAGGCTGGCTTCAGCGGAAGTTTTACAGCGGGAAGGTATACAGCCTGAGCCACGCAAATGCAGGTGGCTCATCGGGCAATCTGGTTTCAACGCAGCCGGTTTTCTCTGGCGCGAACGGGATAAGCACGCGGCCTTGTGTACCACGCTATCCAGCCCAGCACCGCCGCAACGGACCCGAGCACCAGCAACCCCATCAGCGCGCCGAGGAGTTTACCGCTGAAGGTGCCTAAATCGCCGCTGGTTACCCCGCTGACGACCCAAAAATAACGCACCATTGCCCAAACGATGTACAAACAAAAAGCATAGAACAGCCACAGCGCAATTTTACCGCCGGGGCTGCGAGTTGGTTTCGCATCCATAACGTTCGACCTAACTTTTCAACTGAAACAAAAACGGGTTGTCGACGGCAGTTCCCCCGCCGTCATAATGTGATTTTTATCACACTAGCGCAGTAGATGAACCGTCAGAAGCGTTAAATTTTGTTTCAAATCAAAGCCTGTAGGGCATAAATAGGCCTTGTCAGTGGGGTTTGATTTAACTTAAGGAAAATTCTTAATCGCCGTGAGACTTAGGCCTGGCGGCAAATGGCTTCCCAAAAACAACGGCATCACGACAAGCAGCATAATAAAAGAGACAGGCTTTACCATGACCAGCACTGTTAACCCTCCACATTAATATCACGCATGGATGTTTTCCTCGTCAGGAATAAGAGCGTTTTGCCGGAGCAGGCCTGAGGCAGGCAATGCCTCATCACGACTACTTATCACTTTTAATGTAAATAAATATCTTGCTGCCAAAGACCACTTAATGCGTGCGCCATTAGATTCCTTCGCCCTGTCATCATGAAAAAGCACACTCTTCTTAATTGAAGTCTTAATTAATATCCTGTTTATAGAGGAAAACCAGGCTGGCGTGTACCTTAACTTTGCATCTGTGTATGACAATCAATAGGGAATAAAATGCCAAATACCTCCAACATGCCATTTTCTCCAAGTGTGTTATTCAGTATTGAAAAAGACATTAACGCAGAAATTGGCAAATGCATCACTACTCCTCCCGATAATACTTTAGAGTCAATGAAAAATGATATTCCTCGCCTTGCATACTGCATTGAGGGCATCCGCGCTAATGATTTCAATACATTAATTAAAATATCCTCAGCATCGCAAAATACCATCTGGATTAAAGATAATATAACTGGCTTGGCCTTCATTCACCAGGGGCTTTATCAGGTGATAATGGACCACTCAAAGATAAAATATAAAAACCATGATGTTTTATGCGTTGGGCTAGATGTGAGGAACTCTTTTGTTCTTTTTAACTTCTACACGAAAAATCAAAAACATTATATTTCAATATCCGCAGGGGGTAAGATTTCAGCGCTGGTGACAAAGGGCGATACTCTTTTGGCCATGAGAGACAAAAGTAACATCAGTTTTTCTTTAACAATGGAATTCATCCCATTCAAAAAAACGTTCTTTGGCACTCAAAGACCGAAAGTCAGAGTATTAACGCAACCCAAAGATTATACATATGAATTAACATTTACGGAAAGTTTTGAATAATAGAGGAATACAAACGTGCTCAATCTTTTCTCAAATCAAAGTCGGCAGGGTTTGATTTGGTTTAAGAAAAATACTTAATAGTGGTGACACCTCGTCCCTAGCAAGAACCGAAACAAACCGTCCCCTCACCCCGGCCCTCTCCCCAAAGGGGCGAGGGAGAAAACTAGCTGCGGAAACATGGTTTATTCTCTCTCCCTTTCAGGTGGAGGGTAAAACCAGAAGCGACATTGTGGTTGAGGGAAACACTAGCCGTACAGCGAGATACGGTACCGGCTTAAATCACCTCCGTTTCCTCTCCGACTGGCCAGTCTCCGGCCGTCGGGAACGGCTGGAGGTTGAGAGCGTCGGGAACGCATCTCGACCGAGTCAGGACCAGGAGATAAAACGGAGGTTTGCCGCTTCAGCGGCCGATTTATTTCGCCGGGAGTCTGAGTTCTTAGGGGAATGACGTGTACTGAACCCCAAAACCCAGCCGGTTCTTCATAGTGCGTATTTTTGACGAAGTGCCCCTTCCTGGGAGAAGGAAAACTCGATTTTGCAAGAGAGACAAAAATACCCTTTATTCTCTTCCCTCAATATTCCCTCACTGAAATATAAACGAACACATTTAATTTCCACTCGCGGGTTGACAATAGTACTGCCCATGGGTAGATTTCACGGGCCGAAGTTGCGGCCTTTCCTAACCTGACATAAGAGACTAATGGATACTGAATTTAGTAGCTGCCCGAACATGGCCTTAATGGCGGTTCGGGAAAGTAAACATGAAATCGATTGTGATCACTTCTTCGTTTTGGTGTGTCTCGCCGGAGCCTGATGCTCTCGTGTTGTCCCACCTCGACCAGGGTTTTCACGGTCCCGAGGTGTGTTATGAACTTCAAATCTACCCTTTTTCCTGGTGTCAAAACAATGACATCAACACTGCGTGTCCGGCCGCTCCGCGATCGGGTGTTGTCCGCACGCAAAAAACAGTCAAACTCAATTTTCTCTTCGAAAATCAGTGAGTTGAATCAACGCATCACTAACTGGCGTGTCAGTCCTGTCACCGGCCAGCTGGAGCGTCGTTGCAGCTTCTCTGATGGCGAAGACCCACAAAGTCGACCCTTCGTAGCCTGATTCAGCCGTTACGCCGTAGGTTCGTCTGCGCGCTATGTCGCAGCCCGCTTCCGTGCGCCTCGCTGAGTTACGTCACTGCTGGTACCTGTTTATTCGCTGATGCCTTCTGGCATATTTCTCAGCAGGAATAAACACGTCCCGAGAAAAGAAAATATAAATTTCTTACCTGTTTATTTTTAATAAATAAATAGTGAGAAATCCTGTGCGAAATTAATTTAAAACCGATCGCTCATGCGGCATCGGGCTATTTTTGGCCGCCCTTAATCTGGCGTTTACCTTAAAGAGTCTGCTGCCGTCCGGCGACAGGAGCACCACCATGACTGTACAAACCAAGAACCGTAATAAAAAAAGCACGCTGTCTATGCGTGCCGCCCAGGAAGCCAAAAACGGCATCGCAGAAACCCTGGTCAACCTGAACACCACCCGGGAAGGGCTGCAGGAAGCCCACGCCAGCGCCCGGCTGGAGCGGGATGGCCTGAACGAAGTTGCCCATGACAAGCCGCCTCACGCGCTGGTTCAGCTGCTGATGGCATTTAATAACCCATTTATCTACGTGCTCGGCATTCTCGCCGGGATCAGCTTCTTTACCGATTACTGGCTGCCCACCAGCCACGGCGAAGACGGCGACCTGACGACGGTGATTATCATCGGCACCATGGTGGCGCTCAGCGGCCTGGTGCGTTTCTGGCAGGAGCACCGCTCGGCGAAGTCTGCCGAGGCGCTAAAAGCGATGGTTCGCACCACCGCCACGGTTGTGCGTCGTGAACACGCAGGGCAAAAAGGAACCCCGCGTGAAATCCCGATGCGTGAACTGGTCGTGGGCGATATCGTGCAGCTCTATGCGGGGGACATGATCCCGGCAGACGTGCGCCTCATTGAGTCCCGGGATCTGTTTATCAGCCAGGCCGTGCTGACCGGTGAAGCGCTGCCGATTGAGAAATACGACACCCTGGGCGACGTGGCGCAAAAGTCCGCGCACGATAAGGCGATCGACAGCGAAAACCTGCTGGATATCCCTAACATCTGCTTTATGGGCACCAACGTGGTCAGCGGTACCGCGCAGGCTGTGGTGGTTGCCACCGGGCCACGCACTTACTTTGGCTCACTGGCTAAAGCGATTGTCGGCAGCCGCGCGCAAACGGCCTTCGACCGCGGCGTGAACAGCGTCAGCTGGCTGCTGATCCGCTTTATGCTGGTGATGGTGCCGGTGGTGTTTCTGATTAACGGCCTGCTGAAAGGCGAATGGTGGGATGCCCTGCTGTTTGCCCTGGCGGTAGCCGTAGGGTTAACGCCTGAAATGCTGCCGATGATCGTCAGCGCCAACCTCGCCAAAGGCGCGGTGGCGATGGCGAAGCGTAAAGTGGTGGTTAAGCGCCTGAACGCTATCCAGAACCTGGGCGCAATGGACGTGCTGTGCACCGACAAAACCGGGACGCTGACTCAGGATAAGATCATCCTCGAGCATCACGTGGGCACCAACGGCCAGAAAAACGAGTCCGTGCTGGGGCTGGCCTGGCTGAACAGCTACCACCAAAGCGGCATCAAAAACCTGATGGATCAGGCAGTCATTTACTTCTCTGACAATGAGCCAAACTTCGTCAAACCGCAGGGCTACAGCAAAGTCGACGAGATGCCGTTTGATTTCGTCCGCCGCCGCCTGTCGATTGTGGTGAAGGACAGCCAGAGCAATCACCTGCTGGTGTGCAAAGGCGCCGTGGAAGAGATGCTGAGCATTGCCACCCACATGGAAGAGAACGGCAAGGTAGTCGCGCTGGATAATCAGCGTCGTGACGCCATGCTGGCAATGACCAATGACTATAACAAAGACGGTTTCCGCGTCCTGGTAGTGGCCACTCGCGATATTCCTAAAGCCGAGGCGAAAAAACAGTACGGCACCGACGATGAGCACGACCTGATTATCCGCGGTTTCCTCACCTTCCTCGATCCACCGAAAGAGAGTGCAGGCCCGGCAATTGCTGCTCTGATGGACATTGGCGTAGCGGTGAAAGTGCTGACCGGCGATAACGCCATCGTCACCACCCGCATCTGCCGCCAGGTCGGGCTGGAGCCGGGTGAGCCGGTACTCGGCCCGCAGATTGAGCAACTGAGCGACACCTCCCTCCAGCAGCTGGTAGAAGAGCGCACCGTGTTTGCCAAGCTGACGCCGCTGCAGAAGTCTCGCGTGCTGAAGGCGCTGCAGGCCAACGGCCATACCGTGGGCTTCCTGGGCGACGGGATTAACGACGCCCCTGCCCTGCGCGATGCCGACGTCGGTATCTCGGTCGACAGCGGCACCGATATTGCCAAGGAATCCGCCGACATCATCCTGCTGGAAAAGAGCCTGATGGTGCTGGAAGAAGGCGTGATCAAAGGCCGCGAGACTTTTGGCAACATCATGAAGTACCTGAACATGACCGCCAGCTCCAACTTCGGCAACGTGTTCTCGGTGCTGGTCGCCAGCGCATTCATCCCGTTCCTGCCGATGCTTGCGATCCAGCTGCTGCTGCAAAACCTGATGTACGACATTTCCCAGCTCGCGCTGCCGTGGGACAAAACGGACAAAGAGTTCCTGAGCAAGCCGCGCAAGTGGGATGCCAAAAACATTGGCCGCTTCATGGTCTGGATTGGCCCGACGTCGTCCATTTTTGACATGACCACCTTCGCGCTGATGTGGTTTGTGTTCAGCGCCAACAGCGAGCACATGCAGACCCTGTTCCAGTCCGGCTGGTTCGTTGAAGGCCTGCTGTCGCAGACGCTGGTGGTGCACATGCTGCGTACCCAGAAAATTCCGTTCATTCAGAGCACCGCCGCCTGGCCGGTACTCATGATGACCGGGCTGATTATGGCGATTGGGATTTACGTACCGTTCTCTCCGCTCGGGCCGTTGGTTGGGCTGCAGGCGCTGCCGTGGCAGTACTTCCCGTGGCTGGTGGCTACCCTGCTCGCCTATTGCTGCGTGGCTCAGGGCATGAAAACGTTCTACATGCGTCGCTTCAAGCAGTGGCACTAACGCTGCGTTAAGTAAGGTAAAAAAAGTGCCGCTTCGGCGGCACCTTTCAGGCAAGTAACACAAGCTGGAAAGCATTATGGAAAAGCAACATTCCATTATTTTCCTGATTAAAAATAAGACCATCGCACTGGTTGTCTTATTTTTAATGAAAATAACCCGCACCCTTCGCGTCCACGCCCTGGCCTGGTTCGCCGGAGGGAAAATCAATTATCGACACGCGAAAGCGTTACTGAACCTCGCCAGCGCCATACATCGTTTTTCGATCAGGTTACTGCGTTTTGTTACACCACCCGCCCTGAAGAGGGGGAATTGATTATGTCCGGAACTACTCTGTTAATTAACCTGGCTGGCGCCATCGCTTTGCTGCTCTGGGGCAGCCATATGATTTCAACTGCGCTGCAGCGCGGCTTCGGCACGCCACTGCGCAACTGGATGGGACGCCACCTCACCAGCCGCTGGACGGCCCTGCTCGCCGGGATCGGCATTACCGGCGTTCTGCAAAGCAGCACCGCGGTAAGCATGATGGCGACGTCATTCACCGCCGCCGGGACGCTGAGCCTTGCCCCAGCCCTGGCGGTGATGCTCGGCGCGAATATCGGCTCCACGCTGGTGGTACAGCTGATGAGCTTCAATATGGAAATGGCCATCCCGCTGCTGCTGCTGGCCGGATTTGTGGTCTTCAAGCTGCGCGACCATTCCAACTTTGAGAGCGTGGGCTGCGCCCTGATTGGCCTCGGCCTGATGCTGCTTGCCCTGCATTTACTGAGCGGCACGCTGGCAGAAATCGAAGTCACGCCGGTGTTTCACGCCGTGATGCAGGGGCTGCAGGGTGATATCTTAATCGCCCTGCTGGTGGCCGCGATCCTGACGCTGCTGTGCCACTCCAGCGTGGCGATCATTTTGCTGATCGCTTCCCTCGCGGCCACCGGCGCGATGGGGCCAGAAACAGCGCTGATCCTGGTGATGGGAGCCAATATTGGTGGGGCGTTGCCGCCGGTGCTGAACGCGGGCTCCGCCGTGGCTCGTCGCCTGCCGGTTGGCAACCTGATTGTTCGCCTGGTCGGCTGCGCGCTGGCGCTCTTAATGCTCCCGCTGCTGACGGATCTCGCGCAGAAGTCCGGGCTGAGCACGCCGCAGCTGGTGGTGTGGTTCCACACGGCCTTTAGCGCCGTGCTCGCGCTGTTGTTTATCGGTCTGACCGCGCCGATGGCTCGTTTCCTGGAGCGTTTGTTCCCGGAAGAAGAGCGCGTGGGCGACCCTGGGATGCCGATGTATCTGGACGATGCCGGCCTCGAAGTGGCTTACATCGGCCTGTCTAACTCAGTCCGTGAATCGCTGCGCGCAGCCGATATGCTGACCATCATGCTGGACCGCCTGCTGGTGCTGTTTGTCACCCAGGAAAAGCAGGCCGCCGATGAGATTCGCCAACTTGATCAGTCGGTGGATCTGCTCAGCGCGGCGGTGCGTGCTTACCTGGCCGATATCAGCCATGACGGGCTGAATGACGCGGATGCCGATCGCGCCCAAGAGATCCTGATGTTCATCATCAACTTCGAGCATGCTGGGGACATTCTTTCCAGCAACCTGACCCAGTTAGCTACGCGCCGCGCGCGCCGTGGCGAACTGTTCAGCGACTTTGAATTACACAATATTCGCCTGCTGCACGCGGAGATCCTCACCAGCCTGCGCCTCGGCATCGCCGCGTTTATGCGTGAAGATTTATCCGCTGCCCATCAGCTGGTACAGCGCAAGGAAACTATTCGTCAGCTCGAGGCTTCCGCCAGCCGCGAGCACTTCAAAAAACTGCGAGAGGACAAAAATGCCTGGGCGGAATCCGGCGACATTTTCCAGCGAGTGCTGCGGGACTACCGCCGCGTACATCACCACATCGCGGCCGTGGCCTACCCGGTGATTGACCGTCTGGGCGATAAGTCACTGCGCTTTATCGAAACGCCGCCGGACGCTTAAAAAACAATAACCGCCGCAAGGTGGACGAAGCATCTTTTCAAGGAAAGCAACGTTAAGGTACAGAAAAGTGAGAGTTTTAATTTGCGCAGGTCGGTTTTATGCCGACACCCATACCCTCACCCGCGTGCTGGATTTATATGCCAGCACGCAGACAATGAATGTGCTGATCCACGGGGGACATCAGTCGCTTGGCGGCGCCATTGAAACCTGGGCACGCGGCACCGACATGCACGTCATTCGCTACCCGGCCAACTGGGCGCTGCACGGTAAATACGCGGAAACCCGTCGCAATCTGTTTATGCTGGAGGACAGCCGCCCCGACGTACTGCTGGCCTTTCCTGGAGGAGACGATACGGCGGAGTGTATACGAATGGCGCGCAGTTCCGGCGTGAAGGTAATAGAGATTTAATCCACCCGGGCTGCGGCAGGATAATGTTACCGCAGCCCGTTTTTTTTAGGCCGTGACAGGGGCCAGGTTTACGTCTTTCAGGAATTCGGTAATACGTGGGTTCTCTCCGCTACGCAGCGCCTGAGGAGAGTCATCGCAAACAACTCGCCCTTTTTCCATAAACACAATTCTGTCCGACACGCTGAACGCGAAGTTCATCTCGTGGGTGACAATCACCATCGTGATGCCCTCCTCCGCCAGGTTCTCAATCACCTGCAGCACCTCATTCACCTTTTCAGGATCCAACGCCGAGGTAGGCTCATCGAACAGCATGATTTGCGGACGCATCATTAAAGCCCGGGCAATCGCCACCCTTTGTTGCTGCCCGCCGGAAAGCTGGTGCGGGTATTTGTGGGCGTGCTCGAGCATGCCGACTTTGCGCAGCAACACGCAGGCCTCGCGCTTCAGCTCTGCATCCGTCGCCAGGCGATGGTAGTGCGGGGCCAGCATCAGGTTTTTCATCACCGTTAAGTGCGGGAACAGGTTAAAGCCCTGAAACACCATGCCGATGTTCAGCCGGTGCGCGGCGTTTTCCACATACTGCGGCTTCTGGGCCCCGTGTTTTTCCAGGCGAATAAACGGCTGGCCGTTGATCAGGATCTCGCCGTTATCCAACTGCTCGAGGCCGTTCAGCAGACGAATCAGCGTGGTTTTGCCGGAGCCAGACGGGCCAATAACGGACACCACTTCACCGGGCTTGATGTCCAGGTTCACCGCGCCAAGCACCTCCACGTTGTTGTAGGCCTTGTGCAGCTTGCGGGCCTGCAGCGCGGGAACATTCACTGCCAGAGCCGGGCGAGCAACCAGCCCGCTTTCCTGTGCCGCCATCGCTTCCAGTTCGGCTTCCGGCAGGCGTGCGGTTTTGCGCTGGGTAACATCCAGTCGTTTTTCCAGCAGCTTCAGCAGGAAATCAAAAACGGTCACGATAAACACATAATAGAAAGCCACCGCCGCCATGGTCTCCATCACCAGGAAGTTTTGCGAGTAAAGCCGCTGCCCAACCATCAGGATCTCGGTCAGTGAAATCACCGAAACCAGCGAGCTAAGTTTCACAATGGAGATGTATTCGTTCGCCAGCGACGGCAGCGCCACCCGCAGCGCCTGCGGCACAATGACCAGCCACTGAATGCCGGCGTAGCGCAGCCCCAGGGCATGGGCGGCCTCACGCTGCCCGCGAGGGATAGCCAGCAGGCCACCACGGTGAATCTCGGCAATATAGGCCGTTTCACTCAGCACCAGCGCGATAAGCCCGGCCCAGAACGGGTCGCTTAACAAGGCCGAGCTGCCGGGCAGCGCCTGAGGCAGGTTATAGACAAAAATCAGCAGCACCAGCAACGGCAGGCTGCGGAACAGCCAGATATAGGCCCGCGCCGGTAAAGAGAGCCAGGGAGACGCCGCCTGTTTGCCCAGCGCCAGAAGAAAGCCAAAGCCAATGCTGATTACCCAGCTCAGCAGGCTCAGCTTAATCACGGTCCAGGTTGCCTGCCAAAAATCGGCATTGCTAAACAGGCTGAATAAATAGTTCCAGTCAAACGACATATCTGTACTCCCGGGCGGTAATGATTACAAACTGCTGGCCTGAATTTCGGCTTCGGACGGCTCCGCCAGGTGATACTTTTTCACTAATGCCGAGTACTTGCCGCTCGCTTTAAAGGCCGCAATGCCGTCGTTCAGCGCTTTTTTCAGCTCCGGGTTGGTTTTACTCACCCCAAGCCCCACCAGCACCGGGTACAGCAGGTCGGTCGAGGTCACCGCCAGCCGCCCTTTCATTTTGTCCACCACCTGACTTGCCACGGCGGCATCGGTCATCTGCACTTCAACCGCGTGGGAAAGCAGCGCCTGGGTTGTCTGCGGGTCGGTTGAGAATTCGCTGACCGTAATCGGCTTCAGCCCCTGCTTCACGCAGTAATCCGCCGACAGCGTGTGCAGTTTTTCCAGCCAGTAAGTGCCCTGCATCGACCCGACTTTATGCCCGCAAAGCTCTTCCGGCTTGGTTGGCTTGAAGCTGGCATTGCTCAGCGTCAGCAGCGACTCGCCGGTTTTCAGGTAAGGCACCATGTCGATCACCTTCTGGCGCTCCGGGGTGATAAACAGCGCGGAAGCAATCAGCTCGAAGCGTTTCGCCTGCAGGCCGGGGATCAGGCTGGTGAAGCGGGTATCCACATAATTGGGCTGCAGCTTCATCGCTTCGGCCACGCCGTTGATAAATTCAATATCGAAGCCCGCCGGGGTTTTGCCGTCGAGGTATTCGTAAGGCGGGAAGGTAATATCGCTCCCCACCGTAAGCTGGCCGGGGGTCATCACGACCGCCTGAGCCCCGCCGCTGAGCAGTAAAGGCAGCGCCGCCGCCATGCAGGAAAATAACGCCTTGCTGTGTGAGGATGTAAACATGCGATGACTCCAGTGCAGGTGGTTAATCATTTTTATGGATGCCCAAACGGCGGCACCTGAAACAACGGATGATTTTCGCGCCGGGGAATGCCTTGCAATATATTCGCCAGGACGATAATCACTCGATGAGCGTTTGCGATGGGGCCATGCTGCAGGAGAAGCGCGTCGGGATAAAGGACGAAAAATATGCCTTACCTCTATAAAAAATTGTTTTAATGCAATGGTTATTTTTTTGCACCAGCGCAGCGCAAGATATTAATTCGCCGAAGAAAAGCCAATAAAGACATATTTCAGGCAGATAATAGCGGCTCAAAATATTCACCCGCACCAAAAAGGTGCGGATTATTTTTCGTCTGCCACTTTTTGGGGATAATTCGTGGCCAATAAAAATGAAAATATTTTTTCAGGGCATAATTTTACCGTTTGTGTCCACCACTGTGACACCTGGCATGAGCCTTGCTGCAAACTGACTGCATAGCCTGAAACTCTCTTCAAGGCTGCATTGACAATAAAAAAGCGGGGTTAGCGCCATGACACATTTCACGCTCAAGCAGCTCAAGTACTTTGTCACCGTCGTGGAGGCGCAGAGCATCGCTGAAGCCTCAAGGCAGCTGCATATCGCCCAGCCTTCCGTTTCCATTGCCATCAAAAACCTGGAAGACACTTTTGAGCAGCAGTTTTTTATTCGCCACCACGCGCAGGGCGTTTCGCTCACGCCCGGTGGGCTGCGGTTTTATGAAAAAGCTCGCGAGCTGCTGCGGCTTTCATACCAGTTTGAGCAAAATGCCAAAGCGGATAACGACCTGGTTTCCGGCACCATCGCCATCGGCTGCTTCGAGTCCGCGGCCCCGCTTTATCTGCCGAGGCTCATCGCCGGGTTTCGCAAGCTTTATCCTGACATAACCATCCGACTGTACGACGGGGAGCAAAATGAGCTGACCCACGGGCTGCACCGCGGGCGCTTCGACCTCGCCTTTATGTACAACCTGGAGTTAGAGAGCACGCTGCATACCGAAAAACTGAACGCCCCGCAGAAGCCTTACGCTCTGCTGCCTGCGGCTCATCCGCTGGCGAAAAAAACCACCGTCACGCTCAAAGAACTCAGCCGTGAACCGATGATCCTGCTGGACGTTATTCCCAGCAAAAGCTACTTCATGAACATTTTCACCGACAAAGGCCTGCACCCGGAGGTGGCCTACAGTTCGCCGTCGATTGAAATGGTGCGCTGCATGGTCGGCCAGGGCATGGGATTTTCGGTGCTGGTCACCCGCCCCTGCACCGACATAACCTATGACGGCCAGCGCGTTAAGCAGGTGGAAATCATTGATGATATGGCGGCCTCTACGCTGGTGATGGCTTATTTACGCAATAACGAGCCGACCCGGCCGACGCGCTTATTTATGGATTACTGCCGCACCTTTGAGCTGATGCCGAAAACCCTGGGCGAAAATTAAAAAGTGGTGTTTCACCGTATTAAAATACAGGAAATTCATAGCCCATAGCTGGAGGATACTTTATTTATACCTTATCCCTAGATTTATAATATTTTACGGAATGTCTGCCGCTTAATAACCTTGTGCCATCGCGAAGCTGCGCTGAACCTTATTTCCCGAGCACCAAGGAAACAGACATGACCGAAATAAAAACACTGACAGATACCCTTGTGATTGGTGCCGGCCAGGCCGGGATCGCCATGAGCGAGCACCTGACGCACCTCGGCATTCCCCATCTGGTGCTGGAGAAAAATCGCATTGCCGAAGCCTGGCGCAGCGGCCGCTGGGATTCGCTGGTCGCCAACGGTCCGGCCTGGCACGACCGCTTTCCTGGCCTTGAATTTGACGCCGCCGACCCGGACAGTTTTATCCCCAAAGACGAGGTGGCGAACTACTTCCAAAACTACGCCCGGAAATTTGAAGCGCCGGTAAAAACCGGCGTAGAAGTGAAAAGCGTGACGCGCCATCACGGCAGGCCGGGTTTCACGGTGGAAACCAGCGACGGTATTGTCGAAGCAAAGCATATCGTGGCTGCCACCGGGCCTTTCCAGCGCCCCGTCGTCCCGGCTATTGCCCCGGCAGATGACAGGCTGCATCAGATTCATTCCGCCGCCTACAAAAACCCGGCTCAGCTACCGGCTGGCGCGGTGCTTGTGGTGGGGGCAGGCTCCTCCGGAGTACAAATCGCCGATGAGCTACAGCGTGCGGGCAAGCAGGTTTACCTGTCCGTGGGTGCCCACGACCGCCCTCCCCGCGCCTACCGTAACCGAGACTTCTGCTGGTGGCTGGGGGTGCTTGGGCTATGGGATGCGGCGGCCAATCAACCCGGCAAAGAACACGTCACCATTGCAGTGAGCGGCGCACGCGGCGGCCACACCGTTGATTTCCGGGCCCTCGCGCACCAGGGCATTCACCTCGTCGGCCTGACCCAGCGGTTTGCCGGAGGGAAAGTCTTTTTTGAAGATAACCTGGCGCACAACATCCGCCAGGGCGACGAAAGCTACCTGGCCCTGCTGGACGCCGCCGATGCGTGGATTGCCCGTAATGGGATAGATCTGCCCGAAGAGCCGCAGGCCCGTGTCTTCCCGGCCGACCCGCTGTGCGTCACCCAGCCCACGCTGGAATTGAACCTTGCCGAAGCGGGCATCACGTCGATTATCTGGGCAACCGGATACGCCCCGGACTACGGCTGGCTCAACGTGGATGCTTTTGATGCTCAGGGCAAACCCCGCCACCAGCGCGGCGTTTCCAGCGAGCCGGGCGTCTATTTTCTCGGCCTGCCGTGGCTTTCCCGCCGGGGCTCGACGTTTATCTGGGGCGTGTGGCATGACGCGAAATACGTCGCCGACCACATTGAAACCCAGCGCAAGTACAGCCGTTATCTCGACGCTTCCCAGCGCTAACCTTTTTGCCAACAAGGAATTAACCGATGCCCACGCATACCCGTATTCGCATGTTTAACACCAAAGAGACTTACCCTAACCAGTCGCTGAACAACGATCTCTGCCAGGCGGTGCGCGCCGGAAACACCGTCTATGTCCGCGGGCAGGTCGGGACGGATTTTGAAGGGAATTTGATTGGGCTGGGCGACCCGCAGGCGCAGGCTGAGCAGGCGATGAAAAACGTTAAACAGTTGCTGGAAGAAGCCGGGAGCGACCTTTCCCATATCGTAAAAACCACAACTTATATTATCGACCCGCGCTACCGCGAGCCGGTGTATCAGGAAGTCGGCAAATGGCTGAGAGGCGTCTTTCCCATTTCTACCGGATTGGTGGTTTCCGCCCTCGGCCAGCCGCAGTGGCTGATGGAAATCGACGTTATCGCGGTGATACCGGACGACACTCAGGGGGAAAAATGACCTTTTCCATCGCCGCACGCTGCCGGGATACCGGCCAGCTTGGCATCGCCATTAGCTCGTCCAGCATCGCGGTCGGCGCTCGCTGCCCGTGGCTGGTGCCGGGCGTCGGCGCGGTGTCGAGCCAGAATATTACCCTGCCCGCGCTGGGCCCGATGGTGCTGTCGAAGCTGGGCGAAGGTGCCACGCCGCAGGAGGCGCTAAGGCTGGTCGCCAGTGAACATCTACACGGCGACTACCGGCAGGTGACGGTCATCGACAGCAACGGCAAAACCGCCTGCCACAGTGGCGTTAATTCACTGGGCATTTACCACGCCGTGGAGGGGGACAACTGCGTGGCGGCGGGCAATATGCTGGCCGATAAGTCAGTAATTAACGCCATGATCGAACGCTTCGAACAATGCCCCGGCCCGTTGGCTGACAGGCTGATGGCCGCCCTTGAAGCGGCGCTGGAAAAAGGCGGTGAAGCCGGGCCGGTACACTCGGCGGCGTTAAAAGTGGTGGACACCGTAGCCTGGCCGGTTGCCGACCTGCGCGTGGACTGGGCGGACGATAACCCGATTGCCGCGCTGCATTCGCTCTGGCTGGCCTATAAACCGCAAATGCAGGATTACCTGATCCGTGCGCTCGATCCGCGAGAAGCCCCCAGCTACGGCGTGCCAGGCGATGAATAGCCAACTGATTCCTTTATTGCAGAAGTTACTGGCGCGAGACACCACCAGCAGGGAGTCGAACCTGGCGCTGATCGAGGATATTCGCGATTACCTTGCCGAATGGGGCATCAGCGCGGCGCTGTTTCACAGTGAAGACGGGCGTAAAGCCAATCTTTATGCGGTGTTTGGCCCGGCAGGCGGCGGCGGAGTTATGTTGTCCGGCCATACCGACGTGGTGCCGGTGGACGGGCAACAGTGGAGCGTCCCTCCTTTCGACATGACTTACCGGAAGGGCCGCTACTACGGGCGCGGCGCGGCGGACATGAAGGGCTTCATCGCCTGCGTGCTGGCCTCCGTCCCGGCGTTTCTTTCACAGCCGCTGAAAATACCGCTGCACCTCGCCTTCTCCTACGATGAAGAGGTCGGTTGCCTTGGCGTGCGCAGCCTGGTGGAGCACCTCCGTGCTTCCAAAGAGAAACCCGCGCTTTGCATTGTCGGAGAGCCAACCGACATGCGCCCGGTTTACGGGCACAAAGGGAAAATCGCCATGCGCTGCGAGGTGCATGGCCATGCCTGCCATTCTGCCTATGCGCCAGAAGGGGTGAACGCCATTGAATATGCCGCCCGGCTTATCGGCAAACTGGGAGAAGTTCGCGAGGCGCTGACCCAAAAGACGGATGCCCGCTTTGATCCCCCGTTCAGTACGCTCCAGGTTGGCACCATTCACGGCGGCAGCGCGCTGAACATTGTGCCGCAGGAATGCCAGTTTGATTTTGAAATCCGCTACCTGCCGGGCGTCGAAGCCACAGCGGCGATCGCCGACATTCAGGGCTATGCGCAGCAAAAACTGGTGCCCGCCATGCAAAACATCTCCCCGGCAAGCGCCATCCGGTTTACTCCCTTGAGTCACTACCCCGGCCTGCTGACGGACGCCCAGTCAGAATTTGCCCGATGGCTGGCGCAGTGGTGCGACAGCGCTGATTTCAGCACCGTGGCATTTGGCACCGAAGGCGGGCTTTTTGATGAAGCCGGGATTGCCACACTGATTTGTGGCCCCGGCAGCATGGACCAGGGGCACAAGCCCGATGAGTTTGTTGCCGAAGAGCAGCTGCAAAAGTGCATGGCGATGCTGGAAAACCTGCGCCAGTGGATGAGCACCTGATCGCTAAAAAGCGCGCCTGTATTTAGCGCGCAAACCGCTTTTTCGCCGCCTCAGTGACCGGCGTGTAGAGTGAAATAAGCGTGCCCTCCGGGTCACGAAACTGCATCGTGCGGTTGCCCCACGGCATCTCTTTGGGTTCATGTACCATCTCAACGTGGTCGCTTAACCGGGCAAACTCCGCGTCCACATCCTCCACCCTAAACTCCAGAATGACCGAGCGGTTGCTGGCAGGCTCCGCACTGCCCGCTTTAAAGAGCGGGACGGTTTCCGCGCTCCCTATGGCGATAACCCCCACCGGCGTGATAATTTCGGCGAAAACCGGGGCCAGCCAGTCGGCGCGAGCGCCGGTCACCTGTTCATAAAACGGCACCATTTGCTGCATGTTTTGCGTAATCAGACGGACAGACACAAATTTCATTGATGATCTCCTTATGGGCGGCGAACGGCGCGGCCCTGACGGTATCATCCCCCAGGCATGCTGCCAGCGTGGTGGCAACAGGATTAAAAAATGCGGCGAGCAGACAGATTATTTCAGCTGATCCAGATCCTCAGGCGCGCCTCCCGCCCGGTCACCGCCGCGCGCCTGGCCGAAGAGCTGGAGGTATCGAAACGCACGGTTTACCGGGATATCGCCGACCTGGCCGGGCAGCGGGTGCCGGTCGAAGGCGAAGCCGGAAGCGGATATACGCTCAGCGCAGACTACGACATGCCCGCCCTGATGTTCACCCCAGATGAGCTGGAAGCCCTGATGTTAGGTGCTGAGTTTGTCAGCAGACTGCCGGACGCGACGCTCGCCAATAACGCCCGGGATGCGCTGACGAAAATCCTGTCGGCCCTGCCGGAAAGGCTGGCTTGGACTGTCACAAGTTCAGCGGTGGCGATCAGGCCGGATATCATGCCAGCGCAGCAGCCGGATACCCGCCTTATCAGAGCCGCCATTCGGCAAGGTAAAAAGCTGCGGCTACGCTACCGGGCAGCCAAAGGTGAAATGTCTGCAAGGATTGTCTGGCCGGTTGTGCTGGGCTATGACCTTGAGCGCTGCCTGCTGATTGCCTGGTGTGAAACCCGAAGCGACTTTCGCCACTTCCGAGCCGACCGCATTGAGGAGATAACTGTGCTGGAGGAGAAAATACCGTTAGCGGCATCCGCGCTGAAGGAAAACTGGCAGCGCTTGCGGGAGGAGCTGTTCAGGTCAGCCTGACTCTACACATGAAGAGTAAATACCCCCAGTCCCTCACGACTTAGCTCACAAAATTAATGACATAGTTGTAAAGCGCTACCCAAGGAGACGAGCCAGGTGATAACGTGTCGGTCGGTCTCTGAGCAGACATAAGCATTAGCGATGAATAACGCTTCAGAGAAGAAGGGGAAAGAGTAAAATCAGGCAGAGTAAGTGGCGGAGAGAGGGGGATTTGAACCCCCGGTAGAGTTACCTCTACTCTAGTTTTCGAGACTAGTCCGTTCAGCCGCTCCGGCATCTCTCCGTTCTGGTGGTTGCCATCATGCCAGGTTATGCGGCATTTTAACAGTCTGGGTTCTTTCGTTTCAGTTCAAACGATGACTTTGCGAGCAAGTAACATGATTAAGTGGCCCTGGAAAGCAACCGATTCAAGCGCCGCCCCCGCGTTACCGTGGGAGCAAGCGTTAGCCATTCCCGTGCTGGCATCACTCAGTGAAACCGAGCAGCAGAAATTAATTGGCCTTGCGGACCGTTTTTTACAGCAAAAACGGCTGGTTCCGCTGCAGGGTTTTGAGCTGGATGATCTGAAATGCACCCGTATTGCACTTCTGTTCTGCCTGCCGGTGCTGGAACTGGGCATTGAATGGCTGGACGGTTTCCACGAAATCTTGCTCTACCCTGCGCCGTTTATTGTGGATGACGAATGGCAGGACGACTTCGGCCTGGTGCATAGCCAGCGGGTGGTGCAGTCCGGGCAAAGCTGGCAGCAGGGCCCAGTCGTTCTGAACTGGCTGGACGTGCAGGACTCCTTCGACGCCTCCGGTTTTAACCTGATTGTTCATGAAGTTGCCCACAAGCTGGACAGCCGCAACGGCGACCGCGCCAGCGGCGTACCGTTAATTGCTTTGCGGGATGTGGCCGGCTGGGAACACGACCTCCACGCCGCGATGGACAGCATTCAGGATGAAATCGACATGGTGGGCGAAAATGCCGCCAGCATCGACGCCTATGCCGCCACCGATCCGGCTGAATGTTTTGCCGTGCTTTCCGAATATTTCTTCAGCGCGCCGCAGCTTTTCACACCGCGTTTTGCCTCACTTTACCAGCGTTTTTGCCAGTTCTATGGGCAGGATCCACTCCAGCGCCTGGTTGAGCGTGAAAACTCCCCCGGCACTGCCGGAAATACGGTGCATTAAATCAGCAACGAGGCGTAAATTTAACCATATGAATTAATGCGTTACTTTTACTGTTGACAGATTTTATGGCTGACGCTAATATTCGCCCCGTTCACACGATTCCTCTGTAGTTCAGTCGGTAGAACGGCGGACTGTTAATCCGTATGTCACTGGTTCGAGTCCAGTCAGAGGAGCCATATTTAAGAAGCCCGCTTAAGGAAACTTAAGCGGGCTTTTTGCTTTCTTAATGAATTGAAGAGCATCCTATAGCTTCGTTTTTTATTAAATGCACTTTGCTTTACGATGATAAGTTACTGCTTAAGCTTCGAACCTGTATAACCTACCGGACAAAAAATTTAAAGGAATAACCAGTTATGGAGGGTGTTCAATACTTTCATTTTTTTACTAATTCCATCATGGTATCCGACATCACTCAGGGCGTTAAAATATGCTTTGAAACTCGCCTTTCTTGCTGACATCTTATCATTGCAATAAAACAAAACTTCATGAGCTGTAAATTTTGGTTTATAACCAAAAATCATTAACCCGATTGCTTCACGAACGAAAACCCTCGGCCCCCAAGGGGCATAAAATACAGTGGGATTATCAGCAAACCATTTTTTCCAATTACTTATTATCTTAGCATTGTGATCTGACGCTGAAAATGATGGTGCATTACACCCAAAACGAAACAGCTGCCTTGCTCCTACAGCGGTTTGTAGAGGTAACTCATTCATTTTATCCACCAATCGTTGATGACCAATTCCCTCACACACCAAGTGAAAATCTTGATAATGATGAATACCACCTAACAGCCATGCATCGTTCATTAGGGGATTCCACATTCTGTCAGACAAAATACTACCACTTTTTCTTATCGAGTTATCAGCACAGGAGTTGCTATTAAGCCATCCTCCCAACCATGGTTCACTCACTCCATGTCCATAAAAAGAGTTTAAACCGAAATTTTGAACCAATGACTTTTGCTTTCTCATTGACTCTTCCCCCAACAAAAGCATTCCAAGCTGGTTTCTTTTACTGACGTTATAAATCCCCCAACACCTTTCAGCATTAATGTCGCCATGCAAACTTTCATTCTTTGGCATATCCAGCAAAAAATAATCTTTAGCCCACTGATTATGGTGCAATGATGTACTATAAATGTCTTTCAATTCGCTCATAAAAGATGTTTTATTCACAATCACCACTCTAAAAACATATCAATAAATATATAGAAAATAAAGCTTAATCATGATATTGACCTGATCTACGTGCAGAAACGAGCATGAAAAATCGTTCAACCATCAATAAAATAAATCAAGCGCCTATAATAAGTGATTGATTTATAAATTTAAGCATCGTTAAAAAACCTTAAGCCGATCGCTTATTTTAGGCCAAAGTAATCAGAATAATCATCGCAGAAAACCTCATGCTCTATCACTGGTAATGTTGGGTTAAGAGCCTTCAACATTTCCACCACTCGACTACCATCCCTCATATCATGCTCACTTCTTTTTAAACCTGAACGTCTTTGCCAATATATCCCAACGACTTCTACCGGGGCGGTTAACCTTAAACCAGGGTTGCTATGCTTTGTCGCTGCATAAATATTCACATCTTTCTTTCCTACAACGAGGACTTCATTATGGCCTCTGGTCCTATCAAGCAGTCATTCTGGGTTCATCATTGAAGCATAGGTTTGATTCGGCAGCGTTCTGGCATAATACTCTTTTCTTCTATCATTTATGGTCGGTTTATGTATGCCATCAAAATAGCTTTCAGCCAAAGCATAAGTATTTTTCATTATGCCATTTTCATAACCCGCATGGTTTTTAAAACTAACATCGCCGTGAAAAGTCCCCACGATATTTTATGAGGGAACAGAGAGAATAAACCCAACATCAACCCACTGAATTCGATTATATGACGTATCTTGCATTCTAACCAGAGAAGCACTGATAATATCGATGTTTATGTATGGCGTTAAGTATTTCCCTTTGAACCCCCGCCCATCCTTTCAGAGCGTTAGATGCACGGCTAAATATGTCAGAATCTATATGCCGGCCGAATATTTTCATACCACACCTTAAAATAAGTCGATTTTATTAAGAGGTGATTATAAAAAAGGTCAACATTAAAACAATCTTTAAAGCATTAACAACCATTCTTTTACTTGAATTAAGAATGAAACATCTAAACACGCATCCGACAATTTTTCTAAGCCTATCAATTCAACAAATCAATCAGTTCAACATCAGATTAATTCCTTAATTAATAATATTAATCAAGGGTTTCACCCCAGACATTTATGTTTGAATTCCCGTTGCCAGCCGACCCAATACGCCGTATGTTGAACTCCCTTCTCTACTCCTGATGTCGTTGCTTTACGCGTTGAGGAAAAATGGAATCACTGTTTGTCTACGGCACGCTTCGTCCCGGTCACGTTAACGCCCACATCATGGAAAACATTGGCGGCGAGTGGCTGCCGGGCTATGTGCGCGGCACTTTCTACGAACGCGGCTGGGGGGCTGCCGCCGACTTCCCCGGCATCGTGCTGGATGAAAATGGCCCGGAGGTTCACGGCTACCTGTTTCTCTCTCAAAATCTGAATGAACACTGGCCGATGCTGGATGAATTTGAAGACGGGTACGACCGGGTAGAAGTCGAGGTCACCACGCGTGATGGCCGCACCACCATCGCGTGGATTTATGAGCTGCAGCCGCTGCGTTAACCGGAGACCGAACACGGGTTCGGCCACCTTCTTCAGGTCGGTTAATTTACCCCGAGCCGCAGCGCTAAATAGTCCGGATAAGGGTTGAAGTAATTCTGCGTCAGCAGATAGCGATCCGGGTACTCCGCCAGATAATGTTTCAGTAGCGTCAGAGGCGCCAGGATCGGCAACAATCCGTCGCGATAATGCAGGATCACATCCCGCAGCTCACCGCGCTGGCGAGTATTCAGCTTTGGACGAAAATAGCCCTGAATATGCATCAACACATTGGTGTGATTTTTACGCGAGGCGGGCGTTTTAAGGATTGCCATCAGCTTCTCACGGTAGGCCACAAAGAAGCTCTCCAGGTCGTCCCACTGATGCAGCGAGGCGACGAAAGGCCCAATCTCGCGGTAGCCCGCCTGATGGTGCGCCAGCAGTTGAAGTTTGTACCGACTATGGAAATCGAGTAACGCGCGGCGGCTCAGGCCGTTAACCCGCAGCGTGTTCAGTTCATGCAGCGCGAAAACGCGCTCCACAAAGTTCTCCCGCAGCATCGGATCGTGCAGGCGGCCATCTTCTTCCACCGGCAGCCAGGGAAATGTCTCCAGCAACGCCTGGGTGAACCTCCCCACGCCCTCCTTGCGGCCAGGGTTGCCCTTCACGTCGTACAGCCTGACACGTTCCATCCCGCAGCTCGGCGATTTAGCACAAACGATAAATCCAGCCAGCCCATCCAGACCCGAGACGTAGTTTGTGGCGAAATCGGCCATTTTCTCCGTGACGTCGTCATGCGGCGCCTGGCTAAAACGCATTCTGATCTCCCCTTCGCCCAGTTTCACCAGGCGCAGAGCGGGCCGGGGAACAGGCAGACCAATCGCCATTTCCGGGCAGACAGGTTTGAAGGTCACACTTTGTGCCAGCCCCTCCATCACAAAGGCCATACGTTTGTGCCCGCCGTCAAACCGCACGGCCGAACCGGTTAAACAGCCGCTGATCCCAATCACAGGTTTGGTGCTCATAGCTTTATCCTCTCTGACTACGCTTTGCGGGTGAAGAAAAGCGTGACTGTGCCTACGGTAACCCCGAATTTTTTCATCTCGGTTTTATTGAAGATATGTTTGTCGTCCTGGAGGTACATCCAGTCGTCAAAGTGCAGGAGCCAGGTGCTGCCGTTGGCTTTAACGTTCATGCTGTAGCGCCAGTTAAAAGCGTTCCCTGCGGCCTGGCCCGTCGCCACGCCGTCGATATCCCCGGCCGTACCCTCGAAGCGTTCCGCGCTGACGCGGCGGATGCGCCACACCCGCTGCTGCTGTTCCCCATCGTCATAGAGGAAATGTTCATTCAGCGTCAGGGTGTCCCCCACAACATTGCCGTCGACCTCAACGTGAAAGCGGCGCAGCTGTTTCCCGCTGCGATCCTGCACCATGCCCCACGCCTCAGTTTTGCCCTGGAAATAATGGAAGATGTCTAGCGTAGGCTGCTGGTGACGATAATCAGTAATCTCGGTGCTACAGCCAGCCAACAGCATCAGCATCCCCAAAGTGAGTAACAGTATGCGTTTCATTTTTCACCTCCGGTCAGCTGCTGGCGCAGCTCAGGGTATTGCGTTCGGGGTCCCAGCCAGATGGCCAGAAAGCGCGTACTGAAATCAGCAGTCTGTCGCGGCCCTAGTGGCGTAAAGCTTTTTTGCGCCGCAGAGGCGCGATACCAGAACTGGCCCTGCCCGTCAGTCAGGACAAAAGCCAGCTGCGCATCTGGGGTGACATCCGGCCAAAGCGTTTGCAGCATCCGCAGCCAGGCCTCACTTCGCGGTTCGCTCGCCAGGATACCCTGCGCCTGCCACTGCTCGCGGGTGGCATCCACCAGCGCCTGGCGGTCGATATCGTGCTTATAGGTAATGATCAGCGCCTGATCTTTCTTCAGCCCCTGATAGCGCCCATCCGGCGTGCGCAGCTGAGAGGTATAGACGGTAAACGGCCCCCAGGTCAGGGTCGCGTCCCCCACTTTGCGCCAGCTAAGCCAGTCGGCAGCGTGGGAGGCCGGCGAAAGCGCGCTCAGACACAGCAGCAGAAAAACTTGCAGATAGCGTTTCATACCCGCTCTGCGGTCAGCTGCACCACGCTGATGGTGCGAGCGTTGAATCCGGCCTCACAGTAGCCGAAGTAATAAAGCCACATCCGGCGGAAGCGGGCGTCAAACCCCAGCGCCTCAATCTCCTGCCAGGCATGAATAAAACGCTGCCGCCAGTGCGCCAGCGTGCGGGCATAATCGGGCCCCATATCAAACAAATTACGCACCACAAAGTCGGTGTGGCGGGTCATCAGGGCACTCATCACCGTCACGCTGGGTAAGAAACCGCCGGGAAAGATGTAGCGCTGGATAAAGTCGACGCTTTTGCTGTAGTCCCGGTAGCGCTGATCCTGAATGGTGATAGCCTGTATCGCCATTTTTCCCCCCGGGCGCAGGCGTGCCTGGCAGGTGCGAAAGAACGCGGGCAGATAGCGCTGCCCTACTGCCTCGATCATCTCTATCGAAACCAGCTTGTCATATTGCCCGGTCAAATCCCGATAATCACAAAGCAGCACTTCGACTCTGTCCTGCAGTCCCGCACGAGCGATGCGTGCCTTCGCCCAGTCGAATTGCTCCTGTGACAGCGTGGTGGTGGTAACCCGGCAGCCATAGTGAGACGCGGCGTACTCCGCCATCGCCCCCCAGCCGGTGCCAATCTCAAGCAGATGATCGCTTGCCTTTAACGTCAGCTGTTCACACAGGCGCGCCATTTTTGCACGCTGGGCTTGAGCAAGATCCTGCTCCTCAGAGGCAAACAGCGCGCTGGAGTAGAGCAGTTCTTGATCGAGAAATAGCGAATAAAAGGTATTGCCCAAATCATAATGTGCGGCGATGTTTTCCCTAGCCTGCTCCCGGTGATTACGCCGCGTCCAGTGGCGAAAACGCTCCACGGGTTTACCCAGCAGGCGGAAACCGTTTTCCAGCCGCCCTAAAACACGCCCGTTTAGCGCCAGAATTTGCAGTAACGGGGTTAACTCTTCGGTCTCCCAGTCACCGTCCATCCAGGCTTCGGCGGCCGCCAGGCTCCCGCCGGTGAGCACTCGCCAGTAAACTCTCGGGGAGATAACCTGCACCCCGGCGCTAAGTGAGGCGGCTGCATCACCAAAATGGAAGGTCTGCGATCCTTCACGTACGGTGACAGACCCTTGATCTATGCCGCTCAACAAGCGAAACAGCAGCCAGCGTGCGATACGGACGCTGCGAGGCACATCAGGTTCAAGCGCGAAGGCGGGATTGGTCATGAACGTTCACTCCTGCTGGCCGGATGATTGTAAACAGGCACACGTTTGAGCCACAGCCGCAGCGCCTGCCAGTAAATGGCGACCGCAGTTTTTAACGTCATCACTGGGAAACGCAGCAGCATGGACGTCAGATTTTTGCGCGTCAGGGGCTGACGGCGCAGCAACAGCGTGGCATCAAACACTTTCGAGGCCTGATGATTTTCAATATGCATGTGCAGCGTTTTGCCGGGGGGGTTAAAACGCCAGTGGTACACCATGTCCATCGGGTTAAACGGCGAAACGTGGAAGGCTTTTTCAATCGGACGTGACGTCTGTCCATCCACGGCATAGTAATGGCGCTCGTTCCAGGGAGTATTACGCACTTCGGCAAGAACCCAGCGCAGCGTGTTATCGCCGTCATAGCAGTAGTAAAAATTGACCGGATTAAAGTGGAAGCCGTAGTAGCGCAGCTGGGTCAGAAGCATGACTCGCCCTTCAGGCTGCTCCCCCGTCAGGTCTTTCACCCGCGCAAGAACTTTCTCTTTGAGCGGTGCGCCCAGCGGGTAATCCACATCGTGAAAAGCAGCTGCGGCGAAGCGGTTACGGCGGATGCCAATCCCCGGCAGCGCATCAAGCTCGTCTAAATCAAGCCAGGCCATGAACACGCGATAGGTAAAGTGGTGCGTTTTAGGCTGAAGGCGGCGGTGGCGCAAGATCCCCTCATAAAGGCAACTGTTCATCTTATTGCCCTCCTCCGGCCGCAATGCCTTGCACCACATCCAGCGCACTGTGCACGCCATCTTCATGAAAACCGTTGTACCAGTAGGCACCACAGAACCAGCTTCGCTGGTGGCCGTTAATCTCGCCGCGACGGGCCTGCGCACGCCAGCTTTGCGGGTTAAAGAGCGGGTGCTCATAAACAAACCGCTGCCAGACGAAGCGAGGGTCGATGGGGGTTTCCGGGTTAAGCGTCACGCAAAACAGCGGCGCTTCTTTCGGCAACCCCTGCAGAATGTTCATGTTGTAAGTGACGCAGGCGCTGGCCCGCTCCTGCGAACTCAAGCGATAGTTCCAGCTTGCCCAGGCGCGTTCCCGTCCCGGCAGCCAGCGGCGATCGCTGTGTAACACCACCTCGTTACGCTGCCAGCCAATACCGCCCAACACTTCGCGCTCGGCCTGAGTGGGGTGCTCAATCATCGCCAGCGCCTGAGCCGAGTGGCAGGCAAAAATCACCTGATCGAACGCCTGGCTTGAGTGTTCCAGTTGGATGTTAACGCCGTCATGATGACGGACAACGCACTGTACCGGCGAGTTGAGATGCACGGTCAGCCTTTCACCCAGCTGTGCCAGCATCGCCCGGATGTATTCCCGAGAACCACCGGGTACCACGTACCACTGGGGACGCTGAGTAATATCCAGCAGGCCATGGTGCTCAAAGAAGCGCAGAAACAGCGCCAGAGGAAAACGGCGCATCTCTTCCAGCGAAGAGGACCAGATAGCGGCTCCCATTGGCAAAATGTAGTGACGTGCAAAAAAGGCGCTGAATTGCTGCTGAGCAAGGAAGTCCTGCAACGTCGCCAGGGGATCAATCTCTCCCGCCAGCGCGGCTTTTGCCTGTCGGTTAAAACGGACAATCTCTTTTAGCAGTCCCCAAAATGCCGGATTAATCAGGTTGCGACGCTGGGCGAACAGCGAGCTCAATGTGTGGCCGTTATATTCCAGCCCGTTTTGCGGGTTATGCACCGAAAAACTCATCTGCGTTTTTTGCCCACGGATGCCAAGCTCGCTCAGCAGGCCCATAAACCGCGGATAAGTCCTGTCGTTATAGACAATAAACCCGGTGTCTATGGCATAGGTTCCCTGCGGAGTAGCAACATCCACGGTGGCAGTGTGGCCTCCCACGCTGGAGCCCGCCTCAAAGAGGGTAACCTGATGATGTCCGGCGAGCCGCCAGGCGCAGGTCAGCCCGGCGATACCGCCGCCGATAATAGCGATGTTCATGCGCGAACCATCCTGCGCAAAAAGAGGCGCTGTAGGCCTACGGGTAACCCCGCCAGCAGGCGCATCATCAGGCCAAATCCGGTCGGGAAAGCAATTTCATCGCGGCCTTTAGCCAGGCCACGGCGAATCGCCCTCACCGCAGCATCAACGCTTACCCGGCCAGGCATGGAAAAATCGTTTTTTTGAGTTAACGGTGTGTCCACAAAGCCCGGTGAAACCACCGTGACGGCAATCCCTTTCGGCTCCCAGTCCAGGCGCAGGCTATTAGCAAACCAGGTCAGCGCGGCTTTCGAAGCGCCATAGGCTTCTGCCCGTGGAAATGGCAACCAGTGGGCCATCGAGCTGACCAGCACGACGCGGTTGCCGGCAACAAGCCGAGGCTGAAGCGCGGCCAGGCAGTTGACCGGCCCAAGAAAATTGGTCGCCATCACCCGCTCAACAAGCGCGGCATCCACCTGGCCGCGATCCAGATACTCACAGGTTCCCGCGCAAAGGATAACCAGATCAGCCCGGCAGCCGGCCAGCGCTTCGCGGCTGGCATCCCGGTCGGTCATATCGAACTGGCGTACCGCGATGTTTGAGCTGTGCAGCTGCAAGGTTGCCAGCCGCGCCGCATCTCTGCCACAGGCAATGACGCGATGACCCTCATCGGCCCAGGATTTTGCCAGCCCGGCGCCGATGCCGGAGCTTGCGCCCGTAATAAGGACAGTCATCATGGGCGCACCCTTCTTTTCACGCTGCGAACCGCCCAGCCCAGCAGGGGCAGATGTTCGTACAGCATTTCTCCGGCATCGTAGTAGTCCCGCTGGCGAATAATCAGGTCGTTCTTGAGATCAACCACCGAACAGCCAGGCAAGGACAGCCCTTCTCCACCGGCGACCTTCGGGTGAGACCAGTGCATTGTCCAGCCGACGGCAAAACGCGCCTCATCACATAGCGGGGGATCGATAGCAAAGCGGCAGGACGTCACGCTGCCCAACAGGTGGGCGAAGTAGCGCTGGATCTCAGGCAACCCGCGATGTTCGCCAAACGGATCGATGAGTATGGCATCGGAGGCGTACAGCCCGGCGAGCGCCGAGGGCGGCTGCTTGTCCAGCCCGGCGTAATAATCAACAAAGCGATGAATGGCGGTTGGCGTTGTGCCCATGAGTTTCACCCTCGCGGTGAAGCACCTGACGTTATCGTATACTTAAAACTTGCACAAATACTTATATTTGTCCAAGTTTTGATTGTGATATTTTTAAAAAACAAAAAATTTCAATAACTTAAAAACAGACAGACGATACGGGAGATTTTCATTTTTTGATAGCACTGCTCGGCCCACCGCGTTTTCAGCGGGCCGCTGGGGGAGGATATTGTGGAGGGGAAAACGAGCCTAGAGGGGGATGACCTCGAGCGTGGCACCCTGCTGCTGCCAGAGTTCAAGCTGCTTTTTACGTGTCGCCGTCAGCTTACCGGAGGTGACCAGCAGCCATTTTCGATCGGGAAAGATTTCCGGGGCCAGGACGGCAGGCGGAACGGGAAGCACGTCGATGCGGTGTCCCTGGCCGGTTCGCCTGAGCGCCTCCAGCCAGATTTCGCAGGGGTCACTCAGATGCCAGCCGGTAATCAGGCAGTTGTCACCGGGCGCTCTTTTATCCCCTTCAAGGCAAAATGAGGTGTAGGCGATAATGATGCCGTCGAGAATTTCGCGCAGGGTCATGATGGCCGGTACGTTAGCCGAGACTTTACTGCGCAGCGGGCGCAACACTTCCGTCACCAGTTCCGCGCGCGGATATTCCCGGCCTGCATCGTAGAGAAGCTGGCGAAGAGATTCGATTTTCCCCTCATTCAGCCGCTGCAGCATACTCTCCTGCAGGCCAAGCCAGTTGTTCGCCCGGCGCGTTTCAGGCCGGGCCAGCAGCGGCTTAACCTGGCTGACCGGCACCCCTTTTTTCACCCAGTCGAGAATGTTAAGCGCCTGCTGGATATCTTCGTCGCTGTACTGCCGATGACCGCCATCGGTTCGCATCGGCTTGAGCAGGCCGTAACGACGCTGCCAGGCACGGAGCGTGGTGGCGTTTATCCCGCAGAGCCGGGCAAATTCGCCGATGGAGTAAGACATGAAGAGCACCTGATAACCATCAATACTCACAATATACTACGAATTATACCGGGCTGAATGAAGCGCGAAGCGTTTGCACTTTATTTTCAATGCCCAAAGGAAAAACATTTGCCCCGTTACCGGCTTTGTCCACGCCAGGAGAAACCCTGCCTGGCAAATGTCTGGCGGGGCGCCGCCCGACTAAACGGCTGATTAACTTAAATCGTGCAGTCCTTTATCCAGCGCGGCACTCAGCATCATTTCTTCGAAGTTCACCGCCAGCCCGCCACGCTGCGGGGTGCAGCACATCACGCCTACCCTGCATGCGTCGAATCCGGGGAAATGCGCCAGTCTCAGCAGCGGCCAGCTTTTGCCGTCAACGGAATACTGCAGCCGCAGGCTCTCCCCTTTTCGGGTCAGGCGCATCCAGAACAGATTTGCTTGACCGGGAAAGACGCCGGTTGCCCAGTCGGAATGGCCCTGCGTCAGCACGCTGCCAATAGCAGGCGCGTCGTCGTTAAACTCGATGCCCGCTTTTAGCCAGTGGGATTCATCCCCCAGCAACATGATGCCGGCCTGGTCGTAGAGTGCGCTAAATTCAGCTTTGACCTTCACCTGGAAAGTAAAATCCCCCCGCACGTTGCAGCCATAAAAATGGCCGGAGAAACGCTCAAACCCGTACCATGTTTTGCGCCAGAAGTCGGTTTGTTCATCGGTGACAACCGTCAACCCGCCGTCGCCTTCTTGCCAGACTTTTGGCTCATTAATCCAGTAAAAATCCTCGCTCATAGCATGACCTTTTCCCTGTTTTATTTAGCGCCAGCCCAACTCTGGTGCAACGTGCTTCAGAATAGATTCGATGACATGCGCGTTATAATCCACGCCCAGCTGGTTTGGCACGGTTAACAGCAGCGTGTCGGCTTCAGCAATCGCTTCATCCTGCGCCAGTTGCTTAATGAGCAGTTCCGGTTCAGCGGCATAGCTGCGGCCGAAAATGGCCCGGGTTTGTGGCTCGATGTAGCCAACCTGATCGCCTTCTTTGCCGCTGCCGCCGAAGTAGTTGCGGTCGCGCTGGTCCATTAACGCGAAGATGCTGCGGCTGACGGAAACGCGCGGCTCACGCGTATGGCCCGCCTCTTTCCACGCGGCCCGATAAGCGCGGATTTGCTTCGCCTGCTGGATATGAAACGGCTCGCCGGATTCATCGGTTTTCAGCGTGGAGCTTTGCAGGTTCATCCCTAACTTCGCGGCCCACTCCGAGGTCGCGTTGGAGCTGGCTCCCCACCAGATTCGCTCCCGCAGCCCGGCAGAAAACGGCTCCAGACGCAGCAACCCCGGCGGATTAGGAAACATCGGCTGCGGGTTAGGTTCGGCAAAACCGTCCCCTTTCAGCGCCTCGAGGAACACTTCGGTATGACGGCGCGCCATATCGGCTTCGGTCTCTCCTTCGCCCGGCACATAGCCAAAATAGCGCCAGCCGTCGATCACCTGCTCCGGCGAGCCACGGCTGATTCCAAGCTGCAGGCGGCCCCCGGATATCAAGTCCGCCGCCCCCGCGTCCTCCACCATGTAAAGCGGATTTTCATAGCGCATATCGATCACGCCGGTGCCGATTTCAATGCGTTTGGTTTTTGCCCCGATGGCCGCCAGCAGCGGGAAAGGCGAGCTTAGCTGACGAGCAAAATGGTGCACGCGGAAGTAAGCGCCGTCCGCGCCAAGCTCTTCTGCAGCAACGGCAAGATCGATGGACTGCAGCAGCGTATCCGCCGCAGAGCGCGTGCCGGACTGGGCGGCAGGCGACCAGTGGCCAAACGAGAGAAAACCAATCTTTTTCATCGGATATCATCCTTAGACTCGTAGGTAACCGGCCTACAGTGACAAAATTCCCGCCCCGAGTGCCAGCAAAATATTGCGATACCGCACTAAACGGATCGTCGCTTTCAGCAAGGTCAGACACAGCGCCCGGCGATTGTAATCAAAAAGTAAATGTCGTATAACAGGCACCTCCGAGGGGTGTCCTGTATGGGCTGAGATGGCGTAAGCCGAACCCTTTGAACCTGATCTGGGTCATGCCAGCGAAGGGACGGTCGGCAATCACAGCTCTGTTATTGTCTGTTCATACCTCTGCGCGCCCGGATCTCCACTTACCCAGGAGGTCCCATGTACACCCCGCTTTTCGAAAACGGTCTTTATGGACGACTGCGCGAGCAGGCCGGCCAGCACTGGCAGGATTACGTCGATCACCCTTTTCTGCAGCAGCTTGCCGTCGGCACGCTGCCTGAAGCCGCATTCAAGCGCTATCTGACCCAGGATTATCTTTTCCTGATTCATTTTGCCCGCGCCTACGCCCTGCTGGTCAGCAAGCTTCGCACGCTGCCGGAAATGCGCACCGCAACCGCATCGCTGAATGCCATTGTCTCCGAGCTGCCGCTCCATGTGGCTTACTGTCGAAGTTGGGGCCTGGACGAAGCGCAAATAGTGGCCGAGGCGGAAGCGCCAGAAACCATGAATTACACCCGTTACGTGCTGGATATTGGCCATTCAGGCGACGCGCTCGATCTGCTGGCTGCGCTGCTGCCCTGCGTGGCCGGATATGCAGAAATCGGCCTTGGCCTGCTGCATAGCCCCGACACGGTGATGGCAGGCAATCCCTACGCGAACTGGATCCGTAACTATGGTGATGAAGGCTACCTCACCGGCGTGCGGGCCGCTGTGCAGTTGCTCGAAAACGTAGGCCACCAGCGTGGCGCGGAAAGCCGTTTCTCAGAGCTATCACAGATTTTTACCACCGCGACGCAGCTTGAATCCGCGTTCTGGCAGATGGGGCTGAACGCCTCATGACCGACAGCGCGACTTCGCCGGGCATTCAGGTGCGGGATCTCAGCCTGCGCTTTGGCCAGCAGACCATTTTTGAGCGGCTGAATTTTGATATTCCCGGCAGCAGCTTCGTTGCCCTGCTGGGCGCGAGCGGGGCCGGTAAAACCAGCCTGCTAAAGATTATCGCCGGGCTGGCGCAGGCCAGTGGCGGAAGCGTGACCTGCAGCGACGGCCTGCCGGTTGCCGGACGTATCGCATGGATGGGGCAGAAAGATTTGCTCTACCCGTGGCTCAGCATTGAGCAGAACGTGGCCCTCGGAGCTCGCCTGCGTGGTGACGCGGTCGACAGACAATGGACGGAACATTTGATTGAGCAGGTCGGGCTGGCTGGCTATGCCAAAGCCCTGCCAGCTTCGCTATCGGGCGGGATGAGGCAACGTGCCGCCATCGCCAGAACGCTTTACGAAAAGCGCCCGATAGTGCTGATGGATGAGCCGTTTTCGGCACTGGATGCCATCACCCGCACGGCCATTCAGGATCTGGCGGCCAGGCTGCTGGCAAAAAATACCGTGCTGCTGATCACTCACGATCCGATGGAGGCCTGTCGGCTCAGCCATCGCCTGCTGGTGCTCTCCCGCTGGCCTGCGGGCATCGACGATACGCATGTTATTGCCGGGCAGCCGCCCCGCGCGCCGGACGATGTAGATCTACTCCAAAGCCAGGCCGGGCTGCTGCAACAGTTGATCAGGGCCGCCGAATGAAGCTGACTTCAGACACCCCTGCCACACGCCTGCGCCGCGGGCTGATCGTCTTTGCCGGGCTGCTGTTACTTTGGTATCTGCTTACCCTCGGCAATATTCCCGCCTTTCTTTTGCCCTCTCCCGCTTCGGTGGCACTGGCGTTATGGGACGGCCGCGATTATCTCGCCTGGCACACGCTGGTCACCGCCTCAGAGATTATCAGCGGGCTAATTCTGGGCGTGCTCCTCGGTGCAGGTCTGGCGCTGGGCATGATGTTTTCCCCCCGCCTCCAGCGCTGGCTGATGCCGCTGGTACTCACCAGTCAGGCAATCCCGGTGTTTGCCCTCGCACCGCTGCTGGTGCTGTGGTTCGGCTTTGGCATGAGCGCCAAAGTGGCGATGGCGGTGCTGGTGATTTTCTTCCCGGTGGTGTCGTCGTTCTTTGACGGACTGCGCCGGGTGAATAACGACTATCTGGATTTGGCCCGTACGATGGGGGCTTCACGCTGGGCACAGCTGAGGCACGTCCGGCTGATGGCGGCCCTGCCTGCTTTTGGCTCGGGGCTGCGCATGGCCGCCGCCGTCGCCCCCATCGGGGCAATTATTGGCGAATGGGTGGGCTCTGCCGAAGGGCTGGGCTACGTCATGCTGAACGCCAACGCCCGCATGCAAACCGACGTCTGCTTTGCCGCGCTGTTTATTTTAGTCCTGATGACCGTTCTGCTTTGGCTGGCGGTCGATGCCCTGCTGCGGCGGCTGATTGTCTGGTCGCCTGAAAACAACGAATAACCGCCTTAATTAAGGAATTAAGAAGATGAAAAAAACGCTGTGTGGCCTGCTGCTCACCGCCGCCTTTGCCGCTCAGGCCTCCGCCGCTGAAAAGCTGACCCTGGTGCTGGACTGGTACATTAACCCCGATCACGCGCCCATTATGGTGGCCGAACAAATTGGCGCTTTTAAGGCCGAAGGGCTGGACGTGAAGATCATCCCGCCGTCTGACCCGGCGTTGCCGCCGCGCCTGGTTGCCGCCGGGCAGGCCGATCTGGCCATTACCTACCAGCCACAGCTGCATTTCTTTGCCGATCAGGGGCTGCCGCTGGTGCGCGTCGGGACGCTGATTAACACCCCGCTGAATACGGTGATGACGCTGGATCAGAGCATCAAATCACCAGCGGATCTTAAAGGCAAAAAAATCGGCTATTCCGTCAGCGGTATCGAGCAGGCGACGCTTGCCACCATGCTTGAGCATGAGCACGTCAAACCGGAAGAGATGAAGCTCATCAACGTCAACTTCCAGCTCACCAGCGCCCTGCTGGCGGGCCAGGTGGATGCGGTGATCGGCGGCTACCGCAATATCGAAGCGCTCGAGCTGAAGCTTCAGGGTAAACCCCCGGTGGTGTTTAACGTCGAGGACTACGGCGTCCCGGCCTACGATGAGCTGATTTTTGTGGCGAATCGTAAAACGGCGAATGAACCGAAGATCAAAAAATTCTTCGCCGCGCTGAAAAAAGGCAACGAGTACCTGCAGACGCATCCGCAGGAAACCTGGCAGGCCTTTGCGAAAGCCCATGCAGAGCTGAATACCGAGCTGAATAAGCAGGCCTGGCAGGCAAGCCTGCCGCTGTTTGCTACCGACCCGGCTAAACTCGACCGCGCCCGCTACCAGGCCTACGAACAGTTCCTGTTTGATAACAAGCTGATCAAGAAAATCACCCCGGTGGATGACTACGCCGTAGAGCTGCACTAAGACTGGTTGCTCGGTTGCCTGCCAACGGGCAGCCGGGCCTTCAGTCAGTCGAACCAGGCATCAACCGGATCGTAATACCGTGCCCAGGCTTTAGGCCCTTCTGCCATTTCGGCATCGGTGAGTAAGGCATACTCCAGCTTCTCGCGCAGACTCGCCTCGTCCATATCAATGCCGATGAAAACAATCTCCTGGCGCGCATCGCCAATACCGTCTTCCCAGTGCTTTAAAATGTGCCGGAGGCTGTCGGCATCCTGCGGCCACTGCTCACGGGGAATGCTGGCCCACCACATCCCTGCCAGCCCCTGGCGCATCACACTGCCCGCATGGGACCAGGATCCGGCATGCTGAGGGCGACTCGCTAGCCAGAAAAAGCCCTTGGAGCGAATCACGCCTTTCAGACCGCCGTCGGTCACCATCTGGAAACGCGCCGGGTGGAAGGGACGCCGGGCACGAAAAACAAAATTACGAATGCCGTATTCTTCGGTTTCCGGCGTATGTTCGCCGCGCAGTTCTTTTAGCCAGCCCGGCGCCTGAGCGGCGGCATCGAAGTCAAACAGCCCGGTATCCAGAACCTGATCAAGGCTAACCTGGCTAAACGCCGAAGTGATGATTTTTGCGCGTGGGTTAAGGGAATGCAGCACGGACATCAGGCGGCGTTTCTCCGCGTCGCCGATAAGATCCGTTTTGTTGAGTACAAGCACGTCGCAAAATTCTATCTGGTCAATCAGCAGGTCGACCACGGTGCGCTCGTCCGCTTCGCCCATGGACTCGCCGCGAGACTGAATGCTGTCGTAGGATTCATAATCCCGAAGGAAGTTAAAACCGTCCACCACCGTCACCATGGTGTCGAGCCGGGCGATATCGGACAGGCTTTCACCCTTATCATCCACAAAGGTGAACGTTTCCGCCACGGGCAGCGGTTCGGAAATACCGGTAGATTCGATGACCAGGTTATCAAAACGCCCTTCCCGGGCAAGCTGGCTTATTTCCACCAGCAGATCTTCACGCAGCGTGCAGCAAATACAGCCGTTGCTCATCTCCACCAGCTTTTCATCGGTGCGCGTCAGGCTGGAACCGCCCTCACGCACCAGCGCAGCGTCAATATTCACCTCGGACATATCGTTGACGATCACCGCCACCCGCCGCCCTTCCCGGTTATTTAGGATGTGATTCAGCAAAGTGGTTTTTCCGGCACCCAAAAAACCGGACAGCACGGTAACGGGCAGTTTCTTTGGCCGATTGTGGGCCTGTGTTAACGATGACATTGCAACTCCTTACTGACTGCGCAGCTATTATTGATATGTTATAACATATCAATAATAAGCAACGTTGTCATGCCGGAGATAAAAACCGTGCGTAGAAATGAAAAAAGCCAGCTAACGCTGGCTTTGAGAAGGAAAGCTGAATTACTGCAGGCGGAACACCCGCACCAGGTCACGCAGCTGCTTCGCCTGGTCATTCAGAGATGCCGCGGCGGCAACCGATTCTTCCACCAGCGCGGAGTTTTGCTGGGTGGTGGAATCAATCATACCAATGGCGCTGTTGATCTGGGAAATTCCGTCGGTTTGCTCCTGACTGGCCTGTTTGATCTCCCCGAGGATGGTGTTCATTTCCTGCACGTTTTCGATCATACCGGCAATCTGGGCATTCGCTTTTTCCACCAGCCCCATGCCCTCGCGAGTCTGGGTGGTTGAGTTCTCAATCAGGCTTCTGATCTCGCTCGCAGATGAAGCACTTTTTTGCGCCAGCTGGCGAACTTCCCCGGCGACCACGGCAAAACCACGGCCATGCTCCCCGGCACGAGCCGCTTCCACCGCCGCATTCAGCGCCAGAATGTTAGTCTGGAACGCGATGGAGTCGATGAGGTTAATGATGTCCGACATACGGTTGGAGGTTTCATTAATCACGCGCATTTTGCTGGTGACCTGAGACATCATCTGGCCGTTGTTTTTCACCACCGTTGCGGCTTCGGAAGAGAGCTTGGTTGCCTCGTTGGTGTGGTCAAAGGTGTTTTTCACCGTGGAGGTGATCTGCTCCATGGAAGCCGCCGTTTCCTCTACGGAGCTGGCCTGCTCTTCGGTGCGAGCCGCAAGATCCTGGTTCCCGGCGACAATTTGCGCGGCGGCAGAAGAGATAGTTTCCGATCCCTGCTGAACCTGATGGACAATCTCTTGCAGGCGGACTTTCATGCTCATCAGCGCCTGCAGCAGTTCGCCTGTTTCATCTTTATGGGTAACCGTGATGCTGCCCGTAAGATCGCCTTCGGCAATCGCCCCGGCAAATTCAACGGCACGAACCAGCGGGCGAGTAATGGACCGCACCACAAACAGGCCAATGAGGCTGCCCAGGGCGATACTCAACAGCGTCAACAGAACGGTGACCAGCCGGTTAGAGTGGTAATCTTTATCAACCTGCTGGCCAGCAGCGGACATTTTTTGATTCTGGATAACGATAAGCTCTTGCACCTTATCTTTATATTTTTCCTGAATCTGGATGGTGGTGGACATCATTTCCTGCAGCGCGGCGGCGCGATCGTTCTGTTGCACCGCCTGTAAAATACGAAAACGCGAGTCCAGATACTGTTTACGAATATCGGCCAGCTCCCGCAGCGCTTTTTGTGACGCAGCGTCGGTACTGGATTTGTTCAGGTCCGTCAGCAGCGCTGTAATATGCGCACTGATCTCCGCAAGGTGTTTTTCCGACTTCTGACGAAATACACCGGCTTCATCCAGCAGCATCAGCTGCTGCGTATTCACGAACTCCTGGAAACTATCAATCAGATCGTTGGCTTTAACGGTCGTCGGGTAATCATCGTTAACAATGGTTTGAATGCCGGTATTTGCTCTGCTCAGGCTAAGTAAAGAAAGCCCTGAGCTGAAGACCATCAGCACAATAAAAATAGCAATAGTCAGCGTTAACTTGCTGCGAATTTTTACATCATGTAGTGACATTTTTTCTCCCTTGAGAAGCGTATTTTTATGAATGCGCAAAATCCTCTGCTGCCTGAACAACAGAGAATAAATAGCACAAAGGGATGGAAGCACCTCGTACAGGCTTATCGGATATATTCAAATTAACTTTATGAATTTGATCGGTTTTTTCTTATGGTCAGGCCAGATGGATAGCTGAAAGCTATTAATTGATTTGCGATTGATCGATGATTTGCGATAAGGAACGTTTTTTTATTCTATTTTTAGGGGAGCCGTACTTTGCCAAACACTATTTTTTTAAATACAGCAAGCGCGAGGTAAATATAAATTCACCCCGCGCCGGTTTATTTAATTATTTAATATTTCATTAACAATACTGAATTGCCCTTTTCAGGGCAGGGAAAAATCAGATTTGATAATCGATGGCGGGTTCTTCTGGCTCCAGCGCCAGGCGCTTAATTTCCTCGACCGACAGCTCAGGGTTGCACAGCTCAATAAAGCGCCAGACATAGTTCCGCTGCAGTTGCCCACGGCGGATCCCGAGCCAGACGGTGTTCGCGTCAAACAGGTGGCGAGTGTCCAGCCGCACCAGGCTCCCTTCTTCCCCACTGGCCTGGTCAGCCACCAGCCCAATACCCAGGCCGAGTTCAACGTAGGTTTTAACCACGTCGGAATCCTGCGCGCTAAGCACAACATCAGCCGTTAAACCACGCCGGGCAAACGCTTCGTCTATACGAGAACGCCCGGTGATACCCTGCCGGTAAGTGATCAGCGGCCAGCGACTGATATCGTCCAGCGTGAGCGGGCTGGTATGAATTAACGGATGTCCCTGCGGAACCAGCAGGCTGTGATACCAGCGGAACCACGGGTAGGCTACCACCAGAGGATCGGTGCTTAGACGCTCGCTGGCAATGCCAATATCCGCCGCCCCGCTGTGCAGCAGTGATTCGATTTCCTGCGGCGTGCCCTGAATCAGCTCGAGGCGAACTTCAGGGAATAAGGCGCGGAAGGCTTTGATCACCACCGGCAGGCTATAGCGAGCCTGTGTGTGGGTGGTGGCGATAGTCAGGACACCGCTGGTGTCGTTGGTAAAAAGATCCGCCAGGCGACGCACGTTGCTGGCTTCGTTGAGAATACGTTCGGCAATCACCAACAGGGCTTTACCCGGTTCGGTCATACCTAATAACCGTTTGCCGCGGCGGATGAATATTTCAATCCCCAGCTCTTCTTCCAGCTCGCGAATATGGCGGCTTACGCCAGACTGAGAGGTGAAAAGCATATTGGCGACTTCGGTGAGATTGTAGTCCCGTCGCGCCGCCTCGCGGATTATTTTTAGTTGCTGGAAATTCACATCGCCCCCGGGATCGTGACTGTTCTTTACACCATTGTTAAAGTCACAGCCCCGGCGGGACAAATAATAAAAACCAGCAACCTATTCCATTTAGTAATAAGCGGAGTTAGCCCACCAGCATCAGTTCGCGATTTTCCAGCGCCGGGCGGGTGACCAGAGACATAAGAATTTCTTTTACCGCCTGGGCCTGAGGCGAGAGCGGTAAACGTGCGGACAGGTTCAGCGACAGCGGTAAATTTAACGACGGGCTGGTAATGCGTGCCATCCAGCCACCGGCTGAATCGGCAAGTGAACGCGCGGCGGATTCCGGCAGCACGGTCACGCCCATACCGCTGGCAATAGCCGCAGTTAAGGTCGAAATAGATTCGATCTCGCCGATAATTTTTGCCGTCAGGCGGCGCAGGGAGAAAGCCTCATCCACGCGCTTGCGAACCGCGCTGTAGTCGCGGGGCAGGAAAAGATTCATGGCGGCAACGTCTGACAAATCAACGCTGTTACCCGGGCAATCACGGGTGCCCACGAGGAACAAATCCTCTTTGAGCAGCGGCTGGCTGGTCAGCCCCGCCGTTGGCGTGCGGTCATACAGCACGGCCATATCAAGCTGCCCGCTGAGCAGTTTGTCATTCAGCTGTGAACCGCTATTCTCATGCAAATACACCTGCACATCCGGCAGTTCGGCGCGCACGGCCTGCAGCAGCGGCATGGTAATAGAGGACGCCGCCATCCCCGGCGCAAGACCAATCGAGACGAGGCCTTGCATAGTCTGGCCCACGTTATTCACCGCCAGCTGAGCCTGCTCACACTGGCGCAGAATCGTCCGCGCGTGGGCGTACAAAATCTTCCCGGCTTCCGTCGGCGTGACGCCGCGTTTGGTGCGGATCAACAGCTGCTGATCCAGCTCCCCTTCCAGAGTGGCAACCTGCTGGCTGAGCGCCGGCTGTGCGATGTGCAGTACTTCTGCGGCCTGGGTCAGGCTGCCAATATCAACAATTTTTACGAAGTACTTCAGTCGTCTTAAATTCATTTTGCCCCCTATTACGGAATGCCAGTGCCAGTCATGGCTGTGATGTCGTAAAAGGTTTTGCAATATGCTTGCCACATTTTTCGTTTACGGCGCAAACGAGATAACAGGCTGGATAATAAGAGAAACTGATAAAGCCCCCACGAGGATTAACGAAACAGGAGGCTTGCTTATGCCCCATAAGAGGTACAAATGCACCGCAATGGTGCATTTCAGAAAAAAACTGCGTGCCGGTGATAAGCCGGCACGATGAATCACACGCCGGCCCACCACAGGCGAATTTTCATTCCCCAGTAGCTCGTCCAGCCGCTGGTAGTGGACACGACCTGGCCTTTATCGACGATGACGAATGTCGGCGTGACGCCAATTTGCCAGCTGCGGGAAATGGCGCCATCGGCATCATTGACCACCGGGAACTGAACGCCTTTACGCGCCAGCCAGCGGGAAACCTCGCGTTCATTACCTGAGCGAAGCGCAATGGTTATCACGTTCTGCCCTTCAGCCTGCAGCTTCGCCACGTCCGGCGTGGTAAAACGACAAACTGCGCACCAGCTGGCCCAGAAATAGACCAGCAGCGGGCGTTCCGCGCTCAGCGCGCCGAGCGTGACATCCTGCCCGTCCAGCGTGTGCAGCGGCGTGGCATCAAAAGCCACTGGGGACTGAGGCGCACGCCACCAGTCCACCACCAGCATCACCCCCGCCAGCAAAATCAGCAGAATTAAGCCTTCCCGCAGCCAGCGCCGCAGCTTACTTGCCATGGGCAGCCGCCAGTTTTTCTTTTACTACCTCTTCCAGCGTTTCCCACGGAACCGCCCCAGGGATCATTTCATCGCCAATAATGGTGGCTGGTGTGCCCTGCACGCCCACGATACGCGCTAGCTGAAGGTTGGTGCTTAAGGTTTCCATGCTTTTTTCATCCGGGGTGACCGGCGTTGCCCCGCTCTTTTCAACCGCAGCCGCAATGCTCGCCGCATCGTGATAGCCCTTCTTCTGCATCAGTTTTTCATGCAGCGCCAGGAACTGATCTGGATGCTGGCGCCAGGTCGTCAGGACAGTACGCGCCGACAGCACGGAGCTTTCCCCTTTAAACGGCAACGGCTTCACGATCACCGCCACATCCGGGTATTTCTCCACAATTTTTTCCAGCATCGGATCGAGCTGTTTGCAGTACGGGCAGTTGTAATCGGTGAAGTTCACGAGGGTTAACACGGGCTTTTTAGCACCAAATCGCGGACTGGCCGGATCGTTAAACAGCGCCTGTTCAATCAGCACTTCCAGCTGCTTTTGTTGATCGGCGGAAAACGGCGCGGGGGCTTCTTTTGCCGCCAGCGCCAGGCCGGAGAACAGCGAGAGGATTAAAATAAAAGCGTATTTCATGGTTTCGCTCCTTTGGCATCATCCAGGGTTGTCAGCACCGAATCGCGGGAGAGCAGCGTCGGCAGCACTTTGCCTTCCGGCAGGCCTGGGCCATAAATTTGGTTGAACGGCACGGCAACCTGGCCGCGGCTTCTCAAAAAGTCAGTGATTTGCTGGGACGGCAGCGTCCAGTCGCCGCGCAGGGCAACCACATCCGGCGCCTGCAGCGCAGCCTGCACGTCCTCTTTGCTGAGCACGTTGTATTTGTTGGCTTTACAGGTAATGCACCAGTCAGCGGTGACATCAATAAAAACGCGCTTATGCTGCGCCAGCGCGTCCTGAATCGCCTGCTCGCTGAGCGGCTGCCAGGCGATATTTTCCTGCGCTGGCTTGCTAGCCGAAACACCGAAATGCACCAGCAGCAGGCTTGCCAGCCAAATCGCCGAACCTAACATCAGCAGGCCAAGCACGCGGCGCAGCCAGGTCATCCACTTGCCCGGGCGGGGCAAACGCATCGCCAGACCGGGACGGAGCGCGATCAGTAGCCACGGCAGACTCATCCCCAGTCCTAAGGCCAGGAACAGCCCCCACAGCACCGGATAAGAAGCCGTGAGCGCCACCGCCACCGCCGTGCCGAGGAAAGGCGCGCTACACGGCGTCGCCAGCAGCGTGGCGAAAGCGCCCTGCCAGAAATGCCCGGCCATGCCATTGCCGCCCTGCGTTGCCAGCCGGGTGTTCATATTGGAAGAGAGCCTGAATTCAAACAGGCCGAACAGGTTAGCGCTGAACACCAGCATCACCAGCACCATAAAACCGATGAACCACGGGTTCTGGAACTGAATGCCCCAGCCCAGCGCCTGGTTGGTCAGCCGCAGGACGGTCATCAGCAGCGCCAGCGCCATAAATGAAGCGATGATCCCCGCCACCGAGGCTAAAAACTGGCGACGCACCAGGCCCCGGTCTTTCTGCTGCACCAGCAGAATAGAGCCCAGCTTCATGCCCAGTACAGGGAGTACGCACGGCATCAGGTTAAGGATTAGGCCGCCCACCAGCGCCATCAGCACGACCTGCCAAAGCGGGAAGGCATCATTTCCCCCTGCCGCGACGGGTGCTGAACCAATGGTGAGCGTGTTTTGCTGAGCAATGCCGTTGTCGGCCAGCACCAGGGTGACTGATTTCCCTCGCAAATCTGGCGCACCTTCTCCCCAACTGTCGCTGACCGGTACGGTGGCCTGCAGCGAGTCGCCGTCGATGCGGAACGCAGGCTTGCCAAGATCGGCCTCTTCCGGCGGGTCAAGATAAAGGCCTGGACTTGTCCAGCCTCCGGCACGCACGGCATTAATTACCAGGCTTCCCGGACGATAATCGGCTTTTAGCGAGTCGGTCAATCCGCTTTCAACCGGCACCTGCCCCATCGCCTGAGCGAAATCATGGGCAAACTGAGCATCTGCCCCGGAAGGCGTGATGCTAAAGGAATAATCGGTCAGCAGGCAGACGTTGCTGCAGGTAGAAAGCGTCAGCACGCCGCGGATAGTCGCCGGAACCGGGCCGTGAAACACCATCGGAATGGTGACCCGATCGTGGTAGCCCTGGGTCGTGATCCCGGCGACGTCAAAACGCGCAGGCGTCGGCCAGAACCACTCTACTTTGGGCATCTCACCCTGCCAGGCAATAGCTGGCGCAACGCCGCCTTCCCCTGGGGATCGCCAGTAGGTTTTCCATCCTTTTTCGAGCTTCACGTCCAGTAAAAGACGCGTTTCGTTACTGCCCGAGGTATCCGCGCGCAGCCTGACGCTGGCGTGATCGTTATCCGGCGATTGCAGCCAGCCTGACTCTGCCGCCCAGGACACGGGCAACCAAAGCATGAGCAGGCACAGCAGCGCCTGCCTGAAGCGAATAAACATGTTTTTTCTCCATAAATGATTAACTAACTGTCGGAAACAGCCGGTCTGTCATTCACGGAAGACGCAGAAACGAAGATGTACCCTGAGGGTGGGAGGTGAAGTCGCTCTTGGAGCTGAAAACGGCATTCGCGTGGAACGCACGGGCGCCAGTAAGGAAAGCAGCAGGCAAAGTGCGAACAGCGCCCCATCAAACAAGACTGGCGGCACGCTCAATAATGATTTAGCGCTAAGTTCGCACGGCGTGACCGGCGAGTCAGCGTCAGCCTGCGGGTTATCCGCCTGGGCAGCAACGGCGCTGGCCGCGGTTTCCATCTGCAACGCGTGCAGACCCGCCATGCGCTGCGCGGTACAAACCAGTACCACAACACATGCCAGGCAAAGAAACCAAATCCCTATACGCCGCTGTTTTACCATCAGGTCCTCACTGTTTAACCCGGCTTATCTTAGCGGCTGGCGAAAGATTGGCAATCTTTGTGCTGTAAAGTTATGTCTGAGCCTGTTTTCTGGCAATTTTTGCTTGTTTTATCGGCAAACGATACAAAAGACGCTTTGGAGGCTTTGACAAGGCCGTGTGGCCTCGCTAATATGCGGCCCGTTCACACGATTCCTCTGTAGTTCAGTCGGTAGAACGGCGGACTGTTAATCCGTATGTCACTGGTTCGAGTCCAGTCAGAGGAGCCATATTTAAGAAGCCCGCTTAAGGAAACTTAAGCGGGCTTTTTGCTTTTGATTTTCACAAAGTTTTCTTTCCTTCACAAAATTCATTTTTCCTCTGCATCAGCCGTTCACTTTTTAAATTAGTCGGCTACTATTCAGTTATACCGTACGCTTTTCACGCAACCCAGCTCCGCCGCGTTATAAAATATTTTCCCCACATGCAGGTCGTTATGTTAGTAAATTTTCGCGGAGAATTGCAGCATATTGCAGGGAACTGCATTGAACGAGCAGGCTTCTTAATCGATATAAAAGAAAAGCCCCCGCAAATGCAGGGGCTTAATTTTCTTTATTTTTATTTTTTGTAATGTAAAATTACAAGTGCTTACAATCTTGTGCATCGGGAAATCGGTGTACTAGATAATAATCTGTGAACATTTCCCTTGGTGTTGCTCAGGTCTTTGACCGCCTGACCCGCTTGCGTGTTGGCGCGGCCGGTCAGGATTTTTTTAAGTTTAGAGAAGGCCTTAGGCAAAAAAAAGCTGTCTTTAAGTACAGGGGACCTCCACATACAGGGATACGCGATGTGTTCTGCAATTGAATTTTTTATAAGTAATCATAATGATTTACACCCCGGTCTCGCCCGGGAATTGTATGCGTTACGCAAAAAAACATTTCACGAACGGCTCGAATGGAAAGTGGAATGTGAAGATAATCAGGAAAGAGATCAATTCGATAACGCAAATACAACTTATTTAATGGGCATGTTGGAAGGTAAATTATTTTGCGGCGCACGCTTTATTGACGCCAAACATCCGACAATGACAGATGAAATATTTTATCAATATTTTAATAACATTAGTTTACCAAAAGATATTCCATGCTGTGAAATCACCCGATTATTCCTCGACAAAGATCGTCGTGACGAAGGTAATTTACGCACCCTACCCGCCAGTAAAGCATTATTTCTGGCGATGATTATGTATTGCATGAAAAATGGCTATCCCGGTATGCACGCGGTGACAAGTCGCGGAATGTACGCCATTTTCCGTCAGGCCAACTGGAAGGTTGATGTGCTGCAGAAGGGGCGCTCAGAAAAGGACGAAGCGGTTTATTATATTTACATGCCTGCTAATCAACAGGTTATAGAAGATATTATTAATAAAGATAAAAACAGCGCATGGCTGCGTGAGACGCTCACCCAGCTCAATAACCTGTAACCTCGTCGGTCAGGCACCCAGATCCAACAGCCTGAGTTCGATACTTAGTTTAACCGCGTGACGCGCATTGTTAACGCCAAGCTTTTTCATGGCATTGCCCATGTGGAATTTCACCGTGCGCTCGGTAATGGACAAGATAGTCGCAATCTCGGCATAGGTTTTTCCGGTATAGACCCATTGCAAAATTTGCTGCTCACGCGGTGACAAGAAAACATTCTTTTTCTGCCGAATATCGCTGTATAAATTCAGCATTTTTTGGTGCAGCTTGATAAAGAAAGCGATCGCCGCCTCACGGTTTTCAGTGAGGTTAACATCTGAAGGCTGATGGCTAATCAGCGAAAGCACCGCAAGATTGTTCACATAGTCGTGGAGCGGATAAGTATGCCCTTGCACAATATTGTGCTGTGAACCTTCGTCAAAAATACGCTTCAGCGTATATCCGGAAGAGACCATCATCCCGCTGTCCCATGAAAAATCCTCCAGGCTGCTGAGAGACCGGACAATCACTGGGTCAATAAATTGATATTTATTCTCAAGATAAATGTTAAACCATTGCGGATTGTTATTAATAATACGCATTTGGGAAGGGTCTTTCTTATTCATCACAGCATACGCGTAGGTCGTATGTTTGTAATCCAGAATAAATTCATCAAGTTCGCGCTGAATTAATGAATTTACTTTACTGTCATTATAATAAGTGTCCTTCACAACCATCGCCGTCCGTAGAATTAAGAGAGCAAAGTATAGATCATTTCCCTTCGCTTGCCACACCTCAATGCCACCGATTTGATGAATAAACGCAGGAATGGCCTAATATCCATTCCTGCGTCAGCCAGGAAAAGTTAAATCAAGTTATTATCACGCCTTAGATTTCGGTCAGGATCTGACTGAAATCGAGGCGCGACTTTGGCAGTCCAGCGTTAAAGTCCTCCACGCTGCGGTAGCCCAGCGCCACCATCACCACGCTGGTCAGGCCCTTCTCGCGCAGGCCAAACTCTGCGTCCAGCGCGGCGGCATCAAAACCTTCAATCGGCACGGCATCAATGTTCAGGGTGGAAACGCCCAGCAGCAGCGTGCCGAGGTTGAGGTAAACCTGCTTCTCCATCCAGTGCTGCGCATCTTTCAGGTCAAACCGGTGTTTATTGGCATAGAAAGAGCGGCCTTTGTGCTGCCCTTCTTTGGCCTGTTCGGTAGCAAAGCGCCCATCATCCTGTTCTTTTTGCAGCAATGTTTGCAGGTGCGCATCGTCATAAACTGTTTTGGCGCAGAACACCACGACATGAGAAGCATTCAGCACTTTAGGCTCGTTTGCCGCGTAAGGCCCGGTGGTCGCTTTGGCAATACGCGCCTTGCCTTCATCACTGCTTACCAGCAGGAAATGCCACGGCTGCGAGTTGGTGCTCGACGGGCTCAGGCGCAGCAGATTTTTTATTTTATCCACGTCTTCAGCGACAATTTTTTTAGACGCATCAAAAGCTTTAGTGGCATAGCGCCGGGAGGCAGCATCAACAATGTTCATTATTTTTCCTGAATAAGTCGTTGTGTTTTGCAGCGGCCAGCCTGGCCGCCGCGAGTAAAGTGTTAAACGGCAACTTCGTCCAGCGGTACCAGCTTCAGCGGTTCCGCCAGCAGGGCGTCCATTTGTTTCACAAAGGCCTGGAAGTGAGGCAGCGCAGTGTGCAGGTCGAGCGCCTGCTGCCCGCGCCATGATTCGCGAACGTAAAACGTATCCGGCTCTTGCTGAAGCTGAAACAGGGTGTAGTCGAGGCAGCCTGGCTCAAGGCGGCTCGGGGCGACCAGCGCTTTCAACGCGGCTTTCAGGTTTTCCTGCTGGCCGGCTTTCGCCTTCAGCATGGCAATAATCGTCAGGGTTTCTGTCGCTGCCATATCAGAATCCCTCCAGCACAATTTTGCCCACCGCGCGCCCGGTTTCCAGCAGCGAATGGGCACGGCGAAGGTTGCCCGCGTTAATTGTGCCATAGTGTTCGCCGAGCGTAGTTCTTAACACGCCCTGATCGATAAGCGTGGCCACGCGCGTCAGCAGATTATGCTGCTCAATAATATCGCTGGTGACGAACATCGAACGGGTGAACATAAACTCCCAGTGCAGCGAAATACTTTTGGCCTTCAAGGCGCGAACGTCCAGCGCGGTCGGATCATCAATCAGCGCAAATTTCCCCTGCGGAATGAGCGCCTCAATCAGCTGGGCATAATGTTGTTCGGTATTGGTCAGGCTGGCAACGTGCGTAACGTGCTTCACGCCAATACGCTGTAATTCTTCCGTCAGCGGCTGGCTGTGGTCGATAACGTGGTGGGCGCCGAGTTCGCTCACCCACTTTTGGCTTTCCGGGCGAGAGGCGGTGCCAATCACGGTGGCTTTTGTTAGCCTGCGGGCAAGCTGGGTCAGAATTGAGCCCACGCCGCCGGCCGCGCCCACAATCAACAGTACGGCATCTTCACTGCCGTTTTCCTGAATCCCCAGGCGGTCGAAAAGCATTTCCCACGCGGTAATTGCCGTCAGCGGTAATGCGGCAGCAGCGGCATTTTCCACGGACTGAGGCTTAAGTGCCGCAATACGTTCGTCCACCAGCTGAAACTCACTGTTGCTGCCCGGGCGAGTCAGCGACCCGGCGTACCACACGGCATCGCCAGGCTTGAACAGCGTGACGGATTCACCCACTTCCACAACGGTACCTACGGCGTCCCAGCCCAGTACGCGCGGGGTTTCGCTACTAAAGCCACTGCGAACTTTGGTATCAACGGGGTTCACGGAAATGGCGTTCACCGCTACCAGAATGTCGTGCCCCTGAGCAACGGGCTTCGGCAGCGTGATGTCCTGCAGCGCATCAATATTGTTACCGTCTTTTGCGGCGCGTGTAATAGCAATAGCTTTCATAGCAGCTCCAATAAGGTAATGGGTTCATCAATTGAGTAAAATCATGGTACAAGGAGCGCGTCAGGTGAAAAACCGGCGTCAGGAAACAACACTTATACTCGGAGAGTGAAAATGCTCAGGCTGGAAGACCTTGCGCTGTTTGTCAGGGCGGCGGCGTTAAACAGTTTTAGCGATACCGCCAGGGAAGCCGGGCTGCAGCCAGCCCAGGTCAGCACCGCCATTAAGCGCCTGGAGCAGAACCTCAATATTCGCCTGTTCGCCCGCTCAACGCGCAGCCTGCGCCTGACGCCCGAAGGTGAAGCCTGGCTGCCATACGCCCAGCAGGTGCTGCAGACGCTGGATGCCGGGTATGAACAGATTCAGCCCCCCAGCGACGAAGTACGCGGCACGCTGCAAATCGCCGTCCCTTCGGATCTTGGGCGAAATCTCCTGTTGGATGTTTTTCAGCAATTTCGCAGCACTTACCCGGCGCTAAGCCTGAAACTTCTGTTTTCCGATCGAATCACCGATGTGTTTAAAGATCCGGTGGATGTGGCTTTTCGCTACGGCAATAACGATGATGCGTCTTACATCGCCCTGCCGGTCGCGCCAGAAAACCGCCGCGTGCTGGTTGCATCTCCCGCCTATCTGGCACGCTATGGCGAACCCCAAACCCTTGCCGACCTGGCCCAGCACAATGCGCTGACGTTTGTGCTTCGCGGGCGGGTGCACAATAGCTGGTCGTTCAGCCTGCGCGGCAAAATGCAGCAGGTGGCGGTCAAAGGTTCAATGATGAGCGATGATGCGGAAGTCATTCACCGGCTGGCGGTAAAAGGTGAAGGTATTACCTATAAATCCTGGCTGGATGTCAGCGACGATGTGCAGGCAGGCCGTTTAAAGCTGCTGCTGCCGCAGTATGAAGGGGACAGAATTCCACTGAATCTGATTTGCCCGCACCGTAAGCAACTGTCGACCACGGTGCGGCTGCTGCACGAAGCGGTCAAGGCGCGCTGCGAAAACGCGATGCGCACCCTGCCCGCTATCGAAACTTAAAACGTGACCCAGTCATCTCCTGCCGTGGTGGCTGCTGCGGCTTTTGCCTGAGGTTTGACTTTCGTTTCCACCACGGCGTGTTCTTCGCGCCCGGACAGACGGAAACGCGCCACCGCTTTTTGCAGCATTTCAGTCTGGCCTTCAAGCGCCGCCGCCGCCGCCGAGATCTGCTCCACCAGCGCGGCGTTTTGCTGCGTCACGCTGTCCATTTCGCTGACCGCCACGCTCACCTGAGAAATGCCTTTACTCTGCTCATCCGTCGCCGAGGCAATCTGCTTCATGATTTGCGTGGTGTCAGACACCGCCTTCAGCACCTCTTTCATGGTGTTGCCTGCCTCGTTGACCAGCGCCGCGCCGCTGTTCACACGGTTTACCGAGTCAGCAATCAGCGTTTCAATCTCTTTCGCCGCGCCCGCACTGCGGCTGGCCAGGTTGCGCACTTCCCCCGCTACCACGGCAAAACCTCTGCCCTGTTCACCTGCGCGGGCGGCCTCAACGGCAGCGTTTAGCGCCAGAATGTTGGTCTGGAAGGCAATGCTGTTGATGACGCTGGTGATCTCACTGATTTTGCGGGAACTGTCGGAGATCCCTTCCATCGTGACCACCACATCACCCACCAGCTTGCCGCTGCGGCTGGCGGTTTGTGAAGCTTTTTCCGCAATGCTGCTGGCCTGGCGGGCATTCTCGGCGTTGAATTTAACCGTGGCCGTGAGCTGCTCCATGCTGGCAGCGGTTTCTTCCAGCGCGGCGGCCTGTTCTTCTGTGCGAGAAGAGAGATCGTTATTGCCGGAAGAGATCTCCGCCGAGCCACGATAAATGTTCTCCGTGCCGCTGCGAATCGCGCTCACCGCATCACGCAGGCTGCCCTGCATCTCGGCCAGCAGCGGGAACAGTTTGCCGACGCAGTTCCGCCCAAAGTCCTCCACCGGGTGGCTGAGGTCGCCTTTCGCAATGACCGAGAAATGATCCCGAATGCGGTCCAGCGGTTTCACCAGCAGGTTCACCAGATAGCGATCGGTAAACAGCAGGATCAGCAGCCCAATCACAATCGCCACCAGCACGGTGATTTTCATCAGGCGAGTCAGAGAGTCCACGGCAACCCGCGTCCGGTCCAGTCGTTCTTCGGCCACGGCGGTAAACTTGCTGCTGCTGGCTCCGAAGGCACGGCTGAGCGGCGGCGTGACCTGGGTGGCCTGCTGGCGATAATCCGACGCGCTTCCCTGCTGGGCAAGCTGCATCTGCACCGCCACGCCGTTATCTAAAAGCTGCTGCCATTTTTCGATCACGTCGGCGGAAACGGCCGGATCCATTGGCCCAGGCGAAACGCTCTTCAGACGCTCAAGCTCGCTTTTCATGTTATCCAGCGCTTCCTGCACGGGCTTAAAATCGGCAGCTTCCCCCGCCGTCTTCGCCTCCATCACCCGCGAAAGGCGGGTAATAAAGCGAAAATACTGGTCGTTACCTTTGCTGAGTATCGTCATCTGCGACACCAGCTGATGGTCAACGGCGTTGCCGTCCCCCAGCTTCGCCAGCGAATAAACAGTAAACACGCCCACGGCTGACCACAGCAGGCAAAACAGCCCCAGCACGGTGAGCAGCACCCGGCGTACGGTAAAATTCTTTAACATTCCCATGTCGTTCCCCTCATCGTTATTGTCGTTATCCCATCAAGCTCGGGTATCAATGGGGTTATCGGCAGCCGCTGCGCGGGTATTCATTTTTTTGTGATGAATTTTTTATGAGGCTCGCAACTCTCCCCGTCTTCCGCTTCCGTTCTGCGCCCGGCATGACATACTGAGACACTAACCCGGCGAGAACCGGTAAAGGAGAATCAATGAATAATAACGTTGTATGCCAGGGGCTGACGCCTGCTGAAGCCCTGGACAAGCTGGAAGCATTGTACGAAAGTTCGGTAACCGCCCTTCGCGATGCGATTGCCCTCTACACCCAACATGGCGCGCTGCCGGACGTAGACGCGCGTTCCGACGGGCTGTTTGTCTATCCCGAACTGCGGGTGAGCTGGGACGGCGTTCCCCGTGGCCCGAAAAATACCCGCTCCTATGCCCGCTTTACCCATTCCGGCAGCTACACCACCACGGTGACCCGTCCCGCGCTGTTTAAGAGCTACCTGCACGAACAGTTGAGCCTGCTGAGTGAAGACTACGGCGTTCACATTGAGGTTGGCCCTTCTCAGCATGAGATCCCTTACCCGTACGTGATTGACGGCCTGAACCTCGACCGCACGATGAGCGCCGGACTGACGCGCCATTTCCCGACCACCGAGCTGTCGCAGATTGGCGATGAAACTGCCGACGGCCTGTTCCACCCGACGGAAGCCTGGCCGCTGTCGCACTTTGACGCCCGCCGCGTGGATTTCTCACTGGCTCGCCTGCGCCACTACACCGGCACGCCGGTGGAGCACTTCCAGCCCTTCGTGCTGTTCACCAACTACACTCGCTATGTGGACGAGTTTGTCCGCTGGGGCTGCCAGCAAATCCTCGACCCGGACAGCCCGTATATCGCCCTCTCCTGCGCCGGAGGCACCTGGCTGACCGCCGAAACCGAAGCCCCGGAAGAGGCTATTTCCGACCTGGCGTGGAAGAAACACCAGATGCCAGCCTGGCACCTGATCGATAAAAACGGCAGCGGCATTACGCTAATTAACATTGGCGTAGGCCCGTCCAACGCCAAAACCATCTGCGACCACCTCGCGGTGCTGCGCCCGGATGCCTGGCTGATGATTGGCCACTGCGGCGGCCTACGTGAAAGCCAGCAAATTGGCGACTACGTGCTGGCCCACGCCTACCTGCGCGACGATCACGTGCTGGATGCGGTGCTGCCGCCGGATATTCCTATTCCAAGCATCGCCGAGGTGCAGCGCGCCCTTTATGACGCCACCAAGCAGGTCAGCGGCATGCCGGGCGAAGAAGTGAAACAGCGCCTGCGCACCGGCACGGTGGTCACCACCGATGACCGCAACTGGGAGCTTCGCTATTCAGCTTCTGCGCTGCGCTTCAACCTCAGCCGCGCGGTGGCTATCGACATGGAAAGTGCGACGATTGCCGCACAGGGTTATCGCTTCCGGGTGCCTTACGGCACGCTGCTGTGCGTTTCAGACAAACCCTTGCACGGCGAAATCAAGCTGCCGGGCCAGGCCAACCGTTTCTATGAAGGGGCGATTTCCGAGCACCTGCAGATTGGCATTCGGGCCATTGATTTGCTGCGCGCCGAAGGTGAAAAGCTGCACTCACGCAAGCTGCGTACCTTCAATGAGCCGCCGTTCCGTTAACAACAATAATTAGGAAGCTGGATGCAACACACTTCATCACTCGGCGCACTGCGGGTGCTGCTCAGGGAGCGCGAACTGGATGGGATCATCGTGCCACGTGCCGACGCCCATCAGAGCGAATACTGTGCGCCTCATGACAATAAACTCGAGTTTATCAGCGGCTTTACCGGTTCCGCCGGGCTGGCGCTAGTGCTTGCTGGCCGCGCCCTGCTGTTTGTGGACGGACGCTACCAGGTTCAGGCTCGCCATCAGGTGAATCTGGCAGAGTTCGAGATTCATCATCTGCACGACGAGCCGCTGCACCTTTGGCTCCGCGATAATCTTCCGGCAGGTAAACGCATCGCCTTCGAACCGCTGCTGATGGTCAACAGCCAGTACGAAAGCCTGCGTACCAGCGGCTGCGATCTGGTCGCGTTAGATGACGATCCGCTTGATGCTATCTGGCCCGATCGCCCGGCAGCACCCTGCGGGAAAATCATCGCCATGCCGGACGACATCAGCGGCGAAAGCGCTGCGTCAAAGCGTGAGCGTATCGCCCAGGTGCTGAGCACAGCCGGAGCGGATTATCTGGCGCTGACGCAGCCGGACAATATCGCCTGGCTGCTGAACGTGCGTGGCTCGGATATTCCAATGAGCCCGGTGCCGCACTCCTTCGCGCTGTTGAGCGCCAAGGGCGACATTGAATGGTTTGTGGCGGAAGGCAAACTGCGGAAGCTGGATAAAGCCTGGCTCAACGGCATCACGCTCCGCCCGATGAGTGAATTCCTTGCCCGCTGCCAGCAGTTAGCGACCGGGAAACATATCCTCATCGACGCGGACTCTGCGCCGGTCGCCGTGCGCTTTGCCGTGGAGCAAGGCCGGGGCAGCGTGCTGTGGGCGCCGGATCCTGTCACGCTAATCAAAGCCAATAAGAACGAAACCGAACTGGCAGGCTACCGCGACAGCCACATCGAAGACGGCGTGGCCTGGGTGAATTTCCTTGCCTGGCTGACCCGAGAAGTGCCGCGCCGCGAAGCCGCAGGTAACCCGGTCACCGAGCTGGAAGCGCAGGAAAAACAGCTGAGCTTCCGCCAGCAGGGCTCCACCTTTACCGAGCAAAGCTTTAGCACTATTTCTGCCGCGGGCAGCAACGCCGCGATGTGCCACTATCACTCTTCGCCGGAAACGAACTTCGCCCTTACCGCCGCGCAGTTCTACCTCAATGATTCCGGCGGGCAGTATATCAACGGCACGACGGACGCCACCCGTACGCTCAGCTTTGGCGAGCTGGGCTCAACCCGCCGCCTGCACTATACCGCCGTGCTGAAAGGCTTCCTGGCGCTGATCTCGCTGCAGTTCCCGCAGGGGACTCAGGGCCACCAGCTCGATGCCTTTGCCCGCCGCCCGCTCTGGGAACTGGGGCTGGACTACGACCACGGCACCGGGCACGGCGTCGGCCACCGGCTGATGATCCACGAAAACCCGCACCGCATGGCGAAGAAGGTGAACCCGTGGCCGATGCTGCCGGGCAACATCCTCACCATTGAGCCGGGTTATTACCTGGCGGACAGCCACGGGATCCGCATCGAAAACCAGGTCGAGGTCATTGCCTCCCGGCCTGGCTTCTGCAAGTTCTCGTCGCTGACGCTGATCCCTATCGATCTGTCCGCCGTTGACGTTGATTTGCTCAGCCCGCAGGACATCGTCTGGCTTGACGACTACCACCAGCAGGTGCGGGAAACGCTCTCCCCACGGGTGAACGGAGAGGTTCGGGAGTGGCTTGAGGCCGCCACACAGCCCGTCGGCCAGTTGTGCAAGTAGTAACCTTTCAAGGCCGCGTTTGCGGCCTTTAACGCTGCTAACAAAGAGGGTAAAAGCGTGGTTTTTCCCTCTTTGTGGTTATCTGCCGAAAATCAATGAATCGATTTTCCTGTTTGTTTAAATGCGCCGTCTGGTATTTATTCTCTCCTCAGAGCTTTGTCAGCTGCCTGTTAAGGCCGCTTTTGCGGCCTTTTTCATTGATTTGCTGGATTAATCGGCAGTTGAACGCATTTCACCAAAACAGCCTTTGACAACCCGGACTCACGCCGTTAGTATTCGCCCCGTTCACACGATTCCTCTGTAGTTCAGTCGGTAGAACGGCGGACTGTTAATCCGTATGTCACTGGTTCGAGTCCAGTCAGAGGAGCCATATTTGAGAAGCCTGCTTAGGAAACTAAGCGGGTTTTTTGCTTTTATGAGCTGACAAAATCTCGAACAAAAAAGCCCGCTTAATGCATATTAAGCGGGCTTCTTCTTCTCTAACGCAACACACCTTACTCCCAGGCACGCTCGGCCTTGGTGGCGTCAAACACCGGCGGTGGCCTGCGGAAACGGCGTGTGAGGAAGGCCAGATACAGAATACCGACCGCCGCCCACACCAGCCCCAGCGTCAGGGACGTCACTTCCAGGTTCACCCACAGCACCGCCACCGTCGCCGCGCCAATCAGCGGCAAAATGAGGTAATGCAGCTTCTCGCGCCAGGTTTTGTTGCGGCCTTCGCGACGCCAGAAGTGGTTAAACACCGACAGATTCACGAAGGTAAAGGCCACCAGCGCGCCGAAGTTGATCAGCGCCGTCGCCGTCACCAGGTCAAAGAACAGCGCGGACAGGGCCACGATCCCGACCATGATCACATTCAGCGCCGGGGTGCGCCATTTCGGGTGCACGTAGCCGAAGTATTTTTCCGGGAAGACGTTGTCGCGCCCCATCACATAAAGCAGACGGGAAACGCTGGCGTGGGAGGCCAGCCCGGATGCCAAAGTGTTAACGAAGGTGGTGCAGAGGAAAATCGACTGGAACAGCTTGCCGCCAACGTACAGCGCAATCTCCGGCAGCGCTGCGTCCGGGTTTTTAAAGCGGCTGATGTCCGGGAAGAACAGCTGCATAAAGAACGAGGCAACGATAAAGATAATGCCGCCGTAGGCCGCAGTCAGGAAAATAGCTTTCGGGATGGTGCGCGCCGCATCAGGCGTTTCCTCCGACAGCGTGGTCACCGCATCGAAGCCGAGGAACGAGAAGCAGACTATCGTCGCGCCGGTAATCACCGGGATCAGGTGCGCATTTTCGCTGATAAACGGCTGCAGCGACCAGACGGTGCCCACGCCTTCGCCTTTGTGCAGCCCCTGCACCACCAGAATGATAAACACCACCATAATGGCGATTTGGACCAGCACAAACAGAGTGTTGAAGTTCGCCACCAGATTGACGCTCTTCAGGTTGGCCGCCGTCAGGATGCAGACAAAACCGACCACCCAGATCCACGGCGGGACCTCCGGGAACAGCGCCGAAAGGTAGATTTTTGCCAGCAGGACGTTAATCATCGGCAGGAACAGATAATCCAGCAGCGATGACCAGCCCACCATAAAGCCTACGTGCGGACTAATGGCCTTTTGGGCGTAGGTATAAGCTGACCCGGCCTGTGGGAACTGGCGCACCAGTTTGCCGTAGCTGATGGCAGTAAACAGCACGCCCGCCAGCGCAAGCAGGTAGGATGCCGGGACGTGGCCGTCGCTGATGCCGGACACAATCCCGAAGGTATCAAACACCGACATCGGCGTGAGATAGGCCAGGCCCATCACCACCACCTGCCAGAGTTTCAGAGATTTACGCAGCTGCGGTTTTCCCGCCTGCGAAACAATATCTGCGGAAGAGTTAGTCGCCATGACGATGTCCCCCCACGCGAATACAGGTTTGCGAAACGTTGTTCGTTCGGGCAAACCTGCTTAGCCTGGGGGTTAATCGTAACTGTCGGGGAACGGCAATGGGCTTCACGCAGGCCACTGGCCCGTCGTTGTCAATACGGCAGCAGCGTTCGCCCTCGCCGTGCGGATATTTAAACATTTGCATCTGCATCATTTCATTTCCTCGCCGTACACATTGTCGTTAACTGAAGACCCGTTGCCGCCCGCGCTCCATTACGCGACTTCGGGAAATGGCAGGTTGCCCTGCAAAACGTCCGGCCTGGCTCCGCTCAGTCCGTATGATGCTACTTATTTATTCGCGTGCCCGGACACGTAAGCTCTGCCGGGCAGGCGCCACACTCAGGCGTTTTTCAGCATCCACTCAATTTCAGTTTCTGTGATTAAACGCTCAAACTGCACCAGCTCATCGTGCTTGCACGCATGGAAAACATGGCTGAAACGCTCGCCCAGCAGGTCGCGCAGATGATCGTTCTGGGTGAACTCCCACAGCGCGTCGCTCTGGCGGATCGGGAACGGCAGCCCTTCCTGCTCCAGCCCGTTGCCCTCTACCTCTTCCTGCAGCGGCAGGTCGTTATCCAGCCCATGTAAAATCCCGGCCAGAATAGTCGCCATCACCAGATACGGGTTGGCATCCGCCCCCGCCACGCGATACTCCACGCGATGATTGTCTCTGTCGCCGCAAGGAATACGCAGCGCCACGGTGCGGTTGTTATGTCCCCACGACGCCTGAGTCGGGACGTACATCCCCGGCTGGAAACGACGCCATGAATTCACATTCGGGGCCAGCAGCGCCATAGAAGAAGGCATCAGGTGGATCATGCCCGCCAGCGCGCGCTTCAGCAGCGCTGAGTCTTCGCCGTCGACGTCCGCCAGCACGTTTTCACCTTTGTTATTCAGCACGCTGATGTGGATATGCATCCCGCTGCCCGCATGCTCTTCATACGGCTTCGCCATAAAAGTGGCGTGCATCTTATGCTTCTCGGCGACAGTTCGCACGAGGCGTTTTAACGCCAGCGCATCATCGCAGGCATCCAGCACGTTATCGGTGTGGTGCAGGTTGATTTCGAACTGCCCCGGCGAGGCTTCCGCCACCGCGCCATCGGCGGGGATCAGCTGCAGGCGGGCCAGGTCGTCGATGTCGGTCAGCACGTCGGCGAAGTGGTTGAGGTTATCGACGGAGTAGACCTGGCTTTGGGTATTGCGATCGTCGGTGCCCGGCGCGCAGGGCGGCTGCAGGTAGCCTTCGGCGTCACGCTGGCGGTCAATTAAATAGAACTCCAGCTCTACCGCTACCACGGGGAATAGACCACGCTGGCGCAGCTGCTGCCAGAGTCGGTTCAGCACGTTCCGCGGCTCAACGTCAAAGGGAGCGCCATCTTCATCCAGCATGGTCAGCATCATCTGGCCGATAAATTCCGGGTCAGCCGCCGAAGGGGTCAGCGTGCCCGGCACCGGCACGCAGCGGCGGTCCGGCTCGCCCAGCTCCTGCCCCAGCCCGGCCTCTTCTACTACGTTCCCGAGAATATCCATGGCAAACACGGACGCCGGGAAGTAACAGCCCTTCTCTACCTTACGCAGCCCGGCCACCGGAATACGTTTCCCCCGGAAGCAGCCGTTCAGGTCAGTGAGCAGGACGTCGACATATTGGGTATTGGGATAACGTTCAAGGAAGGTATTCACTTCGCGTGCAAACGCGCTACTTCGTCTCTCTTCGGAATGCTGAACAAAATTCTCAACTTCTACGATATTGGTTTCCATGATTCACCGCCGTTGCGTTGGATGCCGGTCGCTGATGTCGACCGTTAAATATAATGTCCACTTATCGACAATGGTGTGAAACAAAATGTTTGTCAAATGTTAATTTAAGTTTGCAAGACAGTTAAACCGCTGCTAAGTTGAGAAAATATTGAACGGAAATGGCCAACATGGAATCGTTTGGAAATAATTTAGTCCAGAATGTGAGGTTGATCATGGTCGATATATTTGACAAGCCGTTAATCGGCGTTGTGATGTGCAGAAACAGGCTTAAGGGTCATCTGACCCAAACATTGCAAGAAAAGTACCTGAACGCGGTATTGAATGCGGGCGGCTTGCCCATTGCCCTGCCCCACGCGCTGGCAGAGCCGGAACTGCTGGAAGCGCTGCTGCCAAAACTGGACGGGATCTTCCTGCCGGGCAGCCCCAGCAACGTGCAGCCGCACCTCTATGGTGAAAACGGCGATGAGCCTGACGCCGACCCCGGGCGTGATGAACTGAGCATGGCGCTTATCGCCGCCGGGCTCAAAAGGCGCATCCCCATTTTCGCCATCTGCCGGGGTTTACAGGAACTTGTTGTCGCCACCGGCGGGACTCTGTATCGTCGCCTGAGCGATCGTCCCGAGTTTCTGGAGCACCGTGAAGATCCGGAACTCCCGGTGGAGCAGCAGTATGCCCCATCACACGAAGTCCAGGTTCATGAGGGAGGATTGCTTTCGCAGTTGATACCGGGCTGCAACACGTTTTGGGTGAATTCATTACATGGCCAGGGAGCGAAAACGCTGGGTCCGCTGCTGCGCGTCGAGGCGCGTTCACAGGATGGTCTGGTGGAGGCCGCGAGCGTTCACGATCATCCTTTTGCCCTCGGGGTTCAGTGGCATCCGGAATGGAACAGTAGCGAATATGCACTATCGCGTTTGTTGCTTGAGGGTTTTATCACCGCCAGTCAGAACCACCTCGCTGAAAAGCAGCGGCTCTGACCACTACCGTTAAGGAAATGCCACTATGAGCGATGACGGCCTGGCGCCGGGTAAACGTTTGTCAGCGATCCGCCAGCAACTGGGTCTCTCTCAACGTCGTGCCGCCGAACTGTCTGGATTAACGCATAGCGCCATCAGCACCATAGAACAGGACAAAGTCAGTCCTGCTATCAGTACGCTGCAGAAGCTGCTGAAAGTCTACGGGCTGTCGCTCTCCGAGTTCTTCGCGGAACCGGAAAAACCTGATGAGCCGCAGGTCGTGATTAATTACGAGGACCTGATTGAAATAGGCAGTCAGGGTGTTTCAATGAAATTAATACACAATGGGAATCCTAACCGTACGCTGGCGATGATCATTGAGACCTATCAGCCGGGAACCACCACCGGCGAGAGGATCAAACACCAGGGTGAGGAGACAGGCACGATACTGGAAGGTGAAGTGGTTTTGACCGTAAACGGCCAGACCTGGCACCTGGTTGCGGGGCAAAGCTATGCCATTAATACCGGCATGCCGCACAGCTTCAGCAACACCTCGGCAGGTATCTGCCGCATTATCAGCGCCCATACCCCCACCACGTTCTAATTATTTTCAGGCCTGAGTAATCAGGCCTTATTTCAAAACCTTTTTTAACAGGACTTATTTCCTGGGGCTTTTTGCAGCCCAAATTTGCCTGAAGAATCCAGTAAGGCCATTTATCCGATTGAATAAAAGGAGTCATCATGGACTTTCAGCATCTTAATTACTGGCAGGAGAAAGCCAAAAATACCTCGCCGGAAACGCGCTTGTTTATTAACGGCGAATATTGCGCGGCACAGGACGGCGAAACATTTAGTACCGTCGATCCTTTTGCCCAGCGTGACCTTGCCGAAGTGGCGCGAGGCAAAAAAGCGGACGTCGATATTGCGGTGAAGGCCGCCCGTGATGCCTTTGATCGCGGCGACTGGGCGCAGGCTTCCCCGGCCAAACGCAAAGCCGTGCTCGGCAGGCTGGCAGATTTAATGGAGCAGCATCGCGAGGAGCTGGCGCTGCTGGAAACGCTCGACACCGGCAAACCTATTCGCCATAGCCTGCGCGATGATATTCCTGGCAGCGCCCGCGCTATTCGCTGGTACGCCGAGGCCATCGACAAAGTCTACGGCGAAGTAGCCACCACCGGCGTCAACGAACTGGCGCTGATTGTGCGCGAACCCGTTGGCGTAATTGCCGCCGTTGTGCCGTGGAACTTCCCGCTGCTGCTGGCCTGCTGGAAGCTAGGCCCGGCGCTGGCGGCGGGCAACAGCGTGATCCTTAAACCTTCTGAAAAATCACCGCTGTCGGCAATTCGTCTTGCGGCGCTGGCTAAAGAAGCTGGCCTGCCGGACGGCGTGTTTAACGTCGTGACCGGGTTTGGTCACGAAGCGGGCCAGGCGTTGGCTCGGCACCCGGACGTGGACGTGATTACCTTCACCGGCTCCACCCGCACCGGCAAACAGCTGCTGAAAGATGCGGGCGACAGCAACATGAAACGCGTCTGGCTCGAAGCCGGCGGGAAAAGCGCCAATATCGTTTTTGCCGACTGCCCGGATCTGCAAAAAGCCGCGGCAACCACCGCCGCTGGTATTTTCTATAACCAGGGTCAGGTTTGCATCGCCGGGACTCGCCTGCTGCTGGAAGAGAGCATCGCCGACGAGTTTATTGCCCTGCTGAAAGAGCAGGCAAAAAACTGGCAGCCCGGCAATCCGCTCGACCCGGAAACCACCATGGGGACGCTGATCGACTGCGCCCACGCCGACAACGTTCACGGCTTTATTCGCGACGGGGAAAGCCAGGGCAAGCTCACACTCGACGGGCGGAACAACGCTCACCCGGCGGCTATCGGCCCGACGATTTTCACCGATACGGCGGCGGATGCGCGTGTGGGCCGGGAAGAGATCTTCGGCCCGGTGCTCGTCGTCACCCGTTTCACCTCCGAAGCCCAGGCGCTCGCCCTTGCCAACGACAGCGATTATGGCCTCGGTGCTGCCGTATGGACCCGGGATCTCTCCCGCGCTCACCGCATGAGCCGCAGCCTTAAAGCCGGTTCCGTTTTCGTCAATAACTACAACGACGGCGATATGACCGTCCCGTTCGGCGGCTACAAGCAGAGCGGCAACGGCCGCGATAAATCCCTGCATGCCCTTGAGAAATTTAGCGAACTGAAAACCATCTGGATTGCCCTGGAGCCTTCATCATGACTGAACATACCACCAGCTATTACGCGGCCAGCGCCAACCACTATGAGCCGTTCCCGCAGCTGAATGAATCCGTGACCTGCGACGTGTGCGTGGTTGGCGGCGGCTATACCGGCCTTTCGTCTGCGCTGCATCTGTCTGAAATGGGTTATGACGTGGTGCTGCTGGAGTCTGCACGCATCGGCTTTGGTGCCAGCGGGCGCAACGGCGGGCAACTGGTGAACTCCTACAGCCGCGACATCGACGTGATTGAGCGCCGCTATGGCCCGGAAGCGGCCAAAATGCTCGGCAGTATGATGTTCGAAGGCGGGGAAATTATTCGCGAGCGCATCAAGCGCTACCAGATTGACTGCGATTATCGTCCGGGCGGCCTGTTTGTGGCGATGAACCATAAGCAAATGGAAACCCTCGAAGAGCAAAAGGCCAACTGGGAGCGCTACGGCAACACCCAGCTTGAACTGCTGGACGCCAGCGAACTGAAGCGGGAGGTGAACAGCGACCGCTACGTCGGCGCTCTGCTCGACCACAGCGGCGGCCATATTCACCCGCTCAACCTGGCCATTGGCGAGGCTAATGCAATTCGCCTGAACGGTGGGCGCATTTTCGAACAGTCCCCGGTGACCCACATTGAGCACGCCAGCCCGGCCGTCGTAAGCACGGAGAAAGGCAAGGTCACGGCGAAGTACGTGATCGTCGCCGGGAACGCTTATCTCGGCAATAAACTCGAACCTGAACTGGCGAAGCGCAGCATGCCGTGCGGCACGCAGGTGCTGACCACCGAGCCGCTGGGAGAAGATCTCGCCCGCTCGCTGATCCCAAAAAATTACTGTGTGGAAGATTGTAACTACCTGCTGGATTACTACCGCCTGACCGCCGATAACCGCCTGCTGTACGGCGGCGGCGTGGTGTACGGCGCCCGTGACCCGGCGGATATTGAACGCCTGGTGATGCCCAACCTGCTAAAAACCTTCCCACAGCTGAAAGGCGTGAAGATTGACTACAGCTGGACCGGGAACTTCCTGCTGACCCTGTCTCGCCTGCCGCAGGTGGGCCGCCTGGATAAGAATATTTACTACAGTCAGGGCTGCAGCGGGCACGGCGTGACCTATACCCACCTGGCCGGCCGCCTGATTGCAGAGCTGCTGCGCGGCGATGCGGAGCGCTTCAATGCCTTCGCCAACCTGCCGCATTACCCGTTCCCGGGTGGCCGCACGTTCCGCATCCCGTTTACCGCGATGGGCGCGGCTTACTACAGTCTTCGCGATCGCCTTGGGGTTTGATTTGCCTTCGCTATTGCGCTAGAGGCTCAGCTACGCTGGGTCTGACGAGCAATAACCCGACGCACGGAGCGATCCCCTCCGTGCGTTTTTTTATTTGCGGCCCACCGTTTTATAGCCACCAAAACTTCACGTTGCCGCAGATTAATGAAAGAAAAAAATAAGCTGGCTGATATTAATTTACAGTCAATAACACCCGAATATTACCAGCCAGAATTTTTGAAAGTCTTCATCAATAATGCCGGCTGTTCATTACGCAGGTGGCAACGTAGCATGCAACGCATTCACCGACGACTCACTTTAATACCTACATTGAGAGACTCAAAATGATGCGCAAACTGATTAACTCCGCCCTCGCCCTGACCGTATTAACCGCCCTTACCGGCACGGCTTTAGCCGCCACCGAAGTCCAGCAAACTGGTACCGGGCCGAGCATTGGCACAGTGTCAACCAGCGGGGCATACACCCTGGATCAGGCGATAAATCAACTTTCCGATAAAGCAGATAAAGCCGGTGCCACGTCCTTTAAAGTGACTTCCGCTGGCGGAAAAAATAAACTTTTTGCTACCGCAGAATTATTCAAATAAATAAAAGCTCGCGATTTGCGAGCTTTTATTTTTCTGACTGAATATTACAGTCGCCCTGTTTCCGTGGCGGCTGTATTTATTTGGATTGGCATCCCCGAGCGTCTATTAAGCGCCTCACTTACCACCGTCGGATTCACACCAGACGACTGAGTTTCGCCGCGCAATATCGTGGTCATCGGCAGCGGCACTTTCTTGTCGGACTCAAACTCCGCGCGGTTGCGCGACAGCGGTTCGTGCACCTCCAGCCAGCGTTTGCCGTCCGGCTCCACGGTCACCTTCACCGGCTGATCGATGAGCTGAACGCGGGTCCCGACCGGCACATTATCGAACAGGAATTTGATATCGTCGTTGCGCAAGCGGATGCAGCCCTGGCTGACGCGCAGGCCGATGCCAAAATTGGCATTGGTGCCGTGGATGGCGTACAGCTTGCCGATGTAAATGGCGTACAGGCCCATCGGATTATCCGGCCCCGGTGGCACAAAGGCAGGCAGCGTTTTGCCCTCTTTGGCGTATTCGCGACGGGTATTCGGGGTTGGCGTCCAGGCCGGGGCATCCTGCTTGCGCTCGACGCGGGTCAACCAGTTGCGCGGCGTTTCGCGTCCGGCCTGACCAATACCTATCGGCAGGATTTCTACGGTGTTAGTGTCCTTCGGATAATAATAAAGGCGCATTTCCGCCACGTTCACCACAATCCCTTCCCGCACGGTATCCGGCAAAATCACCTGCTGCGGAATAACCAGCTGCGTGCCCACTTTGGGCAGGAACGGATCGACGCCTGGGTTGGCCTCCAGCATATTGCTGAAGCCCTGCCCGTACTGAGCGGCAAAGTGTTCCAGCGGCTCTTTGTTCCCTTCCGGCACGGTAATCGTCAGGGGCGCACCCACCAGGCGGCTGCCTTCCGTCGGTAAAGGATAGGTCACGGCCATCGCGCTCTGCGTAACCGCCGCCAGAGCAAATGCCAGCGTGGAGAAACGAATCATAATTTCCCTGTTAGTTAACATGATGTGAATGCATTAAGCATAACCGCCCTGAGACAATTCTGTAAGGATTGCGCGTTAATATGTCTACTAATTGTACAGTCGGGTTGCGACCGCGGACCGCAGAGGGCATGATGTCCTCTTGTTTTTTAAAGGAGACGTTATGCAGGAATTGATATCCGCCCTCGAGCAATACGGCATTCAACCCAGCCACACCACTTCCCTGATCGTCATTTTCGGCATCATTTTTCTTACCGCGCTGGTGGTGCATTTTATTCTGCACGGCATTGTTCTGCGTGCCTTTGAGAAGCGCGCACAGTCCAGCGCCAGCCTCTCTTTGCAGATAATCACCCAGAACAAGCTGTTCCAGCGGCTGGCGTTTCTGCTGCAGGGCATCATCGTTAACGTTCAGGCGGTGCTTTGGCTGCAAAAAGGCAGCGACGCCGCCACCATTCTGACCACCTGTGCCCAGCTATGGGTCATGCTCTATGCGCTGATGTCCTTTTTCTCGCTGCTGGACGTGATCTTCGGTCTGTCGGGGAAATTCGCCTTTGCTTCTCAGCTACCGCTGAAAGGCATTTTCCAGGGCGTGAAGCTGCTGGCCGCGATTGTCGTCGGCATCATGATGGTGTCGCTGCTTATCGGGAAATCCCCGGCAATATTGATAAGCGGTCTCGGTGCGATGGCCGCCGTGCTGATGTTGGTGTTTAAAGATCCGATTCTCGGCCTGGTCGCTGGCATTCAGCTTTCTGCCAACAGCATGCTGAAAATGGGCGACTGGCTGGAAATGCCGAAATACGGCGCGGACGGAGCGGTGATCGACATCGGCCTGACGACGGTGAAAGTGCAGAACTGGGACAACACCATTACCACTATCCCAACCTACGCCCTGGTGTCCGACGCGTTTAAAAACTGGAGCGGGATGTCGGCCTCAGGCGGGCGCCGCATCAAGCGCAGCGTGAACATTGACACCACCAGCATTCGTTTTCTGTCGCAGGACGAGCAGGAGAAGCTCCTTAAAGCGAAACTGCTGCAGCCGTATATGGCGGAACGTGGGAAAGAGATCAGCGAATACAACCAGCAGCACGCCGACGACTCGGTGCTGAACCAGCGCCAGATGACCAACGTCGGCACCTTCCGGGCCTATCTGAATGAGTACCTGCGCAACCACCCGCGCATTCGCAAAGACATGACGCTGATGGTGCGCCAGCTGGCCCCTGAAAGCGAAGGATTGCCGGTGGAGATTTATGCCTTCACCAACACCGTGGCTTGGGCCGAGTATGAAAGCATTCAGGCCGACATTTTCGACCACATTTTTGCCGTAGTGGACGAGTTTGGCCTGCGTATTCACCAGACGCCAACCGGCAACGACATGCGGGCCATTGCCGGGGCTTTCGAACGCTAAACGGTGCTTTCTCCCTGAACCGAAAGTGGTTCTTTCGGCGGTCGCGGGTATTTTTTCAGCCAGCGGCCGCTGACCATTCGCCAGTAGAAGCAGGCGCCGCGCACCGCCCAGTCGCCGAACATCCCCAGCCAGACGCCCACTACGCCCATGCCCAGTACAATACCCAGCGTATAACCGGCGATAACGCGGCAGCCCCACATCCCCGCCATCGACACCCACATCGCAAAACGTGCGTCACGGGCGCCCTTCAGCCCAGCAGGCAGCACCCAGGACGCGGCCCAGATTGGCATAAAGGCGGCGTTCATCCACAGCAGGACTTTGACGACTTCTTTGACATCATCTTCGCTGGTGTAGAACGAGGCAAACAGCCCGGCGAACGGCGCGGTTCCCCAGGCAATGATCGTCAGGCCAATGGTGGCGAGCCAGAACGTATGGCGCAGCTGGCGCTCGGCCTGGCCGATTTGCCCTTTCCCTAACCGTCTGCCGACGATGATCGTTGACGCCGACCCGAGGGCGTTACCCGGCAGGTTAATCAGCGAGGCCACCGAGAAAGCAATAAAGTTACCGGCAATCACGTTGGTCCCCATCCCGGCAACGAACATCTGCGTCAGCAGCTTACCGCCGTTGAACAGCACCGACTCGACGCTCGCCGGAATACCGATGCCGAGCACTTCCCACAAAATGCCCCAGTTGAGCGGCGTAAAATAACTTTTCAGCGAGATACGCAGCGCCGGGTTAAAGCCAATCATCAGCACGAAGATAATGCCCGCCGCGCCGATGTAGCGGGAAATCGTCAGCCCCAGTCCCGCGCCAACAAAGCCCAGCCCGCCCCAGCCGAAGATGCCGTAGATAAGAATGCTGCTGATGATGATGTTGAGGATGTTCATGCCGCCGTTAATCAGCAGCGGGATTTTGGTGTTCCCCGCCCCGCGCAGGGCGCCGCTACCGATAAGCGCTATGGCTGCCGCCGGGTAGCTCCAGACGGTGGTTTGCAGGTAAGAAAGTGCGAGAGCTTTAACTTCCGGCGTGGCGCTCCCGGCAATGACATCGATAATGTGCGTGCCCGCCAGATGAATGCCTGCGGCCATGATAAAAGAAACTATGGTCATCAGCACCAGAGACTGCCGGGCCGCAGCCCTCGCCCGCTCCGGATCCAGCCTGCCAAAGCTGAACGCCACCACCACCGTGGTGCCGAGATCGATAGCGGCGAAGAACGCCATGATAACCATGTTAAAACTGTCGGCGAGCCCTACGCCCGCCATCGCCTCTTTCCCTAACCAACTGACGAGGAAGGTACTCAACACCCCCATCAGCAATACGCAGGTGTTTTCGAGGAAGATTGGCACCGCCAGCGGCGTTATCTCACGCCAGAACAGCACCCGATAACTCTTACGTTTGGCGTACCACGGCGTTTTCGCCACGCTCTGGCGAAGGACTGCATGTAAGTTCAAGCGAGGACCTGCAAGGAAAGATAAAACGGCATTTCAAATAATGGGCGACAAATCGTTATCCTGCAAAGGATTTTTTTGTCTCTGATTGCCTGAAAAGGCAACAAGATGTTGATAGTTTCCGCAAACGCACCACAGGGTGAGATTTTGCCTTTGACAAGCCCCGGAGCCGCCGCTAATATTCGCCCCGTTCACACGATTCCTCTGTAGTTCAGTCGGTAGAACGGCGGACTGTTAATCCGTATGTCACTGGTTCGAGTCCAGTCAGAGGAGCCATATTTGAGAAGCCCGCTTAAGGAAACTTAAGCGGGCTTTTTGCTGTTGATGGTTCAGGCAAAGGCGTTACTTCCCGCAACCGAGCTCGATGAATAATCCGTTGTTGTCGATGAAAAAGCCATATCGATAGACTTTGTTATTCAGCGTATAGGACGTTTGGTAGATGTAGCCACGGGTAAGCGGAACCTTTATGCAGGTATCTGGATAAATGAGGTGTTTGTAGTCAGCAACAGCAAGATTTTTAAAGTCGTCACCTTGTAATGAAGAAATTGAATAGCGACTTAGTACATCGGATTTATCAACGGTAAAACAGAGATTGCCGTTAATAATGTCATAGCTTCGCCACTCGCCTACACCTAGATTTTCACCCACACAGCCAGTAAGCAAAGAACAAGCAGAAACAAATGCAACAACATGCTTCATAAAGGAAATCTCCCCAGTATTTTCTTGTACCGTGACAACAGTGAAACCGTCGGCTCTGCCGGGTTAAGGTGGCGAAGATTGTAGAGGTGGGAATATCCTGCAAATCCATGGGTTTTTAGCAGCCAGTAATCGCTTACAATGCAGGCTTGTTGCTCCAGGCCGTAATCAAGCAGTGTCGGTTTTTCGAGATCATAGGTGTAGTCAGCGGCCCAGGAGAAAGCTCCGCGAGTGCGCACCCACATCCCTCGCTGATGCTGCCAAACATGCATCATTTCATGCATGAATATGTGCTGCCCATCAATGCGTTTCATTGTCATGTGCGACATTGAATAATCAGATTCATAAACACCCGCCTGAAACCATATTTCTCCATTAGGCGTCATGGCGTAGTTATTACTCTGCATGTTGAAAGGCAAATAACTTCCACGATGAATCCAAACTTTGTGATATTCAATAGCGTTACCGTAGAGTGTTCTGGCGAGCTTAATTTCCCCAAGCGTCAGCAGCCTTAGGCCACCTCGCTTTATTCCTTTAGACATAAACCCTCCTTTTGGAAGGGTTTATGTTACCATCGGATTAAAATCATACAATTATTTAGTTTATGAATGAATTACGATAATGTAATCATGCGGGAAATAGTATGTGGCCGATATATCTTTGAGTCTTAGTAGATTTTCATTAATATTTTTCTTCTTTAAAGTTCATCTCCGGCCAGAGAAGCCAAACTGTGAAGCCCATTCAAGCATTTTTTCCTTTACTGCATGAACTTATTTATTCCAGATCTTTTAAATCCATTTATTAAATAGTTTTAAGGCAAAATCAGTTCTTTTGGTATAACCAATGCTTAGGCGCAATAAAACCATCGCCACCCGCAAAACGCCGGCGGCGGATCCTTGCTATAAATCCAGCTCCCACTCCTCTCCCCCAAGCACCTTGCCGTTCACCTGAATCTCGATCTTCTGCACGCCAGGGTAATACTGGCGGGTGGTGATTGTCTTCACCGCATGTTTTTTCTCTATCGTTACCGTTCCGTTGGCCGGGAGTTCGAACGTTCGGAGCTTGAAGACCTTCGAGGCAGTGCTGCCGTTGGCTTTCATAAAGTGGAGCACGTAGTCCACCACGATGTTTTGCGGGGTGCTGCTGGTTGAGCGGAGGCTGACTTTAAATGCCAGGTATTCGCCCAACGCAATCGCTTTTTGTTTGAGGGAGAATGCATCCAGCGCGACGTCCGCGCCGTGCTGCACGCCAATAAGCGCCAGCGCATCCGGGTGACCATTCTTAATTAAGGTGCGCAGCGAGTGACGGGTTATCCACGCGACTTTTTTTACGTCGTCACCGCCGGACTGTTTCGCCTGTAACTGCCAGTTTTGCAAAAGCTGAATCACGTAGTCCGAGTGGTCTTTGGTGATGTCGTTCAGATGGTTGGCGACGCTTTTTCTGACGTAAAGCTCCGGGTCGAACTTCAGGGCGTCCAGAATGGCTCTGGTTCCCGCCGGGTCTTCGATAAACAGATGCAGTTTTTCGCCCCACGGCACGCGCGGGCGTGTGCCTTCTGAGGCCCAGCGGCGGATGTCCACGCTTTCGTCCTGCGCACATTTAAGCAGAAACCGCATGGTCGCGTCGGGATCCTGCCTGATAAAAGGCCTCACCGCCCATTCGGCGGTAAAGCAGACTGTCACCACTTTCAGGGCTTCGAGGGAAAGTGCCGGGTGGTTCAGGCCATAGACCTGAATAAACTCCGCAAAAGGCCAGACGGCAAAACCGCGCAGCTTATGCTCTTTTAATACAGCAACCACCACGCCCAATGCAGCCGGGTAGTCCTGTGGCAGCTCAGCCGCCAGCGCGTCGCGGATGGCCTGAACTCTGGCCTTCATTTCCAGCTTATCGAGGTTTTCCGCTTGCTTTAAAAACGCTTTGGCGTTGAAGGCAGGATGATGCCGCGCGATTAAGCTCGCGATGTCCTGCAAAAGCCCATGATTAAAAGCATGTTTAAACGCGTTCTGATTTTCGACGGGCTCACTCACTGCACTACTCCATGGCGGATAACGTATTGCCGGAGTCTATCACTGTTTTTTCTTTGCTTTTTAGCCGTTTGCTATAAAAAAACTGCTAACTAATTCGCCCAGGATTCGTTAGCACCTGGCGGAATTTTTCTATGTCGCAAATCACGTATTCATGGGCCACTTTCTGAATGTACTGCTCTTCTATCAGCTGGTTGATCACCCGGCGGTAGGTTCTCTCGGAGCAGCCAAACCGTTCAGCCTCGCGGGATACCTGTGAGAAGTCCACCAGCGGCTTGCTCTGCTGATGGCGTTCATACAGGTCGGCCACGATGTTAAACACCAGCGGCTGCAGGAAACGCTCCATGGTTCTCGCCATCCCGCGCTGGTAGCTGGTGGAAAGCAGCTGGCTGAGCCAGACGCCGACTTCCGCGTGGCTGGTCAGAATGGTGTCCATCATCGCCAGCGGGATGACTTTGACCGTCATGGTGTCGTGGGCAACGACCGAGAACTGGCTCGGCGTGTGGGTGAGATATTCGATTTCGCCGATGATAGTGTCGCTGACAAAGCGCTGCCCGAGACTGAACGCTTTCCCGTTTTCGGCGTTGTAGTGCATGGTGTACTCGCCGAGCGTGATCCAGTAGAGCGCTTTGATCTCTTCGCCCTGGCGCAGAATAAATTCGTCGGGGCCGATCTCTTTGCTTTTCAGCGGCGCGGCGTACACGGCATCGCGTAGGATCTGGTGCCCGCGCTGAGCGAATTGCTGAATAATATTCATGGTGTTGTCGCTCTCCGGCAGGCTGCCTCGCAGCTAAATAACGTCAAGTATTGCCTGTTTCGCCAGAATCTGCGGCGAAAAAGGCGGCTGAGATTAACTATCGCCCCTCGGTATTGTCAATACTCCGCGTTTTACTCCCCCCTCACCAGCCCTGGCGTGTCACTTTTCTTGCAAAGGCAAAAATCAAATTTGTGATCGCCGTCGGCCTGGTCGGACATTTGCCTTTTTCTACAAGCAGCGAGATTTCTATCGTAATGGCATAAAACCAGCCAGGAGATCGTCTGATGACGCCACATATTAACGCCAACCCCGGCGACTTTGCCGAAACCGTGATCATGCCCGGCGACCCGCTGCGCGCGCAGTACATTGCGCAGACGTATTTAACCGATGCAAAGCGCGTGTGCGATACCCGCAATATGTTTGGCTTTACCGGCCACTACAAAGGCAAGCGACTTTCCGTGATGGCTCACGGGATGGGCATTCCGTCCGTTTCCATTTACGCCCATGAATTGATCAACGCCTTTGGTGTGAAACAGCTTATTCGCATCGGCACCTGCGGCGCGGTAGATGAAAGCGTGGATATGCGCCACGTGATTGTCGCCACCGGCGCGGGCACCTCATCTTCGGTAAACCGCGACCGCTTTGGCGGCTACGACTACGCCGCCGTACCGGATTTTGATCTGCTGCGTCGTTGCTGGACAGCGGCCGAGCAACACAATATTCCGACCCGGTTCGGCAACACTTTTACCAACGACCTGCTGTACGACAAACCCGAAGGCATGCTCCCTGCCCTCAAAAAGATGAACATCCTTGCGGTGGAAATGGAAACCTCGGCGCTGTTCACTATCGCCGCGCAGTACCGCGCCAAAGCCCTGAGCCTGCTGACCGCCTGCGTAAGCAGCGTCACGGGGGAAGAGCCGACGGCAGAAGAACTACAAAACACGTTAGACAACATGATTGAGCTCGCTTTAGAAACCGCACTTCTCTGCGATTGATTTCTCCCATAAGGGTTCTCCGATGACAAACTCTACACATCAGCCGGCCTCGGGCGGCATAAAAGTTGAAGCAAACGGCGTGAATGCCGTCCCGGAAGCTGAGCGCTACGGCAAACCCGCCGGGCTGTTTCCGATCTGGTTTTCCTGGAACGTCTCTATTCTGGGGATGACCTACGGCATTTACGTTTACTCACTTGGCCTGAGCGTCTGGCAGTCAATCACCGCCGGGATTATCGGCTACCTGCTTTCCTGCTGCCTGGTCGGCGTGCTGGCGGTGGGCGGGCCAAGAACTGGCCTGCCTACGCTGACCCAGACCCGCTTCTGTTTCGGCTATCACGGCAATAAATTCCCGACGCTGTTCGCCTATATCTCCAACATGGGCTGGAAAATCACCATTATTACCCTTGCCTCGTCCACTGGCGCGGCGCTGTTCGCCAAACTCTGGCCTGCGGCTTTTGCGCTGGCGGACGGCAAACCTACGCTGGTGTGTATTCTCGGCTGGTTCATCGTCAGCCTGGCGCTGACCATGTCGGTCGCCATTTATGGTCACCAGCTGATCATGAAGGTGGAGAAATACATCGCCTGGCTGACCGGGTTTATGAGTATCATCTTTATCTTCCTGATGCTGCCGCATATTCACTGGGAAAAGCTGGGCCAGAGCGCGGCGCACGGCGACCTGTTGACCTACATCGGCGGCGTGGTGATGGCGATGACGATGGTGGGCCTTGGCTTCCTGAACTACGGCGGCGACTTCGCGCGCTATTTGCCGAAGAAAACCCAGGCCTCGAAGGTTATTTTCTGGACGACGACGGGGATTTCTCTGCCGGTGAGCATTCTGCTGGTGCTGGGCGCATTCCTTGCCGACAGCAACCCGGACCTGAGCGCGGCGGCGGCGCAGTCGCCTATTGCCTCGCTGACTAACCTGCTGCCGTTCTGGTTCTACGTGCCGTTCTCCATTGTGATTATTGTTTCGCTGCTGGCGGCGGCAATTACCGGCGTATACAGTTCAGGTCTTGCCCTGCTGGCGCTTGGTATTCCGGCCAGCCGCGCCACGACGACCACGCTGAACGCGGCTATCATCGGCTTCGGCGCGTTCTACCTGATGTTTATTTCCGATTCGTTCCTGGCGACCTTCCAGTCGTTCCTGGCCTCTATTTCGGTGGTGATCGGCTCCGCCGGGGCGATTCAGCTGATCGACTTCCTGCGCCAGAAGCGCCTGGGCTGGGATGTGGCGATGGCGAATAAAGCGGGTTTTGGTGGCCGCGATGGCCGCTGGACGGCACTGCTTTCACTGGGTATCGCGACCTTTGTGGGGCTGGGCACAATTACTTCCGGTGACCCGTACATCGCGCACGTGGTGGGCTTCCTGCTGACGGAAGAAACCCGCCACAGCGTCTTTGCGACGGCGAACCTGGGCGTTATTGTCTCGATGCTGACCGGGGGCGTATTGTATTCGCTGCTGACCTTCGGCCTGAAAATTGAGCTGCCGGGCATTTCGTCTGCACAAGCGGCTTCAACAGTGCAGGGTAAAACCCAAAAAGCGCTGTAAGCAGAAAAACAGGCCCGCTAAGCGGGTCTGTTATTTTCCCACTGCTGCAAAAAGTCTATCAGCGCACGCACCTTCGCCGGAACATGCTTCGTGTTCGGGTAAACCGCATAAATTCCCTGGGACGGGAAACGGTATTCCGGCAGCAGATGCTGCAGCTCACCGCACTCTATCGCATTGCGCACCAGCCATTCGGGTAATAAGCCTACGCCACAACCCTGAACCACAAAAGCCATGAGAGCCGCCGCCGTGTCGGTCATAAAACGGGCTGGCCCGGTTATCGTTAGCTCCCGAGTTTCCTGGTCAGGCCCAATGACCTGCCATTCTCTGGGGGTCGGCAGCCGACGATGAATGACCCATTCCGCTTCGGCCAGCGCCTCCAGGCTGCCAATCGGGTTACGCTCAAGCCACTGCGGCGCGGCAACCGCCACAATCTCGAACCGCTCGATCAGCGCCGCGCGGTAGGATGAATCCGCCAGCTTGCCCAGGCGAATAGCCACGTCAAACTGCCCGGAGATAAGATTAGCCGGAGCAGATGAAGATTCGTGCCGGATGGTCAGCCCCGGATGCAGCCTGCCAAAGGCGCTTAACGCCGGGATAACCTTTGCCTGGCCGTATTCCGGCGTTGTCGAAATACTCAGTTCGCCAGAAAATCCGCCGTGATGCCCCTGCACATCTTCCACCAGCGCTTCGCTCTCCCTTAACAGCTGCAGAGCGCGCTGGTAAAACACTTCCCCCGCCTGGGTTAACGCCACGCGCCGCGTGGAGCGTACAAGCAGCGAAACGCCAAGTTCCGCTTCAAGCTGGCGAACGTTAAAGCTGATCGCCGCTTTCGTTTGCTGCATGGACTGCGCTGCCGCGGTAAATCCCCCGGCCTCCACCACCGCAACAAACTGCGCCACCCGCTGCAAGTTGAGCATGCCAATTCGCCTGATTATCAAATTATTTTTGACAGTGTATCAGCCGGAACGGGATTTATCCGCCTCGCAGAACCTGCTGAAATCGCCTTTTCTTTTTCACGAGAGCCGCCATGCCTTATCGCTACAGGGTTGCCGTCGTTTATCTGCTCGGTTTTTTTCTCGACTTAATCAATATGTTTATCTCCAACGTTGCCTGGCCTGAAATGGGGAGGGAGTTTCACGCGCCGGTTACCGAGCTGGCGTGGATAAGCCACGGCTATCTTTGCGGCCTGACGCTGGTTATCCCCTGCAGCGCGTGGCTGACGCAGCGGCTGGGTGCCAGGCGCCTGTTTATGCTTTCTTTGGGGCTTTTCTCTCTCGGCACGCTGGCTTCCGGCCTGGCTCCCGGCCTTGAAACGCTGGTCGCCGCACGTATTCTGCAGGGCGTCGGAGGCGGACTGCTCATCCCTGTTGGCCAGGCCCTGACCTGGCAGCTTTTTGCGGTGCACGAGCGGGCAAAGCTTTCCTCGGCAATTATGCTGGTTGCGCTGCTGGCTCCGGCGCTTTCGCCAACCGCAGGTGGATTGCTGGTGGAATCTTTTGGCTGGCGCTGGATATTTCTCTCCAGCCTGCCGCTGGCGCTGCTGACACTAGTTCTGGCTGGATTTTGGCTAAAACCTGCAGAGCAACAAACTGCCCGCAGGCCGCTGGACGTTAAAGGGCTAATGCTGGGTTCGGCGGGGCTATTCGCTATTTTGCTGGGCGTCACGCAGGCCGGAAACCCGTCGGCTCATGGCGCGGCATTAGTGTGGCTCATCGCTGGCATGCTTATTCTTTGGCTTTTTATTCGCCGGAATGGCAAACATCCGACCCCGCTGTTCAGCCTGCCGCTGCTGGCAGATCCTCTGCTGCGTTACGCCATGCTGGTTTACCAGTGCATTCCGGGGATTTTTATGGGCACCAGCCTGGTCAGCATTGTCTATCTGCAAACGCAGTTGGGCCTGTCTGCCACTCAAACCGGAATGTTGATGCTGCCGTGGGCGATGGCTTCTTTTGTCGCGATTTCATTTACCGGCAAGATGTTTAATCGCCTCGGCCCTCGCCCGCTGATAGCCGCCGGGGGCATATTTCAGTCCGCAGGGATTTTGCTGCTCACACAAATCAACTCCGGCGAGCAAGCCTCGTGGCTGGTAGCTGCTTACGCGTTGATGGGCCTGGGGGGAAGTCTTTCCAGCAGCACAGCGCAGAGCACCGCTTTTATCGCCATCCCGTCGGAGGCTATGCCGGAAGCGAGCGCACTGTGGAATATTAATCGCCAGTTAAGTTTTTGCTTTGGCGTGGCGCTACTGAGCCTGCTGTTGACTGTTTTACAAACGCTGATGCCCGCCCCTCGCGCTTATTTTTTCACTTTTAGCCTTGCCGCCGCCGGGACTCTTGCCCCGCTGGTTTACGCCTGGCGGCTCAACAATCAGCAGATTAAAAATCAACTGACCCAAAAGGAACTCTGAGCAATGAATATCTGGTTTGAAGAAGTGATTGAGGCCCATGTTGCCATTGAGCAATGGCTTGGTGCGGGCAAGGGGGAGCTGGAAGCGCTGCTGGCATGCTTTGCAAACGACTATTCTATGGTCGCGCTGAGCGGCGCAAAGCTGGATTACCCGGCACTTTGCGGCTTTTTCCGTACCAGCGGCGGCAGCCGCGAAGGGCTGGCGATTGAGGTCGATAACCTCCAGTTGCTTGACGAATGGCCGCAGGGCGCCGCCGTGCTTTACCGCGAAACGCAAACGCTGAACGGCTCTACCACCGTGCGCTGGTCTACAGTTGTTTTCCGCAAGGAAGGTAGCAAGGTGCTCTGGCGGCATTTGCAGGAAACCGGGCAACTTTAATTTTTCTTGCTTTGAAGGGGATGCCGGGCGGGCCTCCCCTTTTGCAAAACTACAGTGTGAAATTAGCATGGGTCACGCCCAGCGCTTCAAGGCGATGCTGGAGATCGGCGGGGAGTGCCTCAAACCATCTTTTTTCTTCACCAGGAAGCGGCAGGATATGTCCGTACTCCAGCATGTTGTCTGGCTCAATGTTGTTGAGGTAAATCCAGATATCTTCTGCCGCCACGCCCGTGAGAGAGGCAATGTCTGTTTTAAGCGCCAGTATAAGTTGCTGCAGCTGGGATTTTGTTCTTCCGGCACGGATATCAGCACGAACCCAAATATGCTCGCCCGCAGGCTCTCCGCCAAGATAACGAATTTTATTGGCGTCCTCTTCAATCACGACCTGTACAAACCAGGAAGGCGCGCCCGTGGCTTCGGTATGCCGCGCAGTGATGGCGTGAGCCAGCCGGTGTTTATCCACGTCTGAAACGCGATTTTTGGGAAGGTGGCAATAATAGGTAGGCATTAGCGTATTCCTGGTCTTAAGGGCGAATTTTTGTACCGAACTCATCTGAGGCAACCAGCGCCAACAGGGAGAGCAGCGCCTGATGCTGTTCAGCCGTGAGCGCGTTTTCAAACCGCTTTTGCAGCTCCGCCCAAATCAAATGCGACTCTTCCAGCTTTGCCCTGCCACTCGCGGTCAGCGTCACGCGCTTCAAACGCTTGTCTTTTTCGCCGGGGGATAACGCGAGATAACCATCGCGGATCAGCGGTTTTATGTTGTGCGAAAGCGCCGTTTTATCCAGCACCAGTACTTCGGCGAGCAGCGTCATGGTGGGGGATTGCAGTTGGTCTACATGACGCAGAATCGTACGTTGGGTAGTTTTCAGTCCGCAGGCCTGGAGGGCCTCGTCGTAGATTTGGGAGATCCTTCGCGTAGCCTTGCGCAATGCCGTTGCATTGCAGGGAGGCGTCGTATCGTCGTAAAAGCTGATAATTTTGTCGTTGAGCGTCATGGGACCGGCCATCTTCAAGAGATGGCGATAAGGGTGCGCCGATTAAGTTGCATATGCAACTATTATATTTTACATTTGCCCTTAACGAAGAGAAATGACACCAGATATTGGCTGCCAGAAAGAAGGTGTCGCTGGTGAAAAATGAGGTCGGCGAGCCACTCCCCACCTCATTAGAGGGCGATATTGAAATGCGTGCCGTCCGGCAGCTCGATATCCAGCTTAACCTTCCCCCCCGCCGCCTCAACGTAACGCTTGAGGGAAGAAAGCTTGATGTCGCGGCCTTTTTTTTCCATTTCGGCAACGGTTGGCTGCTTCACGCCCAGCTTCTGCGCCATCTCAGTCTGCGTTTTTCTGACTTTGTCACGAAGTTCAGCCAGATGGATATTCAGCAGCATTTCGTCGGCCATGGCCTGCGCGGCGGCCACCACTTCGGGTTTTTCTTCGGCAAGTAGCTGTTCTAGTGTTCGACCCATTCTGTTTGTTCCTTTTCCGTTAACTGTTTCGGATGAGCTGCAAATTCCTTATCGGCCCGAGGAATCATGACGTCATAAAACCGCTTCTCGTTTCCGACCTTGTTACCTGCACACAACAGGATGGCACAACGCCTTATATCAAAAGCGAAAAATAGCCTTAATGGTTCACCTTTGCATTGAACACGCAGCTCTTTCATGTTCGCGTATTGCGACCCTCTCACGGTGTCAGCGTAAGGCCTGCTTAACAAAGGTCCCCTGCTCTTTAGCAACACCATTGATGCTATAACACAGGCTTTGGTTGCATCATCCGATGCCGTAAACCAGGCATCAAACGTATCCGTCATTTTAATCGACCACACATCGCCCCCCGCAATATAGGTTAAATGCTATATAGGAACAAGCCTATGTGCCGATTGTGTGAGCAAAGGCCCGGTTAATCATTTGGCCTTGGGTGAATGGTCGAGAGAGATTCGGAAATGAATAATGACGTTCAGCGAGTTGCAGCCTCACTGGAAACGGACTCGTAAATTTGCTCGGATGAAAGGTGAATGAGAAAACCCCATCCACCCTGACTGACTAATTATGATTTACGGCTGGCAATAATATCGTCGGCCACGTTACGCGGCGCTTCGGCATAATGATGGAACTCCATGCTGTAGGTCGCCCTGCCCTGAGACATTGAGCGCAGCGTGGTGGAATAACCAAACATTTCTGCCAGCGGGACATCGGCCCGAATAATCTGGCTGCCAAAGCGTTCTTCCATGCCCTGCACCATGCCGCGACGGGAAGAGAGGTCGCCCATAATGTTACCGGCGTAGTCTTCCGGCGTTTCCACTTCGACGTGCATGATAGGCTCCAGAATAACCGGATCCGCTTTGCGCACGGCGTCCTTGAAACCGAAGATCGCCGCCATCCTGAACGCCATTTCCGAAGAGTCGACGTCATGGTAAGAGCCGAAGGTCAGCGTGGCTTTGACGTCCACCACAGGGTAACCGGCGAGCACACCTGTATTCATTGCCTCACGCAGACCTTTTTCCACAGAAGGAATGAACTCGCGTGGCACTACGCCCCCTTTGGTGGCATCTTCAAACACAAAGCCTTTGCCCGGCTCAAGCGGTTCGAGCGTCAGCACTACATGTCCATACTGGCCTTTACCGCCTGACTGCCGCACAAATTTCCCTTCCACGTCTTTCGCCGTTTTACGGATCGTTTCGCGGTAGGTGACCTGTGGCCGGCCAATATTGGCTTCCACGCCAAACTCTCGCTTCATGCGGTCAACGATGATTTCCAGGTGAAGCTCGCCCATGCCGGAGATGATCGTCTGGCCGGATTCTTCGTCCGTATGCAGGCGAAAAGAGGGATCTTCCGCCGCTAAACGCTGCAGCGCGATACCCATTTTCTCCTGGTCGGCCTTGGTCTTCGGCTCGATAGCGAGGGAAATCACCGGCTCAGGGAACTCCATTCGCTCAAGCGTGATCGCCGCATTCGGGTCGGTTAACGTATCGCCAGTGGTGACGTCTTTCAGCCCTACGCAGGCGGCGATATCACCGGCGCGCAGCTCATCCACCTCGTGGCGGTCGTTCGCATGCATCTGCACAATACGTCCGATACGCTCCTTTTTGCCTTTCACCGGGTTGTAAACCGAATCGCCTTTTTTCAGCACGCCGGAATAAACACGGATAAAGGTCAGTTGTCCAACATACGGGTCGGTCATCAGCTTGAAAGCCAGCGCCGAGAAGGGTTCATCATCACTGGGATGGCGTTCCGCGTGTTCCCCCTTTTCATCCACGCCGTCAATGGCAGGAATGTCGAGCGGAGACGGCATCAGCTCTACCACCGCATCCAGCATGCGCTGCACGCCTTTGTTTTTAAACGCGCTGCCGCACAGCATCGGCTGAATTTCCCCGGAAATGGTGCGCTTGCGCAGGCCGGTAATAATTTCCGCTTCGCTCAGATCGCCGGTTTCCAGGTATTTATCCATTAGCTCATCGTCAGCTTCCGCCGCCGCAGAGACCATTTTTTCGCGCCACAGTTGTGCAGTCTGCAGCAAATCCTGCGGCACAGGCCCATAGCTGAACGTCATGCCCTGGGTCGCATCGTCCCAGATAATGGCGCGCATTTTGATGAGGTCCACCACGCCAGTGAAGCTGTCTTCTGCCCCGACCGGGATGACGATGGGAACAGGATTGGCTTTCAGGCGGTCAATCATCATCTGCACCACACGGAAGAAATCAGCGCCCGGGCGGTCCATTTTGTTAACGAAGGCCAACCGCGGCACGCGGTACTTATTTGCCTGCCGCCAAACGGTTTCTGACTGCGGCTGCACGCCGCCCACTGAGTCGTAAACCATTACCGCGCCGTCCAGCACACGCATGGATCGCTCCACCTCAATGGTGAAGTCCACGTGTCCCGGCGTGTCGATGATGTTGATACGGTGCGGTTCAAAACCGCGATCCATACCCGGCCAGAAGCAGCTCACCGCGGCGGACGTAATGGTAATACCGCGCTCTTGCTCCTGAGCCATCCAGTCTGTCGTTGCTGCGCCATCGTGAACTTCACCCAGTTTGTGGCTCATGCCGGTGTAAAACAAAATACGTTCGGTCGTGGTTGTTTTACCGGCATCAATATGGGCTGAAATACCAATGTTGCGATAGCGTTCGAGAGGGATGGGTCGGGGCATGATGTGTCCTTAGTCTTGTTGACTGTTAAGCGACGGCCACTATGGCCGCCAGAGTTGTTCGCCATCAGCATAGTACAATTGTACGAGTATATTCGAACAATTTGAGCTATCGTTAATATCAATACATTCGAAGGGCATCAAGTTTGCTATCAAGTTTGCTATAGTAGCCGGCCGCCGTGCCGCCACCGCCTACAGGAAGAGTATGATCGCCAACCATCCGGAACGAGAACAAATCCGCCTTGAAAATGTGCTTTTTGCGCTGGGCAACCCTTTGCGGATGGGGATCGTCAGATCGCTTGCCGGGGGGGAAGAGCTTACCTGTGGCGCTTTAATTCAGGACGTGGCGAAGTCGACCATGACCCACCACTGGCGGGTTCTGCGCGATAGCGGCGTAATCTGGCAGCGCCCTCAGGGACGTGAAAATTTGATTTCGTTGAGGCGTGAAGATCTGGATGCTCGGTTCCCCGGACTGCTGGAAACCTTACTGCGGGTGATGGTGAACGAAGCATAAAAAAACCGCCCTGAAGGCGGTTTTTTCATCGCTGAAGTTATTCAGACTTGGTGTCAGCAACTTTCTGCTCGCCCATCACTTTCAGCTTCTTAGAGATCTCGCGACGCTCTTTAGACAGCTCGGCGTTTTTGATGATGTAGTCATCCACGCGGTCTTCGTAGTCGGTTTTCATGCTGGCAATGATGCCCTGCACCGCTTCGATACTCATGCCTGGCTTGATGTAGTCGCTCAGGTTATCAAGCAGCAGCACGCGCTTTTGGTTGTCACGGATCTTTTTCTCTACGTCCTGAATTTCACGCTGCAGTTTGTTTTTACGACGGAACAGACGAACAAACTCCAGAACGTCCTGGAAGGTAGGTTTGATATTTTCCATTTTTACACCCCTGCTAAATTGGTACTCGGATTCGTTAAGACAACCGCCATAACCTTAGTAGTAGCGGTTGACGATTACAATTTTTTGTCAGTCTCACTAACGGGCTTGCCCTATCTTAACCTCAATTTCTGCTGAATCGAAACAAGCATTGTCATTTCTGTGCTTTACGCGCGCTATTTGCGCAGTGCGCGGCAAATGAGGTGCGACAGCAGCTCAAGCTGGCGGGCCAGTTCAAGGCTAAGCCAGACGTAGCCGTGAATAGGCGTTTCCTGCAGCTGACTGCCCTTGCCCTCCTCCATCAACTGGCGAAGTTCAAAAACGATCTCATTCAGTTTCTCGGTGTTGGCTGAGATGGGCGAAGGGTTCCCTTCATACAGCGCCGTTGCAATGGCCGACAGTGTACGCTGCGTCATTTGCTGCGTATCGCGCAGCGTATGGGCGTTGATCATCACAAAATGACTTTCCCGCGTCGCCCAATAGGCGTTGATTTGCAGCTCAAGGGTGCAAACCATGTTGCGATTAATGGTCTGAATCGCCTCAAAGACTGACTTCTGAATACGGGTTTCCTTACCCGCGGGGCCAATCAGGGCGCGCATCTTGACCACGTCATTCAGGATTTTCTGCAACGGTTTTTCCAGCCGTGGGCGCTCCACAAGGTTTGGCGAGAACCCCGCAGTGTAGATTTTGCTAAACGCCTGCACGAAGGTCGCCATCTGGATACGCCAGTGGATAAACGCCCGCTGTGGGTAAACGCTGGTAAACAGCATGGCCAGAAGCGAGCCGAAGATAACGTCGCCGCTGCGCCACAGAGCAACTTCCATATCCCCCGGCGGCGCCCCTACAACCACGGAGAGCGTGATGCCGATAAGTAACGCCTGGTAGGGACGTTTACCCAGCGCCAGATAGCCGCACAGGAACATCGCCAACCCGCACCAGATAATCATCAGCGGCAGCGAAAAAAGCTCCAGCTTGAGGGCTATCAGCCCGATGGCCGCGCCAAAAATGGTGCCGCCAATACGCTGGAAGGCGCGCGGAACCACGTTCCCCCAAAAGGAAATGGGGCCCATCACCACCACCAGTGTGATAAGCGGCCAGGTGCCTTCGGGGATGTTCAGCAGACGAACCAGAACAAATGTCAGCACAAAAGCAAGGGCGATACGTATGCCGTGGGCAACGCGATAGTTACGGTAAATACGGATCTCAAACGGGGTCAGTGATTTGTCGGGGCGCACACCCGGCTCTCCGAAAATAAAAAAGAAATTGTACCCGTTTTTCTCACAAAGAAATCATGTTGCCAGGTGCGGCGGGGCTTTTACGCGGAATATTTCACATTTCTTTGCTGAATATCAGAAATGGGCGGCAGATTGCCGCCCGGATTCAAGCCAGCTAGCGCAGCCAGGGCGTAACGGTCACGCCAACCAGCAGCCCCTCAGGACTGAGCATACGTGACACCGTTTGCCCCCAGGGCTCGATACGGTTATCCACCAGCATCTGATACCCGGCCTGCTTTAGCACCGCTGTCGCCTGCCCGACATCTTCTACTTCAAATTCGACCCAGCTTTGGGGCGCGACAATGTGCTCGGGCCAACTGTCCACGCCGAAGCAGGACTGTGCCGCCTGAGCGAGCGGCCAGAGCGCAAAATGCTTCACGCCATCCAGCTCACCATGTTCCGTTGCCAGATAGTCCTCGTTGCCTTCCATCGCTTTTAGCGGCAGACCGAGCACCTGCTGATAAAACCCGGCACTGGCCGCCACGTCGCGCGTAACGGGGCCATACCCGGCGATGAATAACACGTTTAATCCTGCGATAGCTTCCGTCATGGTGAGCTCCTGTCAGACTTTAGCGACCGGGATATACATATCAATTTCCCATACGCCGGACGCCGAGCCGTCGTTGAGATAGATTTCGTAACAGGGGTTGCCGGTTAACTGATAGTCACCATCAGCCTCTACCTGGTCAAAGAAGGTTTCCCAGGCTTCCTGAAATGCTTCATTTTTTACGATGGCATGCCCGATGGCGTAAGTATCTGCCTCAATAGCCGTGATGATAACGCCTTCGCTGTTTTCCGGTAGTTTGAACTCTTCAGGTACGCCCAGTACCGTGTCCACGCGGAGCTTTTCTGGCGGAACAACATCGGGGTCATCATAGTAAATGGCCAGCCAGTCGCCATGCAGGCTGTGGGTTTTCGCCCACATAGCCAGTTGGCCAAACCCTTGCGGAACCGTGGTTTCCCACGGCCCGACCAGATGAAAACCGGCCACTTTACGCGCCGGAACATGCTGAACTTTGAATGTCATACTGCCTCCACGCTGATGAATAAATACACTGTATATTTATACACTATCTTTTTTAAGGATGGCGTACAAGCTGCCAGATTTGGGAGCTGCTTCGCAGGAAATAGAGACAAAAAAACCGCGCAGAGCGTGGTTCCAGACGGCTGACAAACCACTGATGAGAGAAGAAATACCTGACGGCTTGTTAAAGAAAACAGGAAAATCAACTCGTTGATTTTCGGCTGATAACCACAAAGAGGGAAAAACCACGCTTTTTCCCTCTTTGTCAGCAACCTCAAACCGCGCAAATCGCGCGGTTCATCAACAAGACAGAGGGTTAAAGCTTGCGGCTGATAAAGTCGCCGAGACGCGAAAACAGCCCGCCCTTCTCCACCGGTGTGAGGTTCACTAGCGGCCAGTGGGAGATAAGCTTGTCGCCATCAAACAGCTGGATCTCGCCTACCTGCGTATTGGCTGCCAGCGGGGCCTCCATGTCCTGTTTACTCAGCACATACTTTGCTTTGATGTTCGGCACTTCCGATTTAGGCAGCGCGAGGAAGACGTCCTGATCCGGGCCCACATTGATATTGGCCTTGTCGCCGTACCAGATGTGCTCGCTGCCGATAGGTTTGCCTTTTTGCAATACCTGCACGGTGTCGAAATTATCCTGCCCCCAGTGCAGCAGCTTACGGGCCTGCTCTTCACGCCCTTTTGAGCTAAGGCCGCCCATAATCACCGCAATCAGGCGGCGCTGGCCCAGCACGCTGGAGGCAATAATGTTAAACCCTGCTGTTTCGGTATGCCCCGTTTTCAGGCCATCCACGTTCAGGGATTTATCCCACAACAGGCCGTTGCGGTTTTGCTGGGTAATCCCGTTCCAGGTGAGGCTGCGCTCGCTGTACATATGGTAGAACTGGGGTTCACCGTGGATGATAGCGCGGGACAAAACGGCAAGATCATAGGCGGAGCTGTGCTGCCCCGGCGCATCCAGGCCATGCACGGTTTCAAAATGAGTATCGTGCAGGCCAAGCTGGTCGACGTAGTGGTTCATCATGGCGACAAACTGCTTCTGTCCCCCGGCAACATAATCTGCCAGCGCAACGCAGGCATCGTTGCCGGAATCGATAATCAACCCGCGGCTGAGATCGCGTACGGTCACCCGGTCGCCCGGCTTAATGAACATCAGTGATGAGCCGTCAAACACCGGGTTACCTTTTGCCCAGGCGTCTTTCCCCACTGTGACGACGTCGTCCGGGGTAATACGTTTACTGTCGATTGCGCGGTCAACGACATAGCCGGTCATCAGTTTTGTCAGGCTGGCCGGGTTACGCTGGACGTGTTCATTACCTGCGGTCAGCACCTGCCCGGTGGTGTAGTCCATCAGTACCCATGCGCCGGCTTCTACCTGAGGCGGCTGCGGCTGATGGGGGAAAATATCATCAGCATAGGCAGCATTGACGGAAAGGGACAAAAAGCTCAGGGCAACAAGCAGGCGGGTTTTCAACGGAATTTCCTCAAAGACTTAATTTACAGCGGCTCGTTTTACGGGAGTTCTTGTTAATTTGCTTCTTTAAATTGCAAGAAAATATGACATTTCATATTTGGCAATAATAATGAATGATATTTGTACTAAATATATTCCCTCAGACATCACACTGCGTTTATTCCGATATTCCATGTTTGCGTGACATTCTGATTGTGGCGGCGCTGATTCATTTTTACTCTGACCGAAGAATACACGCATAAAGGTCATCGTATGGTGGATAGTAAACGCTGGTCTCCTGAGCTGGAGGGGCTGCGAGGGCTGGCCTCGCTTTGGGTTTTACTCGGCCACATTTGCCTGCTGGTGCAGTGCCGCATTCCCCTTCTTTACGATCCGGGGATGGGGGTCGATTTATTTATTTTGCTGTCAGGGTATTTGATGGCAAAAAATTATCAGGAGCGTCGGGAAAAAGAGCCGTGGAATAGCCCGGATACCTTTCGCAAATTCTGGCTACGCCGCTTCTTTCGCATTGCCCCGCTCTATTATTTGCTGCTGGTCGTTGCGCTGATTTTTGGTAGCTGGTTCGGCGAAATGCGCGATATTATCGCCAGCGCCTGGCCGACAACCGCCACCGCAAGCAGCCGCTATGCCGACCACTCCGCAATGAATATTTTCAGCCATCTGACGTTTATTTTTGGCCTGTTACCGGCCTGGTCCTTCCGCACCGTGTTGCCAGACTGGAGCATTGGGCTGGAGATGCAGTTTTATCTGCTGTTCCCGTTCATTATGCTGCTGGTGATGCGCTACGGGTTTGCGGTTAGCGCGACGCTGCTGATGGTGGTTTGCCTGGCGGCCCGCTGGCTCTTCCCGGACTACTTCAACGCCTTTCCTATGCCGTCGATGATCCTGATAAAACTGCCGCTGTTTATCGCCGGAATGCTGATATCCCACGCGGTAATGCAAAAAAACCTGCGCTATTGCGCGCTGGCGCTGCTCGCCCCGGTCATTGCCTGGCAGATGCATATCGCCGAAACCCATCTGCGGCTGGTGGCAGAGTGCATGATGATTACCGGCATGACGCTGCTGCTCTGGCAGCCTGACAAAGAAAATCGCCTGCGCCGAATCACGGCGGCACCTCGCCAGCTGCTCACCTGTCGGTTTAGCCTGTTTCTGGGGGATGTCTCTTATTCGGTGTACCTGCTACACCTGATGATTGTCCTCCCCACCATCGGCCTGCTCGTCCGCTACACCGGTTTTGCCCATCAGCCTTCGCTGATGCGTTTCCTGATAGTCACGGCCATCGCGCTGCCCGCCGTCTGGCTGATTGCCGTTGCGCTTTACCACAAGGTTGAAAAACGCGGCATCGCGCTGGGTAAACAGTTGCTTAGCGGGACGGAAATGAAGTCCGAAAGGTCCATATCTTAAACGCGCTTTTCCTTCTGATGCGCCGGCAGATGGTTTACCATTGAGTCTGATGATAACTAGCTCAATGGTAACCTCTGTGTCCGATTCTGCCTCACTTGCTACCTTTCTGTTTCACGATTACGAAACCTTCGGCAAAAGCCCTTCGCTGGACAGACCGGCCCAGTTTGCCGCGATTCGCACCGACAGCGAATTTAACGTTATTGGCGAACCGGAAGTGTTTTACTGCAAGCCTGCGGATGACTACCTGCCCCAGCCTGAAGCCGTGATGATCACCGGCATAACGCCCCAGCAGGCACTGGCGCGCGGCGAGAACGAAGCGGCCTTCGCGAAGCGTATTCACGACATCTTCACGGTGCCAAAGACCTGCGTGGTGGGCTACAACAACGTGCGCTTCGACGATGAAGTGACGCGGAATATTTTTTACCGTAACTTTTACGATCCGTATGCCTGGAGCTGGCAGAACGACAATTCCCGCTGGGATTTGCTCGACGTGATGCGCGCCTGTTACGCCCTGCGTCCCGAAGGCATTGTCTGGCCGGAAAATGAGGACGGGCTGCCGAGCTTCCGCCTTGAGCACCTGACCAAAGCCAACGGCATTGAACACGCTAACGCACACGATGCGATGTCAGACGTTTACGCCACCATCGCGATGGCTCAGCTAGTGAAAACCCGCCAGCCGCGCCTGTTTGAGTATCTCTACAGCCATCGCTCAAAGCAGAAGTTACAGACGCTGATTGATATCCCGCAGATGAAGCCGCTGGTCCATGTATCCGGCATGTTCGGCGCCCAGCGCGGCAATACCAGTTGGATAGCGCCGCTGGCCTGGCACCCGGACAACCGCAATGCGGTGATAATGGTCGACCTGGCCGGGGATATCTCGCCGCTGCTGGCGCTGGATGCCGCCACCCTGCGTGAACGCCTGTACACACCCAAAGCCGAACTGGGTGATAACGCAGCGGTGCCGATTAAGCTGGTGCATCTGAATAAATGTCCGGTGCTGGCCGTCGCCAACACTCTGCGCCCGGAAGATGCTGAACGCCTCGGCATTAACCGCCAGCAATGCCTGGATAACCTGAAAGTACTGCGCGAACACCCGGAAGTGCGTGAGAAGGTGGTGGCGCTGTTTGCCGAAGCCGAGCCGTTTGTGCCTTCCGATAACGTCGATGCCCAGCTTTACAACGGCTTCTTTAGTGACGCTGACCGTGCGGCCATGCGTATCGTGCTGCAAACCGACCCGCAGAATCTGCCGGCGCTGGATATCACCTTTGCCGATAAGCGCATTGAGAAGCTGTTGTTCAACTACCGCGCGCGCAACTGGCCGGGCACATTAAGCGAAGAAGAGCAGACCCGCTGGCTCCAGTATCGCCGGGACGTGCTTTCCCAGGAAGCCCTGCAAGCGTATGCCCTTGAACTGGAAGCGCTGTATAACCAGCATGAAGGGGATAAAGAGAAAATGGCGCTGCTGAAAGCCCTGTTTGAATACGCTCAGTATCTGGTTGGTTAACCCTTTCGACAGACAAAAAAATGGCTCCCATTGGGAGCCATTTTTATTGCTTCGAAACTGATTAAGCGATGTCTTCGTTGTACTGAGGCACCGGGTTACGGAAGCTGCGGGTCACGCAGGCCACGTAAATCAGGCCGATAGCACCCCAAATCAGGCCGAGGATCATCGAGCTTTGCTCCAGGTTAATCCACAGCGCACCTACGGTCAGGGCACCAATCGTCGGCAGAACCAGGAAGTTCAGGTGATCTTTGAACGTCTTGTTGCGCTTTTCGCGGATCCAGAACTGCGAGATAACCGACAGGTTAACGAAGGTAAAGGCAACCAGTGCCCCGAAGTTAATCAGCGCGGTGGCGGTAACCAGGTCAAAGTCGATAGCCATCAGCGCAACTGCGCCCACCAGCAGCACGTTGAACGCCGGGGTACGCCATTTCGGATGAATATAACCAAAGAAGCGGTTCGGGAACACGCCGTCACGGCCCATCACGTACATCAGGCGGGAAACGCCAGTGTGCGCGGCCATACCGGAAGCCAGTACGGTAATGGTGGAGAAGATCAGCGCGCCAACCTGGAAGGCTTTACCCGCCACAAACAGCATGATTTCCGGCTGAGACGCATCCGGATCCTTGAAGCGAGAGATATCCGGGAAGTACAGCTGCAGGAAATAGGTGGAGACGATGAAAATCAGGCCACCAATCAACGCGGTCAGGAAGATAGCACGCGGAATCACACGCTCGGCGTTCTTGGTCTCTTCGGACAGGTTGCTGATGCCGTCAAACCCGGTAAACGAGAAGCACAGGATTGTTGCGCCGGTAATCATCGGCACAATATGCGCGTTCTCGGACCAGAACGGCTTGCTGCTTGTCAGCGTACCCGCACCTTCACCGCCCGCAACGCCGTACACCACCATTCCCATGATTACCGCAATCAGCAGAATCTGCAGGATAACGATGATGCTGTTGAAGTTGGCAACAGTTTTAACGCTGCGCAGGTTAGAAACGGTCATAAAGCCGACCAGCACGACCACGAAGATCCACGACGGCACCTCAGGCACCAGCGCTTCAAAGTAGATTTTTGCCAGCAGGATGTTAATCATCGGCGCGAACAGGTAGTCCAGCAGCGACGACCAGCCCACCATAAAACCGACCAGCGGGTTAATGGATTTTTGGGCGTAGGTATAAGCGGAACCCGCAGACGGGAAACGACGCACCAGCTTGCCATAGCTCAGCGCGGTGAACAGGATCGCCACCAGAGCAAAGGCATAAGCCGTCGGCACATGGCCATCGGTCATCCCGGAAACAATACCGAAAGTATCAAACAAGGTCATCGGCTGCATGTAGGCAAGGCCCATCATGACTACCGGTACCAGCGTCAGGGTCTTACGCAGACCTGGGCGGGTGTTTGCACCTGCGGTGACGTTAAGCGACATGGTTGTTTCCCTCAGTGGAGAAAGCCTGCGCAAAAGCAAAAATCTGCCCCATCTTAATTTCCTCGGCGACACGACTGTCGTTTTTTAAAAGCTAGTATCTATCCGGTACGAAGCCCGGCCTCTTGGTTTTTTTGGCAAATGCCGTTTGTCTGACTTAATTGATTGCAAAAAAATAACCGACGTCTCTTAAACGTCGGTTAGTTTTCTCTTTTGCAGGCCGCGTATTTTGCACCATACGAAGGCACAATGACAAGATGTTAAAGCCATCTTTGGCAATTTCTTTTTCAGCGCCTGGCGGAAGTAAAATCTCCCACATCCAGCACGGCAGAAGAAGATAATCCCGTTCCGGCACATCGCTGCCATAACGCACTGCCTGACTGCCATTCAACATAGCCAGGTTAGTAAAATCCCGCCAGTCAAAAAGGCACTATTTTTCTACTGGCAAATACACCTGGGCGATATGCGGGTCGGCGACGATTTTTTCTCGCCACCATTCGCTGGCAAGCCCGGCCGTTTGCTCATTCCAGCCTATCCAAACCGGTACATAAGACACCTGCCCCGCAACCTGTTTTTCCACCAGCGCACCACTCTCAATATAGCGCTGCGCCATATAGCGCGGCATATACCCGCAGCCAATGCCGCTGATTTGCAGCTCGAGCTTGGTTTTGAAATCAAACACGGTGATCGCCTCCTGCTCTTCAAGCAAATGCAGCGCTCGGGCGGACTCGATTCTGGAGGTGTCTCCGACGACCACCGCCCGGGACTGCTTAACCAGCCGTCTGGGCAGGGGCTCCTCCGCTTTCGCCAGCGAATGATGTGGGGCGACAACAAAGACGATCTCCAGGCGGCCCAGAAGCGTAAAGCCAAAACCGCTCAGCGAAGGCGGCTCGCTCATCGCCCCGACAATAATGTCCGCCCGCCCTTCCGTGAGCGCTTCCCACGAGCCGCCAAGCACATCGTTGATAAATTTTAGCCGCGTTACGCTGTAGCTTTGATAGAACGCCTCGATTAAGGGCGTCAGCAGGGAAAAGGGAAAGGCATTGTCCACACCGATGGTGAGTTCGTGTTCCCAGCCCTGCTGGAGTTTGATCGCCTGCTTTTCCAGCTCGCGTACCGAATGCAGAATTTCCCTGCCTTTTTCCAGCAGGAGCTGGCCGGTTCGCGTAAAGCGCGCCCGGTGGCCGCTGCGATCGAGGATTTGAATATTGAGGTCGCTTTCCAGCTTTTGCACGCTGTAGCTCAGCGCCGAAGGGGTTTTAAAGAGCTTTGCCGCCGCCGCAGCAAAACTCCCTTCTTTATCCAGCGCATCGAGAATGATCAGGACCTCCAGCAAAGGTTTCATACTCACTCCCGGATGTGCGGCTGAATTTACTGCATAGGCATAAGCAGCGGATTAGGATATTGATAGTCGAAGCCTAGCTCATTACAGATGCGGCTGCCGTCAATCAGCTTGCCGTGGCCGGTTGCCGCGTCTTTACGGAACGACGGGGCCTCAAGGCCAATTTGCCGCGCCATAAGCGAATAAAATTCTTCCCGCGTTGGGTGGGCCGGAGCACAAAGATTATAGACTCGCCCGCCTTTAGGTGCCTGAAGCAGCAGCGTGATGGCCGAAATCACATCTTCCAGATGCACGAGATTTACGCCGTGCTGCCCGTTTGCCACGTCCCTTTTCCCCGCTAAAAAACGCCCAGGATGGCGTTCCGGCCCCACCAGCCCCGCGAGACGGAGGATATCCACGGACGTCCCCGGGAGTTTGTGCAACCAGTCTTCCAGCTCTTTAAGCACTTTCCCGCTGGCGGTGACAGGTTTAAGCGGGGACGTCTCTTTTACGCTACCCTCGCCTTCCCCATACACGGAGGTCGAGCTGGTAAAAATAATGCGCGGCACGGAATGCACCAGCGCGCTGTCGACTATTTCCTGCACCGCCTGCAGATAAAAATCATCGCCTTCTCCAGTGCGTCGGGCGGGCAGCGTCACCACTAACGCGTCAACGTTCAGCAGCGCTTCCAGGTCCTCACTGTCGCAAACCAGTTCCGGCTGCAGATTCAGCCGGTAACTTTCGATCCCGCACATGCGAGCTGCTTCTACGCCATCCAGCGTGGTTTTGCTGCCGGTGACCTGATAACCGCGCGCTGACAATGAGAGCGCCAGCGGCATACCCAACCACCCCAATCCGACTATTGCGACCCTTTTCATGCCTTGTCTCCTGACCTTGCAGCATTATCTTCTGACGAGTGAATTTAGCTCTCCGTTAAGGCTACGCCACCCGGGCAGAACTGACAATTCCCTCAGTCTTACAGAATATTAATCAGCGAGGAAAAAACCCCTTGCGCTCGGTGCGTCATCTGGTTTACGTTAATTGGCACATAATGAATAGTCATTCATACGAGAATTTTATGACACGCGCTCAGTTTAAAAACCACCATCATCACCATCACCCTGACTAGTCTTTCAGGCGATTGGTGCTGGGAGACGAAAAGATCTTCCAGTGGTGCGTGAACGCGAGAAAAAGCCCCCGGAAGATATCTTCCGGGGGCTTTTTTATTGGGCGTCAGACAGGAATTGATAAGGGGTAACTACCGATGACCGACAACAACCGTTTACGCATAGCTATGCAGAAATCTGGCCGTCTTAGCGATGATTCACGCGAATTACTCGCCCGCTGCGGCATAAAAATTAACCTGCACACCCAACGCCTGATTGCGCTGGCCGAAAACATGCCCATCGACATCCTGCGCGTGCGTGATGACGACATTCCAGGGCTGGTGATGGACGGTGTCGTAGACCTCGGCATCATCGGTGAAAACGTGCTCGAAGAAGAGCTGCTGACGCGCCGCGCTCAGGGCGAAGATCCGCGTTATTACACGCTGCGTCGCCTGGACTTTGGCGGCTGCCGCCTGTCGCTGGCCACCGCCGTAGACGAGCCGTGGGATGGCCCGGCCAGCCTCAACAACAAACGCATTGCGACTTCTTACCCGCACCTGCTGAAGCGCTACCTAGACCAGAAAGGCGTGCAGTTTAAATCCTGCCTGCTGAACGGCTCGGTAGAAGTGGCCCCACGCGCCGGTCTGGCCGATGCCATCTGCGACCTGGTGTCTACCGGCGCAACCCTTGAAGCCAACGGGCTGCGTGAAGTCGAAGTTATCTACCGCTCCAAAGCCTGCCTGATCCAGCGTGACGGCGAAATGCCGGCGGCCAAGCAGCAGCTGATCGACAAACTGCTGACCCGTATCCAGGGCGTGATTCAGGCTCGCGAGTCCAAATACATCATGATGCACGCCCCAACCGAGCGCCTGGATGAAGTGATTGCCCTGCTGCCGGGCGCCGAGCGTCCAACCATTCTGCCGCTGGCTGGCGATCAGCAGCGCGTGGCGATGCACATGGTGAGCAGCGAAACGCTGTTCTGGGAAACCATGGAAAAACTGAAGGCGCTGGGTGCCAGTTCCATTCTGGTGCTGCCGATTGAGAAGATGATGGAGTGATGTGATGAGCAACTTCAACACGCTGATTAACTGGAACGACTGCGACGAAGCCGCGCGACGCGCGCTGCTAATGCGCCCGGCTATCTCCGCTTCGGACAGCATCACTCGCACCGTGGCGGAAATCCTGAACAACGTTAAGAGCAACGGCGATGCAGCCCTGCGTGAATACAGCGCGAAGTTCGATAAAACTGAAGTGAAGCAGCTGCAGGTCACTCAGCAGCAAATCGATGAAGCCGTCGCGAGACTCGGCAACGAGATTAAAGAGGCGATGGCCGTGGCCGTCGCTAACATCGAAAAATTCCACCTCGCGCAGCAGCTTGCCCCGGTGGATGTGGAAACCATGCCCGGCGTGCGCTGCCAGCAGGTGACTCGCCCTGTAGCCTCCGTGGGCCTGTACATTCCAGGTGGATCCGCCCCGCTGTTCTCCACCGTGCTGATGCTGGCCACGCCTGCCCGCATCGCGGGCTGCAAAAAAGTGGTGCTTTGCTCCCCGCCGCCGATTGCCGATGAGATCCTTTACGCGGCCCAGCTCTGCGGCGTGCAGGAAGTGTTTCAGGTCGGCGGTGCCCAGGCTATCGCAGCGTTGGCGCTCGGTACGGAAAGCATTCCTAAAGTGGACAAGATTTTTGGGCCAGGCAACGCCTTCGTTACCGAAGCAAAGCGCCAGGTCAGCCAGCGCCTCGACGGCGCGGCCATTGATATGCCTGCTGGCCCATCGGAAGTGCTGGTGATCGCCGACAGCGGCGCCACGCCTGACTTTGTCGCCTCCGACCTGCTTTCTCAGGCGGAACACGGCCCGGATTCTCAGGTGGTTCTGCTGACCCCGGACAGTACCATGGCCCAGGCCGTTGCCGATGCCGTTGAGCGCCAGCTTGCCGCCCTGCCGCGCGCAGAAACCGCACGCATAGCGCTGGAAAGCAGCCGCTTAATTGTTGCCCGTGATTTAGCGCAGTGCATTGAGATTTCCAACCAATACGGTCCTGAGCATCTGATCATTCAGACCCGCAACGCCCGTGAACTGGTGGACGATATTACCAGCGCAGGCTCGGTATTTCTGGGCGACTGGTCGCCGGAATCCGCCGGGGATTATGCCTCCGGGACAAACCACGTCCTGCCGACCTACGGTTACACCTCCACCTGCTCAAGCCTCGGGCTGGCGGACTTTCAGAAGCGCATGACCGTGCAGGAGCTGTCTCCGCAGGGTTTTGCTTCTCTGGCAAAAACCATTGAAACCCTGGCCGCCGCCGAGCAGCTGACCGCCCACAAAAACGCCGTTACCCTCCGCGTCGCCGCCCTGAAGGAGCAAGCATGAGCCTCGAAGAGTTAGCCCGCGCCAACGTTCGCGCCCTGACCCCATATCAGTCTGCCCGCCGCCTGGGCGGGAACGGCGACGTCTGGCTGAACGCCAACGAATACCCGACGCCGGTAGAGTTCCAGTTAACCACGCAGACGCTGAACCGCTACCCGGAGTGCCAGCCAAAGCAGGTCATCGCCAACTATGCCAGCTACGCAGGCGTGAAGCCTGAGCAGGTTTTGGTGAGCCGCGGCGCGGATGAAGGTATCGAGCTGCTGATTCGCGCGTTCTGCGAACCGGGCAAAGACGCGATTCTCTATTGCCCGCCGACCTACGGCATGTACACCGTCAGTGCCGAAACCTTTGGCGTAGAGTGCCGCACCGTGGCCACGCTGGATAACTGGCAACTGGATCTTCCGGCGATTGCAGAGAACCTCGACGGCGTAAAAGTTGTTTATGTTTGCAGCCCAAACAACCCAACCGGCCAGTTGATTAATCCGCAGGATCTGCGTGTACTGCTGGAAATGACCCGCGATAAAGCGCTGGTCGTTGCCGATGAAGCCTATATCGAGTTTTGCCCCCAGGCGACGCTGGCAGGCTGGCTTCAGGAATATCCCAACCTGGTCGTGCTGCGGACGCTCTCCAAAGCATTTGCGCTTGCAGGCCTGCGCTGCGGATTTACGCTGGCGAATGAGGAAGTGATTAACCTGCTGCTAAAAGTCATCGCCCCTTACCCGCTTTCTACGCCGGTAGCTGACATCGCCGCCCAGGCGCTAAGCCCGCAGGGCATCAACGCGATGCGTGAGCGCGTGGCCGAAGTGCTGCTTAATCGCCAGTATCTGATCAATGAGCTGAAAAGCGTCCCTTGCGTTGAGCAGGTTTTCGACAGCGAAACCAACTACGTCATCGCCAGAATGACCGCCTCCAGCGCAGTCTTTAAATCGCTGTGGGATCAGGGCATTATCTTACGTGACCAGAATAAACAACCGACGTTAAGCGGCTGCCTGCGCATCAGCATCGGCACGCGAGAAGAGTGCCAGCGCGCCATTGAGGCGCTGCGTCAGCAACCCGGCCTGCAGGCCACGGAGAGCAAATGAGCCAGAAAGTACTTTTTATTGACCGCGACGGGACCCTGATTTCCGAGCCACCGAGCGATTACCAGGTCGACCGCATGGAGAAACTCGCCTTTGAGCCTGCGGTGATCCCGGCTCTGCTGCAGCTGCAAAAGGCGGGTTACCGCCTGGTGATGATCACCAACCAGGACGGCCTGGGTACCGCCAGCTTCCCTCAGGCCGATTTCGACGGCCCGCACAACCTGATGATGCAGGTGCTGACCTCACAGGACATTATTTTTGATGAGGTGCTGATTTGCCCTCACCTGCCGGCGGACAACTGCGACTGCCGCAAGCCAAAGCTGGCGCTGGTCACTGGCTACCTGCAGGACGGCGCGCTGGATAAAGCCAATAGTTACGTGATTGGCGACCGCGCCACGGACATTGAGCTGGCCGCAAACATGGGCATTCAGGGCCTGCGCTACAACAGCGATGGCCTGGACTGGAAGCAAATCGCCGAGAAACTCACTAAGCGCGATCGCTACGCCCACGTGGAACGCAACACCAAAGAAACGCAGATTGACGTGAAGGTGTGGCTGGATCGTGAAGGCGGCAGCAAGATCGCCACCGGCGTCGGTTTCTTTGATCACATGCTGGACCAGATCTGCACCCACGGCGGCTTCCGCATGGAGATCGCGGTGAAAGGCGATTTATACATCGACGATCACCACACCGTGGAAGATACCGGCCTGGCGCTGGGCGAAGCGCTGAAGCTGGCGCTGGGCGACAAACGTGGCATCACCCGCTTTGGCTTTGTGCTGCCGATGGACGAATGCCTCGCCCGCTGCGCGCTGGATATCTCCGGCCGGCCGCACCTCGAATATAAAGCCGAGTTCAACTACCAGCGCGTGGGCGATCTCAGCACTGAAATGGTGGAACACTTCTTCCGCTCGCTCTCTTACACCATGGGCGTGACGCTGCACCTGAAGACCAAAGGCAAGAACGATCACCACCGCGTGGAGAGCCTGTTTAAAGTCTTTGGCCGCACACTGCGCCAGGCGATTCGCGTAGAGGGCGATACGCTCCCCTCCTCGAAAGGAGTGCTCTGATGAACGTGGTGATCCTCGACACGGGCTGCGCCAACCTGCATTCGGTGAAATCGGCCATTCAGCGCCACGGCTATGAGCCGCTGGTCAGCCGTGACCCGGACGTAGTGCTGCGCGCCGATAAGCTTTTTCTGCCGGGCGTAGGCACTGCACAGGCGGCCATGAACCAAATCATTGAGCGCGATTTGGTGGAGTTGATTAAAGCCTGTACCCAGCCCGTGCTGGGCATTTGCCTGGGAATGCAGCTTCTCGGCAGCCGCAGTGACGAAAGCCACGGCGTTGAAATGCTGGGCATTATCGACCAGCCGGTATTGCAGATGAAAGACTTCGGCCTGCCGCTGCCGCACATGGGCTGGAACCGCGTTTACCCGAAGGCGGGCGACCGCCTGTTCCGCGGCATTGAAGACGGGGCGTATTTCTACTTCGTTCACAGCTACGCAATGCCGGTCTGCGAAAACACCATCGCCCAGGCAAACTACGGTGAAGCCTTCACTGCGGCGGTGCAAAAAGATAATTTCTGGGGCGTTCAGTTCCACCCCGAACGTTCCGGTGCGGCTGGGGCTCAGCTGCTGAAAAACTTTCTGGAGATGTAGACGATGATCATTCCGGCTCTTGATTTAATTGACGGCAAAGTGGTGCGTCTCCATCAGGGAGATTACGGCCAGCAGCGTGACTACGGCAGCGGTCCGCTTCCACGTTTACAGGACTATCAGGCCCAGGGTGCGGAAGTGCTGCACCTCGTTGACCTGACCGGGGCTAAAGATCCGGCGGCCCGGCAAATCCCTTTGCTGCAAAAGTTGCTGGCTGGCGTGAGCGTGCCGGTTCAGGTTGGCGGCGGTGTGCGTACCGAGCAGGACGTTGAGGCCCTGCTGGATGCGGGTGCCGCTCGCGTGGTGGTTGGCTCCACCGCGGTGAAATCTCCGGCGCTGGTACAAAGCTGGTTTAAACGCTTTGGCGCCGATGCTCTGGTGCTGGCGCTGGACGTGCGCATTGATGCCGAAGGTAACAAACAGGTTGCGGTGAGCGGCTGGCAGGAAACCTCCGGCACCACGCTGGAACAGCTTGTCGATGAGTTCCTGCCGTTTGGCCTGAAGCATGTGCTGTGCACCGACATCTCTCGCGACGGCACGCTGGCAGGCTCAAACGTCGAGCTTTATCAGGAAGTGTGTGCGCGCTTCCCGCAGGTCGCCTTTCAGGCTTCCGGCGGTATTGGCGGGCTGGATGATATTGCCGCTCTGCGCGGCAGCGGCGTGAAAGGCGTGATTGTTGGGCGCGCGCTTCTGGAAGGTAAATTTAACGTGAAGGAGGCGATTTCATGCTGGCAAAACGGATAATCCCTTGCCTGGACGTGCGTGACGGCCAGGTGGTGAAAGGCGTGCAATTCCGTAATCACGAAATCATCGGCGACATCGTGCCGCTGGCGCAGCGCTATGCTCAGGAAGGCGCAGACGAACTGGTGTTTTATGATATCACCGCCTCGAGCGATGGCCGCGTGGTAGACAAAAGCTGGGTGACTCGCGTGGCGGAAGTGATCGATATTCCTTTCTGCGTGGCAGGCGGGATTAAATCCGTTGAGGATGCCGCGCAGATCCTGTCGTTCGGAGCGGATAAGATTTCCATTAACTCCCCTGCTCTGGCCGATCCTGAGCTTATCACTCGCCTGGCGGATCGCTTCGGCGTGCAGTGCATCGTGGTCGGCATTGATACCTGGTTTGACGCTGAAACAGGCAAATACCACGTGAATCAGTACACCGGCGACGAAAGCCGTACTCGCGTAACAAAGTGGGAAACGCTGGATTGGGTGCAGGAAGTGCAGAAGCGCGGCGCCGGGGAAATCGTCCTGAATATGATGAACCAGGATGGCGTGCGTAACGGCTATGACCTGACGCAACTGAAGAAAGTGCGTGAAGTGTGCCACGTGCCGCTTATCGCCTCAGGTGGCGCAGGCACCATGGAACACTTCCATGAGGCCTTCCGCGATGCGGACGTTGACGGCGCTCTGGCAGCTTCCGTGTTCCATAAGCAAATTATCAATATTGGTGAACTGAAGGCGTATCTGGTTCAGCAAGGCGTGGAGATTCGAGTGTGTTAACAGAACAACAGCTAGCCCAGCTGGACTGGGAAAAAACCGATGGCCTGATGCCGGTTATCGTTCAGCACGCGGTGTCCGGTGAAGTCCTGATGCTCGGCTATATGAATCAGGACGCGCTGGCAAAAACCCAGGAAAGCGGCAAAGTGACCTTCTTCTCGCGCACCAAACAGCGCCTGTGGACCAAAGGTGAAACGTCAGGCCATTTCCTGAACGTGGTACGTATTGCGCCAGACTGCGATAACGACACGTTGCTGGTGCTGGTGAATCCCATCGGCCCAACCTGCCACCTCGGCACCTCAAGCTGCTTTGGGGGTACTCACCACGACTGGCTTTTCCTGTTTGAACTTGAACAGTTGCTGGCCTCGCGGAAAACTGCCGATCCCGCCAGTTCCTATACCGCCAAACTGTACGCCAGCGGCACCAAGCGTATTGCGCAGAAAGTGGGTGAAGAAGGCGTGGAAACCGCGCTGGCAGCAACCGTGAACGATCGTCACGAACTGACCAACGAAGCTTCTGACTTGATGTATCACCTGCTGGTGCTGCTGCAGGATCAGGATTTGGACTTGAGTACGGTAATTGAGAATTTACGGGCCCGGCATAAATAAGCCCGGGAACAGATGTAAAAAAGGCCGCTAATGCGGCCTTTTGTTTACTGTGGGCTGGCTATTAATCAAGCCATTCGGTGTGGAACACACCTTCTTTATCGGTACGCTTGTAGGTATGCGCCCCGAAGTAGTCACGCTGAGCCTGGATCAGGTTAGCCGGCAGAACCGCTGCGCGGTAGCTGTCGTAGTAGGCTATCGCCGCGGAGAAGGTCGGCGTTGGGATACCGTTCTGCACAGCGTAAGAGATCACATCACGCAGGGCCTGCTGGTAATCGTCGGCAATCTTCTTGAAGTAAGGGGCCAACAGCAGGTTCGCAATAGCTGGCGTTTCAGCATAGGCATCGGTGATTTTCTGCAGGAACTGGGCACGAATGATGCAGCCCGCACGGAAAATCTTCGCGATTTCACCGTAGTTCAAATCCCAGTTATTCTCTTCAGATGCAGCACGCAGCTGGGAGAAGCCCTGAGCATAAGATACGATTTTACCCAGGTACAGTGCGCGACGAACTTTCTCGCTAAACTCAGCTTTGTCACCGGTAAATGGCTTGGCCTGCGGGCCACTCAGCACTTTAGACGCCGCCACACGCTGCTCTTTCAGAGAAGAGATATAGCGCGCGAATACGGATTCAGTGATCAGGGACAGCGGCTCGCCGAGATCCAGGGAGCTCTGGCTGGTCCATTTGCCGGTACCTTTGTTGGCAGCTTCGTCCAGAATCACATCAACCAGGTATTTCCCTTCTTCATCTTTCTTGGTGAAGATATCTTTGGTGATGTCGATCAGGTAGCTGCTCAGCTCGCCTTTGTTCCACTCGGTGAAGGTTTCAGCCAGCTCTTCGTTAGACAGATCCAGACCGTGCTTCAGCAGGGAATAAGCTTCTGCAATCAGCTGCATATCGCCGTATTCAATCCCGTTGTGCACCATCTTCACGTAGTGACCAGCCCCATCAGGCCCGATATACGTTACGCAAGGTTCGCCGTCTTCAGCAACCGCAGCGATCTTGGTCAAAATTGGAGCAACCAGCTCGTACGCATCTTTCTGGCCGCCAGGCATGATAGATGGGCCTTTCAGGGCGCCCTCTTCACCGCCGGAAACACCGGTCCCGATGAAGTTAAAGCCTTCAGCCGACAGATCGCGGTTACGACGAATGGTGTCCTGGAAGAAGGTGTTACCGCCATCGATGATGATGTCGCCTTTGTCGAGATAAGGCTTCAGGGAGTCGATAGCAGCATCAGTGCCAGCGCCCGCTTGCACCATTAACAGGATGCGACGTGGTGTTTCGAGAGACTCAACGAACTCTTTCACGGTGTAGTATGGAACCAGCTTCTTGCCTGGGTTCTCTGCGACGACTTCTTCAGTCTTCTCACGGGAGCGGTTGAATACGGAAACGGTATAGCCACGGCTTTCGATGTTCAGCGCCAGGTTGCGCCCCATCACGGCCATACCAACAACGCCGATCTGCTGTTTGGACATTACATACTCCTGTCAGGTGTGTGCCACCACGGCCACTGCGCCATGGCTTCAAAAATTATTCATGGTATGAAATAGAGCAATGGCTGACATTCAAAACAAAAAAAAACATCATTGCAACAACTAAAGTGTTAGGAAGCACACTTAACTCAATTTTAGCTTTCTGCTCATCGCCCCACTCACCTTTTTAATCAAAGGGTCGGTCAAATAAGCGGCAACAAGGCTCAGTCCAACGATGATGACGTAGAAGAACAATGTTTCACCAAAATTGAGTTTTTTGAAATCAATAATTTTAAATAAGAAATATAAAATCTGATGGTGGTACAGAAAAGCAACAAACGAATATTTGGCTGTAAAATCTATTGGGACACGTAATGAAGCAATATTTTTTAATCCATCTGGCAACATAGCCAGCAGGCAAAATATAGAGCAACCGAATAACAACATATACAATTGTGAATAGATTTTATTTTGCAATAACAAAATCAACATGCACAGTATAATTATACCAGTTAGGAATAATATTCTCCGGGCATTTTGTGATTTAACAAAATAGAATCCGTATAACATGCCAAAGAAAAAATCTGGCAATCGCATTATAGGGTTACAGTTGATATAAACTGAAAATAGCGATGTATAGTTTACAGACAATCCCAACATTATGAGAACTAACAGTGTTATCGTAATTTTAGGCCAGTTTAATAGGCCTTTAAAAAGTATCGGGAAAAACAGATAAGTAAGAATCATGTAGCCCGAATACCATTCACCAACCAAGTAATAGTTGGCCATACGATACAAGAAGAAACCATCGAGGCCAAGAAGTGATAGAATAAACTTCCAGTGTTTACCGTCACCCACAAACCCGCTGTTAGCAATAAAAATAAAGACAGCGACTATACAATATACGACCCAAAAAGCGGGGTAGATCGCGACAATTCTTTTCTTGAAAAAGCGAACAACATCTAATTTTCCGCCAGTGCTTACAACCAACGAAAAACCAGAGACGATAATAAACAGCGAAATGGCCATATCGCCGACGGTCTGACCACCGTAAACTAAACTGCCAATCATATTCTGGCCCGCATAGTTCATAGATATTTCCATATTAAAATGGAAAAGTACTACGGCGAGAAATGATATTGCACGAATAAAATCAATAAAAAAGAAGCGCTGCATATGCATTACTGTCCATATTTTATTTAAGTTAGTATTTTATTAGCACGGAATCTACCACATACCCGCTTCCAATATATGTAACCAATACTTTTCAGATGCCACATAAAGTTTTTACTGACAAGCTTTCTATTTTCATTCTGGCAAAAATGAACGGCTTTAATCCCTGGCAAATAATAAAGATTAAACCCTAATGCCTTCGCACGTATGCAAAGATCTAAATCTTCACAATACATAAAGAAGTTTTCATCAAATCCCTTGAGTTTTTTAAATACATCAGATTTAACACCCAAGAATGAACCAGCACACCAGTCTACATGCTGTGGCTGGTAAATGTTTGAACGATCTATAATACTATTATTGAAACCCAGAATATATGACGTCAGGAAATTGAAAATTGTTGGAAACTTTCTAACCGACGGATCTCGTACTGACATATCTAAATTTTTGTAGAGATCGATTGTAAACATATCATAGCGATGAATACCTACTTCTTTATTGATATCCTCGATGACACATGGCTCAATAAGTACATCGGGATTGACAAATAAGAAATAGTCGTCATCATCAATTTTTCTATTATTATGTATATACTCAACAGCTAAGTTATTATTTTGGGCAAAACCTGCCCTTATATCTGAACGCAGATATATAACATTACTATCAGCACAAAATTTGTTTAACCGTTCGCTATTAACATTATCTTTTACATAAATAAGAAAGCTTTCCCCTTGCTGTCTATGTAGCTTATTGACCAAGGGAATAACATAGTCATCATGATTATGACTTACGATTATGATATGTAGCATAAATATTTTTTAAACCATCGCGAACAGATTTTAAATAGTATTTCAAATATCCCACATCTCTTTTAGCAACAAAAAGAATTACCTGATGGATAAATGAAAAAACAATTTCCCTGCACGATATTAACTTGGGAACATGTGGCATTAAAAGAAGATAGAATCCATTTCTGACGCGAAAATAACGGCGCCAGGGGGAATGAACCGGAATGACAAATCGAAATAGGGATATATGCATATCACCTATTTCATGCTGCATTATCACATTGGGCGTAACAAAGATTTTATACCCACGTTCAATTATCCTCAAACACCACTCTGTATCAACATAGTCAATAAACAGTGACTCATCCATTAAGTTACCTTCGATGAGCACTGCATTATCGATTAAACAGCCAGACGCAATAATGCAAGATACCTCGAGAGGTTGAGTTGTCTGTGGGTCTGGGATAATTTTCGTTCGCAAACCATGTTTAGACAAATGAATAACTGGGTAGATTTTCTTATAGCGACTGTCCTGTAAAGTAGGCCCGAGTGCACCTATATTATTTTTTTGCTTAATGGTAAGAAAATCTTTAACCATTTTCAAAACAAAATCATCCGTTACAGTACTGTCTTGATCAAAGAAAAGCGTAAAGTCATCACTATTGCTCAGGCCTTGACGAATACCAATATTTTGCGCAGCGGCAATGCCAACATTATTCGGAAGTAATAAAAGATGAATGCCCGGCAGCTCTTCTTTAATTATGGCAATTTCATTAGCGTTATTACTTCCATTGTCGACAATGATCGTATTGCTTACTTGCCGTTGTAATGCTGATACCAGGGATGAAAGGTTAGAAATTACAGGATTGTAGGTTACAATTACAGCCGTTACCTTAAACTCCTGCGAATTATCGTTGTTTATCATCGCTGTGGCCATTTGCCATTATTTCTTCAATTTTACTGCTATTACCCCAGATAGCTGGAGAATCATATGCCCGTGCAGGGAAAACGTTATACTCCGGCTTAATTTTCATTTTATGCTGAGCAATGAAACCTTCTACCATCGTGCGCAAGCTTCTTGGTTTGCCGCTGCTACAGTTAATAATTCCACAAATATCAGTTTGAACAGTCGCGGCAGCAATTTGTTGAGCCAGACACTCAATATCAATAAAATCGTAGAGCATTTCGCCGCTATTAAGAGGGAAGGTTTCTTTCCCAGCGTCTTCGGCTGCAATAATTTTAGAAAAAATAGAGTTACTATTTCTATCATCACCAAGGATGTAATACATCCGTAACCATTTAAGTGGTACGTTGGCTTTTTCCATTTCGTAGGTACATGCCTGGCGTAAAAAATTCTTTGCAATACCATACGGATTACTAGGGTTACATGTCGTATTTTCAGTGATCTCGCCGACATGGTAGCCAATTTCATGCATGGTACCAGCAACAGAAATATTGTTTACGCCAGCACCAATAAGTGCCTTCAGGAAACGATAGTGCCCCATGACATTGGCAATATGCCCTTGATCGTGGTGATTGAAGCCTGCGCTCCAGGCTAAATGAAGCACAGCATCGAATCCGCTGAATACTTCATTAATCTCATTATCGGTTGCAGACAAAATATCCATCTCAATAATACTCCCTGTCAGGGTATTATTGGAATTTGGATATGTTATAGCAATAACCTCATGGCCCATTGAAGATAAGGCTTTTACAACATGTTTTCCGATGTAACCACCGGCACCAGTAACAGCAATTTTCATAATCAATTTTTCTTCTTAAATTTAGCGAGTTTATAGATCTTTTTTGTCAGACGATAAGGTCCATACATCAATTTCGAGACACGGGGATATTTCTCCCACAAGGTACGTCGAAATGAGCTAAACAGGAGTTTCGTGCACCCACTTAGTACAGCATTAAACTCTGGCCTGCCCGTTTTAGCGTCTATAAATAAGTCACGCAAACTTGTGTATTGCCAATTCACGTCACCATTTGGAAGTGTTGACATGATTTTTTGATGCTTAAATTCCAACTTCGTATAATTCTTTTCCGCCTGCTTCGGTGTCATGACGCTATATACGCTGAAACCTTCATTTTTTGATACATAACTGATTATCCGCTCCAGAACATGCGACAAACCGCCATCGACGTGAGCAGGTTCCGCATTGAACTCTGTCCACTTCCAGTTGTGCTCAAATAGAGGACGCAAGGCAGCGGGCCTAAACCAGAACATTGTACCGAAGGCTGCGACAGGAGTATCGTCATCTAAAGGAACCTCGATACCCAATTTTTTACATAGCGCAGCTGTTGGTGCGTAGTTAGCAAACCAGGCATGGCCCATCGTTGGGTAACCAATATGAACCAATGGAGGGAATACTAGCCCAATATCACTATTTTTATTCATCAAGCCGATAAGGTTGCTGATGTATTCCGGTGACCCAAGAAGGTTTTGGTAGAGATGCTTTTTAAATGAATCTGCACGCGAGAAACCATTTTGTGGTGACTTTTTGGAATGAACGCGGCAGACATAGTCATATTTGTCACTAACGCCAATATCTTTGAAGGTAATGAACAGTGAAGACATATCGCGGCCACGGTTCTCTTCAACAACACGAATATCAACAGGCGAGCCAATACTCTCTGTTTTTTCCTTGAGGATATCCGCATCTTCATCGCTTGAAGTTGAAATATACAGGTCGTACTTATAAGGAATGTTTTTTATGTAATCATAAATTTCTTCCCACATATCAGAATAAAAAACATGCGCAATTACAGCAATCTTAGGTTCATTGCTGATAATGTCAGTATATTCTGGGGAAAGATAATTATCAGGAACGATTCTCAATTGTTCCAGGTTAGTATAAAGAACTCTTGGTTTAACCGTACGGTTGATGTTTTGATTGATAAGGGCGAGATCGTAATCGCTAGTCTTTTCAATCGTTTCTATCGTTCCACGCAAGTCAACACAGTTAATGTCAAGCCACATTGGATCGTGGAAGAAAAGACGACGCTTAAGAATTGGAGATCTATTTTCAATAGTCTGCTTAACATCAATAAATGTCGGATATGCTGATGGGTAGTCATCGTTATTGATGTAAACAGATGATACAAAGCCCATAGATTCAAAATGATTTGTAAAACGTGATTCGTGACGAAGAACTGAATCGGTGTAGCTTTTAATCATTGGCATATCTTGCCAATACTTCTTAAATTCAAGCGAGCCTAACATTTTCTTGCGTACGGCAATAAAATGAGACTGAATATGACGCGGTAATACGCCTACCCCAGTGAACGGGTTAGGGACCATTTCATCATGTTCACTGATGCCCCAAAAGTCACATTCCCTTTCAGACATCTCATCAAATAATTCAGAAAACGGGAAAATTGGTGCGAAAAAGGTATAATTAAGGAGGATTGCTTCATCATAATCCTTAGCCAGACGATCATAGCCAACCGATTCAATACCTTCTTTATAACCCCAGACGTCAAAGCCGACATTTTCACGACAAATAACTTTAGCGCCAATGCCTTCGAGTTTAGCACGCCCTGCAGCTGTCATTTTAGAATTCGAAATAACAATGATATCTTTAACGAATTCTTGCAACGCACTAAGCTTTACAGGAATGTAATCATCAACTTCACCGTTTTCATCATAGAAAAGATAAAAAGCAATTCTACGCATCAATATTAACTCTCATTTTTTAAGTATTGATTTATGATTTCATCAGGCTTACCATCGGCAATTATCTTTCCATGATCAACCCAAATAACCCTGTTGCAAAGCTCTTCTAATAGTTCCATTTGGTGAGAAACGAAAACCATTATATTGGAATCTTCTATTAGACCTTTCATTCTAGCTTGTGCTTTTTTGATAAAATCAGCATCACCGCCGGCGAAGAGTTCATCAAGAATCAAGATATCAGGTTTAGTTGCAGTGGCGATAGAAAAAGCCAATTTCATATACATGCCCGTAGAATAATACTTTACAGGCATATCAATAAACTTCTCAAGCTCTGAAAATTCAATAATCTCAGACTCGATCTCTTTTAGCTTTTTGAAGCTGTAGCCAAGAATAGTACCATTAAGATATATATTTTCTCGTCCACTTAGTTCAGGATTGAAACCGGCACCAATTTCAAGCAAAGGTGCAACTTTACCATGAATAGAAATACTACCCGTTGTTGGCGTGTAAATTTTACATAGTATCTTTAATAGAGAACTTTTACCGGCACCATTATGGCCAATGATGCCTAACCTGTCGCCGTGATTAATTTTTAAATTGATATTACTTAATGCCGCGAAGGTTTCTGTTTTATTTCTAACAGAATTGGTGAATAAATCAGCAAATAACTCTTTTACGCTTGAGCTTTTATTGTTGTAAAGCGTAAACTGTAGTCCGACTTTTTCAAGAGTGATTCCAGAATTCATAATTACAACCTAAATATAACTTTTGAATCATTGCGTCTAAAGAATAGCACACCGCATACAACACTCATTATGGAAAAAATTGAGCATATAATTAATGAGCTAACCTCCGGCAAAACACCGGAATAGATAGGCGCACGGAAAAGATCGATATAATACACCAAAGGATTCCAAACAAATATTGAATGGAACTTCTCTGGTATCGCTGTAATAGGATAAATAATCGGCGTGGCAAAATACAATGCCTGCAAAATAACGCCTATTAAGTACTGAACATCTCTATAATACACCGTCAAAACTGAGAGTATCAGAGCAATGCCAAGGGAAAACGAGGCTAACAACAGAAAAGCAACGGGTAAGAAGAAGAGTGCGAATGTTATTTTAGCACCCAAGAACACAGCAATAATGAACAGGCATGCCGTGCTCAGCAATGAGTCAATCAGCGTAGAAATAACCACCGAGACAACAAACAACTGTTTGGGCAAGTAGATCTTTTTAAACAATGACTCGTTTGCTAGTAATGCCCCGCCCCCTTGATTGAGGGAATTAGAAAATATTGACCACGGAATCATTGCTGCAAATAAGAATATCGCATATTCATTGACCTGAAACTTCATTACCAGGGAAAATACAGCAGCAATGATTGCCATATTTAGCAATGGATTCAGTAAGGTCCAGAAAAACCCAAAAAACGTTCTTCTGTATCTCATCGTAATTTGTTGATGTATCAGTTGTTGTAAAACCTGTCGATACTCAACTATTTCACTAATAAACGGAATCATAATTATTTACTTTCATCAATAAGTGCGCTAATAGATTGGTTAAAACCAATTGAAAAATTTGAGCGCTTATAACCAAACTTTTCTAGTTTATCGCAATTTAAAACACTATATGAAGGTCTCTTTGCTGCAGATGTATATTCTGACGAGCTGATACCCTCTACTTTTGAATTTGAGACAGTTACGGATTCAGCAATTTTATGAGCAAAATCATACCAACTCATTACCTGATCGCCGCTAAAATGATACAACCCAGGCTGTAATTTGTCATCCCTGATAATATCAACGATCAACTTTGCTATATCTGGTGCATACGTAGGCGCGCCTATCTGATCGGATACAACTTTAATATCTTTATCGTTTTCAATTAATTTGAAAATAGTCTTTAAAAAATTCTTACCGTATTCGCTATAGACCCACGATGTTCTTATAATGATAGCTTCGGCATGGTTTTCTAATACCGCAATTTCTCCATGCATCTTGCTTGTGCCATAAACATTAAGAGGCTCAGTTATATCTTGCTCGGTATATGGATTTGCAGACTTTCCATCGAAAACGTAATCAGTGGAAACATGGATTAGCTTGATTCCATTATTTTTGGCTGCTTCAGCAATATATTTTGCACCCAAAAAATTCACCTGCTCCGCTAGTTCGATACTTACCTCTGCCTCATCAACAGAGGTAAATGCTGCCGCATTGATTATGACATCAGGTTTGAAAGATGAAATAACGCGATTTACATTGCTTTGATTTGTGATATCAAGGAATATCTTATCCGCAGGCAGCACAACCCAGTCTGTCGGAATATATTGACGTAGACTTTGTCCTAACTGCCCGTTTGCTCCAGTTAGTAATACTCTCATTTATAAAGATTCACCAATGTTAGGCCTTTTTTATCCTTGTCCGATAGCTTAGGATTTACAACAGGCCATTCAATAGCGACATCTTTATCATTCCATAACAGACACCCTTCATGCTCTGGATAATAATAATCAGTGCATTTATATTCAAAATCTGCCGTATCCGTCAGCACACAAAAACCGTGGGCCAGACCAGGCGGAATCCAGAGTTGTTTTTTGTTTTCAGCAGAAAGCTCAACGCCAACCCAGCAGCCATAGGTTTCTGATTCAGGGCGAATATCTACCGCAACGTCAAACACCGCACCGCTAACAACTCGTACCAATTTACCCTGTGGGTTAATTTTTTGATAATGCAGACCACGGAGAACGTCTTTTGTCGAGCGAGAGTGGTTGTCCTGCACAAAATCAAGGTCAATATTCAGCATTTCCTGATAACGTTTCTTCTCAAAAGTTTCCAGAAAAAAACCACGCTCATCGCCAAATACTCTCGGCTCAATAATTTTCACATCATGGATTTTAGTATCAACAACTTTCACTGAACTGCCCCTTGACTATATATTTTTTAAAAACGACTTGTTGGTTTTTAGACAACGTTATCGTCTCTGTATTGCATTTCCTTAGTTTTTTCTTTTACTATTTTTAATTTATTAAAACCTAACTAAGGGGAAGCAACTATGAATAGACGATAAATAATGCTCTGCAGCGCTAATTTTACCTCTCCAAAATTACAGAGAATAATGTCAATAAATATGGAGAGGTACACGCTATTATTCGTTAATCAGCATTTTCAGGTAGCGACCGTAGTCTGTTTTAGCAAGCAACGCAGCTTGCTCTTCAACCTTTTCTTTACTCATCCAGCCTTTACGGTATGAAATTTCTTCAAGGCAGGCAACCTTCATACCCTGGCGTTTTTCTATCGTATGAATAAACTGTGATGCTTCTACCAGACTGTCGTGCGTACCGGTATCCAACCAGGCAAAACCACGACCCAGCAGCTCAACCTGAAGATTCCCCTGTTCCAGATACATCTGGTTTAGAGTGGTAATTTCAAGTTCGCCGCGAGCAGAAGGTTTGACCTGCTTTGCCATTTCAACAACGTTTTTGTCGTAGAAATAAAGTCCAGTCACCGCCCAGTTTGATTTTGGTTTTAGTGGCTTCTCTTCGATTGACAGAGCTTTATAGTTATCGTCAAACTCCACAACGCCGAAACGCTCCGGATCTTGTACCTGATAACCAAATACCGTTGCTCCGTCACTCATCTGGGCTGCTGCTTCCAGCTTCTTACCAAAACTCTGACCGAAGTAGATGTTATCACCCAGCACCAGTGCACAGGGTTCATTGTTAATGAACTCTTCACCAATGATAAATGCCTGAGCGAGACCGTCCGGAGAAGGCTGAACGGCGTAAGACAAATTAATACCAAACTGCGAGCCATCACCCAACAAACGCTTGAACGCCGGCATATCGTCTGGAGTAGTGATCACCAAAATATCACGGATTCCAGCCAGCATAAGCACAGAAATAGGGTAAAAAATCATGGGCTTATCATACACAGGCAACAACTGCTTTGACACGCCTTGAGTGATTGGATAAAGACGAGTTCCTGAACCACCCGCAAGTACAATACCTTTCATCATTCTTTCCTTATTATTCTGCCAGTCCTAAACGTTCACCAGTGTACGAACCATCCATCACTCGCTGCCACCACTGCTCATTAGCTAAATACCATTCAACCGTTTTGCGAATACCTGACTCAAATGTTTCCTGCGGTACCCAATCCAACTCGTCTTTGATTTTGCTGGCATCAATGGCATAACGAAGGTCGTGTCCTGGGCGATCGGCTACATAGGTAATGAGATCGGCGAAATGGTTTACGCCAGCCGGCTTGTCCGTAATAACGTCATCCAGAATGCTGCAAATGGTCTTCACAACATCAAGGTTTTGCCGCTCATTGTGACCACCAATATTATAGGTTTCGCCAATTACCCCTTCCGTCACGACTTTATACAGCGCACGAGCATGGTCTTCGACAAACAACCAATCACGGATCTGCTGGCCATTACCATAGACCGGCAGTGGTTTACCTGCCAGCGCACTCAAGATGATGAGTGGAATCAGTTTTTCAGGGAAATGATACGGACCATAGTTGTTAGAGCAGTTAGTCACTAGCGTTGGCAAACCGTAGGTACGCTTCCAGGCGCGAACTAAATGATCGCTTGAGGCTTTTGAGGAAGAATAAGGACTGCTTGGAGAATATGGCGTTGTTTCAGTAAATAACGGCAATACGCTGCCAGCCGGCATCTCATCAGGATGAGGCAAATCGCCGTATACTTCATCAGTCGAGATATGATGAAAACGAAATGCATCTTTGCGTTTTTCATCAAGTTGTGACCAGTATTGACGAGCAGCCTCAAGCAGAACATAAGTACCGATGATATTCGTTTCAATAAACGCCGCAGGCCCAGTGATTGAGCGGTCAACATGGCTTTCTGCCGCCAGGTGCATCACTGCATCTGGTTGATGTTCCGCAAAAATCCGCGCCATAGCGCCAGCATCACAAATGTCGGCTCGCTCGAATGCGTAACGCGCATCATCTGCAATTTCACTCAACGACTCGAGATTGCCTGCGTAGGTCAACTTATCTACGTTTACGACAGAATCTTCAGTATTCTGAATAATGTGACGAACAACAGCAGAGCCAATAAAGCCCGCCCCGCCAGTAACAAGGATTTTCACAATAATTTTCCCGCGATTTATTTTGCTTGAACTGTGTTTTAACGACGTAAAGCCAGGATATGTTTCTTATGGGTTGCAATGAGTTACGGGCATGCTACCGCCCCTGGCTCAACAGCTACCAGTGCACTGTACAACAATAGGCGATAGTGCATTTTCGGTGCACTCACAAAGAGAGCGCCACGATTTTATATTTCATACTGCAATTCTCAAGGAAGATCTTCGGTCTGTACAAGCCGACAGAAAGATGGTAATACCTTGAAAAACATAATCATTAATAAAGCAAAACGGCGGCTCAACGTTCAATGCCTACCTCAGACTGAACGCTATGCCACCGTTTATCGCGCTCTCCTCCATGACAGCGACTTAAAACAGAACTTATGCCTTAGCTAGCAGCTTCTGAATTCTTTCGCGAAACTTCTGGCCTTCCTTGTGGTTGCGTAGCCCGTACTGGACGAACGCCTGCATATAGCCCATTTTCTTACCACAGTCGTAGCTCTCGCCGGTCATCTGCATCACTTCAACCGGCTGAGTTTCATTCAATACCGCGATGGCATCCGTGAGCTGAATACGTCCCCATGCACCCGGTTCTGTTTTTTCCAGCAATGGCCAAATATCAGCCGAAAGTACGTAACGCCCAACGGCTGCAAGATCGGAGTCCAGCGTTTGCGGCTGGTCAGGTTTTTCAACAAACTCGACCATACGGCTCACCTGCCCTTCATTCTGCAGCGGTTCTTTCGTGGTGATTACAGAATATGCCGCCAGATCTTCATTTGGCATGTGCTTAGCAAGAACCTGAGTTCGCCCCGTTTCATTGAAGCGAGCCACCATGGCAGCCAGGTTATAGCGCAGCGGGTCGGCAGTAGCACCATCAAGCACAACATCCGGCAGTACCACAACAAAAGGATTGTTACCCACGATAGGCTGCGCGCAAAGTATAGAGTGCCCCAGCCCAAGCGGTTGGGCCTGACGAACGTTCATGATGGTGACGCCTGGCGGGCAAATAGACTGGACTTCGGCCAGCAGCTGACGCTTAACGCGCTGCTCAAGCAGGGCTTCCAGCTCGTATGAGGTGTCGAAGTGGTTTTCAACAGCATTCTTGGAAGAGTGGGTTACCAGCACGATTTCTTTGATACCAGCGGCAACAATTTCGTCGACGATGTACTGGATCATCGGCTTATCAACAATAGGCAGCATCTCTTTAGGAATAGCCTTAGTGGCAGGCAGCATATGCATGCCCAAACCGGCTACCGGGATAACTGCTTTTAAATTAGTCATTCTTAGTCCCACCTCTAAATGGTTGGAAGATTATAGTCTTTTCGTGCTCTGATGCCAGCATGAATTTATTAAACGAATGATTCATGCTAACGCCATAGAAGTGTCAACGAAATATGTCAACGCCGCTATTTCAGCCTCTGTTGACTCAGAATTGTCGTAAAAGGGGTTGCATTATTATTTACTTACTTTTGAGAGCGTAAAATTAAGATTCTCACCGTTGACGTGGAGCTGATCGATCCGGTCTATGTCTACCGAACTTTGCCCCCTTTCATTCACCGCGTGAATATTCGCCAGCGACAGCAGCGTGCCGTCTTTGGCCATGAACTTGCCGCGTACGTCCTTACGGAGGTCGAAGTTCAGCTTCAGGGCTGGTCCTGCCGTAGAAAGCTGCATTACGTTGATATTTCGCATGAAAAGGTGCTGAGGTTTGTTGTGAAACTCAAGCGAGGCGCGCTTGAGTGTGACGTTATTCAGTGCCACAAAGGAGGTTGCGTTCCCGGATGAGATCTGAATGCCGCGCAGAGGGCTACTCAGTTCGCTATTATCGAGTTTAATATCGCTTAACTTAAAGTTTTGCGGAATAGACAGGTAATTTCCCTTAATGACGCCATAACCAATCAGCATCCCGGCGCTGTTAACCATATCCACATCGTCAATCACAAAGTTATCGCAGCCATATATTGCCACGGTTGCGTTATCAATCCCTGCCGTGCGGCTAAAGTTCGGATTAATATTGCGTGCTTTTACGTTACGAATAACGAAATGCTTCCCATTCTCAACATGGACTAATTGCCGGCAGTTGCTGCCGGTGATATTAGCCACGACGAAGTTTTTTACCGCCTGATCTTCGGGATAATTATTGTCATATGTGCTGCCCGCCAGCCCGATGCCTATGCCCCAGTTAATCTTTCCATTAGTACAGTTAATGTTGTCAATAACGTGGTCAGAAATCAGCAGGTCGTGGTCGTTGATCGCCACATTCCACTCAATGGCATCCCCTTGCAGATGGCTGAAGTGGCCGTTGGTGATACGCACATTCTCCATCCGGTTGTGAAACCCCTGCCGCAGGATGGCGTAGTTGGCATCATGTACCGTGATGTTGTCGATAGTCAGATTGCGCATAGTCCGGTTATCTTTCCCGCCAATGTAAATCTGCGCCACATTGACAAACCCGCTCATATCTATGCCCCTGATCGTACAGTCGGATCCCCTTACATCCAGCGTGATGTTGTTAAATCGCCCTTTTCCCTCCCCGACTATCTGGCAGCTATCCTGCAGTACAAATCGCCCTTTGCCATTCCCTTTCAGCCCACCAGCCACATGAAGCGTTTTCCCCTGCGGCATAAAAATGGCGGTATTGATGCTGTCATAGACAACGTCTGCCGGGACTTCAACCACATCCGCTGCGGCAAACGCCTTGTTAAACGCAGCGATCCAATCGGCCTGGTAGAAATCTTTGATGTTTACCTGTGTTCCCCGGCCAATGGCGTTTACCGTGCCGGGAATAAGGGATGTCGCCGCTAACGCAGAGCCTGCGGCGAGCAATTTGCGGCGAGACGCAGAGAAAGGAAGATGCTTCAGTGAATTGCTTTTCGACATAAGTCCTCAGCATAAGATTCGGTGATTTATAGCGTCTGAAGCTGACGGGCAAGCTGCTGGTAGATAACCTGCTGATTGAACTGGCCGGCGACTTTCTCTCTTGCCCGAGTCAATATTAACTGCAGGTCACTTTCTGGCACAGAAGCCGCAACCTGTAGCTTATCGGCAAGCGCAAAAGCATCCTTTTCCGGCACCAGCCAGCCCGATTCATCGGCGTCGATAAGCTCAGGAATGCCGCTATGAACGGTAGACACGACCGGAATGCCAACGGCCATCGCCTCCATCAGCGCCACGGGGATGCCTTCCATATCCCCGTCTTCTCCGGTCACCGAAGGAAGCAAGAACAGGTCGGCCTGGTCCAGCATCGCCTTCACTTCATGACTCGGCTTAAAACCGGGCATAAAGACCACGTCCTCCAGCTGCAATTGCTCAATCAGCGTCTTCAGACGACGCTCCCAGGGGCCAATGCCTAAAATGTTGTAGCGAAATGCCACGCCGCGCGCTTTCAGCAGGCGGCAGGCTTCAATGGCAAAATGTAACCCTTTTTTTTCCGTCAGCCGCGCCACCGAGATAATCTCCAGCGTCGCCCCCGGCGTTTTCATGGGTCTTAAAGAAAACTTGTCCATATCCACGCCCATCCTTGAGACCGCAATTTTGCTTTCCGGGCAGCCCATGTTCTTCAGGCGGCTGGCCCAGAGATTGCTGATGGGCAGCATTAAGTCCCCACGCTCAAACAGCTGCCTGTATTCCGGCGTATAGTGAGCCAGCGCATCCCGGTGCGAGATATCAATCCCGTGAAACACGGTGGCAATTTTGCCGTTGAGCACGCCAAGCTCCTTCAGCTTGGCGGCCGTAACGCCCGCCGGACCAAAGTGAGCAATAAAAACGTCGGCCTCCAGCGGCTGTTTCTGCCGGCCACAAATCGAGGACAGGATCAGATTGCGGGCTTCATCGCCATAGCGCGTGCGGTTAAGCGCTCGCCACGTGCTGCCTCGCAAAGCCCCCCGCAGCGTATTCCACGCCCGGTTTTTCAGCTTCGCGACTTTACCTTCTGGCTCGTCGAGCAGCCAGACGGTTTTTTCCGAAAGCCCATAGCTTTTAAACGCCGCGTGGGTATTGGTCATGTCGCCCTTTTGCAGGGCAACAATCTCAACCTCGTGGCCCATGTCGATAAAAGCGGTTATCTGATTCAGCACAAAAGTTTCCGACGCCAGGGGAAACTTCAGCAGGAAGAAACCGACCTTCATTTATCCTCCTTAACTCGCTCAAGCACCGACCGCACCATGTTCATGCCGTTAGCACGCTCAGCGCTCACTGCCACCGTAAGACGTTGGTTAATCGCGGGCAATTGCCCTAAAACATCCGCCACTACGCCCTGCAAAGAGCCGTCCAGCAACTGACGAATATCAATAGCCATTTCTGGCATCCCCAGCTGCTGCATGATGCCCGCAGATTTGTGCTCGTAGTTGATGGCGATAGCCGGCGTGCCGAAGTTCATCGAAATAATGGCCGAGTGGAGACGCGTACCCACCGTGAGCTCGCAGGCAGCAAAAATCTTGCCCATTTCCAGGTCGTTCAATTCATCCATCACGACGTGGTAGTCATCGGGCTGGTTGATGTACTGGCGGATATTGAGCGCCACCATGCGGTCGTCTTTGTTATAGCTGTCGATGCCGGTGCAGGTGGAAAGCGCCAGGACCTGATAGCCCTGTTCAATCGTGCGATTTACCACTTCGGCAAAGGCCTTCTCGTAAGCTTCCTGGGTGGTGCCGAGGCGTTTATCAAACGGCGCCAGTTCGCGGAGCGTAATCGCCACGGTTTTCTTTCTCTCGACCACGTCCAGCCAGTGCTTAACCGCATAACCCGGCACAAAATCCTCTTCATGCTGCGCCACCAGCCACGCCGTATCGACGCCCTGTTCCACCTTGCTGGTGTCGATTTGACTTTGCTTCATCAACTCCAGGCTTACTGTTTCGCGCAGAATCAGGGATTTAGCGTGCCCAAAGACGTAGTTCGCCAGTTGGTTAAACTGCGGCTCCTGGAACGGGCCCACGCTGTGACCAACCATATAAACCGGCTTGCGGGCCATAAAGCTGCACAGCGCGTGCTCAAACTGCGTGACGCCATAAAGATCGACAAAGAAAGAGCCACCCACCTGAATAATCGCGTCGTATTCCTGCAGCGATTTCACAAAATCAATAAACCCCTGTGGGATGGCGATGTTACGCAATCGCCCGGTGTTGCTTGCTTTCGCCACCAGCAGATGGTGCTGATATCTACGGCGCAGGACTTTTTTGACCCGCCCGACCAGTCCGGCGGCGTTGTTATACCGCTTCATCTGCTTGTAGAGCCCGTCACCCAGCACCGGGCGCCCCAGCAGCCAGGCAGAACTTACCGGGTAGCGGCTCATCACATCCACATGAATGCCGTCATCAAGCGTCGTGATGGCGTCAATCAACCCGCGCAAAATGGCGCTATCACCGCGATTGCCGCAAGTATGGTTGCCAAGAATAAGTAATTTCATATCGACCTCTAACTTTATGACAAAGGGGAAAATGTGGTTTCCCCTCTTTGTTGTTCTTAGCCAGCGCGGAGCAGCGCTTTCAGGCGTTCGCTGCGGCAAAACTGCCGCTTCAGTTCAACGATCAGCGCATTGCGGGACAAAATAATCATCACGATAAACGCCGCCGCTCCCGCGACGACCTGTGCCGCCAGCAACATCGCCAGAGGTAAATGCCCGGTCAGCGCGATGCCCAGCCCGGCGCTGACAATCAGCGTTGGGAGTGAGAGATAAAAAGGCAGCCAGATGCTGAGGATGTATTCCCGATAGCTGGAGCCCAGCACGGGTTTAATCATGATGAAATAGCTGAGCACGGTGTTCACAACCTGAACCAGCAGGAAACCGAGCGTCACGCCGAGCGCGCCGCCGAGCTGGCCGCCGACAATAATCGCCGGAATAAACAGGCAGGTTTTAAACACGTTGAATTTGAAGCTGATGTCCACGCGCGCTTTGGCCATCAGCAACGAACCGATGGGATTCCCGATGGAACGCAGCAGGCCAACAACGCACAACAGCTGCAGGATGGGCGTGATGAACTGCCACTTCTCCCCAAACACCAGCGGGACGAAGTTATTGGAGACCACCATCAGCCCCAGCAGCGCCGGGAAATTAATGATGCCCACAATCGACAGCAGCTTGTAAAAATTTACCCGGAGCTTCGCCGTGTCGTCCTGAATTTTGGCAAACGCCGGAAACAGCACGCGGGTGATGATCGGGTTGAGCTTCATCGGAGGCACAACGGCCACGTTATAAGCCAGGTTATAGCCGCCGGCGACCCCAGCCCCGAGAATACGCGCCAGTACCAGCGTGGAAAGGTTGGTATTGACGTAGTTGATCACGCTGTCGGCGGTCAGCCAGGCGCCAAACTTCAGGTTTGCACTGACCGACTTCAGGGAGAAGTGGAAGCCAGGGCGGTAAATTTTGCGGCCAAAGAAGCCAAACAGTGAGGTACGAACGACGGTATTCACGAGGTAACCGATGATTGCCGTGATGGCGAACGGGTAGTACATCGCCGCCGTCACGGTGACGCTGAACCCCACCAGCACGGACACCGTCTCAATCGAGCCGATTTTTGAAAACTCCAGCTCCTTCTGCATCAGGGCGCGAAACTGCTGCCCGTGAGGGATGACAATGAAAGCAAAGGCCAGCGTTTTAATCAGCGGCGACAGGTCCGGGTTATGCAGCACGCCGGCAATCACATCGCTCAGTAAAAACACCGCGATGCACACCAGCACGCCCAGCCCGACATTCAGCCAGTAGAGCGTGGTCAACTCCAGCTGGCTTATCTCTTTGCGCTGAATAATCGAGTTGGCGATACCAAAATCAGACAGCGTATCGGCCAGGGCGATGATCACCAGCGACACCGTCAGCAGGCCAAACTGGTGGTTATCAATAGTTCTGGCCAGAATCGTCATCTGCGCCAGCCCTAAACCAATAATGATCACCGTTGCAATCGCGGACCACTTCGCCCCGCTGATGGTTTTTTCTCTCAGGCTCATGTTGGATTCCGGTCAGTATGCCGCTTTGTGGACAAAGCCTTTGAAAACGGTCAGGAAGACAATCTTGATGTCAAACCACAGGCTCCACTCGCGAATGTATTCCAGGTCGAACTCCACGCGCTTTTCCATCTTGTCGAGAGTGTCCGTTTCCCCGCGCCAGCCGTTAATTTGCGCCCAGCCGGTAATGCCCGGCTTGACCTTGTGGCGCAGCATGTAGCCTTCTATTAACGCGCGATATTGCTCGTTATGGGCCACGGCATGGGGACGAGGGCCGACGATGGACATACCGCCCAGCAGCACGTTGATAAACTGCGGCAGTTCGTCGAGGGAGGTGCGGCGCAGAAAGCTGCCTACCGGCGTGATGCGCGAATCGCCTTTCGTGGCCTGCACAACTACCGCGTCGTTTTCCATCACCTTCATAGAGCGGAATTTCCACACTTTGATTGGCTTGCCGTCCATGCCGTAGCGCGTCTGACGGAAAATCACCGGCCCGGGGGAAGTCAGCTTCACCGCGAGGCTAATGCAAAGCAGAACCGGGGAAATCAGCAGCAGAATAAAAGAGGAGAGCACGATATCTTCCAGCCGTTTGAGTACGCTGTTAAAGCCACTCAAAGGCGTTTCAAACAGCGGCACAACCGGCACGCCGTTGACCTCTTCGGTGCGGGCATTAAGGATATTGAAGGTGAAAACATCGGGGATCAGCAGTACCGAACAGGTGGTATCCGCCAGCTCACTCACCAGCTTTTTAATGCGCGACTCGTGGCTCATTTCCATCGCGATATAGACTTTATCAATTTGGCCGCTGCGGGCGTCCGCCACCAGCGTATTGAAGTTGCCAATATAGCTAACCAGGGCGCCTGCAGGCGGCTCATCGTCATACACGCCAAGCACGTTGAAGCCGAGCCACGGTTCATTCTTGAAGCTCTGCGCCAGCACCTGTCCGACCGGCAAAGATCCCGCAATGGCAACGCGTCGCGTATTAAAACCTTTATTACGCAGCCAGCCTGCGGCAAAACGGATCCATGACCGGCAGATAACCATCCCCACACCGGTCAAGGCATACCAGGCCAGATAAACCCAGAAAGAGCCATCAAAATCGCTGTTAAACGCCAGCAATCCGGCGCTGAAAACCACGCTCAGCGTCCAGTTTTGCAGCAACAGGAATAGCTCGCTGGACATTTTCACCCCGCGCCATGAGCGGTAAAAATCCGTCATCCCACCGATCATCTGGAACACAACGAGGGTTAATAAAGCCATCAGCAAATGCATATAGAGAAAAGGCAAAGCGTTAGCCTTGCAAACCATCCATAGCCCGGCAAACATGATGCTGATGTCAGAAAAACGTTGCACCATAGAGATCAACGATGCGTTGGTTTTTGGCAGCTCACGCTTTTTTAGATTTGTCATCGTTTTACCTTTGAAAGTTGTCGCATCGGTGTTTTCCCCCTCACCCCAGCCCTCTCCCCACGGGGGAGAGGGAGAAAAGCTGGCACCTGACTATTCCCTCTCCACTGGAGAGTGCGAGAAAAGCTGGCACTTGATATTCCCTCTCCCTACCAGGGAGAGGGTCAGGGTGAGGGTCAAACACCTCAATACGGCAGATTATTGGTTCAGCAGAGCCATAATTTCCTGCGTTCGCGCCTGCATCAGCGCCTCGTTTCCGCGAGACTCCACGTTCAGGCGCACCACCGGCTCGGTGTTAGAGCTGCGCAGGTTGAAGCGCCAGTCGCCAAACGCCATGCTGATGCCGTCCGTGTGGTCAATCTCTGCCGCGTGCGGGCCGAAATGCGCGCGAACACGTTCAATCGCCTCTGCCGGGGTTTCCAGCTTGCTGTTGATTTCACCACTTGCTGGCCACGCCGCCATGCGATCCTCGACCAGCTCGCCCAGCGTTTTGCCCTTCAGGCACAGCAATTCGGTCACCAGCAGCCAGGGGATCATCCCGCTGTCGCAATAGGCAAAATCGCGGAAATAGTGATGGGCGCTCATCTCCCCGCCGTAAATGGCATCCTCTTCACGCATACGCTCCTTGATAAACGCATGCCCGGTTTTCGACATCACCGGCTGGCCGCCCGCTCGCTCGACGATATCGACCGTGTTCCAGGACAGGCGCGGATCGTGAATGATTTTTGCTCCGGGCTGTTTTTCGAGGAACGCCGCCGCCAGAAGACCCACGATGTAGTACCCCTCGATAAACTGCCCTTTCTCGTCGAACAGGAAGCAGCGGTCAAAATCCCCGTCGAAGGCGATGCCCATATCTGCCCCGTGCGCAATCACCGCGTCGCGGGTATCGGCGCGGCACTCCGGCAACAGCGGGTTAGGGATCCCGTTCGGGAAATTGCCGTCCGGCGTGTTGTGCACCTTCACAAACGTCAGCGGGACATTAAGTGCCTTAAAGCGTGCTTCGATGGCGTCCACAATCGGGCCGGCCGCGCCGTTACCGGAGTTCACCACCAGCTTCAGCGGCTTGATGTGGCTGACGTTGATGTAGGAGAAAAGATGGTCGAGATAAGCGTCTACCACCGACACTTTCTGATAGCTGCCGCGCGCCGCCTCATCCACCGGCGGGAAGTCGTTGGCTTCCGCCAGGCGCTGTACGTCACGCAGGCCGGTGTCACCGCTGATAGGGCGAGCCCCCTGGCGCACCAGCTTCATGCCGTTGTAGTCCATCGGGTTGTGGCTGGCGGTCACTTCGATGCCGCCGTCCACGTCCAGGTGCCAGGTGGCAAAGTAAATCTCTTCGGTACCGGACAGGCCGATATCCAGCACGTCCACGCCCGCATCCTGCAGGCCACGCGCCAGCGCCTGTTTCAGCGATTCGCTGGTCAAACGTACGTCGCCCCCGAGGACGATGGTTTTTGGCTTCAGGTACTCGCCGTAGGCGCGGCCAATGCGCCAGGCGATGTCTTCATTTAGCTCGTCGCCCAGGCGACCGCGGATGTCGTAGGCTTTAAAACAGGTCAGTTGCTGCATGATTTCGCTCCTTCGGGCAACAGTTACCCAACCCACGGGTTCTTGGCCCGTGGAGCTTGTTTTTTAGTCAGGGATTAAATACGTCCGTAGCGATCCTGGAAGCGGACGATGTCGTCTTCTTCCAGATAGGTACCGGAGCGAACCTCAATCAGGTCGAGGGGAATTTTGCCGGGGTTTTCCAGGCAGTGGGTCATGCCGAGGGGAATGTAGATAGACTCGTTTTCACCCAGCAGCTTAATCTCATCCCCCAGAGTGACTTTGGCGGTGCCCGCCACCACAATCCAGTGTTCGGCGCGGTGGTGGTGCATTTGCAGCGAGAGCCCTTCGCCAGGCTTAACGGTGATGCGCTTCACCTGGTAACGCTCCCCGGCGTCGATGGAGTCGTATTTCCCCCACGGGCGGTAAACTTCCCGGTGGTTGTGGTGCTCGTGGCGGCCATCGCCTTTGATGCGCTCCACCACTTTCTTCACGTTCTGTACGTGGTCACGGTCGGCAATCAGCACCGCATCTTTGGTTTGCACCACGACCAGGTCTTTCACCCCCACGGTAGTGACCAGGCCGGATTCGGCATAGATGTAGCTGTTTTCGGTTTCGTGACTGATGACATCGCCGTGATGTACGTTCCCTTCCGGGCTCTTGGCGCTGATTTCCCACAGCGAGGACCACGAGCCCACATCGCTCCAGCCGGCGTCCATCGGCACCACCACCGCATCGGCAGTTTTTTCCATTACCGCATAGTCGATAGACTCATCCGGGCAGGCCAGGAACGCCTGCTCATCCACGCGGACAAAATCCAAATCCGGGTCAACGCCCGCCATGGCTTTTTCGCAGGCGGCCAGAATGTCGGGGCGGAACTTCGCCAGCTCTTCCAGATAGCGGCCCGCGCGGAACAGGAACATGCCGCTGTTCCAGTAGTATTCGCCGCAGGCGACATAGGCCTGGGCGGTGGAGAGATCGGGTTTTTCGACAAACTGCGCGACGCTAAACGCCAGGGCATCGACGCCGTTTTCCGGCGTCGCCACTGCGCCACGGCGAATATAGCCGTAGCCCGTTTCCGGCAGGTCGGGGACGATCCCAAAGGTCACCAGCTTGCCAGCTTCCGCATAAGGCATCGCGCAGCGCACCGCCTCGCGGAAAGCCTCTTCATTCTGAATGACGTGATCGGCCGCGAGGATCAGCATCAGCGGGTCCTGCTGCGGCTGGTTACGCAGCGCGGCCAGGGCGGCCAGCGCAATGGCTGGCGCGGTGTTGCGCCCGGCCGGTTCCAGCACGATATTTTCGGTCAGCTTACTTAGCTGGCGCAGCTGCTCGGCGACAATAAAGCGGTGTTCCTCATTGCAAATCACCACCGGGCTTTCGCACTCTACCCCGTTCAGGCGATTGATGGTGGTTTGCAGCATGGTCAGATCCCCTTTCAGGCAGAGGAACTGCTTGGGGTACAGCACGCGGGACAGCGGCCAGAGACGGCTCCCGTTTCCGCCCGCCATGATCACCGGATAGAGTTGTGACTGACTCATCATTTATCCCCGAATGTCAGCAATAAATTGGCTTAACACGTTCTCTTTTTCGAGCGTGCGTTCGGCATATTCACGTGCCGTCGTGTTGTGTTGTGGCAGCTGCAGACAGCGTTCAATGCCCGCCGCCAGCGCATCGGCGGACTCAGGCATCACGCAAACCGCAATGCCCGGATACGCTTCGCAAAGCTGGCCCAGCTCTGTTTCAGGCTCGGCGGTAATCACCGCATTGCCGCCGACGGCCAGGATATTGGTGAGTTTTGACGGCAGGACGGCGTCCGCCGCTCCCCGGCGCTGGATAACCAAATGACAATCGGCCAGGCAGAGCAGCGCGGGCAGCGCGTCGTAAGACTGAAGCGGGTGGAACACCACGTTACTCAGCCCGTGAACGTGCACCAGTTTTTCGAGCCTCTCTTTACCGCCGCCCTGGCCCACAATCACGAACAGATACGGGCTCTCAGAGAAGCGGCTCGCCACTTCAATCACCGTTTCCAGCCCCTGTTTTTCGCCGATATTGCCGGAGTACAGAATGATTTTTTTATCTGCCGGCAGATTGAGCGCCTGGCGCACGGCCTGGATTTGCGCCGGATCAACGTCACGGAAACGCGCCACTTCCGACCAGTTAGGGAAAAAAATCACCCGCTGTGGGTCGACGCCTTTCTCGGTAGCCTTGTTCATCATCGAGCGAGAAATGGTGGAGACGTTATCAACGTTGTGCAGTCCGCTTTTTTCAAAGCGCTGGGCCAGGCGAGCAATTTTTCCCGGTGTCTTTCCGGCCATACCGAGGCCGAGCATCGCGTCCACCTCATAGTCCTGAATGTGCAGCAGCGTGCGCGCCCCGCTCAGTTTTGCCAGCAGGCGCATCCCCGGCACGCAAAACAGCGTCGGCACCACGCCAATGACCCGGTCTGGCTTCCAGCTGCGTTGCGCCAGAAGCGGGAAAAATGAACTCAGCGCGAAGCTGCCCAGGTGAATCAGGCGTTTGAGCGTCGAAGGCTGCTTCGGCACATACAGCGGGCAGCGCCAGACGGTCGCTTTCCCCTGCTCTTTTTTGTATTTCCACGCCGAGTAGTCCGGGTGCACGCGCCAGACCGGATAATAAGGTGGCGCGGTGATCACCCGCACCTCATGGCCCCGGCTGGTCATCCACTCCACCATTTCACCGGTGTACTTGCCGATGCCGGTCAGCTCCGGGGAATAGTTAATGCCGTAGACCAGAATTTTCATAAGCCCGGTACCTTCCCTTTGCCCTGAGTGATGAAGTAAGCGCGGCTGTTGTCGTGCACGTCTTCCCGCTTGAGCAGCGCTTCCGGCGTCAGCCAGCAGTAGGCTTTGTGCTGCTCAGCAGGCAGGCTCAGCTGTTTGTCGTCCACCCGCAGGCGGAAACCCAGCACCACGTAATGGGTCGAGAAATCCTTCCCGGAGAAGTTATCGCCGTAGAAATGCTGCCAGACGCCGTAAAACTCCCCGTCCAGCAGAGTGAACGATTTGCCCAGCTCAGCCTCGGTGAGACGAATAAAAGCATTCGCCAGCGTTTCGTTCTTCAGCACCCTGCCCCCCGGCACAAACCAAAAGCCCTTCGCAGGGCGATTGGTCCGCAAACCCAGCAGGAATTCGCCCGCCTGGTTTTCGACAATAAGGTCGATGGAGATCAGCGGCGTGGCGCTCACTACGGTGGCAAAATCTTCCGCGCTCAAAAACATGCTTACCCCCGGAACCGCTGCTGATTTTCGAGGAACCACTGGTAAGTGCTGGCGAGGCCCGCCTCCAGGGTAATCTCGTGATACCAGCCGAGGCGATGCAGGCGGGAAACGTCCAGCAGCTTGCGCGGCGTGCCGTCTGGTTTAGTGGCGTCGAACACCACACGCCCCCGGTAGCCGGTGACTTTCGCCAGAGTCTGCGCCAGTTCACGAATGGTGCAGTCCACGCCGGTGCCGACGTTAATGTGCGACAGCATCGGGTCGGTATTCTCCTGCCACACTTCCCGATCCAGCTCCATCACGTGAATGCTGGCCGCGGCCATATCGTCCACGTGCAAGAACTCACGCATCGGCGTGCCGCTGCCCCACACCACCACGTCCGGGGCATTTTCCTGCGTAGCTTCATGGAAGCGGCGCAGCAGGGCCGGAATAACGTGAGAGTTACTAGGGTGGAAGTTGTCGTTCGGCCCGTACAGATTGGTCGGCATCACCGAGCGGTAATCCCGCCCGTACTGGCGGTTGTAGGACTCGCACAGCTTGATACCGGCAATCTTGGCAATCGCATACGGCTCGTTCGTGGCTTCAAGCGTGCCCTGCAGCAGCTCGCTTTCGGCCATCGGCTGTTTCGCCATCTTCGGGTAAATACAGGATGAGCCGAGGAACAACAGTTTGTTCACGCCGTGCGTGTGCGCGGCATGAATAATGTTGCTTTCGATCATCATGTTCTCGTAGATAAACTCTGCCGGGAACGTGTTATTGGCGACGATACCGCCCACTTTTGCCGCCGCCAGGTAAACCTGGTCGATTTTCTCGCTGGCGAAGAAGGCATTAACGTCCCCAGCGTCCAGCAGATTCAGCTCATCGCGCCCGCGCAGCACCAGCTCAACGTCATCGCGCTGCCCGAGCAGGCGGACGATGGCCGAGCCGACCATCCCACGGTGCCCGGCAACAAAGATACGTGTCTTATTCATGCTCAGGACTCCAGCGCGATGGCGACCTCGTAACCATGGGACTTCAGCAGGGAGTGTTTCTTCGCCGCTTCCAGGTCTTTGGCTACCATTTCACCGACCATCTCCTGCAGGGTAATCTCCGGCTTCCAGCCCAGCGTTTCATGCGCTTTGGTTGGGTCGCCCAGCAGGGTTTCCACTTCCGCAGGACGGAAGTAACGCGGATCAACGGAGACGATAACGTCGCCTGGTTTCACGCCCGGCGCGTCGTGGCCCGTGACGGAAACCACAATGCCTTTCTCTTCCACGCCCTGGCCTTCAAAGCGCAGTTTGATGCCGAGCTGTGCCGCCGCCATTTCTACGAACTGACGCACGGAGTACTGCACGCCGGTGGCGATCACGAAATCTTCCGGTTTTTCCTGCTGCAGCATCATCCACTGCATTTTCACGTAGTCTTTGGCGTGGCCCCAGTCGCGCAGGGAATCCATGTTGCCGAGGTACAGGCACTTCTCCAGGCCCTGCGCGATATTGGCAATCGCGCGGGTAATTTTGCGAGTGACGAAGGTTTCGCCGCGACGCGGAGATTCGTGGTTGAACAGAATGCCGTTACAGGCATACATGCCGTAGGATTCACGGTAGTTGACGGTGATCCAGTAGGCGTAAAGCTTGGCGACTGCGTACGGGGAACGCGGGTAGAAAGGCGTGGTTTCTTTCTGTGGGATCTCCTGCACCAGGCCGTACAGCTCTGAAGTGGATGCCTGGTAGAAGCGAGTTTTCTTTTCGAGGCCGAGGAAGCGAATGGCTTCCAGCAGGCGCAGGGTGCCCATCGCATCCACGTCCGCGGTGTATTCCGGTGACTCAAAAGAAACCGCGACATGGCTCATCGCGCCCAGGTTGTAGACTTCATCCGGCTGCACTTCGGACAGAATACGGGTCAGGTTGGAGGTGTCGGTCAGGTCGCCATAGTGCAGATGGAATTTTGGGTTACCCGCGTGCGGATCCTGATAAATGTGGTCCACGCGTTCGGTGTTGAAAGAAGAGGCGCGGCGCTTGATACCGTGAACTTCATAGCCTTTTTCCAGCAGGAATTCCGCCAGGTAAGAGCCGTCTTGTCCGGTGACACCCGTAATGAGAGCTACTTTAGTCATGATAATTTATCCTCTGTGAACATTTTTATTGGCCCTTACCCCTCACTCCCTGTCTCTCCGCAGGGGAGATAAACAGTCACAAACAGAGCAAGGGTGAAAGCATTACGCGCGGTCGCGTATTTTTACTGCCGGGTTTCCCCTGCAAACGGCATTCGCCGGTAATGATTTATAAACGCTGCTCCGGGCTCCCACCACGCAGCCATCGCCTATCGTGACGCCCGGGGAAACAAATACATCCGTTGCCAGCCAGCATTTTTCGCCGATAACAATCGGTGACTGGGTAATATCGAAATGCTGACTCATATAATCGTGACTGCCGGTGCACAAATAACATTTTTGCGACACCACGGAATTTGCTCCGATGCTAATTTCACCGAGGGTATAGAGCACGGCATCATCGCCAACCCAGGCATAATCTCCGAGCGTTAACTTCCATGGGTAGGTAATTTTCACCGAGGGGCGAATAACAACCTTCTTGCCTACTTTCGCCCCAAAAACACGTAATAAAAAGGCACGCCACGGATATAAAACTTGCGGAGACCAGGCAAATAAAGTGGCCTGAACCGCCCACCACAACTGCACTTTAATGCCGCTCGCGCCGCGAAATCCCCTCGGTACACTGAAGCCGCTTAAATCCTGCATAATATTTCCTGTGAGCTTTAAGCTTTGTTATAAAGCGCTTTTGCTTTGCCGGTTGTTTTTAACCTGAGTCGGAAAGAGAGTTCGGCAATAAAGCCCGGTACGCGTAATATTTTTCGCTGAACATGTCTCGCATCACGGCACAATTCAATATTGTTAGAGGTAGACACGCCGCCCATTGAAAATTCAGACACCAGCCCTTTGATACGCTTAAAGGCATAGCCGTTTTTATACATTTTTGCCGCCAGCGCGTAATCGGATGAGACTTTATATTGCAGATCGTAGGGATATTTACGCAGTCCAGAGAGCGGGAAAAAGATAGCCTGATGGCTGGCCGGCAAGCTGTGGTAGATATACCAGCCCCGCTTGGCGCTGCGGCGAATTTTATTGCCGTCGCCAAAGTCCAGCAGCGCGTCACCAATCACCATCGCGTCATCGCGCTCGCCTAAGGCTGCCAGCTGATAAATCACCTCGGCAATCTCAGGGTGGAAAGCATCGCCGGAGTTCAGAAAGAGCGCATAGCGCCCCTGCGCCATGACGATGCCTTTGTTCATCGCGTCGTAAATGCCGCTGTCTTTCTCACTGACAAAACGCAGGTTGTACTGGCCCTGCAGGCCAGCAAGAAACTCAGCCGTGCCGTCTGGAGAGTTGCCGTCCACCACAATCCATTCGAACTCGATGCCTTTGGCCTGTGCCAGGTGCGCCAGCGATTGCCAGGTCTTCACGACCCCGGCATGGTTACGCCATGCCACTGTAATAACACTTAATAACATTATTGCGCACCTCCTGGCAGCGAATGCTTAATTGCTTTACGCAAAATAAATGGGCAAACAATTAAAAATGCATATTCCGGGCTAAAAATAGAACCGGTAAAGAACAAAGATACAGGCATAAACAACCAAAGCTGAACACGATAATTCTCATTATTGCCAAAGGCATTGCGCATCATTTTCATGACTCGCCACATATAGCCAGCGGTCATTAATACTGCAAACCATGAGAAATAAATAATCAGCAGATACAGTCCATTGTCCACGGTTTTCCCTACATCCGCACCGTTAAATATTCCGAATGATGCGACATATTCATAGAGAGAACCAAACCGTACTACGCCATCAACATTTTCCAGAGAGTAGCCAACCATCGCCAATGGACCAATAATACGGTAATACGATGACGATCCTTCTGTTCCCAAATCACCAACACGGGTTGCGATATAAGGGAAAGCGAATACTAAACCGATTAAAAAAACAGCCAGTGAAATAATTGCCAATGGCAATTTCTTTTTAATGGCGCTTTTATTAAGGTATTGAAACGCCCACTCCAGCAGATAAAACAAAATAAACGTCATTACCCCGGAGAAAGATCCTGACAGGATTATCCCTAAAAGAATCATAACATCAGTTTTCGGTGTTTTGATACCAAACTGTTTGATGCTGAGCCAAATTGAGATTAATGCCAGGGCGAAGAAAGCGGGCTCGAAATAGAGCGCCGTAGTACGCCGCCCACCAAAGCTAATAAAGTTGAGCACGTAACTGTTGCTGTAGATGAGAAACTTTGAAATTTTCTCAATCAGGCTACTGCCGCCGGTCAGAATAATCTGAGCCATTTCCGCCGCCGCCAGCGCCACAATAATGCCCACCACGGCATAGAAAAACCGTAATATCTTGCGGTGATTGCGCTGAGAAATAGTTTTGAATCGGCAGCTCCATGTCATGCCCAATATCAGCACAATATAGACAAACAGCATCATCGAGGTGACGTACTTGGCCGGGTCGAGCGACTGGCCAAAAATGTAGTTAAACGCCGTCAGTCCCGCCCCGACACCCAACGCAATCATCAGTTTTTTAAGGTTGATGCGCTCGATGTACAGAAACAAAATCGCCGGCAGGAAGGTCACGATGGTTATCGGGAAGCTCTCCCCCAGAGAGGCGAGCTTAATGTTCACCACCAGATAGATGAACGGCAGCAGCAGATAGCTACAGACCCTGATAGAACGAGACATATTCCTCCAGCATCTGCTTGCCGCTATAGGCCGTGCGGCTGGCTGCACGGAAGGTCGCTAAATCAGTCGCGAAAACCTGCTCTGCCAGCTGCGTTTTTTTAAGCTGCACCAGCGCCAGAACGTGTTCCGGGGTGAAGGTTTTGCCCCCCACTTTACGCAGAACTTCATCCGCGGCCTCGCTGCTCGTCGCCACCACCGGCACGCCGATAGACAGCGCCTCGCACAGGATCAGCGGATAGTTATCCACGCGGGAACTGAACACCAGGCTGTCCATCGTGTTCAGCTCGCTCATCAGCGCGCGCTTGTCGGTCATATAGCCGTGGTTCACCACGTTAGCGCCTTCAAACGGCGAGAATTTGCCAAAGGTATGCAGCTCAATTTTGTCGCCCAGCGCCATCATTGCCTGTACCAGTTTCTGGTTGGTTTTGCCGTCGTAGCGCAGGTCGTGGGCCACAATAGCCACGCGGGGTTTCACCGTCGCGACGCCGCTTTCAGGCAGCTCCGCCAGAATCGCCTCGGTGGCGACGTCAATACCGTTATTAATGATGCTGCAGCGCCCGGCACCATAAAGCTGATTAAAAGCCTCTGCGACGTGCTGGCTGGGGGAGATAAACTTGCAGCCCAGCGCCAGCATCTCGCGGAACAGCTGGCGCTTGCCCGCCACCTGCTGGTGCGCCTTATCCACTTTGACCGGCGGATAGTTGTTCAGCGTCGGGCATTTAACACAGCCGGTTTTCCAGCCTTCGCAGCCGTCCAGAAAGGCGCAGCGCCCGGTAATGCTCCAGTGATCGTGCAGCGTCCAGACGAAGGTAACATCCGGCTTGTGCGCCTTCACCCGCTGGCAAAACGACACCATTTCGTCCAGGTTCAGCCAATAGCTGTGCACCACGTGGAAGTGCAGCACAACCGGCTGTGGGCTGCGAGTGACCCGACGGTAAAGCTTATTCAGATTGCCGAATGGATCGCGGTTCAGAAAACGGAACAGCGCGATATTGGCAACCGACACCAGGCGAGGCGTGTGTTTCTCAACGTCGGGATAAATGTCATGGCTGGCGCTTTTCTTACCGCCTTTGCCATAGCCATAGATAAAACGTGAGGAGAGCCCGGCCAGACGTGCACGCTGGTGCAGATCGAGCGCCACGCCCGCCGCACCACCTTCGGCCAGGCGGACATTAAATTGCATGATGTTCATTGGATCACCTTCACCCGAGCTTTTTCACCGACCACCAGCGCATTGTCCGGCACGCTGTCCAGCACCACGCTGCCCGCGCCTACAGTCACGTTATTACCGAGGGTGATATCGCCCACGACGATCGCGTTAGCGCCCAGTTCAACGCCGTTGCCAATCACCGGGCAGGCGAGACTGTTCCCCCGGTTACCAATGGTGACGCCGTGGCGGATGGTGAAATCATCCCCGGCGACGACGAACTTATTGATAACCACCGCATAGCCGTGATGAATAGTGAACCGGCGGCCAATGGTGGCTCCCGCCTGAATTTCATAGCCAAACAGGCATTCGGTAATAAAGCGGTAGGCCAGCAGCACGGGCGCGGCCCAGAGGTTGTTGATGACGTTTTTCTTGCGCCACACCGAGCAAAAGTGGGCTACGCGATAGGCCAGCACCATGCAGCACGGGCGCAGGCTCCAGCTATTGGCACGAATATCCTCCAGCACGCTTACCTCCCCCGCAGACTATCGGCCAGGCGCTTGCCGTTGCGCACCGTCAGCAGAGCTAACAGGGTGCGCCACGACATGCGCTTATTGCGGATTTGGTAGAGCGTATACAGCTGATATTTCTTACTGGCCCGGTCGAACTTGGCTTTGTGCTTGCGGTAAAAGTGGAAATAACCGGCAAATTTCTTTGGGGATTTGGTTATCTGCATTTCGCCGTGATTAACGTGCAGAATTTGGGTCGCCTCCTCCACCTTCCACGGCTGGCCGAACGCCACCACCATGCGCAGGAAGATGTCGTAATCCTGCGCCGCCTTCAGCTCGGTATCAAACAGGCTGCTCTTAAAGCGCTCGGCGTAGGTAAAGACCTGATTGCCGATGATGTTGCGCTTGTAGAACAGCTTCAGGGAATAGGGCGACTTCGGGTACAGCGGCAGGCTGGTCGGCTGCGAGTAGACCTGCCCTTCACACAAATAGTCGTTGGCATATAAAAATGCGTGGGTGACCAGTTGATGCTGGTGGGACAAAAATACCGACAGGCGGTTCGGCGTCCATTCGTCATCATCATCAATGCCGGTGATAAACCGCCCTTGCGCCAGCCCAATGGCCTGGTTACGTACTGCGCAGGCACCGCTGTTCATGTCGTTGTGAATGTAACGCACCCGAGGATCGCCGAGGTCTGCAACAAACTGCTCCAGCTGCTGGAAGCTGGCGGAGCAGTCATCGACGATGATCATTTCCCAGTGATCATAATCCTGCCGCAGCACCGAGTTGATGGCGCGAATAGCCAACTGCTGGCGGTTCCAGGTCGGCATATATATAGAGATAAGCGGGCGAGTTGCGCTGCTGTTCATGGCTATCACCTTATTTAGCATCCGACTTATATTCGTATTCGTAATACCCGTAATCCTGGTAGCCCGTGGCCCGGCGGAAAATCGAGTTAAGGATCACGCCGCGCACGGCAATGCCGTTCTGCTCAAAACGGCTCAGGCTGGTTTCCACTTCTTTCAGCGTGTTCACCGCGTAGCGCGCCACCATCAGCGTGGTGCCAGCATGGCGCCCCACAATCGCCGCGTCCGTGACGGCCAGAATCGGCGGCGTATCAATCAGCACCAGGTCATAATTTTCACTGGCCCACTTCACCAACTGAGAGAAGCGCTCGTTCATCAACAGTTCGGACGGGTTAGCCGGGACCTGCCCGCGTGGGATAAGGTCAAAGTTCGGCACGGAGGTTTTCTGCGCGCAGCGGCTAATATCCCCCTGCCCTGACAGCACGTCAGACAGTCCGTTAACGTTGGTGGTCCCCAGCAGTTCGTGGGTATAGCCTTTGCGCATGTCGCAGTCCACCAGCAGCACGCGCTTGTTGGTCTGGCTAATCACCGCCGCGAGGTTGGCACACACAAAGGTTTTACCGATAGACGGGCTAACGCCGGTGAGCATCAGGACGTTGTTGGGGGCCTGCATCATGGCGAAATGCAGGCTGGTGCGCAGGCTGCGAATGGCTTCAATGGCCAGGTCGGTCGGGTTACCCACCGCCAGCAACTGGCTCTGTTTGAAGCGCTTAGTGCCTTTGACGTTGCGCAGGTTGGCCTGGTCGCGGGTTTTCTGCCATTCGGAGAGCGGAATGCTCGCATACACGCTGAGCCCCGCCTCTTCCAGCACGGTCGGGCTTTCAATGCCGCCGTTAAACAGCGAGCGCAGCAGCACCCCGATCACAGACACAATCAGGCCCAGAATGATGCTGCCCAGCACCACCAGCACGCGCTGAGGTTTAACCATGCCAGGCTGCGTGATCGCCGGGTCGACGATGCGCACGTCTCCCACCGTACTGGCTTCGGTGATTTTCAGCTCTTGCTGCTTGTTCAACAGCTGCATATAAACCTGCTGCCCGGACTCCACATCGCGGGTCAGGCGCACAATTTCCTGCTGGGTTTTGGGCATCGCGGCGATGCTGTTGGTCAGGCGAGCTTTCTGATCTTCCAGCGTTCGGCGCTGCTCCAGCAACGTGCGGTAGGACGGGTGGGCTTTGGTGTACAGCTTGGAGATTTCAGCTTCTTTGAAGGTCAGCTGATTCAGCTGAGCGTCGATGTTGACCACGGAATCCAGCAGCGATTTCGCCTCCAGAGAAAGATCCACCGAATCCTGGCGCTGACGATAGGCATTCAGTTTGTTCTCTGCGGCATCCAGATTGCGACGCACTTCAGGCAACTGCTCGGCCAGGAACTTCAGGCTTTTGGCGGCCTCTTCAGATTTACGCTGCACGTTCTGCGCCAGGTAGTTGCGGGTGATACTGTCGAGAATGGTGCGGATCTGATCTTTATCTTCCCCGGTGTAGGACAAACTAAGCACGCCGGTATCTTTGCCGTTTTCAGTCACCGTCAGGTTGCCCAGCAGCTGGTTGATCATCCCGAGCGTGGAATACTTCACCACCGTGAAATTGTCACCAGGCTGCGCCTGGATGCCATCCACCTGCATCGTGACGCCCGATTTACTCAGCAGCTTGCCCACTTCACCTTTGGCGCTAAAGCCATTGTCGCTGGTCAGCTGATACTGTTTATCGTTCAGCACTTCCACGGTAAAGGTGTCTTTGTTCATCGCTGCCGGCAGCGTAAACGTGGTGACATTCACCGTGTCGTTCTGGTGCCCCTGCAGGCGGTCCCAGCCAGCGCCGAACAGCCAGAAGGTGTTCTTAGTCACCGAGATGTCCAGATTCAGGTCATCAACGGTTTTCCCCAGCACCATGCGGGACTGGATCAGCTGAATTTCTGCGGCAGACGCCGGTGGCTTATTGCTGAGCGCAGAGCTGATGTCGTTCACCAGCGTGTTACCGGCATTTTGTTCGATTTGCACCAGCGCGTCGGCCTTGTAGACCGGCGTGGCAAACAGGGCATAAACCGCGGCCAGCACGGCGAACAGCCCCGTAATGCCGATAACCCACCAGCGAGCCTCCAGCACGGTGCCAAACAAACGGCCAATATCAATTTCGTCATTGCCCTCGGTCGGGGCGCTCGAACGGCGTACTTTCTCTGTCATTGTTATCCCTGATGAGCGTTGAGTGCGTTAGCCCACTTTTGGGCAGAAAGGTCGAGCATGCTGTAGACCGCTTCGAAGGCGTCACGGCTTTTACGATAGGGGTCAGGAATTTCTCTGCCGGCATCCCAGTGGCCAAACAGCATCACTTTGCCGCGCATTTCGGGTGCCATTTCGCACAGCGTGGTGATGTGACGTTTTTCCATCGCCAGAATCAGATCGTGCTCCCGGCATAGACGCCCCGAAACCTGGCGGGCTAAATGCCCCTCAAGCGAAAGGTTGTGCCGCCCGGCAACCTCAACAGCACCGGCATCCGCGCCCTTCCCGACCAGCGCCCCCAGCCCTGCTGAGCTGACGCTAAGCTCCGGGTGGTAGCGTTTGAGCAGCCGTTCAGCCGTGGGGGAACGGCAGATGTTCCCCACGCAAACCACAAGTATTTTGTTGAACATAGTGCGTTACCAGGTATGGATATCTTTGGCGGTATCGGTCATGTAACGCACGCCGCTGATGGTTGGCAGAAGCTGGTTGATCAGGCGATTCCAGCGAGAAACCGGTGCCGTGGTCACGTACACCACGTCATACGGCTGGAGCTGGAACTCGGTGCCCATCACCAGCGAAGTCGCATCGGACATATCGAGCTGATAAATGTTGGCAATCTTGCCGTTTTGCTGCGTCTGGCCCTTGAGCGGACGGATCACGAAGATGCCGCTGGCGTTGGACGAGGTGAGATCGATACCTTCGGCCTGGCCAAGCGCCTCGGTAAGCGTCATGCCGCTGAAGTCCATTTTGAGGGTGGTTTGCTTCTTCACTTCCCCCATCACAAACACTTTCAGATCGTCATTACGCGGCACAAACAGAATGTCGCCGGGGTAGAGCAAATGGTTTTGGCTGAGGTCGCCGTTTTGCATTAGCGCCTGCAGAGAAATGCGTTTTTCCTGCCCGTTATGGGTCAGAACGACGTTACGCCAGTCGGCTACTTCGGTTAAACCGCCTGCGGCATTGATCGCGTCGAGGATAGTCAGCGGTACGTTAGTGATGGGCTGCTGGCCGGATTTATTTACCTGCCCGGAGATATAGGCTTTTTGCGAGCGGAAGGCAGCGATATTAACGTCCACCTGCGGCTGGGCAATGTACTGCGCAAGACGGCTGGTAATATCGCTGCGAATTTCTGCCAGCGTTTTGCCGGTCACGCTGATTTTGCCCACATACGGATAGAACATGGTGCCATCGGGCTGTACCCAGTTACCAGTGTCGCTTGAACTGCGATATTGCCCCGCTGGCGTGGTGAGTTCAGGGTGATCCCAGACCGTGACGTTTAATACATCCCCCGGCCCGACGCGGTACTGGTAATTGGCGATATCTTTATCCAGTCCGGCATTCGGCTGGGCAACCACTGGACGAGGCCTCAGTTGCTCCACCAGTCGCGGCGTTAAAGGATAAACGTTGACCATTCGGTCAAGGTCGAAATCAGCATCCTGTTGTTTGATGACGTCTTTTCCCGACGTAGACATATTGCTGCCGGGAAATATCGTGCAGCCGCTCATCAGGGTGACTGACACCAATAATGGCATCAACTTCAGTTTGTATTTTATCATTGAATATTTATCACTATGGCAGAGTAATTATCCTGAGCGAATAAAACAGGCAAGCAATTAACCGTGAGAACGAAGTACAGAATTGAACATATTCAGAGAATGAGAAAACTGGCATTATTCCTAAAATAAGCTTATTCCCCGACATTCTGATGGCGCCATCACTTGCTGTTATCTGGCCGCATCCGGGCACGCTACCGCCCCTGGCTCACAGTCACCAACCCACTGAAAAAGTTAAATAATCCTAATAACCTGAGATTCTCTAATATCCGGAAAATATTAAAAAAAATGAATCAGGTCTTATGACAATGCTGGGACAAACTATTACTAAACGGGTAATCACACATTCATTGCTAATCATCGCCAAAGATTGTTGCAGCTTAAAACTCAGCAGGCAAGGAGACAAAAGGCTGGAGGCGGACTTTTAAGAATAATATGAACCACGCAATAATAACATTTTAGGATTTTCTTTATATTGACAATGGAAATAATAAGACAATGTCTGGAAAAATATGCAGAACTATCTCATAGCGGTGTATTCATATATAAAATATATAACTCAAATGCTTCTTTAAATATTATCCGCAATAATTTGCCGGGCATTCATTTAATGCTGAAAATTCTATAAGTCATTACGGATTATTCTCAGACAAACATTGCTTTTTGTCCGACAATTATCCATCATTTCCGTGTGGCATTTGCCCGTAAGTTAAAGGCTATAAACCCCGTATGGAATGGATTGCCGACCCCTCAGTCTGGGCCGGGTTAGTTACCCTGGTCGTTTTAGAACTGGTTCTGGGCATTGATAACCTCGTTTTTATTGCCATCCTCGCCGAAAAGCTGCCTCCTAAACTGCGCGATCGCGCCCGCGTCACGGGCTTACTGCTGGCGATGGTTATGCGCCTGCTGCTGCTGGCCTCCATTTCGTGGCTGGTGACGCTTACCCGACCGCTATTCACCCTTCACGACCTTAGCTTTAGCGCCAGGGATCTGATCATGCTGTTGGGCGGTATGTTCCTGCTGTTTAAGGCCACGATGGAGCTGAATGAGCGGCTGGAGGGCAAAGACAGCGAGCATCACACGCAAAAACGGGGGGCCAAATTCTGGCCCGTTGTGGCGCAAATCGTCATTCTTGACGCCGTATTTTCCCTTGATTCGGTAGTCACCGCCGTTGGCATGGTCGACCATCTGGCGGTCATGATGGTCGCGGTTATCATCGCCATCGGGCTGATGGTGCTGGCCAGCAAGTCGCTGACTCGGTTTGTGAACAGCCACCCGACCATCGTGATTTTGTGCCTGAGTTTCCTGCTGATGATTGGCTTTAGCCTGGTGGCCGACGGCTTTGGCTATCAAATCCCGAAAGGCTATCTCTATGCCGCCATCGGATTCTCGGTGATGATTGAATCACTCAATCAGCTGGCGATATTTAACCGCCGACGTTTTCTTTCCGCAAATCAGTCGCTGCGGGAGCGCACCGCCGAAGCCGTGCTGCGGCTGTTGAACGGTAAGAAAGAAGAAGCGGAACTGGATGCCCAGACCGCCTCACTTATAGCCGACAGCGGCATTAACAGCGATGTTTTTAACCCGCAGGAAACGCGGATGATCGAACGCGTGCTGCACCTGAACCAGCGCAGCGTCAGCAGTATCATGACCTCCCGCCACGACGTCGAGCATCTGGACATTACCGCCCCGGAAGCCGAGGTTCGCGAACTTCTGAATAAAAACCAGCACACGCGCATCGTGGTCACGGACAATGACGATGACATCCTCGGCGTGGTGCACGTTATCGATTTATTGCAGCAGTCGCTGCACGGCGAAGCGCTGAATATTGCACCGTTGATTCGTCAGCCGCTGGTTTTCCCGGAGGCATTACCGCTGCTGCAGGCGTTAGAACAGTTCCGTAACGCGCGCACCCATTTTGCTTTTGTCGTCGATGAGTTTGGCTCGGTGGAAGGCATTGTCACCCTGAGCGACGTAATGGAAACCATCGCCGGTAATCTGCCGAACGAAGTGGAAGAGATAGATGCCCGCCACGATATCCAGAAAAATCAGGACGGTAGCTGGACGGCTAACGGCCACATGCCGCTGGACGACCTGGTGCAGTACATCGCCCTTCCCCTGGATGAGAAACGGGAATACCACACCATTGCCGGGTTGTTGATGGAGCATTTGCAGCATATTCCAGCCGAAGGCGAGAGCGTTGAAGTGGGGAATTATTTGCTCAAAACGCTGGAGGTGGTGAATCACAGGGTCAACAAAGTGCAAATCATCCCGCTCGAACAAGACGATAATCAGCTGGATTATGAGGTATAAAAAAACCGGCGAGAGCCGGTTTGGGTTGCTGACAAAGAGGGAAAAAGCGTGGTTTTTCCCTCTTTGTGATTTTTAGCCGAAAATCAATGAATTGATTTTCCTGTTTTTCTAATGAGCTGGCGGGTATTTCTTCTCTCGCCAGAGGCCAGTTATCAATCTGAACTGGCTTCCGCCGTTTTTTTGTCGTTAAAGCTTATTCAGTAACTGCTGAGCGTCTTTCGCCTTGTCGCTCTCTTTATGCTTATCCAGCCAGTCATTGAGCCGACGCTTAGCTTCATCCTGCAGCTGCTTGCGTAGCACCTGGTCAACCTGAAGCGTGTAATTCAGCTGCTGCCACGGGCCATAAACCCGGAGCGGAACGGCCGTGTTTTTTAGCACTTCAATCAGTTTACTGTCGCTGCCCTGCCAGCCGCCGCTGACTTTAATTGCAAAGTTGGTGTCGCAGACCTCTTTCACCAGATCCATCGTGCCTTCGCCGGTCAGGGACAATACGCTGGACTCACCGACCATCTTCGTCATCGTCAGAAGCCCATTATCCAGCGACGCAGACGTGGAGAAGTGATCAAGCTCGGTGACGTTCTGAACATTCTGCTGCGCATCCACGCCCTCATTGTTCCGACTGACCGCCTGCTGAATCAGCTGCTGGAAGTTCATCCCCTCGAGGCGGGAATGGGCCAGCTCAAGCTGGGCGTCTCCCTGCCAGTTACTGCGGAAATCCTCCGCATCAAGGCGTTCACCGCTGAAATCACCCGTCATAGAAAACTGCCCGGTTAACGCAATCGGGTAATCAAACGCGGTCAGAATTTTGCCTATCTCAACATTTTTCACCTGCGGCTGGAAGGCAAGCTCAGGCGTCTTGCCGCTGGCATCCAGGAAGCCCGGCAGCGAGAGCGTGCCCTGCCCCAGCTTGCCGTTGAGCTGGTTAATGCTGAGTTTACCCGCCTGATTCACCAGCGCGGTCTGCACATCGCTGAACGCCAGGCCGCGCCAGCGTACTTCACCGGCCTTGATATTCAGTACGGCATTAAAATTACGCAGGCTGTGATAGTTGGTTTCACCCTGTTGTTCGGCAATCACCGGGCCCGGACGGGACTGTTGCTGAGCCTGCTGGGCCTGTTGGTTAATCAAGGTATCCGCAACGGGCGCATTGGCCACCAGTTTGTCGAGGTTGAGCAGGCGAGATTGCAGATCCACCGTCCACTGCGGTTTATTCTGCATCGCCACGCTGACATTGCCCTGTAAATCACTGTCGTTGGCCGTGAGCTGCATATTTGTCAGCGAAAGCTGGCTGCCCGTGTTTTTCCAGCCCAGTTGAAGCGATCCCGAGCCGCCGATGCCGCCAGCCGGAAGGTCGGCGCCCTGCAGCCGGTAGTCAATTTGGCTTAGCGTGGCGTTGATTTGCTGTGGATAGTCATGGAGATCGACATCTGCGGTGACCGAAAGCATTAAATCCCGCTGGTCACGGTTGATTTGGCTGCTGAGTTCAATATGCGCCTGGCGCTTATCATCCTGCGTCATTTGCAGGTTAATATTGCGGACGGTGACCTGCTCGTCATTGATATGCTGGAAGACCAGCACGCTGTCGACGACCTTAAGCTTCGCAACATCAAAGGACCAGCCACGCCCGGTATCCGGTTCACTAATGGTGTCTTTTGGCCCTACCGGCGCGTTAGCCGAAAGCTTCGCTTCAGCCTGCGGCGTCATCTGAATCACCGCGCTTTTCAGCATGACCTGGCGAACCTGAAGCTGGTGAGAAAGCAGCGGAATCAGCGCTACATCCAGACGCATATTTTCCGCGCTAACCATTGGCAAACTGGCACCCGGCGCAGTCAGCGACATGCGGCCAGACAAAATACTCAGCTGCGGCCAGACATGCCAGCGCAGCGGCCCTTCCAGCTCAAGGTGATAGCCGCTGCGGGCCTCAACCTGACGAACCATATAACCACGGAAGTCGTTAGGGTTAACCAACAACACGAGTGAGGTCAGGCCGGCTATCAGCACAACCAGCAGAATCATCAACGTGGTTAATAGTCGTCTCATAACATTCTCCATATCATTCGCCAGAGGGCGAACAACTCACTGCAATTCAGTCTTTATCGATACGGCTTGCTACCGCACCCTGCTGGTCGCGGTATTTGGCATCCTGACGGCGATTATAAGGGCGAGCGGCTGGCCCGGAGAGGGGTTCAAAGCTCAGGGCGCCAATCATCATTCCCGGACGCAGCGCCAGCGGCAGCTTCCCTGAATTGTAGAACTCAAGCACGATACAGCCATGCCAGCCCGGATCGATGCGGTGGGCGGTGACGTGTACCATCAGGCCCAGGCGCGCTAACGAGGAACGCCCATCCAGCCAGCCCACAAGGTCGTCCGGCAGCGTGACAGATTCCAGCGTTACCGCCAGCGCCAGTTCACCGGGGTGTAGAAAGAAAGCTTCACCTTCTTCCAACACAATCTCATCACTCATCACGCGCTCTAACGCTTCGGTGACTTCATCTTTAGGGCCGCTGAGATCGATAAAAGGTGCGGTATGCCCGCTAAACGTGCGGAATTTATTGCCGAGGCGCACATCCACGGTGGCACCGTTAATGCGTTCAACCGGAGGACGGGGGGTAATCGCTAAACGGCCATCATCCAGCCAGGCTTCGATATCACGATCGCAAAGGCGCATCGCAGATTCTCCTTATCAATCTCAGTTTACACACACTGCCACAGAGCGTCGACGATAGCCAATTGGCAATGGATGAGGGATTCAACGTAAAAGCGAGCGGCTTACGCGCGCTCGCAAAGGTCTTTATTCAAAGAACTGACTGATTTTGGCTTTCAGAATATCGATTGCGATGCGGTTCTTGCCCCCGCGCGGCACGATAATATCGGCGTATTGTTTGGAAGGCTCAATAAATTGCAGGAACATTGGGCGTACCGTTTTTTGATACTGCGCCATCACGGAATCCATTGAACGGCCGCGCTCGTTAACGTCGCGCTTCATACGGCGCATCAGGCAGATATCCAGCGGTGTATCAACAAAAATAGAGAAGTTCATTTCCTGGCGCAGGCGCGCATCGGTCAGCAGCAGGATGCCTTCCAGAATGATCACCTTCTTCGGGACCAAATGCACGGTCTGGTCGGTGCGGGTGTGCTCCACGTAGCTATAAACCGGCAGTTCGATTGCTTTGCCGGACTTCAACGTCTGCAAATGCTGGAAAAGCAGGTTGTGGTCCATTGCGCTGGGGTGATCGTAGTTGGTTTTAACACGCTCTTCCATCGACAGATGGCTTTGATCTTTGTAGTAACTGTCTTCTGGAATGACACCAATGTGTTCATCGCCGACTTGCTCGCGCAGTTCACGATACAACGTGCTGGCAATGAGGCTTTTCCCTGAAGCCGATGCGCCGGCTATCCCGATGATGACGCATTGATGAGACTGATCGGTCATATTATTTACGGCCTGAATACGAAAAGTGTTGGAAGGACGACGCGGAGGCGTCAAACGCCGCAATTATAGGGACAACCGCCTTTTGATACCAGTCTCTTACCCCCTGCAATCGTGAAATTACGCGGCAAAAGGCCAACAAAGTGACAAAGGCATGACAGCGCACCATCGCCAGGCAACGGGTGAAGTGGAATTATTTAATTACGTGATTTGACTACGCAATTTCTGACACTCTGTAGGTAAATTCTGACAACCGAGCATAGGAATTGTAAATTGTTTGTACTAGCATAAACCGATTCTTTATTTATATGCATCCGGGCATGGCTCCTGGCGGCAGTGTCCAAGCGGATTTGCGGTAATGATTAAAAAAAACAGACAAACAGAAGCCGCCGTCCATTCACTGATACTGCTGGCTGGCTTGGGGTTACTCAGCTTTGTTTTCACCCTCTATTCCCTTGAGCTGACGTTAAAAGGCACCGACCTGGTGCCTATATGGTTTACCACCTCGGTGATGATGGCGGCATTTTTCCGTTCTCCTCTCCGTCAATGGCCGTTCATTGCCGCCGTCTGTGCACTGGGCAGCATGGCAGCCAGCGCCACCGTTTTTTCATTTAGCGGTCTGAATATCTCGTTAACCGCGATAAACCTGGCTGAGGCGCTGCTGGGCGCGCTTTTGTTACGCCGCTTTTTGCCGCGGAAAAATCCCTTACAAAACCTCAATAACTGGTCACGACTTGCCGTGTGCAGTGCGGTAATCCCTCCGCTGGTCGGCGGCCTGCTGGTGACGCTATTGCCGATACCGGTTGACTCCTCGGCGCTGAAAACCTTCTTTATATGGGGGCTGTCTGAATCCATCGGGGCGCTGGCGCTGATGCCGGCAGGGCTGCTGTTTAAACCTTATTATTTGCTTCGTCACCGCAAAGCGGCCCTGCTGTTCGAAACCGTGGCAACCTTCGCCGTCACGCTGGCGCTCAGCTATTTTTCATTAATTTACCTGCCCTGGCCGTTCACTTTTATCATCGTCATTCTGATGTGGAGCGCCATTCGGCTGCCGCGTCTGGAAGCCTTTATTATTTTCCTTGCCACGCTGATGATGGTCTCGGCGATGATAGCCATCGGCAAGTTCCCGATGTTAACGCCCCACCCGCGCGTGCTGGAATATGCGCCGTGGCTGCCGTTTCTGCTGATTCTGCTGCCGGCAAACGTCATCACAATGGTGATGTACTCCTCCCGCACAGAGCGTAAACACATCACCGAAAGCGAAACGCGCTTTCGTAACGCGATGGAATACTCGGCTATTGGCATGGCGCTGGTCTCTACCGAGGGCAAATGGCTGCAGGTCAATAAGTCATTATGTAAGTTCCTCGGCTATTCCAGCGAAGAGTTGAGCGATCTCACCTTCCAGCAAATTACCTGGCCCGAAGATTTGAATCTCGATCTTCAGCACCTGAGCAAGCTTGAGGCCGGGCACATCAATAGCTATTCAATGGAAAAGCGCTATTACACCAGCGCGGGCAATGTCGTGTGGGCCATGCTCACGGCGTCCGTTGTGCGTCATACCGACGGCACGCCGCTCTACTACATCGCCCAGATTGAAGACATCAACGACCTGAAGCATACCGAGTGGATCAACAAGCGGCTGATGGAGCGGATTACGCTTGCCAATGAAGCCGGCGGCATCGGCATCTGGGAGTGGGATCTGACCAACGATGTCATCAGCTGGGATAAGCGGATGTTTGAGCTTTACGACGTGCCGCCGCATACCAAACCGACCTACCAGCTCTGGCTGAACAGGCTGGTGAAAGAAGATCTCGCCCACTCGGAAACCGTTATTCGCGAGTCGTTAAAAAATCGCCTGCCGTTTAAGCTTGAATTTCGTATCCATGTCAAAGACGGTATCCGCCACATCCGCTCCCTGGCTAACCGCGTGCTGAATAAGAACGGCGACGTGGAACGGCTGCTGGGCATCAATATGGACATGACCGAAGTTAAGCAGCTTAACGAAGCGCTGTACCAGGAAAAAGAGCGGCTGCACATCACGCTGGACTCGATCGGCGAAGCGGTAATTTGCACCGACGTCGACATGAATGTCTCCTTTATGAACCCGATTGCCGAGAAGCTCAGCGGCTGGGCGCAGGAGGCGGCCATCGGCCAGCACATTCTGGCGATTCTGCGCATCACCTTCGGCGATAACGGCCCGGTGATGGAAAACATACACAGCGGCGATTTTTCCCGGAGCGCTATAGAGCAGGATGTCGTGCTACATTGCCGCAACGGCGGCAGCTACGACATCCACTACACCATTACGCCGCTGACTACGCTGGACGGCCAAAGCATTGGCTCCGTGCTGGTTATCCAGGATGTGACTGAGTCCCGGAAAATGCTCAAACAGCTGAGCTACAGCGCCTCGCACGATAGCCTGACGCACCTGGCCAACCGGGTAAGCTTTGAGAATCACCTGAAGCGCTTACTGCAGGGTGCGGTTGAACACCGCCAGCGCCATGCCCTGGTGTTCATTGACCTCGACCGTTTTAAAGCCGTAAACGACTCCGCGGGCCATGCCGCAGGTGATGCTTTGCTGCGAGAGCTGGCGGCGATGATGCTGAGTATGCTGCGCACAGGGGATTTCCTTGCTCGCCTCGGCGGCGACGAATTTGGTTTGCTGCTGCCAGATTGTTCCACTGAAAACGCACGTTATATTTCTGAGCGCATCATTCGCAGTATCAACGACTACCACTTCATGTGGGATGGCCGTCTGCATCGCATCGGCGCCAGCGCCGGGATCACGCACATTGACGGCGATAATGCTATCGCGTCTGAAGTGCTCTCCCAGGCCGATATCGCCTGCTACGCCTCGAAGAACAACGGCCGCGGCCAGGTCACGGTTTATGAACCGCATCGCCACTACATGGAGCAAGGGCGAGACACCATGCCCCTCGACGAGCAGTGGCAGGTGATCAAAGACAATCCCATGCTGATGATAGCGATGGCGATTGCGCCGCCGCGCATCCCGGAATCCACCTGTTTCTATCTCCTGACCTTGCGTTTCTGGGGCAACGAAGGGGACGTTATCAACGAACCCGCATTCCGCTCAGGCCTCGCCGACCCGGCACTTCACCATGCGCTGGATCGCCGCGTATTTAGCGAATTTTTTGACAAGTATGCCGCTCAGGTCGCAAGGAAAGGTTTTGGCGTCGCGCTGCCCGTTTCCGGTGCGGGCCTGGTCAGCGACACCTTCGTCAATGAGCTGCTGGAACAGCTTTCCGCCCGCAGAATGCCGGCCCGTCTGCTGCACCTGACGATTCAAAGCAGCGACTTGCTCGCCGAGCCACAGCGCGCTTATGCCAGCCTGAAACGGCTGCGCAAAGCCGGTTGCCGCATGGTGCTGAGCCACGTTGGGCGCGATCTGGAACTGTTTAATACCCTGAGCCATCATCTGTTCGACTACGTGATGTTAGACCCGGGCCTGATCCTCAACGTGCACTGTAATCTGATGGACGAAATGATGGTGACGATTGTGCATGGTCACGCCCAACGCATGGCGCTGCAAACTATCGCCGGTCCGGCGGATATGCCTCTGGTAATGGATACGCTGTCGGGCATTGGCATTGATTTAATCTATGGGGAAACCATCGCCCAGCCGCAGCCGCTGGAGCTGCTGCTGACGAATAGTTATTTTGGCATTAACTGACCGGCGTCCAACCGTCGCTATACCAGATGTGTAACAGCGCGTAGGAGCGCCAGGGCTGCCAGCGCTCGGCGTAGCGGCGGATTTGTGCAGGCGTCATATCAGGAAAGCGCTGTTTAATCAGGTAATCGTCCGGCAGGAAAACGTCGCTGGCCTGCCAGCCGCGCAGGGCGAAATAGTTGGCAGTCCAGCGCCCGATACCGGGCAATGCTATCAGGGTTTTTATTCCCTGCTCCAAATCATCGGGTAGCTGCAGCGGAAACTGCCCTTTCACCACCTCTCCGGCAAGATGCACAATAGCCTCTGCACGCTTAAGCGACATGCCTAAAGATTTCAGCTGTTGAATATCGCAGTTTGCCAGCGTCCTGGCATCCGGAAACAGATACCAGCCATCATTACCTTCAAGCTTCCTTCCGAAGGTCTTTGCCACTTTGCCGGTCAATTTTGCCGCCATCGCCACGCTAACCAGTTGCCCAAGAATGGCCCGAATGGCCTGTTCGAACGGGTCCATACATCCCGGCAGACGCAGGCCGGGCCGGGCTGCCGCCAACGAGCCCAGGCTGCTTAAGACCTGCTGCGGATCCTTGTCCAAATCCAGTAAGTTCTTCACGCGCTGTAAAACTTCGCCTGCCACAGGCTGCAGGCCGTCGCTTAGCGTCACATTGAGGCAAAGATTTTTCTCGTCTGGTTCAAGCGTCACGAGCCCGGCATATTCTCCCAGCGCGAAGCTGCGCTGATAGCGACTGGCGGTAACAACTTCCACGCCCTCCACGGCACGTCCCCGTAAAAAGCCGAGGATCCAGGACCAGTCATAGGGCGGTTGATAGCTAAGGGTGTACATAAATAATCCTGAAGAGAATGAGGGCATTAGGCAGACAACACTGCTTATTTAGCATACCGCCAAATGCCGATTTCTGCCTTGCTTTCATATTCAGTTGCCCACGGACCGGCATTCCGCTAAAGTCGCCCCCCTTCTCACTGGCATGGGGATAATCAACGAAAATGAAAATCGGTTTTGACTACGGGACGGCGAACTGCTCGGTCGCCATTATGCGCGACGGAAAACCACAGCTGCTGGAGATGGAGAACGGCTCATCGCTGCTGCCTTCCATGCTCTGTGCACCGACGCGTGAAGCGGTGAGCGAGTGGCTCTTCCGTCACCACGAAGTTCCGGCTACGGGAAGCGAGACCCAGGCGCTGCTGCGCCGTGCGGTGAGCTACAACCGCGAAGAAGACATTGATGTGCTGCCCGGCAGCGTAAAATTTGGCTTAAGTTCTCTTGGCCAGTACATGGAAGATCCGGAAGAGGTTTACTTCGTTAAATCGCCGAAGTCCTTCCTCGGCGCCACCGGCCTGAAACCGCAGCAGGTCGCGCTGTTTGAAGATCTGGTCTGCGCGATGATGCTGCACATCCGCAAACAGGCGGAAAACCAGCTGGAAGGGACCATCGACCAGGCCGTGATTGGCAGGCCGATTAACTTCCAGGGACTGGGCGGGGAAGATGCTAACCAGCAGGCTCAGGGGATTCTGGAACGCGCCGCGCATCGCGCTGGCTTCCGCGACGTGGTGTTTCAGTTTGAACCCGTAGCCGCGGGGCTGGATTTTGAAGCCACGCTGCAGGAAGAAAAGCAGGTGCTGGTGGTCGACATTGGCGGCGGCACCACCGACTGCTCGGTACTGCTGATGGGGCCTGACTGGCACCAGCGCCGCGACCGCGAACAAAGCCTTCTGGGCCACAGCGGCTGCCGCGTGGGCGGTAACGATCTGGATATTATGCTGGCCTTTAAACAGCTGGCTCCGCTGCTTGGCATGGGCGGCCAGACGGAAAAAGGCATCGCGCTGCCGGTATTACCCTGGTGGAACGCCGTCGCGATTAACGATGTCCCGGCTCAGAATGACTTCTACAGCGCGGCTAACGGCCGCTCGCTCAACGAGCTGGTGCGGGACGCGCGCGAGCCGGAAAAGGTGGCGTATCTGCAGAAAGTCTGGCGTCAGCGCCTGAGCTATCGCCTTGTCAGGGCGGCAGAAGAGAGCAAGATTGCGCTCTCCAGCAGCCAGCAGGTTTCAGCATTGCTGCCGTTTATAGCCAAAGACGTCGGCTGCGATATCAGCCAGGAAGCGCTGGAAACCGCTATCAGCCAGCCGCTACAGCGCATCATGGAACAGGTCACGCTGGCGATGGACAACAGCCAGGCTAAACCTGATGTTATTTACCTGACCGGCGGCAGCGCTCGTTCTCCGCTGCTGCGCCATGCGCTCGCCCAGCAGTTGCCTGATATTCCGATTGCCGGAGGGGATGATTTTGGCTCGGTGACGCAGGGGCTTGCCCGTTGGTCAGACGTGGTTTTCAGATAATCACGTTCAAACATACCGCTCAAACCGCAGGCCTCCTGCGGTTTTTTTATATCTGGAAACGCCGGTCGCTTTCTGGAAACTCCAGATGCAGCGAAAGTTTACCGCCCAGCGCCTCAACGTAGCGCTTCAGCGTGAGCACTTTGAGATCGTTACCGCGTTGTTCAATCGCGGCGATTGCCGGCTGGGAAACCCCCATTTTTTGCGCCACTTGTTTTTGAGAAAGCCCCTGCTGCTCACGCACCAGCTGCAATCCCGTTTCCAGAATTAAGACTTCGGTCATTGCGCGGATCTCGGCCTGCTCTTCCGCCGAAAACTCCGCCATCACTTCAGTTAACGTTTTCATTTTCATCCTCCAGTTCTGCCAGGTGATGCGCAAACTGCGTATCGGCCACTTTTATCTGCGCCTGATAAAAACGCTTATCGTTTGATTTGTCTCCACCACACAGCACAACGGCTCTGCGATGCGGGTCAAAAGCAAAAAAGATCCGATAGGGCTTGCCGCGCCATAGCAAACGTAATTCCTTCATATTGGGATAGCGAGCTCCCTTTACCGTGTCCGCCTGCGGGCGGCTTAAAGCAGGCCCCCAGAACTCAATATTGCCGAAGGCCGCCACAAGTCGTTTGCGGAGCTCTACGGGCTGGGCCTGATACCAAAAGTAGAAATAGTCGGTAAATATCACGCGCCAGATCATCACTCACCTCATAAACTATAGGTTATATTTAAGATATAAACCACAGCTTATTTCTCGCTTCGTGATATGACTACTCCTGGGACTGAAACTTGCGTGACACCTCGGAAAACGTTTTGGGAAAAACAGTTTTATTTGGCCACGAAAACATCACTTACTTACTATATGTTGCTAATCTGACAGTACTTCATATTTCCTCCATCATTGCGGGGCTATCCGTTACTAAACTAGTAACATTACGCCTAAAATCGTTTCAGGAAGAGAACACGTCATCTATGAAAGGCACGCAGACTTCTCGCTGGTTGTGGATTACAGCCTTTATTCTGGTGGTGATTGCCACCGTCTGGTTCTGGCGCAGCCACAATACATCTTCGGGGACTCAGCCCCAGGCTAAATCAGGCCAGACATCCGCCCAGGGCGGCCGACGCGGAATGCGCGGTGGTGCGCTGGCCCCGGTTCAGGCCGCAACGGCAACCAGTGAAGCTGTGCCGCATTACTTAACCGGCTTGGGCACTATCACCGCGGCCAATACCGTGACGGTACGCAGCCGCGTTGACGGGCAACTTCTGGCCATTCATTTCCAGGAAGGCCAGCAGGTAAAAGCCGGTGATTTGCTGGCAGAAATTGACCCGAGCCAGTTCAAAGTCGCGCTGGCTCAGGCCCAGGGGCAGTTGGCTAAAGATCAGGCCACCCTGGCAAATGCTCGCCGCGACCTCGCCCGCTACCAACAGCTGGTAAAAACCAACTTAGTCTCCCGCCAGGACCTCGATACTCAGCTGTCGCTTGTGGAATCCACGCTCGGCACGGTTAAAGCCGATGAAGCCAGCGTTGCCAGCGCTCAGCTGCAGCTTAACTGGAGCCGCGTCACCGCGCCTATCGACGGCCGAGTTGGCCTGAAGCAGGTCGATATTGGCAACCAGATTTCCACCGGCGACACCAACGGTATTGTCGTCCTGACGCAAACACACCCGATTGACCTGGTGTTCACCCTGCCGGAAAACGACATAGCCACGGTGATTAAAGCGCAGAAAGCCGGCGAAACGCTGAGCGTTGAAGCCTGGGACCGCACCAACAGCGTAAAACTCAGCAGTGGTAAACTGCTGAGCCTTGATAACCAAATCGATACCACCACCGGCACCATCAAGCTGAAAGCCCGCTTTGATAATCTGGATGACGCGCTGTTCCCAAATCAGTTTGTGAACGCCCGTATGCTGGTGGACACCCAGCAAAATGCCGTGGTGATCCCAGCCGGTGCGTTGCAAATGGGCAACGAAGGCCACTTCGTCTGGGTACTGAACGGCGATAATAAAGTCAGTAAACACCTGGTCACGCCGGGGATTCAGGACAGTCAGAAAGTCGTGATTACCGCCGGCGTTTCCGCAGGCGATCGCGTGGTGACAGACGGTATTGACCGCCTGACGGAAGGCGCACAGGTTGAGGTTGTCGAACCGCACAGCGCGGCCGACGATAACGTCAAACCTACCGCGCAGACGAAATCCGGCCACAAACACAACGGAGCACGCTCCTGATGCAGGTGTTACCTCCAGGCTCCACTGGCGGCCCTTCCCGTCTGTTTATTCTCCGTCCGGTTGCCACTACTCTCTTGATGGTGGCAATTCTGCTGGCGGGGATTATTGGCTATCGTTTTCTCCCGGTATCAGCACTACCGGAGGTGGACTACCCTACCATTCAGGTGGTCACGCTCTATCCCGGCGCCAGCCCGGATGTCATTACTTCGGCGATCACTGCCCCGCTCGAACGCCAGTTTGGGCAGATGTCTGGCCTGAAACAAATGTCATCGCAAAGCGCCGGAGGGGCGTCGGTTATCACCCTTCAGTTTCAGCTGACGCTGGCGCTTGACGTTGCCGAACAGGAAGTGCAGGCGGCCATCAACGCCGCAACCAACCTCCTGCCCACTGACCTGCCAAACCCGCCGGTTTACAGCAAGGTCAACCCGGCGGATCCGCCTATCATGACGCTTGCCGTGACCTCAACCGCCCTGCCGATGACGCAGGTGGAAGATATGGTGGAAACCCGCGTAGCCCAGAAAATCTCCCAGGTTTCTGGCGTCGGTTTGGTCACGCTGGCGGGCGGCCAGCGCCCCGCCGTTCGCGTTAAATTGAACGCTCCGGCGATTGCCGCACTCGGCCTGACCAGCGAAACCATTCGCACCGCTATCACCAATGCCAACGTCAACTCCGCCAAAGGCAGCCTTGACGGCCCGGAGCGCGCCGTCACACTCTCCGCCAACGACCAGATGAAGTCGGCCCAGGAATACCGGGATTTAATCATCGCTTATCAGAACGGCGCGCCAATCCGCCTCGGGGATATTGCCACCGTTGAGCAAGGGGCAGAGAACAGCTGGCTCGGTGCCTGGGCGAACAAGCAGCAGGCCATCGTGATGAACGTCCAGCGCCAGCCTGGGGCCAACATCATTGAGACGGCAGACAGCATCCGCCAGATGCTGCCGACGCTGACCCAAAGCTTGCCGAAGTCGGTTGAAGTAAAACTGCTCAGCGACCGTACCACCAACATTCGCGCCTCCGTGACCGACACCCAGCACGAGCTGATGCTGGCCATTGCGCTGGTGGTGATGATCATTTACCTGTTCCTGCGCAACGTGCCGGCCACTATCATTCCTGCCGTCGCCGTGCCGCTGTCGCTGGTCGGCACATTTGCGGTGATGGTATTCCTTGATTTCTCCATCAATAACCTGACGCTGATGGCGCTGACCATCGCCACCGGGTTCGTGGTGGATGATGCCATCGTGGTGATAGAGAACATTTCTCGCTACATCGAAAAAGGCGAGAAGCCGCTGGCCGCCGCGCTAAAAGGTGCCGGGGAAATCGGCTTTACCATTATTTCCCTGACCTTCTCGCTGATTGCGGTGCTCATTCCCCTGCTGTTCATGGGTGATATCGTGGGCCGTCTGTTCCGCGAGTTTGCCGTGACGCTGGCAATTTCTATTTTAATCTCCGCCGTGGTTTCGCTGACGCTTACCCCGATGATGTGCGCCAGAATGCTGAGCCACGAATCATTGCGTAAGCAGAATCGTTTCTCCCGCGCCAGCGAGAAGATGTTTGATAACATCATTGCCGCCTATGGTCGCGTGCTTAGCAAAGTGCTGAATCATCCGTGGCTGACGCTGAGCGTTGCTTTTGGCACGCTGGCGTTGACCATTGTGCTGTGGATCTTTATCCCCAAAGGCTTCTTCCCGATTCAGGATAACGGCATTATCCAGGGCACGCTGCAGGCTCCGCAGTCGGTCTCCTTCGCCAGCATGGCCCAGCGCCAGCAGCAGGTCGCGGACGTGATACTGAAAGATCCGGCGGTGGAAAGCCTGACGTCGTTTGTCGGCGTAGACGGCACCAACCCTTCGTTAAACAGCGCCCGCCTGCAAATTAACCTTAAGCCGCTCAGCGACCGTGATGACCGCATCCCGACGGTGATTGATAGACTGCAGCAGAATGTCGCCAGCGTCCCGGGCGTGCAGCTTTATCTGCAGCCGATCCAGGATCTGACTATCGACACCACGGTGAGCCGCACCCAGTACCAGTTCACCCTGCAGGCGACCTCGCTGGACGAACTGAGCACCTGGGTGCCGCAGCTGGAAGATAAGCTTAAAACGCTGCCTCAGCTCGCGGATATCAGCAGTGACTGGCAGGATCAGGGGCTGATGGCCTACGTCAACGTTGACCGCGACAGCGCCAGCCGCCTCGGCATCAACATGTCATCAGTGACCAGCGCCCTGTATAACGCCTTCGGCCAGCGCCTTATTTCAACCATTTACACCCAGGCCAACCAGTATCGCGTGGTACTCGAACATGACACTAGCACCACGCCAGGGCTGAGCGCGCTCGACAACATTCGCCTCACCAGCAGTACCGGCGGCAGCATTCCATTAAGCGCGATTGCGAAGGTGGAGCAGCGCTTTGCCCCGCTGTCGATCAATCACCTCGACCAGTTCCCGTCCACCACGTTCTCCTTTAACGTGCCGGAAGGGCAATCGCTGGGCGACGCGGTGAACGCCATCACCTCGGCGGAAAAAGAGCTGGCGATGCCGTCCGATATCACGACGCAGTTCCAGGGCAGCACCCTCGCCTTCCAGGCGGCGCTGGGCAGCACCATCTGGCTGATTATTGCTTCGGTCGTGGCGATGTACATCGTGCTTGGCGTGCTGTATGAAAGCTTTATCCACCCGATCACTATCCTGTCGACGCTGCCCACGGCGGGCGTTGGCGCGCTGCTTGCATTGATGCTGGCGGGGGCCGAACTGGACGTTATCGCTATTATCGGCATCATTCTGCTCATTGGTATCGTGAAGAAGAACGCGATCATGATGATCGACTTTGCGCTGGCCGCCGAGCGTGAACAGGGTATGGCCCCGTACGAAGCGATTTACCAGGCCTGTCTGCTGCGTTTCCGTCCGATTCTGATGACCACGCTCGCCGCGCTGCTGGGTGCACTCCCGCTGATGCTTTCAACCGGCGTTGGCGCAGAACTTCGCCGCCCGCTGGGTATTGGCATGGTGGGCGGCCTGCTGCTCAGCCAGGTGCTGACGCTGTTTACCACGCCGGTGATTTACCTGCTGTTCGACCGCCTGTCGCACTACACGCGCCGTCGTTTCGGCCGACAGCATGAGGAGGCGTAAGTGAAGTTTTTTGCCCTCTTCATTTACCGCCCGGTGGCGACGATTTTATTGACCGTCGCCATTACGCTGTGCGGCGTGCTGGGCTTCCGCCTGCTGCCGGTTGCCCCGCTGCCGCAGGTCGATTTTCCGGTGATCATGGTCAGCGCCTCGCTGCCGGGCGCGTCGCCGGAAACCATGGCGTCGTCCGTGGCCACGCCGCTGGAGCGTTCCCTGAGCCGCATTGCCGGGGTCAACGAAATGACCTCGTCCAGTTCGCTGGGCAGCACCCGCATCATTCTGGAATTTAATTTCGACCGTGACATCAACGGTGCCGCGCGGGACGTGCAGGCGGCGATCAACGCTGCCCAAAGCCTGCTGCCAAGCGGGATGCCGGGGCGGCCAACTTACCGCAAGGCCAACCCGTCCGATGCGCCGATCATGATCCTGACGCTCACGTCGGACACACTATCGCAGGGTGAGCTGTATGATTTTGCCTCCACGCAGCTCGCGCAAACCGTCTCACAAATCGACGGCGTGGGCGACGTGGACGTCGGCGGAAGCTCTCTGCCCGCGGTGCGCGTGGACCTCAACCCTCAGGCGCTGTTTAACCAGGGCGTGTCGCTGGATGCCGTCCGGACTGCAATAAGCAATGCCAACGTTCGCCGTCCCCTTGGTTCGGTAGAAGACAGTACAAGCCGCTGGCAAATTCAGACCAACGACGAGCTAAAAAAAGCGGCAAACTATATGCCGCTTATCGTGCATTACAATAACGGTTCGGCCGTGCGGCTTCAGGATGTCGCCAACGTCACCGACAGCGTACAGGACGTGCGTAACGCCGGGATGACCAACGCCAAACCAGCCATTTTGCTGATGATTCGCAAGTCGCAGGAAGCGAACATCATCGAAACCGTGGACCGCATCCGCGCCAAAATACCCGAACTACGAGAAACCATTCCGGCTTCTATCGACCTTCAGGTGGCACAGGACCGGTCACCGACCATCCGCGCCTCGCTGGCCGAAGTAGAACAATCGCTGGTGATCTCCGTGTCGCTGGTGATTCTGGTGGTATTTCTGTTCCTTCGCTCAGGGCGCGCGACCTTTATTCCGGCGGTGGCCGTACCGGTGTCGCTGATCGGGACTTTTGCCGCCATGTATCTGTGCGGCTTCAGCCTCAATAACCTGTCGCTGATGGCGCTGACCATCGCCACAGGTTTTGTGGTCGATGACGCCATCGTGGTACTGGAAAATATTTCCCGTCATTTGGAAGCGGGCGTGAAGCCCATGCAAGCGGCGCTCCAGGGCGTGCGGGAAGTGGGCTTTACCGTACTTTCCATGAGTCTGTCGCTGGTGGCGGTATTCCTGCCGCTGCTGCTGATGGGCGGGCTGCCGGGGCGCTTATTCCGCGAGTTTGCGGTTACGCTTTCGGTCGCTATCGGGATTTCGCTGGTGGTGTCGCTCACGCTCACGCCAATGATGTGTGGCTGGCTCCTGAAAAACCGACCTCCTGAAAAGAGAAACAAAAACCGTGGATTTGGTCGCCTGCTGATTGCCATGCAGGGCGGCTACGCGCGCTCGTTGAAATGGGTGCTAAATCATACGCGGCTGGTGGGTGTGGTACTTCTGGGTACGATAGCCCTGAGCGTCTGGCTCTACATCGCTATCCCGAAAACCTTCTTCCCGGAGCAGGACACGGGCAGGCTGATGGGCAATATTCAGGCCGATCAGAGCATCTCTTTCCAGGCCATGCGCGGTAAGCTGCAGGACTTTATGAAGATCATTCGTGAAGATCCGGCGGTGGATAACGTCACCGGCTTTACCGGCGGCTCTCGGGTTAACAGCGGCATGATGTTTATCTCACTTAAGCCATTGAGCGAACGCCAGGAAACCGCCCAACAGGTGATTGACCGACTGCGCGGCAAGCTTGCAAAAGAGCCCGGCGCCAACCTCTATTTAATGGCGGTGCAGGATATTCGCGTTGGTGGCCGTCAGGCGAACGCCAGCTACCAGTACACGCTGCTTTCCGATGAGTTAAGCGCCCTGCGAGAGTGGGAGCCGAAAATCCGTAAAGCGCTGGCGGCGCTGCCGGAACTGGCTGACGTTAACTCCGACCAGCAGGATAACGGCTCGGAAATGGACCTGATTTACGACCGTGAAACCATGTCGCGGCTAGGGATCAACGTCTCGGATGCCAACAATTTGCTCAACAACGCCTTTGGTCAGCGCCAGATTTCCACCATCTACCAGCCGTTGAACCAGTATAAGGTGGTCATGGAGGTCGACCCGCGCTACACCCAGGACATCAGCTCGCTCAACCAGATGTTTGTGATTAACAGCGAAGGGAAGTCGATCCCCCTCTCCTACTTTGCCAAATGGCAGCCAGCGAACGCCCCGCTGTCGGTTAACCATCAGGGGTTGTCCGCCGCATCAACCATCTCGTTCAACCTGCCTGACGGGATATCGCTTTCTGAAGCCAGCGACGCCATCGACAGAACCATGACCTCGCTGGGCGTACCGACCACCGTGCGCGGCAACTACGCCGGGACGGCACAGGTGTTCCAGCAGACGATGAACTCGCAGGTGATTCTGATTCTGGCAGCCATTGCCACGGTGTATATCGTGCTGGGTATATTGTACGAAAGCTACGTTCACCCGCTGACCATCCTCTCGACGCTGCCTTCTGCGGGCGTCGGGGCGCTGCTGGCGCTGGAACTTTTCGGCGCCCCCTTCAGCCTGATTGCGCTAATCGGTATCATGCTGCTGATAGGTATCGTGAAAAAGAACGCCATTATGATGGTGGACTTCGCAATAGAGGCGCAGCGTAAGGGCGATTTAACGCCAGAAGAGGCGATTTTCCAGGCCTGCCTGCTGCGCTTCCGCCCTATTATGATGACCACGCTGGCCGCGCTGTTTGGCGCGCTACCGCTGGTGCTAACCAGCGGGGATGGCGCAGAACTTCGTCAGCCGCTGGGGATCACCATCGTAGGCGGGCTGGTGATGAGCCAGCTGTTGACGCTTTACACCACGCCGGTGGTTTACCTGTTCTTTGACCGACTGAGATTGCGCTTTAGCCGCAAACCCCGTGAAAGTAAGGCTCTGTCCGTATGACTGATTTGCCCACCGCCGTTCGCTGGCAGTTATGGATTGTCGCTTTTGGCTTCTTTATGCAGGCGCTGGACACCACGATTGTGAACACCGCGCTTCCCTCGATGGCGCATAGTCTGGGCGTAAGCCCGCTGCATATGCACTCGGTGGTGGTGGCCTACGTGTTAACGGTTGCGGTCATGCTCCCGGCAAGCGGCTGGCTGGCGGACAGAGTGGGCGTTCGCAATATCTTCTTCACGGCGATAATTCTTTTTACCCTCGGGTCCCTGTTTTGCTCCAATGCCTCTACGCTCAACGAGCTTGTTCTCGCCCGCGTCGTGCAGGGCATTGGCGGGGCCATGATGGTACCGGTGGGGCGCCTCACGGTGATGAAAATCGTGCCGCGGGCGCAATATATGGCGGCGATGACTTTCGTGACTATCCCAGGCCAGGTAGGCCCCCTGCTTGGCCCTGCGCTGGGCGGCGTGCTGGTGGAGTACGCCTCCTGGCACTGGATTTTCCTGATAAACATTCCTGTCGGCATTGTCGGGGCCATCGCTACCCTGTGGCTGATGCCCAACTACACCATGCAAACCCGACGCTTTGATATTTCCGGCTTCCTGCTGCTGGCGTTTGGGATGGCGGCGCTGACCATTGCGCTGGACGGACAAAAAGGACTGGGCATTTCCAGTGAAACGCTCGGGTTGCTGATCCTCGGCGGGGTTATCGCCATTCTGCTTTACCTGTGGCATGCCCGCGACAACGAAAACGCGCTGTTCAATCTCAATCTGTTCAACACGAAAACCTTTTCGCTTGGCCTGCTGGGCAGCCTGTGTGGACGCATCGGCAGCGGCATGTTGCCGTTTATGACGCCGGTGTTTCTGCAGATTGGTATGGGTTTCTCGCCATTCCATGCCGGGCTGATGATGGTCCCAATGGTGCTTGGCAGCATGGGCATGAAGCGTATCGTTGTGCAGGTCGTCAACCGCTTCGGCTACCGCAACGTGCTGGTCGTCGCCACGCTCGGCCTGGCGCTGATCACGCTGATGTTTATGGGTACGGCCCTGATGGGCTGGTTCTGGCTGCTGCCGGTCGTCCTGTTTGTACAGGGCATGGTCAACTCCATGCGCTTCTCTTCCATGAATACGCTGACGCTAAAAGATCTGCCGGATGACCTCGCCAGCGGCGGCAACAGCATGCTCTCAATGGTCATGCAGCTTTCCATGAGTATCGGCGTGACCGTCGCGGGCCTGCTGCTGGGCATGTTTGGCCACCAGCAGCTTCCGGCCGGTGGGGAACAGGCTCACAGCATCTTTATGTACACCTATTTCTGCATGGCGCTGGTCATTGCCCTTCCGGCATTGCTGTTTGCCCGCGTCCCAAATGACCGTTCAGAAAACACGGTAATCAGCCGCCGTAAAAGGAGCGAAACATGAAACTTTACCGCTCCGGGATCACCGGGAAATTATTCCTCGCCATATTCTCCACCTGCCTGCTGGTGCTGGCCATCATGCACTGGGGCGTGAGGTTAAGCTTTGAGCGCGGCTTTATCGACTACATCAAACGCGGCAATACTCAGCGCATTGAGATGCTAAGTGATGCCCTGGGCGAACAGTATGCGCTGCACGGCAACTGGCGCTTCCTGCGGCACAACGACAGGTTTGTGTTTCAGATTTTACGTTCGTTTGAGCGCGAAGGGGATGAAGCTCACGGCATGCCGCCGCAGGGCTGGCGCACTAAGTTTTGGGTGGTCGATCAAAACTATCAGGTTCTGGTTGGCCCGCGCGAGAAGCTCCCTCCAGACGGGATGCGCAAACCGATTAACGTCAATGGTCAGGACGTTGGCTGGGTGATCGCCTCCCCCATTGAGCGTCTGACCCGCAATACCGACATTAACTTCGATCGCCAGCAGCGACGTACAAGTTGGATCATCGTCGCCCTGTCCAGTTTGCTGGCGGCAGCGGCCACCTTCCTGCTTGCCCGTGGCCTTCTGGCCCCGGTGAAACGCCTGGTTGAAGGTACGCACAAGCTGGCCGCCGGAGATTTTTCCACCCGGGTCGCGGTCGGCAGCCAGGATGAGCTGGGGCGGCTGGCACAGGACTTTAACCAGCTTGCCAGCACCCTGGAAAAAAACCATAAAATGCGCCGGGCTTACATGGCGGATATTTCTCACGAGCTGCGCACCCCGCTTGCCGTTTTGCGCGGTGAGCTAGAGGCAATTCAGGACGGCGTGCGTCAGTTTACGCCGGAGTCCGTCACGTCACTGCAGATGGAAGTCGCCACCCTGACCAAGCTCGTTGACGACCTGCACCAGCTTTCCATGTCCGATGAAGGCGCGCTGGCCTACCAGAAAAAATCGCTGGATATCATTGCGCTGCTGGAAGTGGTTGCCGGGGCATTTCGATCCCGTTTTGAGTCACGCGGGCTGACAATACGCCTTGCGCTACCGGAAACCGCGACTATTTTCGGGGACGGAGACCGCCTGATGCAGCTGTTCAACAATCTTCTGGAAAACAGCCTCCGCTACACCGACAACGGTGGGCAACTGGTGATCGGCGGTAAAATTGTGAATCAGCAGTTTGTGATGAGCTTTGACGACAGCGAACCCGGCGTCTCGGACGAACAGCTAGGCCAGCTTTTTGACCGTTTCTACCGCGCGGAAGGTTCCCGCAACCGCGCCAGCGGCGGTTCAGGGCTGGGCCTGTCTATCTGCCAGAATATTGTGACCGCCCATGGCGGAACGCTAACCGCCTCCCATTCACGCTTTGGCGGCGTTAGTATTACCGTTGAACTTCCTCTGGAAACAGAAACGTCGAGGACACTATGACCGAGCTACCGATTGACGACAGTACGCCCCGTATTTTGATCGTAGAAGATGAACCTAAGCTTGGGCAGTTGCTCATCGACTACCTCCGCGCGGCAAGCTATGCCCCTACTCTGCTGAACCACGGCGACCAGGTGCTGCCGTATGTTCGCCACACGCCGCCGGATCTCATTCTGCTGGATTTGATGCTGCCCGGCACAGACGGCCTGACGCTGTGCAAAGAGATTCGACGTTTCTCCGAAGTCCCCATCGTCATGGTGACCGCCAAAATAGAAGAAATTGACCGTCTGCTGGGGCTGGAAATTGGCGCTGACGACTATATTTGCAAGCCTTACAGCCCGCGCGAAGTCGTCGCCCGCGTGAAAACAATCCTCCGCCGCTGCAAACGTCAGCTTGCCATTTCCGCCGGGTCGGAAGAAAGCCCGCTGGTGATTGATGAAGGCCGTTTCCAGGCTATCTGGCGCGGTAAATTGCTGGATCTCACCCCCGCCGAGTTCCGCCTGCTAAAAACCCTGTCCCACGAGCCGGGGAAGGTGTTCTCCCGCGAGATGCTGCTGAACCATCTGTATGACGACTACCGCGTGGTCACCGACCGCACCATCGACAGTCACATAAAAAACCTGCGCCGCAAGCTTGAGGCGCTGGATACCGATCAGTCGTTTATTCGCGCCGTTTACGGGGTGGGTTATCGCTGGGAGGCGGACGCCGGCCGAGTAATTTAAACTCATATCCGGGACTACTACTTTTAGTAGACTGCTCAGAGAACCCAAAAAACTCTACGATAGAACGCAGGCCGGTCAACATTTACCGGCGTCTTCCCTGCAAGGAGATTGTCGTGGAAAAGTATGTTTTCTATAGCCGGGATATTGCTTTCAATATCTACCCGAAGGCATCTCTTGGTGTGGAAGAGAAAAAACAGTTGACCGCTGATGGATTTAAAAAAATTGGCTTCGAGATACTGGCGACGGATGAAGCCGCCGCGCTCGACAAGTTCATCGCGCATTTCAAAGAAAATACCGAAGCGCTGAAAGAGTACACGGAGAATATTGCCTTCGCGTCGCTCCTTTTTGTCGGTATCCCGCTCATCGCCTGAATCCGCAAGACGGTTTACTCCCCGGCTTCACGGCGCTACAATTCCCGCCCTTAAATTGTGGTAATCCACTCGACTTTAGCCGCTTCACAAGGTGGAGCGGTTCTGACCTGATATCAGAACGAGAACTTCATGTTTAAACCGGAACTCCTCTCCCCGGCGGGAACGCTGAAAAACATGCGTTACGCTTTCGCCTACGGCGCAGACGCCGTCTACGCTGGCCAGCCGCGCTATTCGCTACGCGTGCGCAATAACGAATTCAACCACGAAAATCTCCAGCTCGGGATCAACGAAGCCCACGCGCTGGGTAAAAAATTCTACGTGGTGGTGAACATTGCCCCGCATAACGCCAAGCTCAAAACCTTTATTCGCGACCTTAAGCCGGTTATCGACATGGGCCCGGATGCGCTGATCATGTCCGATCCAGGGTTAATCATGATGGTGCGCGAGGCGTTCCCGGAAATTGACGTTCACCTCTCCGTGCAGGCTAACGCCGTTAACTGGGCAACAGTGAAGTTCTGGAAGCAAATGGGGCTGACGCGCGTGATTCTTTCCCGCGAGCTGTCGCTGGAAGAAATCGCCGAAATTCGCGAACAGGTTCCAGAAATGGAGCTGGAGATCTTCGTCCACGGCGCGCTGTGCATGGCGTATTCAGGCCGCTGCCTGCTCTCCGGCTATATCAACAAGCGAGATCCTAACCAGGGAACCTGCACCAACGCCTGCCGCTGGGAATATAAGGTTCAGGAAGGCAAAGAAGACGACATCGGCAATATCGTCCACGTGCACGAGCCGATTCCGGTGCAAAACGTTGAGCCTACGCTGGGCGTCGGTGCGCCAACGGACAAAGTGTTTATGGTGGAAGAAGCCAAACGTCCAGGCGAATACATGACCGCTTTCGAAGACGAACACGGCACCTACATCATGAACTCGAAAGATCTGCGCGCCATTGAGCACGTGGAGCGCCTGACCAAAATGGGCGTGCACTCGCTGAAAATCGAAGGCCGTACTAAGTCCTACTACTACTGCGCACGTACCGCGCAGGTGTATCGTCGCGCCATTGACGATGCCGCAGCGGGCAAGCCGTTCGACCCTACGCTGCTGCAAACGCTGGAAGGCCTGGCCCACCGTGGCTATACCGAAGGTTTCCTGCGTCGACATACCCACGACAGCCATCAGAATTACGAGTACGGGCACTCCATTTCCGAGAGCCAGCAGTTTGTGGGCGAGTTTACCGGCGAACGCCGGGGTGACCTGGCGGCGGTGGCGGTTAAAAACAAATTCCTGCTGGGCGACAGCCTTGAAATGATGACCCCACAGGGGAATATCACCTTTACGCTGGAAATGCTGGAAAATGGCAAATCCCAGCCGATAGACGTGGCTCCGGGCGATGGTCATACCGTATGGATGCCTGTACCTCAGGAGATAGCGCTGGATTATGCTCTGCTAATGCGCAATCTCTCTGGTCAGACAACCCGTAAACCGCACGCAAACTAGTGAATTAGGGTTATTTTTCGCGCTAAAGCCATTCTTAGAAACCGATCACATACGGTTACACAAGATAACGTTATTATCCGCAAGCTGAAAAACATAACCCATAAATGCTAGCTGTACCAGGAACCACCTCCTTGGCCTGCGCAATCTCCCTTGCGCAGGCTTATTTTTATGCAACGCCCACCGCCAGATGCTCACTTTTCATCCATCGATAATAAATATTGTCCAGGTCATTAACCTCACTCAGAAAAAAACACTGATTTTGAAAAAAGAAATTTATGTGTCCCTATAAAGAAAATTAGTTATTATTTGCCGATAAATCTATTGAGGTAGTCTATGGATAAGAAACTTGAATCGCTCCAGGCTCTGCGCGGCATCGCTGCATTTTTAGTCATTTTTTTTCACTATCGTTTTTTCCTCAAGGAACAGGGCGAAACGGGGCAGAATATTTGGGATGCGTTGTTTGGCTGGGGAATTATCGGCGTTGATATTTTCTTTGTCATTAGCGGCTTTATTATGATCTACACAACCCAACATTACGCTGCAAAAATATCTTCAGCAAAACGGTTTCTGATAAACAGAGCAATACGCATTATTCCTTTATACTACACAGGTCTCCTTATTGCATTTTTTCTATCTGGTGCAATGAGTACCTTTCATTATCCTGACAAAGTACAAAACTTATTTAGCGCACTTACATTCACCGTTTACAAGACATCTATAACACCACACTACATTGATGATGGTGGCATGTATAACGTCCGTTGGACACTTAATTATGAAGTTTATTTTTATATCGCATTTGCCCTATGCCTGCTGGTTAAACGTCGCTTATTAGCGCTGACTGGCTTTGGGATTTTAATGGTCGGCATTATTCCCTTTATGGCAGGTTTTCAACCTACCATAGGGATACAAGGTTACCCTTTCTCGTCGCCAGCCCTGGGGCTGTTGACCAACCCTCTTTTTCTTGAATTTATTATTGGCGCAGCAGCTGGATATCTATATATTAAGCTAAAGGATAAGTTCCTGTCTAATAATATGCTTATCGCTGCGGGGTTGATCGCTTTATTTTTATTCATCTATATTGCATTTGGAATAAAAAGTGGAGAAATTCGAGCCTTTAACATTGAAAGCACAATATTAATCGCTTCATTTGTTTTATTTTTAACGCTTGGCGAGCCTGTCATTAAAAAAATCATCCCGCGTGTATTAGTTTATCTCGGCGAGATTTCATTCTCACTCTACTTGCTTCATGGTGCAATTGGAATTGCCGTAATGAAAAGAATGTCGTCATTTGAACCGGCTGAATACAGAGGTGCAGCCACTGTATTAATCGCAATTTCATTATCTATATTCGTTGCTCACTTAACACATAAAAATATTGAGGTACGATTAACCCGGGTATTAAAAAACAAATTTCTGCCAAGGTCAGAGTCGCGGCAAATTACGGAGAATCCGGCTGGCTAACTGCCGACCTGCGGTCCAAATTCCACCCGTTTTGCCGGGCGATACTCCGGGTGGAAAGCGATCGCAGGGCTGTCTCTATGTCCTTTCTTTTTTCCGCTGATTCAGCCAGTTCTTACTCCTCCGCGCCAGCTTTGCTCTACACTTTGATAATGCTCACTTTTCTGAGGTAAGTCATGGAGAGATCCCCGCATTCATTTTTGATTCTGAACGGCAAAGGCGCCGGTAACCCACAGCTGCGCGAGGCCGTGCATACGCTGCGTGAGGAAGGTTACACCCTGCATATCAGGGTGACCTGGGAAAAAGGTGATGCCAAACGTTACATTGACGAAGCCCTGAGCCTCGGCGTAGACACCGTGGTTGCCGGCGGCGGTGACGGCACAATCAATGAGATTGCCACCTGCCTCGCGAAACTTTCTGCGGGCAGCCGCCCGGCATTGGGCATTCTCCCGCTGGGGACGGCCAACGACTTTGCCACCAGCGTCGGTATTCCTGAGGACTTTGAAAAAGCGCTGCGCCTCGCGCTGTTTGGCAAAGCCGCCAATATCGACCTGGTGCAGGTCAACGATGAAGCCTTCTTCATCAACATGGCGACCGGTGGATTTGGCACGCGCATCACCACTGAAACGCCGGAAAAACTCAAAGCAGCGCTTGGCGGCGTCTCTTACTTTATTCACGGTTTAATGCGTATGGACATGCTCAAGCCGGATCGCTGCGACATTCGCGGAGAAGGCTTTAGCTGGCAGGGCGACGCATTAGTGATCGGTATCGGTAACGGTTGCCAGGCCGGCGGCGGGCAACAGCTTTGCCCGGAGGCGTTGATCAACGACGGGCTGCTTGATCTACGGATTTTCACCGGCGAAGACCTGCTTCCTGCGCTGTTGACTACGCTCACGCGCCCGGATGAAAACCCGAACATTATTGAAGGGAAATCGGCCTGGTTTGAGATTTCGGCCCCGCACGATATTACCTTTAACCTGGACGGGGAACCGCTGAGCGGACGGCATTTTCGCATTGAAGTGCATCCGAATGCGCTGGCCTGTCGTTTACCGCCTAATTGCCCGCTATTGGGGTAAGCCAGCACGGTGAAGCCTTTTCCCCTCTACCCGGCCCTCTCCCCAAAGGGAAGAGGGGGAAAAACAGGTGACAGGGAATATAATTTTCTCTCTCCTCCCAAAAGGGAGAGGGTTAGGGTGAGGGTAATAATGCCACAGTATAAAAATTCGCATAAAAAAGCCCTCATAAAAGAGGGCCTTATAACCTTACTCAACAGAGCTTAAGCGATAGTCACTTTCTCATTCAGGTAAACATCCTGCACGGCGTTGATCAGCTTCACGCCGTCGGCCATTGATTTCTTAAACGCTTTGCGCCCCAGAATCAGCCCCATACCGCCCGCACGTTTGTTGATCACCGCCGTACGCACCGCATCCGCCAGGTCAGTTTCACCGCCTGCGGCACCACCAGAGTTGATAAGGCCGGCGCGGCCCATGTAGCAGTTAGCCAGCTGGTAGCGCACCAGGTCGATAGGGTTGTCGGTGGTCAGCTTGCTGTAAACTTTTTCGTCGGTGTAGCCAAAGTTTACCGCTTTATAGCCGCCGTTATTCTCCGCCATTTTTTGCTTCACAATATCGGCCCCGATAGTCGCCGCCAGGTGGTTAGCCTGCCCGGTTAAGTCGGCGCTGACGTGATAATCCACCCCGTCTTTTTTAAACGCGGAGTTACGCAGATAGGCCCACAGCACGGTGACCAGGCCAAGTTCATGCGCACGCTCAAAGGCGGCCGAGATCTCTTCAATCTGGCGGCGGGATTCCGGTGAACCAAAGTAAATCGTGGCCCCGACAGCAACGGCGCCCATGTTGAAGGCCTGCTCTACGCTGGCGTAAAGCGTCTGGTCGTAGGTGGTCGGATAGCTCAACGTCTCATTGTGATTAAGCTTCACCAGGAACGGAATGCGGTGGGCATAGCGGCGTGAAACCGAGGCCAGTACGCCATAGGTAGAAGCCACGCAGTTACAGCCTGCCTCAATGGCCAGTTCAACGATGTTTTTCGGATCGAAGTAGAGCGGATTCGCGGCGAAAGAAGCCCCCGCCGAGTGTTCAACGCCCTGATCGACGGGAAGAATAGAGAGGTAGCCAGTCCCAGCCAGACGCCCGGTGTTGTACAGCGTCTGCATGTTTCGCAGCACCGCAGGCGGGCGATTGTTGTCTACCATCACCCTGTCAACGTAGTCCGAGCCGGGCAGATAAAGCTGGTCTGCCGGAATGGTCATACAACGATGCTGTAACAAGCCGTCGGCATCTTTGCCAAGCAACTGCGCAATATCAGTCATAATACGCTCCCGTAAAGGCAGCGAGCCCCCTGCCCGCTGCGCATGAAGAATCCTGTTCTGCCGGGTCGAAAAAACCGGCCGCACTAATCCTGGTACCGACGGCGGGGATTTGCCAGTTCAAGCGCACTTTTGCCTCCTTTCCAGGAGTAAAGCCAGGTGGCCACCCCTGCTATTTTTGCAAAGGCGATCATAGAATCGACGCAAAGGTATTTAAAAGGTATTATTAATTGGTATGGTTAAGGCACACCCTACACCTGTCATGAAGGTCCTGAGCATGAAACGTACAACGATTAGCCTTTCGTTCATGATGTTTATGGAATGGTTTATCTGGGGCGCCTGGTTTGTGCCCCTGTGGCTGTTCCTCAACAAAAGTGGTTTTACCGCCGGTGAAATCGGCTGGTCCTACGCCTGCACCGCCATCGCTGCTATTCTGTCTCCTATTCTGGTCGGCTCGCTGACCGACCGCTTCTTTGCCGCACAAAAAGTACTGGCGCTGCTGATGTTTGTCGGCGCCGGGCTGATGTATCTGGCCGCCCAGCAAACGGAGTTTGTCTATTTCTTTCCGCTGCTGCTGGCTTACTCGCTCACCTATATGCCGACCATCGCGCTGACCAACAGCATCGCGTTTTCCAACGTCGACGACGTGGAGTGTGATTTCCCGCGTATTCGCGTGATGGGCACCATCGGCTGGATTGCCTCCGGGATCGTGTGTGGCTTCCTGCCGCAGATAATGGGCTTTAGCGATATCTCGCCAACCAACGTGCCGCTGCTGATCACCGCCATCAGCTCGGTTATGTTAGGCGTATTCGCGTTGTTCCTGCCGAACACGCCGCCGAAAAGCACCGGCAAGCTCAGCCTGAAGGTGATGCTGGGCCTGGACGCACTGGTGCTGCTGAAGGACAAAAACTTCCTGGTCTTCTTCTTCTGTTCCTTCCTGTTTGCGATGCCGCTGGCGTTCTACTACATCTTCGCCAACGGCTATCTGACCGAAGTCGGGATGCATAACGCCACGGGCTGGATGACGCTTGGCCAGTTCTCGGAAATCTTCTTTATGCTGGCGCTGCCGTTCTTCACTAAGCGCTTTGGTATTAAAAAGGTTCTACTGCTGGGCCTGATCACCGCCGCCATCCGCTACGGCTTCTTTGTGTACGGCGACGCGTCGCACCTGTTCACTTACGGCCTGCTGTTCCTCGGCATTCTGCTGCACGGCGTGAGCTACGACTTCTACTACGTCACCGCCTACATTTACGTAGACAAGAAATCCCCGGTGTACATGCGCACCGCGGCGCAGGGGCTGATCACCCTTTGCTGCCAGGGCTTCGGCAGCCTGCTGGGCTACAGCCTCGGCGGCAAAATGATGGAAAAAATGTTTGCTTACTCCTCACCGGTGAACGGTCAGACCTTTAACTGGGCGGGGATGTGGGGCTTTGGCGCAATAATGATTGCCGTCATCGCCGTGCTGTTCATGGTCTTCTTCCGCGAGTCGGACAAAGAGATTGCTGCCATCGCCGTTACCGGTGATGAATCTGAAAAAGTATTAAAGGAAGCGTAACAATGGAAAATCGTATTCTGGGAGCCTTTTACGGCCAGATGTTAGGTGATGCGATGGGGATGCCGTCCGAACTGTGGCCGCGCTCGCGGGTGAAGGCCCACTTCGGCTGGATAGACAAGTTCCTGCCGGGCCCGGCAGAAAACAACGCCGCCTGTTATTTTGCCCGCGCTAAGTTTACCGATGACACTTCGATGGCGCTGGCGCTGGCGGACGCCATCATCGAGCACCACGGGGTTATCAACCCGGATGCCATTGGCCGCCATATTCTGGCGTGGGCAGAAGGGTTCGACGCGTTTAACAAAAACGTGCTCGGCCCGACGTCGAAAATAGCCCTGAATGCGATTAAACAAGGCACGCCGGTAAGCGAGCTGGAAAACAACGGCGTAACCAATGGGGCGGCGATGCGTGCCTCCCCGCTTGGCTGCCTGCTGCCCACCGCCAGTCTCGATGAGTTTGTGGACGAGGTCGCGTTAGCTTCGAGCCCGACGCACAAATCAGATCTGGCCATTGCCGGGGCAGTCGTAATTGCCTGGGCCATTTCCCGGGCTATCGACGGCGCAAGCTGGGCCACAATTTGCGATGAGCTGCCCTCCATCGCCCGCCACGCGCAGGAAAAACGCATCACGACATTTAGCGCGTCCCTCGCGGCACGCCTGGAATTAGCGCTGAGCGTGGCAAGAAAAGCGCGCGGCACCGAATCCGCCATGGAAGAGATTTACCAGCTGGTCGGCACCGGTACCAGCACCGTTGAGTCGGTACCGGCGGCGATTGCGATGGTCGAACTGGCGAAAACCGACCCTAACCGCTGCGCCATCCTGTGCGCCAATCTCGGCGGAGACACCGACACCATCGGCGCCATGGCCACCGCTATCTGCGGCGCGCTGAACGGCGTGGAAAGCATCGACCCGGCGCTGAAACAGGAGCTGGATGAAGAGAACCAGCTCGACTTCACGCGCTACAGCCGCATCTTTATGGCCTATCGCCAGCAAAGAGAGGCCAACCATGAAGCCAAATGAACTGCTGAGCAAACTGCCCCAGCTGCAGGCTCAGCGCCCGGTTTGCGTGCTCGGTTCGGCGGTGATTGACGTCATCGCCGACGCCTACGCCCTCCCGTGGCGCGGCTGCGATATCGAACTGCATCAGCAGGGCGTGAACATTGGCGGCTGCGCGCTGAACATCGCCATCACGCTTTCGCGCCTCGGCATTGACTCGCAGAACGCGCTGCCAATTGGCCAGGGCACCTGGGCCGACATTATTCGCAACAGCCTGGAAAAACAGCACATCCGCAGCGAGATCCACACCGATACGGGAGATAACGGCTGGTGCCTGGCGCTGGTCGAACCCGACGGCGAACGCACCTTTATGTCGTTTCGCGGCGTCGAGCATCAGTGGAATCAGGCCTGGCTTGACGGCCTGACCATCCCGCCAGGTAGCCTGCTCTCGCTCTCTGGCTACCAGCTTGCCGGGCCGTGTGCGGAACTGCTCGTGGGCTGGCTGGAGTCGCTGCGGGCAATTACCCCGTTCATCGACTTTGGCCCGCGTATCGCGGATATCCCGCAGCCGCTGCTGACGCGGATTATGGCCTGCAAACCGATTGTTTCGCTCAACCGTCAGGAAGCGGCGATTGTTGCCGAATGGCTTGACGTGGAAGCGGAAAATATTGAAGCGATTTGCCGTGCATGGCTCACCCGCTACGGCAGCCCGCTGATCGTTCGTTTAGATAAGGACGGCGCGTGGTTTGCAGCCGGCGATAGCATGGGGATCGCTGCGCCCTTCCCGACTACCGTCGTGGATACCATCGGCGCGGGCGACAGCCACGCGGGCGGCACAATTGCGGGCCTGGCGGCAGGCTGGAGCCTGGAAGAAGCAGTCAGCCTCGGGAATGCGGTAGCCAGCTACGTGGTCGGCCACCGGGGCGGGGACTGCGCGCCAAAACTCGCGCAGCTCGAGCAAACCTTACTCCTCGCAGACGAAAACGTATAAGTCGCTGCGGCAATGGCTGATGCTGTACTCAATGGGCCGGTTGAGCGGGTCGAACGCCACCTGTTTGATGACCAAAACCGGCACCGGCGTTTCCAGTTTGATGTGTGACTGGAATTCGCTGTCCGGCATTCTGGCGCTGACCCGGCTGCGGGTGCGCTGCGGAATAATGTTCTGGCTGCGGAAGTAGTCGTACAGCGAAACGCCAATCTCATCCGGGTCGGCAATCAGCCCGGTCGGCACGTAAGACTCTTCGATAGACACCGCATCTTCATCCACGTAGCGAATGCGCTTGAGCAGAAAAACCTCGCTTTCCGCCGGGATCGCGAGCTGTTCAGCCACGTCTGCCGGGCATTTCACCACGCGTTTGTTCACCCACAGCGTATTTGGCTTTTTACCCCGAAGCACAACCTGCTGCGAAAAGCCCCTGGCCTCTTTCAGCGAATACTCAAACGTCGCATTAATTTGCGTCCCGTAGCCGCGCGAACGCGTCACCACGCCGTCATCTTCCAGCGCCTGCATCGCCTTGCGCACGGTAATGCGTGACACCCCCGTAAGCTGGCTGAGATCGCGCTCCCCCGGCAGGATATTGCCCTGCGGCAACAGGCCCGCGCGCACGGCGTTTTTCACCGTTTCGACAAACTTGAGGTACAGAGGAGCGTTATCCGGGGCGGCAAAGCGCTGTTTGAGCTGTTCAACTAACTGGTGATGAGCCTGTTCCATGGTACGCAATTGTCCGGCAGGGAAGATGAAGCCAGTATAGTACCACTGGTATTACGCTGGCTAAAAACTTCTCTCTTAACTGACAGTTACCACCATTCGTGAAAGTGATGTACCGGGCCGATACCGTGCCCGACCTCCAGCGAATCCGCCTGAGCCAGCGCCTTCGACAACCAGATTTTTGCGGCAGCCACGGTTTGCGCCCAGTCGTCATGGCGGGGGCGGAGCGCAGCCAGCGCGGCAGATAAAGTGCAGCCGGTGCCGTGGGTATTTTTTGTTTGCACGCGCGGGGCGGTAAAGCGCTGGACATCGTGGCGAGTAAATAGCCAGTCCGGGCTTTCTGCGTCGTCGAGGTGCCCGCCTTTCATCAGCACAGCCTCGCAGCCCATTGCCAGCAGCGCTTCACCCTGTTCGCGCATCTCTTTTTCACTGCGCGCGTGGGGCGCATCCAGCAGCGCTGCCGCTTCCGGGAGATTGGGCGTGATCAGCGCGACATGCGGCAATAGCTTCCGACGTAAGCTTTCCACCGCCGACGGGGCCAGCAGCGGATCGCCGCTTTTCGCCAGCATCACCGTGTCCAGCACCACGTTTGGTGCCTTATAGAACGCCAGTCGCTCTGCGACGGCTTCAACGATATCGGCCTCTGCCAGCATGCCAATTTTTGTGGTGTCTATTCGCACGTCGCTCAAGACAGAATCTAACTGCGCCGCCACAAACTCAGGCTCAATACGGTAAACGGACTGCACGCCGCGGGTATTCTGCGCCACCAGCGCAGTGATCACGCTTGTGCCGTAAGCGCCGAGCGCGGAGAAAGTTTTCAGATCCGCCTGGATCCCCGCCCCACCGCTTGGGTCGGTTCCGGCAATAGTTAATGCGTTGATGCGTTTCATGCCAGTCCCTCCGCATTCAGCAGATAAAGGGCGTCGAGGAAGGCTGGGGTAAAACTGCCCGGCCCACGGCTGGCGGCGATGGCCTGCTCGCCGGCAAGCGACATAAAGCGGCAGGCGCTGGCGACGTTGTCCAGCCTGTCTCCCGGTAAAGCGCAGCACGCAGCAACCACGGCGGAAAGCGCGCAGCCGGTGCCGACCACACGCGTCATGAGTTCTCCCCCGCCGGTCACGGCAAACGTTCGTTCGCCGTCGGTGACGTAATCAGTTTCTCCGGTTACGGCAACCACTGCACCGGTTTCGCGCGCCAGCCTTTGCGCCGCCGGGATCGCCGAAAGTGCATCATCGGTGCTGTCTACGCCACGGCCTCCGGCCTGCTCCCCTGCCAACGCCATGATTTCAGACGCATTACCGCGAATGGCGGCTGGTTTCAGTTGAATAATTTCGCGAGCGAAACGCGTGCGGAAAGCCAAACCACCTACGGCGACCGGGTCAAGTGCCCACGGCGTTTCGGCGCTATTGGCGGCGTGAATAGCAGCCAGCATCGCCGCCGCGCGTTCTGAAGTCAGGGTGCCAATGTTGATCAGCAGCGCGCTGGCAAGCCCGCTAAACTGTGCCGCTTCTTCGGCTTCAATCACCATCGCCGGGGCAGCCCCAAGCGCCAGCAGCACGTTAGCGGTAAAGGTTTGCACTACGTCATTGGTCATGCAGTGAACCAGCGGCGAATGCTGGCGGAGGTGGTGCAAAACGGAGGCGGCGGTTGCGCCGGGTAGCAGGTCAGGTTGCATAACAGTAAGGCTCCTGTCCGGCGTGAAAGAAGGGACGCCGGACAGGCATCTGACTTCCCTACGCTGGCATTATCCAGATCAGGTGGTACGGGTATTTCTCAGCCTTCACAAGGAAGGGCACCCCGAGTCATTTACAGCAATATGTTGTGATTAATGCAGGTCATTAATCCGTGCAGAGGATGGTAATGCCAGCGGGAAGTCTTGTAAACGGCAAAAGAGGTCATCATCCCGTCGAATTTAGCCGCTCCACGCCCTTCTGCCATCAAGCTGCCCGCGAGTAACTGCACTTTCAAACGTAAGCTCCTCACCTCTTTTCACCCCGATTGTAACAGCGGTGTGAGCAGCCTGGCACCAGCGCAAATAATGAATGTGAACGCCCTGTTTTATCGCTTTTAAACACTCTCCACTAAGAATTTTCTTATGATTTAGATCAAGGATTGCATTGTCACATTCCGGGATAGTTCCTCGCCGTTATTAGTGCACTCAATAATGCATTGGAACGTTCAATTTATTTATGGTGAGAGAAAAATGAAATCCTTTAACTTTGGTCAATCAATGGCTTTGGTGTTTATTTTGGTCCTTTCGACTTCAGTCAGGGCTGATGTGGTAAGCGGCTTCTATAATAATATGGTGAATAAATCTATTACCTGGCAGGAAGCAAAGGCCAGTTTTGAAAGTATGGATGCGTCGCAGCAGCAGGCTGTACGGGATTACGATCGCGCCCATAATACAAATTACACAAGCGATTTTGTAGGTAAGGTTACCACTACGCCGCATCTCGATGCTCCCCACTCAATCGTCGCCAGCACGCTTGCCCCTTCAACGGCGATAATTATGGATCCGGTTGTACCGTCCACAGCCGATAAAAGTTCACACCTGGACAGCCCGGTGACGGATGCCGACCGCCAGGCAGCCAAAGATAAAGCGATGATCGAATATGTCCAGTCTCAGGTTAAAAACGGCGCTGATGGTAAAAACGGGACCAACGGTATTAATGGCAAAAATGGCCTGACGACAACCGAAACGAAACTTGATACGGCAACGCAGGTACGCGTATCCACTAACGCTAACAATATTTCTTTAAATACGGAACATGCGGAAAATAATACCCGCCTGATTCAGGCCAACAGCCAGTCGATAGACAAATTAAATAATGCATTTTCTGCATTAAAAGACGAAGTTAACAATAATCAGAAAGAGGCCAACGCGGGTATCTCTGGCGCGATGGCAATGAGCAATATACCTCAGGTGATGAATAATCAAACCGTGGCTATAGGGGCAGGGATTGGCGGCTATGAAGGTGAAAATGCTTTAGCCGTGGGCGCCTCTACACGTATCGGAAATGCTGTTGTTGTGAAAGCCACCGTCAGTGATGATACAGAAAACAATGTGGGTTACGGCGCGGGGTTATCTGTAGGCTGGTAAGTTTTTTCAGGCAACATTTACTTCGCTAAAACCACTGCTAAGCTCTATTTCAGCGCCTTTTCAAAGGCGCATTTTTGGCAGTCGGGGCTTTGGCCCGGCAGGGAATGAGCAAAAAAAACACAGTGGTCAGATAACAATATGAAATATATTATTTTACTCATCATTATTATTTCAGTGGTCTATGTACATTACCGCGGCAAGATTCGTTTTCGTTTCTGGCGGCAGCTGTCGGACCATTCCACGTTTACCGCCCCGCTTAACGGTTTTATGTATCTTTTCTCCAGGGTGCCGAATACGCCCTATTTAACGCCGGAAACCTTTCCCGAGCTGACAGCGCTGCGGGAAAACTGGGAAGTGATTCGCGACGAAGGTATGCATCTGCAACAAATGGAGCAGATAAAAGCCGCGGATAAATTTAACGACGCCGGTTTCAACTCCTTCTTTAAAACAGGCTGGAAGCGCTTTTACCTGAAATGGTATGAAAACGCCCACCCGTCGGCCAGCATACTGTGCCCGAAAACCACCGAACTGCTGCGCACCATTCCTTCCATCAAAGCTGCGATGTTCGCCACCCTGCCCGACGGCAGCCGCCTGCCGAGGCACCGGGATCCGTACGCCGGTTCGCTGCGTTTTCACCTTGGACTTGCGACCCCGAATGACGATCGCTGCTTTATTGAAGTGGACGGGAAGCGCTATAGCTGGCGGGACGGCGAAGGCGTGCTGTTCGATGAAACCTATATTCACTACGCGGAAAACACCAGCGGCGAAAATCGCCTGATTCTGTTCTGCGACGTGGAAAGACCGATGCGCTACCGCTGGGCTCAGGCGGTTAACCACTGGCTGGGGCGCAACCTGATGAGCGCCGCGTCGGCACCTAACGATGAAAACGACCGCATCGGTGGGATCAACCGCGCTTTCCGCTACATCTATCAGATTCGTATCGTCGGCAAGAAGTTAAAAAGCTGGAATAAAACGGTGTATTACATCGTGAAATGGATCCTGTTTGGCGGGATTGCCGTGCTTATCTGGCGGGCGTTTTAGTTCACCTCCGCAAAATAAACGAGCCTTTGCAGTAATAGCCAGGGCTCGTTATCCGTTATCCGTAATCAGGCCAGTGACGCAATCTGGCTTTTGGCATCGGCGAGTGCGGCGCTTTTCGCTTCGTCGCCACGGCTCAGGTTTTCTGCGCGAATAATGGTCACATCGGTCAGGCCAATGAAGCCCAGTACCGCTTTCAAATAGGATTCCTGATGCTCCAGGAATGCCGCCGGGCTGTCGCCGGTGTACTGGCCGCCGCGAGAAGACGCGATAAACACTTTTTTGCCTTTTGGCAGCAGGCCTTCCGGGCCGTTGGCGCCGTACTGGAAGGTACGTCCAGCCACACACACACGGTCGATCCACGCCTTAAGCTGGGATGGAATAGAAAAGTTGTACATCGGCACGCCAATGACAATCACGTCTGCGGCGAACAGGTCGTCAATAAACGCCCCACCGGCCGCGAGATCTGCACCCAGCTCAGCGTCGGTCACTTCCGCGCCCTGGAAAGCCGCAATGTGCTTGTCGGACAGGTGCTGAGCCGGGGACTGCACCAGGTCGCGGTAAATCACGGTGGCACCGGGGTGCAGCGTTTTCTGGCGGGCAACAATCTCCGCCGACAGCTGGCGGCTGACGGAATAACCGCCCAGAACACTGGTATCAATATGCAGGATAGTCGACATCGTTTTAGCCTCTGAAATGGAGTCTGATTTAGGGGATAAGCGCGTTAAGAGTTTTTTTAGAGCCGTTAACATAGGTGTGCTCAATCTTTAAAATTCGCGGAACATGGCAGCCACTATGCCACCGCCTTTCTCACCCGAACAGCCGTTATATTTCGATGCAATCCATCGCCATGTCCGATACATCATCGCCAATGACAAACCCATGCCGAAGGGCTATATTGCGCTTCATCCCTTCACTGCCAGGCAGGAACCACAATGCTGGACGGTATTTCGCTGGACCAACTTCGCACGTTTATTGCCGCCGTCGACGAAGGCAGCTTCTCTGCGGCTGCTCGCAAGATGTACCGCGCCCAGTCGGTGATCAGCGATTTGATTAAGGGGCTCGAAGCCCAGATCGGCGTGCAGCTGTTCGACCGTTCCGGCCGCTATCCAAAGCTAACGCCAGAAGGTGAGGTGCTGCTGATCGACGCCCGCTGCATTGTTTCTGGTGTTGATTTTATGAAGGCGAGAGCGCGCGGTATGTCGTCGGGGCTGGAATCGGAACTTTCGGTGGTGGTGGACGTATTCTTCCCGCTGGAGGCGATGACTTCGGCGGCCAAAGCCTTCCGCGAACAGTTTCCCGGCACGCCGCTGCGTCTGTTTGTAGAGGCGCTGGGCGGTGGCTACAAACCGGTGCTTAACGGCAGCGCAGGGATTGGTATTCTGGGCTCACTGCCGGATATGCCGGCCTCGCTGACCGGGGAGCGTCTGACCGGCGTTTCGCTGGTGATGGTAGCCGCGCCCGATCACCCGCTGGCGCAGTTCAAAGGCATCATTCCGAAATCCGAACTGACCAAACACGTTCAGCTGGTACTGACCGACCGCTCGGAGCTTTCCAAAGGGAAAGAGTTTGGCGTGATGTCACCTTCCACCTGGCGGCTGGGCGATCTGCTGGCCAAACACGCCTTTTTGCTCGATGGCCTCGGCTGGGGCAGCATGCCGTCACACGTTGTCGAACGAGATATTCGCGAGGGGCGGCTGGTGCGGCTGAACATTGAGGATGTTCCGCCGGCAGGGCTCGCGCTGCCGATGTTTGGCGTCTACCCGATTGCCTCCCCGCCCGGCCCGGCCGGACGCTGGCTGATTGAACGGCTTAAAAACCTCTGCCCGGCAAAACTGGCCGCCAGTTCGCCCAAAACTAGCGGCGAGTAAGCAACCGGTGAGTCACCCTCTCCTCACCGAAAACGGCCTGAAACCCGGCGGCCTCATAAAAAAGAAAGGCGTGTTCGGGAGCATGGGTGTTATAAAAATCAAACCAGTGGTCTCCGCCGGCAACCAGGGCCTGCAGCAGTTGCTGCCCTGCTCCTTTTCCCCGCCAGGCCGGGCTAAGGTACAGGTGTCGAATACGCCCCGCGCGTTCGTCTGCTGAAAACGGGTCGCGATTAAGCCCGCCAATGCCGACCAGTTCCTCACGGGCAAAGACACCGAGTAGTTTTTCTCCGGGCAAGTCAAAACGGTTTTCTCCGCTAAGCCAGTTGGCTTCAAGCCGGCGCAGCATATTGTAATGTTCCTCAACGCTTTGCGCTTTGAGTGAGGCAAAGCCTTTGTTATCTGGCGTCACCAACATTATTCGTAGCACGTTTATCCCTCCCATTAATCCCACTGCTAGTCGCTATCAATATCCAGCAGGTTATTTAAAGCATGAGCCCGCAGCTCGTTAACTTTACTGATGCTTTTCTCCGGCGAGGAGCGAATCACATCGCGCGGATCGTTAATCAGCACGCGGCCATGGCTATCGACTAAGAATTGCAGATCGTCGATATGCAATTCATGATTTTTCAGCTTGTTAATAATGGCGTTACAGTCGGCCAGGACGTTTTGATTGAATTTCTTATCGTCCGGCAGGCTTTTCTTATTATTCACGATATCTTCGGAATCAAAAGCGTTGTGAATGTAGTCTTTCTCCACGCCCACGTGACCGCCATGTTTAATCAATGCATGAGCGTCCACCACGGGAAAACCGAGATGCTTAAGCTGTTTGGTCGTTTCCAGCTCTTTTAAAGCGTACTGCTCCGCTGAAATGGTGCCGGTGGTGCCGGGTCTGAACAGGCACAGGCACTTGCGCGGATCCTGTCGTGAGTGAAAAACATCTTTTTGACTGCCTGCGCCAATTTTCTGCCCCAGCGACGGTACATCCTGAAACGCCGTGGCCGGTGTCTGTACATTAGACGTATGAAAGTGCTTCCCTTGAGCTGCATTGCTTGAAACGGTATACACGATGGACTCTCCTGTGTGGTTCAACACCACGGTTCAGTAAAGCCCTTGAGTGGCCAAAGCAGACGACAGGTTCCCGTCAGCCTCGCCCTGGCATCTTTCGTAACCAGAAAAATTCCCGCGTCCCCATTCCAAACGCTATGAGATCGATTATCATTCCCTTCCTAAATTTTCCCGTTCTGAAGGTCATCCATGTTCACAGTGTTTACCGCCAAAGCTCGCTGGCTGCTCGCCGCCGTTGCCCTGCTGAGCTTCGCCGCCCAGGCCGCCCCGATTGTTGTTACCGACGTAGCGGGCCGGGAAGTGACGCTGCCCCATCCGGCAAAGCGCGTGATGCTGGCCGATGCGCGCGCCCTGCTGGCGCTGAATATTATTCACCCGAAGGATCCGCTGGAAAACATCATTGCCTGGGATAACTCACTGAAGACCAAAGCGCCCGATCTGGCGGACGCCTATGCGCGAAAATTCCCCCAGGTAAGCAAAATTACGATGTTTGAAAATCCGTACTACACGGATTTCAGCGTTGAAAAAGCGGTCGCCTTACAGCCGGATCTGATTATTTTTGACATCGGCGTGCTGGCCAAACTGAAGAACAGCGGCGTGCTGAGCCAGCTGGAAAAAGTGGGTATTCCGGTGCTGATTATCGACTTCCGCCAGCAGCCGCTGACCAACACTTTGCCCAGCATTGAGCTACTGGGCAAAGTGTTTGATGAGCAGAAAAACGCAGACGCCTTTATTCAGCACTACCAGCAGCGGATGAACCTGGTGCGCGAGCGCGTGGCGACGCTGAAACCTGAGCAGCGCCCGAGCGTGTTTATTGAACGAGCGGCGGGCATTCGCGGCGACGAATGTTGCCAGACCTTCGGCAAGGGCAGTTACGGACAGTTTATTGATACCGCCGGCGGGAACAATATTGGCAGCAAGCTGTTCCCGGAAATGAGCGGCCAGGTGAATACCGAGCAGGTTATCACCAGCAACCCGGACTTTTACCTGATGACCGGTGCCGACTGGAACCGCGGTAACCGTTCGCCAAAAGCCGTGCCGCTGGGCTATATGGCCGATAAAACCGTGGCAGAGCAGAAGCTCAAAGGGCTGATGAACCGGACCGGCATTAACGTGCTCACGGCGGTGAAAGAGAAGCGCGTGATGGCGATTTACCATCAATTCTACGACTCTCCGCTGAACTATATTGCGGTGGAAACTATCGCTAAGTTCCTGCACCCGGATTTGTTCAAGGACATCGATCCGCAGGCCGACATCGAGCAGGCTCATAAGCAGTTCACCGCCCTGGATTACAGCGGCGTGTTCTGGGTTACCCCTTAACAGCCTGAATTCCTGGTCTGTTCATCTGTACTGCCGAGCGGTCATCCAACCGCTCGGTTTTTTTTGCTTACTTTTCGCCTTATCCCGAATTATTCCGCAACAAAACTATTTACTTGAAAATAATTATCATTAAGATTGTCATTTCCAAAAAAACTCATAACGACAACCCCATAATTCTATAGGAATGATGATGCGCCCCCTTTTTCGTGTCTCTCTCCTGGCAAGCGCGATAGCATTTGCGCTGCCAGCGCTCGCCGCTGATAACACACAAACAGATAAAGCTCCCGCAGATAAAAAAGCTGACGACATTACCGTCGTCGGCAACTGGCTGGATAATCCGGACACCAGCACCGTGCTGCTTAACCACCCCGGCGCACGCTCGATCGTGACAGATCAGCAGCTTCGTGAGCAAGGTTCAGAGACGCTAGCCGATGCGCTAAAAGGCATTCCGGGCGTGCAGGTGCGTGACAGCAACGGCACCGGCGGCAGCGACATTTCCCTTAACGTTGGCGTGCGCGGCCTGACTTCTCGCCTGTCCCCACGTTCAACCATCCTGATGGACGGCGTGCCGCTCGCGGTTGCCCCTTACGGCCAGCCACAGCTTTCCATGGCGCCGCTAGGCATGGGCAACATTCAGTCCGTGGACGTGGTTCGCGGCGGCGGCGCAGTGCGTTATGGGCCGCAAAACGTTGGCGGCGTGATTAACTTTGTTACCCGCGACATTCCGAAAGAGTTTGGCGGCACCGTCAGCGCGCAGACCCAGGGCGCCAGCCACGGCGGCCTGAAAACGCTGACCAGCGCGTCCGTGGGCGGCACGGCGGATAACGGCTTTGGTGCAGAACTGCTCTACTCCGGCCTGCACGGCCAGGGCTACCGTGAAAGCAACGACAATACCGACATCGACGATTTCATGCTGAAGACCAAGTACAACTTCACCGATCGCGATGAGCTGCAGGCTAACTTCCACTATTACGAAGCCCAGTCAGGTATGCCAGGCGGCCTGACGACCGCACAGTATGCGAAAGATCCGTTCCAGTCGGACCGCCGCTGGGACAGCTTTGAAGGCCGCCGCAAGGACATGTCCTTCAAATATAAACACACAGAAGACGATAAAAAGCTGGAAGTCCTGACCTACTTCACCGACAGCTACCGCAGCAGCGATCTGGAGTATTTCAAGGGCAACAAACGTACCCTGAACTCAGCGCCTCGCAACTACTCCACCTGGGCGATTGAGCCAACCTATTCTCAGCTGTTCCGCTTCTGGGATATGTCTCATGAAGTCACCCTGGGCTACCGCTACCTGAACGAAACGTCGGACGAGAAAGGTTACCGCACGCCAAAAGCGTATGATCCTTCGACAACCTTCACCAAACCGGACATGACCGAGTACTACCAGCACAGCTCGGGCGGTACTGCAGCGAACGCTTTCTATATTGATGATGCCATCAACGTCAGCGACTGGACGATTACGCCGGGTCTGCGCTATGAAAGCATCAAAACGCACACCAGCGACTCCTTCCAGAACATCGATCGCGAGAAGACCTACAGCCAGCCGCTGCCTTCTATCAGCGTGATGTACCATATGTCTGATGCCTGGAAACTGTTCGCCAACGCCAGCACCTCCTTCGGCAGTATGCAGTACTTCCAGCTGACCCGCGGCGGCAGCGGCAATCAGCCGGCAGCCGGCCTGACCCCGGAAAAAGCGCATACCTATGAGTTTGGTACCCGTTATGACGACACCGCGCTGAAGGCTGAAGCGACGCTGTTCTACATCGACTTCGACGATCAGCTCCAGTACATCAACAACATTGTGGGCTGGACAAACCTCGGTGCAACCAAACACCAGGGCCTTGAACTGGCGCTAAATTACGATCTGAGCGAAGTCAACCGCGCACTGGACGGCGTGAGCGTATACACCACGTACACATACACCAAAGCCACCAGTGACAAAGGGGACTTCGCCGGGAAAGATCTGCCGTTCTACTCTCGCCAGGTTTACACCGTGGGCACCCGCTACGCGACCGGTAACTGGGTATGGAATCTGGACAGTTTTGCGCAGTCTAAACAGAGCTCTCCGGGTACCGGGCCGAACTACATCACCGACGAAAGCGCGGACGGGCAGTTTGGTAATATCGCAGGCTATATGGTGTGGAATATGCGCGGCGAGTACGACTTTGGGCCGTCGCTGTCTCACCTGAAGCTGGGTGCCGGGATTAAAAACCTGTTCGATCAGCGTTATTACACACGTTCGAATGACAATAACTCCGGGAAATACGTAGGTGAGCCGCGTACCTACTTCGTACAGGCTTCGATGGCGTTCTGATAACGACCCTCCCCCTACCCCTCTCCCTAAAAGGGAGAGGGGATAAAACGGTATTTCTCCCCTACCTTCTGGGCAGGGAGAGGGGAAAAAGCTTTGGTTCTTAGATTTTTCTCCCTCGCCCCTCTGGGGAGAGGGCCGGGGTGAGGGGAAAATTACGCCAGATCCCCGCCGTTACTGGCAATCACCTTCTTATACCAGTAGAACGACTTCTTCGGCGTGCGCGCCAGCGTTCCCTGCCCTTTATCATCACGATCGACATACACAAAGCCGTAGCGTTTGCTCATCTCCCCGGTTGACGCTGACACCAGGTCAATGCAGCCCCACGAGGTGTAGCCCATGACCGGAATACCGTCCTCAATTGCCTCACCCATGGCTTTAATGTGTTCCCGCAGATAGCTGATGCGGTAGTCATCGTTGATTTCCCCATCGGCGTTCACCTCGTCCTTCGCGCCCAGCCCGTTCTCCACCAGGAACAGCGGTTTCTGGTAGCGGTCGTACATCATGTTCATGGTGATACGCAGGCCGAGCGGGTCGATGCCCCAGCCCCACTGGCTGAAAGTAATGTGCGGGTTCTTGAGCGATTTAATGATGTTAGCCGGGTTGGTATTCCCCTCGTTCATGTCTGCCGAGGCACAGCGCGAGGCGTAATAGCTGAAGGAGACAAAATCGACGGTGTTCTTCAGGATCTCGTCGTCGCCAGGCTCGGTGACAATCTCAATCCCTTTCTCACGGAACATTCGTGCCGCGTAAGCGGGATAAGCGCCGCGCGCCTGCACGTCAATAAAGAACAGATTTTCGCGGTCTTTCTCGAGCGCCGCCCAAACGTCCTCCGGCTTACAGCTGTACGGATAAAAGTTCCCCCCCGCCAGCATGCAGCCAACCTGATTTGCCGGGTTAACCTGGTGAGCGATTTTAGTGACCAGCGCGCTGGCCACCAGCTCGTGGTGCGCGGCCTGGTACATCACCTGCTCTTTGTTATCGCCTGCTTCAAAGACCAGCCCCGCGCCAGAGAACGGGCTGTGCAACATGATGTTGATTTCATTGAAGGTAAGCCAGTATTTCACCAGGCCGTCGAACGCCTCAAAGCAGGTGCGCGCGTAGCGGCTGAAAAACTCCACCATTTTACGGTTGCGCCATGAGCCGTATTCCTGCACGAGGTGCATCGGCACATCGAAGTGACACAGCGTCACCAGCGGTTCGATGTTGTATTTCTTGCACTCGGCAAACAGGTCGCGGTAGAACGCGATCCCTTCCGGGTTCGGCGCCGTTTCATCCCCTTTGGGGAAGATACGGCTCCACGCAATGGAGGTTCTGAAAACGGTGAAGCCCATTTCGGCCAGCAGCGCGATGTCGTCTTTATAGCGATGGTAAAAATCTATGGCCTCGTGGCTCGGGTAAAATTCATCGTCGCGCAGCGCAAACCGCTTTTCCACCCCGAGCTTTACCCCAAGGCGGTTGTCGCCATGGGGGATCATATCGACGGTGCTTAATCCCTTGCCACCGGCCTGGTACGCGCCCTCAGCCTGATTAGCCGCGATAGCGCCGCCCCACAAAAATCCTTTTGGAAAAACTGTCTCAGCCATGCTTACCTCTGCTTAAAGTGTTTTTACTGCATTATCTGGTCTTACAAACGCCGTGCTGCTGCCCTGCTCTTCGGCTTTCGGCTCCTCGACGGGAAGATCGTCAAAGCCGAGAATAAGCGTAGTAATAAACGACAGCACCACGGCCAGAATCATCACCGCCCCCACCCAAACGATGCTCATCGGGTTGGCAGGATCGAAGAACTGCACGCTGGTGAATAGCCCCGGTGAAGCCATGGAATGGCTGGCGAGCCCGCCAATACCGGCGACGGCACCGCAAATAAAACCGCTGATAAGGCAGGCAACCAGCGGGCGTTTCAGCCGCACCGCGACGCCGTAAAGCGCAGGCTCTGAAATGCCAGCCACGATTGCTGAGGCTGCGGCAGCAAGCGCCGTCTGACGCAGTTCAGGGTTTTTCGTTCGCCAGGCGACGGCCAAAGACGACCCGCCGAGGGACAGGTTAGCGCCAATTTCCGACGGCATAACCATGCCTTCTTTGCCCGTTTCGGCGATGGTCTGGATAATCGTTGGCGTAAACACGCGGTGCATGCCGGTCATCACCAGCAGCGGCCAGATAGCCCCCATGATGGCGACGGAAAGCCAGCCCAGATAACCGTGCACGGTGTACACCAGCGAAGAGATCCCGCTGCCAATCCAGATACCTAACGGCCCAATCAATAAAATCGCTATCGGCGCGGAAACCAGCACGATCAGCATCGGCTTGAGGAAGTTTTTGGTCACCGCTGGCGTAATGCGATCCACGCCTTTTTCGATGTACGACAGCAGCCAGGTCATTACCAGCGCGGGGATCACGGTGTAGGTGTATTTCACGGCGGTGACGGGTATGCCCATAAAATCAACCACCTGCCCCTGGGCCGCCTTCGCCATCAGGTCAATAAAGGCCGGATGTACCAGCACCCCGGCGATAGCAATCGCCAGCGACATGTTGGTTTTAAATTTCACGGCGGCAGAAGCCGCCACCATCACCGGCAGGAAGAAGAAAGCGCCGTCGCCGATGAGGTTAAGAATGGTAAGCGTCGAGGAGGTCGTTTCAAATACCCCGGTCATCGCGAGGATCATCGCCAGCAGCTTCACCATCGAGCCGCCGATAATCGCCGGGATAAGCGGCGACATGGTGCCAATCAGCGCATCCAGGATGCCCGCGCCGATGCGTTTCAGGGTCAGTTTGCCCTTTGCCGCCTGCGGCCTGTCGCCTGCCCCTTCGGGGAGATGTTTCAGCACTTCAGCGTAGGCCTGAGACACGGTGTTGCCGATAATGACCTGACATTGCTGGTCGTTTTTCACCACGCCCAGCACGCCGGAAATGGCCTTCAGCCGGGCACTGTCCACCCTTGCATCGTCCTGTAAAACAAAGCGCAGCCGCGTCATGCAATGGGTTACCGCCACCACGTTTTCCGCGCCGCCTAAAGCCTCAACAATCTGTCGGGATACTGCCTCGTACTTGTTAGCCATGAGGTGAAACTCTCTTGTTATGATTTTGTAGGTAACCGGTTCCACATAATCATGTGTAGTTGAAAATTAGATCACAATGATTATTTTTATTGAGATCGATTTTTGTGATTTACATCGAAATACAGGCTGCGCTGCGCCCTGGCCGCGAAAAGTGTAAAATGGTCAGAAATGACGAACTTACGAGAAGCCTTTATGTCGACGATGCAGGAAGTGGCGAAAAAAGCAGGCGTATCAAAGGCGACCGTTTCGCGCGTGTTGTCGGGCAAGGGCTACGTGAGCGAGGCCACTAAAACGCAGGTGTACCAGGCCATTCAGGAAACGGGATATCGCCCTAATCTGCTGGCACGCAATCTGGCGACCAGCAAATCAGGCTATATCGGCCTGGTGGTGACCAACACGTTGTACAGCGGGAACTATTTTAGCGAACTGCTTTCCCAGGCTGCGCTAAAGCTCGAAGCCAGCGGGCGGCAGCTGATTCTGGTCGACGGCAAACACAGCGCCCAGGAAGAGCAGGCTGCCGTGCAGTTTCTGCTCGATTTGCACTGTGACGCGGTGATCATTTACCCGCGTTTTTTAAGCGTGGATGAGATGGATGCGCTGATTGAGCAGCATAAGCAGCCGATCATGGTGATGAACCGCAAGCTGCGTAAACACCAGAGCCACTGCATTTGCTGCGATCACAAAGGCTCCAGCTTCAAGGCCACGCGCTACCTGATTGACCAGGGCCACCGGGATATCGCCTTTATCACCGGCGTCCTCGACTCCCCCACGGCGAGAGAGCGACTGTCTGGCTACCGCGAAGCGCTGGAACAGGCCGGGCTGCCGGTCCGGGACGAGCTTATCGCCACCGGAAAATGGACGCCTGCCAGCGGGTCGGCGGCGGTAGAAACGCTGCTCTCAGCGAAACCAGATTTTAGCGCTCTGGTCGCCAGCAACGATGACATGGCTATCGGCGCTATCAGCAGGCTCGGCCAGTCGGGCCTGTCGGTGCCGCGCGATGTGTCGGTTATTGGCTTTGATAATGTCCCGACCGGGGCTTTTCTCACCCCGCCGCTGTCGAGCGTGAAAGAGCCGGTGAGCGAGATGATCCATGAAGTGATTAACCGCCTGACGGCGATGCTGGACGGCGGCTATTTCTCACGGGATAACTTGTACAGTTCTGAGATGATCGTGCGCGATTCTGTGACGAAAGGACCGTATTTTCAGCCAAAATAAGGTAAAAAAAGGAGCGAAATTCGCTCCTTTTCTGTCATTAAGCTCGGCGACCAAACACCGCTTCTACGGCAAAAGCAGCAATTTGCCCATCCTGCTCTTTCGTGGCCCCCGACACGCCAATCGCGCCAATAACCGCGCCCTCCGCGTTGCGCAGCGGGATACCGCCGTCAATGCCCACCAGCCCACCGTTGCTGTTTTCCAGCGAATACGCCGGGCCGTTCGGGTGCAAATTAGCGCCGACATCTTCGCTATTGGCCTGGAACAGCACCGCCGTACGCGCTTTGCGCATAGCGATATCAATGGTGGCCAGGAATGTCCCGTCCATGCGGGCAAAGGCCGTCAGGTGGCCGCCGCTGTCCAGCACCACCACGGAAACCGGAGGAAAGCGGTGGGCCTCCACCGCCGTTTTGACGCCGGCGAGCAGCGCTTCTGCAAGAACTAAACTGACTGTCACGGTGAAAACCTCAATGTGCTAACGGCGGATGTTTTTTGGCGTCAATAACCGCCCAGGTGTGGATCAGCAGGCCGAAGACCGCCAGAATTGCCCCGACCCAGCCGGTGGACTCCCAGCCAAAGCCTGCGGAAATGGTCACCCCACCAAGCCAGGCGCCTAACGCGTTGGCAATGTTGAACGCCGAGTGGTTCATCGCCGCCGCCATAGTTTGCGCGTCACCGGCCACGTCCATCAGGCGAATTTGCAGCACCGAAGAAAGCGACACCATTGTGCCAACCAGCATCACGGTGACCGCGCCCAGCCACGGATAGTGGGAGGTGTAAACGTACGCGCTAAGCACCAGAATCGCCCAAATCAGCAGCAGGCGAACGGTTTTCTCCAGCCCGCGATCCGCCAGGCGGCCGCCGACGATATTGCCGACAATCATGCCCAGGCCGAACATCGACAGGATCACCGGGATCATGCCTACCGACTGATGCGCCAGCTCCAGCATCGTTGGCTTAACGTAGCTGAAGACGGAGAACATTCCGCCGCTGCCAATCGCGCCGATAGCCAGCGTCAGCAGCACCTGCTTGCGGGTCAACGCGGTCAGCTCACGCAGAGGGCTGGCGTCTTTGTCCCCGGCATGCCACGGCACCCAGATCCACACCAGAATCAGCGTCAGCACGGCAAGCCCGCCCACGATAGCAAACGCGCTGCGCCAGCCGAACAGCTGCCCAATGGCCGCCACGGCGGGCACGCCCAGCAAGTTGGCTATCGTCAGGCCGAGCAGCACCATCGACACCGCCTGCGCCCGCTTCGAACGCTCCACAAGGCTTGCCGCCAGCAAAGCCGCGACGCCAAAGAACGTGCCGTGCGGGAAACCGGCCAGGAAGCGCGCCAGCATCATGGAGTAGTAGCCTGGTGCAAAAGCGCTCAACAGGTTGCCAACGGCAAACATCGCCATCAGGGCAATCAGAAAGTCACGCCTCGCCATGCGGGCACCCAGCACCGCCAGCAGCGGAGCGCCAACCACCACGCCCAGCGCATAAATGCTGATCAGGTGGCCTGCAGAAGGAATAGAAACGTGCAGCCCGTTTGCGGCATCGGGTAGCAGTCCCATGATGACGAATTCGCCGGTACCGATGGCGAAGCCGCCCATGCCGAGCGCGAACAGCGCTTTTAGCAGCCCCGCTCGCGACAGGGAAACCGTCTCGGCCCCCTGTTCCAGGGTTTGTTCATTCAGTGATGACATAGTTTTTTTGACTTGTGCAGGTGAACAACAAAATACGCCCCGGCGCGATTCAGCGGGGCGCGGGAGAGAACTAAAGCGATGTTTTCCGGTGCGGAGGTGCCATAAATTCGGCCCCCAGCGGGGTGCTAATATGTCTGGATAAAATGTGATCAATATCGCATTTATCTTCGGCGGTCAACGTCCAGCCGGACACGTCTTCCACCCCGTTGAGCTGTTCAGGACGACGAGCGCCCCACAGCGCAATGGTTGGGCCGGCATCCAGCACCCAGCGCAGTGCCAGGGCCATCACGCTCTTGCCGTAGCGCTCTGCAGCAAACGCTTTCAATTCTTCGACTGCGGCCAGATACTGCGCAAAGCGCGGCGGCTGGAATTTCGGATCAAAGCTGCGCAGGTCGCCTTCGCCAAACGCGGTTTCCGGCGTCATGCGGCCGGACAGCAAGCCCCGACAAATCGCGCCGTAGGCCAGCACCACCATCTGATGGTATTTCGCATAGGGCAGAAGATCCGTTTCTGTCGCGCCGCGTTCAAACAGGTTGAGCGGTGGCTGCATGGTTGCCAGCGGCGCGGCGCTGCGGAATCTGTCCATTTGCGCTGGGGAATAGTTGCTGACGCCGAGGGCGCGGAATTTCCCTTGCTGATGCAGCGTTTCCAGCACGCGCGCGGTTTCGTCTATCGCCACTAAATCGTCAGGCCAGTGTACCTGGTACAGGTCGATATAATCCGTTTGCAGGCGGCGAAGCGAGTCTTCAATTTCCTGACGAATGCGCTGCGGCGTGGAATTACGCGTCACCCGCCCGGCGTCGTCCCAGTCCAGCGCCACTTTGGTGGCAATAATCGCTTTGTCCCGGCGGCCCACCAGCGCTTTGCCCACCACCTCTTCGGAATGCCCAAAGCCGTACACCGGCGCGGTATCAATAAGGTTGATGCCGCGCTCAAGCGCCTCGTGCAGCGTCGCTATCGACTGCCCGTCGTTGCTGCCGCCCCACATGCTGCCGCCAATGGCCCACGTGCCCAGGCCGATACGGCTGACGGGCTCAGAGATGCCCGCGATGTGAATTGTTTCGATTGCCATGATTTACCCCTGTCTGTTCTGTGAACCAATTGTAACTCATGTTAAGTTGAATTAATTTCAACGAACCCTTGATGACAGAGGCCCCTTTTATGCCGGTTCCGGTCCGTGGCGAACTCGCCGATCTCAACGTTTTTTTGACCATCTGCCGCCGGAAAAGCTTCCGCCTTGCCGCCTCTGAGCTGGGCGTGTCTACCTCTGCGCTAAGCCACACGATGCGCGGGCTGGAGGAGCGACTTGGGGTGCGCCTGCTTAACCGCACCAGCCGCTCCGTTGTGCCTACCGACGCCGGTGAAGCGCTGCTTGGGCATCTGGAAACCGGGTTTTCCCATATCCGTATGGCGCTTGATGAGCTGGATCATTACCGCGAATCCCCGGTCGGACGGCTGCGGATCAATATCCCGCGAGATGCCGCCCAGCTGCTGTTTGCGCCCGTACTGGCAAAATTTATGGCGATGTACCCCCGGCTGCAGATGGAAATTACCGTCGATAACACGCTGGTTGATATTATCGGCAGCGGCTACGACGCCGGGATTCGCTACGGGGAGAGCGTCCCTAAAGACATGATTGCGATGCCCGTGACGCGCAAGCTTAGGTGGATTGTGGTGGCCTCGCCGCAGTATTTAAACCATAGCGCGCACCTCCCACTGAACCACCCGGACGATCTCTTTCAGCACCAGTGCATCCGGATGCGGCTCGGCAACGGCACGCTGTATAAATGGGAGCTTAACCGGGGCAAAGAGGCGCTGGCGCTGGATGTGCCCGGCTCGCTGATCCTCAATGAAAGCGAAATGATCATTGATACCGCCCTGAACGGCTTCGGGCTGGCGTATTGCCTGGATGTGCGAGTGCGGCCGCTGCTGGAGAGCGGGCAGCTGGTGCAGGTTATTCCGGAATGGGTGTGTGAAGATGAACCGATGGTGATGTATTACCCCAGCCGCAGGCAGCTCCATCCCGGCTTGCGGAGACTTATCGAGATGATACGGGAGGCTACGCTGTACTGACCGCCCCATAAAAATACTTCATTTTAAAAATCAATGAGTAAACATCACTCCATATTAATTTGCGATTAAATAGCTTGCAATAACATAGCGCCCTATTTAAATTCATTACCGCCAACACCCAACAACGATAATCCACAACCAACTAAATAGCACGCGATACAATCGCAAAGGAGATAATATGCCACGTTCATTACTGATCGCCATGACGTTAGCCGCTTCCGGCCTGGCCCCTGCTTTTGCCGCCGACGCACCGACCCCGACCGTCGGCGTGAGTAAGTTTCTCTCTGTTTTAAACAGCGGCGGGGGCAAACCCATCGAGCAACTTTCTCCCCAGGCCGCCCGCCAGGTCCTGATCGATGCTCAAAAAGGCGCCAAACTTCCCCCCGCTGATATCTCTGAAAAGACAATTACCGTTGGCGGCAAGCCGCTAACGCTCACCATTGTTAAGCCCCAAAATGCCAGCGGCAAACTGCCGGTATTTATGTTCTTCCACGGCGGTGGCTGGGTGCTGGGTGACTTCCAGACTCATGAACGCCTGGTGCGCGATTTAGTTTCTGAGTCGGGCGCTGCGGCGGTGTTTGTGAACTACACCCCATCCCCGGAAGCGCACTTCCCTGTGGCCATCAACCAGGCTTATGAAGCAACACGCTGGGTGGCCGAACACGGAAGCGAAATTGGTGTAGACGGCAGTCGCCTTGCTCTGGCCGGTAACAGCGTGGGCGGTAACATGGTTGCCGCCGTAGCCCTGCAGGCCAAAGCGCAGCAAACCCCGGCGATTCGCTACCAGGTTATGCTGTGGCCAGTAACCGACGCGCGCTTTGATACCGGCTCTTATAACCAGTTCTCAAACGGCTATTTCCTCAGTAAGAACATGATGAAATGGTTCTGGGACAACTACACCACAAAAGAGAGCGACCGCCACAATATTCTGGCTTCACCGCTGGAGGCCAGCCGTGAGCAGTTGAAAGGCCTGCCACCTACTCTGATTCAAACAGCGGAGCTTGACGTCCTGCGTGATGAAGGCGAAGCCTTTGGCCGGAAGCTAGACGAAGCGGGCGTACCGGTGACCGTGACCCGCTATAACGGCATGATCCACGATTACGGTCTATTGAATGCCATCAGCGATGAGCCAGGAGTGCGTACCGCCATTTCACAGGCCGCAGGCGAGTTACGTGCCCATCTGAACTGATTTCGGGGCTATATTATTGAGGGGGATAACGGCGGTTATCCCCTTTCTGTCTCTAACTGCTATTCCGCTTTCGCAGGCTTCAGGCGCTGAGTCAGACCACGCAGGAAGTAGCGCAGGAACTGATCGCCGCACTCGCGGTAGTTTTTATGATCCGGGTTACGCATCATGGCGGTAATTTCCGGCATAGAAATGCGGAACTGCTGGGCGGTCAGGATCTCCAGCACGTCGTCAGACTTCAGCTCAAAGGCGATACGCAGCTTTTTCAGAATAATGTTGTTGGTCATCCGACGCTCAAGCTTCGGCTCCGGCTTGCTTTCGTCTTTGCCGCGTTTGAAGTAGATCAAACCGTTAAGAAAGTTCGCCATGATCAGATCCGGGCAGGCTTTAAAGCCTTCTTCGTCTTCTTTCTTTAACCACGGAACGATCTGTTCCGCAGGGACGTCGGTGCCGGTCAGGGCAAGGATCTTAACGATTCCATCGTTATTCAGGTTCAGCATGTAGCGAACGCTAAGCAGTACGTCATTATTCAACATGGGGCAATCTCAGGGCTCAAAAGCGGGCAGTATATAGAGAAGCGAACGCGTTGTAACAAAAACCGCGCGGATTTGTCCGCCGGAGCTAAATTTACCGGCGGTGAATTGGCACTCTTCAGGCTTAAGGGTAGACTCAATGGGCTAACTTTCATCCTAAAAGGCAATCATTTGATCCTACGACTTTGGCAAGAATCCGATCGTCCCTTCTTACGCACCCTTTACCTTCACGCCCGCCGCAAAGCCTGGCCCTGGCTCGACGGCAGCGCCTGGCAGCTCGAAGACTTTGACAGCGCCACTCAGGATGAACGCATCTGGGTAGCCGAAGATAACGGCCACCGCATCGGCTTCGCTTCCGTCTGGGTGCAGGATAACTTTTTGCATAACCTGTTCGTCAGCCCGGAACATCAGGGAACGGGCGCGGGAAAGGCGCTTCTGGAGAAAGTGCAGAGTGAATTTACCGCAACGGGTTCGCTAAAGTGCCTGGCGAGAAATGAACACGCGATTGAGTTTTATCGACGTAACGGCTGGCATATTGAGGCTCCAGGAGAGGGGCCGGACGGTGAATACTATTTGATGCATTTTGTGTTGAGGTAGTCCCCCACCGGCAGTCACTGAATAGAGAATCAAGGAAAAGGGTAGCGTGGCTAATTTTGCTTACGCTACGCCATTGTTACCATGACGCCTAAAGGCCGGGCGCTGATTCAGTGCGGTATACCAGCGCTCAATTTCCGCCATCTGAGGATGAGCGAACGGCGTCATCTTCCAGCGATTAACCGACAGGCCAAGGACAATATCCGCGAGGGTAAACTGGCTGCCGGTTACCCATGCTCCGGTTTTCTGAAGTTGCTCATTGAGAATTTGCACACAACCTGTCCAGGCAGAAATGCTTTCCTGAATCTGATTCGCATCCTGAAAACGTGGATCCTTACGCACCAGAGCCATGAACGCATAGCGCCAGGCCGTGTTAAACTCCGTTGCCTGCCAGTCCATCCAGCGCTCGACGTCCGCCGCCCCTTGCGGTGTGGAAGGAAGCAGATCTTCCCGTCCCGCTTTGCGCGCCAGATAACGGCAGATGCTGTTCGACTCCCACAGTACAAAATCGTCATCCAGCAGTACCGGCACCAGGCTATTGGGATTGAGGGCAAGGAAATCCGCAGACTGAATCGACCGGAACCCGCTCCCATAATCTTCCTGCTGGTATTCCAGCCCCGACTCTTCGCAGGTCCACAGCACTTTGCGTACGTTAATTGATGAGCGTTTACCCAGTATTCTTATCATCGCCTGCAAACCTCAATCACAACAAAGTGGTGTTTCACTTTTGCAAACAAAAACGCCTCTCCATGACGGGAGAGGCGTCTCGTTTTACACCGCTTTGAAGGCGATCTCGCCAGGGATCACGTCTCCGTTCCAGTAGAGCTGAGACGCCACGCGCCCCGCCAGGTCGCGGTACAGCGTAGTGATGTCGCTTTCCGGGCGATTAATGACCGTCGGCTTACCGGCGTCGAGGTCTTCACGCAGGGTAATGTGCAGCGGCAACTGCCCCAGCAGCGTGGTGTGATACTGCTGCGCCAGCTTCTCCGCGCCGCCGGTGCCGAAAATCGGCTCCTGGTGACCGCAGTTACTGCAGATATGAATACTCATATTCTCGACAATACCTACCACCGGCACCTCAACTTTCTCGAACATCACGATCCCTTTACGGGCGTCGATCAGCGCGATGTCCTGCGGCGTGGTCACGACCATCGCCCCGGTAACCGGAATGTTTTGCGCCAGCGTCAGCTGAATGTCACCGGTGCCCGGCGGCATGTCAATCACCAGGTAGTCCAGATCCGGCCACAGGGTTTCCTGCAGCATTTGCATCAGCGCTTTGCTGGCCATCGGGCCGCGCCACACCATGGCGTTTTCGTCGGTGACGAGGTAACCGATCGAGTTTGTTGCCAGGCCGTGCGCCACGATCGGCGCCATGTGCTTGCCGTCCGGGGAGGTTGGACGCTCGTGTTCGGCCCCCAGCATGGTTGGGATCGACGGGCCGTAAATATCGGCATCCAGAATGCCCACTTTGGCCCCTTCGGCCGCCAGCGCCAGCGCCATATTTACCGCGGTCGTCGATTTACCCACCCCGCCTTTACCCGAGCTGACGGCAATAATATTTTTAACGCCGTTAATGCCGGGCTGGTTTTTCACTCGCTTCAGCGTGGCAATGTGATGGCTTAGCTTCCAGTCCACTGCCTTTGCGCCGGTGATCCGCAACAGGTCTGAACTGCAGGTCTCTTTCAGGGCGTCAAATCCGCTTTGCCAGGCGAACGGCATCTGCAGCTCAACGTGCAGCGTGTCGTCAAGCATGGCGACATGGTGCAGCGCTTTCAGCGCGGTGAGGTTGTGTTTCAAGGTAGGGTGCTGAAAATTAGCCAGGGTCCCGGCAACCATCGCGCGTAGCTGTTCCGGGGACTTGCTGGACGGGGATTGCGAATTCATCCCGACTCCTTATGTTTTTATCGGACATTGCAATACGCTAAGCATACCAGAAACCACGCCGCCTATTCATGTGCGGTTATTGCGGGCTTTGGGGTTACTAAACAATTGCCAATCCGGTAATATCAAGTCCCCTTTTTTAAAATCAGAAGATGCAATTCCCACTATGACTCAACCCGCGAAGAAAATATTGGTAACGTGCGCCCTGCCGTACGCAAACGGCTCAATCCACCTCGGTCACATGCTGGAGCATATTCAGGCTGATGTCTGGGTCCGTTACCAACGAATGCGCGGCAACGAGGTTAACTTCATCTGTGCAGACGACGCCCACGGCACGCCTATCATGCTGAAAGCGCAGCAGCTGGGTATCACCCCAGAGCAGATGATTGCCGAAATGAGTCAGGAGCATCAGACTGATTTTGCAGGCTTTAACATCAGCTATGATAACTATCACTCCACCCACAGCGACGAAAACCGCGAGCTGTCGGAGCTGATTTATGGCCGTCTGAAAGAGAACGGTTTTATTAAAAACCGCACTATCTCTCAGCTCTACGATCCGGAAAAAGGCATGTTCCTGCCGGACCGTTTTGTCAAAGGCACCTGCCCGAAATGTAAAGCCCCGGACCAGTACGGCGATAACTGCGAAGTGTGCGGCTCCACCTACAGCCCAACTGAGCTTATCGATCCAAAATCCGTGGTGTCCGGCGCGACGCCTGAAATGCGTGATTCCGAGCACTTCTTCTTTGACCTGCCGTCCTTCAGCGAAATGCTGCAGGCATGGACCCGTAGCGGCGCGCTGCAGGAGCAGGTGGCGAACAAGATGCAGGAGTGGTTCGAATCAGGTCTGCAGCAGTGGGATATCTCCCGCGATGCGCCTTACTTCGGCTTCGAAATCCCTAACGCACCGGGCAAATACTTCTACGTCTGGCTGGATGCGCCAATCGGCTACATGGGTTCCTTTAAGAACCTGTGCGACAAGCGTGGCGACACCACCAGCTTCGACGAATACTGGAAGAAAGATTCCACCACCGAGCTGTATCACTTCATCGGCAAAGATATCGTTTACTTCCACAGCCTGTTCTGGCCTGCCATGCTGGAAGGCAGCAACTTCCGCAAGCCAACTAACCTGTTTGTTCACGGCTATGTGACGGTTAACGGCGCGAAGATGTCCAAGTCTCGCGGCACCTTTATCAAAGCCAGCACCTGGCTGAACCACTTTGATGCCGACAGCCTGCGCTACTACTACACCGCGAAGCTCTCTTCCCGCATCGACGATATCGACCTGAACCTGGAAGACTTCGTGCAGCGCGTGAACAGCGATATCGTCAACAAAGTCGTAAACCTGGCATCCCGTAACGCTGGCTTTATCGCCAAGCGTTTTGACGGCATGCTGGCCGCAGAGATTGCCGATGCAGAGCTGTATAAAACCTTCACCGACGCGGCAGAAAGCATCGGCGAAGCGTGGGACAGCCGCGAATTTGGCCGTGCAATCCGCGAAATCATGGCGCTGGCGGACATTGCTAACCGCTACGTGGACGAGCAGGCTCCGTGGGTTGTGGCTAAGCAGGAAGGCCGCGATGCCGACCTGCAGGCTATCTGTACCATGGGCCTGAATATGTTCCGCGTACTGATGACCTGGCTTAAGCCAGTTCTGCCGTCGCTCACCGAGCGTACAGAAGCCTTCCTGAATGCTGAACTGAGCTGGGACAGCATCGCTACTCCGCTGCTGAACCACAAGGTAAACAGCTTCAAGGCGCTGTATAACCGCATTGAAACCAAACAGGTGGAAGCCCTGGTGGAAGCGTCTAAAGAAGAAGTGAAAGCGCTGAATGCGGCGCCGGTAACCGGCCCGCTGGCTGACGATCCGATTCAGGAGACCATCACCTTTGATGACTTCGCAAAAGTGGATATGCGCATTGCGCTGATTGAGAAAGCAGAATTCGTGGACGGCTCCGACAAGCTGCTGCGCCTGACGCTGGATCTCGGCGGCGAAAAACGCAACGTCTTCTCCGGCATTCGTACCGCTTACCCGGATCCGTCTAAGCTGGAAGGTCGCCTGACCGTGATGGTGGCCAACCTCGCCCCACGTAAGATGCGCTTTGGCGTGTCTGAGGGGATGGTGATGGCCGCAGGTCCTGGCGGGAAAGATATCTTCCTGCTGAGCCCGGACAGCGGCGCTCAGCCTGGCATGGCGGTTAAGTAATTCCCTACCCCAGCCCTCTCCCCACCGGGGAGAGGGTGAAAAAACAGATTTATCCCGCTTTATCCCCACTCCCGTTCAGGAATGGGCTGCAAAATAATCGAACTACCTTATCTTTAGCCCCTCTCCCTTTTAGAAAGGGGAATACCCTGCTTTTGTCCCCTCTCCCTTTTAGGGAGAGGGTTAGGGTGAGGGTAAAATCAGGCGTCTCTTGCCTGCCCAACAGTTTTATCCTTCAGGAACAACACCATCAGGCCAAGCCAGACCACCCCGCCCAGCAGGTTAAACAGGCTGAACAGACCGTTGCCGCCGAACTGGTAGGCGTGCTTGCTCAGCTCAATACCGACGGTAAAGATCAGCATTTGCAGCATGCCCATCGCCGCCGACACCGTGCCTTTACTCATCTCGCTGGCAAACAACGTCAGGCGCACAAGACCCGCATTCGCCAGGCCTATACCAAAGGCGTACAGACTCAGGCCAGCGGTCATCCACAAATAAGCATGAGAAGAAACCACCGTAGCCACTGCCGCAACAATCAGCCCCGGCACAATCCACCAGCCGCCCATGATGATCAGGCTTCGCACGCTACGACGGGACGTCAGTTTGGCCAGGACCAGGTTACCGAGGATCAGTGCGCCAAAGATGGGTACCTGCAGCAGACCGTATTCATAAGTGCTGAGATTCTCCCCGCTGATGATGATCACCGGCGACTGAGCAATCCACGCCAGCAGCGGCAGGCTTACAAAGCCCGTAGCCAGCGCGCCCGAGACAAAACGCAGGTTTTTCAGCACCAGCTTGTAGTCATGCCCAAGTTCTTTCAGCGAAAGCTTTTCGCCAAGACGCGTCGCGGTTTCCGGCATCGCCTTGTGCAGCCCAAAGAAAGAGATAGCGGCCAGCAGCGCAAACAGCACGAACATCGTTTCCCACGGAGCGACGTGGATCCACGCCGCGCCCACCAGCGGCCCAAGCAGCGGCGCGATGAGCGCCACGTTAGCCATCAGCGCGGTTATCTTGATGCAAACCGACTCTTCGAACGACTCCTGAATAGCGGCGTAGCCCACCGCGCCAATAAAGCACAGGCTGACGCCCTGCAGGAAACGCAGGAAGGTGAACTGCTGAATATCCTGGGCCAGGAGCGTTGCAAGGCAGGTGACAATAAACCAGACCACGCCGGTCAACATCACCGGGCGGCGGCCAATACGGTCAGACAGCGGCCCGAGCAGCCACTGCAGGAACATCCCACCCGCCAGGTAAGCCGTCATTGAGGTCGGCACCCATTCCACGCCCGCCTGGAACTGATCCACCACGGCCAGCATGCCCGGCTGGATCATGTCATTGCCGATATAAGTTGAGAATTCGTAGAGCACCAGGCAGAGCGGGAACAGCAGCGCCTGACGGCCTAACGTTTTGTTAGCTATCGTATTATGTTGCATTAGGAACTCAGAAGATAAAGAAACGCGCAGAGTGTATTCAATTGCCCGTACCAGCGGTAGTCAACGGCTGACAAATAGCACGGGGTGTAAAGCCGCGCACATCATACCTCAATTCTATTAAGGATTTCTTAATCTGTGATGAATATTCTGCTGCCATGCATTTAAGGTCAGTACGGTCTTCGCCAAATACAAGATGAAATATTTTCCTAAACCAACGGTAAATAAGACAAAACTGCTTTACCGACTACCGTCCCGCTTCTATCTTTTCCAGCTTTGCATCCTGATAATACTGGCTGCCGTTTTTAGCTGGCTTTCCCGGAATGAAGAGCTGGATCGCTGGCTGACCGGGTTCTGGTTTGATGCCGCCAGCCACAGTTTTCCGCTGCAAAACGATCGGCGGCTGGATTTGCTCAACCACCGCCTGTTAAAGGACCTGGTGATTGCAGGCGGGGTTATCGCGCTGCTATGGGGACTCTGGCGTCGTCAGCCACGGCTGGTGGTAGTGGCGTTGCTCATTGGGCTTGGGGCATTAACGGTCGGCGTTCTGAAAGGGTTTAGCCACCACTCCTGCCCGTGGAGCCTGGTGGAGTACGGCGGGAATGCCGCCTCGTACCCGCTTTTCAGCCCCGCTCCGGCAGACAGCGGGCCAGGAAGATGTTTTCCCGGCGGCCATGCTTCCAGCGGCTTTGGCGTTATGGCGCTGTTTTTTTTGTTTTACCGTGAACGCCCGCGTCTGGCGTGGCTTTTACTCGGTCTTGGCGTTTCTCTCGGCCTGGGAATGGGGTACGGCCAGGTGATGCGCGGCGCGCACTTTTTCAGCCACAACCTGTGGGCAGGTTGGTGGGTATGGTTAACCCAGGTGGTGCTTTACGGCGCGATATCCACCTGGTCAGTTAAAGCACAGGACAAGTCATGATGGAAACGCTCAACCAGAATCTGTTTTTGCTCATAAATGCCACCCCGTCATCACCGGAGTGGATGATAAAACTGGCGATTTTCTTCGCCCGGGATCTGATCAGTATCGTCCCGCTGCTGATCGTCGCGCTCTGGCTGTGGGGCCAGCGTAAACAAATGCCGGCCCAGCGCCAGGTGGTGATCAAAACCGGCATGGCGCTGGTGATTAGCGTGGCGCTGTCGTGGATCATCGGTCATATGTTCCCGCATCCTCGCCCTTTTGTGGTCGGGCTGGGCTACAACTTCCTGCATCATGCACCGGATGATTCTTTCCCGAGCGACCACGGCACGGTAATCTTCACCTTCGCCCTGGCATTTTTGTGCTGGCACCGCATCTGGTCCGGCGTGATGCTGTTTGCGATCGGCTGCGCGATTGCCTGGTCCCGAGTCTATCTCGGCGTGCACTGGCCGCTGGACATGCTCGGCGGCCTGCTGGTCGGCATGAGCGCCTGTCTGCTGTCGCAGGTAGTCTGGAACCTGCGCGGGCCACAAATCCACCAGCGACTGCATCAGATTTACCGCTACTGTTTCGCTCTCCCCATCCGTAAAGGCTGGGTGCGTGACTAAGCGGTGCGCCACAGGTAATATGCATTAACTAAAGCCCTGCTTAGCGGGGCTTTTTAATGTTCAGAGGCCGCTATGGAAACCCGCCGTGAAGAGCGCATTAACCGCCTGCTACAGGCGCTGAAGCGCAGCGATAAAATTCATCTCAAAGAAGCCGCTCAGCTGTTGGGCGTCTCCGAAATGACCATCCGCCGCGACATTAACAGCGAACCGGGTCAGGTTGTTCTGCTGGGGGGATACGTGGTGCTGGAGCCTCGCAGCGCCGGGGCCAGCTACTATCTGCTTAGCGATGAAAAAACGCGCCAGGTTGAAGAGAAACGCCACGCCGCCAGGCTCGCCGCGCAGCATGTTCGCCCGCGCCAGACCGTGTTCTTCGACTGCGGCACCACCACGCCTTACATTATTGACGCCCTTGACGACGATCTGCCTTTCACTGGCCTGTGCTATTCCCTCAACACTTTTCTGACGCTGCAGGAGAAGCCGAACTGCCGGGTGATTTTAAGCGGCGGCGAGTTTCACGCCAGCAATGCGATTTTCAATCCGATTAACTTCCAGGAGTGCCTGGGAAATATCTGCCCGGATATCGCCTTTTTATCCGCGGCCGGCGTCCACCTGCGCTACGGCGCAACCTGCTTTAATTTGAATGAGCTGGCGGTGAAGCATTGGGCGCTGAGCATGGCCCAGCGTAATATTCTGGTGGTGGATGACACCAAGTTTGGCAAGGTTCGCGCCGCCTGCATGGGGCCGCTGACGGCGTTTGATACGATTATTACCAACCGGCCTCCCGCCGCGGAGTTTATAGACTATGCCACGGCGGAAAACCTGACGCTAACGTGGTAAGCGCTTAAGAGAACCAGCTCCCGAACCAGCCGTGGAGCTTCATCAGCACAAAGTCCCACATGCGGCTGAAGAAGCCGCCCTCTTCAACCGGCTCCATCACCAGCAGCGGGCGCTGCTCAATGGATTTGCCGTTCAGCAGGAAGTCGATGGTACCGACGGCCTGGCCTTTCTTCAGCGGCGCGGTTAGCTGAGGTTCATTCAGGGTAAAGCTGGCTTTCAGGTTTTTCAGCTGGCCACGGGGAATGGTCACCGAGCCGCCCTCGCCTGCCCCCAGATTGACTTCACTCTTATCGCCAAACCAGACACGCTGGGTCACAAAAGTCGCGTCAGGTTTGATTGGCGTTACGGTTTCGAAGAAGCGGAAGCCCCAGGTCAGCAGCTTTTCGCTCTCGTTGAAGCGAATGCGGTCAGTTTTTGTCCCCAGCACCACGGAAATCAGGCGCATATCGCCGGAGGTTGCCGACGCGACCAGGTTATAGCCCGCGCCCACGGTGGTGCCGGTTTTCATGCCGTCAACGTTTAGGTTGGAGCTCCACAGCAGGCGGTTGCGGTTCGGCTGCTTGATATTGTTAAAGGTGAACTCTTTCTCTTTGTGTACCGCGTACTCGTCCGGCACGTCGTGGATCAGCGCCTGGCCCAGCAGCGCCATGTCGCGCGCGGTGCTGTACTGCCCTGGAGCATCCAGGCCGTGAACAGTTTTAAAGGTGGTGTTGGTGAGCTTGAGCTTCTGCGCGTAGTTGTTCATCAGGCTGACAAACGAGTCCTGGCTACCCGCCACATAGTCGGCAATCGCAATGCTGGCGTCGTTCCCGGACTGAATAATGACGCCTTTGTTCAGATCTTCCACCGAGACTTTATCGCCTGGTTTCAGGAACATCAGCGAAGAACCGCGCAACACCGGGTTACCGGTGGCCCAGGCATCTTTCCCGATAGTCACCATATCCGTCAGGTGAATCTTGCCTGCTTTCAGCGCCTGTCCTACCACGTAGCTGGTCATCAGCTTGGTCAGACTTGCCGGATCGAGCTTTTCGTCGGCATTTCCTTCCGCCAGCACCTTCCCGCTGGCGTAATCCATCAAAATCCAGGCTCTGCCATCGACCTGGGGCGCATCTGCGGTCTGCTCAGCGCTCAGCGCAGGAGCCGCCATCAGCAGCAGGGTTGTCCCTGCGACTAAACCACGTAGTGTTGCAGGCATTTGCAAGATCGTCATAAAACCACCTGAGTATCCATTCTTAAAAAATTCACGGTGCGCACCGCCACCCAAAAGTCAGGGTGTGAGTAATAACGCACGAATCCACTTAAAGAAACATAGAGTTGGTAAAGTTTTTTAAGTTTATTCGATATCTGCGCGAGTTGCCGCCGTCACGCCATTTTTTTTAGCTTCGGTTGAGAAACAGTGGTGTTTTCGTGACCGGAGCCGGGCATACTCGATGTCCACCTGCAAAAAAAGGAACCACCATGATTACCGTTTGGGGCAGAGATAACTCCACCAATGTGAAGAAAGTGCTGTGGTGTCTGGAAGAGCTGCAACTGCCGTACCGCTCCGTGCCCGCGGGCGGGAAATTTGGCCTGACGCACGACGCTGAATACCTGGCGATGAACCCGAATGGCCTGGTGCCGTGCATTCACGACGACGCACACGGGCTGACGCTGTGGGAATCCAACACCATCGTGCGCTACCTGGCGGCTGAATATGGTCGCGATTCGCTGTGGGTAAATGCCCCGGCAGAACGTGCCAAAGGTGAAAAATGGATGGACTGGTCCGCTACGGCAGTCGCTGGCCCCTACCGTGGGGTGTACGCCAGCCTGGTCAGAACCCCGCCGGAAGAGCGCGATCAGAAGCTGATTGAGCAAAGCATTGTGGCCTGCAACAAGCTGTTTGCGATTGCAGATGCGGAACTGGCTAAACAGCCCTGGCTGGGTGGCGAAACCTTTGGTCTGGGCGACCTCGCCTTTGGCCCGCAGATCTACAGCCTGCTCAACCTTGATATTCCGTGGGATGCGGTGCCAAATCTTCAACGCTGGTATCAGCAACTGACCCAGCGCCCGGCGTTCAAGAAAATTGTGATGATCCCGCTGACCTGATTTAGCCTTCAGCCGGGCTGATTTTTAGCAGCTCGCCGTCAGATTCGTCGGTCAGGACATACAGATAGCCGTCCGGACCGACGCGCACATCGCGAATACGCTTTTTACGATCCCCCAGCAGCCGCTGTTCGGCCGTCGCCTTGTCGCCGTCCAGCGTTAGCTCAATCAGATTCTTTTCCTTGAGTGCGCCGATAAACAGCTTGCCTTTCCACTGCGGGAAGGTGTCAGCCGAATAAAACGCCATGCCGCTTATGGCAGGAGAGACTTTCCAGTAATGAATCGGCGGCTCGGTGTCTTCAACTTCCCCTCCTTTGGCTTCGGGGATCTTAAGCCCGCTGTAATTAATGCCCCAGGTCGCCAGCGGCCAGCCGTAGTTTTTCCCGGCTGCCGGGATATTGATTTCATCGCCACCTTTCGGCCCGTGCTCGTTTAGCCACAGCTCGCCGTTGGCCGGATTAATGGCTAATCCCTGCGGGTTACGGTGCCCGTAAGACCAAATTTCAGGCCGGACGCCTGGTTTGCCTGTAAACGGGTTATCCTGCGGGACGGAACCATCGGCATTAAGCCGCACCACTTTGCCCTGCAGCTTATCGAGATCCTGAGCCGTAGCGCGCTCGTTGTTTTCCCCCAGCGCGATAAACACATGGCCTTGCCCGTCAAACGCCATGCGTCCGCCGAAATGGTTGCCGGTGGAGAGTTTTGGCGTCTGGCGGAACACAACCTTAAAGTTTTCCAGCCGCTTCAGATCCCGGCTTAACGTTCCATACCCGACGGCAGTACCGGCTTTATTGTCGCTGCCGCCTTCGGCAAAGCTAAGCCACACGCGGCGGCTGCTGGCAAAGTCCGGGGCCAGCACAACATCCAGCAAACCGCCCTGCCCGTGTGCCCAGACAACGGGCACGCCGCTAATCGGCGCGGACAGTCCCTTGCCCTGCTGCCACAGATGCAGCTCCCCGCCACGCAGGGTAATCAACATGCCCTGGTTATCCGGTAAAAAGTCCAGCGCCCACGGGTGGGACAGGTTGGTTTGCAGGACTTCAACGTTGGTTTTGGCAGCCAGGGCATAAGAAGCAGAGAAAAGTAGCGCGGCGGCAATAAGCGTGCGGGACGGGAACGGCGGCATGGCAATCTCCTGGTTTTGGCTATTCCTTAAGGGTAGCCGCCGGAGATAATCGACTGCCCGGTTTTACATAACATTAAGAACGGGGAGCCAGGCAGACTCCCCGCGCTCGGGTCAGGCTTCAATGGCCTTTCCGCGTTCTGCCAGTGCATTCAGGCTACGGGTGAGCTGCATCAGGCTGGTTTCAAGCTTTGCCGCATCAACCGCGATGTATTGCGGGCAGTCTTTACGCCCGCTCATCAGGCAAAGTGCGGCGGATGAACACGCCTCAACGGCATGGCGAAAATCATCTTTTTCATCGTCGGCCAGGCTCGCCTGCAGCACAAAGGCGGCATCGCGGCTCCGGTGGCAGACATCCAGCAAGCGGGTCCGCAGCTGTTCGCTTTCGCTGACAGACATGTACCCTTTGGCCTTTCTCAACGCCAGGTAGGCGGCGATCTCCCCCTTCGCGACCTGCAGCTTTTGCAGCAGGTCGTGTTTGAGCGTACGTCCGGACATAGCGCATCCTCCTCGTGGGTTACCCATTAACCCACAGATTAAGTATGGTCAAGGGATGGGGATTCGCAGCGAATATCTTTCGCATTTGATGCTATTTACCGGGCAAGCCCGAGTATGCGGTGGGCAAACCGAAGCGGAATAAATCACGTCTAACGCAAACTGCAATTCTCCAGTACAAATTCCCGCCCAACCTCTGTAGAATCCCTGCCCTAATCTTTCTAATAATTGAACACTTTTTAAGCTATGAGCAATGTGACCCAACAACCCCGTATCGGGTTTGTCTCCCTCGGCTGCCCGAAAAACCTCGTGGACTCCGAACGCATCCTGACTGAACTGCGCACCGAAGGCTATGACGTGGTGCCAAGCTATGACGACGCCGACATGGTCATCGTCAACACCTGCGGCTTCATCGACAGCGCCGTCCAGGAATCACTGGAAGCCATCGGCGAAGCGCTGAACGAAAACGGTAAGGTGATTGTCACCGGTTGCCTGGGTGCAAAAGAAGATCAGATCCGCGAAGTGCATCCGAAGGTACTGGAAATCACCGGCCCACACAGCTACGAGCAGGTTCTGCAGCACGTTCACCATTACGTGCCCAAACCGCAGCACAACCCGTTCCTGAGCCTGGTGCCGGAACAGGGCGTGAAGCTGACGCCGCGTCACTACGCGTATCTGAAAATTTCCGAAGGCTGCAACCATCGCTGCACCTTCTGCATTATCCCGTCCATGCGTGGCGATCTGGACAGCCGCCCAATCGGCGACGTGCTGGCAGAGGCAAAACGTTTGGTTGAAGCGGGCGTGAAAGAGCTGCTGGTGATCTCCCAGGATACTTCCGCTTACGGCGTGGACGTTAAGCACCGCACCGGGTTCTGGAACGGCGCTCCGGTCAAAACCAGCATGGTTAGCCTGTGTGAGCAGTTGGCTAAGCTGGGCGTCTGGACGCGTCTGCATTACGTTTACCCGTATCCGCACGTTGACGATGTGATCCCGCTGATGGCGGAAGGCAAGATTCTGCCGTACCTCGACATCCCGCTGCAGCACGCCAGCCCGCGCATTCTGAAGCTGATGAAGCGCCCTGGTTCTGCGGATCGTCAGCTGCAGCGCATCAAGCAGTGGCGTGAAATCTGCCCGGATCTGACCCTGCGATCGACCTTTATCGTCGGCTTCCCGGGTGAAACCGAAGAAGACTTCGAGATGCTGCTCGACTTCCTGAAAGAAGCGCGCCTGGATCGCGTGGGCTGCTTCAAATACAGCCCGGTTGACGGCGCGACCGCCAACGAGCTGCCTGACCAGGTGCCGGAAGAAGTGAAAGAGGAGCGCTGGAACCGCTTTATGCAGCTGCAGCAGAAAATCTCTGCCGAGCGCCTGCAGGAAAAAGTGGGCCGCGAGATTCTGGTCATGGTGGATGAAGTGGACGAAGAAGGCGCCATCGGCCGCAGCATGGCGGATGCCCCTGAAATCGACGGCGCGGTTTACCTGAATGGCGAAACCAAGCTGAAACCAGGCGACGTTGTCCGTGTGAAAGTTGAAAACGCGGATGAGTACGATCTGTGGGGTTCAGTGGTTTAGTTTGCCCCTCACCCTAACCCTCTCCCCACAAGGGAGAGGGAATAATCCCCCCCCTCTATCCTTGTTTTCTCTCGCCCCTTTGGGCTGAGGGGCGAAAATACTTAAAACGTATAACTCATCCCCACCGTTAACTCCCGCAGGTTATTTTTATTCACCATTGGGCTGTCGCTGATAGCACTCGGATAAAAACGCTGGGTGAACTGCGCCCACGTGTTCCAGAGCGGCGTCCAGGCGTAGTTCATTGCCAGCTGCGCGTAAGGCACTATGCTGCCCTGTGGCCGCCATGCCGCAAGGCCTGTTTTTGCCGACTCTTTCTCTGAAACGCCATAGTAATAGCGCGTGTTTTGCGCATTCGAGAAGTCCACTCCGGCTTCCGGCACCAGCGTGAAATCGCCCCACTGCGCCATTGCAATATAGGCCGTATTCGCCGTTAGGCCGTTGCTGACGCCCAGCGTGTCGCCCGCAATTGTCGCGCTGAACGCGCCTATCGGCGTGGTGTATTGCATCGTCATGCCGCCCATCATCGTGCTATGTCGATTATTCAGCCCCCGCAGCGCGGGCGTCTGCCCGGTATCTGCCTGATACAGGGTATCGTAGTAATAGACTTTAGCGCGCAGCAGCAGCGTGTCGGTATTGATGAAGTTATAGCCCGCTTCGGTGCCGTCGAGGTACCAGGTTTTGCCGTCGTAGCCGACGTAGGGCAGCGCCCAGCGAAGCTGGTGCCGGGTTTGGTAAGGGGTTTGATACAGGCCCCCCTGCGCGCCAAGCGACCAGTTGGCCGCCGGGCAGGCAGTGGCAATCAGCAACGGGCTTAGCAGAAGTGCCCCGGTTATTTTTCTCATTTCTTCACTCCAGGGCAACGAATCTACTGACTCAGCTTAGCCTTTAATTTTCGGATCCAGCGCGTCCCGCAGTCCATCCCCCAGCAAGTTGAACGCCAGCACGGTCAAAAAGATGGCAAGACTCGGGAAAATAGCCACATGCGGGGCAATCACCATATCCGCCCTCGCCTCGTTCAACATAGCGCCCCACTCCGGCGTCGGTGGCTGAGCCCCGAGGCCGAGAAATGACAGGCTTGCGGCGGAAATAATCGAGGTCCCGATGCGCATCGTGAAATACACCACAATTGACGAAACGGTTCCCGGCAAAATATGCCGGAAGATGATAGTCGCATCCGGGGCACCAATGCTACGAGCAGACTCAATAAAAGTTTGCTGTTTCAGCACCAGCGTGTTGCCGCGCACCAGGCGGGCAAAGGCCGGAATACTGAAAATCGCCACCGCAATAACCACGTTGGTCATGCCGCTGCCCATCACCGCCACCACCGCAATTGCCAGCAAAATACCGGGGAAAGCAAACAGCACGTCGCAGATTCGCATGATAATGCGGTCCCACCAACCTTCGTAATAGCCCGCCAGCAGGCCAAAGAAGGTGCCGATTAGCGCGCCGATAAGCACCGAAAAGACGCCAGCGGCCAGCGAGATTTGCGCCCCGACCAGCACACGACTAAAAATATCCCGCCCGAGCGAATCAACGCCAAACCAGTGCAGCATCGACGGCCCGTCGTTCAGCCTGTCGTAATCGAAATAGTTTTCCGCATCAAAGGGGGCAATCCACGGTGCTATGAGCGCAATCACTATCAGCAAAAGCACAAATAGCCCGGCAGTCATCGCCACGGGCTGCTGGCGAAAACGCCGCAGAAACTCGCTCCACGGGGTACGAATTTGCCCGGCACGTACCACGGGCATCGCGTTGACTATGGCCTGGCGTCGCCAGTTTAAAAGTCGCATCCTTATTTGTACCTGATGGCCGGGTTAATGGCGGCATATAGCAGATCCACCACTAAGTTGATCACAATAAACTCCAGCGAAAACAGCAGAACCTCGGCCTGAATAACCGGGTAATCACGCATCTCCACTGAATCCACCAGCAGGCGCCCTAATCCCGGCCAGTTAAACACTTTTTCCACCACAATAGACCCACCGAGCAGGAAGCCAAACTGCAACCCCATCATGGTGATCACCGGGATCATGGCGTTACGCAGGCCGTGTTTTACCACGATCAGCGTTTCGCTCACGCCTTTCGCCCTGGCGGTACGCATATAATCTTCGTGCAGCACATCCACAAACGACGCGCGGGTGAATCTCGCCATGACCGCCGCCACCGCCGCCCCAAGGGTAATGGACGGCAGAATGTAGTGCTGCCAGCTGTCGGCCCCCACCGTGGGCAGCCAGCCCAGCTCAACCGAGAAAACCTGCATCAGCAGCATTCCCAGCGCGAAGGCCGGGAATGAAATGCCGGACACGGCAATCGTCATGCTCAGGCGATCCGGCCAGCGGTTGCGCCAGACGGCGGCCACAATGCCGGTCACCAGGCCAAACAGCGTCGCCCATGCCATGCTGGTCAGCGTCAGCCACAGCGTGGGCATAAAGCGGCTGGCAATCTCTTCAGACACAGGGCGGCGCGAAACCAGCGAGGTGCCAAAGTCCCCCTGCACGACGTGCGTGATGTAATGCAGGAACTGCCGCCACAGCGGTTGATCCAATCCCAGCTGTTTGCGAACAAGTTCGATGACCGTGGCGTCCGCTTCCGGCCCGGCAATCAGCCGCGCCGGGTCGCCGGGCAGCAGATGCACGAACAGGAATACCAGCACCGCCACGATGAACAGCGTCGGGATCAGGCCCAAAAGGCGTTTGAGGAAATAGTTAAACATCGCGGCCCCTCACCCTAACCCTCTCCCCAGAGGGGAGAGGAAATCAAGAGACAAGGCACCAACAGGCTTAGTTTTCCCCCTCTCCCTTTTAGGGAGAGGGCCGGGGTGAGGGTCATTATCACGCTACTTCAGATCCGCATTATCAAAACTAAACCCGGTATCCGGCATCACATAGAACCCGGTGAGATTTTTGCTGTGGGCAGAAACCAGTTTTTCCACCACCAGCGGCACCCACGGAGACTCTTTCCAGATCGTATCCTGCGCGTCTTTGTACAGCTTCGCCTTCTCTTCCGGTTGAGTGGTTTTCAGCGCATCGGCCAGGTCTTTGTCCACCTGCGGATTGCTGTAAAACGCGGTGTTAAACAGCGTTGGTGGCCAGTTCTGGGAAGCAAACAGCGGCGACAGCGCCCAGTCAGCCTCGCCGGTTGACGCTGACCAGCCGGTGTAGAACATTCTCACGCCACTCTCTTTCTGCCCTTTTGCTTCCACTTCGGCAGCACGCTGCCCGGCGTCCATCGCCGTCACTTTCACCTTGATACCCACCTGCGCCAGCTGCTGCTGGGTAAACTGCAGCACTTTCTGCGCGGTACTGTGGTTGTGGGAGGACCAAAGCGTGGTTTCAAAGCCGTTCGGGAAGCCCGCTTCTTTCAGCAGCGCTTTGGCTTTGGCTGGGTCATAAGGCCAGGGTTTGAATTTCTCGGCATAGGCAAGCGACGGCGGCACCACGCCTTCTGCTGGCGTAGCGAAGCCGGAGAACGCCACTTTCACCAGCGCCTGGCGGTTAATCGCATAGTTGATGGCTTCGCGGACTTTCGGGTTATCAAACGGTTTTTGGGTGACGTTCATGCTGATGTAGCGCTGCATGATCGACGGCGAGGCAACCAGCTCAAGCTTGCTGTTTTTCTCCAGCACGCCCGCCTGCTCGTAAGGGATCGGGAACGCGAACTGCGCCTCGCCGGTTTGCAGCATCGCCGCACGGGTATTGTTATCCACGACCGGGCGCCAGGTAATGCTGTCCAGCTTCGGCAGGCCTTGCTGCCAGTAACCGGCGAATTTCTTCACCTTCACAAAATCGGTCTGGTTCCAGGTATCCAGCTGATACGGGCCGGTCCCCACCGGATGGAAGCCGATATCTTTGCCGTATTTTTGCAGCGCAGCCGGGGAGATCATCGCCGTCGCCGGGTGGGCCAGAATATTGATGAACGCCGAGAACGGCTCTTTTAAGGTGATTTTCACCGTGGAAGGATCGACCACCTCCGTTTTGGCAATGGTTTTATACAGGTTATAGCGCTTGAGGTGGTTGTCCGGGTTGCTGGCGCGATCGAGGTTCGCTTTTACCGCATCGGCATTGAAGTCAGTGCCGTCCTGGAACTTCACGCCAGTGCGCAGCTTGATGGTGTACACCAGGCCGTCGCCAGACACTTTGTAGCTTTCTGCCAGCACGTTCTGCAGTTTCATGTCTTTATCAAGCCCGAACAGCCCCTGATAGAACGATTTGGCCACCGCCTGGGACAGTGTGTCATTCGCGTCGTAAGGATCGAGCGTGGTGAAGTTTGAGGCCACCGCTACGACGACATCTTTAGCAGCGAAAGCGGGCGTGGCGATAACGGCGGAGGCAAGTCCCGCCGCCAGCAGCCATTTTTGCGTTGTGTTAGCTGTCATTATTGTTTTCCTTTATAGGCGATTTTCACTGCTGCCGATGGGGTGGCGGGCGACAAAATGTCCCGGCCCCACCGCAACCAGCGGTGCTACGTGCGGTTCATCCCCCAGGCTGCGCGTGGCGCTGGGGATCTCATCAGACACTAAAACAGGCTTGCGTCCCTTGCGGGTTGGGTCAGCCACCGGTACCGCCGCCATAAGTTTGCGGGTGTACGGATGCTGCGGGTTTTCAAACACGGCGCGGCGCGGGCCAATTTCAACAATCTGGCCCAGATACATGACCGCCACGCGATGGCTGATGCGTTCCACGACGGCCATGTCGTGGGAAATAAACAGAAAAGCGATGCCAAATTCGCGCTGCAGGTCGAGCAGCAGGTTAACGATTTGCGCCCGAATCGACACATCCAGCGCCGAGACGGATTCGTCGGCAATCACCACCTTCGGATTCAGCGCCAGCGCGCGGGCAATACAAACCCTCTGCCGCTGGCCGCCGGAGAACTCATGCGGGTAACGCCACGCGTGCTCAGGCTGTAAACCGACTCGCTCAAGCAGCCAGGCGACGCGCTGCTGGGCCTCTTCTTTAGGCATCGCCTGGTGCACCAGCAGCGGCTCCATAATGGAGTAGCCGACGGTCTGGCGCGGATCCAGCGAGGCATACGGATCCTGGAAAATAAACTGAATGTCTTTGCGAACGTGCTGCAGCTCGCCGTTAGGCAAATTATCAATACGCTGACCGTTAAAGGTGATGGTGCCGCCCTGGGTTTCCACCAGCCGCAGCAGCGAGCGCCCGGTGGTCGATTTACCACAGCCGGACTCGCCCACCAGCGCCAGCGTTTCGCCGGGCAATAAATCAAAACTCACCTTTTCAACGGCATGCACCTGGCGCGTCACCCGGTTGAATATTCCGCTACGCAGCGGGAAGCGGGTCACCAGATCGCGAACTTCAAGCACCGGCTTCGCGCCGGGAGGAATCGTATCCTGCTCGGTTTCGGGCTCTTGCTTATTCGGTTGGCCTGGGACTATCAGCGGGAATTTGCGCGGTAAATCGCTGCCGTTCATGGCGCCAAGCCTTGGTACGGCAGCCAGCAAAGCCTGGGTGTAGGCGTGCTGCGGGTTCTGGAATATTTGCTCCACGGTGCCGGTTTCAACCGCTTCCCCCCGGTACATCACCAGCACCCTGTCGGCGATGTCCGCCACCACGCCCATATCGTGGGTGATAAAAATGACGCCCATCTGCATTTCATCCTGCAGAACGCGAATAAGCTGCAGGATTTGTGCCTGAATAGTCACGTCGAGGGCAGTTGTCGGTTCATCGGCGATCAATACCGCCGGGCGGCAGGAGAGCGCCATAGCAATCATCACTCGCTGGCGCATCCCCCCGGAAAGCTGGTGCGGATAGCGGTTCAGGATGGCCTGTGCCTCAGGAATACGCACGCGTTCTAACATGCGCTTTGCTTCCGCCAGCGCCGCACGTCCATCCAGCTTTTGATGTAAACGGATGGACTCAGCGATTTGTTCGCCCACGGTGAACACCGGATTAAGCGAGGTCATCGGCTCCTGGAAAATCATGGCCACATCCGCCCCGCGCACGCGACGCATCTGGGCGTTGCTCAGCTCGGGCAGGTTCAGCACCTCTTTATTACGCCGACGCAGCAGCAGCTTGTCGCAGCTAACCTGCCCGCCGCCCTGCTCCAGCAGGCGCATCAGCGCCATCGCCGTGACCGACTTCCCGGAACCAGACTCGCCCACGATAGCCAGCGTTTCGCCCCGGTTAAGGGTCAACGACAGGTGGCGTACCGCGTCGGTAACCTGCTGCTGTTGGCGAAAGCGAATATTGAGATCGCTAACGGCAAGCACCTGCTCGTCCGGTAGCTCATGGCTGTGCGGCATTAACTCTCCTGGTCACGATAAATTCCTACGTTCGGGGCATCGCCGACAAAGCCAAAGCCACGGTACATTCCTTCGCTGTTAAACGGCAGCGCGACGTTCCCCTGATTGTCGATGGCAATCATGCCGCCGCTGCCGCCTAGCGCGGGCAGTTTCTCCATCACCACGCGGTCAACGGCCTGCTGCAGACTTAGTCCGGCATACTCCATCAGGGCCGCAATATCGTAGGCCGCCAGCGTGCGGATAAAAACTTCGCCCGTGCCGGTGCAGGACACGGCCACGTTGGCGTTGTTGGCATAGCAGCCCGCGCCGACTAAGGGAGAATCCCCTACCCGGCCCGGCAGTTTGTTGGTCATTCCGCCGGTGGACGTTGCCGCCGCCAGATTCCCCAGTTTATCCAGCGCCACTGCGCCTACCGTGCCAAATTTTTTATCGGCATCAATCGGCTCAGCCCCGTCATGATCCAGCAGAGTCTGTTGACTTTCACGGGCGCGCAGCAGCTGCTGATAGCGTTCTTCGGTCGAAAAGAGCGTGGCCTCGACCGGCTCAAGCCCATTCTGCGCGGCAAAACGCTCCGCCCCTTCGCCAATCATCAGCACGTGCGGGCTGTTTTCCAGCACTAATCTTGCCGCCAGGATCGGGTTGCGAATATGGCTCACGCCCGCCACCGCCCCGGCATTCAGGCTGTTGCCATCCATCACGCAGGCGTCCAGCTCATGTGTACCATCACTGGTGAACACAGATCCTTTCCCGGCGTTGAACAGCGGGCATTCTTCGAGCAGGCGCACCGCCTCGGTCACCGCGTCCAGCGCGCTGCCGCCGCGTTCAAGGATCTGCTGCCCGGCTTCAACAATGTCGGAGAGTGCGCTAATAAATTGCAGCTCTTTTTCCGGCGTCAGGTGGGCGCGGGTCAGGGCTCCGGCCCCGCCATGAATAGCGATAACGGCTTTGGTCATTCGGCATTGCCTGTAGAAAGTGATATCCGGCAGCGTTTTTTCTATAAATATCAGAATCGTTGCCAAACATTGATACGATTTTTGAATATAGAAAGACGTAAAAGTGTTGTAAAGAAAATTGACTTTACTCTATGAGCCTTTTTCCGCCCTGGCGGGAAGGAGAAATAGCGGCCAATTAAACCAAAGCCGCTATTTCTGTGGTAATAACAAAATCTTAGAACTTCGCGCTGATCCCCACGTTGTAGCTGGTCTGGTTCCCGTCGCTTAAGCCTGCCGTTTGTGCCACCGCCGCGAATGCGGACACGGTATTCGAAAGCGGCATATCTGCCCCGATGGCGATATCGGCCCAGTTTTTATCCAGCTGAGCACCGGTGCGGCTGAAGGTCAGCGCCGTGGATTTGAGGCCGCCGTTCGCACGATAACTGTCATCGCCGAACTGATGGCGATAGCTTGCCTGCGCCCAGGGATTAATGACGCCCAGCTTCGTGTCCACGCGCCAGCCCGCGCTGCCGATTTGCGAATGGCCGTTCTGGTCGCCAAAGCGCATAGCCGTGCTGCTGCTGCCGTTTTCGCTGTAGCCGTTTACGTGGCTGTAATCCCAGGCGTACTGCAGCACCGGCCCCGTGGTTAGCCAGGCCGTGACGGGGATATCGTAGCCAGCCGTCAATCGCGCGCCATACAGCCTGCCGTCGGTGTCGCCTTTTTCCGTGCGGGTAAGCTGCCCCAGGGTGATATCGCGCTGAATATTGGTGAAGTCGGCAGAGAGATAATGCACGTCCCCGTTCAGCCAGGCCTGGCCCGCGCGAAGCTGGCCAAAGAGCGCCGCCTGAAAACCTCGGGTATCGTAGCGGTAGCCGTCGTCCGGGCGCTGATTGTCCAGCGAACCGGCGATCAGCCCGCCCAGCACCACGTTTTCGTTCAGCTGATAGTCGAGACCGACCGTCAGGTTATTGGTGTTACCTTTGCCGTCGCCGGTTTCGCTATTGCCGCTGTACCGCTGATACCCGCCGCTGTAGCCGCCAAACACGCCCAGTGAACCTGCGGCGTTATCACCCTGCCGCAACTGCTGATAGCGGCTGTCAAGCGTTGCCCGGCTGCCGCGCACCATCGCCTGCGTGCCCTGGTTCAGGCGTGTGACCTGGACGGGCGCGACGATAATCGACTCAATGTACTGGGCAATGATGCTGTGAACCTGCGGGCTCGGGTGGAAATGATCGGCAAACAGATAATCCTGCGCGGCGTTAAATCCCGGCGTGGCGCTGGTGCAGTCGGTCGCCGCCACGCCCGGCGGGCAGGCCATCCCGGCGGTGTTTGTCAGACCGAAGGCCTGAGGATTAGCCAGAATCTCCTGGAAGACGCCGTTGATATCCGCCCGCGCGATATTCCCCCCATGCTGCAGCAGGGCCTGATCTTCGGCGCTGTTGTAGAACGTGGTAAGCAAAGCGGCCTGCTGCACGGCCCGATCGTAGGCGGCTATCAGCTGCGCGGCTACCCCTTGCTGAACGAGCGGATTGGCACTGACAACGGAAGCCGCCGCCTGCAACGCCTGATGAATCGCCTGCTGACGACTCGCCAGGTCAGGCGTTTGTGCCGCATCCAAAGACGCATAGGCAGCCTGAATCGCAGGCGTGGCCGCCGCCCCAAGCCCGGCGCTGAGTACCAGTTCCATTAGCGTTGGCGTGGCGCCGATATTCGGAACGTTCGGCACCACCACCAGCCCGGCGCCCGCATCAAGCAAAGCCCCCACCTGAGCGGCGGCGTTGGCCGCGCTGTTAGCCGCTATCCCCTGCGCCAGCGCAGGCTGAGTGGCGGCCGCGGCAAGATCGTTGCCACCGATCCAGTGAATATATAAGCCGTTGCCATCCGCCCGCCCACCGGTCTGGCTCAGGTAGCGCTGAACCTGGCTTTGCGTATTATCGGCTGGATTAAGCGCGGGCACAGCGGTGCCCCCGCCTGCGGCATAGTTGCTCCCACCTTCGCGGGAAGGCGCCAGCGTCAGGCCATAATGTGCGGCGAGCTGCTCGTCATAGAGTTTGTTCTGACTGTTGTTCCAGGTCCAGCGCCCGTTGTTGCCGGTATCGCTGAGGCTGTCGCCAAAAACGGTGAGGGAGTCAAAGGCAAATGCAGATGAGGTGAAGCCCACAGCGGCGGCCAGCATACTGAATTTGAATGCTTTTTGTTTGCTTATCATCAGTTCTTCCTTGCAAGGTTTTTTATTAGCCACAATGACTATAGCCAATGGCGATTGACACGCAGGCCGAGCGTAAAGAAGAAACGTGACAACGTGATGTAACGCATGTCCGACCACTGACGAAAGGTTTTTACCGATCCCAGACATGCCGTCAGGCGGCGTTTTCTGCCATACTAAGGCCTTATTTTGTCCCTGCCCCAGGAGTCATGAATGGAATTTACCGCCGGGCTGATCCCGCTTGAAACCGCACTTGAACAGATGCTGTCCCGTATTCATCCGTTGTCTGAAACAGAAACCCTGCCGCTGCTGCTGGCCACGGGCCGCGTCACGGCGGCCCCGGTGGTCTCGCCGCTGGATGTCCCCGGTTTCGATAACTCAGCAATGGACGGCTACGCGGTGCGGCTGGCGGATATCAAAGCCGGGGGCGCACTGCCCGTCGCCGGGAAAGCCTTCGCCGGACAACCGTTTAGCGGTGAATGGCCTGCAGGCACCTGCGTGCGCATCATGACCGGCGCGCCGATCCCTGTCGGAGCTGAAGCCGTTGTGATGCAGGAAGAGACGGAAGTCACCGAAAGCGGCGTGCGTTTTAGCGCTCCGGTGAAGAACGGCCAGAATATTCGCCGTCGCGGTGAGGATATCCATCAGGGCGCCAGCGTGCTGGCCGCAGGCGTGAAATTAACCGCCGCTGAACTGCCGCTGATTGCCTCTCTGGGCATCCCGGAAGTGAAGGTCTTTCGCAAAGTGCGTGCGGCGGTGTTCTCCACCGGCGACGAACTCCAACTTCCGGGCCAGCCGCTGGCCGAAGGCCAAATCTACGATACCAACCGCCTGGCGGTACAAATCATGCTGAAGCAGCTGGGCTGCGAAGTGATCGACCTCGGCATCGTTCGGGATGACCAGGCGGCCCTTCGCGCGGTGTTTAACGAAGCGGACAGCCGGGCAGATGTGGTCATCAGCAGCGGCGGTGTTTCCGTGGGCGAAGCCGATTACACCAAACAAATCCTCGAAGAGCTGGGCGAAGTCGGCTTCTGGAAGCTGGCGATTAAACCGGGCAAACCGTTTGCCTTTGGACGCCTGAAAAACAGCTGGTTCTGCGGCCTGCCGGGCAATCCGGTTTCCGCCGCTCTGACGTTCTACCAGCTAGTGCAGCCGCTGCTGGCGAAGCTGAGCGGGCAAATCGCCAGCCCTCTGCCGCCGCGCATGCGCGTTCGCACCGTCGGCAAGCTGAAGAAATCGCCTGGCCGCCTCGACTTCCAGCGCGGCATTCTTCGCCGCAATGAGCAAGGCGACCTGGAGGTGTTAAGCACCGGGCATCAGGGATCGCATATTTTCAGCTCCTTCAGCCAGGCCAACTGTTTTGTGGTGCTGGAGCGCGAACGCGGCAACGTAGAGGCCGGGGAATGGGTTGAGGTCGAACCGTTTAATCCGCTGTTCGGAGGCTGAAATGGTCGAGCTTAGCGATGAGGAGATGCTGCGCTACAACCGCCAGATTGTGCTGCGCGGCTTTGACTTTGACGGCCAGGAAAAGCTTAAGGCTTCGCGAGTGCTCATCGTCGGGCTAGGCGGGCTGGGCTGCGCGGCGGCGCAGTATCTGGCAGCCGCGGGCTTGGGCCAGCTCACGCTGCTCGATTTCGACACCGTTTCGCTCTCAAACCTCCAGCGGCAAACGCTGCACAGCGATGCCACCATTGGCAAACCGAAGGTGGATTCCGCGCAGGATTCGCTGGCGGCGATTAATCCGCATATCCAACTCGACACCGTCAATGCGATGCTCGAATACCCTCAGCTTTCCGGGTTAATCGCCCGCCACGATGTGGTGCTGGACTGCACGGATAACGTGGCTATACGCAACCAGCTCAATCGCGGCTGCCATCAGCATAAGATCCCGCTGGTGTCCGGGGCGGCCATTCGCATGGAGGGCCAGATTAGCGTCTTCACGTATCAGGATAACGAGCCCTGCTACCGCTGCCTGAGCCGTCTGTTTGGCGAAAGTACGCTGAGCTGCGTTGAGGCTGGCGTTATGGCCCCGCTGGTCGGGATTATCGGCTCGCTGGAAGCCATGGAGGCCATCAAGCTGCTGGCAAACTACGGCACCCCAGCGCGCGGGAAAATCGTGCTTTACGATGCGATGACCTGTCAGTTCAGAGAGATGAAGCTGGCACGTAACCCGCAGTGTGAAGTTTGCGGGTAAAAACGAAAACGGGGATATCATTATCCCCGTTATTTTTAGACCGCCAGATCGGTGAGCATCACCTTGGCGATTTCGAAGTAAATCAGCAGCCCGGTTCCGTCGATTAAGGTCGTGATAAACGGCGCCGACACCACGGCCGGATCGATATTCACCTTACGAAGCAGCATCGGAATAATCGAAGAAACAATCGCGCTCCAGACGGTAATAGCGATGAGCGTCAGGCTGACCACCATCATCACTTCCATACCCACGCCCAGCATCCAGGCCCGAATAAACCCGGCGGTGCCAATGGTTAAGGCAATGAGCACCGAGGCCGAGATCTCCTTGCGCAAAATAGCGCCCAAATCCTTTAGCCCCACTTCGCCGAGCGCCATCGCCCTGACCAGCGTCGAGGTAATTTGTGTGCCGGTATTGCCGCCGGTGCCAATCAGCAACGGGATAAAGAACGCCAGCGCAATCGCCGCCTCAAGCTGATCTTCAAACGATTTAATCACCGAGCTGGTGTAAGCCTCGGCCACAAACAGCAGCAGCAGCCAGACCGATCTTTTGCGCCACAGCGTAAAGACGCTGCTTTGCAGATAGGGCGTTTCCAGCGGCGACGACGCGCCCTGCAGCTGGCTGTCCAGCGTGTTTTCGTCCTCAAGCAGCTGAGCGATTTCCTGCGGGCCCAGCACGCCTTTCAGCTTGCCGTAGCTCAAAACAGGGATGTAGTTAGCGCCCGCCTTTTTAATATCCACGCAGGCTTCATGCCGCGTTTTTTCCGGCGTTAATGAGAACGCCACGGGCCGCATCAGATCACTGAGTAGCGCCTCTTTGTCGGCCTGCAGCAGTGATTTTACCGGCACGAGGCCAAACAGATGAGCATCGTCGTCCATCACAAATATCTGCGACGGGATCTGCTCATTTTTAATGCCCGAACAGAACAACGCCTGCGCATCCTGCACCGAAGTGCCCGGCGGTAAAGCGATGTAATCCTGGCTCAGGTAAGCCAGCACGGTGTTTTGTGAGTCTGAGGATGGCAGTTTGACGGACACGGCCAGTGAAGCGCGGGTGTGCGCTGAGGTATTAGTTGAAAAGGTCATGATTTTTCCCCGGTTACTGTTTTAAAAATAAACAGTCCTCATCCTGGGGCGAAGCAAGATATGAGAGTGCTGACGCTATCTCCATGTCTCGGTTTTAGCACTGCACAACGTATCCCCTAAAGCGGGGGAAGTTACCTGGGGTTATACCTTCGCTCGATATAACCTGTCCTAATCTTGGGCGTCTCTCGACGTCGTCAGATCAGCAACCTATGTTTGTACAGGAGCCTCGCCTAACGAGATACTGCAAGTCTTCCGCGGCCTATAGTAGGGATTTAAACTTCGGGCGCAAGGCAAAGAACCTGCGCTGTTTAGGGTTTATTTATGCTTTTTTTCTGCTCAGTCGTAGAGTTTATCGCTGGTCACCGCCACTCGACCTTTCCCCGCTCCCACGCGCCGCACTGACGCCTGCACCTTCAGCGTACCGCCCAACAGAATATTCACCACCGGCGCTTCCGGGCGCATCAGGCGCTGCTGCAGCAGTTGAACCGCCTCCTCACCCAGCTCGTCCCTGGGAACATGAACCGAGGTTAAAGGCACGTCATGGATTTCGGCCAGGTTAAAGCCATCGATGCTCATTACCGACATATCCTGCGGCACGCGCAGCCCTGCTTTTTGCAGAGCACTAACGGCACCTGCCGCCATAAAGTCGCCGCCGACTAACAGCGCGCTCGGCAAGGCCGGTCGCGGCGTAACGGCCAGATAATCGCTGATTAAGGCCTCGCTCTCTTTGGCACCGAAGCTTTGGGCGACTAACAAATGCCGGGTCTCATCAAACGACAAATTACGGCTGTCCCACGCATCCCGAATCCCGGCCAGGCGCTGGTCCATGGTGTAGCGACGCAGGCACATTAACGTCAGTACGCCTTTATGCCCCATGTCGAACAGATAATTTGCGGCAAAGCGGCCGGTCATCAGGTGATCCGGCGCCACGCCTGAAAGACGCATTTTGCGATCCTGGCAGTTGATCAGCACGCAAGGCTTGCCCAGATCCGCCGCCAGATCGTGGATGTGCGGATCATCAATCCCCAGCAGAATGGCCGCTTCGGTTTCCGGCTCGTTCATCTTGCTGAGAAACAGTCCGGTATCGCTGTCATTCTCTTCCAGCGCGCAGAAGCGCAGCCTGGCGTCGTGAGGCACCAGCGCCTTGCCGATGCCCTGCATCACCCGGTAGTAGAAGACGTCCAGCCGCTCATCAAACGCCCGACGGGGCGCAAAAACCACCAGGCTGTTGACCAATAATCTGCCCGCGGCAATGCCCTGCAATACCCCCTTAGCTTTGGCGCAGGCCAGTACCCGTTGGCGGGCCGACTCGCTGGTATTCCCCTTACCCGCCAGCACGCGGGAAACGGTGCTTATCGACAGCCCCGTTTGCGCGGCAATTTCGGTGATTTTTAGCGTTTTACTCATTTTGTGATCGACGCCCGTTTGTGAAATGAAAAAATTTTCATGACTGTGAGTACGCCATAGTGCCGGAGATTTAGCGTTATTTCTTCGCGTCGGATCGAGGTAGTGAAAATATTTGCAAAAATTGCGCTATTGGTTGGCTGATAACTCAATTACGCTCCATTTTGTTAACCAATAAGGTTCTCACTGAAAACACAAATAGAATTAAATATATAAAAATCAAATAATTAAATTAAATCCATCGCCAAAAATAGTGGCATACCAATTCTACTAATTACCCTACAAGGTGGAGTGAACTATGAGTCATGGCATCGACCAACCGATAACCGCCGTTAAGGCAGGACGCGTTTTACGGCATTTGCGCTGGTGGGTTCTGGTTCTGTTCTTACTTGGCGTCACCGTGAACTACATCACGCGTAATGCGCTGGGGATCCTGGCGCCTGAACTGAAAACCTCCCTCGGCATTACCACCGAACAATATTCCTGGATAGTCGGTGCTTTTCAGCTGGCCTATACCCTGTTCCAGCCTCTCTGCGGCTGGCTGATAGACGTGATTGGCCTGAAGATCGGCTTTCTGATCTGCGCCAGCATCTGGGCGGTGATGTGCATGCTGCATGCCGGCGCCGGGAGCTGGTTACAGCTGGCTATTTTGCGCTTCATGATGGGCGGTGCGGAGGCCGCAGCCACGCCCGCCAACGCCAAAACGCTGGGTGAATGGTTCCCGAAAAAAGAGCGACCGATTGCCGCAGGCTGGGCCGGGGTGGGCTTTTCCATCGGCGCAATGCTGGCTCCGCCGATTATCTATTTTGCCCACAGTTTTTTTGGCTGGCAGGGTGCCTTTATGTTCAGCGGCGCGCTGGCGCTAGGGTGGGTTGTGCTGTGGTGGCTGTTTTACCACAACCCGGAGCAGCACCCGAACCTGAGCAAGGAAGAACTGGCGTTCATCAAGCAGGACAACGAGCCGCCCGCCGTGAAACTGCCGTTTTTCACCGCCCTGAAAACCGTCTCCAAAAATAAACGCTTTTACGGCATCGCCATTCCAGCTTTTATGGCGGAACCCGCCTGGGCGGTCCTGAGCTTTTGGGTTCCGCTTTACCTGGCCAACGAACGCGGAATGGATCTCAAACAGATTGCTATGTTCGCCTGGCTGCCGTTCCTCGCCGCCGATATCGGCAGCATTGCCAGCGGCTATCTGACCAAAGTTTACGTCCGTATTTTTGGCTGCTCGCGCACCAATTCAGTGGTGGCGAGTTCGGTAACCGGCGCGTTCCTGATGCTTTCTCTGGCGCTGGTCGCCGTCACCAAAGATCCCTGGATTGCCATCCTGCTTATCTCCATCGGCGGCTTCGGGCACCAGATTATCTCCTGCATGCTCAGCGCGCTGGTGGTGGACTCGTTTGATAAAGGCCAGATGGCCACAGTCAACGGCATGCGCGGTTCGGCGGCCTGGATTGCCAGCTTTATCTTCTCTCTGATCATCGGCGTGACCGCCGACAAGATTGGCTTCAACCCGCTGTTTATCGCCATGGGCTTTTTTGATCTGATCGGCGCGGTGTTCCTGGTGGCATTTATCGCCGAACGCCGCGCAAAACGCACCTGAATGGATGGTCTCTCATGAAAACACTTAAGAACTGGACGCTCGCAAAACAAGATGACAGCCAGGTTATCCTGACCCTCGACGGCATGCATTCGCTGCACCTGTATGTGCTGGAAGATAAGCTGTTTCGCGTGCTGATTAAACGCCAACAGGGCCTGGCGCTGGACCGCACCTGGAGCATCGCCCCGCAGCAGGATGTCCCGTGGGAGGGGCGCGACCGCGAAAGCCACGCCGGGTTTACCCTGCCCGGCTTCACGCTGGAACAGCAATCGGATAGGCTCATCATCAGTAGCGAAAGCCTGCGCGTGACCGTGCGCCAGCCGCTTTATCTGGAGTGGGAATACAAATCCGCCCAGGGCGAATGGCTGCCCCTCGCCTGCGATCGTCCCACCAGCGCCTACCAGCTTAACGCTCACGGCGATGGCGTGGCCCACTATCAGCGGCGCTTTGCCGGGGAGCGCTTTTACGGGCTGGGTGAAAAAGCCGGGCCGCTTAACCGCACCGGCAGGCGCTATGAGATGCGTAATCTGGACGCAATGGGCTATAACGCGGTGTCGACCGACCCGCTTTACAAGCATATTCCCTTCACCATTACGCGCCGGGACGACGTCAGCTTTGGCCTGTTCTATGACAACCTGAGCAGCTGCTGGCTGGATCTGGGCAACGAGATAGACAACTATCATCTGGCCTATCGCCGCTGGCAGGCGGAAGCCGGCGATCTGGACTATTACCTTTTTCTCGGCCCGCGCGTGCTGGACGTCACCAAGGCCTTCGTGCGCCTGACCGGGAAAACCTTCTTCGGGCCAAAATGGAGCCTCGGCTACAGCGGCTCAACGATGCATTACACCGACGCACCCGACGCCCAAAATCAGCTGATGAACTTTATTCGGCTGAGCCAGCAGCACGCGATTCCTTGCGACTCATTCCAGCTTTCGTCGGGCTACACCTCCATCAATAACAAACGCTACGTGTTTAACTGGAATTATGAAAAGGTGCCGCAGCCGAAGGTGATGAGCCAGGCGTTTATGGCGGCGGGTATCCGTCTTGCGGCCAACATCAAGCCTTGTCTGCTGCAGGATCATCCGCGTTATGAGGAGGCTGCCACGGCCGGGCTGTTTATCAAAGATTCGGAATCCGATGCGCCAGAACGCTCCAGCTTCTGGGACGATGAAGGCTCTCATCTGGACTTCACCAACCCGGCCACGGTGACATGGTGGCAGGCTGGCGTCACCACGCAGCTGCTGGAAATGGGTATTGGCTCCACCTGGAATGACAACAACGAATACGAAGTGTGGGACGGGGAAGCGCGCTGTCACGGCTTTGGCCAACCGATAGCCATCAAACATATTCGCCCGGTCATGCCGTTGCTGATGATGCGAGCCTCAATGGAGGCTCAGCAGAAATTCGCCCCGAACAAGCGCCCGTATCTGATTTCCCGTTCCGGCTGCGCCGGGATGCAGCGCTACGTCCAGACGTGGAGCGGTGACAATCGCACCAGCTGGGATACGCTGCGCTATAACACGCGAATGGGCGTCGGCATGAGCCTGTCCGGCCTGTTTAACGTCGGGCATGACGTTGGCGGTTTTTCAGGTGATAAACCTGACGCCGAGCTTTTCGTGCGCTGGGTTCAGAACGGCGTGATGCACCCGCGCTTCACCATCCATTCGTGGAATGATGACCATACCGTGAACGAGCCCTGGATGTATCCGGCGGTGACTCCGGCCATCCGCAGCGCCATTAAGCTGCGCTATCGCCTTCTGCCCTATTTCTACACGCTGCTGTGGCAGGCGCATGCGGATGACGAACCCATGCTGCGGCCGACCTTCCTTGACCATGAACATGACGTGAACACATTTGATGAATGCGATGAATTCCTGCTGGGCCGGGATCTTCTGGTGGCAAGCATGGTGGAACCAGGACAACGCGAACGTACTTTATGGCTGCCGGCCAATGAGCACGGCTGGTACGACTATTATTCCGGCCAGTGGTTTAGCGGCGGCCAGACCATCACCCTGCCCGCCCCGCTTGAGCGTTTGCCATTGCTGGTTCGCGCCGGTGCGGCTCTGCCTCACAGCGAACGCATCAGCTACGTTTCCCCGCAGGACGATACCGTTCGTGAGCTAAAAATTTACCCGCTGCAGGGGACCGGGACGTCCCACGGCGTGTTGTTTGAGGATGACGGAGAATCCTGGGGCTATAAAGAAGGCAACGCGCTCTGGCTTAGCTGGGAAATAACCTGCTCAGCCAACGAGATTAACGTGGCCTTTAGCCGCAAGGGGGATTATTTGCCCGCGTGGCGCGAGATTAAGCTGTCTTTGCCTGAGGGAGAAAGGCGTCGATTGCTGGTGAACGGCGTGGAATGCGAGGTATGGGGGCTGTAATTGCCCCTCACCCCGGCCCTCTCCCCAGAGGGGTGAGGGGGAAAACAACAGGGCAGAACAGTACACAATCTATTCCCTCTCCCCAGAAGAGCGAAGGGGAAAACAACTGGGCAGAACAGTACGTAATCTATTCCCTCTCCCCAGAAGAGCGAAGGAGAAAACAACAGGGCAGAACAGTACGTAATCTATTCCCTCTCCCCAGAAGAGCGAAGGGGAAAACAACAGGGCAGAACAGTACGTAATCTATTCCCTCTCCCTTTTAGGGAGAGGGTTAGGGTGAGGGTAAAATTACCCGTCGATCCCTTTGCTACGCAGGTAATCTTCGTAGCCGCCGGTGAAGTCAATCACGCGCTCTGGGGTAATTTCCAGCACGCGGGTTGCCAGCGAGCTAACAAACTCGCGGTCGTGGGAAACGAAGATCAGCGTCCCCTGGTACATTTCCAGCGCCATGTTCAGCGACTCGATGGATTCCATATCCAGGTGGTTGGTCGGTTCATCCATGATCAGGATGTTTGGTTTTTCCATCATAAGCTTGCCGAACAGCATACGGCCTTTCTCGCCCCCGGAAAGGACTTTGGCCGGCTTCTTGATGTCGTCCTGGCTGAACAGTAGACGACCCAGGATGCTGCGCACCGCCTGTTCGTCGTCGCCTTCCTGCTTCCACTGGCTCATCCAGTCAAAGACGGTCAGATCGTTTTCGAACTCGTATTCATGATCCTGGGCGTAGTAGCCAATCTGAGCATTTTCAGACCACTTCACGCTGCCGTTTTCCGGGGTCAGCTCGCCGACCAGGGTTTTCAGCATGGTAGATTTACCCACGCCGTTGGCACCCAAAATGGCAATCTTCTCGCCCACTTCCAGCAGCAGGTTGAAGTTTTTAAACAGCGGGCCGTTCTCAAACCCTTTGGTCACGGCTTCAACTTCAAGGGCGTTACGGAACAGTTTCTTATCCTGCTCGAAGCGGATGAACGGGTTCTGACGGCTGGACGCCTTCACTTCATCCAGCTTGATTTTATCAATCTGACGGGCACGGGAGGTGGCCTGGCGAGATTTGGAGGCATTGGCGCTAAAGCGGCTAACGAAGGATTGCAGGTCTGCAATCTGCGCTTTCTTCTTCGCGTTGTCCGCCAGCAGGCGCTCGCGAGCCTGAGTTGCCGCCGTCATATACTCGTCGTAGTTGCCTGGGTAAACGCGCAGCTCGCCGTAGTCCAGGTCAGCCATATGGGTGCAGACCATATTCAGAAAGTGACGGTCGTGCGAGATAATGATCATGGTGCTGTCGCGCTCGTTCAGCGTCTGCTCCAGCCAGCGAATGGTGTCGATGTCCAGGTTGTTCGTTGGTTCGTCGAGCAGCAGGATGTCCGGGTTAGAGAACAGCGCCTGCGCCAGCAGCACGCGCAGCTTCCAACCGGGAGCGACTTCGCTCATCGGGCCGTAGTGCTGCTCCAGCGGAATGCCCACGCCAAGCAGCAATTCACCGGCACGCGCTTCTGCGGTGTAGCCGTCCATCTCGCCGTATTTCACTTCGAGGTCGGCAACTTTGTAACCGTCTTCTTCGCTCATTTCCGGCAGGGCATAAATGCGGTCGCGTTCCTGCTTCACTTCCCACAGCTCGCCGTGGCCCATGATAACGGTGTCGAGTACGGTGAATTTTTCGAAGGCGAACTGATCCTGACGCAGCTTACCGATACGCTCGTTTGGGTCGAGAGAAACGTTGCCAAGCGTTGGCTCTAAGTCCCCGCCGAGGATTTTCATGAACGTGGATTTGCCGCTTCCGTTCGCGCCAATCAGGCCGTAACGGTTGCCGCCGCCAAATTTAACGGAGATATTTTCGAACAGCGGTTTGCTGCCAAACTGCATGGTAACGTTGCTGGATACAAGCACTGGTATGTCCTGGAGAAATAAGTTGTCGAGATTTTGGAATGTGATTTCGGCCACATTATGCCATAACTATGATAAAGGGTCGCCCCGCATCTTCACCGTACGATAGTTAATCAGTGTGAAAAAATTGTGATTTCATCCACATCTGATTTCCCAGATGAATGTAATGCACATATAATGCGCGGCTGAATCGTCCATGAACACTCACTAGCTGGCCCGTCTGGCATAACACTCGCATAACATGAATATGAAATTACGCTCGCTTTTACTGGCTTTTGTGGCTGTCGCGTCTTTCTCTGCTTCCGCCGTGACTTATCCGTTACCGACTAACGGCAGCCGCCTGGTTGGTGAAAACCAGGTTATCACTATTCCTGAAGGCAGCACCGCGCCGCTGGAAGAGTATGCCGCACAGTACCAGATGGGTCTGTCTAACATGCTGGAAGCTAACCCAGGCATTGACCCGTACCTGCCAAAAGCCGGCACCATCCTGAACATCCCTCAGCAGCTGATCCTGCCGGACACCGTGCATGAAGGGATTGTGATCAACAGTGCCGAAATGCGCCTCTACTATTACCCGAAAGGCACCAACACGGTGATCGTGCTGCCAATCGGTATCGGCCAGCTGGGGAAAGATACCCCGATCAACTGGACCACCAAGGTAGAGCGTAAGAAAAATGGCCCAACCTGGACCCCGACGGCGAAAATGCATGCGGAATACGCCGCTGCCGGTACGCCGCTGCCAGCCGTTGTTCCCGCTGGCCCGGACAACCCAATGGGCCTGTACGCGCTGTACATCGGTAACCTGTATGCGATTCACGGCACCAACGCCAACTTCGGTATCGGTCTGCGCGTAAGCCACGGCTGCGTGCGTCTGCGTAACGAAGACATCAAGTTCCTGTTCGACAACGTGCCGGTTGGCACCCGCGTTCAGTTCATTGATGAGCCGGTAAAAGCCACCACCGAGCCGGACGGCAGCCGCTACATCGAAGTTCACAACCCGCTTTCCACCACCGAAGCGCAGTTCAACTCCGATGAAATCGTGCCGATTAAACTGACCAGCAGCGTTCAGCAGGTGACCGCTCAGTCCGACGTTGACACCACCGTTGTTGACCAGGCGATTCAGAACCGTTCCGGGATGCCGGTTCGTCTGAACTAAGTTCAGCAGTTTGCAAAATAGCGGCCTCCGGGCCGCTTTTTTATTGCCCGAAATCCGCCCGACAACCTTCACGCAGGGAATGTTTGTTATGCTGATAATTCATGATGTGATGGATAGCACAATTTTGAGTTTAATTGTATGATGAATGTGTTTCTTAAAGGGTAACCTCCATGCGTAACTCGTTCACGATAATCTGGCAGTATCTTCGCGCTTTTGTCTTAATTTACCTGTGCTTATACGCCGGTATTTTTGTCGCCTCTTTACTGCCTATCGTCATTCCCGGCAGCATTATCGGCATGCTGATTTTGTTTGTGCTGCTGTCGCTGCAGATCCTGCCGGCGAAGTGGGTAAAACCCAGCTGCCATTTGCTGATTCGCTATATGGCCCTTTTGTTCGTCCCTATTGGCGTGGGCGTGATGCAGTATTACGACGTGCTGAAAGCCCAGTTTGGCCCGGTGGTGGTATCCTGCTTGATCAGCACGCTGGTGGTGCTGGTTATCGTGAGCTGGAGCTCACATCTGGTACACGGTGAAAGAAAAGTGATTGGTGAAGGCGAGGCAGAGAAAAAATGATGCACTTTATATGGTGGTCTTTACCGTTAACGCTGGTGGTATTTTTTGCCGCCCGCAAGCTGGCCGCCCGGTTGAAATCCCCGCTGCTGAACCCGCTGCTGGTTTGCATGGTGGTGATCATTCCTTTTTTACTGCTGACCGGCATTCCTTACGACCACTATTTTAAAGGCAGCGAAGTGCTTAACGACCTGCTGCAGCCGGCGGTTGTAGCGCTGGCCTTCCCGCTTTATGAGCAAATTCACCAGATCCGCGCCCGCTGGAAGTCCATTATTACCATCTGCTTTATTGGCAGCATGGTGGCGATGTCCACGGGCACATCAATTGCGTTATTGATGGGGGCGTCCCCGGAAATTGCCGCTTCGATCCTGCCTAAATCCGTCACTACGCCGATTGCAATGGCGGTTGGCGGCGGCATTGGTGGTATTCCGGCTATCAGCGCCGTCTGCGTTATCTTCGTCGGTATTCTTGGCGCGGTATTTGGCCACACGCTGCTGAACATGATGCGCATCAATACCAAAGCCTCACGCGGGCTGGCAATGGGTACCGCTTCCCACGCGCTGGGCACAGCTCGCTGTGCGGAACTGGACTTCCAGGAAGGGGCTTTTAGCTCGCTGGCGCTGGTAATTTGCGGGGTCATGACGTCGCTTATCGCTCCGTTTTTATTCCCGGTACTGCTGAAGCTTTTCGGCTAAAACTTGCGAGAGATCGCGCACTTTCAGATTTGTTTTCATAAGTTGCATAAACAATTAGAAGTAGATCACATATTTGGCCGGTACAGATCCGTAAACTACGTTTCCGTTACCTTTGATGAGGCTTTAACATGCGTTCACGTTTTGATGCCGCCGTTGTGCAACTTCCTTCCGCACTGCAAACCGCTTTGCAACCCCTGCTTGCCGACGATCGCTTCCCGGCTATGTTTACCGCAGCCGAAGTTGAAGCGCTAAAACATCAAACCGGGCTGGGTGACCAGGACCTGGCTTTCGCTCTGTTGCCGCTGGCCGCAGCCTGTGCCCGCGCAGACCTCTCTCATTTTAACGTCGGCGCCGTCGCGCGAGGCGTCAGCGGGAATCTCTATTTTGGTGGCAACATGGAGTTTCTGGGGGCCACCATGCAGCAAACCGTGCACGCCGAACAAAGCGCCATTACCCACGCGTGGATGCGCGGCGAAAAAGGCCTGGTTGATATCACGGTCAACTACACTCCCTGCGGCCACTGCCGTCAGTTTATGAATGAACTGAACAGCGGCACCGCGCTGGGTATTCATCTGCCTGGCCGCAAGCCTTCCACTCTGGGTGAATATCTGCCGGATGCCTTTGGCCCGCGCGACCTGGACATCAAAACGCTGCTGCTGGATGAAGAAAACCACGGTTTTGCGCTGAAAGGGGATGCCCTGACTCAGGCGGCAATTAGCGCGGCTAACCGCAGTCATGCGCCTTACAGTCAAGCCCCGGCAGGCGTTGCGCTGGAAATGGTCGACGGGAAAATCTTCACCGGCTGCTATGCGGAAAACGCCGCATTCAACCCTTCCCTGCCCCCGCTGCAGGCTGGGCTAAACCTGCTTTCTCTGAATGGCTACGACTATCCGCAGATTAAACGCGCCGTGCTGGCAGAAAAAATCGATGCGCCGCTGCTGCAGTGGGATGCCACCTCCGCCACGCTGAAAGCGCTGGGCTGTGAAGCCGTTGAGCGTGTTAATATTGCTCAATAATTCTCCGTTGCGGGTGTACCCACACTCGCATTGTTGAAATTTGCCCCAACTGAACCCGCGTTCCTTGCTCTTGAGGGCCGGGTAAAGTAGCCTTGGATGAAATTTCACCCCGCGAATGAGTCTGCAAGTCCATGTTGAAGCGCGTGTTTTACAGCCTGCTTATTGTTATCGGCTTAACGCTGGCGGCTGCGCTCGGGCTCGACCGCTGGATCAGCTGGAAAACCGCCCCCTACGTCTACGATGAACTGCAGGATCTGCCCTATCGCCAGGTGGGTGTGGTGCTCGGCACCGCCAAGTATTACCGCACCGGCGTCATCAATCAGTATTACCTGTACCGTATTCAGGGCGCGCTGAACGCCTACAACAGCGGCAAGGTGAACTACCTGCTGCTCAGCGGCGATAACGCGCAGCAAAGCTACAACGAGCCGATGACCATGCGCAAAGACCTGATCGCCGGCGGCGTTGATCCGGCGGATATCGTGCTGGACTACGCGGGCTTCCGCACGCTGGACTCAATTGTCCGTACCCGTAAAGTCTTTGATACCAACGATTTCATCATTATCACCCAGCGCTTCCACTGCGAGCGTGCGCTGTTTATCGCCCTTCATATGGGGATTCAGGCGCAGTGCTACGCGGTACCTTCCCCCAAAAATATGCTTACCGTGCGTACCCGAGAGTTTGCCGCTCGCCTGGGCGCATTAGCCGATCTCTATCTCTTCAAGCGTGAGCCGCGTTTTCTCGGCCCGTTAGTCCCTATTCCGTCGCAGCAGGAAGTCCCGGAAGACGCGCAGGCCTATCCGGCCGTTACGCCGGAACAGCTGCTGGAAATCCAGAAAAAAGAGAAGAAGTGATATCGGCGTTATTGCTGAGCAAAAAAAAGCCCGCACATTATCTGGCGGGCTTTTTTGTATAATCCAGGAATTACTTCTTACGCGCGTACTTCAGTGAGTCCAGCGCCACGGCGAAGATGATAATGCCGCCCTTGATGATGTACTGCCAGTAAGGGTTCACGCCAATATAGGTCAGGCCGTAGTTAATAACCGTAAAGATAATTACCCCGGTCACCACGCCCAGCACCGTCCCTACCCCGCCGCTGAACGACACGCCGCCCACCACGCACGCCGCAATCGCATCCAGCTCGTACATAAAGCCGAGGTTGTTGGTGGCCGAGCCGATACGGCCCGCTTCCAGCATCCCGCCAAAGGCATAGAACACGCCGGACAGGGCATAAATCATGATCAGGTTCAGCGCCACGTTAACGCCGGAGACTTTCGCCGCTTCCGGGTTGCCGCCGATAGCGAAGATGTTTTTCCCGAAGCGGGTTTTGTTCCACAGCACCCACACGAACAGCACCGCAAACAAGGCGTAGAACGTAATGTACGACAGGCGGAAGCTACCCAGCGCGATAAAGCCCTGCGTGAAGGTAGAGAAGTGGGAGTCAAACCCGGAAATCGGCGACGCGCCCACGAAGTCGTAATACAGGGAGTTGATCCCGTACACGATGATCATGGTGCCCAGGGTGGTAATAAACGGCGTCACGTTCAGGTAAGCGATAATAATCCCGTTCACCAGACCAATCACCGCGCCCACGGCGCAGACAATCAGCAGCACCAGCGGAATCGGCATGGTGTGCATGTCCGGGAACACCTTGTTGACGTTATCCATGGATTGCAACAGCGTGGCCGCCACTACCGCCGCCAGCCCCACCTGGCGCCCTGCGGACAGGTCCGTCCCCTGGGTGACAATCAGCCCGGCCACACCGAGCGCGATGATAATACGCACCGAGGACTGGGTGAGGATGTTACTCAGGTTAAGCAGGCTTAAGAACGTCGGATCCTGGAAAATAATGATCGCCAGCAACACCAGCAGCACCACGTAGATGCCGCCCTCTTTTAGATAAGTTAGAAAACTCTTCTTATTTAACGCACTCATTTTTAATAGCCCCTAAATCATCACAGGTGCACAGACGCAAGACGTAAAATTTCGTTCTGCGTTGTTGTTTTGGTGTCTACAATTCCGGCCACGAGCCCGTTGCTCATCACCAGAATACGGTCTGTAATCCCTAACAATTCCGGCATCTCGGACGAAATGATAATGATCCCTTTCCCTTTTTTGGCAAGCTCAGCAATCAGCTGATAAATCTCAAACTTGGCGCCCACATCAATGCCGCGCGTCGGTTCATCCAGCATCAGGATTTCCGGCTGGGTCAGCAGCCAGCGGCCAATGATCACCTTTTGCTGGTTACCGCCGGACAGCGAGCCGATGGAGGTGCGGTGCCCCGGGGTTTTCACGCGCATGGAGTCGATAACCCACTGGGTATCGCTTTTCATGCGGGAGTTATCCAGCAGGCCGACCTTATTTTTGTAGTTACGAATATTGGAAATGAGTGAGTTAAAGCCGATATCCAGGTAGGCGTAAATCCCGGTTGAGCGACGCTCTTCGGTCACCAGCGCAAAACCGTGATTAATCGCTTCGTTCGCGCTGCTGTTGTTGATTTTTTTGCCGTGCAGCGTAATGGTACCGCCAGATTTCTCGCGGATACCAAAAAGCGTTTCTACAATGTCGGTACGCTTCGCCCCGACGAGGCCCGCAATGCCGAGGATTTCACCTTTATGCAGATCAAAGGAGATATCACGAATCGACGGCTGGCGCAGCGAGGTCAGGTTGCGGACTTCGAGAATAACTTCCCCAGGCACGTTGGATTTGTCCGGGAAACGCTGGTTCAGGGAACGGCCTACCATCATGGCGATGATTTTGTCCATATCCAGCCCTTCCAGCGGCTGGGTAGCAATCCACTGCCCGTCGCGCAAAATCGTAATTTCATCGCACAGCTGGAATATTTCTTCCATTTTATGGGAGATATAAACAATCCCGCAGCCGCGATCTTTTAATTTGCGAATAATTTTAAAGAGATGATTAACTTCTTTTTCCGTCAGCGAGGACGTTGGCTCATCCATAATAACGATTTTGGCGTTATAGGAAAAAGCCTTGGCGATTTCAATCATCTGCATTTGAGAAACGGACAGCGTACCGACGCGGGCTCGCGGATCGATATCAATATCCAGCTCATCAAATATCTCTTTGGTGTCGCGGTACATTTTATCCTGATCGACAAACACGCCTTTGGTCGGGTAGCGCCCAAGCCACATGTTGTCCATCACGGTGCGCTGCAGAACCAGGTTAAGCTCCTGATGCACCATAGAAATACCGTTTTCCAGCGCCTCTTTCGTGCTGCTGAAATTCACCTCTTTTCCCTGGAAAAGGATACTGCCGGAATCTTTGCTATAGATCCCAAAAAGGCATTTCAATAATGTCGATTTGCCCGCACCGTTTTCACCCATCAGGGCGTGAATAGAGTGTGGCCGTACTTTTAAATTAACATTATCCAGTGCCTTAACGCCGGGGAAGGATTTATTAATGCCGGTCATTTCCAGCAAAAATTCCGTCGGCGTAGCTGAGTTATTGTCGACCATAATTATACCTGTGTCGCTGAGTAACCTGCCTAAAGCCGGGCGCAGGTATCTGCGCCCGTGTACAACTAAAAAACGTTACCCTAAATAATTCGAGTTGCAGGCAGGCAACAAGCTCGAGAATCCCCAGGCGCTTACATCAAGTAAGCAACTGGGGTGAGCGAGTGCAGTTCACGCCCCTGTGGCTCGAAGTATGACGGGTATTTATTTGCCGATGAACTGTGCGAGATTATCTTTATCCACGCCTACGTAAGGTACGCGTACGATTTTGTTCTCGATCTTCCAGTTGGTGCCTTCAGCGGCTGGTTTACCGTCGGCCAGGTTTTTCGCCAGGTCGAAGGTCGCTTTAGCCTGGTTGTTGGCATCGTTCAGCACGGTCCCGGCCATCGCACCGGATTTCACCAGTGCCAGCGCTTCCGGCAGGGCATCTACGCCAAATACTGGAATAGACGATTTGTTGTGGGCTTTCAGCGCTTCTACCGCCCCCATTGCCATTGCGTCGTTGTTAGCAATAACCACTTCGATTTTGTTAGCGTTCGGGCCAGAGAGCCACGCGTCCATTTTGTCTTTAGCCTGAGCGGTATCCCACATCGCGGTATCCAGCTGCAGCTGCTGAGTTTTCAGGCCTTTGTCGTTCAGCTCTTTGATAACGTAGGTGGTACGTGCTTCGGCATCCGGGTGACCTGGTTCGCCTTTCAGCAGTACGAACTGGATCTGGCCGTCTTTGTTCAGGTCCCAGGCCGGGTTAGCCGCCCAGTGTTTAGCAATCAGGTCGCCCTGGATGATACCGGACTCTTTGGAGTCGGTGCCGACGTAGTAAGCTTTGTCGTAGCTGTCCAACGCTTTGCGGGAAGGTTCTTTGTTGAAGAACACCACCGGCACGTTTTGCGCGCGCGCTTTTTCGATAACGGTGCCCGCTGCGGCCGGGTCAACCAGGTTGATGGCCAGCGCTTTCACGCCTTTTGCCAGCAGAACGTCGATCTGGTCGTTCTGTTTGGACTGGTCGTTCTGGGAGTCGTTCATCAGCAGCTGTACGTCAGGTGACGCTTTCGCATCTTTCTCGATAGCTTTACGAACCACTGACATGAAGTTGTCGTCATATTTATAAATCGTCACGCCAATACGGTCAGCGGCGTTCGCTGCGGCACCAAACAACATGCAGGACATCACGGCGGACAGAGTCAAAACCTTCTTATTCATGGTATCTCCGGTTTTTATTTTGCAGGGTAGTTCGCGTTCGAAACCAGGCAGGACAGTAATGTTATAAAAAAGTTACTGAATGCCGAAGTTATCCTAAAAAATGTGCACTTCCGTGTTCGGTAACAATCCAATACTGCGTTTTTATGAGCGTTAATGGCCTTATCACGATGCTAAAAATGAGCAGTCACCGTTACATCGTGTTTCAGCTGATAAAACGCTGACATAATAGTCAGCGCAATGTTAATTAACTGTGAATTTACTCACAGATTGAAACCGGTTACATCTAACTCTTTGGCAGCGGAGTGATCGACGCCACAATTTGCCTGCTCGACACCGAATGACGGCGAACTAAAGTCGGCATAAAACAGTGCGTTACATCACGATCCAGCTGGCCTGCCGCGCCCTGTAACGCCAGTTCTGTCGCTAAACGCGCCATAGACACCACCGGATAGCGCACGGTCGTTAGCTGCGGGTCGGTGTAACGGGCAATGGGAATATCGTCGAAGCCGATGATAGATACATGCTGCGGCACGGCAATGCCGTTGTCTTTTAGCGCCGTTAGCGCGCCAGCGGCCATGCTGTCGTTATAGGAAAAGACCGCGCTAAGCTGCAGGTTGCGGCCAAGCAGCTCAACCATCGCCGCTTCCCCGCCCTGCATATCCGGCGTGCCCATGCCGACCCAGCCCTCCGGCGGCACGATCCCCTGCTCCGCCAGCGCCTGCAGCCAGCCCTGATGCCGCTGGTCGTTATCCTCAATTTGATGGCTGGAGGCCAGGTACCCGATGCGCGAATGCCCCTGGTTCAGCAGCATCCGAGTAGCCATCACCGCGCCGCTGACGTTGTCCAGACAAACACAGCGGTGAGCGTAGCCGGGCACCAGACGATTGATCAGCACCATGCCGGGAACCTGCTCCAGAAAAGTAGCCAGTTCCTCGTCGCTCAGCGCCTTGGCGTGCACAATCAGAGCGCTGCAGCGCTGGCGGATCAGCACTTCAATGGCATGCCGCTCTTTGTCTTCCTGGTGGTAGCTGTTGCCGATCAGCAAATATTTATTGTGCTGCTGGGCAACCACATCCACGGCTTTGACCAGCGCCCCGAAGAAGGGATCGGAAACGTCCATCACCACCACGCCGATGGTGTCGCTCACTTGAGTAGCCAGCGCTTGCGCGTTGGCGTTTGGACGGTAGCCCAGCTCAGCAACCGCCTGCATGACGTTTTCGCGCGTTTCCGGGCTGACCAGCGCGCTGTTATTTAATACTCGGGATACTGTCGCTACTGAAACCCCGGCGATACGGGCAACGTCACGAATGGTAATCGGCGTTGGGGGAGTCGGTCTCATAGGTGCACCCTGTTTTAGGCAAGGTGGCTATTTTGCGGCGAGTGGGGGGCGGTTCGGCGTGAAGTCGATCACAGTGATGAAAGCGGTTACATACAATTCGTTAACCTTTGTGACGAATATCATTATCTCTGTGCTTTGTGTAAGGCGGTCCCTGAAGCACGGGCGGTTAGCTGCCGCCACAGCCATTCCACCGGTCCCTGGCGGAAATAGCGCAGCCATAACACCGACAGCAGAATGTTCGCCGCCCACACCGCAGGCACAAAAGCCAGCAGCGACAAACGGTCAAATTTCATATAGAAACCAAAGCGATAGAACAAGGTTGTGCAGAGGATGGTTTGCAGCAGGTAGTTGGTCAGGGCCATGCGACCGACGCAGGCAATCCAGCCCGCCAGCCGGAAACGGGACAGCTGCGGCCAGAAGCCCCAGGCCAGCGCAGCATAGCCAATCGCCTGAAACGGGGCGCTCAGCTCACGTGGGGCCTGTAACAGCAACGCACACCAGCGGAAATCCCACTTCAGGTGCCACTGGGCTAAAATTGCCGGCAGGTTAATCGCCATGCCGATGACGATCAAAATGACACCGGTTCGCCGGTAATGCTTCAGGCTAAACTCCCCTTTCAGCCAGCCGCTGCGCATCAGTGCCGCGCCAATCAGCATCATGCCCGCCAGCTGCCAGCCGTATTGCGCCCCCAGCGCCACCAGGTTCGAAGAGAGCAAATCGGCGCGGTTGCTGATAGCTTCCACGCCGCCACCGAGCTTCCACCACTGCTCATATTGCAGGTTGGCCGCATCCGGCACCCAGGAGCGATTAATGCCGTCACCTGAAATGACGCCCAGCAGCAACAGCACGCCAATACCGATGAGGTACAGCACGACGCCGGTATTAAACAGCTGTTTTTGCCCCGTCGCGTCACGAATCAGCCGCCAGCACACCAGCCCGGTCAGGCCGTATGCCAGCAGAATATCGCCGTCCCACAGCAGCAGCGCATGCATAAACCCCAGCAGCACCAGCAGCGTCAGGCGTGACTGGATCCAGCGTGAGCCGCGAGCCAGCAGCATTTGCAGGCCAGCCCCAAAGAGCAGCGCAAAAAGCGTGAGGAATTTAACTTCGGCAAACAGGTCCATCACCGCCCAGGTCCAGGCGTCGCGAGAGGTTATCTCGCCGTACCAGGCCGGGTTGAGATAAGCCGCCTTCGGCAGGCCAAAGGCGACAATATTGAGCAGCAGAATGCCCAGAATGGCGGTACCGCGGACGAAGTCCAGGGTGACATTTCTCTCCACGGATACCTGCCTGGGGGGATTAATTGTGGCGTACTGCGCGCAGGAACTCCTGACGCGTATTCTGGCTGGACTTAAACAGGCCGCCGAGCGAGGTGGTGGTGGTCGCGCTGGTGGCGTCTTTTACGCCACGCGCTTTCACGCAGTAATGCACCGCATCAATGGACACCGCCACGTTGTTGGTGCCCAGCAGCGTTTGCAGCGCAATCAGGATCTGCTGGGTCAGGCGTTCCTGAACCTGCGGGCGCTGAGCAAAGAACTGCACGATGCGGTTAATTTTTGACAAGCCGATGACGGTATCTTTCGGGATATACGCCACGGTGGCTTTCCCGTCGATGGTCACGAAATGGTGCTCGCAGGTGCTGGTCAGGGTGATATCACGCACGGTGACCATTTCATCCACCTTCATTTTGTTTTCAATGACGGTGATTTTCGGGAAATTGGCGTAGTCCAGGCCGGAGAAAATCTCATCGACATACATTTTGGCGATGCGATGCGGAGTTTCCATCAGGCTGTCGTCACTCAAATCGAGATTAAGCAGCTGCATGATTTCCGTCATATGGGCGGCAATCTGGCTTTTACGGGTTTCATTATCCAGTTCACGCAACGGCGGACGCAGCGGCGTTTCCAGACCGCGCGCAACCAGCGCCTCATGAACCAGGGCGGCTTCTTTCGAGAGTGATGACATGCTGTTTTCTCCTGCAGGTGTGGCTGACCTCTGCCCTTCATGGGGCAAAGTGTCCGCTTATTGTGCGGCAGCACGTGCTTAGAATCCAGTAGTGCCGGGCATAATTATTGAAATCGAAAATACCGTTCATTGCCTGAGCGGGCGAGAACAATACCGTTGCGGCCATAATGCGGGATGGCTAGACTCAGGTGAAGTGAAAGTTGTTCATAAGTCTTGAAAATAGATAAGGATCCTCTGGATGGAATTACTGGAAGAACACCGATGTTTCGAAGGCTGGCAGCAGCGCTGGCGCCACGCGTCCACCGTACTTAACTGCCCAATGACGTTCAGTATTTTTCTCCCACCTCCGGCAAGCGCCTCCCCGCCACCGGTGGTTTACTGGCTTTCCGGGCTAACCTGTAACGACGAAAACTTCACAACCAAAGCGGGCGCGCAGCGCGTAGCGGCCGAGCTTGGTATTGTTCTGGTAATGCCGGACACCAGCCCCCGTGGCGAAGAAGTCCCTAACGACGCAGGCTATGACCTGGGCCAGGGCGCGGGCTTTTACCTCAACGCGATTCAGCAGCCGTGGGCCACGCACTTCCGCATGTACGATTATCTGCGTGACGAACTGCCGCAGCTGATTGCAGAGAACTTCAGCGTCAGCGAAAAAGCGTCGATCTTTGGCCATTCTATGGGCGGACACGGCGCGTTGATCATGGCGCTGAAAAACCCCGGACGCTTCCGATCGGTATCGGCTTTTGCACCGATTGTTAACCCAACCCGCGTGCCGTGGGGGCAAAAAGCCTTTAGAGCCTATTTGGGTGAGGATGAATCCTTGTGGCAAGAGTGGGACAGCTGCTGCCTGCTGGGTAAAGCCTCGCCATCGGCGCAGTTACCGACGCTTATCGATCAGGGAGATGACGATCAGTTCCTCGCCGATCAGCTAAGGCCGGAAGAGTTTGAGAAAGTTGCGCAGGAGAAAGGCTGGCCGCTGACGCTGCGCATTCAGCCGGGCTGCGACCACAGCTACTACTTCATCGCGACGTTTGTAGAGGATCATCTTCGTTTTCATGCGGAGTATTTGCGGGGATAGGGCGTTGCCTGTCACCTGGACGCTGTCTCTTAGTCACAAAGTCGCGCTATGAAGGATCGGCTAAAGTTCCGTTCACTTCCAGTCCTGCTTTATATACCACTCCCGAACTTGTGAACGGCTCGGGGGAGTCACCGTCACTCCCCTGAGAACCCGGACTCCCGGCCAAATAAATCGACCGCTGAAGCGGCAAACCTCCGTTTTATCTCCCAGTCCTGGGTCGGCTGAGATGCGTTCCCGACGCTCTCAGCCTCCGGCCGTTCCCGACGCCCGGACCCTGGCCAGTCGGAGAGAAAACGGAGGCGATTTAAGCCGGAACCGAGCCTCGCTTCAAGCTCATAGCCACACGGAACGTTAACGTTGCTGCAAGTCCTACAGCCATGCCCTTGTTCCCGGCTCTCATCGCCCCCGGGTATGACCCAACTCAGGCGGGGTTGAGCTGTCGGGAACAGCGAAAGAGAGCGATCGTCGGGAACGAATCGCGAACGACCCCGAATGTTTGGGTGATAGCCGGTGGGTTTACCGCTTCAGCGGCGATGAGCTCGCCGGGCGCCGGGGGTTGTCAGGGGGAATGGCGTAATGCCCCCTGACACGTTCACCGTGCTCTGAGCGTATAGGGAAAACAAATCTACAGGTGAACGGAACAACGACAGGGCAAAAGATCTCTCCCTGAAGATTTAGAAAGAAAAATATAGTCACCGCCCTGGACAGCGGAATTTAAAGAAACATTGCCGCCGTTCCAGGGACGGGTATCCACAACTTAGAAACTATAATCCAGCGCCATAAAGTAGCGGCGACCGTCTTCGTTATAGCTGTAGATATCACGATTCAGATCTTTGTCGCCGAGGTTCAGAACCCCTGCCCGCACCTTCACGTTCCTGGTCGCTTTCCAGGCTCCGCCGGTGTTCCACACGATGTAGCCGCCGGGCGTTTTATCCGTTGCAGAAACCGCACGCTGCTTGCCGGTGTAGTTCGCCGACACATAGAACGACCAGTCTTCCAGCGGCGCCCAGTCAACGGTGCCGTTTGCGGTGTGGAACGACTGCTGCTGCAGCGGCTTATTGCCGCCGTTGCTCAGGTCGCGTCCGTCGTTATAGGTGTAGTTCAGCGACAGCTTCCACTGGTCGTTAAACGGTATTTTCAGCTCGGTTTCTACGCCGCGGATGCGAGCTTTGTTCACGTTGTAATAGCGGAAGATCGGGTTACCGCTCTTATCAAAGCCCACAAAGTTTGAGTAAGACGGTGCCACGCTACGGTTCGCGGTACGCTGAATATCAATCATATCCTCAACGTTGTTCTGGAAAGCGGTCACGCTGCCGCTCACGCCGTCCAGAATGCCTTCGTCCCCGGCGTAATACAGCCCCAGCTCAAAGCTTTCGCTGGTTTCCGGCTTCAGGTCAGGGCTGCCGACAATCTGGCAGGCACCACGGCAGGATTTACTGGTCCAGTCCGGGCTAAGCTGCAGCAGAGACGGCGCTTTGAAGGCCGTAGCCCAGCCGCCTTTGACGGTGACGGTATCCGTCGCGTTATAAACGAGATAGGCCCGCGGGCTCCAGTGGTCACCGTAAGTTTCATGATCATCCATACGAATGCCGGTGGTCAGCGCCAGCGGCTCGAAGATGCGCCATTCGTCTTCAATAAACAGGGCGTACTGGCTGGCCGAGGTTTGCGAGCTATTACCGCCGGTAATATTCACCGGATCACTCAGCTTGTCATGCCGCCACTCCCCGCCGAAGGTCAGGAACTGGTTGATGTCGCTGAGCGGCAGCACCAGCTTGCCGTCCAGGCTGTTGTTGCGTGAAGTGATTGCCCCGCTGTTGCCTGGATTCAGGTTATCGATTTTGTCGCCATAGAAACGCAGTTCAGTATTGCCGAAGCCCCAGCGGCCGTTATGCCCGAGGGAGTAATCCTGACGTTCGATGCGATTCTTATCCAGCGAGTCAGATTCCCTGTCCTGGCGGTCAAAGCCGTAGCCCACGGTGACATCCTGATTATCCGCCGGCGTCCAGGCAAACTCGGTGCTGGCATTGCGGGAAGTGAAGCCTTCAATCTGCGGCGTCAGGCCGCTGGCGTTGGTCGTTGATGGCTGTTGGCCGTCCTTCTGGCGCTTGCCCAGGCTGCCATAGACTTTTACGCCCAGCACGTCGTCAATCAGCGGGCCGCTGGTGAAAAAGTTGCCGTTATAGGTGTCGCCGCGATCGCGGTGTTCTTGCACCGTTGAATCTACGGTGAAGGTGCCGTGCCAGGCTTTACCGACTTTACGGGTGATGATGTTCACCACGCCGCCAAGGGCATCGGAACCATACAGAGAGGACATCGGCCCGCGCACCACTTCGATGCGCTCGATGGCATCCGCCGGGATCCAGTTCAGATCGAAGTCGTTATGGCGGAATACCGCATTACGGGAGTTGACTCGTTTACCGTCCACCAGAATCAGGGTGTAGCTGCTGTCCAGGCCACGCAGGCTGACGCCCCGGCGGTTATCCCCTTCGTTGGTCAGCTGGACGCCAGGCACGTTCTGCAGCACATCCTTCAGATTGTTAACCGGTTTTTTTTGCAGTTCGTCCCGGGTGATGACGCTGATACTGGCGGGCGCATCTTTGAGGTTTTGCTCGGTGGCAGACGCGGTGACAACGAGGGTTTCTTCGCGATCGTCAGCGATGACGGGGAAAGCCAGACCGAGTACAGACGCACAAAGTCCTCCCCGGACAATGGGATTCAACCTTAACATTTCTTTCTCTCCATGAGGTGAATTACAAACGAAACAACCGTTTAGCGCTCACATTGCACTATGCGCCAGCGGCTACATTGGCCGCCGGCTGCATACTGTGTTCCTTAGTATTTCTGAAATGCGTTGTTATACGGTGGGCGTTTCCACCAGGCCGTCGATCAGCACCTGGGCAACGCCCTGTGAGCAGCGTTCAATGCGCCCCTTCACGCCGTAAACCTGGGCCAGACTGCGCGGAGTAATCACTTCCTCCGGCTCGCCGCTGGCAACCAGTTTGCCGTCGCGCAGCATGAGAACGTGCTCGCTATGGCGTAAAGCAATATTGATGTCGTGCACCACCACAACGGTGACGATATTACGCTCGCGGGTTTCGCGGGCGACCAGATCCATGACGTGGAACTGGTAATTTAAATCCAGCGCGCTCAGCGGTTCGTCGAGCAGCAGCAGGGACGGACGGCGAATCAAAGACTGCGCCAGGCCCACCAGCTGTTTTTGCCCACCGGAAAGCTGGTCGAGGTAGCTCAGCGCCAGGTGCGAGATCCCCAGCTGTTTCAGCAGTTGCATGACCTGCGCTTCGCTTTCAGCGCTGTGGCGGCCACCGGACGCGCGCTGCGCCACGATAATGGACTCCAGCACGTGGAGATGGACGCCCTGCGGCAGCGACTGCGGCAGATAAACCACTTTTTCGGCGCGTTTGGCGAACGGCAAAGCCATTAAGTCTTCACCATCAAGATACAGCTGCCCTTCCGCGCGATTCAGCCCCGCCAGCGAACGCAGCAGCGTCGATTTCCCGCAGCCGTTCGGCCCCAGCAGCACGGTGATTTTGCCCCGCGGCAACGTTGGCACGCTCAGGTTTTCGATGATTTGACGCTTCGGGTAACCGGCGTTGAATGCATCAATCTTTAAGCCCTGCATCACACGTTCCCCTTATGGCGCAGAATAATACTCAGGAAGAACGGCACGCCCACCAGCGAGGTGACAATCCCCACCGGAATAATGACGCCAGGGATAATGTTTTTAGAGGCAACCGACGCCAGCGACAGCACCAGAGCACCGACCAGCACGCTGCCCGGGAGATAGAAACGATGATCTTCGCCAAACAGCATACGGGCGATGTGCGGTGCCACCAGGCCGATAAAACCGATGGGGCCGACAAACGCCACGGACAGCGCGGACAAAATACTGATGCGCAGCAACGTGCCTAAACGCAGACGCTTTACGTCGATGCCAAAACTGACAGCACGATCTTCGCCTAAGCGCAGCGCGGTCAGCTTCCAGGAACTCAGCATAGAAATCGGCATGATGATGGCGAAGGCCAGCAGCAGCACGCCGAGCTTGTCCCAGGAGGCTCGCGCCAGGCTGCCCATCGTCCAGAACACCAGCCCCTGCAGGGTGTCTTCGCTGGCGATAAACTGCAGCATCGACACCAGGGCGTTAAAAGTGAACACCAGCGCGATACCAAACAGCACCACGCCGGAACTTGCCACGCGGGTCCAGCGGGTAATGGCGTCCAGCATCAGCGCGGCAAACAGTGCAAAGACGAAGGCGTTGGCGGAGATAAACCACTGATCGGGCACCCCAGGAATACCGATGCCGAGGATAATCGCCAACGCGGCACCAAAGGCCGCGGCGGAGGAAACGCCGAGGGTAAACGGGCTAGCCAGCGGGTTATTGAGGATGGTTTGCATCTCCGCCCCCGCCAGGCCCAGCGCCATACCGACCAGCAGCGCCATCAGCGCATAAGGCAGACGAATGTCCCACACGATCACCCGCGTACCGGCGTTAGCGCTGGCCGGGTCAATCAGAGTCTGCCACAGCGTATCCAGCGGCAGCCCCGACGGGCCAAGGGTAAAGTCCAGCAGCAGCGAGGCGAAAATCGCAATAACCAACGCCCCCATCAGCAAATAGCGGTGACGTAGCACCTGCTGGTATCGCCCCATTATGGTGGCAGGCTGCGCCTCGTTTGGCATTGGATCGGTGGTGACACTCATTAAGTCTTACCTTCGTTACTTCTTAAGATCGGTCCAGTACGTTCCCGTTGGCTCGACCGCCAGGAACTGTTTATAAAGTTGCTGCATTGTCTGTTCCGGGTTCACCTCAGCAAACTGCTCTGGATGGAACCAGGTTGCCATCGCCTGAATCGCGAGGATGTTGTACGGCGAATTGTAGAAATTGTGCCATACGCCATAGGCGCGCCCTTCTTTGACCGCCGTTAACTGGTCAATGCCTTTACGCTCCAGCACGCTCTTCAGGCTGGCCTGCGCTTCGGCCTGAGTAGCCTGAGCGCCAAGCACTACGCCCGGAGAGGTTGAGCCAGGGGCTTTACCGCCGCTGGCGATATAAATCTGCGGGTCAGCGGCAAGCACTTTTTCCAGGTTTACGGTGCCCAGCGCGCCCGGCAGCAGATTTTTGGCAATGTTCGTGCCACCCGCCAGGTCGATGAAGTCGCCCATGTTACCCTTGCCCGCCGAACCACAGCACTCTTCCATGGCCGCCGCACGCAGTTCTATGAACACGGATGGCTTGTCTTTTTCCGCCATCTTGCCGGTGACGTCGGTAATTTTTTTCAGGTTTGCTTCATAAAAGGCGATGTAATCATCGGCCTGTTTCTCGCGATGCAACACTTTGCCCAGCACGCGCATGCTCGGCAAGGTATTTTTCAGCGGCGAGGTACGAAAATCGACGAAGACCACCGGGACGCCCGCTTTTTCAAGCTGAGAGACCAGCTCGCTGTGGCGGCCAGGGCCGTGACCAGACAGGCCAAAAATCGCCACGTCTGGGTGTAAAGTCAGCACTTTTTCCGGGCTGACGCTGTCGGCGGTGGTACTGCCAATCAGCGGAATGTCATCAATTTTCGGGAATTTCGCTTTATATTCCGCGTAAGTCTGCGTATCTAACTTCCGGAAATCGCCCTGCCAGCCGACGATACGGTCAATCGGTTTTTGCCCTTCCAGCAGCGCCAGAGCATAAAACAGTCGCCCTTCCCCCAGCAAAATGCGGTCAACCTTCTGCGGGATGGTCACTTCACGCCCGACGATATCGGTCACCGTCGCGGCCAGTGCGGCAGGCAAACCAGCGGCGGTTAATGCCAGGGCCAGACAAATATTCTTGAATTTAATCATACGCTTCACGCTAACACTCCTTCGTTCCTTAAAGAATGGCGTTAACGATAAAGCAAATGATAATGGTTATCAATTTAATTGTTCTCTACTATAACCTGGAGGAATTATTGCTGGCGAGAGCGAAATAAAAAAGGGCGTGATGATCACGCCCTCTAAAGAGTAACTTATTGTTGCTAAGGCTTATTTCTCACGAAATTTCGGGAATTCCATTTCGCTGTAGCGCACAAAGCGGCTGCCCTTCGTTATCTTGTAGCCAAACCAGATAGCCAGGAACAGCGGGATGCCGATATAGGTCGCCGCCACGCCGCCCCAGTCAATGGTATCCGACAGGAACGCTTCGTAGTTCTGGCCCAGCGTGATGATCAGGCACAGCACGAACGCGAAGATCGGCCCAATCGGGAAGAAGCCCGAGCGGTACGGCAGGTCGTTAATGTCGTTGCCCTGCAGCACGTAGCCGCGACGGAAGCGATAGTGGCTGATGGCAATCCCTAGCCAGGCGATAAAGCCGGTCATCCCCGAGGTATTCAGCAGCCAGAGGTAAACGGTCTGGTTGCCAAACATAGAAGTCAGGAAGCACAGCGCGGCAATAACGGTGGTCGCATACAGCGCGTTACGCGGCACGCCACCTTTGGACAGCTTCGAGAAAATACGCGGCGCTTTGCCGTCGCAGGCCAGGGTGTAAAGCATGCGCGTGGAAGCGTACATCCCGGAGTTACCCGCCGACAGCACCGCCGTCAGGATAACGGCGTTCATCACCGCCGCCGCAGACAGCAGGCCCGCGTGCTGGAACACCAGAGTGAACGGGCTGACGCTGATGTCTTTCACGTCATTGCGCAGCAGGCTTGGATCGGTATAAGGAATGATCAGGCTGACAATCAGAATCGCGAACACGTAGAACAGCAGGATACGCCAGAACACCTGACGCACGGCGCGAGGAATGTTTTTCTCCGGGTCAGCGGATTCTCCGGCGGCAATCCCGATAAGCTCGGTGCCCTGGAAAGAGAAGCCGACGATCATCGCCACGCCGATCATTGCGGCAAAGCCCCCGGCAAACGGCGCGTCGCCGGTTGTCCAGTTGCTCCAGCCTACCGGCTGCGCCCCTTTGAAAATACCCACGATCATCATCACACCCACAATGATGAAGATGATGACGGTGGTCACTTTTATCAGCGAGAACCAGTATTCCGCTTCACCGAAACCCTTCACGGAGATCCAGTTCAGCAGGAACATAATGCCCAGGAACAGCGCGCTCCAGATCCAGCCTGGGGTGTCCGGGAACCAGTAATTCATCACCAGCTGTGCGGCCACGAGGTCAACGGCGATGGTCACCGCCCAGTTGTACCAATAGTTCCAGCCGAGCGCGAAGCCGAAGCCGTCTTCGACATATTTCTGGCCGTAGGTCGCGAAAGAACCGGACACCGGCATAAACGCCGCCAGCTCGCCGAGGCTGGTCATCAGGAAGTACACCATCAGGCCAATCAGCATATAAGAGAGCAACGCCCCGCCCGGTCCTGCCTGAGAAATTGTTGCCCCAGAGGCAACGAAAAGCCCCGTGCCGATGGATCCGCCGATGGCGATCATCGTCAGGTGGCGCGCCTTTAATTCGCGGCGTAAGCCAGGCGCTTCTGTCGTTTTATCTTGTGAAACCATAGGAAATTGTTGCCTATCCAAAAAATGAGGCAAGATTGTAACAAAACGTCTTTGTTCAGATAGCAGAAATCCCGGGTTATAAGAGAGCTTCATGATCGCCCGGCGATTATTAGCAAGGCACTTATCAAGCCGATAAGTTGAGGGGAATTAAAAAACCGCCGGCGCGCTCAACTGCCCGGCGGTCAAAGATTAACCCAGCCCGCGCACGGACGAAATAAACTGCTGCAGTTCGTGAGTCCGGGGATTGGCGAAGAACGACTTGCTTTCCCCCTGCTCCCACACTTTGCCCTGGTGCATAAACACCACGCGGTCGCCGACTTCCCGGGCAAAGTTCATTTCGTGAGTGACCAGAATCAGCGTCATGCCTTCTGCCGCCAGCTGCTCCAGCACTTTCAGCACTTCGCCCACCAGTTCCGGGTCAAGCGCCGAGGTGATTTCATCGCACAGCAAGACTTTTGGGTTCATTGCCAGCGCGCGGGCAATGGCCACGCGCTGCTGCTGGCCGCCGGACAGGTTAGCCGGGTAGTAATCTACCCGCTCGCCCAGGCCGACTTTATTGAGCATCTCCAGCCCCAGCTCGCGGCATTCGGCGGCGCTTTTATTCAGCACCCGGCGCGGCGCCAGCATCACGTTTTCCAGCGCGGTCATATGCGGGAATAGGTTAAAGTTCTGAAACACCATGCCCACGGAACGGCTGATTTCACGCGCCTGCGACTCGCGGTCGGTAATGGTCATGCCGCCCAGCTTGATGCTGCCGTCCTGGTAGCCTTCCAGCCCGTTCATGCAGCGCAGCAGCGTACTTTTGCCGGAGCCGCTGCGGCCGATAATAGACACCACTTCGCCCATGTCGATATCCAGGCTAACGCCCTTCAGCACGTGATTGTCGCCATAATATTTCTGTACATCATTAATGGTGATGAGCGGCATTAAATTTTTTCTCCAGGTAGCGGCTGTAGCGCGACAGCGGATAGCAAAGTAAGAAATAGCCGAGCGCCACCAGGGCAAAGACTTTAAACGGCTCAAACGTGACGTTGTTCAGCATGGTGCCGGCTTTGGTTAGCTCGACAAAACCGATTATCGAGGCCAGGGCCGTGCCCTTAATGACCTGCACCGAAAACCCAACCGTGGGTGCCACGGCGATGCGCATCGCCTGCGGGGCAATGACCCGGCACAGCGTCTGCCCGAAGCTCAAACCGAGGCAGCGGCAGGCTTCCCACTGGCCTTTAGGCAAAGCACGAATGCTGCCGTACCAGATATCCAGCAAAAACGCGCTGGTAAACAGCGTCAGGGCAAGCGTGGCCGCCGTCCAGGGGCTGACATCAATGCCAAACAGCGCAATCCCGAAGAAAGCCAGGAACAATTGCATCAGCAGCGGTGTGCCCTGAAACAGCGCGACATAAGCGCTGATGAAGCGTTTGGGCCACGTCCAGCGGCCCATGCGCAGCAGTAATAAAGGCAGCGTCACCAGAGTGCCGCAGAAAAAAGCAATCAGCGACAGCAGCACCGTCCAGCGTGCCGCCAGCAGCAGGTTGCGCACGATATCCCAGTCGGTAAACGTCATCATCCGACATCACTCCCCAACCATTTCCGCCCTGCCGCCAGCAGCAGTTGACGCATAATTAACGACAGCACCAGATACATTAAGGTCGTCACCAGATAGACCTCGAAGCTGAGAAAGGTACGCGACTGAATAAGGCTGGCCGCAAAGGTCAAGTCTTCGCAGGACACCTGCGACACCACGGAAGAGCCCAGCATCACGATGATGCACTGGCTGACCAGCGATGGATAAATACGCTTCAGCGACGGCGGCAGCACCACGCGTAAAAAGGTCTGGCTACGGCTTAACCCCAGCACGCGAGCCGCTTCCCACTGCCCTTTCGGCGTCACCTGAATGCCTGCGCGAATAATCTCGGTGCTGTAAGCCCCTAAATTAATCAGCATCGCGATAAGCGCCGCTTCCCCGGCGTTCAGCTTTAGCCCCAGCGCAGGGAGCCCAAAGACAATAAAGAACAGCTGCACAACGAACGGCGTGTTGCGGATCAGTTCCACGTAGCCGCCCCACGCCAGGCTTAACAGCCCCGGCTTTCCGCTGCGAATGGCCGCCCCGGTAATGCCGATAGCCACGCCACCGACCGTCGCCATAAAAGTAAGCCCCAGCGTCACCCACAGGCCGGACAATAACTCCGGCCAGTAAGGCAGCAGACCGGCAAAATCAAGTTGCGTGGTCATCCCCGGCACCTCAAGCGCCGAGGTTGGCAGGCAGCGGCGCCTGCATCCATTTCTGCGACAAGGTGTTCAGGGTATTGTCCTTCAGCGCCTCACCAATCAGCTCGTCCACCTTCGCTTTCAGCGCAGGTTCATTCTTTTTCAGCCCGATGTAGCAAGGGGAATCCTTGAGCATAAATTTGCTGACCGGCGCTTTGGCTGGGCTCTGGCGGGCAATCGCCGCCACAACGAGGTTACCGGTCGCGATGTACTGTACCTGGCCTGAAAGATAGGCGGAGATGGTAGTGTTATTGTCTTCGTAGCGCTTCACGTCGGCGTCTTTCGGCGCGAGGTCGGTTAATACCATGTCCTCTACTGCGCCACGGGTCACGCCGATGGTTTTCCCGCTGAGCGCTTTAGCATCGGTCACCGCGCCATCTTTCGGCCCGAAAACACCGAGGAAGAACGGGGCGTAAGCGCGGCTAAAATCGATGACTTTCTCGCGTTCAGCGTTCTTGCCGAGGCTGGAAATGACCAGGTCAACTTTGTCCGTCTGCAGATACGGCACGCGGTTCGCGCTGGTGACCGGCACCAGCTGCAGCTTGACCTTCAGGCCTTTCGCCAGGTAGGCCGCCATATCAATGTCGTAGCCCTGCGGTTTCAGGTCAGCGTTTACCGAACCAAACGGCGGGAAATCCTGCGGCACCGCCACGCGCAGCACGCCGCGTTTTTCGATATCCTGCAGCTGATCGGCCATTACCGCTCCAGCCTGAGCCAGCAGTACCGTTGCGCCAACTAAAGAGAACAACCATTTTTTCATCGTCATGTGCAGCCTCGTCGCCTGATTGAAACAAAAGATTCTTTGAATTCAATTTTGCAACTAATGTGCCAACGCAGCTGAATCGCGAATATCGCTGCAACATTGCGGTGAAAAAGAGGTTAACGGGCAGGAGGTTGCCTCGCAGCCACACCCCAATCAGGTGCAGCTGCAAGATTTTGGTGCATTATGCTTCGCAGTAGCGCAGAAAACGCAGCAGCGCGTTAGAGATATGCTTTTGCCGATGGTGGATCCGGTACAGCGTCCGCACCAGACGAGGGAGATGAATGGCCACTTCAACCAATGAGCCGCTTTCCAGCTGCTCGGCAATCACCCGGCGAGACAGGCAGCTGATACCCAGCCCGTGACGCACCGCATGTTTGATCGCCTCGGAATTGCCCAGCTCCATACCTAACTGAAACTCTGGCAGATGTGAAAGCAGTAAATAGTCGACGATTTCGCGGGTGCCTGAGCCGCGCTCGCGCAGGATCCACGGCTGTTTTGCCAGACTTTCCAGCGTTACCGCCTGGTGCACCAGCGGGTTGCCCGGCGAAGCAAAGACCACCAGTTCGTCGTCGAGCCACGGCTCGGTCACCAGCTCTGCCATATGACAAGGCCCTTCAATCAGGCCAATATCCACGCGGAAATCCGCCACCGCGTTGATCACGTCCTGGCTGTTGCCGACGCTAAGCTCCAGCGGCAACTTCGGAAAGTCGCGGCGATAGCGGGCAATCATCTCCGGCAGAATATAGTTGCCAATGGTGCTGCTGGCATACACGCGGATCGCGCCGTTATCTTCCCGGAACAGCTGTTCTATTTCACCGGCCTGCTCCAGCAGCCCAACAACTCGCGGGTAGAGCAGCCTGCCGTGTTCATTTACCACGAGGCGCTTCCCCACTCGATCAAAGAGCTGAACCCCAAGCTGACCTTCAAGATCGGCAAGCGCGGCGCTGACCGCAGACTGAGAGAGGGACAGCATCTGGGAAGCTTGCGTGGTCGAACCGCTTTTAAGCACTTCAGCAAAGACTTCCAGCTGCCGCAGCGTGATATGCATAAGAGAGAATTCCTGTGGTGGCAGCCGTCGCTTACCACTTATAAAGATTAATTATAAATATATAATCAATTTTATTTTTATGCCAGCGAGGCGTAGCCTTTTCCCTAAGACAGAGGAGAAGGTTATGACAGCACTCACCGTACAAGCTCACCGCCACACGCTGTGGCACTTTTTACCGGGACTGGCGCTTTCCGCCGCCATTACCGGCCTGGCGTTATGGCTTGGCAATATACCGGCTGTAGCCGGTGTCGGCCTTAGCGCCCTGACGCTCGCCATCCTTTGCGGCATGATAATCGGCAACACCGTGTATCCCAAAATCTGGCAGCAATGCGACGGCGGCGTGCTGTTCGCCAAGCAGCACCTTCTGCGCCTCGGCATTATTCTGTATGGCTTCCGCCTGACGTTTTCGCAGATTGCCGACGTTGGCGTGAGCGGTCTGGTGATTGACGCCCTGACGCTGTGCAGCACCTTCGCCCTCGCCTGTTGGCTCGGCCAGAAAGTGTTTGGCCTGGACAGACAAACCAGCTGGCTGATTGGTGCGGGCAGCAGTATTTGCGGCGCGGCGGCTGTACTTGCCACCGAACCGGTGGTGAAAGCCGAAGCCAGTAAAGTTACCGTGGCCGTCGCCACTGTGGTTATCTTCGGGACGTTGGCTATCTTTATCTACCCGATGATTTACCCGTTCGTCAGCCACTGGTTTACGCCTGAAACTTTCGGGATCTACACCGGGTCAACAATGCATGAAGTTGCCCAGGTCGTTGCCGCAGGCCACGCCATTAGTCCGGAAACGGAAAATGCGGCGGTTATTGCCAAAATGCTGCGCGTGATGATGCTGGCCCCGTTCCTGATTTTCCTGGCTGCCCGCGTTAAATCTCTGGCACCGGCTGGCTCGGCGCAGACAGGTAAAATCACCATCCCGTGGTTTGCAATACTGTTTATCGTGGTGGCGATCTTCAACTCCTTCCACTTCCTGCCGCAGGCGCTGGTGAATGTGCTGGTCACGCTGGATACCTTCCTGCTGGCCGTGGCGATGGCGGCTCTGGGCCTGACGACCCACGTCAGCGCCCTGAAAAAAGCCGGAGTTCGCCCGCTGCTGATGGCACTGGTGCTGTTCATCTGGCTGATTGTCGGTGGCGCGGCCATTAACCTGGCGGTGCACCACCTGTTAGCATAATTCAATACGGAAAAAAGCCTCCTGACCCGCTATCATGACGGATTACCGATAGCGGGTTTTGCCCGTCAAGAAACAGGAGAAGACAGATGAAGTTTATTGGAGCGCACGTTAGCGCCTCGGGCGGCCTGGAAAACGCCGCCATCCGCGCCCACGAACTGGAAGCCACCGCTTTTGCCCTGTTCACCAAGAATCAACGCCAGTGGCGCGCCGCGCCGCTAACCAGCGAAGTCATCGACAACTTTAAGAACGCCTGCGAAAAATACCATTACGGCCCGGGCCAAATCCTTCCGCACGACAGCTACCTGATAAACCTCGGCCACCCGGTTGAAGATGCGCTGGAAAAATCCCGCGAGGCGTTTATCGACGAAATGGTGCGCTGCCAGCAGCTGGGGCTGACGCTATTGAATTTCCACCCGGGCAGCCACCTGAAGCAGATTCCGGAAGAGGAATGCCTGAAGCGCATTGCGGAGTCGATTAACATTGCGCTGGAGAAGTCTGAAGGCGTGACCGCAGTTATCGAAAACACCGCCGGCCAGGGCAGTAACCTTGGTTTCCGCTTCGAGCATCTCGCGGCGATTATTGACGGCGTGGAAGATAAATCCCGCGTTGGCGTCTGCATCGATACCTGCCACGCCTTTGCCGCCGGGTACGATCTGCGCACAGAAGCTGACTGCGAAAAAACCTTTAGTGAGTTCGAACGTATCGTCGGGTTCAAATACCTGCGCGGGATGCACCTCAACGATGCCAAAAGCGAGTTTGGCAGCCGCGTTGACCGCCACAACAGCCTCGGCCTCGGGAATATCGGCCACACGCCGTTTAGCTGGATCATGCGTGACGCCCGTTTCGATGGTATTCCGTTAATTCTGGAAACTACCAACCCGGATATCTGGGCCGAAGAGATTGCCTGGCTTAAAGCACAGCAGCACGAGGAAGCCACGGCATAGAAAGAAAAACGCCCCGCATTAGCGAGGCGTTTTTTAGCTGAGCAGAAGATTAAGCGACCTTCGCCGCCAGCTCCGTTTCAGGACGTTTGAGGAAGGCGTAGGACAGGCCCGCCACCAGCGTACCGGCGACAATCGCCAGCAGGTAACCCAGCACCGGAGTAATCGCGCCAGGGATCAGCAGGACAAACAGGCCGCCGTGCGGGGCCATCAGTTTCGCGCCAACCGCCATGGACAGCGCCCCCGTCAGCGCCCCGCCGATGATGCAGCAAGGCAGCACGCGCATCGGGTCACGGGCGGCAAACGGAATCGCCCCTTCGGTAATAAAGCACAGCCCGAGCACCAGCGCCGCTTTGCCCCCTTCCTGCTGCGCCTTATCAAACTTACGGCGAGCCACCAGCGTAGCCAGGCCCAGCGCCAGCGGTGGTACCATGCCCGCGGCCATGATCGCCGCCATTGGTGCGTAGGTCTGGGTACTGAGCAAGCCGACGCCAAAAGCGTAAGCCGCTTTGTTCACCGGGCCGCCCATATCGGTACACATCATGCCGCCCAGAATAGCGCCCAGCAGAACCGCGTTCGCGGTGCCCATGGTTTGCAGCCAGTGGGTCAGGCCCGCCAGGATTTTAGCCACCGGGGTGCCGATCAGGTAGATCATTGCCAGGCCAACAACCAGGCTTGAGAACAGCGGAATGATCAGGATCGGCTTTAGCGCTTCCATGCTTGGCGGCAGCTTCAGCTTCGAGCTGATCAGTTTCGCGATGTAGCCCGCCAGGAAACCGGCGATGATACCGCCAATGAACCCGGAGCCAGTACTCACGGCCAGCATGCCGCCGATAAGACCCGGCGTCAGGCCCGGGCGGTCAGCAATAGAGAAGGCAATGTACCCCGCCAGAACCGGCACCATCAGCGCAAACGCAGAGCCACCGCCAATTTGCATCAGCGCCGCGGCAAGCGTGCCAGGTTCCTTAAAGGCGGTGATACCGAAGGCAAAGGAGAGCGCAATACACAGGCCGCCCGCCACCACCATCGGCAGCATGTAAGAGACGCCCGTCAGCAGGTGGCGATACGCCCCGGCGCTTTCTTTTTTGCCGGATTCCTGAGCCGCGCTGGCTTTACCGGCGGCTTCGTAAGGTTTGGCCTCGACCAGCGCCTTATCCAGCTCCTGAGCCGTTTTCTTCAGCGCCAGGCCTGTAGAGGTGCGATACATCGGCTTCCCGGCAAATTTAGCCAGATCCACTTCAATATCCGCCGCCACAATCACCAGATCTGCCTCGGCCACTTCTTCAGGGGTAATCGCGTTCCCTGCGCCAACGGAACCACGGGTTTCAACCTTCACCCACCAGCCGCGTTTTTTCGCTTCGGTTTCGATGGCTTCCGCCGCCATAAAGGTGTGCGCCACGCCGGTCGGGCAGGCAGTGACGGCAACGATACGCTTCGGCCCTTTTGCTGGGGCGGCTGCGACAGCTGTCGGGGCGGTGTACGTATGAGCCTTACCTTTCGCTTCGCTCAGGAACAATTCCGGGTGCTGCACCGCGCGATCGATATCGCCCAGGAACACCTTTTTGCCGTTCAGTGAAGTATCAGCGGGAATGACGTTGCCAACGACAATCGCCAGTTCGGCATCGTTCGGGTTATCAATAATGTCGAGGTGCGCTTTTGGCGCTGCGGCACCGAGCAGCGTCTTCGCGAGATACGCGCGCGCCTGCCCAAGTCCCGGTTCAATAATTAACAGCGTTTTCATTGCCTGTCTCCTGCTGTCAGTGGAAAGGTTTCAGGTCGACACGAGCCATCATGGCGGCCAGCTGTGTACGATCGGTAATGCCTACGTTGCTCTGGCTGACGGCCAGGGCCGCAACGGCGGTAGCAAGGCGCAGCGTGTGTTCGCTGGACTCGCGCATCAGCAGGCCATAAATCAGGCCGCCAACCATGGAATCCCCTGCGCCAACGGTACTAACAACTTCACAGGTGGGTGGTTTGGCAATCCATTCCCCTGAAGCGTTAACCCACAGCGCGCCTTCCGCGCCGAGAGAAATCACCACATGCGCAATCCCCTGCTCGCGGAGCGCATGCGCCGCCTCAATCACATCCTTCAATTCAGGCAGCTTGCGACCGGCCCAAATTTCCAGCTCGCGACGGTTCGGTTTGACCAGCCACGGTGCCGCTTTCAAACCGGCAACCAGCGCTTCGCGGCTGCTGTCGAAAATGATGCACGGACACTGGCTGCGCAGGCGGGTCATCCAGTCGGTGAACGCTTCCGGGGAAACGCCCGCCGGAAGGCTGCCGCTGACGCAAACCATGTCGAACTGGCCCAGCCAACTCAGGGAGTCCGCCACAAAGCGTTCCCAGTCCGCGCCGGTCACTTCAAACCCGGAAAAGTTCAGGTCAGTCACTTCCCCGTCTTTTTCAGTCAACTTAACGTTGATGCGGGTGCGGCCCTGTACGACCTGGAAGCGGTTGGCGATACCCAACTCGCTGAACAGCTGCTGGAAGCCGTCCTGATTGTCTTTGCCGAGGAATCCGCCCACGGTCACGTCGATGCCGAGATCTTTCAGCACCTTAGCTACGTTGATGCCCTTACCGGCCGCATGCAGACCGGTGGTGCGCACCAGGTTCACTTCTCCACGTTCTATTTCCGGGCAAAAGCCCACCAGGTCATAGGCCGGGTTCAGGGTGATCGTTGCTACACGTCTGGTCATTACGCGCCCTCCCCCAGTCCTTCAGAGATGGCTTCGCCAATCGCTTTCAGCGCCTGTTCAGCATCTTCACCCTGCGCGGTAAAGCGCAGGCGGTGGCCTTTTTTCACTCCCAGAGCAACAACTTTCATCAGGCTACGTCCATTTGCCGGTTTCCCGGTTCCATCAAGGTTTGTCACGGTAATTTCGCTATTGAATTGTTTTATGGTGTTGACCAGCGCCGTACCCGGACGGGCGTGCAGGCCGTGTTCATTACGCACGGTAAATTCGGCGCTCAGCGCTTCTTCTGCCGGGGCATCATCGCTGGTCAGCAGCGTCAGCAATGCCGGCGCATCTGCGGTTAAAAGCTTGTCGGCACGGTTGCCAATCAGCATGTCGCTCAGGCGGTTCAGCACCTGCAAGGGCTGCTCGTCGGCCACGGCCACGGTCATCAGGAGAGAAACCGGATTTCCGTTCGCCTCAAAACTTGCCGCCGGACGGCTAACAGCAACGGCGCTGGCCAGGTTGCCTGCCGGGCTGTCGTTCAGCCAGATACCCTGACCGAGATACAGTGGATTTCCGGCAATCACGTTGCTGACGAAAGCGGCATCAACCGCACCCGCCTGCTTCAGGCGGCCCGCGTTCAGCGCCTGCAGCGTCATCAAATCGCTGGCCTCGACGTTCAGCGCCAGCAGGCTGTTGTCCAGCAGCAGCGCGCTGCTTTGCTTCTCGCCCATCAGCAGCGCCCGAAGTTCTTCCGCGCTGGTGACGGATTTCAGCTGTGCAGCAACTTCGTCGTCACTCAGCACATGCGTCAACTGGCGCAGCAGGCCGAGGTGTTCGTCGGAACTGGCCGCAATACCGATCGCCACGTAAGCGGTCTGCCCTTCGCCCCATTCCACGCCCTGCGGGAACTGAAAAACCTGAACGCCGGTTTTCAGCACCAGATCGCGCGTGTCGGTGGCGCCGTGCGGGATAGCAATCCCGTTGCCTAAATAAGTGGTGGTTTGCTGCTCACGCGCCAGCATACCGTTGACGTAGCCTTCACCGACGTTGCCTGCCTGCACAAGGGCGGCGGCAACCTGGCGGATAGCGTCTTCTTTGCTCCCGGCAGCTTTGCCCGGGTGAATATCCTGCACAGATAACTGGAACATAGATCGCCTCTCTCGCTGAATTGAAACGATTCAGCTAGCTTGAGAAAAAATGCGCCATCTCGAGCTGCGGGATGCAAAAAGATGACGCTGAAACGTTTCAAGGAGTGTTGCGCTAATGCTGCATTTGACGCAACATTTCTCGCATTTCTGTTTGCGAAATTTAGAGCTTCAGCACATTTTCAGTTTAGCAGGCGAGAAGTTCAGCGCACTGGCAGCCATTTACAGACAGGCATCAGCAAATTTCAGCTACGGCGGCGTCTCGCCAAAGCAGCCTTCGCTTCCAGGATAATTTGTGCGAGTTCCCGCGCAGGACTTAAGGGTAAATCTGTCTATTTAGGGGTAACGAGGGTACACTCCGCGCATTCTTTTTCCTGCCGCCCAAAAGTATGCAAAACGCTCCCGTTACCGCCGCCCGCAAGCCTCTGGACTTCACCTCAACCGCGTTTCTGATTGTGGCTTTTTTGACCGGCATCGCCGGGGCACTACAAACCCCAACGCTAAGCCTGTTTTTAACCGATGAAGTCCACGTTCGCCCTGCGCTGGTCGGTTTTTTCTTCACCGGCAGCGCGGTGATTGGCATTCTGGTGAGCCAGTTTTTAGCCGGGCGTTCCGACCGCAAAGGCGACCGGAAAACGCTGATTTTTGCCTGCTGCCTGCTCGGTGCGCTGGGCTGCATCCTGTTCGCCTGGAACCGTAACTACTTTATTTTGCTGTTCGTCGGGGTGTTTCTGAGCAGCTTCGGCTCCACCGCCAACCCGCAGATGTTTGCGCTTGCCCGCGAGCATGCAGACAGCACCGGGCGTGAAGCGGTGATGTTCAGCTCTATCCTCCGCGCACAGGTGTCTCTTGCCTGGGTGATTGGGCCGCCAATTGCCTACGCGCTGGCGATGGGGTTTGGCTTCAAGGTGATGTACCTGAGTGCGGCGTTTGCCTTTGTGATTTGCGGCGCGATGGTGTGGCTCTTTTTGCCGTCCATGCGCAAAGAACCGTTGGCAAAAGCAGAAGCCCGGCTCGAGTCACCGCGTCGCAACCGCCGCGACGCCCTGCTCCTGTTCGCCGCCTGTACCATGATGTGGGGCTGTAACAGCCTCTATATCATCAATATGCCGCTTTACATCATCAATGAGTTACACCTCCCGGAGAAGCTCGCCGGGATCATGATGGGCACCGCAGCCGGGTTGGAAATCCCGACCATGCTGATTGCGGGCTACTACGCCAAACGCTTCGGTAAGCGCTTCCTGATGCGCTTTGCCGTTGCCGCCGGATTGCTTTTCTATGTCGGAATGGTAACGCTGACCAATGAATATATGCTGCTGGGGCTGCAGCTGCTCAACGCTATCTTTATCGGGATTCTGGCCGGGATCGGCATGATCTATTTTCAGGATCTTATGCCTGGCCAGGCAGGGGCCGCCACCACGCTGTATACCAACACCACGCGCGTAGGGTGGATCATTGCCGGTTCGCTCGCCGGCGTGGTGGCCGAGATCTGGAACTATCACAGCGTCTTTTTCATCGCACTGGGGATGATAGCCGTCAGTATTTACTGCATGGCCCAAATCAAAGATATTTAAGGTGCCGTCGCGGCTTCAAGGTGGATCAGGTAGGCCATTGCCTGCTGGCGTGAGGTACCGCACATCTCTCTGACAGGCTGGAGGCCGCCGCAGACTTTCGGCCGCAAAGGCGATCCAAACAGCTTGCAGCGCAGGCGTTCGTCCAGCTGAATACAGGGCGTGTTCGCGGGCTTCCCCTCCGGCATACCGGGGATAGGCGTTGATATAGAAGGCGCAGTACAGCAAGCGCCGCAGTCAGGACGACAATCCATTTACGTTTCCACCGGCGTCAAAAGGTGCGTGACAATAGCAGACCCAATGCCTGCGTCAATCTAACAATTCATTTAACATCATTCCTTCTTTCAAGATACACTTGCGCCACAACGACTACGGATCGGTAACGTTTTGTCACGGCGCAATCACTTTCACCGAACAGCCTGCTGGCTGGCGCTGCTTGCCGTTGCCATGCTGTTTATTGCACCGGTTATTTCAAAATCGCTGATGCACCATTCAGCCTGCGAACACAGCAGCATGATGATGACAATGGACATGTCTGACATGGACCATCACATGCCTGTGCCCGAACCGTGCCCTCAGGCGTCAATGCCGCACAATATGCTGATGTCCGGCCCGGGCATGTCGCCGGGAGAAGAAATCGCCTGCGGCTATTGCCAGCTGCTGATCCACCTGCCTTTTATTGAATTCTGCCTCACCGTTTTACTGCTGTTATTGTTGATTTGCGTGCGCCGGACGCCGGAGGTCGCACTTTGCTGCGCGGCGATTTCTCGCCCCTGGTCACCTCACCCGGCTCGCGCTCCGCCCTCTGCTGCCTGTTACTTCGCTTAAAACACCAATAATTAACCGCGTAATGCCGCAGGCAACGCTGAAGCGTTGTCTCGAGCTGTTCTTTTTATAGAGAGCGGCAACGTTACGCCTGAAGGACAGTAAGGCAATGATGAAAACACATTTAAAGCCGCTGGTATCCTGGATACTGCTGGCTATCACTTCTCCCGCAGCCATCGCGGCGGGTTCGCATGACACGATGACTATGCCGGACGATGCCGTGATGATCGTCACCTCTCCGGCATCATCACCGCTGGAAGTTGTCACGTCCCCTAAAACGCCGCGTCAGCCTGTGCCAGCCAGCGACGGATCTGACTACCTGAAAACCATCCCCGGTTTCTCGCAAATCCGCAACGGCGGCACCAACGGCGACCCGGTTTTTCGCGGCATGTTCGGTTCTCGCCTGCGTATCCTGACCAATAATGGTGAAATGCCGGGGGCCTGTCCGGCCAGAATGGATGCCCCAGGTTCATATATTTCACCGGAGAGCTTTGATCTGCTGACGCTGATTAAAGGGCCGGAAAGCGTGCTATGGGGGCCGGGTAACTCCGCGGGAACCATCCGCTTCGACAGGGAACCGCCGCGCTTTGATAAAGCAGGCATCCAGGGCACGGCCAGCCTGCTCACAGCGTCCAACCAGCGCTGGGACAGCAATGCAGACGTCAGTCTGGGGAGTGAGGACGGCTATTTACGCCTGATCGGCAATAAGTCCCACTCCGGCGATTACGAAGACGGCAGCGGCAACCGGGTGGCCTCAAAGTGGGATAAATGGAACGCCGACGTTGCGCTGGGCTGGACGCCCAACAAAGATACATTGCTGGAGCTAACGGCGGGTAAAGGCAACGGTGAAGCCCGCTACGCGGGCCGCAGTATGGACGGCTCCCAGTTCAGGCGCGACAGCCTCGGGGCGCGCTTTGAAATGTCGAACATCGGCGAGGTGTTCAACAAGTTTGAAAGCAGCGTCTACTACAACTACGCCAATCATATTATGGACAACTATTCCCTCCGCTCGCCGGGGACAATGTCCAGCGGCATGTCCGGTGGGCATATGGCCTCCTCGATTGGCATGGATATGGGCAGTTCGATGGACATGGGTTCATCCATGAGCATGAATATGCCGATGGCGATGCAGCTCGATCGCCGCACGGTTGGCGGGCGCATGATGGGCACGTGGCTGTGGTCTGACTACGAACTGCGCAGCGGTATCGACGGGCAGCAAAGCACCCATCGCAGCAAACAGGACGCCGGCTGGAAGCAGGATGCCCGTTTCCAGGACGCCGGTATCTTTAGCGAACTGACCTGGAATGCCACCGACAGCAGCAAAGTTATCGGCGGCGCGCGCCTCGATCGAACTCGCGTCAATAATGATACGGACGCAGGTGCCAGCGTGCGGAGCAAAACGCTCCCGGCAGGTTTTGTGCGCTACGAACAAACGCTGAGCGATATCCCCGTCATGCTGTACGCTGGCGTGGGCTACACCGAGCGCTTCCCGGATTACTGGGAGCTGTTTTCCCCCACCTACGGGCCGGACGGCACTAAAAATGTCTTCGATAAGCTGAAAACGGAAAAAACGACGCAGCTGGATATTGGCGCCCAGTACAGCGGGGAGCGCTTCAACAGCTGGGTTTCCGCGTACCTTGGCCGGGTGAATGATTTTATTCTCTTCCGCTATGACCCCAGTAACGCCCGCGTCAGTCAGGCAGATAACGTGGACGCCACCATTATGGGAGGCGAAATGGGCATGAGCTACGCGCTGACCGAAGCCTGGAAGGCGGACGCAAGCCTGGCGTACGCCTGGGGGCAAAACACCAGTGACCATCAGCCGCTGCCGCAAATAGCCCCGCTGGAAACGCGCCTGGGCCTGACGTGGGAGCGAGGGGACTGGAGCAGCACCGGCCTGCTGCGGCTGGTCAGCGGCCAGCATCGTGTGGCGCTGAATGAGGGTAATGTGGTCGGGAAAGACTTCGATAAAAGCAGCAGCTTTGCGATTTTTTCCGCCAACGCGGCTTACCGTCTAAGCAAAGCCATCAAGCTCAGCGCAGGGGTCGATAATCTGTTGAACAAAACCTACAGCGAACACTTGAACCTGGCGGGCAATAGCAGCTTTGGCTATTCGTCCAATACCCCGGTCAATGAACCAGGCCGGACGGTCTGGGGCAAAGTGAACGTCACGTTTTAATTACCTGGCCCCGGTTGTCGGGGCCATTACGCTTAATCATTTCCCAGCCAGGAGGCTGATATGCTTGCAAAACTTCGTACGCCAGAAGGTAAAAAGTTCCTTATCGCGGTTGCCATCGTTTTCACTATTGTCGTGTCGCTTATTTCGAAGGTGACCTTTGAAGGCGTGGAAGAGCAGTACAACTGGCCAATGGAGCAGTGGACGCTGGACATGTTTATCATGCAGGGCGCGTGGGTCACTATCTACACGATCATGTTCACTATTCTGTGTTCGCTGCCGTTTGCTTTCTATTTCTTAGCGCCTAAGGATGGCCGCGGCTAAGGCGCTTTAAGCCACCGGCGTGTCGGCAAAGCAGGATGTTGTCGGCACGTTTGCCTTAAGCCCCTTACTTTTGTGCTTCTTTATTAAATCCACTTGCCTGAAACGCGCCTCACGAGTACTTTGACGCAATATTTTCGCATCTCAATTTTTGACAGGAAACACCGATGGCAAGAGCTAACGAAATCAAAAAAGGCATGGTACTCAATTACAACGGCAAGCTGCTGATTGTTAAAGACATTGATATCCAGGCTCCCAGCGCACGCGGCGCAGCAACCCTGTACAAGATGCGTTTCTCCGATGTTCGCACCGGGCAGAAAGTGGAAGAGCGCTTCAAAGGTGATGATATCGTTGACACCATCACCCTGACCCGCCGCTTCGTTGACTTCTCCTATATCGACGGCAACGAATACGTGTTCATGGATAAAGAAGATTACACGCCGTACATCTTCACCAAAGACCAGATCGAAGAAGAGCTGCAGTTCATTCCCGAAGGCGGTATGCCGGACATGCAGGTTCTGACCTGGGACGGCCAGCTGCTGGCGCTGGAGCTGCCGCAAACCGTGGATCTGGAAATCATCGAAACGGCTCCGGGCATCAAAGGCGCTTCCGCCAGCTCCCGTACCAAGCCTGCAACGCTGTCCACCGGCCTGGTGATTCAGGTGCCGGAATACATGGTTGCCGGGGAAAAAATCCGCATTCATATCGCAGAAAAACGCTCTATGGGCCGCGCAGACTAATAATAAATGACGCTCCTTCGGGAGCGTTTTTTTGTTCTCACGACCAAAGTTATTATACCAATTGCATCATCCTGCTCTATTATCAGATCTGAATCACACAAAAGTGATTAACTAAACAGACCAATTTTATTTCCTGTCATACATCTTTACACTGCATAGATTCCCACCTCCCTACACAGGATGCGACTCTATGGATACCCTTGCCACTGCTTCACTTCCGGATACCGTTCAACGGCCAAACTACGACCGCCGCGCGCTTAAAACCCGTATCGTGCATTTTGGGTTTGGCGCTTTCCACCGTGCGCATCAGGCCCTGCTCACCGATCGGGTGCTCAACAAACTGGGCGGCGACTGGGGGATCTGTGAGATCAGCCTGTTTAACGGCGATAAGCTGATGCACGATCTCAGGCAACAGGATCATCTTTTCACGGTGCTGGAAAAAGGGGCAGCGGGAAACCAGGCGCGGGTCATCGGCGCCGTGAAAGAATGCCTGAATGCGAAGCTGGATGGCATGGAAGCCATCATAGAGAAGTTTTGTGAACCGCAGGTCGCCATTGTCTCCCTGACCGTGACCGAAAAAGGCTACTGCATCGATCCCGCCAGCGGAAAACTTGATCCCACCAATGAGCGGATTATTCACGATCTGGCGTCGCCCCAGGCTCCGCATTCCGTACCAGGAATACTTGTAGAGGCACTAAGCCGCCGCCGCGAGCGTGGATTAAACCCGTTTACGGTCTTATCCTGCGATAACATTCCTGATAACGGGCACCTGGTTCGCCAGGCCGTGCTGGGTATGGCCGCGAGTCGAAGCGCCGGGCTGGCAGAATGGATTGCCAAAGAAGTCACCTTCCCCAGCACCATGGTTGACCGCATTGTTCCAGCAGCCACTGAGGAATCGCTGCAGGAAATTGCGGAAATACTGGGCGTACAAGACCCCTGTGCCATTGCCGCCGAGCCGTTTATTCAGTGGGTCGTCGAAGATAATTTTGTAGCCGGTCGCCCGGAATGGGAAGCCGTCGGGGTGGAAATGGTTGCCGATGTGGTGCCCTACGAGCAGATGAAGCTGCGGATGCTCAACGGCAGCCACTCGTTTCTGGCTTATCTCGGCTACCTTGCCGGTTACCCGCATATTAATGATTGTATGGCCGACGAGCACTTTACCCGTGCGGCAAAGCACCTGATGCTGCAGGAGCAGGCGGTGACGCTGAATATTCGGGGCGTCGACCTGAATCAGTACGCCGCCAGCCTGCTCGAGCGGTTCGCAAATCCGGCGCTGAAGCACCGTACCTGGCAAATCGCCATGGACGGCAGTCAGAAGCTCCCTCAGCGCTGGCTGGAAAGCGTGCGCTGGCATCTGGCAAACGGGAGCAGTTGGCCATGCCTGGCGCTCGGGATCGCCGGCTGGATGCGCTACGTTAGCGGCCTCGACGAACAGGGCCATGCGATTGACGTTCGCGATCCGCTCCAGGACAAAATCCAGATGCTGGTGAGCGACAGCGGCGAAAACGAACGCGTCAGCGCCCTCCTCAGCCTGAACGAAATTTTTGGTGATGACCTGCCCAAAAACGAAAAATTTGTCGAAAACGTGCGGCACGCCTGGCAGCAACTCATCCGCCTGGGCGCACGCGGCGCGGTCGAAAACTTGCGCTTAAGTTAACAATCAATGCGCTTAACGTGGTCTTACCGTGCGGTAAGCCGCGTTAAGGCTTCTCTTTTCTCCGGGTTGTCGTCAGGATAGTCAGCGTAAATAATGAATAATCACTGATAGATTGACGTGGTTTGCAGGCAGTAAACCCCCGGAGTCACCGTGACAAAAACGAATTTAATTACCGGCTTTCTGGGCAGCGGTAAAACCACCACCATTTTGCATTTACTGGCCAACAAGCCAGCCGATGAAAAATGGGCGGTACTGGTCAATGAATTTGGCGAAGTGGGGATTGATGGCGCCCTGCTGGCAGACAGCGGCGCGCTGCTGAAAGAGATCCCTGGTGGCTGTATGTGCTGCGTTAACGGCCTGCCGATGCAGGTCGGCCTCAATACGCTGCTGCGTCAGGGCAAGCCCGACCGCCTGCTGATTGAACCTACCGGCCTTGGCCACCCAAAACAAATTCTGGACATGCTCACCGCCGACGTATATCAGCCGTGGATTGACCTGCGGGCCACGCTTTGCCTGCTCGACTCGCGCCAGCTTCTGGATGAAAAAGCCCTGAATAATGACAACTTCCGCGATCAGCTTGCCGCGGCGGACATCATTGTAGCCAACAAGCAAGATCGCGCCACGCCGGAAAGCCAGGCCGCTTTAGCGCGCTGGTATCAAAACAATGGCGACAGCCGCGAACTTATGCACGTAGAAAAAGGGGCCGTCAGCATTGCGTTTCTTGATAAACCAAGACAGAACCAACGCGAGCTGCCGCAAAGCCCTGAGCACCAGCATGCCCAATCAGTTCCCCATGGTCTTGCTGCTCTGAGCCTGCCGGGGCATCAGCGCTGGCGCCGGAGCGTGAACAGTGGGCAGGGTTATTACGCCTGTGGCTGGATTTTCGATGAAGAAACCGTGTTCGACACCATTGGCCTGTTGGAGTGGGCACGTCTTGCCCCGGTTGAGCGAGTCAAAGGCGTGTTGCGTATTCCCGAAGGCCTGGTACGTATCAACCGCCAGGGCAACGACCTGCATATTGAAACGCAACCCTCGCCGCCGCTGGACAGCCGCATCGAATTGATTCACCCGGCTCAGCCCGACTGGAATGCCCTGCAATCCAGCCTGTTGAGCTTACGTTTAAGTTAGCGCGTCTACCTTTGCGCCCCCGGAATGAGATTTAGAAGCTGTATCATGATTAATCGCCTCCCTCTTATCCTGCTGCTGAACGTCCTGGGCATTGCCCTGTTCTTTAGCTGGTACCTGCCAGAGAACCATGGATTTTGGTTCAACATTGACACCACGCTGTTCCATTTCTTTAATAATGAACTGGTTAAGAGCCATACCTTTTTAACGCTGATTGCCATCACCAATAACCGGGCCTTCGACGGCATTTCGCTGCTGGCGATGGGCGCGCTGTTTTCCTGGTTCTGGCTGCATGAAGACGGCGCTGGCCGCCGCCGCCTGGTGCTGATGGGCGTGGTGATGCTGCTGTGCGCCGTGGTCATCAACCAGCTCGGCCACCTTATCCCGGTGGTGCACGCCAGCCCTACGCTGTACTTTAAAGACATTCATCGCGTCAGCGAACTGCTGCACTTCCCGACGAAAGACGCCTCAAGCGATAGCTTCCCCGGCGATCACGGCCTGATGCTGCTTATCTTCACCGGTTTTATGCTGCGTTATTTCGGCCCACGAGCGTTTCTTATTGCCCTCGCGATCTTCTTTATCTTCTCTTCGCCAAGAATAATGATAGGCGCGCACTGGTTTACCGATGTCTACGTCGGGTCAGTCTCTATTGCTCTGGTTGGCCTGCCCTGGGTGCTATTAACCCCAGTCAGCGACCGGTTAATTTCTATACTGAACCGCACTGTTCCGGGAAAATATAAAGCGTCCCGCTGACGGTTAATAAGTGATGAAGATAGTCACCGAACAGAGGCCCCCCCGGGCCTTTGTTTATTTTTTCAGCACCATGACAGCCAGATGAATATTTACTCATACAAAATCCGCTTCAATTTGAATAACCTGACGATAAAATCAGCAGAATCGCCGATCATTTGTTCGAAATAACCTTTCGCGACGAATCATCACAATTTCTTATAAAAATAAGAATAAAAACGCTCGCATAGCCTGGTTTTATCGGGTAGTCTCGGGAAAGTTTGCTCTACGGCTGATCTATTTGTGCTGTGAATAAAAGTGTGCGATGTTCCACATTTTTGTGCATGAATAATTGTCTCGTGGCTTTTAGGTAATTAGTCTCGTCACGTTGGTATTTTTGTATAACGAATTATTCGTTAAGGACATCAAGGGAAAACAAACAAAATGGTCAAATCTCAGCCTATTTTGAGATACATCTTGCGGGCGATACCCGCGATTGCGGTGGCAGTTATGCTCTCCGCCTGTAGTTCGACTAACACAGCAAATATGCATTCTGAGACGCATGCAGTCGGTGAAAAAGATGGTTTTTTACTGCAAGCCTCTCAGGATGAATTCGAAGAGATGGTTCGTAATGTTGACGTGAAGTCACGCATTATGGAGCAATACGCGAGCTGGAAAGGTGTACGCTACCGTCTTGGCGGCAGCAGCAGGGCTGGTATTGATTGTTCTGCATTCGTGCAGCGCACGTTCCAGGAGCAGTTTGGTTTAACTCTGCCTCGCTCAACGTCTGAGCAGCAGGAGTCCGGTAAATCTGTTTCGCGTAACAAGTTACGCACCGGTGATTTAGTGCTGTTCCGTGCAGGCTCAACTGGCCGTCACGTAGGCATCTACATTGGCAATAACCAATTTGTACATGCTTCCACCAGCAGCGGCGTTGTGATCTCCAGCATGGACGAACCTTACTGGAAGAAGCGTTACAACGAAGCGCGACGAGTGCTAAGCCGCAGCTAACGCTGCAGTAAGATATGTTTTGTTGAGAGTTATTCCCTTGGCTACTCAACAGAACCACCAACGTTAAAAACGCTGCCAATGCAGCGTTTTTTTATGCCTGAAATTCAGACAGTTACTCTTTCCTCTTAAAATTGAAAGATGAAATAGTTACCTTGTGAAACAAGTTAAACAATTTCCTGGTTATGGGTTATAGTCAGAAAAAAGCACAAAACAAACGATGATTCGCTTGCCCCTGCGGGACTCATAATTCCATGTCTTATAGAAACATTTTTTCGCGCTACTTTAGCACCCCAAAGCAGATAGTCGCGTTTAGCCTGCTAATGGGATTATTTGCCGCATTATTTATCGGTGGGCTAACCAGCCTGGCGCTCCATTCAAAGCGTGAGTCCGCCTATAATCTCCTCTCTCACGACATCAGTAACTACCTCGATACCTTTTTTAAAGAACTTCACGCCACTGCCGAGGGTATCCAGCCTTTGACCATGAGCGAGTGTGAAAGGGTCAGCGGCGAACTGACTTCTCGTGCGGCTTTTAATCCTAACGTACGAGCCTTTTTGCTGGTGCGTAACGGCATTGCCTACTGTTCTTCCGCCACCGGCAACATGGAAATGTCGATGGATGCGCTGGAACCCGAGATCAATATCAATAAAACCGTCGACCTGGCGATTATGAACGGCACGCCAATGATGCCGGGCAAGCCGGTGATTGCCGCCTGGTTTCTTAACCCGCTGGCCTCGGGGCGCGGCGTTTTTACCACCCTAAACGTCAATCTCACGCCCTACCTGGTTTTCACCTCCCGTCAGCAGGACATCAGCTCCATGGCCCTGGTGGTGGGCAACAAGGCGCTCACGTCCTATTCACCGGACGTGATAAATACCGATGAGCTTCCCCCCTCGCCCACCAGAATCTCTGTTCTTAACGGGTACCCGATTAAACTCTACATTTATGGTACACCGTGGCCGCTGGAGGATATTCAACTGGCCATTCTGGCCGGGTTATTATCCGGCCTGCTGAGCGCCGCGCTGTGCGGTTACTTTCTGTCGGTCAAGGTACGGGCGGGGAAAGAAATTCTTACCGGCATCAAGCGGGGGCAATTTTTTGTTGTTTACCAGCCCGTGGTCGACTCACAGGCTCTGCAGACGCGTGGCATAGAGGTGCTGATGCGCTGGGAGCACCCAACGGCGGGTATGATCCCCCCGGATGCGTTTATCGGCTTTGCCGAAGCTCAGCAGTTGATTGTGCCACTCACGCGCCATTTGTTTGAATTGATTGCCCGGGACGCGCCCACGCTGCAAAAAGTTCTGCCCGCCGGGGCCAAGCTCGGCGTGAACCTCGCCCCAAGCCATCTTCACTCCCCGACGTTTAAGCAGGACATTCAGACCTTCGCCGCGTCACTGCCGCCGCACCATTTCCAGCTAGTGTTTGAGATAACCGAACGCGACATGCTGAAAGAAAAAGAGGCGATGGGCATTTTCGCCTGGCTGCACGAACAGGGATTTGAAATTGCGGTGGATGACTTCGGCACCGGCCACAGCGCCCTGATTTACCTCGAGCGTTTTACGCTGGATTATCTGAAAATTGACCGCGGCTTCGTCAACTCTATCGGTATGGAAACGGTGACCGCGCCGGTGCTGGACGCCGTGCTGATGCTGGCTCAGCGCCTGAACATGAACACGGTAGCGGAAGGGGTAGAAACGCCGGAGCAGGCGAAATGGCTTATCGAACGCGGCTGTAACTTCCTGCAGGGGTATTACTTCAGCCGCCCTCTGACCCTAAGCCAGCTTGTCAGTTGGAATCCTTCCCACACGCTTTATGACGAATTGAAAGACTGACAGGCATTGCGCAATCTTCACTGGCTAACTTATGATTAACCATCATGGGTTTACCGGGCGCTGCCGCGTGACGCCTGCGCTTTCCCATCCACCGGGCAAGGAATGAAGATGACAAAAGCTGTACGTGCACTGATGCTGCTTTGCCTGAGCACCTTTTCCCTTACGCCACGCGCCGCAGAGATAAACGAAAGCTACTCTTTTGCCGTCCTGGGCGAACCTAAATATGCCGTCAACTTCACGCAGTTTGATTACGTCAATCCCGCAGCCCCCAAGGGCGGAAATATCACGCTCTCGGCCATTGGCACTTTTGATAACTTCAACCGTTTTGCCATGCGGGGTAATCCGGGCGTTCGCACCGACACGCTGTATGACACCCTGTTCACCACTTCCGATGACGAACCCGGCAGCTATTATCCTTTGATTGCCGAGATGGCCCGCTACCCGTCCAACTTTGCCTGGGCGGAAGTGTCCATTAACCCGCGCGCCCGCTTTCAGGACGGCAGTCCGATTACCGCCGAGGATGTCGCCTTCACCTTCAATAAATTCATGACGGAAGGCGTGCCGCAGTTCCGCCTGATTTACAAAGGGGCAACGGTACGCGCCATTGCGCCGCTCACCGTGCGTATTGAGCTTGCCACACCAAGCAAAGACCGGATGCTGGGCCTGTTTTCGCTCCCGGTGTTCCCGGAGAAGTTCTGGAAGGATCATAAGCTGAGCGACCCGCTCTCTACCCCACCGCTTTCCAGCGGGCCCTATAAAATCACCGACTGGAAAATGGGGCAATACATTACCTACTCGCGAGTGCGGGATTACTGGGCGGCAAACCTGCCGGTAAACCGCGGGCGCTGGAACTTTAATACCATCCGCTACGACTATTATCTCGATGATGACGTGGCTTTTGAGGCGTTCAAGGCCGGGGCATTTGATTATCGCACTGAAGTCTCAGCCAAAAACTGGGCCACGCGCTACATCGGGAAAAACTTCAGCAACCATTACATCGTCAAAGACGAGCAGAAAAACGAATCCGCCCAGGACACCCGCTGGCTGGCGTTTAACATCCAGCGCCCCATTTTCAGCGACCGCCGGGTAAGGGAAGCCATCGGCCTGGCCTTTGATTTCGAATGGATGAACAAGGCGCTGTTTTATGGCGCATACAGCCGGGCCAACAGCTATTTCCAGAATACGGAATACGCCGCTCGCGGTTACCCGGACGCCGACGAACTGATGCTGCTGGCGCCGATGAAAAAGGATCTCCCGCCGGAGGTCTTCACCTCAATCTATACCCCGCCGAAATCAGACGGACGCGGGTTTGACCGGGAAAATCTTCTCAAGGCGCTCAGCCTGCTTAAAGACGCGGGCTGGGAGTTAAAAGACCAGAAGCTGGTGAATGTCAGCACCGGCCAGCCGTTTGTGTTCGAACTGCTGACCGGCACGGCCGGCAACACGCAATGGATCCTCCCCTTCCAGCGCAATTTGCAGCGCCTGGGCATCACCATGAATATCCGCCAGGTCGATAACTCGCAGCTTTCAAGCCGCCTGCGCAGCCGCGACTACGATATGATGCCAAGTTTATACCGCGCAATGCCTTACCCAAGCCCGGATTTGCAAATTATCTGGGCCTCGGAGTACATCAATTCCAGCTATAACGCGCCGGGGGTACAAAGCCCGGTAGTCGACAAGCTCATTGAGATGATTATCGCCAACCAGGGCGACAAGAAAAAACTTCTGCCGCTGGGCCGTGCCCTTGACCGCGTGCTGACCTGGAACAGCTACATGCTGCCGATGTGGTATATGTCGGCCGACCGCCTGGCCTGGTGGAATAAGTTCTCCCGCCCCGCCATTCATCCGCTCTACAGCACCGGGTTTGATAACTGGTGGTATGACGTCAACAAAGCGGCTAAGCTGCCCGCCGACCGGCGTCAGGGGGAATAACGTGGGCGCTTATATTCTGCGGCGTTTGCTGCTTATCATTCCCACGCTGTGGGCAATCATCACCATTAACTTTTTCATCGTGCAGATTGCCCCCGGTGGGCCGGTGGATCAGGCCATTGCCGCAATACAAATGGGCCACACAACCGGCATGCCGGGCATGAGCAACGACGCTATGGGCAGCGGTCATGCCCGAACGGGCGTGGGTGACGCCACCAGCAGCCAGTATCGTGGGGGCCGCGGCCTTGACCCGGAAGTCATTGCCGATATTGTGCATCGCTACGGGTTCGACAAACCGCTACACGAGCGCTATTTCACTATGCTCGGCGACTACTTGCGTTTCGACTTTGGCAACAGCCTGTTCCGTAGCTCCTCGGTGATTAAACTGATAAAAGACAGCCTCCCCGTTTCCATTTCCATCGGACTGTGGAGCACGCTGATTATTTATCTGGTGTCGATTCCGCTGGGGATCCGTAAGGCGGTCAGCAATGGCAGCAGCTTTGATATCTGGAGCAGCATTTTCATCATTATCGGCTACGCCATTCCGGCTTTTTTGTTTGCCATTCTGCTGATTGTGCTGTTTGCCGGCGGGACTTATCTCGACTGGTTCCCGCTACGAGGACTAACGTCGGCCAATTTTGACGCCCTGCCCTGGTACAGCAAGATTACTGACTATCTGTGGCACATCACGCTGCCGGTGCTGGCGACGGTTATCGGCGGCTTTGCCACGTTAACCATGCTGACGAAAAACTCCTTTCTCGATGAAATTCGCAAGCAATACGTGGTGACGGCGCGAGCCAAAGGGCTGGATGAGAAAAAAATTCTGTATCGCCACGTCTTTCGTAACGCGATGCTGCTGGTGATTGCCGGGTTCCCGGCGACGTTTATCAGCATGTTCTTCACCGGCTCGCTGCTGATTGAGGTGATGTTCTCCCTTAACGGGCTGGGCCTGTTGGGCTACGAAGCCACGATTTCCCGCGACTACCCGGTGATTTTCGGCACCCTTTATATTTTTAGTCTGATTGGCCTGCTGACCAACATCATCAGCGATGTCACCTACACGCTGGTCGACCCCCGTATCGATTTTGAGGGACGCGGATGAGCCGATTAAGCCCGGTAAACCAGGCGCGATGGGCGCGCTTTCGTCAGAACCGTCGCGGCTACTGGTCGCTGTGGATCTTTGCGCTGATTTTTGTCCTGAGTATGGGGGCGGAGCTGGTCGCCAATGAGCGCCCGCTGGTGGTTAACTACGAGGGTAAGCTCTGGTTCCCGGCGCTGAAAAACTACAGCGAAAGTGATTTTGGCGGCCCGCTCTCAACCCCTGCGGACTACCAGGATCCCTGGCTAACGGAACGCCTGAATGAAAAAGGCTGGATCCTCTGGGCGCCGATCCGCTTTAGCAGCAACACCATCAACTACGCCAGCAATGTCCCTTTTCCTTCCCCGCCCAGCGCACAAAACTGGCTTGGGACCGACGCCAACGGCAGCGATGTGCTGGCAAGGATCCTCTACGGCACGCGCATTTCCGTGCTCTTCGGTCTATTACTGACCTTTTTCTCCAGCATGATTGGCGTGCTGGCCGGGGCTGTGCAGGGCTACTACGGCGGACGCATTGACCTGTGGGGACAACGTTTGATTGAAGTCTGGTCCGGCATGCCGACGCTGTTTTTGATCATCATGCTCTCCAGCGTGGTACAGCCCAATTTTTGGTGGCTGCTGGGTATCACCGTTTTGTTTGGCTGGATGGGGCTGGTGGGCGTTGTGCGGGCAGAATTTTTACGCACCCGCAACTTCGACTATATTCGCGCGGCGCGGGCGATGGGCGTCAGCGACTGGTCAATCATGACCCGGCATATGCTGCCCAACGCCATGGTGGCTACCCTGACCTTCCTGCCGTTCATTCTGTGTGCGTCGATAACGACATTAACCTCGCTGGATTTCCTCGGTTTTGGTCTGCCGCTGGGCTCGCCCTCGCTGGGGGAACTGGTGTTACAGGGCAAAAACAACCTTCAGGCTCCCTGGCTGGGCATCTCCGCGTTTTTATCTCTGGCCATTTTACTCTCCCTGTTAATTTTTATTGGCGAAGCGGTTCGTGACGCCTTTGATCCGGCTAAGGCGCGCTGACCATGACCACTCCGCTTCTCGCTATCAACGATCTTTCTATTGCTTTCCAGCAGGGCAAAAACCTGCGGCAGGTGGTGGACTCGGTTTCGCTTCGGGTGGAAGCGGGTGAAACCCTTGCGCTGGTCGGCGAGTCTGGCTCAGGCAAGAGTGTGACGGCGCTTTCAGTGCTGCGCCTGCTGCCGTCTCCGCCGGTGGTTTATCCCTCCGGGGAAATTTTGTTTCACGGCAAAGACCTGCTAAACGCACCGGAAAAGACGCTGCGTGGCGTTCGCGGCAATAAAATCGCAATGATATTTCAGGAACCGATGGTGTCGCTCAATCCTTTGCACACCCTCGAAAAACAGCTGTATGAAGTGCTCTCTCTCCACCGGGGAATGCGGCCTGAACCTGCCCGCGCGGAGATCCTCACCTGCCTCGATCGCGTGGGCATTCGCAACCCTGCGACCCGGCTTCAGGACTACCCTCACCTGCTGTCCGGCGGCGAACGCCAGCGCGTAATGATTGCGATGGCGCTGCTGACTCGCCCTGAATTGCTGATTGCCGATGAGCCGACGACGGCGCTGGATGTTTCGGTTCAGGCGCAGATCCTGCAGCTGCTGCAAGAGCTGAAGCAGGAACTGAATATGGGCCTGCTGTTTATCACCCACAACCTGAGTATCGTGAAAAAGCTGGCGGACAACGTGGCGGTGATGCGTCACGGCAAATGCGTGGAGCAACAACCCACCACCGATCTGTTCAGTCATCCACAGCATCCCTATACCCAACAGCTGCTGAACGCTGAACCGTCCGGCGACCCGGTGCCGCTGGCAGCAGACGTTATTCCCCTGCTCAAAGTTGAGGATCTGCAGGTTGCGTTTCCCATTCGCCGGGGCTTGCTGAAAAGAACGGTGGGACACCACTACGGGGTTAAAAATCTTAGCTTTGAACTGCGGCCAGGGGAAAGCCTCGGGCTGGTTGGGGAATCAGGATCGGGCAAAAGCACCACCGGCCTGGCGCTGCTGCGATTGATTCATTCCACGGGCACTATTTGGTTTGACGGCCAGCCGCTCCACCAGCTCAACCGTAAGCAGCTGCTGCCGCTGCGCCGCCAAGTGCAGGTGGTGTTCCAGGATCCTAATTCGGCACTGAATCCACGCCTGGATGTGCTGCAAATTGTAGAGGAAGGCCTGCGGGTGCATCATCCGGCGTTAAACGCCGCAGAACGTAAGGCCAAAGTGGTTCAGGCGCTGGAAGAGGTGGGGCTGCAGGCGGATATGCTCCACCGCTACCCGGCTGAGTTTTCCGGTGGCCAGCGCCAGCGCATCGCTATCGCCAGAGCGTTGATTTTGCAGCCACAGCTTATCGTGCTGGATGAACCGACCTCTTCGCTCGATCGCTCGGTTCAGGCTCAGATTCTGGCGCTGCTAAAATCTCTGCAGGAAAAACACCGCCTGGCTTATATCTTCATCAGCCATGATTTACAGGTAGTGAAAGCACTTTGCCATCAGATGGTGGTACTGCGTCAGGGAGAAGTGGTCGAACAGGGAGACTGCAGGCAGATCTTTAGCGCCCCACAAAGCGACTACACGCGTCAGCTTCTGGCGCTCGCCTGAATTCAGAAAGGATTATGGCTGGAAAAAGATTCGGCGATAGCAACGCCCACGTTTTTCAGGCGACAGGTTGCCGCCAGCTCGTCCTGCAGGTTAACGAACAGGCACGGCTCGCCTTCACACTCCACGACGGAGCTGTCCACTTCAATATCGCTTAATGCCTGGCTGAGCGTATCCATGATCGGCCACGCTTTTTCCCCGTCCGGACTAAGCAACTTCAGGCCAATCAGGCAATCGTCATCCTGTTGCGCATTTTGCGGAATCGGTTCAACTCTGGAGCCTGCAAAACCCGTCAACCAGCGGTAGCTCTGCGGCAAACGATGCACGATGGACAGTTGTATGGTGTTCAATTTCATTTCCCCGGAAGTTCCAATCGGCAATTTATCTCAAACTCTTTACACAAAGGTTAACACAATGTTGATAAATTGCGTTTAAACGAGCATTAAAACGGCTCACATCTTATGTAGAGATTTCAAAACTAACGCTTTATTTTTGTGCTATAGCACGCGTTTCGGCGCTATATGTATCGCTTTCTGAGATCTAACTCAACCTTTTTAACTACAAAGTTGTGACTTTTTACAGTTGAGCCTTTTACATATGCGAAACATATATCTTATATCAACAGAGATTATACGGGAATTTTCGGGAAGAGTACGGGCGTTTCTAAACCAGAAACGCCCGCAGTTTTCAGGCTTTCGAGTGGCGGGCTTTGCTGGCGTAGAAGTAGAACAGCACGGAGGCCGTAGCACAAATAGCAATGGACCAGATCATCGGCCACGCGGTGTTAAAGGTGGCCACCGAGAGCAGCGCCCCGGTTAACGCGCCAATGCCAAAGCGGAATGTCCCGGCCAGCGAAGACGCCGTGCCGGCCATATGCGGGAATTCATCCAGAATAACCGCCATCGCATTGGATGACACCAGCGACACGCAGCTGATAAACACCGCCACGCCAAGCACCATCGCCCAGAAGCCAAAATCCAGCTGGCTGCTGACCACCAGCCATACCGCCATAGCAAACTGAATGCATAGCCCGGTACGGAACATGTTGATCGCCCCAACCCGACGCACAAAGCGGCTGTTGATCATGGTCATGAAGAACAGAAACACAACGTTCAGCGCAAAGTAGTAGCCAAAGTGCTGCGGTGATACATGGTTTAATTCGATGTAGACGAACGGCCCGGCGCTGAGGAACGAGAACATCCCGGCAAAGCTGAAGCCGCTGGCCAGCATATAGCTCAGCACCCGCTTATGGCGGAAAAGCGTGGCGAAATTGCCCGCCGTGGTGCGCAGATTAAACTTCTGCCGCATTTCTGGGGCAAGCGTTTCGTGAATAAAGAAGAAAATCATCGCCGATGCAAGCAGCGCGGCGGCGGCCAGAATCCAGAAGATCGTGTGCCAGCTATACCACACCAGCACTGCGCCCCCGATCATTGGCGCCACCAGCGGCGCAATGGTGGTAATCAACATCACGAAGGACATCATCCGGGAGAACTCTTCCTTCGGATAGATATCGCGCATCAGGGCGTTGATCACCACGCTCGCCGCCGCGGCCGCGAGGCCGTGCAGAAAACGCATCCAAATTAGCTGATCGATAGTCTGTGAAAGCGCACAAGCAATTGCCGCCAGCGCGAACACCAGCGTGCCGCCCAGCACCACCGGCTTACGCCCAAGGCTATCGGCCATCGGCCCGTAGAAGATCTGCCCGATGGCAAAACCCAAAATATAGGTACTGAGGGTCATTTGTGCGCTGCCCGCCGGGACATTAAAGCCCTGGGCTATCATCGGCAGCGCCGGTAAGTACATATCAATGGACAGCGGCATCAGCATCGCCAGCAGACCAAGGATAACGATAATACCGACAGAAGAGTTCTGTTTACGGCTCAAAAGTGACTCCGGTGATTAGGGCATGCCGACGCTGGCAATTTCCTGTTCGGTTAACGGGCGGTACTCCCCCGGCGCCAGTTCAGCATCCAGGGCGATGTCGCCAATCCGCTCACGGTGCAGGCCAACCACATGATTGCCCACGGCGGCAAACATGCGTTTTACCTGATGGTAACGGCCTTCGCTGATGGTCAGACGCACTTCCGTCGGCGTAATCACTTCCAGCACGGCAGGTTTGGTGAGGTCTTTCTCATTATGCAGCTGAACGCCTTTGGCGAAGTGTTCCGCCGTGCCTTCTTCAACCGGTGATTCCAGCGTCACCAGATAGGTTTTCTCGCAGTGATGGCGTGGAGAGGTAATGCGGTGTGACCACTGGCCGTCGTCCGTCATCAGTACCAGGCCGGTGGTGTCAATATCCAGACGACCTGCGGCATGTAACTTGTGCGCCACCGGCTCGTCGAGGAAGTAAAGCACCGTTGGGTGATCGGGATCGTCGGTAGAACAGACGTACCCCTGCGGCTTGTTCAGCATGAAATAGCGCGGGCCGTGCTGCTGGGTCAGTGAATTACCGTCAAACGCGACCTGATGTTCCGGCAGCAGTTTAAAAGAGGCGTCGCGCACAACTTCACCGTCAATAGTGACGCGGTTAGCACGGATTTCACGGCCAGAAATAGCGCGGCTGATGCCGAGCTGCTGAGAGATAAATTTGTCGAGTCGCATTAGTGTATTGCCTGTTTCATGAAGGTGCCGACAAGTGAGCGTGCGGCAGGGGCTGGAGCCCACATTCAGGTGGAAATTGGTTTGCCTGATAATTAGTTTGCCAGTATAGCGACATCAAAAACTCTCTCAAGGTAAAACGGTGCTTTATGGCATAATCGTTGCAGTCATTTGATAACAAGGTTGAAAAACCGCCCGGCCATGTCTTTTACTCTTCGTCCTTACCAGCAAGAAGCGGTGGATGCCACCCTCAGTTACTTCCGCAAGCATCCTGAACCTGCCGTCATCGTGTTGCCCACCGGCGCGGGCAAAAGCCTGGTGATTGCGGAGCTTGCAAAAGTGGCGCGCGGGCGCGTGCTGGTGCTGGCTCATGTGAAAGAGCTTGTGGCGCAAAACCATGCGAAGTATGTCTCTCTCGGGCTGGAGGCAGATATTTTCGCCGCTGGCCTGCAGCGCAAGGAAAGCCAGGGCAAAGTCGTGTTCGGCAGCGTTCAGTCCGTTGCCCGCAACCTCGAGCATTTCCACGGTGAGTTTTCCCTGCTGATTGTCGATGAGTGCCACCGCATCGGCGACAGTGACGAAAGCCAGTATCAGCAAATTCTGGCGCATCTGCGCGGCAACAATCCCCGGCTGCGGCTATTGGGGCTGACCGCCACGCCCTTCCGCCTCGGCAAAGGCTGGATTTATCAGTTTCATTACCACGGCATGGTTCGCGGCGATGAAAAGGCGCTGTTTCGCGACTGCATTTACGAGCTCCCGCTGCGCTATATGATTAAGCATAGTTACCTGACGCCGCCGGAACGGCTGGATATGCCGGTGGTGCAGTACGATTTTAGCCGTCTGCAGGCGCAGTCCAACGGGCTGTTCAGCGAAGCGGATCTGAACCGCGAGCTGAAACAACAAAAACGCATCACGCCGCATATCATCAGCCAGATCGTTGAATTTGCCGCAGACCGACGCGGCGTGATGATCTTTGCCGCCACGGTAGAGCACGCGAAAGAGATAACCGCCCTCTTGCCTGCAAACGATGCAGCCCTGATCACAGCCGACACGCCAGGCCCTGCGCGCGACAAGCTCATCGACGCTTTTAAAAATCAGCAGTTCCGCTTTTTGGTGAACGTGGCGGTACTGACCACCGGTTTTGACGCGCCGCACGTGGATCTGATAGCCATTCTGCGCCCTACCGAGTCCGTGAGCCTTTACCAACAAATTGTTGGTCGCGGCCTGCGTCTCTCTCCGGGGAAAAAAGACTGTTTGATTCTCGACTATGCCGGAAACCCACACGATTTATTCACGCCGGAAGTGGGCCACGCCAAAGGGAGGAGCGACAACGTGCCGGTGCAGGTTTTTTGCCCTGCCTGCGGGTTTGCCAATACCTTCTGGGGAAAAACCACCGCTGATGGCAAGGTGATTGAACACTTTGGCCGCCGCTGCCAGGGCTGGTTTGAAGACGATGACGGCCTGCGCGAGCAGTGCGATTACCGCTTCCGCTTCAAAAACTGCCCAAACTGCAATGCTGAAAACGATATCGCCGCCCGCCGCTGCCATCAGTGTGACCACGTCCTGGTCGACCCGGACGATATGCTTAAAGCGGCGCTGAAGCTGAAAGATGCCCTGGTGCTGCGCTGCAGCGGCATGACGCTTCAGTCCGGCGGAGACGCTAAAGGCGATTGGCTTAAAATCACCTATTACGACGAAGATGGCGCAGACGTCAGCGAGCGCTTCCGTCTCCAGACGCCGGCCCAGCGCATGGCGTTCGAACAGTTGTTTATCCGCCCGCACTCGCGCGCGCCCGGCGTGCCGTTACGCTGGATCACCGTCGCGGATGTTGTGGCTCAGCAGCCGCTGCTACGCCATCCAGATTTTGTGGTAGCCCGTAAAAATGGCCAGTTCTGGAACGTCCGTGAAAAGGTTTTTGACTACCAGGGGCGCTTCCGCCGGGCCAACGAATTACGCGGCTAACGGGTACTTTTCATTGCCGGCAGAGTCGGATACGGCTATAATGCCGCCCGCTTTTGCATCCGCAAAGCAGAAAACTTTACCTGCTGCTGGGTCGCCTGTAGCAGGCTTATTTAAAGAGAAACAGTCAATGTTTACTATCAATGCAGTAGAACGTAAAGAGCATGGCAAGGGTGCGAGCCGCCGCCTGCGTGCAGCAAACAAATTCCCAGCTATCGTTTACGGTGGCGCGGAAGCTCCTGTATCCATCGAACTGGATCACGACGCCGTAATGAACCAGCAGGCTAAACCTGGTTTCTACGAAGAAGTTCTGACCCTGTCTATCGACGGTAAAGAAGTAAAAGTGAAAGTTCAGGCTGTGCAGCGTCACCCGTTCAAGCCAAAACTGACTCACATCGACTTCGTTCGCGCTTAATCGCGAGTTAAGTTCGAAAAAAACCCCGCTTCGGCGGGGTTTTTTGTTATATAAGCATTCCCGACGCCACGCCTGGCCAAAAGAGACAAATTCCATGGTTGAAAAAATCCCTGTGGGTGCATCGCTGGTACCCGCCGTAGAGAAGGATATCCAGGCTATCAGGACGATACAAAGCTACCACGCCCATATCTATTTCGAGACGCCTGAACAAAGGCTGATTGCGGAACGGATTCGGGCAGAGATTGCGCTGCGTTTTTCAGTGCTGCTGGGGCGCTGGCACGATATGCCCGTTGGCCCTCATGCGCTACCAATGTATCAGGTTGCTTTTATGCCGGAGGAGTTTGCGCGATTTGCGCCGTGGTTGATGCTGAACCGCTGCGGGTTAACCGTACTGCTGCATCCCAACACCGGGCAACCCAGGGCCGATCATACCGATCACGCCGTCTGGATGGGGCAAAAGCTGGAGATCCGCCATTTGCAGCAACTGCCTGAAAACGAAGGACCGGAGCCAGACTACATTCCGAATACTGCCCCGACGGTGTCGCCTTAAGCATCAGCATGATGATACGGCCCGGCTAAAAACAGGCGAGCCGTGTTGGCAGGTTATTTACCAGAGGAACGGCGTTGAAGCTGATCGCGCAGATTCGGCGGCGTCCCTTTAATGGTTAGGGTGTCGGTTGCCGGATCCCAGAAAATACGCTCCCCCAGCAGCATGGCATCAAAGTTAATCGTCAGCCCACCGCCGCTGCCAGCGTATTTGGTTAGCTGTCGCAGCGTGCCGCGATCCGCCGGGAAGCTCTCTTCCAGCTCATAGCCTTTTTCGGCGGTGAACTGCTGGAAGTTTTTGTCGTCAACCGCCCACGGCAGCTCATCCGCCAGCGAAGAAAGTTCAATCTCTTCCCCCGCCTGAAGCTGTTCGTTGCAGTAAGCGTAAACCTGCTGGCGCGCGGCCTGGCGTTCGTTTTTGTCCAGCTGAGCTTCGTTCGTGAAGTCGTCCAGCGCCTGCAGCAGACCTTTGTTCTGCGCTTTGGCGTTCAACCCTTCGCTGGCGCCCAGGAAATCCATAAAGAAATCGGCCACTTTGCGCCCCACTCTGCCCTTCAGGAAGGTCAGGTAGCGGGTAGATTCCGGGTTGGTTTCCCACTCGGTCAAATCAATACGCGCCACGATATCCGCATGGTTGATGTCGAGATAGTGAGTCGCGCTGATATCCAGCTCTTCGTTAACGCGCATGCTGCTCAGATTGTTCAACACCGCCACAAGCAGGTATTCGACCGCCAAATATCGATAATGGCAGAACAGCACGATACCGCCGTCGGCAAACGGATATTTTGCCAGCTCATCGCGAAGACGACCGGTCGCCGCACGGGTAAAGGCGAGAAAATCTTCATCGCCATTTCGCTGCAGGCGCAGCGCCTCGGCCAGTTCGCTCTCTTCGCTGAACAGGCCGTAAGCTTTATTTTTAGCGCTATATACGCGATGCAGTTCCGCCATCATCTCTTCGACGGCACCGTCAGTTGCCAGCAGCGAGTCGCGCAGCACGACGTCCAGCGTCTGCTCATCGCGCTTAATCAATTGATGCAGGGCAATCTGGTTGATATCCAGACTCATGTTAAACTCTCCTTTAAGACCGGGCGGTATTCAACCACTGCCGCTACCGGGACGCAAGTCGTGATAAAAAAGCGGAAAAATCGTCCCTGCTACGGTAAGATAATGCCCTTTCCCGAATACGAATGATTTTTAATTTATGCCACAAACATCCCGCTACAGTGACGAACAAGTTGAAGCGATGCTGACCGAACTGGCAGCCGTGCTGGAAAAACACCACGCGCCTACCGATCTTTCCCTGATGGTATTGGGAAATATGGTCACCAATCTGATAAACACCGACGTGGCGTCCGCTCAGCGTCGTCCTTTGGCTCGCTCCTTTGCTGAGGCGCTTCAAGCTTCGGTGAGCGAAGATAAAGCCCACTAAGGAACTATCGTAACAAGTTATGGTGACTAACCGTCAGCGCTACCGCGAAAAAGTTTCCCAAATGGTCAGTTGGGGGCACTGGTTCGCCCTGTTTAATATCCTGCTGGCCATGCTGCTGGGTAGCCGCTATCTGTTTATCGCCGACTGGCCAACGACGCTGACGGGGCGAATTTATTCGTACGTGAGCGTTGTTGGGCACTTCAGTTTTTTGGTGTTTGCCGCTTATTTACTGCTTATCTTTCCGCTGACGTTTATCGTTATGTCGCAGCGCCTGCTGCGCTTTATCAGCGCGGCCCTGGCCACGGCGGGCATGACGTTACTGCTGATAGACAGCGAAGTTTTCACGCGTTTCCACCTCCACCTGAATCCCACCGTCTGGGAACTGGTGATTAACCCCGACCAGGGGGAGATGGCCCGTGACTGGCAGCTGATGTTTATCAGCGTGCCGGTGATTTTGCTTATTGAGATGCTGTTTGCGACATGGAGCTGGCAAAAACTGCGCAGCCTCGGGCGTCGTCGGCAATACGCGCGTCCTTTAGTGATTCTGTTCTTTATTTCTTTCTTTAGTAGCCACCTGATGTACATCTGGGCGGATGCTAACTTCTATCGCCCGATTACTATGCAGCGGGCGAATCTGCCGCTCTCATACCCAATGACAGCCCGTCGTTTCCTTGAAAAACACGGCCTGCTGGATGCCCAGGAATACCAGCGCAGGCTGGTGGAACAAGGTAGCCCGGCAGCGCTGTCGGTCCAGTATCCGCTGAGTAATCTGCAATTCCGCGATATGGGTCTTGGTAACAATGTGCTGCTGATTACCGTTGACGGGCTGAATGCCGCAAGCATGAGCAAAGATATGCCGGCGCTGAAGGCATTTGCCCACGATAATATCCGCTTTACTCAGCACATGAGTTCCGGGAATAACACCGATAGCGGCATGTTCGGCCTGTTCTACGGCATCTCCCCGGCTTATATGGACGGTGTGCTGTCAAACCGAACCCCTGCCGCACTGATTACGGGTTTAAATCAGCAGGGCTACCAGCTTGGCCTGTTTGCATCCGACGGCTTTAACTCGGCGATGTACCGCCAGGCCCTGCTGTCTGATTTCTCGTTGCGCCCGGCCAAAAACCAGACCGATGGCCAGACGGCAACACAGTGGATCAGTTGGCTTAACCAGTATGCTTCCGAGGACAATCGCTGGTTCTCTTGGGTCGCCTTTAACGGCACCAGCATCGACGATAACGGAAATCAACAGGGCTTTGAGCAGCGCTATTCCCGCGCAGCCGGTAATGTTGATGAGCAAATTAAACGCGTACTGGATGCGCTGGAAGCGGCAGGCAAGCTGCAAAACACGGTGGTTATCATTACCGCAGGCCACGGGATTCCGCTCGGCGACCAGCGTGATTCTTTCGCCTGGTCACGTGCGCGGATTCAGGTGCCGCTAGTGATTCATTGGCCGGGCACGCCTGCGCAGACCATCACCAAACTCACCGATCATCAGGACGTGATGACCACCCTGATGCAGCGTCTGCTGCACGTTAAAACGGCGGCCAATGAGTACTCTCAGGGGGAGGATTTATTTGCCGCGACGCGCCGTAACAATTGGGTGATTGGTGCCGACAATCAAACCCTGGCCGTGACAACGCCCGAGATGACGCTGGTGCTGAATAACAACGGCAACTATCGGATGTACGATCTGCAGGGTAAACGGATCAATGAAACCAAGCCGCAGCTTGATTTGCTGCTGCAGGTGCTGACTGACGAGAAGCGCTTCATCGCCAACTAATTGTTTATTTATAAGACAGTTAGCCGCGTATTCCCTTGCAATCAACGCGGAAAAATGTACTATTATTCTTCTGCGTCGGCACGTAGCGCAGCCTGGTAGCGCACCGTCATGGGGTGTCGGGGGTCGGAGGTTCAAATCCTCTCGTGCCGACCAAATAAACATTGAAAACCAGCCTCTTATGGCTGGTTTTTTTTGTGCCTGGATTTTGCCTGAACAGCCAAAAGAAAAGCCGCCTGAACTGGCGGCTTTGTGCGGTGTTTTACACTTACAGCAGGAACAGCGTAGCCAGCCCCAGGAAGATAAAGAATCCGCCGGTATCGGTAATGGCGGTGATCATCACGCTTGAGCCGACGGCAGGATCTTTGCCCAGTTTGGTCATCGTCATTGGAATCACGACGCCCATCAACGCCGCGACCAGAAGATTCAGGATCATCGCCAGCGTCATCACGCCGCCCATCGCCGCGTCGTTGTACAACAGCCAGGTGATGCCCCCCATCACGCCCCCCCAGACCAGCCCATTGATCAACGCGACGCCCAGCTCACGCAGCATCAGGAAGGAGATGTTTCCGGCCTGAATATGCTGCAACGCCAGCGCACGCACAATCATGGTGATCGTCTGGTTACCGGTGTTACCACCGATGCCCGCCACGATCGGCATCAGTGATGCCAGAGCCACTAGTTGCGAAATGGTATGTTCAAATAATCCAATCACGCGTGAGGCCACAAACGCCGTACAAAGGTTTATGGCAAGCCAGGCCCAGCGGGTGCGCACGGCTTTGCTGACGGGTGCAAAGACATCCTCTTCGGTGCTCAGGCCGCCCATGCGGCGCAGGTCGTTGTCGGTTTCCTCGTACACCACGTCAACAATCTCATCCACCGTTAAGCGCCCCATCAGCTTGCCGGTACTGTCAACCACTGCGGCGCTGATCAAGTCATCGCGTTCAAAGGTACGCGCGGCCTGCTCGTCATGATCTTCCGGCGCGAAGCAGGTGGGGTTGTCGTCCATCACCTTCAGCACCGGCGTTTGCGGCGAATGCAGTAGAATCGCGGTGAGGTCCAGCTCACCCAACAGCGTTTTGTCCCGGCTGGTGACAAACAGTTTGTCGGTGTTCTGCGGCACTTTGCCGCGAATACGAAGGTAGCGCTGCACAACGGCAAGCGTGACATCAGGGCGCACGGTGATCACTTCAAAATCCATGATTGCGCCAACGCTGTGCTTGTCATAATGCAGGATTTGGCGAACTTGCGTGCGCTCATTCTGCGGCAGCGTGGCCAGCAAACGCCCGACCAGATCGCGAGGAAGGTACTGCGCCAGATAGATCTGATCGTCGATATCCAGCGGGCGCAGCGCATTAAGCAGCGCTTTATCGCTCATATCTTCAATCAGGTCATCCCAGACCGTCTCTGAAGCCTCAACCAGCACGCTACCGCGTCGGTCTTCGGTGACGAGGCTCCATAGCGCTAAGCGCTCTTCCGTTGGCAAGGCTTCCAGGACATCGGCGAGATCCGGCGCGGGCAGTCGCCCAACCAGCGTCACTATCTCGGCGATATCCTGCTCGGCGCTCTGTGTTTCAGCGAAAGGTTCTTTGGCCAGAATACCGCTGGCGACGGCTTTGTTGGTCAACAGAATTTGCAGAATACGTGCCCTGTCCTGGTCACGCTCTTTGGTGCTGTACTTCTGAATGGCGGTCATAAAATAATTCCCCGGAAACGACGAGTTAGTTTATAGCCTGACGGGACGAAGAAAACAAAAAACCAGCCTTAATTGGCTGGTTTTTTTACTTTGTTTAGGTGGCGCTGACTCAATGACCCGTTCTTGCTACGGCATCGCGTGAAGCTTGTGCCCGCTCGTCGCCGGTCAGCTCGCTGAGTTGGCCCTGGCGCATTTCCAGAAGCCGGTCAGCGTGAATAAAGTAGTGATCGTCATGGCTGATGGCAAAGACCGTTTTCCCCATTTGCTGCATTAACGGCAGCAATACCTGGTAAAATTCACGCCGGAAATGAGGATCCTGGTCTGCGGCCCATTCGTCGAGCAGGATGATATCTCGCTCTTCCGCTATCGCCAGCAGCAGCGCCACGCGCTTGCGCTGCCCCTTCGAAAGCTTGAGGTTGAGAATGGTGCCGTTGTCCAGCTCTAGCTTACTGCTCATTTTCAGCCGCTCGAGCCAGCTGTTTACCAGCTCAGAATTAGCCTGTTTACCCTGTGCCCCCAGAAGGCGGTCAAACAGCCAAACGTCGGTGAATACCGCTGAGAATAGCCGACGGTAGTCATCCTGCGTCCGGGCTTCAACGCGCTGGCCATCAAGATAAATCGCCCCGCTGACCGGCTGATAAAGTCCTGTCAGCAACATCGCCAGGGTCGATTTTCCGCTGCCGTTACCGCCAATCAGAAACAGCAGTTCCCCGCGCTTGATAGTGAGGTTCAGCGGGCCAACGCTAAAGCTATTATCCCCGTATTGAAACACCACATCGCGCATTTCAAGCTGCTGCCAGTTCCCGGCGGCCTTCGAACGGGGGAACGCAGCATCGTACGGGGCGAGCTGGAACTTATTCAGCTTATTGAAGGCAACCTGGGCGCTCAGCAGCGTCGGTAACGCCCCGACGGCGGAAAGGAGTGGCGTACGCAAAAATAGCAACGTTAAAGAAAAGGTTGCCGCTACGTTGGTGTCGGACCAGCCCAGGCTATTAGCCATATAAAACACCAGCCCAATCGCACCCAGCATCATAATATTGGACCAGTTCACGGCGCTAAGGTGGTAGGTATCTGCGCGGATAATATTGTTTCGATAATCGGCAGCGTGAGGCGTGTAGGTGTCTTCGTACATCCGCTCCGCACGTTCGCGGTTCAGGGCCAGTTCCTTGCGCCCTTCGATAACGGTTTGATAATCGTGATAAAGCTGGTCTTCAATTTCCCGAAGCTGGGCCATGTGTTTGTATACCCGCGCCACCAGCAGATAACCGCCCACAATGGTGATAACCAGCCATACGGTGGTCACGCCCAGCATTTTAGGTGACAGCCAGGCAAGGTAAGCTGCGGAACCGATAGCCAGAATAATGCCTTGTACCAGTTCCGGCAGGCGAACAAAGGCAATCGTAATGTTTCGCACGTCGCTGGTTAGCCCCGCCAACAGCGCGGCACTGCCCAACTGCTCGACGCGCTCTACGTCGGTGTCCATCAGGCGCTTGATAAACTCGCTACGCAGACGAAAAACAAAATGGTGGCCAAGGGTGGTTAACGCCAGCTGCGAACCCAGCGTCACGGCCATCAGCAACAAGAGTAATCCCATGAACTCTGGCAGAACCGCGAAGGTAAGATCGGGTGTCTCAATCAGACGCTGGTTAATGAACGCAATCAGGCCAATGCCTAGCGCCGCACTGGCCAGGCTTAACGCCATGACCATTACAAAAGGCCAGCGATACTGGCGATAAACCACACGAAGTAGCTCCATAATTCCCTACCGGCAAAATAAAACAGCGAGCAGTTTAAACGGCTCGCCGCCCACATCAAGAATAATTCTTATTTTTATTCGCCTTACGAGGCACGACGAAAGGTCAGGTTGTAGCGGAATTGGTCGGTGAGAGGATGAAAACCGGGTTTGAGCGGCAGAATACCGTGATAAAAAAGCCGTGACGCGCCCCCCCATACCACAACGTCACCATGCTCCAGCATGATACGTTGCAAAGGGTCCCCGCGCTGCAGGCCACCAAACTGAAATATGGCAGGCAAGCCAAGCGAAACCGAAACAATGGGCTGGCGTAAATTAGGCTCGTCTTTATCCTGATGAAGAGAGAGTTTGGTGCCTGCGGCATAGCGGTTGATCAGGCAGGCATCGGGTTCAAAATCCAGATAACCCGCCGCGCGCGAGGCTCGGTGGCAAATGGACAGAAATACTTCCGGAATCAATGGCCAGCCCTGCCCGGTCAGCGGATCCTGTGGCGAATAGAGGTAACCATTCTGATTGGTGCTCCAGCCTAATGCGCCGCAGTTGGTCATTGCCACCGACATGGTGTAGCCGCCAGGCGTCACCATATGGCGGAAAGGCGCCTGCTGAGAAACCTGCCCAACACCGGCCATCAGCGCGGCAGCCTCTTCCCGGGCAAAGCGCCGCAGAATTGTCGCGCCCTCGGCAAGCGGCTCTTCCCACGGAGATTCATCAGCAAACAAATCCAGCATTATTCTTTCTGCCTTCTCGTTTCGTTTTCCAGCAGCTGACGCTTGCGCTCCACGCCCCAGCGATAGCCGGACAAACCACCGTCGCTGCGGATCACCCGGTGGCAGGGAATGGCGACTGCAAGCGTATTAGCCGCGCAGGCTCCGGCCACGGCCCGCACGGCGGCAGGTTTACCGATACGTTCCGCCAGTTCGCTATAGCTAACGGTAGATCCTGGCGGAACGGATCGTAACGCCTGCCATACCTGTTGCTGAAATGCCGTCCCGCGAATGTCCAGCGGCAGCGAAAACTCAGCCGTAGGCGATTCGATAAAACCAATGACCTGTGCCACGCGTGAAGCGAATGCCTCATCGCCCGGAGTAAGTTGTGATGAAGGAAATTCAGTTTCCAGCTCACCGATAAGCGTTTCGGCGTTCTCACCCAACAGGATTGCACAAATACCGCGCTCGCTTTCCGCCACCAGAAATTCCCCAAGTTGGCAGGTGCCAACTACAAATTGGACATGAGCACGGGCACCACCTTTACGATACTGGCTTGCCGTCATGCCCAACGCAGCATCCGCCTGATGGTAATACGCGCTCCCTGACTGAAAACCCGCATCAAAAATGGCGTTTGTCACCCCTTTCCCTTGTGCCAGGCCAGCACGTAAACGACGAGCGCGATGCGCTTTTTGCCATGAGTTTGGCGTCAGGCCCGTGACGCTTTTAAAGAGGCGGTGGAAATGAAAGCTGCTCATGGCGACCCGCCCGGCTAGCTCATCCAGGGTCAGCGGTACTTCGCTGGATTCAATAATCCGGCAAGCTTCTTCAATGCGCGCCACTCGCTGGCGCTCAGGGGCAAGCTTATCCGGCTGACAGCGCTTGCAGGAGCGAAACCCGGCCTCTAGCGCCGCTTCTGGTGTGGAGTAGAAAGCGGTATTTTCACGTAGCGGACGGCGAGCGCTGCAGGAAGGCCGGCAGAAAATACCGGTGGTTTTGACGGCAAAAACGAATTGCCCGTCAGCCTGCGTATCGCGCTGTTCCACCGCCTGCCAGCGCTGCTGCTCTGTAATATACCCGTTTGTCTGCTTCATCATCGCGACCTCATGCTTAATTTAACGATACCATCATGGCAGCACAGGCCGGATGAAAAACTCGGGTTCTTGCTTTTTAATTTTTTTCGTCAAGCAAGAAGGTTTTGAACTGAGGCGACATCCAGCTCCGGAATCCGTCCCCTTCTTTGCTGATAAGGTAAACGGCCAGGCCTTCTTTCTCCGCAACCTGTTTGGCTTTTTCTTCCCCCAGGACCATCAACCCCGTATCCCAGCCATCTGCTTCCATCGCCGTTGGTGCAATGACGGTAGCGGAAACTAATTTATGTTCAATGGGCCGCCCGGTCTGTGGGTTAATGATGTGGGAAATACGCTTGCCGTCCAGCTCGTAATAGTTGCGGTAACTGCCTGAGGTACTGATCCCGTGGCCGTTGATATCCACCATTGCCTGCACGGCATTTTCCCGATCGGTCGGTTTCTGAATAGCTACCCGCCAGGCTTTTCCCGCCGGATTAGTGCCGCGAGTGGTGACCGCGCCTCCGACAGAAACAAGATAGCGGCTAATGCCATTTTGCTCCATCAGGCGGGCCAGATGGTCGGCGGCGTAACCCTCCCCGATGGTCGACAGGTCGACATACAGGCCGGGAAGATCTTTTTGCAGCCATTGCTTACCGGCAGCATTCACCACCTTCAGGTGCTGCAAACCGGTTAAGGCTTTGGCGACATCAATTTGTGCCTGATTCGGCGTGTGCAACGGCTGTTTATCGGGCCCGAAGCCCCACAGATTGACCAAAGGCCCGACTGTAATGTCCATCGCCCCATCGGTTTTCGCACCGATGCGCAGCGACATCGTGACAATATCACTCATCGCCTCACTCACCGGATACGGCTCAGTGCTGGCGGACTGGTTAAAAAGGGAAAGCGCCGAGTCTTTTTTCCAGGTCGACATCAGCCGATCGTCGGCATCCAGCTGATCCTGAATTTTTTTCTGCAGTGAGGCTTTCTGCGCATCATCGACATCCGCCAGGCTAACGCGCCAGTAAGTTCCCATGGTTTTACCTTCGAGTACCAGAGCCTTTGTGGCGTCAGGTGGAGCATTATCACAACCTGAGAGAGCGAAAAGAGCTAAGGCAAGCCAGCCGTGACGAATAATGCGTAAATCCATGGTGTCAGTCTCCAGTTTCGGGAGCGTAAGGGTACAGCAAAAACAGCCAGGAGAGGGAGCAAGCGGCGAACCATTGAGGTTTGAGACATAAAAAAGGCGCCTTACGGCGCCTTTGTTAGCTTGAGCTAAATTAGAACTGGTAAACCAGGCCTACACCCACAACGTCATCGGTATTGATGCCGGTTGCCTGAGTGAAGTCATTTTTGTCCAGCAGGTTGATTTTGTAGTCAACATAGGTGGACATGTTTTTGTTGAAGTAGTAAGTCGCACCCACATCAACGTATTTCAGGATATCCTGGCTGCCGTAACCTTCGATGTTTTTACCTTTAGACTGCAGGTAAGCGATGGATGGACGCAGGCCGAAATCGAACTGGTACTGAGCAACCACTTCAAAGTTCTGTGCTTTGTTTGCAAAGCCAGATTTGTTGATAGCAGTAGCGTTATAGCTCTGAGTGTACTGTGTTGCCAGATAGATGTTGTTCGCGTCGTATTTCAGACCACCGGTGTAGGTGGTTGCGTCATCACCGTGACCCAGCACGCCGGCAGCGTTCTGATCGGCAGTACGTTTAGAGCTGGAGATCGCTGAACCAACGCTGAAGCCTTCGCCCAGTGCATAGGTCAGGGAGCCGCCGAAGCCGTCACCGTTTTGGTTTACAATACCACGACCGCCTTCGGATTTAGCTTCGCCAGACTGGCTACCGTTTTTACCCTGGTATTGCAGAGCAAAGTTCAGGCCATCAACCAGACCGAAGAAGTCAGTGTTACGGTAGGTTGCCACGCCGTTAGCACGAGACTGCAGGAAGTTATCTGCACCGTAAGTATCGCCACCAAATTCTGGCAGAACGTCAGTCCAGGAAGTGACATCGTAAACAACGCCGTAGTTACGACCGTAGTCGAAAGAACCTGCATCACCGAACTTCAGACCGGCAAAGCCCAGACGAGTCCAGGATTGGTTGCTAGAGTTTTCAGTGTTGTTCGCCTGAACGTTGTATTCCCACTGGCCGTAACCGGTCAGCTGATCGTTGATCTGAGTTTCGCCTTTGAAGCCGAAACGAACGTAGGTCTGGTCGCCATCAACACTTTTGTTGTTGGAGAAATAGTGCAGACCATCAACTTTACCGTACAGGTCTAATTTATTGCCGTCTTTGTTGTAAATTTCGGCTGCATTTGCAGCGCCTGCTACCAGCAGAGCCGGTACCAGAAGGGACAGTGCTTTAACTTTCATCTTATTAACCCTCTGTTATATGCCTTATTTTATTTACCACTGCGTACTGATTAACCCTCTAATCAGTCGGCAAATTCATTGTCCAAAACAAATACTGAATAATCCAACGAGAATATGATACGAAAACTATATAGATGTTTCATTTATCAATATAGATGTATCTAAATGTAAATTGGAGGGAACTTTTTTTAGCACGAATAGCTAAAAATATAAGCATCAATAATCAAAAAATAATAACATATCAATTAAATCAATCAGTTAAACAAAAAACATAAAAGTAGCACTCAATGATAATTTTTTTATTAACTTAGGCGATAAAATCATTATCGCTATCATCATTAACTTTATTTATTACCGTCATTCGAATCTGAATGTCCATTTACCCCTATTAGTACCGGATGCTTGCATCCGGTTTTTTTTTTACCTGTCTTTACACAACTTTAATATTCCTGTGCTATCCATGCAATTTGTAACGTCTGTTAATTAATCAGTCTGCTTTTTTTCTCCATATTTCATGCAGAATGCGGATTTTTCTTAAGCAATTTTATTTTCCACGCATAACACATCCCTGACAATATTTGTACAAACATTCCTCAGCTGTACAAATTACCGACAAGACTTAAGGTAAATCATTATTTAAGGATTTTTCCTAATAATCAGTCACCTGAAAAAAAACAGAGAACACCTTATACTGCGTCAGATTGCTGACGGCACCGTCATATAAAGGTATTCTTAGCATCTGCAAGCGCTAAAACGCTAAGGCGAAACGGCTCACTCAAGCAGTTGGGCTACCTATCATCCAGGATTGGCGAGGCTTCGCCGGGTTGCATACATACAATGAGCCAGTCTGAAAATACGCCGCTAAATAAGTTTTCACTGTTCCCCGGCAACATTACCCGCTTCTTTTTGCTGCTGATCGTCGTTCTGCTGGTCTCGATGGGCGTCCTGGTGCAAAGCGCCGTTAATGCCTGGCTAAAGGACAAAAGCTACCAGATTGTCGATATCACCCATGCTTTGCATAAACGTGTAGAGACCTATCGTTACGCTACGTGGCAAATCTATGACAACATCGCGACTGCCCCGGCAGCCTCTGGCGAAAATCTCCAGGAAACCCGGCTGCGTCAGGACGTCTATTACCTCGATAAACCGCGAAGCAAAACCGAGGCGCTGATTTTTGGCTCCCATGACAGCTCCACGCTGGAAATGACGCAGCGGATATCCGGCTACCTGGACACGCTGTGGGGAGCGGAAAGTAGCCCATGGTCGATGTACTACCTTAATGGCCAGGACAACAGCATGATTCTGGTCTCAACGCTGCCGCTCAAGGACCTGTCATCTGGTTTTAAAGACTCCGGCGTCGGCACCATCGTGGATTCACGCCGCGCGGAGATGCTGCAGCAGGCTAATGCCCTCGATGAGCGGGAAAGCTTCTCGCCTTTGCGCAAACTTAACTGGCAAAACGGCCATTATTTCACGCTGAGAACCACCTTTAACCAGCCTGGGCATCTGGCAACCGTGGTCGCATTCGATCTGCCGATTAACGATCTTATCCCGCCCACTATGTCCCTGGACAGCTTCCAGTTGGATCCTGACGAACGCCAGCGGACAGCCGCGACAACTTCAACGGATAAAGACGATCCGGACAGCGTCAGCATTAACTTTAATAGTGCACGAATTGAAATTACGGCTCCGGTAGCGACGACGCAGCTCCAGCTGGTGTGGCAAGTCCCGTTTGGGACGCTGATGATGGACACGCTGCAAAATATTCTTCTGCCGCTGTTGCTGAACATCGCGCTGCTCGGTCTGGCCGTTTTTGGCTTTGCAACCTTCCGCCAGCAGCCTCAGCGGCAGTCGGAAAGCAATTCGGGGAATGGCGAGCTGCAAATACTGCGTGCGCTAAATGAAGAGATTGTCGCGATCCTGCCCCTTGGCCTGCTGGTTCACGATCTCGACGCGAACCGTACCGTGATCAGCAATAAAATTGCCGATCACCTGCTCCCCCACCTGAATTTGCAAAATATTATTTCGATGGCGGACCAGCATCAGGGGGTCATTCAGGCCACGGTCAACAACGAGCTGTATGAGATTCGCCAGTTCCGCAGCCAGATAGCCCCGCGCACGCAGATTTTTGTGATCCGCGATCAGGATCGCGAAATTCTGGTGAACAAAAAACTCAAACAGGCCCAGCGTCTGTATGAGAAAAACCAGCAGGGCCGGGCTGCCTTCATGCAGCATATCGGCGAAGCCCTGCAGCTTCCGGTTAAGCAACTGGCGGAACATGCCGCAGAAATTAACGACAGCAAACATCTGCAGCTGGCAAATGATGCCCAGGTCATTGTCCGTCTGGTCGATGAGATCCAGCTTCTCAACATGCTGGAAGCCGACAGCTGGAAAACCAGCGTCAGCGAGTTTTCTATTCAGTCCCTGATTGATGAAGTTGCCCTGTCGATGCTGCCGATTATCAAGCGTAAAGGGCTGCAGTTGCTCATCAACAATAACCTGCCGGCCGATGAAAAACGCCACGGCGACAAAGACGTGCTGCGCAAAATCCTTGAGCTGCTGCTGCACTATTCCGTGACCACTACGCAGATTGGCAAGATCACGCTTGATATTAGCGAGGAAGAAGCCGGGCCAGATCGCCTCTTGTTCCGCGTCCTGGATACCGGTAACGGTATCGGCGGCGGTGAAATTGATAACCTGCACTTCCCGTTCCTCAACGAAACCAGCGAAGACCGCTATGGGCAGGCCAACGGGCTGGCTTTCTACCTTTGCGATCGCCTTGCTCGTAAGCTCGGCGGGCATCTGAACATCAAAACGCGCCCGGACATCGGCACACGCTATAATTTACATATCAGGATGGCCGCAGAGTCACAGGCTGATTCTCGGGATGAGAGACTGCTGGATGACGTTGTGGCGATGCTGGATATTACCTCCAACGAGGTCCGAACGATTGTGACCCGCATGCTGGAAAACTGGGGCGCGAACTGCATTTCCCCGGACGAAAGACTCGCGAGTCAAGACTTTGATATCTTCCTCACTGATAATCCGTCTAATCTTACTGCTTCGGGCTTGCTTTTAAGCGATGATGAAAACGGGATGCGGAAGATTGCACCTGGCCAGTTCCGGGTAAACTTTAATATCAGCAATGCGATGCAGGACGCCGTTCTGCAGCTGATTGAAAACCAACTGGCGGAGGAAGACACACCCGATTCGCCTCTGGGCGGCGACGAAAACGCTCAGCTGCACGCCAGCGGTTATTACGCGCTGTTTGTCGACACGGTACCGGAAGATGTCACCAGACTGTATACTGAATCTGCAGCGGGCGACTTTGCCGCTCTGGCGCAGACTGCGCACCGCCTGAAGGGCGTGTTTGCGATGCTGAATCTGGTGCCCGGCAAACAGTTATGTGAAACCTTGGAGCACCACATTCGTGAAAGTGATGCTTCAAACATACAAAAATATATCAGCGACATTGATGCTTACGTCAAAAGTCTGCTGTAGCAAGGTAGCCTATTACATGAACAACATGAACGTAATTATTGCTGACGACCATCCGATTGTTCTGTTCGGCATTCGCAAATCTCTTGAGCAGATCGAATGGGTGAATGTTGTCGGTGAATTCGAAGACTCCACGGCACTGATCAATAATTTACCAAAGCTTGAAGCCAACGTACTGATAACCGATCTGTCCATGCCAGGCGATAAATACGGCGACGGCATCACACTGATCAAATACATCAAGCGCCACTTCCCTAACCTGTCGATCATCGTGCTAACCATGAACAACAACCCGGCAATCCTAAGCGCGGTGTTGGATCTCGACATTGAGGGGATTGTGCTGAAACAGGGTGCGCCAACCGATCTGCCAAAAGCGCTCGCCGCGTTGCAGAAGGGCAAGAAATTCACCCCTGAGAGCGTTTCCCGCCTGCTGGAAAAAATCAGCGCAGGTGGCTATGGCGATAAGCGCCTGTCGCCGAAAGAAAGCGAAGTTCTCCGCCTGTTCGCCGAAGGTTTCCTGGTGACCGAGATAGCCCGTAAGCTGAACCGCAGCATCAAAACTATCAGTAGCCAAAAGAAATCAGCGATGATGAAGCTGGGCGTCGAGAACGACATTGCCCTGCTGAATTACCTTTCCTCAGTGAGCCTGACGCCGGCGGACAAAGAGTAATCTCCGCCACGGCCACCAAGAAAAAGCCCCGCATGAAAATGCGGGGCTTTTTTATGAGCTTAGTTTACGAGGCATCGCGTGTACTTCGCACTCGGGCAGCATAAACCGCCAGCGTCTGTTTAATCACATCCAGCGTGACCGGTTTAGACAAGCAGCTGTCCATACCCGATTCCAGACAGCGCTGCTTCTCTTCCGCCAGCGCGTTTGCCGTCACGCCGATGACCGGCAGCGTCAGCCCCAGTTGGCGAATGCGCTGCGTCAGGCGATAGCCGTCCATGTTCGGCATGTTGACGTCACTGAGTACGATATCGATATGATTTTTGCTGAGCACGTTCAGCGCATCAATCCCGTCATTCGCCGTTTTGCACTGATAGCCAAGCGATCCGAGCTGATCGGCCAGCAAGCGACGGTTGATCGGATGGTCATCCACCACCAGGATCATCATGTCATCGTTTCGCTCGCTTATCTCACTGGCCGCCGTCAGTGCCGGAGAACTGCCAGGCACATCCACGGTAATGCTGTAAATCCTCCCCAGCAGCGGCAGCAACTCGTGCGGCGCTGCGACGCTGTGCACCCAACGGCCAGGTTCAAATTCAACGGGAATACCGATATGGCGGCGGCAGAAGACAATTGCCGCCCGGCCGCCCCACGGCGCCACCAGATTATCATCGGTAATCAGGATATCGTCGCTGCCCGGCGTTTCACCCGACCAGGATTGCGCCTGTAGTCCGTTTTTGATCAGCAAAGATTCCAGGTAACTGCTGAGATAATCATTGCGAATTGCCAGCCAGCAGCGTTTTTCCGCAAGCCCTTCAACATTATTCTTCGGCGCAAACTGCGCTTTATACAGCGGGATACGCACCGTAAACTGGCTGCCCATTCCCGACTCGGTATCCACCGAAATATCGCCATCCATCATGCTGATTAGCTTTTCGCAAATCGCCAGCCCCAGCCCGGTTCCCTGGAAATTACGCTGCACTCCGGTCCCCACCTGGAAGAACGGGTCAAAAAGCCGGGTCACTTCTTTGGTCGGGATCCCTACCCCGGTGTCGCGCACCCGGAAGCTCAGGTAATCGCCGTTGATAGAAACATGCAGGATAATACAGCCGATATCGGTAAACTTAATCGCATTACTCAGTAAGTTGGAGATAACCTGCTGCAAGCGCATAGGGTCACCCTGCAGCGTGAGCGGTACATCATCGTCGATAAAGCAGTACAGCCCCAGCTGCTTGCGGACCACCAGCGGCAGATAGTTGGCGGTAATGTGGCTCATCACCTCGCGCGGAGAAAACTCGCGCGGCTCAATCTTCAACTGCTCTGACTCGATTTTCGAGAAGTCGAGAATGTCGCTGATGATTTTCAGCAGCAGGCTGGATGAGTTGTTCATCGCCGTGACCAGCCTGTCCACGCCCTTCGGCAGCTCTTTGGTCTGCAGGAGATCCAGGTTACCGATGATGCCATACAGCGGCGTACGCAGTTCATGGCTGACAGTGGCGAGGAACATAGATTTAGACTGGCTCGCCTGCTCCGAGGCCTGAGCCATCTCCTGCAGGGACTCCTCCATCTTCACGCGAGCGCTGACGTCAACCAACACGCAAATCGCCACGTTCTCATTGCGGTAGCGCGAATGCACAAAGCTGATCTGCAGATTGGTGTGGTTGCTGGTCATGACATCGACAAAGTTGACCTGCTGCCCACAAATAATCTGCGTCAACCGCTGCCTGTCCTCGTGCGTCAGCATATTGAGGTAATTGTGCGCCAGTTCGTTACTCAGAATATTAGTGCCGTCCTGGGTGCGCAAAATACAGATACCCACGGGTGCAGACGCGACGATCTTCCGGTTGAACTGCTCGTGCTCCTCCAGCCGCTGGGCATCGCTCTCGGCCGGAATAAAGATCCGGCGCTCATACATTCGCGCCAGGGTAAACAGCACAATGCCTACCAGGACGTTGAGTAAAACCGCATTGAGGATAAGCATTCTGATGCTTTCCAGCACCAAATCGACAGGCACAGAGTAAATCACGCTCAGTGAGGACGGAGGCAGGTTTTTCTTTAGTACCAGCGCCTTAAAGCCAGAGGTATAGCCGAACCAGGAACGATCCTGAATCCAGCGACTTTCTGGCTCAATACGCGATTCCGGGCCGGTCAGCGATATCAGCGGGTGACCATTTTCATCCAGGATAGTGACGCCAATAGGCAGCGTGCCCGGCGTCAGGAAGTTCTCCATACGCACCGTTTGCTCAATCCCCAGCAGCGCCTGGAGGCGGTTCGCCAGATAGACCGGCGTCAGCGTGTAGAAATAGCCAATGCCGGGGCGCGGCCCCTGCCCAATCCAGTAAATGCTGTTCGCCCGTTCATCCTGCGGCGCGGTACGATACTTCATGATGCGTTCATGCAGCGTTTTCAGCGCGTTTTCCCGTTCCAGCGGCATATCACGCAGCCCAAAATCTGCCATGCAGAGATTATCGCCGCCAATCAGGAACACCCGGTTGAGGTCGTACGCCGCGGAGAAGTTATCGCGCCAGTAGCGCAGGAACCAGGAGAGAGACTGCAGCGAGCTTCGCCAGGTCACGCTCACTGCCGAACAGTCAGAGTCCGGGAAAAGCGGCATAAACGTTGGCGCCTCGGTTTTATCCGCGCTTTGATCGAGCGGAGGAAGCACGCCATTGGGCGCCGTGAGACGGTTTTCAGCAATGTACTTCAGCTCTTTCACCACGTCCGAAGTACGCTGGATGTAGCGCTGGGCCTGGTCAAAGCTGATGTTAAACTCCTGACGAATCTCCGACTCTTTATCGTGCAGCGCGTTGACGATGTAAAACACGGAAAACAGCGCGATAAGCAGCCAGAGCAGAAGCGCCAGCGCCCTGAACAGGTAGCGCGAAATTTTAAGGGTGCTGCGAAAAGAGACGAAGTATTTCAAATTGGGCCTGAAAGTACGCGAGCGAGTGAACGGAGATGCGCTTAAGGTAGCCGCAAAACCTTTGTCCCGCAACGGCAAACAAAAAGGGCCGCCAAAGCGACCCTTTATTTACGACTATTCTGGATTATTCGTCCGCTTCGTCGGCAACATCATCATCGGTATCCGCTTCAGGCGCGATATCATCGTCCCCTTCCGCCACGCTACCGTCGATGCTGTCCAGCTCTTCGTCATCCACAGGTTCGGCGACGCGCTGCAGGCCCACAACGCTTTCGTCTTCCGCAGTACGGATGAGAATAACGCCCTGGGTGTTACGCCCGACCACGCTGACTTCAGACACGCGGGTACGCACCAGCGTACCGGCATCGGTGATCATCATGATCTGGTCGGTATCTTCCACCTGCACCGCCCCAACGACGCTGCCGTTACGTTCGGTGACTTTGATGGAGATAACGCCCTGCGTTGCACGTGACTTGGTTGGGTACTCGGCCGCCGCGGTGCGTTTACCGTAACCATTCTGGGTAACGGTCAGAATCGCGCCGTCACCGCGAGGAATGATCAGAGACACCACTTTGTCGTCACCGGCAAGCTTGATCCCGCGAACGCCCGTTGCGGTACGACCCATGGTACGAACGGCGTCTTCTTTGAAGCGCACCACTTTACCTGCAGCCGAGAACAGCATGGCTTCGTCGCTACCGTTGGTTAAATCAACGCCAATCAGCTCGTCACCCTCGTTAAGGTTAACGGCGATGATGCCCGCAGAACGCGGACGGCTGAAGTCGGTCAGCGCTGTTTTCTTCACGGTACCGCTTGCGGTCGCCATGAACACGTTGATGCCTTCTGCGTACTCGCGCACCGGCAGAATCGCGGTGATACGCTCGTCCTGCTCAAGCGGCAGCAGGTTCACAATTGGACGGCCACGCGCGCCACGGCTCGCTTCCGGCAGCTGATAAACCTTCATCCAGTACAGGCGACCACGGCTGGAGAACAGCAGGATCGTATCGTGGGTGTTGGCCACCAGCAGACGGTCAATAAAGTCTTCTTCCTTAATACGGGCGGCCGACTTGCCTTTGCCACCGCGGCGCTGCGCTTCATAATCGGTCAGCGGCTGATACTTCACATAGCCCTGGTGAGACAGGGTGACCACCACATCTTCCTGGTTGATCAGATCTTCAATGTTGATATCTGCGGTGTTGGCGGTGATCTCGGTGCGACGGTTGTCGCCGAACTGATCGCGCATCGCTTCCAGCTCTTCGCGAATCACTTCCATCAGGCGCTCTGCGCTGCCCAGGATGTGCAGTAATTCAGCGATCTGCTCCAGCAGCTCTTTATACTCGTCGAGCAGTTTTTCGTGCTCAAGGCCGGTCAGTTTCTGCAGACGCAGATCCAGAATCGCCTGAGCCTGCTGCTCGGTGAGGAAATATTTACCGTCGCGGATGCCAAACTCTGGCTCCAGCCACTCAGGACGCGCGGCATCGTCACCCGCACGCTCAAGCATTGCAGAAACGTTGCCCAGGTCCCAGGAACGGGCTACCAGGCTCGCTTTCGCTTCAGCAGCATTTGGCGAGTTACGGATAAGTTCAATGATCGGGTCGATATTCGCCAGAGCGATCGCCAACCCTTCAAGGATATGCGCGCGATCGCGGGCTTTGCGCAGTTCGAAGATGGTACGACGGGTCACCACTTCGCGGCGGTGGCGCACGAACGCAGACAGGATCTCTTTCAGGGTCATGATCTTCGGCTGACCATGGTGCAATGCCACCATGTTGATACCGAAGGAAACCTGCAGCTGAGTCTGGGAATACAGGTTATTGAGCACCACTTCGCCCACGGCGTCGCGTTTAATCTCAATAACAATGCGCATACCGTCTTTATCAGACTCATCGCGCAGGGCGCTGATGCCTTCCACGCGCTTGTCTTTCACCAGCTCGGCGATTTTCTCGATCAGGCGAGCTTTGTTCACCTGATACGGAATCTCGTGAACGATAATGGTCTCGCGGCCGGTCTTCGCGTCCGCTTCTACTTCAGCACGAGCGCGAATATAAATTTTACCGCGGCCGGTGCGATACGCTTCTTCAATACCGCGGCGGCCGTTAATAATAGCGGCAGTCGGGAAATCCGGGCCTGGAATGTGTTCCATCAGCCCTTCAACGCTGATGTTCTCGTCTTCAATATAGGCGAGGCAGCCGTTAATCACTTCGGTAATGTTGTGCGGCGGAATGTTCGTCGCCATCCCGACTGCGATACCGGATGAACCGTTTACCAGCAGGTTAGGAATTTTGGTTGGCATGACGTCTGGAATTTTTTCGGTGCCGTCGTAGTTATCGACGAAATCAACCGTCTCTTTTTCCAGGTCTGCCATCAGCTCGTGGGCGATTTTCGACATACGGATTTCCGTATAACGCATCGCCGCGGCGGAGTCGCCGTCTACGGAACCGAAGTTACCCTGGCCGTCGACCAGCATGTAACGCAGGGAAAATGGCTGTGCCATACGGACGATGGTGTCATAAACCGCGGTATCACCATGAGGGTGATATTTACCGATAACGTCACCAACAACACGGGCGGATTTTTTGTATGCTTTGTTCCAGTCATTGCCCAATACGTTCATCGCGTAAAGCACGCGACGGTGTACCGGCTTAAGTCCATCGCGGACATCTGGCAGTGCGCGGCCGACAATAACCGACATCGCATAATCCAGATACGAGCTCTTTAGCTCTTCCTCAATGTTGACCGGCGTAATTTCTCTGGCAAGGTCGCTCATGTAACCGCTATCCCTCTACTGTTTTCCCGGATTCAAAGGTCGCAAATTATAACACATCCGGCCCTGTGTGGGGAAACCTCAACGCAATTGTCGGCGCTTTATTCACGCCGTTAGCCTGATATACTGCCAGCCTTAACATCTGCAAGGAGTCACCGCTGTAATGAATGCTGAAAACCAACCGGTTACGCAGAACGTCGACCACGAGGAAATCGCCAAATTTGAAGCTGTCGCTTCCCGCTGGTGGGATCTGGAAGGTGAATTTAAGCCGCTGCACCGCATCAACCCGCTGCGTTTGGGCTATATCAACCAGCGCGCCGGTGGGCTGTTCGGTAAAACCGTGCTCGACGTTGGCTGCGGCGGCGGTATTCTGGCGGAAAGCATGGCTCGTGAAGGTGCCAACGTCACCGGCCTGGATATGGGTTTTGAACCGCTGCAGGTGGCTCGCCTTCACGCACTGGAAAGCGGCGTTAAGGTGGACTATGTCCAGGAGACGGTCGAAGAACACGCGAGCAAACACGCCGGGCAGTACGACGTCGTAACCTGTATGGAAATGCTGGAGCACGTGCCTGACCCACAATCGGTGGTTCACGCCTGCGCGCGTTTAGTCAAACCCGGCGGCCACGTCTTCTTCTCTACCATTAACCGCAACGGCAAAGCCTGGCTGATGGCCGTCGTCGGCGCTGAGTATGTGATGCGCATGGTGCCGAAAGGCACGCACGATGTTAAAAAGTTTATCAAGCCTGCCGAACTCTTACGCTGGGTGGATGAAACCCCGCTGCGCGAGCGCCATATGACCGGATTACATTTCAACCCAATCACCAACGTATTCAAGCTGGGCCCAGGGGTAGATGTTAATTATATGCTGCATACTGAAGCATAAATCGGCATATCGTATAAGGATTGATTATCGATAATTGCGCCAGAACCGTTGCGCAATTATCGATGAAGTTTAAGAAATCAGCACCCGATCAAAATTTTCATTTTTTTTGCATCCCATTGACAATTCCCTCAAGCCTTATGTGACGTGGACTTACGAAAAAAGCGCTCCGCCGAACCTCATTTTATTGACGAAATCAATACTTGTACTGAACGGATTCCTTACTAGAATACTCACCATCTAGTGACCATTTTGTCACCCACCCCCTATATATAGTATTTATCCACAGAGTTAGTCACAGGCTAACAGATGTGTATAAATCAGGGGAAAACTCATCTCACGGACAGGTAAAACTCACATGAATCAGAGTCTGCTGGTTACAAAACGCGATGGCAGCAAAGAGCGCATCAATCTGGATAAAATTCATCGGGTACTCGACTGGGCCGCTGAAGGTCTGAACAACGTCTCCGTTTCCCAGGTTGAACTGCGTTCCCATATCCAGTTTTACGACGGCATCAAGACCTCTGACATTCATGAAACCATCATCAAGGCCGCTGCTGACCTGATCTCCCGTGACGCACCGGATTATCAGTATCTCGCCGCTCGCCTAGCAATTTTCCACCTGCGTAAAAAAGCCTACGGTCAGTTTGAGCCGCCGAAGCTTTACGATCAGGTTGTGAAAATGGTTGAGATGGGTAAATACGATCGTCACCTGCTGGAAGACTACACGGAAGAAGAGTTCGAGCAGATGAACGATTTCATCGATCACTGGCGTGACATGAACTTCTCTTACGCGGCGGTGAAGCAGCTCGAAGGCAAATACCTCGTGCAGAACCGCGTTTCCGGTGAGATCTACGAAAGCGCGCAGTTCCTCTATATTCTGGTCGCCGCCTGCCTGTTCTCCGGCTACCCGCGTGAAACCCGCCTCAGCTACGTGAAACGTTTCTACGACGCGGTTTCCACCTTCAAGATTTCCCTGCCTACGCCAATCATGTCTGGCGTGCGCACCCCGACCCGTCAGTTCAGCTCCTGCGTACTGATCGAGTGCGGCGACAGCCTGGATTCCATCAACGCCACCTCCAGTGCAATCGTGAAATACGTTTCCCAGCGCGCAGGTATCGGCATCAACGCCGGCCGCATTCGTGCGCTGGGCAGCCCGATTCGCGGCGGTGAAGCGTTCCACACCGGCTGTATCCCGTTCTATAAGCACTTCCAGACTGCGGTGAAGTCCTGCTCCCAAGGCGGCGTGCGCGGCGGGGCTGCAACGCTGTTCTACCCGATGTGGCATCTGGAAGTGGAAAGCCTGCTGGTGCTAAAAAACAACCGTGGCGTGGAAGGTAACCGCGTGCGCCACATGGACTACGGCGTACAGATCAACAAGCTGATGTATACCCGCCTGCTGAAGGGCGAAGAGATCACCCTGTTCAGCCCGTCTGACGTGCCGGGGCTGTATGACGCTTTCTTCGCCGATCAGGACGAGTTTGAGCGCCTGTACACCAAATACGAGAAAGACGACAGCATCCGTAAACAGCGCGTGAAAGCGGTGGAACTGTTCTCCCTGATGATGCAGGAACGTGCCTCCACTGGCCGCATCTACATCCAGAACGTTGACCACTGCAACACCCACAGCCCGTTCGATCCGGCGATTGCCCCGGTGCGCCAGTCCAACCTGTGCCTGGAAATCGCCCTGCCGACCAAACCGCTGGACGACGTCAATGACGAAAACGGCGAAATCGCCCTGTGTACGCTGTCCGCGTTCAACCTTGGCGTGATTGACAGCCTGGACGATCTGGAAGAGATGGCTGTGCTGGCTGTGCGCGCACTGGACGCTCTGCTCGACTACCAGGATTACCCAATTCTGGCGGCAAAACGCGGCGCAATGGGCCGTCGTACCTTGGGTATCGGCGTGATTAACTTTGCCTATTATCTGGCGAAGCACGGCGTGCGTTACTCCGACGGCAGCGCAAACAACCTGACGCACAAGACTTTCGAAGCCATTCAGTACTACCTGCTGAAAGCGTCAAACGAACTGGCGAAAGAGCAAGGTGCCTGCCCGTGGTTCAACGAAACCACCTACGCAAAAGGCATTCTGCCAATCGACACCTACAAGAAAGACCTGGATGCTATCAGCAACGAACCGCTGCACCTGGACTGGGAAGGTCTGCGTGAGTCCATCCAAACTCACGGTCTGCGCAACTCCACGCTTTCTGCCCTGATGCCGTCTGAGACCTCTTCGCAGATCTCCAACGCCACCAACGGCATCGAGCCACCGCGCGGTCACATCAGCATTAAAGCGTCGAAAGACGGGATCCTGCGCCAGGTTGTGCCGGATTATGAAGCGCTGAAAAACAACTACGAGCTGCTGTGGGAAATGCCGAGCAACGATGGCTATCTGCAGCTGGTTGGCCTGATGCAGAAGTTTATCGACCAGTCGATCTCTGCCAACACCAACTATGACCCAACGCGCTTCCCGTCAGGCAAAGTGCCAATGCAGCAGCTGCTGAAGGATCTGCTCACCGCCTATAAATTCGGCGTGAAGACCCTGTACTATCAAAACACCCGTGACGGCGCGGAAGACACTCAGGATGACCTGGCACCTTCCATCCAGGACGATGGCTGCGAAAGCGGCGCATGTAAGATTTAACGCTTAATCCCCTCTTCCGAGGGGATTTTTCCGACGTATTACAGGATTTAACCTCATGGCTTACACTACTTTTTCACAGACGAAAAACGATCAGCTCGCCGAGCCTATGTTCTTTGGCCAGTCGGTTAACGTGGCGCGCTACGACCAACAGAAATACGACATCTTTGAAAAGCTGATTGAAAAGCAGCTCTCCTTCTTCTGGCGCCCGGAAGAAGTGGACGTCTCCCGCGACCGCATCGACTTCCAGGCGCTGCCGGAGCATGAGAAACACATCTTCATCAGCAACCTGAAGTACCAGACGCTGCTGGACTCCATCCAGGGCCGCAGCCCGAACGTCGCGCTGTTGCCACTGATCTCCATTCCTGAGCTGGAAACCTGGGTTGAAACCTGGGCGTTTAGCGAGACCATTCACTCTCGTTCTTACACCCACATCATCCGCAACATCGTGAACGATCCGGCGATTGTCTTTGACGACATCGTCACCAACCAGGAAATCCTCAAGCGCGCCAAAGACATCTCTGGCTACTATGACGACCTGATTGAGATGACCAGCTACTGGCACCTGCTGGGCGAAGGCACGCACAACGTGAACGGCAAAACCGTCACCGTGAACCTGCGTGCGCTGAAGCGTCAGTTGTACCTCTGCCTGATGAGCGTTAACGCCCTGGAAGCGATTCGCTTCTATGTGAGCTTTGCCTGTTCCTTTGCCTTCGCCGAGCGCGAGCTGATGGAAGGTAACGCCAAAATCATCAAGCTGATCGCCCGTGACGAAGCCCTGCACCTGACCGGCACCCAGCATATGCTGAACCTGATGCGCAGCGGTGAAGACGATCCGGAAATGGCGGAAATCGCCGTTGAATGCCGTCAGGAATGCTACGACCTGTTCGTGCTGGCCGCCCAGCAGGAAAAAGAGTGGGCAGACTACCTGTTCCGCGACGGCTCGATGATTGGCCTGAACAAAGACATCCTCTGCCAGTATGTGGAGTACATCACCAACATCCGCATGCAGGCCGTAGGCCTCGATCTGCCGTTCCAGACTCGCTCCAACCCGATTCCATGGATCAACGCGTGGCTGGTGTCCGACAACGTACAGGTTGCGCCGCAGGAAGTGGAAGTCAGCTCCTACCTGGTGGGCCAGATTGACTCGGAAGTCGATACCGACGATCTGAGCAACTTCCAGCTGTAAACAATGGGCCGCATTACGCTCAGCATTACCGGCGCACAGTTGGTGAGCGAAGAAGAACACCCTTCGCTACTGGCGGCGCTGGAGTCACACAAAGTCTGCGTAGAGTATCAGTGCCGGGAAGGCTATTGCGGTTCATGCCGCACTAAGCTGCTGGCGGGGGAAGTTCAGTGGCTGACCGAGCCGCTGGCGTTTATCCAGCCCGGTGAAATTCTCCCCTGCTGCTGTAAGGCACGGGGAGATATCGAACTCGAGATGTAGTGATGTAAAAAAAGGCCGCAAATGCGGCCTTTTTTATTAACGACTACGGTTTATTAAGAAACCGCACGGCTTTATCCGGGAAGTCCGTAAACAGCCCATCTACGCCCGCCTGGTTATACAGCACGTCGTACAGCTGATTCACATCGCTCACGTAGTCCGGCAACGCGTCCGCCCTCACCGTATAAGGATGCACGGTCAATTTGCTGGCGTGTGCTTCGGTCACCATGTCGGTGAGCTTCACGTTCCCTTTGGTTGACGCCTTCTCCACCAGCATATGGTAGTCGGGGCCAATGCCATCGGCATACTGGGCAATCTGCTTCATCGCGCCAGGCTTAAACATCCAGTCGTAACTGTAGTTCACCCACTTGCCGTCCGGCTGTTTTTCCTGAGTCTCATTCCAGTCGGTATAGGCGATAAGCTGCACCAGGTTAAGGTTCATGCCCATCTTCGGCTCAAGCTCGTTTTTAATGCGCTTCAGCTCGGCGGCGTCAAAGCACTGAAGATAGATCTTGTCCTGCTTGCCGGTGTAGCCGTACTGCTTCAATACCTCAAGGGTTTTTGCCGCAATATCTTTGCCTTCCTGATGGTGGAACCACGGCGCTTTTATCTCAGGATAGATACCGATGTTTTTCCCGGTGGAATGGTTCAGCCCCTGAACAAACTCGATCTCTTCTTCAAAGGTGTGCACGCGGAAGTCGGATTTGCCCATCGGGAAACGCCCCGGATAAGTTTGCACCTGCTTGCCGTTAACGATATCGAAGCCCTCGGTGAACTTCAGGGACTTGATTTCCGCCAGCGTAAAGTCGATGGCGTAGTAGCGCCCATCTTTGCGCGCCCGATCCGGGAAACGCTTCGCGACGTCGGTCACCCTGTCCAGATAGTGGTCATGCAGCACCACCAGCCTGTCGTCTTTGGTCATCACCAGGTCTTGCTCAAGGTAATCCGCGCCCTGGGCATAGGCCATCGCCTTCGCCGGCAGCGTGTGCTCGGGCAGATAGCCGCTGGCACCCCGGTGGGCAATCACGATTTTGTCCGTGGTCTGGGCGAAGACGCTGCTGGTAGCCACCAGCACCACGCCCGCCAGTAAAGATTTTGCCATCAGTTTCATGGTGCTCTCCTTAGCCGTTTTTCAGCATTTTTTCATCGTGGTGTTTGCGCTCGCCAATCATCACCACAATCAGCAACAGCACGGCCAAAATACTGCCGCCAATCATCACGATAAAGCCGCCGTCCCAGCCGAAGAAATCCACGGTGTAGCCGACAATCGCGCTGGCCGCGACCGAGCCGCCCAGGTAACCAAACAGGCCGGTAAAGCCCGCTGCCGTCCCTGCCGCTTTCTTAGGTGCAAGCTCAAGCGCATGCAGGCCAATCAGCATTACCGGGCCGTAAATCAGGAAGCCGATAACAATCATACAGGCCATATCCACGCCCGGATTACCCGGCGGGTTGAGCCAGTAAACCACGGTGGCAATCGTCACCAGCACCATGAAGAACACGCCTGTCGCGCCGCGGTTACCTTTAAACACCTTGTCCGACATCCAGCCGCACAGCAGCGTGCCCGGAATACCCGCGTATTCATAAAGGAAGTAGGCCCACGAGGATTTATCCAGCGCGAAGTGTTTTACTTCTTTCAGGTAAGTTGGCGACCAGTCCAGGATGCCGTAACGCAGCAAATAGACAAACACGTTGGCAATGGCGATGTACCACAGCAGACGGTTCGGGAAGACGTACTTCATGAAGATCTGCTTGGCCGTCAGCTCTTCTTCCGCTTTCTCGCTGTAATCGTCCGGGTAGTCGTTTTTGTACTCTTCAATCGGCGGCAGGCCGCAGGATTGAGGCGTGTCGCGCATCAAACCGAAGGCAATGATTGCCACAATAATGGCGGCGAAAGCGGGCATATACAGCGCTGCATGCCAGTCGTTAAACCACGCCATCCCCAGCAGGAACAGCAGCGGAGGAATACCGCCCCCGACGTTATGGGCGCAGTTCCAGACGGAAACAATGCCTCCACGCTCCTTCTGCGACCACCAGTGCACCATGGTGCGCCCGCACGGCGGCCATCCCATGCCCTGGAACCAGCCGCAGGCGAACAGCAGCACAAACATAATCGCGATGCTGGACGTTGCCCACGGTACAAAGCCCATAAACAGCATCACGGCGGCGGCAAGAATCAGTCCTGCGGGTAGAAATACGCGCGGATTCGAGCGGTCAGAGACCGAGCCCATGATGAATTTCGAAAATCCGTAAGCGATCGAAATCCCGGAAAGTGCAAAACCGAGATCGCCTCGGGAGAAGCCCTGCTCCACCAGATACGGCATCGCGAGGGTAAAGTTTTTCCTCACCAGATAGTAAGCGGCATAACCAAAAAAGATACCCATGAAGATTTGCCAGCGCAGTCGGCGATAGGTCGGGTCTATCTGCTCCTTTGGCAAACGCGCCTGGTGCGCGGCAGGTCTAAAGATACTAAGCATACGAGCCTCCGTGGCCTGGATTTGCGGCGGGAGCAAACGGCTCCTGCCAAATGTTCTTTTGCGAGCGCATGGTAGTGATCTGGGCGCGTATTTACTGTGAAACATCGCACACAATGTTACATTTTTATTACAAAAAGGCGAAATAGTGCATATTCCCATTAATAATTTTCGTTTATTGCTCGAATTTGCTCGCAATCAAACATTCCACACTTTCTTTGTGGCTGAATAACGGTAATTAAAAAGGGGATAAAGGAGCGCCATGTGAGCAGAGAAACGGACGTGATAATCATCGGCGGAGGAGCGACCGGCGCCGGGATTGCGCGAGACTGTGCCCGCCGTGGGCTGAAAGTCCTGCTGCTTGAGCGGCACGACATCGCAACGGGTGCCACCGGCCGCAATCACGGCCTGCTTCACAGCGGCTCACGCTATGCGGTCACCGACGGGGAATCCGCCAAAGAGTGCATCGAAGAAAACCGCATTCTGCGGCGTATTGCCCGCCACTGTATCGAGCCCACGGATGGCCTGTTTATCACCCTGCCAGAAGATGATCTGGCGTTTCAAAGCGGGTTTATCGCCGCCTGCCACCGGGCCGGTATTCCGGCAGAAGCGTTGGATCCCCGAGAGGCATTGCGGCTGGAGCCGTCAGCCAACCCTTCGCTTCTCGGCGCGGTTCGTGTCCCGGATGGCACGGTCGACCCATTCCGCCTCACCGCCGCTAACATGCTTGATGCCAAAGAACACGGCGCAGAAGTGCTGACGGGCTGCGAGATCGTCGGGCTGATTCGTGAAGGCTCACGCGTTTGCGGCGTGCGCGTATTCAACCACCTTACCCGACAGGCAGGCGAGTTCCGGGCGCCAATGGTCGTGAATGCGGCAGGCATCTGGGGGCAACGCATCGCAGAATACGCCGATCTAAGCGTAAAAATGTTCCCGGCCAAAGGGGCGTTACTGATCCTCGGGCACCGCATCAACAACATGGTCATCAACCGCTGCCGTAAACCGGCAGACGCCGATATTCTGGTCCCCGGCGATACAATTTCGCTTATTGGCACCACCTCCACGCATATCGACTACGACCAAATCGACAACATGTGCGTCACACCGGATGAAGTGGACACGCTGATTCGTGAAGGGGAAAAGCTGGCTCCGGTGCTTGGCCGAACCCGTATTCTTCGGGCCTACGCTGGCGTCAGGCCTCTGGTTGCCAGCGACAACGATCCCACCGGGCGCAGCGTCAGCCGTGGAATTGTGCTGCTGGACCACGGGAAACGCGACGGCATGGACGGCTTCATCACCATTACCGGCGGCAAACTGATGACCTATCGTCTGATGGCGGAGTGGGCAACGGACCTGGTTTGCGAGCGTTTAGGGAATACCACGCCCTGCTCCACCGCCTCGGCGTCGCTGCCGGGCTCCGAACATACGGCAGAACAAACGCTGGGGAAAGTTATCTCCTTGCCACCGACAATTCGCGGTTCCGCCGTCTGGCGGCACGGCGACCGCGCCACGCGGCTGCTCAATAACAGCCGACTCAGCAACAGCCTGGTGTGCGAATGCGAAGCCGTCACCACCGGCGAAGTACGCTATGCCATTGATGCCCTCGGCGTAAAAAACCTGGGAGATTTGCGCCGCAGAACGCGCGTGGGCATGGGCACCTGCCAGGGCGAGCTGTGCGCCTGCCGGGCGGCCGGTCTCCTGCAACGCTTCCAGCTCACTACGCCTGCCCAATCGCTGGATCAACTCTCTCACTTCCTCAACGAACGCTGGAAGGGCGTTCGCCCTGTCGCCTGGGGAAATGCACTGCGAGAAAGCGAATTTACCGCCTGGGTTTACCAGGGGCTATGCGGTCTGGACAACGGAGAACAGGGATGAAATTTGACACAATTATCATCGGCAGCGGCCTGGCCGGGCTGACAGCCGGCATAAAGCTGGCGGAAAGCGGCCAGCGCTGCGCCATCGTCAGCCGCGGGCAAAGCGCGCTGCACTTCTCTTCTGGTTCGCTGGATTTGCTTTCAACGTTACCGGACGGCACGCCCGTTCACCAGCCAGAGACGGCGCTGGAAAACCTGGCGGAGCAAGCGCCTCAGCATCCTTACAGCCTGATGGGCAAAGAGCGCGCGCTGGCGCTCGCTGCAGAGAGTGAGCAACTGCTGGCCAGGGCTGGCATTCCGCTGGTGGGTCATCATCGCCAAAATCACCTCAGAATCACGCCGCTGGGCAAGCAAAGAGCCAGCTGGCTCAGCCCGCCGGAAGTGCCGCAGGCGCCGTTGCCCTGGCAAAAAGTGACGGTAATTAACATTGCTGGTTTCCTGGATTTTCAGGCAGAGCTGGTGGCGGGTTCACTGTCTGCCATCGGCTGTAACGCGCACGTCGCCGAGCTCACCCTGCCCGTACTGGATGTCTTACGTAACAACCCAAGCGAGTTTCGCGCCGTGAACATCGCCCGGGTGCTGGATCAGCCGGAAAACCTTCCGGCGCTGGTGGATGAACTCAGGCTGCTGCTGGGCAGCGGCGAGGCTATGATTCTGCCCGCTTGCCTGAACCTGGAAGCACGAACGGTGGCCGCCGTTGAGCAAGCCCTCGGCGTGCCGGTAAAACTCCTGCCAACGCTGCCGCCTTCGGTGCTTGGGATGAGGCTACACAATGCGCTCCGCCGCCGTTTTCAGACCCTGGGCGGGCTTATTATGCCCGGAGATACCGTAACCGGCGCTCAGCTTGAACAAGGGCGTATCAATGCCCTGTTCACCAAAAATCATCGTGAGGTGCCGCTGCATACTCGCAATGCCATCCTGGCCAGCGGCAGCTTTTTCAGCGGTGGGCTGGAGGCTACCAGGCAACATGTCATCGAGCCCATCTTCGGGCTGGACGTGAACATCGAGGCCGAGCGAGCCGCCTGGAGCAAAACATATTTCTTTACCCCGCAGCCCTGGCTGCAATTTGGGCTAACCGTGAATAACCACTTCCAGCCGTTCCATCACGGGGAATACACCAAAAATCTCTACGCTATTGGCTCAGTGCTGGGGGGCTTTGATCCTATTCATCAGGGATGCGGGGCCGGCGTATCGATGCTCACGGCGCTCTGTGTGGCCAATCAAATCCTTGTTGCCGCGGAGGCTTGCCATGAACCTGCTTGATGAAACCAGCTTTGAAAGCTGTATTAAATGCACGGTCTGCACCACGGCTTGCCCGGTAAGCCGCGTTCGCCCGGAATATCCGGGGCCAAAACAGGCCGGGCCCGATGGAGAAAGATTGCGCCTGAAAGATCCCTCCCTGTACGACGACGCGCTGAAGTACTGCACCAACTGCAAGCGCTGCGAAGTCTCCTGCCCGTCCGAAGTCAAAATTGGCGATATCATCCAGCGGGCGCGGGCCAGATATGGCGAACATAAACCTTCGCTGCGCGATGCTGTTCTCAGTCATACGGATTTACTCGGTACGCTCTCCACGCCTTTCGCCCCGCTGATCAACGCCACGACCGGTTTGAAGCCCGTACGCAAGCTGCTGGATAAAACCCTCAAAATTGATTCCCACCGCGAGTTGCCCAAATATTCCTTCGGCACATTTCGTCAGTGGTATCGGCGCCAGGCCGCGCACCAGGCCAGCTTCCCGCAGCAGGTTGCTTTCTTCCACGGCTGCTTCGTGAACTACAACCATCCGCAGCTCGGCAAAGACATGGTCAAAGTGCTTAACGCGATGGGCATCGGCGTCCAGCTGTTGCAAAGAGAAAAATGCTGCGGCGTGCCGCTTATTGCCAACGGCTTTATCGAAAAGGCAAAGAAACAGGCAAGGGTAAACGCCAACTCGCTGGAAGAGGCCGTCATACAGCGCGGGCTGCCGGTCATTGCGACCTCGTCAACCTGTACCTTCACGCTGCGCGATGAATATCCGCATATTCTTGGTATCGACACGGCCCCGGTTCGCGAGCAGATTGAACTCGCCACGCGTTATATCTGGAAACTGCTGGAAGCGGATGGCAGAACGCTACCGTTAAAAAACACGCCGCTGCGTATCGCTTACCATACGCCTTGCCATATGGAGAAAATGGGCTGGACGCTCTATTCCATTGAGCTGTTGCGCCGCATTCCCGGCGTGGAACTGGTGATGCTGGACTCCCAGTGCTGCGGCATTGCCGGGACCTATGGGTTTAAAAAGGAAAATTACCCGACTTCCCAGCAAATTGGCGCCCCGCTGTTCCAGCAGATAGAAGAGAGTGGCGTAGACCTGGTGGTGACGGACTGCGAAACCTGTAAATGGCAGATAGAAATGTCGACCAGCAAACGCTGCGAGCACCCGATCACGCTGCTGGCCCGGGCGCTCGCCTGAAGTTTAGAGGCTGGCTGACTCTACGACCTTAATCCAGCCGTGTTCGCTTTCCAGCGGCTGGCCGTTGAACCAGCGGCGCAGCACGTTCAGCGCCATCATGGCGCAAACTTCCTGGCGTATTGCCAGCGCGTGGCGGCTGGTGCCAAACTTCACGCCCAGGCCAAAAGTGCCGCCTGGCGTGGAGAGCGCAAAATTTATCTGCTGATCTTCTTCGCCAGAAATCACCAGGGCCAGATCGCTCTGTTGATTCAGGCGCAATTCTGCGCTGGACGCTAATGCCTCAGCCAGTGTTTCAGGTGCCTGCGGTAAAACGCGGCTCGCCCGGAGCGCGGCCTGCGCCCGGTTTAACTGCAGCGCCAGCAGGCCTCCGGTAAACTGTTCGCTCACGGCCAGAGTCAGGGAGCGTTCGCCCAGGCGGCGCGCTATTTGTGCCGGAAGCCCTTCGGTGCCCTCAAAAATCAGACTCTCACCTGCCACGCGGCGGACTTCCGGCCAGACGGCCTCCATCGCTTCACGCTGGCTGGCCGGGCCGGTCAGTTTAAGCTCAATGATCGGCATCGATGAGCGATAGCCCATCACCACGCCCTCCGGCAGCGCCAGCGGATCAAGCGATTGCGCCAGCTCGCTCTCTGAGCGTCCAAAAGTCGTTAAACGCAGGCATATCGGCGGTTCAGGGAGGGTAAAACGTTCACGCAGCCGGGGCATGATTTGTTTGTCCACCATAGCCTTAAACTCTGACGGTACGCCGGGAGTGAAAAACATCAGGCAGCGGTTTAAGGTCAATGCAAAGCCGCAGGCGGTGCCAACGGGATTGTCGATCATTTCACTGTTAGCCGGGATTTGCGCCTGCTTGCGGTTACTCGGCGCCATCACACGCCCGCGCTCGGCAAAAAACTGCTCCATATAGGTTAACCATTCCGCGTGCTCGACCAGCTCAACGCCCGCCGCCGTCGCCGCCGCCAGCGCGCTTAGATCATCGCTGGTTGGCCCCAGGCCGCCGTTAACAATCAGCACATCCGCTTCGTGGCTGCGTTCTTTCAGCACGGCAACCAGGTCAGGCAGACTGTCGCCGACCGTATTGCGGCGCGACATGGGTAAACCCTGGTGAAAGAAATAGTCGGCAAGCCAGGCCGCATTAGTATCGGTAATTTGCCCGTACAGTACTTCGTCGCCGGTGGACAGCATTTCTACTTTTAACATCTTTTACTCCGCAGCAGGGGAACGCCCCACTATAGCGCAGGCACCAAAGAACGGCAGACATAAAAAACGCGGCTAAAAGCCGCGCTTAGACTACTGACCAACCTCTGGGCATAGAAAAAACGCCAAAGGATTCGTCAAAAAACGGAAAATCAATTCATTGATTTTCGGCTGATAACCACAAAGAGGGAAAAACCACGCTTTTTTCCTCTTTGTCAGCAACATTAACGCGGCTAAAAGCCGCGTCGAGGGATTAGAAGCTGGCGCTCACGCCCACATACGGGCCGTCGGCCACGGTGTCGGTACGATCGCCGTCTTTGCCGCCAAGGCTAATATAGCGGTAACCCACTTGCGCTGAAAACGGACGCATAAAGTTCCAGCTTGCACCGGCGCTGGCCTCTTTGTAGTCCTTCACGCTGCTGGACAGAGAGTCCGGGGAATAGTAGTAATCGCCAAAAATGGCAATGTCAGAAGTGATTGGCCATCTCAAACCGCCACCCGCCGCAATTGCGTAGCCTTCTTTACGATCTTTTGCGTGCAGGTAAACACCACGACCGCCTACGGTTGCCATCATCGGCCCCAGAGGAATATTAAAACCGAGGCCAAGGCCTACGGTATCACCGTTGTCGTCGTTATGCGCATAGTTACCGGTTACCGCGATGCCGCTGCTTTCGGTGCCAAAACCCACGCCGAGGTTAGTGTATTCTTTGCCGACTTCAGCACTCACGCCAATTGCGCTGGCACCTGCGGAAACCAGCAGCAAACCCGCGCCGCCGGCTAAAAGTAATTTATTCATTCCTTGGTTCCTGAAAAAGAAAAAGGGCTGCCCTTAAAAATGCCATTGGATGGCGTGGCGCATTATCTTATTAACGCGCTGGAAAATGCCAATATTTCCTTGATTGTAAGAAAATGAAAAGACGCCTTTTTGTGTGACAAGATCAATGCAGCCGGGTAGCGCGAAATGACACATTGAGCAGGTGAATAATAAGCACAGTAAAAAAGTGGATTTAAATAAACGCTTTTTTACTGTGAAACCTGGCACCCAAGGAGGCATTAATGAGCAAGAAAGGACTAACAACCGGCGCAGGCGCTCCCGTTGTAAACAACAACAATGTTGCTACCGCAGGCCCGCGAGGCCCGATGCTACTTCAGGACGTCTGGTTCCTTGAAAAACTCGCCCACTTTGACCGCGAAGTGATCCCTGAGCGCCGCATGCACGCTAAAGGCTCAGGCGCGTTTGGTCATTTCACCGTGACGCATGACATCACCCGCTACACCCGGGCAAAATTATTCTCAGAAGTCGGCAAAAAAACTGAGCTGTTCCTGCGCTTTTCCACCGTGGCCGGTGAGCGCGGCGCGGCGGATGCCGAACGAGATATTCGCGGCTTTTCCATGAAATTCTATACCGAGGAGGGCAACTGGGACCTGGTGGGCAACAACACGCCGGTGTTCTATCTCCGTGACCCGCTGAAATTCCCCGACCTGAACCACGTCGTCAAACGCGATCCACGCACCAACCTGCGTAACCCTACGTATAAATGGGATTTCTTCTCGCACCTGCCGGAAGCCCTTCATCAGTTGACCATTGATTTCAGCGACCGTGGCTTACCGCGCTCTTATCGTCACATTCACGGTTTTGGCAGCCATACCTTCAGCTTTATCAATAGCGACAATCAGCGTTTCTGGGTAAAGTTCCACCTCAAATCCCAGCAGGGTATTGAGAACCTGATGGATAATGAAGCCAGCCACCTGATTGCAGAGGACCGCGAAAGCTCCCAGCGCGATCTGTACGAATCCATTGAGGCTGGTGATTTCCCTCGCTGGACGTTGTTCGTGCAAATTATGCCGGAAGCCGAAGCGTCAAAAACGCCGTACAACCCGTTTGATCTGACCAAAGTCTGGCCACACGGCGACTATCCGCTGATAGAAGTGGGCGTGCTGGAACTGAACCGCAACCCGGAAAACTATTTCTCTGACGTTGAACAGGTGGCGATGTCCCCGGCCAACGTCGTACCGGGCATTGGTTTCTCACCCGATCGCATGTTGCAGGGTCGCCTGTTCTCCTACGGGGACGCACACCGCTACCGTCTGGGCGTGAACCATCATCAAATTCCGGTGAACGCGCCAAAATGCCCGTTCCACAACTACCACCGCGACGGAGCCATGCGGGTGGACGGCAACAGCGGCAATGGCGCAACCTACGAGCCAAACAGCTTTAACGTTTTCCAGGAACAGCCAGATTTCAGCGAGCCGCCGTTGAGCCTGGAAGGCGCAGCCGACCACTGGAACCATCGCGAAGATAGCGACTACTTCAGCCAGCCGCGCGCGCTGTATAACTTGCTGAGCGATGAAGAGCATCAGCGTATGTTTGTGCGCATTGCGGGTGATATGAAAGACGTCCCGGAAAGCATTCAGAACCGTCAGATTTGCCTGTTCAGCCAGGTACATCCTGAATACGGTGCCGGGGTAGCGAATGCACTTCAGGCACTGAAGAACAATAAGTAATACCTTGCAGGGGTTATGCCCCTGCAACCCACTCTGTAAGCCTGCGGCGGGAGATTTTAATCCCGCCCTGTTTTAACTCCTGCGGCAGCGCCAGCCAGCGCACAGGCCGCTGAAAACGGGGCAGTTTTCCGTCAAGCCAGGCGGCAATGTCGTTAAACTCACATCCTGCACTAATCTCAACCACGGCAACGGGCCGCTGGCCAAATTCAACGTCGTCCACCGGCACCACAAACACTTGCTGAACCGCTGGATGCGCGGCAATGACCCGCTCAACCTCTTCCGGCTGGATGCCCTCCCCGCCGCTGAAAAACTGGTTATCAAGACGCCCGACAATCGTCAGGCGGCCCAAATGAAAAACGCCCCTATCGCGGGTAGCAAACCAGCCCTGTTCATTCACCAGAGGAATAAGTTGCCCGTTCCGCCAGTAGCCGCTGGCCAGGCTATTCGCCTGTATCCACACTTCTTCATCGACGATTTTTACCTTCCGGCCTGGCAATGGAGCCCCCACATCTGGCTGACCGTCGGCGCGTTTGGCGCAAACCGTAGAGGCCAGCTCGGTGAGCCCATAACCACACCAGCAACTCACCCCACGCGCTTCCGCCTGCTGCGTCAGTTCAACGGGGATGGCTGCCCCGCCCAGGAGCACTTCCCGCAATGCCAGAGGTTCCTGTTTTTCCAGCAGCCGCCACAATTGTGTGGGCACTAAGGAAGCGTGACTGCATCCACGCAGCGCCTCGTTTATCGGTTGCGCGGTCGAGATCGCCAGCTGGCCGCCGGCATACAACCAGCGCCAGAGGATCCCCTGCCCGGACACATGGAACAGCGGTAAAGACAAAAGCCAGCTATCGTCGGGGCCGTAATGCATCATCGCCAGGACACCCGCCGCGCTGGCAAGATGGGCCGAGAATGTATGCACCGCCGCTTTGGGTAACCCGGTTGAACCAGAAGTCAGCGTCATAGAAGCCAGACGCATCGGCTGCCAGCTTTCGTGCCAGGCAAGTGCACCAGTAAGCGATAATGGAACCACATCCGGCAGAGGTTCGCTGTCGGTCAAAGTTAACCCGTAGCTCAGCGTCATCGACGGTAAAAGCTGCGCCAGCAAACTATCAGGCAGCTGAGGATTTAACGGCAGAATGCGCGCCCCACACTGCCATAACGCCAGCCAGGCGAGCAGCGTTTGCGGGCCATTTTTCGCTTTAAGCGCAACGCCATCGCCTTCTTTTACCCCTTGCTGGCGAAAACCTCCCGCCAGCGTATCCACGCGCTGGCGCAGCGTTTGCCAGGTTAAGAGTTCATCGTCGAGACGGAGCGCAACACTTGTGCCCCTGACGTCGGCCCAGTGACGCCACGGCCAGTCGGGAAAGATCATCGAATACGCTCGAGTCCGTCCACGGTAACACACGGCAGGGGGCTGCCGGGCCAGCTGCGCTCAAGCTGAGACTGCATCAGGGATAAAGTATCCAGCCCAGGCAGGGTTCCCGGCGTGAGCCAGGCGGCGATGCGGGCCAGTTGAGTCAAACCGAGGCTGGACTCAATGGAGGAACTGATCACCGCTTTCAGCCCCAGACAATGTGCCGCCGCAACCTGCTCACGCACTTTGTTCAGGCTACCGGTAAGCGTCGGTTTGATAACTACTGTCGAAACGCCCGGCTCAGCGGTGAAAGTAAAATCAGCCTCCCGCAGGCTTTCGTCCCAGGCAATTGCAATCCCCGTATCCCGGCTGAACTCTCGGGACTGCTCGCGGGTTTTGCACGGCTCTTCAATAAAATCGATGCGCGAGCGATGATCCGGGTTGACGTATTTAGCGAACTGCTGCGCTTTGAGCGGGGTCCAGCTGCGGTTAGCATCCAGACGCAGGCGAAGTTCAGGCACGGCTTCAAGCAATAAATTAACCACCATGCCGTCGCGAACGGCCTCGTACAGCCCCACTTTCACCTTCGCGATTTTTTCGCCCGACATTTCTGCCAGTGCCAGGATCAGCTCGTCGGGGTCGCCGGTGCACAGCGGGGCGGCGCGGTAGTCAGCGGCCTGTGGCAGCGTACCTTCAGCCTCAGCCAGCGCACAACTCAAGCCAAAAGCGACCGACGGCAACTCGGGTAATGGAGTCGATTCATCTGCCAGCCATTGTTCAAGCCAGCGGTCGACCTGCGCCTGAGCCTCCGCGAGTGTTTCCTGGCTAAATCCCGGCAGAGGAGAAATTTCGCCCCATCCGCTGCGCTCGCCCACGGTCAGGCGCACCAGCAGCCCATCTCTAAATTTGAGACGCTGGTCGCGAAGCACTACGCCAGCCTCCATCGGGATTTGAAAGCGCCACAGCGCCGCGCTGCGCATCACGGATTCCGTTTAAATTTGCTGAAGTCCGGCTGACGCTTCTGGTTAAACGCGTTGCGCCCTTCCTGGCCTTCTTCGGTCATGTAGAACAGCATCGTGGCGTTCCCGGCCAGTTCTTGCAGTCCCGCCTGACCGTCGCAGTCAGCATTCAGCGCCGCTTTCAGGCAACGCAGCGCCATCGGACTGTTCTGCAGCATTTCTCGGCACCAGCGAACGGTCTCTTTTTCCAGATCGGCAATCGGTACAACGGTATTCACCAGGCCCATATCCAGCGCTTCTTTCGCATCGTACTGGCGGCACAGGAACCAAATTTCGCGCGCTTTTTTCTGGCCGACAATACGCGCCATGTAGGAAGCGCCCCAGCCGCCGTCGAAAGAACCAACTTTCGGGCCAGTCTGGCCAAACACGGCGTTTTCCGCCGCGATAGTCAGGTCACACATCATGTGCAGCACATGACCGCCGCCGATGGAGAAACCCGCCACCATCGCCACAACTGGCTTAGGGCAGGTGCGAATTTGGCGCTGGAAGTCGAGCACGTTCAGGTGATGTACGCCGCTTGCGTCCTGGTAGCCGCCGTAGTCACCACGCACTTTTTGGTCACCGCCCGCACAGAAGGCTTTTTCTCCTTCGCCGGTCAGAATAATGGTGCCAATGTTGTCGTCATAGCGCGCATCGGCCAGGGCATTGATCATCTCTTTGACGGTCAGCGGACGAAACGCATTACGCACTTCCGGGCGGTTGATGGTGATTTTGGCGATACCGTCGCTGGATTTGTGGTAGCGAATATCGGTGTAACCTTCGGAGCAATCCAGCCATTCAATCGGGGCATAAAGCATTTGTTCATCAGGATAAATCATGAAAGATCCTTACAGGTCATATTGACGAAAGAGGGTTAACAGAGCGGAACTAAACGCGGCGGGGGCTTCACGGTGGGCGTTGTGTCCTGCCCCGAAAATAAGAGCCAGGGAACAGTTAAGCTCGGCGGCAACGGCGCGAAACTTTTCGTCTCGTTCACCGCAAATAAAATGAAACGGCACGGCTAGCTGGCCAAGTGGCTCACGTAAATCGGGCTGTCGGGAAAGCGACGTTGCTTCAAGCATCCGGGCTAGCGTCTCGGGATTGTTTTGCGCACGCAGGGCGACTAAGTCAGTGCGTTGCGCGCGGCTGAGGGAACGGAAAACAGGCTGCTGATACCAGTCGTTCAACACGGTCTGGATATCTTCGTGCATCAAACGCTGCGCCCAGCGGGCATCGTTCAGCGCTCTCGCCTCGCGATCTGTCCCACTTATCAGGCCAGGATGACTGCCTTCTACCACCAGGCCACGCAGCCCTTTCGACTCAGCCTGACTGGCGTGATACATCGCGATGCGCCCGCCCAGGGAGTAGCCCACGAGCCAATAGTGATTTATACCGTGATGCTTGAGGGTATTTCGTAACGCGGTATCAACCTCGGCAAAACTCTGCACGTGAAGATCGGTGGAACCACCGTGGCCGGGCAGGTCCACGCACAGCTGCGGCCAGTCGGAAAAGTGCGGCTTAAGCGCCTGCCACTCATGATGGCTACCAAGAAAACCGTGCAGCCAGACTATGTGTGGCAGAGTTGAACGGTGGCCCGAATGCGGCGCGGCATGAAGGATCATGCCTGGCTAACCAGGGCCAGCAAATGCTGCAGCGTCTGAGCGCCGGCGGTTTCCGGCACGCTAATTTCAATCACCGTCGCGCCAGGGCGCAACCAGGCCCGACGAACGGCCTCTTCAAGCGCCTGCCAGTTTTCAGGGTTCTGATACCCCAACTCAAACATGGCGGCTGCGTGGGAGAAGTTCACGTTTTGCGGCATACAGTAAAAACGCTCACGCTCTTCGGCAGGCGTCGGCAAAAGTGAGAAGATCTGACCACCGTTATTGTTGACCACCAGCAGCACAAACGGTGCCGAGGCGTGACGCAGCAGTGCGAGGGCATTAAGATCATAGAGCGCCGAAATGTCGCCGACTATCGCGAGCGTGGAGCGCGCCGTTGCCCGCTGAACGCCTGCGGCGGTTGACAGCAGGCCATCAATGCCGCTTGCCCCTCGATTGCTGTACACCGGATACCCCACGGGAAGCTGGGCAAAAGCATCGATCAAACGCACAATTAAACTGTTGCCAACAAACAGCTGACCGCCTTCCGGCAGCAGCTGCGACAGGCGCTGGGCAACCTGTGCCTCACCAAATTCTCGGATTCCTTGCTCAACCTTTTCCAGCGTCTGCCAGGCCAGAGACGTTAGCGCTTCGGCCCAGGGCAGGCGTTTTTCTGCCGGATGTTTTTCCAGCCAGGCTTCAACGCTGGCAACCAGACGGCGGCCACGGTGGTTGGCAGGATCGAGACGCCCGGGCTGCTTGTCCACCAGCCAGTACTCTTCCGGCCTGCAGGCGGCCTGCCACTGAAGAACCCGTTTCCCGGTCAGACTGCCGCCAAACTGGATGACAATTTGCGCCTGTTCAAGACAAGTCACGGCCTGGCTATTGCTTAGCCACAGGTCCGCACACGGCAGAGGCTGTCCGGTCTGTGAAAGCACATCGCCGATAAGCGGCCAGCCAAGCATTTGCGCCCAGGCCGCGACCTGCTCACCTTCGCTGGCAGAAAGCCGTCCGGCCACTACCACGCCGCGTTTTTGCCGCCAGAAGAACCAGTCTCTTTGCTTCGGCACGGCATTGTCGTGCACTTCACGCAGCCAGGGCGTGTTGCCTTCCCACCAGCCTTCAAGCTGGTTTTGCCAGTCGACGCCGGTATCGTCCGGCGCGCCATAAAGCGGCTCGGCAAAGGGGCAGTTGATATGCAGTGCGCCCCCGTTGAGCTGGCCGACGGCGCTGTCAATCGCAGAGACCAGCCAGCTGGCGGGAATATCATGCGTTGGGCGAGGCAGATTGAGTGCAGCAGAAGGATGAGAGCTAAACATCCCCGGCTGGCGAATCGCCTGGTTTGCACCACAGTCGATAAGTTCGGGCGGGCGATCTGCCGTCAGCAAAATCAGCTTTTCGCCGGTCAATCCGGCTTCTATCACGGCAGGATAAAGATTGGCCACGGCGGTGCCGGAGGTGACAATGATTGCCACCGGCTCGGCGCTGGCTTTTGCCAGCCCAAGCGCCAGATGGCCCAGGCCTCGTTCATCAAAGTGAGTATGGCAAATGAAACTGCGGTTTTCCGCCGCGCTGAGCGTCAGCGGCGTGGAGCGGGAGCCAGGCGCGATACACACATGCCGCACCCCATGTCGGGTTAATGCTTCGAGTATGACGCCCGCCCAGCGGCGGTTAAATGAGCTTATCGACATAATATTGTCCGCAGTCAATTTCGACTTTCGATTATAAATACTATGGCAAGGGTTAAATTGATTTGCGTCGTGAATAGCTTATTCAGTTACCACTGCCGATCAGCAACGTCTTCAAACCGGCCGCTTTGTTTTCAATTTCCTGCCACTCTTCTGCGGCAACCGAGCCGGCGACAATGCCCGCCCCGGCATAAAGGCGAACGCCGGTATGGCTCACTTTTGCCGAGCGCAGCGCCACACAAAACTCCGTTTGATGGCGGGACAGATAACCCGCCGAACCTGCGTACCATTCGCGCGCAAAAGGCTCATTCGCAGCAATAAATGCCCGAGCCAGCTCACGCGGTAACCCCGCCACGGCGGCGGTAGGCTGCAGCTGTTTAAGGCAAAGCGCATCGTCCTGACGCTTCAGCTGCGTCCAGATGCAGCGACGCAAATGCTGCACTTTGCGCAGCCGCATAACCTGCGGCGGCAGCACATCCAGTGCACCAACCGCAGCCTGTAAGCGCTGGCAGATATCTTCGACCACCAGCATATTTTCACGCTGGTTTTTGTCATCTTTCAGCAGCCACTGGCCTAGTTTAGCGGCCTGAGCATCGTCCGGGTGGTTAGCTACCGTTCCGGCGAGGGCCTCAGTTCGCAGCGCATCGTCGATTCTTCGCCACAGGCGTTCCGGGCTGGAGCCAAGAAAGGCATTTTTCGCATCAAACGCCATCAGGAAATGGTAGCAGTTCAGGTTAACCCGGCGGCTGGCGGCCATGAACCCTGCGGCAGAAACCGGGGAAGAAAACGCCAGATCGGTGGCCCGGGCGAGCACGACTTTATCCAGCGCTTTCTGGCTGATGGCGCTAACCACCTGATCCACCAGGCGGTTCCATTCGGGCTGCTCCGGTAGATGGCTTTCACCCAGGCATTTGAGATTGAGTTGCGGGAGAAGTTTCGCCGGCAGAAGCTGCTCAATAAAAGCCGCAGCAGCCAACGCATCCTGCTTCAAGGAAGTTTCGCTGTACAGATGCAGCCAAAGAAACGCCTCCCCACCTACTCGCCGCCATTCCAGCCGCGAGAGAAAAAGAAAACCGTGGGACGGATCGAAGGCATTTAACCCCCAGACGCGCAGGAAAGGCTGTTCCGGGTGAGACTGCAGAAAAGCCTGGGCGTCTTCCAGCGCAGAAAAACTCAGCAATGCCCCCAGGGCAGCCACTTCTTCGTTACCGTTACGCTGCTGCCAGTAAAATTGGGGATAACGTGACTGAGCCGTGAGCCAGGCGAGAGGATCGGAGGCGTCACTCAGCGTGACCGGCACGCACAGGCGCTGAAGGCCCGGCTTATCCGCAAATTCCCCTGCTAATTCCTGCTGCATTTGCTGCAGTGCGACGGCTACTGAATTCACGTTTACCTCACGCTCCGTAAAAACCCCTGATTATACGTGGTCGTTCCCACAAAAAAAAATCCTACCCAGGGGGTAAGATTTTTTATTTGCCATTTGCAGGCGCGGTCAAGATTATCGGCGGAGCAAAAGCCCAACCACCAACCCGACTGCAGCCCCGATGCCAATACCCTGCCAGGGCTTTTCATGCACGTAATCATCGGCGCGGTAGACCGCTTTTTTGGTGCGGTAATAGTAAGTGTCGGAAGCGTTGCTGATGCGTGCTTTGACGTCATTCAGCGCCTGCTCGGCCTTTTCCTTTAGCTCAATGTACTTCTGGTCAGCCGGGTCGCCGGAGGCGCGAAGCACTTCTTCAAGCGTGTCGCTTAAAAGTGCGAGGTCATCATCGAGACGAGATTCATACGGTTGCATCACTGTTCTCCGTGTTAAAAAATTTCTCGTCCGCTAACTATAGACAACATCAACAGGTTTCGCCCGCCGGGCTGTTGGCCATCCCGATATGCGGGATACCGTCTTCGTCATACACTTCGGTTACCGGGTGAAAGCCGAGCCGGGCATAAAATGCCTGCAAATGCGCCTGAGCGCCCAGGTAAATTGCACGGTCAGGCCACTGGCGCTGGCAGGCGGCAAGCGCCTGAGTCATGAGCTGTTGCCCAAGCTTTTCGCCGCGCACCGACGCATCAACAATAACCCGGCCAATGACCACCGGCTCCAGCTCGTTGTCACTCTTAAGAATGCGGGCATAGGCAATCAGTTTGCCGTCCCGCCAGCCGAGGATATGGCGATTCTCTCCCACCAGATCCTCGCCATCAATATCCAGATACGCGCAGCGCTGTTCAACAATAAAGACTTCGCAGCGCAGGGCCAAAAGGGCATAAAGGTCGGTGGCGCTCAGTTCAGAATGGTGTATATCCTGCCAGTTAAGCATTGAAAAACTCCTTTTGATTCAGGCGCCACCTTACGGATTACTGGTGCCGCTCAAGCAACTGTTTTAGCACAGTTTCAAGAGGCGTGGCACCTTTCACCGTGTCGCCGGTGAAATCAATCCAGCCTTCGTTAAAGCCGTCCAGCATCTGCATGCGTGGGAACGGGTTTTTCATGCCCTGAGCAAGGAAATCTGCCTCCCAGTTTTCACGCGGCACGGCTTTTACCGTTACCGGCTGCCCCAGAACTTGAGAGAACGCTTTGGCAGCCAGCTGTGGGCTATAACGCTGTGGCCCTTCCAGCTCCACAATGCGGGTGCCTGATTCTGGCTGAGTCAATAATTCGGCGGCAAGCTGGCCTATATCCACTGTAGCAATCATCGGGATAACACGCTCAAGCGGCTGCAGGTGGCTGTAGATAGTCCCGGTCTCTTTGGCACTTTCCACATCCCAAAGGAAGTTCTCCATAAACCAGCCCGCGCGGAGGAACACGACGGAATCACAAATATCCGTGAGCTCTTTTTCCATCATTCCTAATGCGTTCAGCAGATTTGGCTGGGTGGCCTGCGCCCCGATGGTTGAAAGGCAAACTACGTGCTGTGGACGTGCCGCCTGCAGAGCGTGCCTGATGGCCGCAATATTTGCACGCGGCTCGGCAAAATCGCCTGAAGGATCGAACACCGGCGGCAGCAGGATAAAGACCGCTTCAGCCCCGCTGAAGGCTTGTGCCAGCGCTTCGCCATCGTGCATTTCTGCCAGCGCAATGTCAGCGCCCCGCTGTGCCCAGGGTTGCCCTTTAGCTTCTGAGCGTACGACGGCCCGAATCTCATGTCCTTGAGCAAGCAATGCGCTTGCCAGTGCGCCGCCAACTTGTCCGGTAATACCTGTAATTGCGAACATAATGTTTCTCCAGTTTGAGAGCCCACGACAGGGTGTGGACGGCATTATGCGGATGCAGCTATGTTGTATCGATAGCACCATAGACAATTCACTGATGACTGCAGGGCACTAATATGATTTTCAACGATCGGACATTCGACGGCTTGTCCGTGTTTACAGCCGTGGTAGAAAGCGGCACGTTTGCCGCCGCCGCGGAGATGATCAATATGTCCCCACCCGGGGTCAGCCGGGCGATTGCCCGCCTGGAGAAACGCCTCGGCATCCGCCTTTTTGACCGCACCACCCGCGCAGTGGCATTGACCGTTGAAGGCAAAGAGTTTTATCGTCAGATCCTGCCGCTGTTGGCCGCGCTGGAAGATGTGACCAGCACCGCGTCGCGCTCCACTAAAGCGATTACCGGCAGGCTCAGGGTCAACATCGATCCGTTCTTTTCCAGCCTCATTCTGGGCCCGCAACTTGACACGTTTATGTCCCGCTATCCTGATCTCGAGCTGGATTTGGTCACCAGCGATCGGCTAGGGGATATGATTGCAGATGGTTTCGATCTGGCTGTTCGTTTTGGCGTGCCTCGAAATAGCACGCTGGTGGCACGCAGGCTGCTGGAAACCCGCATCATGACGGTCGCCACCCCCGCCTATCTGGCGCGACACGGCAGGCCTGAAACACCGCAGGCACTGCTGGGACATACCTGTATTCATTTTCGCGATCCGGAAACCGGCAGGCCGTTTGAATGGGAGTTTCATCGTAAAGGAGAAGCGATCAAAGTCCCGGTCAGCGGCCGCCTGACGCTGAACGACGCCCGTACTTTGCATGAAGCCTGCCTGAGCGGACACGCTATTGCCCAGATGATGACGTTTGGCTCTGACGACCTCGTGAAGCAGGGACTGTTGGTGGATTTATTTCCCGACTGGCCGGATGAACGGTTCCCGCTTTACGCGTATTACCCCTCGCGGATTAATCCTGCCGCCCGCACCCGCTGTTTTCTTGAGTTTATTCTTGAGCTGGCCAAAACCTGAATCCATAAAAAAACCGCCAACAGGTGGCGGTTTTTGAACGGTTTTGTAAACCCGATTACATCAGCGGCTGCGCTAATTGCACCAGGCTGATAAGCGGCTGCGGATAAATACCGAGCAGCAGCACCAGCAGGGAGGAGATCAGCACCACAACGCCGCCCGCGGTCAACGCCCAGTTAGATGGGGTGTCGCGGTTAAGCTGCTGAGGAGCGCTCAGGTACAGACTCACGGTCACGCGCAGGTAGTAGTACAGGCCGATGGCGCTGCCCAGAACCACTGCACCGGTCAGCCACCACAGGTGAGCCTGAACGCCCACCGCAATGATGTAGAACTTACCGATGAAGCCCAGTGTCATTGGGATGCCCGCCAGAGAGAGCATCATCACGGTCATCACCGCAGAAAGCACCGGCTTGTGCCAGAACAGACCACGGTAGGAGAACAGTGAGTCGGCATCCGGGCCACGGTACGGGCTGGACATCAGGCTAACCACACCAAACGCGCCCAGGCTGCTGAACAGGTAAGCGGCCAGATAAACCCCTACCGCTTCCATCGACATGTTACCGGTTTGCAGCGCAATCAGCGCCACCAACAGGTAACCGAGGTGTGCGATGGAAGAGTAGCCCAGCAGACGCTTGATGTTGGACTGGTTCAGCGCCATCAGGTTACCGAACAGGATTGACGCGAAGGCGATAATCCCCAGCACGACGCGAACGGCTTCGCTGTTGCCCACTGGTGCGTACAGGAACAGACGCATCACCACGCCAAAGATGGCGATTTTGCTGGCGGTTGCCAGGAAGGTGGAAACCGGGGCAGGCGCGCCCTGGTATACGTCTGGGGTCCACAGGTGGAACGGTACCAGAGAGAGCTTGAAGCCAAGACCAACAATCATCAGGCCCAGGCCCGCCAGCAGCAGAGGTTCGTGCAGCATGTTATCCGCCAGGCTCTTACCGAGGCTAACAAACGACAGGCTACCGGAATCAGCGTATACCAGCGCCATACCGAACAGCAGGAAGGACGATGCCGCCGCTGACAGAATGGTGTACTTGATGCTCGCTTCCAGAGAACGCTTCTGGCGGAAGGCGTAGCCAACCAGGCCGAACAGCGGCAGAGAGATCAGCTCAATGCCGAGGAACAGCGCCGCGAGGTGGTTCGCATTCGCCAGCAGAATACCGCCCAGGGCAGCAATCAGGACCAGCAGATAGAACTCTTCGCGGTTGTCGGTGTAGCCCTGCAGCCACGGATAAGCAAAGGTACAGGTTGCCAGGCTTGCCAGCAGTACCAGCCCGGTGTAGAGCATGGCGTAGCCGTCAACGCGCATCAGCGGGGTGACATCCATCGCCCCTGCCTGACCGACAAACCACAGTGAAATCAGCGCGGCGTTAAGGCCGATAACCGACAGCGTAGCATTCAGAAAATGGTCGCGTCGCCACGCAATGGAGAGCATCACAACCACCACCGTCAATCCGACGATCAACAGCGGTAGCAGCGCGATCAAATGTTGAGGAGTTATTGTCATGGCGAATTACGGCCTTGTAGTAGAAAGTGAACTGGTAAACCACTGCTGAATATTGCTCATCGCAGAATGCGAAGTATCCAGAATCGGCTGCGGGAAGAAGCCCAGCAGAACTAACAGCACCACCAGCAACAGAATGATAAAGAACTCGCGCATGGACATGCCAGGCAGCTGTTTATCGCTGATTTCGCTCTTAGCTTTCCCGAAGTACGCGCGGTGCAGCATCGCCAGAGAGTAAACAGAGGCAAAGACCAGACCGAAGGTTGAAATCACGGTAATGACCGGCACAACGTGGAAGCTGCCGAACAGGATCATGAATTCACCGACGAAGTTACCGGTACCTGGCATACCCAGCGTGGCAACAGCGAAGAACATCGACAGGCCAGGCAGCCATTTAATTTTGTTCCACAGGCCGCCCATCATGCGCATGTCACGCGTGTGCAGACGCTCGTAAAGCTGACCGCAGATGATGAACATACCCGCTGCTGACAGACCGTGCGCGATCATCTGAATCACCGCACCCTGATAAGCCAGCTGGTTGCCGGTGTAGATAGCAATCAGCACGAAGCCCATGTGGGAAACGGAGGTATAAGCAATCAGGCGTTTAATATCGGTCTGGGCAAAGGCCATCCACGCGCCGTAGAAGATACCGATGACACCCAGCCACATTGCGATTGGTGCAAATTCAGCGGACGCTTCAGGGAACAGCGGCAGAGAGAAACGCAGCAGGCCGTAGGCCGCAGTTTTGAGCAAGATACCTGCGAGGTCAACGGAACCCGCCGTGGGTGCCTGGGAGTGCGCATCCGGCAGCCAGCCGTGAAGAGGAACCACCGGCATTTTTACCGCAAAGGCGATAAAGAAGCCCAGCATCAGCAGCCACTGTACGCCGTGGGACATCGGCGTTTTCAGCAGCAGCGCATAGTTGAAGGTCCACACGCCGGTCGCATTGTAGTGCACAAACACCAGACCCAGGATAGCAATCAGCATCACCAGGCCGCTCGCCTGGGTATAGATGAAGAACTTGGTCGCGGCGGTAATACGCGTCTTCCCGTCGGAGGCTTTGTGGCCCCACAGCGCAATCAGGAAGTACATCGGCACCAGCATCATTTCCCAGAAGAAGAAGAACAGGAACATGTCGATGGCAAGGAACACGCCGATAACGCCGCCGAGGATCCACATCAGGTTGAGGTGGAAGAAGCCCTGATATTTTTCGATTTCATTCCAGGAACAGAGCACCGCCAGCACGCCAAGCAGGCCGGTCAGGACCACCATCAGCAGCGACAGACCGTCGAGCGCCAGGTGAATATCAATGCCAAAACGTGGGATCCATTTCAGAATGTACTCTGACTGCCACTGCGGCAAACCCGCCGACTGCGTCAGAGAATAGCCACCCTGCAACCACAATTGCAGAGACAGTGCCAGTGTCAGCCCCATGGTGATCAGCGCAATCCAGCGAGGCACTTTCACGCCGAAGCGTTCGGTCTGCCAGCAGAAGAAGCCGCCGATAAAGGGGATTAGTATTAGCCAGGGTAATAGCATGGCGTTTGAGTCCCTAAGTCAAAATAATTCTTAAACATCACTCACTTCCCAGCGCCAGAGGAGGTATTAAGCCCCACTCCGACCCTCTCTCAACAGAGAGAGGGGGATGGAAGAAATCCTGTTAACGCAGAACCAGCAGCAGGCCGAGAACTACAACGGCACCGATGCTCATGGACGCAACATACCAGCGCAGATAACCGTTCTCGCTCACCAGCAAGCCACGGCCAGCAAAGCGGGAGAGAACTGCCGGAATGTTCATCAAAGCATTCAGCGGGTCACGGCGCAGCAGCCACGCAATACCGAGGAATGGCTTGACGAAAATCATGTCGTACAGCCAGTCGAAGCCCCAGGCATTGAACCACCAGGTACCGAAGAAACGCCCCAGTGCGCTGTTCGCAAGCGACGTCACCAGAGTACGTTTACCCAGCCACAGGAAGGCGGCAATCAGGATACCGGCAATGGCGACGACGCCGGAGATGATCTCCAGGGTCAGCACGCTGCCGTGCGCAAGTTCAGTGGTTTCCGGCAGTACGCCGCGCAGCGGTGGCACAATCATTGCGCCAACGAAGGTGGACAGCACCAGCAGAACAACCAGCGGCAGGTGGTGGGTAATCCCCTTCCCTGCGTGAGCGTGAATTTTTTCTTCACCGTGGAACGTAATGAAAATCATGCGGAAGGTGTAGAGCGAGGTCATAAACGCCCCGACCAGGCCCGCAACCATCAGGTTGATGTGGCCGTTCGCCATCGCACCAGCAAGAATTTCATCTTTACTGAAGAAGCCTGCGGTAATCAGCGGCAGAGCGGACAGCGCCGCGCCCCCAACCAGGAAGCAGACATACACCAGCGGAATAGACTTACGCAGCCCACCCATCTTGAAGATGTTTTGTTCGTGATGGCACGCCAGAATCACCGAACCGGATGACAGGAACAGCAACGCTTTAAAGAACGCGTGGGTCATCAGGTGGAAGATTGCCGCATCCCACGCCTGCACGCCCAGCGCCAGGAACATGTAGCCAATCTGGCTCATGGTGGAGTAAGCGAGTACGCGTTTGATGTCGGTCTGTACCAGCGCGGCAAAGCCTGCCAGCACCAGCGTGATCGCACCAACGATACCCACCAGATGCAGAATTTCCGGGGTCATCAGGAACAGGCCATGGGTACGGGCAATCAGGTAGACGCCCGCGGTAACCATGGTAGCCGCGTGAATCAGCGCAGAAACCGGGGTTGGACCCGCCATCGCATCCGCAAGCCATGTTTGCAGCGGAAGCTGTGCAGACTTACCGACCGCACCGCCTAACAGCATAAGGGTTGCCCAGGTCAGCATTTGGTTGCCGGCAGCGAAGTGCTGCGGTGCCAGCTCAACCATTTCGCGGAAGTTCAGCGTGCCCAGCTCGTTGTAGAGGATGAACAGGCCGAAGGCCAGGAACACGTCCCCGACGCGGGTCACCACGAACGCTTTCATTGCCGCCGCGTTGTTCTTCGGATCGGTGTAGTAGAAACCGATCAGCAGGTAAGAACAGAGGCCCACGCCTTCCCAGCCGAGGTACATCAGCAGCAGGTTGTCGGCAAGGACCAGAACCACCATGCTGGCGATGAACAGGTTGGTGTAGGCGAAGAAGCGGGAATAACCCTCTTCACCACGCATGTACCAGGAAGCGAACATGTGGATCAGGAAGCCGACACCGGTAACCACAGAAAGCATGGTCAGGGACAGGCCGTCCAGCACCAGGTTGAAGCCGATGTTAAAATCACCGACCGCCATCCAGGTCCACAGCGGCTGAGTGAACGCCTGCTGCCCGTTGTTAAAGAAATCAACCCCGGCAATGGCGGTGACTACCGCCGCCAGACCTACAGAGCCCATCCCGATGGTTGCGGACAGGTTTTCTGACCAGCGGCCGCGGGAAAATGCCAACAGTAAAAAGCCAATCAATGGCAGAACAATGGTTAACCAGAGAAGGTTCATCCACGCATCTCACTTACTGAATCGATATTCAGATTCTGGCGACGACGATGGAGCTGCAGTAACAGCGCGAGGCCAATACTGGCTTCGGCAGCAGCTAAGCTAATCGCGAGTATATACATCACCTGACCGTCAGCCTGGCCCCAGTAGCTGCCGGCAACCACGAAGGCCAGCGCGGCGGCGTTAATCATCACTTCCAGGCTGATCAGCATGAACAGCAGGTTGCGGCGGATGACCAGCCCGGTCAGTCCCAGCACGAACAGAATGGCGGCGAGGATCAGTCCATGTTGCAGCGGGATCATACGTTCTCCTCCGTTTTTCTTCTCACGGCCATGTCAGCAGGGCGATTGCTCAGCACCTCACCGGCACGGTCTTCACGACCCAGGTGGAACGCAACGACCAGACCCGCCAGCAGCAGCATGGAGGCCAGCTCCACCGCCAGTACGTAAGGCCCGAACAGCGCGATACCGACCTGCTTCGCATCGATGGACGTGCCATCAATACCCTGGTCGTTAACGGTGCGGATGGCGTAAATCAGAACCACCAGCAGGACTGCAGACAGGACGCCAGGCCCAATCCACAGCTGCGGTTTCAGCCACTCGCGTTCCTGCTGCTGAACCGCGTTGCCGAGGTTAAGCATCATCACCACGAAGACGAACAGCACCATGATAGCCCCGGCGTACACGATGATCTCCAGCGCACCGGCGAAGTAAGCCCCGAGGGAGAAAAACACCCCGGAGATCGCCAGCAGCGAGATGATCAGGTACAGCAGCGCATGCACCGGATTGGTGTGAGTGATCGTCCGAAGGGTCGTCAGGACGGCCACAATGGCGCAGATATAAAAAGCGAATTCCATTCCTGACTCCTTAAGGTAACAGGCCTTTGACGTCGATAGGCTTAGCTTCATTTTCCGCTTCGCCCTTATCTTTGCCGTCGATTGCCATACCTGCCATCCGATAGAAGTTATATTCCGGGTATTTGCCCGGACCGGAGATCAGCAGATCCTCTTTCTCGTACACCAGATCCTGGCGCTTATATTCACCCAGCTCGAAGTCCGGGGTAAGCTGAATCGCGGTGGTTGGACAGGCTTCTTCGCACAGGCCACAGAAGATGCAGCGTGAGAAGTTGATGCGGAAGAACTCCGGATACCAACGACCGTCTTTCATCTCGGCTTTCTGCAGGGAAATACAGCCTACCGGGCAGGCTACCGCACACAGGTTACAGGCAACGCAGCGCTCTTCACCGTCCGGGTCGCGCGTCAGCACGATACGGCCACGGTAGCGCGGCGGCAGATACACTGGTTCTTCCGGATACATGCGGGTTTCGCGCTTGGCGAAAGCGTGCATGCCGATCATCCAGATACTGCGTACCTGGGTGCCGAAACCAACCACTAACTCTTTCAATGTCATGGTTTTTTCACCCCTTATGGTGCCTGGTAAAGAATGACCGCGGCGGTCACCAGCAAGTTGATTAGCGTCAGCGGCAGGCAAACTTTCCAGCCGAAGGACATCACCTGGTCATAACGTGGACGAGGCAGTGCGGCGCGAATCAAAATGAACATCATCATGAAGAACGCGGTTTTCAGCGCGAACCAGATGAACGGTGGTAACCACGGGCCATGCCAGCCACCAAAGAACAGCGTCACAATCAGAGCAGAAACGGTGACGATGCCGATGTATTCCCCAACGAAGAACAGACCGAACTTCATACCGGAATATTCGATGTGATAACCATCGGCCAGTTCCTGCTCGGCTTCCGGTTGGTCAAACGGGTGACGGTGGCAAACCGCAACGCCGGCAATCGCAAAGGTCACGAAGCCGAAGAACTGCGGGATGATGTTCCACAGATGTGCCTGGTTATTGACGATGTCGGCCATATTAAAGGAACCGGCCTGCGCCACCACGCCCATCAGGGAAAGCCCCAGGAACACTTCATAACTCAGGGTCTGCGCGGAAGCACGCATCGCACCAAGCAGGGAGTATTTGTTGTTACTGGACCAGCCAGCGAACAGCACGGCGTACACCGCCAGGCCCGCCAGCATCAGGAAGAACAGGATCCCGATGTTCAGATCCGCCACCACCCAGCTTGGGCTGACCGGCACAATAGCAAAGGCCAGCAGCAGCGAGGTGAACGCGATCATGGGTGCAAGCGTAAAGATCACGCGGTCAGAAAACTTAGGGATCCAGTCCTCTTTAAAGAACATCTTGATCATGTCCGCAACCAGCTGGAGTGAACCACCCCAGCCTACGCGGTTCGGTCCGTAGCGGTTCTGGAACAGACCGAGCAGACGACGTTCGCCAAAACTCATGAATGCCCCACAGGTCACCACGACCAGCAGAATGACAACCGCTTTGAGGATGCTCAGCAGAATGTCGATAACTTCCGGTGTCAGCCAGCTCATTGCGCAGCCTCCTGCAGATTTTCAAGACGAGCACCGGCAAGCACTGGCGCAATCCCCGGCATCCCCATCGGCAGACCAACCTGCCCTGCAACCAGACCTTCGGACAGCTGCAGCGGCAGACTCAGCGTCTGGCCTTCGTAGCTGAAGGAGATCAGGCTTCCGGCGTTAACGCCAAGCTTCGCGGCATCGGCCGGGTTCAGCTTGATGTAAGGCTCAACCATACGCTTCTGGAACACAGGAGAACGCTGGGACATCTCGTCGCTACCAAACAGGTGGTAGTACGGCGCGATTCGCCATTTGCCCTCTTCCGCGTGGAAGGTATCCGGCACGGAAGTGAAGTAGTCCAGGCCCGTTTCAGAGGCTTCGATCAGGCGCACGCCCGGATCGCCGTGGCGCAGATGACCGCCCACTTCGGCCTGGAATTTGTTCCATGCTTGCGGGGAGTTCCAGCCTGGAGCCCAGGCAAACGGAATCTGCTGACGGTCGGCCAGCGGGCTGTTGTTCCCTTCCATCGAGAAGGCAAACATCGTGTCTTTATCCTGCGGCTGACGCGGTTCGTGCACGCTGATATTGGCGCGCATAGCGGTGCGTCCGCTCGAACGGATAGGAGAACGGGACAGCTTCTGACCTTTGATACGGAAGGAAGCATCCGGCGCGGCATCTTTAATACCGGCCAACTGAGGCAATACCTTCACGCAGGCGTCAATCACATGGTCCAGCTGCGTCCAGTCTACGTCACGGCTCTGCACGGTACTGTGCAGGGAGTGCAGCCAGCGCCAGCTTTCGAACATCGTCACGCTGGTGTCGTAGTAAGCCGGGTCATAAACCTGGAAGAAACGCTGGGCGCGACCTTCGTTGTTGATCACCGTCCCGTCGCTTTCTGCAAAGCTCGCTGCGGAAAGCACCAGGTGCGCTTTGTCCATGATGGCCGTACGCTGGTGGTCAATAACCATTACCAGAGGGGCTTTGCTCAGAGCCGCATCTACGCGGGCAGCGGAAGCATGGCGATGGAGGTCGTTTTCCAGCACCACTACCGCATCGGCAGCGCCGCTTTCCAACTCGCTCAGGGCCTCTTCCAGAGAACCGCCGCCAATCATGCCGAGGCCAACGCTGTTAACCGCGCGGGCAATCATGGTGACGCCGACGTCTGCACCGCGGCCCTTCAGCGCTTTAGCCACGTTGGCTGCCGCCTGAATCACCGCTTCGCTACCGGCGTTCGTCCCGGAAACAATCAGAGGTTTCTTCGCACCGGCCAACGCCTGCACGATAACGTCCACTTTGTTTTTCAGGTCACGATCCAGTTCAACCGCCGGAGAGTTGCTGTCCAGCGCATTCGCAATCGCAAAGCCAAGGCGAGCCTGATCTTCAACCGGCGCACGGTAGGTCCATGCGGCGATATCATCCAGGCGAGTGCTGTCCACGTTAGTGACAAACAGCGGATGCTTAGCGTTCTGACCGATGTTCAGGATTGCGGCGATCTGCCAGTCAGCCACTTTCTGAGCCGCTGCCATTTCACGCGCCTTGCCTTTGACTGCCTGACGGATAGCCAGGGCAGCACGAGCGCCGGTCTGGGTAACGTCTTCGCCCAGGATCAGCACCGCATCGTATGATTCGATTTCACGCAGCGCAGGGGTGTGAACGCCGCTGTCACGCAGCACTTTCAGCATCAGCTGAAGGCGAGCCTGCTCACCGGCTGCAATACCAGTGTAGAAGTTTTCAGCGCCAACCAGCTCGCGCAGAGCAAAGTTGCTTTCCACGCTCGCGCGCGGAGAACCGATGCCGATCACTTTCTTCGACTGACGCAGGATATCCGCCGCACCCTGCATTGCCTGTTCGGCGTTCAGGGTAATGAGGTCATCACCACGGCGCTGAATTGGCTGACGCGGACGGTCTTTCAGGTTCACATAGCCATAACCGAAACGGCCGCGGTCGCACAGGAAGTAGTGGTTCACGGTGCCGTTGTAGCGGTTTTCGATACGACGAAGTTCGCCGTAACGTTCACCCGGGCTGGTGTTACAGCCCAGCGAGCACTGCTGGCAGATGCTCGGCGCGAACTGCATATCCCACTTACGGTTGTAGCGTTCGGAATGCGTTTTGTCGGTGAATACGCCGGTCGGGCAAATTTCTACCAGGTTACCGGAGAACTCGCTTTCCAGCGTGCCGTCTTCCGGACGACCGAAGTAGACGTTGTCGTGCGCGCCGTAAACGCCCAGGTCTTTACCGTCTGCGTAGTCTTTGTAGTAACGCACGCAGCGGTAGCAGGCGATACAACGGTTCATTTCATGAGAGATGAACGGACCGAGATCCTGATTGCGGTGAGTACGCTTGGTAAAGCGGTAGCGACGGAAGCTATGACCGGTCATCACGGTCATATCCTGCAGGTGGCAGTTGCCGCCCTCTTCACAGACCGGACAGTCGTGCGGGTGGTTAGTCATCAACCATTCCACAACGCTTTCACGGAACTGTTTCGCTTCGCCATCATCAATAGAGATGAAGGTCCCGTCGGAGGCCGGTGTCATACAGGACATCACCAGGCGACCGCGAGTGTCTTCCGCGTTCTGATATTGCTTCACCGCACACTGGCGGCAAGCACCGACGCTGCCCAGCGCCGGATGCCAGCAAAAATAAGGAATATCAAGACCGAGGGAGAGACAAGCTTCCAGCAAGTTGTCTGCTCCGTTGACCTCGTATTCTTTGCCGTCTACATGAATCGTAGCCATAGTCAGCATGCTTCCAGTTGGCCTGAATAACTTCAGGCGTTAATCAAAAATTCTTGTGCGAACCACCTTCGCCCTCACCCCGGCCCTCTCTCCCAGGAGAGGGAGAAAATCACCGGTCTATCCCCTCTCCCTCAAGGAGAGGGTTAGGGTGAGGGTGAAAAGCTGTCTATCACCAGCGCGTTTTTAACAGGTTCGGCTGAATACCATTAATGGCACGCAGATTTCCGTAATCCTGTTTGGCAATGCCTGCTTCGAATTCGTCGCGGAAATATTTAATCGCACTCTGCAATGGCTCAACGGCACCCGGCGCGTGGGCACAGAAGGTTTTACCTGGACCCAGATGGCGGCAAAGCTGCTCCAGGGTTTCGATATCCCCCGGCTGTCCTTCGCCGCGCTCAAGCGCGCGCAGGATTTTTACGCTCCACGGCAAACCATCGCGGCACGGTGTACACCAGCCGCAGGATTCACGGGCAAAGAACTCTTCCAGGTTACGCACCAGCGGCACCATACCAATTTCATGGTCAACCGCCATTGCCAGCGCCGTACCGAGACGGCTGCCTGCTTTACCAATACTTTCAAATTCCATCGGCAGGTCGAGATGAGCTTCCGTCAGGAAGTCGGTCCCCGCCCCACCCGGCTGCCAGGCTTTAAACTTCAGGCCATCACGCATGCCGCCAGCGTATTCTTCCAGGATTTCGCGAGCGGTTGTGCCGAACGGCAATTCCCAGACGCCTGGGTTTTTCACGCGGCCAGAGAAGCCCATCAGCTTGGTGCCGGCATCTTTACTCATGCCGCCGCCAATGCCCTGATACCACTCCACGCCGTTAGCCAGAATAGCCGGGACGTTACACAGGGTTTCGACGTTGTTTACACAGGTCGGTTTACCCCAAACGCCGCTTGATGCCGGGAACGGTGGCTTAGAACGTGGGTTCGCACGACGGCCTTCCAGGGAGTTAATCAGCGCGGTTTCTTCCCCGCAGATATAACGCCCGGCTCCGGTGTGCACGAACAGTTCGAAATCGAAACCGGAACCCAGGATGTTCTTACCCAGCAGGCCCGCTTCGGTGGCTTCGGCAATTGCGCGACGCAGGTGGTCTGCCGCCTCGATGTACTCACCACGCAGGAAGATGTAGCCACGGTATGCTTTCAGCGCAAAAGCGGAAATCAGCATGCCTTCCACCAGCAGGTGCGGCAGTTGCTCCATCAGCAGGCGGTCTTTATAGGTGCCTGGCTCCATTTCATCGGCGTTACACAGTAGGTAACGGATGTTCATGGACTCGTCTTTCGGCATCAGGCTCCACTTCAAACCGGTGGAAAAGCCCGCGCCGCCGCGCCCTTTCAGGCCAGCATCTTTTACCGCAGTCACGATTTCATCTGGCGCCATGCCGGTCAGCGCTTTACGCGCGCCCTCATAGCCGTTTTTGCTACGGTATTCGTCAAGCCAGACCGGCTGTTTGTCATCGCGCAGACGCCAGGTCAGCGGATGGGTTTCGGCAGTACGAATAATCGTCTTCATTTATACTGCTCCAGCAAGTCAGGGATGGCTTCCGGCGTCAGATGGCTGTGAGTGTCCTCATCAATCATCATGGTCGGCCCCTTGTCGCAGTTCCCCAGGCAGCAGGTTGGCAGCAGGGTAAAGCGGCCGTCAAACGTAGTCTGGCCCGGCTTGATGTTCAGTTTGGCTTCGATAGCCGACTGAATACCCTGGTAACCGGTGATATGGCAAACCACGCTGTCGCAGTAGCGAATCACGTGGCGGCCAACCGGCTGGCGGAATATTTGGCTATAGAAAGTGGCCACACCTTCTACATCGCTCGCCGGGATACCCAGCACATCAGCAATCGCGTAGATGGCACCATCTGGCACCCAACCGCGCTGTTTCTGAACGATTTTCAGCGCTTCGATAGAGGCCGCACGGGCATCTTCGTAATGGTGTTTCTCGTGCTCAATCGCCTCACGCTCTGCCGCACTCAGCTCAAAAGCTTCAGCCTGGTTTTGTTGGTTATCGTGCATAGTTAGCGATCCACATCAGACATTACAAAATCGATACTACCCAGATAGACAATCAGGTCAGAAACCAGGCTGCCGCGGATCGCCGCCGGAATTTGCTGCAGGTGCGCAAAGCTCGGGGTACGAATACGGGTACGATAGCTCATGGTGCTAGCGTCGCTGGTCAGGTAGTAACTGTTAATCCCTTTCGTTGCCTCAATCATCTGGAAGGATTCATTGGCCGGCATGACCGGGCCCCAGGAAACCTGCAGGAAGTGAGTGATCAGGGTTTCGATATGCTGCAGCGTGCGCTCTTTCGGCGGCGGCGTAGTCAGCGGGTGATCCGCTTTGAACGGGCCGGCTGGCATATTTTTCAGACACTGCTCAAGGATGCGCAGGCTCTGGCGCAGCTCTTCAACTTTCAGCATAACGCGGGTGTAGCAGTCGCTGATGCCGCCGCCAACCGGGACTTCGAAATCGAAGTTCTGGTAGCCGGAGTAAGGACGAGCCTTACGCACGTCGAAGTCGATACCGGTGGCACGCAGGCCAGCACCGGTGGTGCCCCACTCCAGCGCTTCTTTCGCGGTATAGGCTGCAACGCCCTGGGAACGGCCTTTCAGAATGGTGTTACGCAGCGCGGCTTTCTCATAAGAATCCAGGCGCTTCGGCATCCACTCCAGGAACTCTTTCAGCAGGCGTTCCCAGCCCTTCGGCAGGTCGTGTGCAACGCCGCCAATACGGAACCAGGCCGGGTGCATACGGAAACCGGTAATCGCTTCCACCAGATCGTAGATTTTCTGACGATCGGTAAACGCGAAGAAGACCGGCGTCATGGCGCCCACGTCCTGAATAAAGGTGGAGATGTACAGCAGGTGGCTGTTGATACGGAACAGCTCAGAGAGCATAACGCGGATAACTTCCACGCGTTCCGGCACGACGATGCCAGCCAGCTTTTCAACCGCCAGCACGTAAGGCATTTCGTTGACGCAACCGCCGAGGTACTCGATACGGTCGGTATACGGAATGTAGCTGTGCCAGGACTGACGCTCACCCATCTTCTCAGCACCACGATGGTGGTAGCCGATATCCGGCACGCAGTCGACGATCTCTTCGCCGTCCAGCTGCAGGATGATACGGAAAGCACCGTGCGCGGAGGGGTGGTTCGGCCCCAGGTTCAGGAACATGAAGTCTTCATGTTCGCTGCTGCGCTTCATGCCCCACTCTTCAGGCTTGAAGGTCAGCGCTTCCATTTCCAGATCTTCTTTCTGTTTAGTCAGGATAAACGGATCGAATTCGGTGGCGCGCGCCGGGTAGTCCTTACGCAGCGGGTGGCCTTCCCAGGTCGGCGGCATCATGATGCGCGTCAGGTGCGGGTGACCGTTAAAGGTGATGCCAAACATCTCCCAGGTTTCACGCTCGTACCAGTTGGCGTTCGGGAAGAGTTTGGTCAGCGTCGGCAGGTTGAGATCGTTTTCAGACAACGCCACCTTGAGCATGATATCGCGATTGCGCTCAATGGAAATCAGGTGGTAGAAAACGGAAAAATCCGCAGCCGGTAAACCGTTGCGGTGTGTGCGTAGACGCTCATCCATGCCATGCAGGTCGAACAGCATAACGTAGGGTTTTGGTGATTTCTTGAGGAAATCGACCACTTCCAGTAACTGTTCGCGCTTAACCCAAACTACGGGCACCCCGGTGCGGGTTGGCTGAACGGTAAAGGCATCCGGCCCAAAACGGTTACGCAATTCGCCAATGACCGGATCATCCAGATGATCCCTTGTCTGCCAGGCTGGCATAGCGGCGTCTTGCGCGGTTAAATCGGTCATAGTTCTCACCATTGCAAATGGTTCTGTGGTGACTGCGCTCAGTGCCTTTGCTTTTATAGTATTGATATACAAAGACGCTTACTGACCGCAGGCGCTAATTAAATCTCGTCTGGTGTCCGCAGGTTGGTTACCGCGATACGTTCGCCGCGCTTACGCTCGCGCTCGGACTGCATGTTGGCGCGGTAAACGCCCTGATCGCCAACAACCCACGACAGCGGGCGACGCTCTTTGCCGATAGACTCCTGCAGCAGCATAAGCGCCTGCATGTAAGCCTCCGGACGCGGTGGGCAACCTGGGATGTAAACATCAACCGGGATAAATTTATCGACGCCCTGCACAACGGAATAGATGTCGTACATGCCGCCAGAGTTAGCGCAGGCACCCATGGAAATAACCCATTTAGGCTCCAGCATCTGATCGTAAAGGCGCTGAATTACCGGAGCCATTTTGGTGAAGCAGGTACCGGCCACTACCATCAGGTCAGCCTGACGAGGAGAAGCACGTAAAACTTCTGCACCGAAACGCGCCACGTCATGTACAGCGGTAAACGAGGTCACCATCTCTACATAGCAGCAGGAAAGGCCAAAGTTGTATGGCCAGATTGAGTTTTTGCGACCCCAGTTCACCACATCGTGCATGGCATGCTCGAGCTTGCCCATGTAAACGCTGCGGTTGATCTCTTGTTCGAGGGGATCGGTTACGATCTCCTGCTTTTGCAGGGGGTAACGGTCATTCTCACCGTTGGGGTCTATGCGGGTGAGCGTATAGTCCATCTTATTGCCTCGCTATTACTGCGTATGACGGTTAGTGAGACTGTCTGTTTCCGGGTTGATTTTCTCACGACGCGAACGCGCAGGAGTCCAATCCAGAGCGCCAACGCGCACCAGATAAACCAGACCAGCCAGTAGCACTAAAATGAAAATTGCGGCCTCGACGAAGCCAATCCAGCCGCTTTCACGGATAGAAGTTGACCACGCGTAGAGATACAAGGCTTCCACGTCAAAAATAACGAAGAACATGGCGACCAGGTAAAACTTGGCGGAGAGACGTAGACGCGCCGTACCAACGGAGTCGATGCCCGACTCGAAGGGGGTGTTTTTGTGCCGTGCCTTAGCTCGTCCGCCAAGGAACCAGCCCCCGACAAGCATCAAACAACACAGGCCAACGGCGACAATAAGAAAGACAGCGAACGCCCAGTGATGAGCGATAACTTCAGTGGATGTTGACATACTCATTGCTTACTCATCAAAAGTGGCGCCAAAGTCTCTGCTCTTGTTGGCAGATGAACGCCACATCGATTCATGGGGAGGAACAATCAACCGTACAATAACTACCGGAAATAATGCGTAGGCAGCCAATTGATGGGGTTTTTTACTCCTTTCTATAACCTTTTGTCAACTTTAACAAAAGTATCCACACATTAATTTACACCGACAGCAATTCATTAACATTTAATGCGTTAAAACTCATCAACACTCGCGTAAAGACCAGATTTAGATGAGGGTGAATCGTGTCCGTTCCGTGTGAAAAAATAAACAGCCCCTATATTTTGGCAGGAAATTACAACTATTCCTCCCCCCAAGAGGGAGTATTTTCTTGATCTGAGACACGCTTTTGTTAATCCACTTCAAAAAGAAGCAACATTGTTATGCGTTTTTTAACATTACCTGGCCTTTGCATGAAGTTTTTGCGCATAAAACGAGCAAAAATAAACATACAACCAATATATTGAATTTGTTAGAAAAGATGAGCACCCCGGTGGTTTAATGAAAATCAGGTATAAAAAATGGGCCGTTGGCGTAAAAAAAACCACCAACGACCCATTTTGTATCTTTAATATTTTGTTACTAACTAGTCGACCTGCAGCTACTCAAAATCCCCTTCAACCAGCAGCGTGTCGTCCCCTTCACTTCCCACGGTGTTATAACGGTATGGGTTTTCCGGCGTCGCCAGCGCACTGAAGATCGCTTGCGCCAGCTCATTACCACTTTCAGGGTTTTTACACAGCAGATATTGGGTTTCAGGTAAAATAGGCAGTCCTTCTGACGCACCCAGGACACGAAGTTCCGGACTCATCATTTCAACCGGTCTGGCCGTTACGCCTAATCCCGCTTTTACGGCGGCCCTGACCGCGGCAAGCGTAGAGGCAACATAAGAAATACGCCATGGCGTCTGGCTGGCATCGAGATGTTCGAGCATCATATCGCGGTACGGGCTTGGATCGTCCAGCATCACCAGCGGCAGCGCTTCCCCACTTTGAAAGACATAATCAGCGGCGCAGTACCACAGCGTAGGCGAGGTTCGCAGGACAATGGCATCAAAGTTAGAAGGGTTTGATGTCGTCACCACCAAATCGACCTCATGCTGATTAAGCATTTCGATCATAAAGGGGTTGCGTTTGACCCTGACATCCAGCGCAAGTTTGGGGTAAACCGAACTGATGCGGTTTAACAGGAACGGCAGGATGGTGTCCGCCGTTTCATCGGAGGCACCAAGGGTAAGCGACCCTTGCAGGTTGTTAAACATCAGTGAAGAGCACGCTTCATCATTAAAGCGTAGGATTTTACGCGCATAGCCCAGCAGTTGAATGCCATGCTCGGTGAGCAGTTTATTGCGGCCATGTCGGGCAAAAAGCTCTTTCCCAACTAATTGCTCGAGGCGCTGCATCTGTTGGCTTACAGCGGATTGAGTACGGCACACTGCCGCTGCCGCTGCCGCAAAGGTATTGAGATCGGCGACCGCAACGAATGTCCTCAGCAGATCGAGGTCGAGGTTCAGTATCGGACGATTTGCGTTAATCATAATTTATTCACTAATAGGTTGCTCTTTCGAGTCTGCCCTGGTTGTATTGCTATGATTTATCAAAGAGATAAAGCAATTCCTTTTACCGAATGTCTCCGGTAGTCTTGGCCGCATACGTTAGCGACGCTTCTGTTTGTTATTTTTGTATTCCCCGGCATGTCTCAATTATCTAAAACACGCCTTAACGGGATATTATGCAGGTCAGGATAAGAAAAAAACACCAACTCATCGTACCAGTTAACTATTTTAAAACTGCGTTATAAAGGTAAACCAGCGTCGAAAAACGACTTTTAATAAGCTTTTATATGATTATTTAACGGGCTAGAGTATAGCGGCAGGCTTAAACCGGCCAAAACACACAACCAGTTGAATAATAATAGAAATATTTTAAGACACCAGCAAGACCATGGCGTTGGCACAGTCCTTCGCATCCAAAACCTACCATTTTTCGTAGTGTATCTTACAGTAAAACATGATGTTTTATAACACTTATTGCGAATTATCTGATCTTATTCTCTTTTTGTTGTTTCCACTCTGTTGATTATTTACAACGTTTTTTGAAGTCAGCCACACACTATAATAAAAGACACTTAATTATTGCCGAGGTATTTATCTATTACATTGACCAATCTTTTGATATACATCTCTTTAACTACTTTTTCATTAATCCCTTAATGTTTCAGGCATGAATATTAATTTTTACTTATGTTTAGCGACAACGCATTTACGTCGGCAGCACCTCGCCCTCCACAGTGAGCAAGAAGCAGTGAATATCATTACATCATGACGATATGATTAGCAGATAAAACCACAATAACTAAAATTTATAGTTTTTTTACCATCAATATTTTTAAATCGCGTTACGTGCTTATACATTGTGCTGTAAAGATAAATTGCATTTCTTCAAGCCCCATCCTTCAAATCTCGCTTAAGCAGGAGTACATTGTGGCGGTGCGCTTCCACGGCAGGACGCGAAATTAACAACAAAGGTCGAAGCTTCATGTCCCCCATCGAAAAATCCAGCAAACTTGATAATGTCTGTTATGACATCCGTGGCCCGGTACTCAAAGAGGCAAAACGCCTTGAAGAAGAAGGCAACAAAGTGCTTAAGCTCAACATCGGCAACCCCGCGCCGTTCGGTTTCGAAGCGCCGGATGAAATCCTTGTTGATGTGATCCGTAATCTTCCAACCGCCCAGGGATATTGCGACTCCAAAGGGCTTTTCTCTGCCCGTAAAGCCATCATGCAGCATTATCAGGCTCGTGGGATGCGGGATGTCACTACGGAAGATATTTATATCGGGAACGGCGTTTCCGAACTGATCGTCCAGTCGATGCAGGCGCTGCTAAACAGCGGTGACGAAATGCTGGTTCCCGCGCCGGACTACCCGCTTTGGACGGCAGCCGTTTCTTTATCCAGCGGTAAAGCGGTGCATTATCTGTGCGATGAAAGCTCTGACTGGTTCCCGGATCTCGACGATATCCGCGCTAAAATCACCCCACGCACGCGTGGCATTGTGATTATTAACCCGAACAACCCTACCGGCGCCGTTTACTCCAAAGAGTTGCTGTTAGAGATTGTCGAGATTGCGCGCCAGCATAATCTGATCATCTTTGCCGATGAGATTTACGACAAAATCCTTTATGACGATGCCGAGCATCACTCGATCGCAGCCCTGGCACCGGATCTGTTAACCATTACCTTCAACGGCCTGTCAAAAACCTATCGCGTTGCCGGTTTCCGTCAGGGTTGGATGGTGCTCAACGGGCCGAAGAAACACGCTAAAGGCTATATTGAAGGTCTGGAAATGTTAGCCTCCATGCGCCTGTGCGCCAACGTTCCTGCCCAGCACGCTATTCAGACCGCGCTGGGGGGATACCAAAGCATTAGCGAGTTTATCGTGCCTGGTGGCCGTCTGTACGAACAGCGTAATCGTGCCTGGGAGCTGATCAACGAAATTCCTGGCGTCTCCTGCGTTAAGCCTCGTGGGGCGCTGTACATGTTCCCGAAAATTGACGCAAAGCGCTTCAATATTCATGACGACCAGAAAATGGTGCTGGACTTCCTGCTGCAGGAAAAGGTTCTGCTCGTTCAGGGTACGGCATTTAACTGGCCGTGGCCGGATCACGTGCGTATTGTCACTCTGCCGCGCATTGATGATCTGGAAATGTCGATAGCTAAGCTGGGACGTTTCCTCGGACACTACCATCAGTAAGCCGTTCGGGGGCATTTGCAATGCCCCCTTTCTCCCCTCACAATGACGTCACCAAGTTGTTACCGCGAGAACGTCATGAGTCAGAGCCATTTCTTTGCCCACCTCTCCCGCCTGAAACTGATTAGCCGCTGGCCACTAATGCGGAATGTCCGCACCGAGAACGTGTCTGAACACAGCCTGCAGGTCGCCATGGTTGCCCACGCCCTTGCCGCTATCAAAAATCGCAAGTTTAACGGCAACGTAAATGCCGAACGTATTGCGCTGCTGGCGATGTATCACGACGCCAGCGAGGTGCTGACCGGGGATCTCCCCACGCCGGTAAAATACTTCAACTCGCAAATTGCCCATGAATACAAAGCCATTGAAAAGATTGCGCAGCAAAAACTGATCGAAATGGTGCCGGAAGAGCTTCGTGATATCTGGGCGCCGCTGATTGATGAGCACAGCTACAGTGAAGAAGAGAAAGCGCTGGTGAAGCAGGCCGATGCGTTATGTGCTTATCTGAAATGCCTGGAGGAGCTGTCGGCCGGGAACAACGAGTTTCTGCTGGCGAAAAGTCGCCTGGAAAAAACGCTGGCCGACCGCCACAGCCCGGAGATGGATTATTTTATGCAGGTCTTTGTGCCGAGCTTCCAGCTTTCGCTGGATGAAATCAGCCAGGATTCGCCGCTTTAAACTCGTCCATCTGCCTAAGCGAAATCAGGATAATGTTTTCCCCTTCTCCCTTACAGGGAGGAGGCCGGGATGAGGGTAAATATCAGAACGGGAATAACATCGGTACCATCACCACGCTCACGATCATCACAATGACGGTAAACGGCACGCCGAGCTTCACAAAGTCGCTGAACTTATAGTTTCCAGGCCCCAGCACCAGCGTGTTCACTGGCGAAGAGACTGGCGTCATAAACGCCGCAGAAGCCGCCATCGCCACAATCATCGCAAACGGATACGGCGACACCCCCATTGATTTAGCCGCAGCCAGCGCAATAGGCGCCATCAATACTGCCGTGGCGGTATTAGAAATAAATAACCCGATAGCCGCACACATCACAAACAGGCACACCAGCATGATATATGGGCCGTAGCCACCGCCAAACTCCATCAGCCCATGAACGATCAGATCCACCCCGCCGGTTTTCTGCAGCGCTAAAGCGAAAGGCATCATCCCGACAATCAGAATAATGCTCGGCCAGTGAATCGCCTTATAGGCGCTTTCCATATCAATACAGCGGAATTTGCCCATCAACAAACAGGCGATAATCGCGGCGATTGGATTGGGTATTTCGTCGGTCAGCATCAGTGCCACCATCAGCGCCAGGCAGAAAATCGCATGAGGTGCCTGGCTGTGGGCCGGGGAGGCATCCTGCTCTTCCACAGGCAGACTCAGCACCAGGAAATCACGGTTCTGCTGTGAAAGCTGGTTGATCAGCTTCCAGTCACCAACCACCAGTATAATGTCGCCCAACTGGATAGGTTCATCCACCAGCAATCCTTCCATAGCTTCACCCGCCCGCCGCAGGCCAACAACGTTAAGGCCGTAGCGGGTTCGGAAAGCCATTTCTCGCAAAGTCTGCCCGGTGAACCCTGACTCTGGCAGCAGAGAAACTTCTGCCATTCCCACATCCAGCGCCTGATCGGAAAAATACTCTCCCCGCAGGATCATTGGCTCCAGCATTTGCTCCCCGCAAAACTCTCGCAAATCAACCTCTGAGGCCGACATGTCAATCAGCAGTACATCGCGGGCGCGGAATTCCGTACCGCCGGTCACGTTGACAATCACGCGCCGAAAGCGGCGCCAGCGCTCCAGGCCAATCACGTTCGCGCCATAGCGTTCACGCAGCTTTAAATCGTCCAGACGATGGCCAACCATCGGTGAGCCAGGGCGAATAGCCAACCGGCGAGCCCGCCCGGTCAGGCGATATTCTTTTATCAGATCGCGAAATGAACGGCGCTTCCAGCTCTCTTTGCCTGCCTCTTCGCCCTGCCCTTTGAGCGCGAAACGCGCCACCAGCATATAAAGGATGCCCAGCACCAGCACCGCCAGGCCAATTGGCGTCACGCTAAAGAACTGGAACCCCTCCAGCCCTTCACGCAGCAGTTCGCTGTTGATTACCAGGTTAGGCGGCGTCGCAACCAGCGTCATCATGCCGCTTATCAGCCCGGCAAAACTGAGCGGCATCATCAGCCGGGAAGGCGAGATTTTCATGCGCATAGAAACGCTGAGCACCACCGGAATAAAAATCGCCACCACGCCGGTGGAGCTCATAAATGCCCCCAACCCGGCCACCGTCACCATCAGCAGGACCAGCATTTTGGTTTCGCTGCTGCCCGCCACGTCCACCAGCCAGCTTCCCATCTTGGTGGCTACCCCGGTGCGAACCAGCCCGTCGCCAATAATGAACAGCGCGGCAATCAGAATCACGTTGGGATCGCTAAAGCCGGAAAATGCTTCGCTGAGGCTTAATGTTCCGCTGAGCACAAAAGCGACAATCACCAATAGCGCCACCGCGTCCATACGCATTTTTCCGGTGGCGAACAGCAGAACCGCAACCGCCAGTAACGACAACACCCAAATGAGTTCCGAATTCAAAACGAGTCCCTGAATGGCTGAATATTGGTGAATTGAATGTAGACGAGAATGCCATAAAAAAACCCCGCAAATGCGGGGTTAAATCATGGGATTAGTGTTTTCTTAACACTTCGACGACTCCGTCCGGGGATTTCTGGACGAGCAGTTCGGTGAGGGACGTCAGAACGTAATCCACGTGCTCAAGCCGGGGTGTATCCGCCGGGGCGTTAACGGCTATCACGTGACAACCGGCAGCCAGCCCTGAAAGCACTCCTGCTGGCGCGTCTTCAACGACCACACACTCTTCCGGCTCCAGGCCAAGCAGCTGCGCTCCCAGCAAATAGGCATCCGGCTCAGGTTTACCGCGTGCGACGCGTTCCGCCGTCACAAACACTTCCGGCTCTGGCAGCCCACCGGCCAGGCGACGAGCGGATGCCACCGGCACGGAACCTGAGGTGACTATGGCCCACGGAATACCTGCTTCGTTGAGATGAGCCAGCAGCTCCGCAGCTCCCGGCAGCGCGACAATGCCGTCGGTATCTTCAGACTCAAGCTTCTCCAGACGCAGGAACTCCCGCTGAATCTCTTCCTCAGAAGCTCCGGCCATGAAGTGGCGCAGTGAAGTAATCGCCTGCTTGCCGTGGATGAAGCCTAATACTTCTTCCGGGGAAATATTAAAACGCTTCGCCCAGTTTACCCACGCGCGTTCAACGGCGGGAAGGGAGTCAACCAGCGTACCATCCAAATCAAACAAGAAACCTTTACACTTCACTCCGCGTCTCTCCTCAGGCGTTAATGATCTGCGCAATCTCGTTGGCGCTTAAGTGATACTGACGTGGGCAGGCGTGCCACACTTTCAGCATTCGTTGGTATTTGTCCCACATTGGGGTTTGGGCGTTGAAACCGTGGGTGCCGGCATCAAAATGGGTATAGCGGCCTTCAATATTCACCATAAAGCGAACATAGCCGAGGAAGCGGGCTTCGGTGGCGGCATCAAAACCCATAAAGGTGACGCGGCGTTCATCGATCTCTTTGCTGTCTTTCAGGTTTGTCCAGGAGACATGCATCGCGTGATACATTTCCATGATGTCGATAACGATGCGGCATGTTTCTTCTTTTAGCTCGCCAAACTCGCGATCCAGCTCGCGCATTTGCAGGCCATAGCCGCGTTCGATGATGGTCTGCAGACGACGATAGCGTTCGGCGTTATCCGGGTCCATCATCGTCATCATCTTATACTGGTTAGATAAAATCAGACGTTGCGCGTGGGTCATTTCCATTTCCTGGCTCCTTTGGTACATGGAAAAATGCAGGTTACGACGAGGATAACCTGTAAGAAAGTGTGCCTTCCTTTATATGCGCAACCGCAGGGTAATTACAAATCATCCAGGAAAGTTTTATCCAACTGCTTAAACGCGCGCTTCAGCACATCCGCCAGCGCCTGGTAGTCTGGCTTACCTTCCACCGGTGCCAGCGCCTGTCCGGCTTCCTGAAGCTTCATGCGAACGTCATAAAACCACTGTAACGTCGACGGCGGTAATGGCGTGACCGAGCGCTTACCCAGCCACCACAGCCCTTGCATCGGCAGGCTACAGGCAAAGAGTGCCGTCGCCACCGCCGGGCCAAGCTGGCCACCCAACGCGATTTGCCACGTCAGGGTAAATACCGCCAGCGGCGGCATAAAGCGGATGGCATAGCGGGTGGCGCGTATCACGCGGTTTTCGATAAATACCGGCGCCAGACGCTTATCCAGCGGCCAGGTCTTCGAGTAGTGTTGCCCACGTCCGAACAGGCTAAACCAGCTTACATGGCTATTCTGGGGTGTCGACATGGCTCATACCTCAACTCTACGTATAAAAAATAAAATAATACTGTAACTCAACAACTCTAAATGACATCGTTCAAAAAATTTTGTCTTTCCGAGCCGCTATCTGCTACCCTGTGCCGGCCTTTGATGGCCGTAGTTGGGAAACCACAAGCTGTCAAACATTCTTTTACATCGCCGTGACCTGCAGCTTCAGGAATATGGCGTAAACTCTGAGTAATTTTATTCGTCATGCCGAAAAACGCTTCCGGCATGACGTTAATCATAAATGTCCGCGTCATCATGCGCTACGCTGATAGACTCACTGACGTTTTTTTAGCCACGTATCAAAAATAGGTACTTCCATGTCGAGTAAGCTAGTACTGGTTCTGAACTGCGGTAGCTCATCCCTGAAATTCGCAATTATCGATGCTGTAAACGGTGAAGAGTACCTTTCTGGTTTAGCAGAGTGTTTCCACCTTCCTGAAGCCCGTATCAAGTGGAAGCTGGACGGCGCTAAACAAGAAGCGGCTCTGGGTGCAGGTGCCGCTCACAGCGAAGCTCTTAACTTCATCGTTAATAAAATTCTGGCAGAAAAACCAGAATTGTCCGCTCAGCTGACCGCAATTGGTCACCGTATCGTACACGGCGGTGAAAAATACACCAGCTCCGTAGTTATCGATGATTCCGTGATTCAGGGTATCAAAGATTCAGCCTCTTTTGCACCGCTGCATAACCCGGCTCACCTGATCGGTATCGCTGAAGCCCTGAAATCCTTCCCTAACCTGGCTGATAAAAACGTTGCCGTGTTCGACACCGCGTTCCATCAGACCATGCCGGAAGAATCTTTCCTCTACGCTCTGCCGTACAAACTGTACAAAGAGCACGGCGTTCGTCGCTACGGCGCACACGGCACCAGCCACTTCTACGTGACTCAGGAAGCCGCAAAAATGCTGAACAAGCCGGTTGATGAACTGAACATCATCACCTGCCACTTGGGCAACGGCGGTTCCGTTTCTGCAATCCGTAACGGCAAATGCGTTGATACCTCCATGGGTCTGACCCCGCTGGAAGGTCTGGTGATGGGTACCCGCTCTGGCGACATCGACCCGGCTATCATCTTCCACCTGCACGATGCCCTGGGCATGAGCGTAGAAGACATCAACAAAATGCTGACCAAAGAGTCTGGCCTGCTGGGTCTGACCGAAGTGACCAGCGACTGCCGTTACGTTGAAGACAACTACGCAACTAAAGAAGACGCTAAACGCGCAATGGACGTTTACTGCCACCGTCTGGCGAAATACATCGGTTCCTATACCGCGCTGATGGAAGGTCGTCTGGACGCCGTTGTCTTCACCGGCGGTATCGGTGAAAACGCCGCGATGGTTCGCGAACTGTCCCTGGGCAAACTGGGCGTACTGGGCTTCGATGTTGATCACGAGCGCAACCTGGCTGCACGTTTCGGCAAGTCTGGCTTCATCAACAAGGAAGGCACCCGCCCTGCGGTGGTTATCACCACCAACGAAGAGCTGGTCATCGCTCAGGATGCATCCCGCCTGACCGCCTGATTCCCTCACCGCCAGCCTTAGCTGGCGGTGTTGTTTTCTGAGTCGAGTGAGCATATCTGCTCGCGAAAACGAAAGAGGTTATACCGTGTCCCGTACTATTATGCTGATCCCTACCGGAACCAGCGTCGGCCTTACCAGCGTAAGCCTTGGCGTTATCCGTGCTATGGAACAAAAAGGCGTTCGCCTGAGCGTGTTCAAACCTATCGCCCAGCCGCGTACCGGTGGCGATACGCCGGACCAGACCACCAGCATCATCCGTGCTAACTCCACCATCCCGGCCGCTGAGCCGCTGCACATGAGCCACGTTGAGTCTCTGCTGTCCAGCAACCAGCAGGACGTGCTGATGGAAGAGATCATCGCCAACTACCACAACAGCAGCAAAGATGCTGAAGTTGTACTGGTTGAAGGCCTGGTCCCAACCCGCAAACACCAGTTTGCGCAGGCGCTGAACTATGAAATCGCCAAAACCCTGAACGCAGAAATCGTCTTCGTGATGTCTCTGGGCAATGACTCTCCGGAGCAGCTGAAAGAGCGTATCGAACTGACCCGCAGCAGCTTCGGCGGCAGCAAGAACACCAACATCACCGGCGTCATCATCAACAAGCTGAACGCCCCGGTTGATGAGCAAGGCCGCACCCGTCCCGATCTGTCTGAAATCTTCGACGACTCCAGCAAAGCAAGCATCGCTAACATCGATCCTAAGCTGCTGTTTGCCGACAGCCCGCTGCCGGTTCTGGGCTGCGTGCCGTGGAGCTTCGAGCTGATTGCCACCCGCGCAATCGACATGGCTCGCCACCTGAACGCCACCATCGTTAATCAAGGCGACATCAACACCCGCCGCGTGAAGTCCGTTACCTTCTGTGCGCGCAGCATTCCGCACATGCTGGAACACTTCCGCCCTGGCTCTCTGCTGGTTACCTCCGCAGATCGCCCGGACGTGCTGGTTGCTGCCTGCCTGGCCGCCATGAACGGCGTGGAAATCGGCGCTATCCTGCTGACCGGTGGTTACGAAATGGACCCTCGCATCAGCAAGCTGTGCGAACGTGCTTTTGCTACCGGCCTGCCGCTGTTCATGGTTGAAACCAACACCTGGCAGACCTCTCTGAGCCTGCAGAGCTTCAACCTGGAAGTCCCAACCGACGACCATCAGCGTATCGAAAAAGTGCAGGAATATGTAGCCAGCCACATCGATGCTAACTGGATCGAATCCCTGACCGCGACCTCCGAGCGCAGCCGTCGTCTGTCTCCTCCAGCGTTCCGTTACCAGCTGACCGAACTGGCTCGCAAAGCCGGTAAACGCGTTGTGCTGCCGGAAGGCGACGAACCGCGTACCGTAAAAGCGGCAGCCATCTGTGCTGAGCGCGGTATCGCCACCTGTGTTCTGCTGGGTAACCCGGATGAAATCACCCGTGTTGCTGCGGCACAGGGCGTTGAGCTGGGCGCAGGCATCGAAATCGTTGATCCAGAAGTGGTTCGCGAAAGCTACGTTGCTCGCCTGGTTGAGCTGCGTAAGAGCAAAGGCATGACCGAAGCCGTTGCCCGCGAACAGCTGGAAGACAACGTTGTGCTGGGCACCCTGATGCTTGAGCAGGACGAAGTTGACGGCCTGGTTTCCGGCGCGGTTCACACCACCGCCAACACCATCCGTCCACCGCTGCAGCTGATCAAAACCGCACCGGGCAGTTCTCTGGTCTCTTCCGTGTTCTTCATGCTGCTGCCTGAACAGGTTTACGTTTACGGTGACTGCGCGATCAATCCGGATCCAACCGCAGAACAGCTGGCAGAAATCGCGATTCAATCCGCTGACTCCGCAGCCGCCTTCGGTATCGACCCACGCGTCGCAATGCTCTCCTACTCCACCGGTAATTCCGGCGCGGGTAGCGACGTTGAGAAAGTGCGTGAAGCCACCCGTATCGCTCAGGAAAAACGCCCTGATCTGGTCATCGACGGTCCACTGCAGTACGACGCTGCGGTTATGGCTGACGTGGCTAAGTCTAAGGCACCAAACTCTCCTGTTGCGGGCCGTGCGACCGTGTTCATCTTCCCTGACCTGAACACCGGGAACACCACCTACAAAGCGGTACAGCGTTCTGCAGACCTGATCTCCATTGGGCCAATGCTACAGGGTATGCGCAAGCCGGTTAACGATCTGTCCCGTGGCGCGCTGGTGGACGATATCGTCTACACCATCGCGCTGACCGCGATTCAGTCCGCTCAGCAAGCGTAAGCTCACTGAGACGCAAAAAAGGCAGCCTTCTGGCTGCCTTTTCTTTTTCTGTCACCTTTAACCGCTACAGCAGTTCTTTCGCCGCCTGCACGATATCTGCCGCCGTCAGACCATACTCCTGCTGCAGGAAGTCCTGAGTCCCGACCTGGCCGTAACGCTCCTTCACGCCCACTCTGCGCATCGGCACCGGGCAGGTTTCCACCAGCACTTCCGCCACCGCCGACCCCAGCCCGTTGTGAATACTGTGGTTTTCACAGGTCACGATCCGGCCGGTTTTTTCGGCGTAGTTCTTCACCAGCATGCGGTCGATAGGCTTGAGGGTAAACATGTCGATGACCGCCGCGCTAACCCCTTCCTGCTCCAGCTGCTGAGCCGCTTTCAGCGCTTCCGCAACCATAATTCCGTTGGCGATTAGCGTGATATCCGTTCCCTCACGCAGCACATTACCTTTGCCGATGGTGAAGGTTGAACCTGCCTCATAAACCGTCGCCGCCTGCTTGCGAATAGTCCGCACCCAGTAGAAACCTTCCAGCTCGATCAACTGCCGCAGAATGTCTTTAAACATCACCGCATCAGTCACTTCCAGCACAACAGAATGCGCCAGCCCGCGAACAATGCCCATATCTTCGAACGACATATGGGTCCCACCGTTATGGCAGGCCGTCACCCCGGCGTCGGAAGCAATCACCTTGACGTTATTCCGCTGGTAATCCAGCGACATAAACAGCTGGTCAAAGCAGCGGCGGCTGGCGAAGGCGGTAAAGGTGTGGACGAACGGCTTACGGCCGGTCAGAGACAGCCCGGCTGCCACGCCAATCACGTTGGCTTCCATGATGCCGCAGTTAATCACATGCTGCGGGTTATCTCGCTGCACGCCATCCATCGCCATCGAACTCATCAGGTCAGCTTCCAGCGCGATGATCCCGCTGCCTTCGCCAATCTGCTGCTGAACAAACCCGGCGTAGACTTTACGCATTTCAACGGCGTCCTGGCCGCCGCTCTGACTTACCTTAATCATGTGCCGCCTCCAGTTGCGCGATAGCCTGCTCCAGCGCCTGTTTTGACTGCTCCGTCAGGCGGAGATGGTGGGAGTTCCCCAGTTGCTCAAGGTACGGCACCCCCTGCCCTTTAATGCTGTCGAGGATCACCAACAGAGGGCGCTGTTCGCCGCTGCGAACGGGTTTCACCGCCGCCAGCAAACCGGGAATGTCATCGCCTTTCACCTGCACCACGTCAAACCCGAAGGCGCTAAACTTCTCCGCCAGATCGAAAGCACAGATGATTTCGTCCAGCTCGCCGTCCAGCTGCTGTTTGTTCCAGTCTACAAAGACCGTCAGATTGTTAAGACGGTGGTGAGCAATAAACTGGAAAGCCTCCCAGCACTGCCCCTCGTTCAGCTCGCCGTCGCCAACGATGCTGAAGACCCGGTTGCGACGCTGCGCCAGTTTGTGGGACAGCGCCATGCCGGCAGCAATCGAAATCCCTTGCCCTAACGAACCTGTGGTCGCATCCACACCGCGCGTTTTCAGGCGATCGGGGTGGCTGGGCAGGCTGGTACCGTTCTGGTTTAGCGTGGCCAACTGCTCCACAGGAAAATACCCTTTCAGCGCCAGCGTGCTGTACAGCGCCGGGCCAGCATGCCCCTTCGACAGCACAAAGTAGTCGCGTTCAGCCCAGTCAGGGTCGCCCGGATCGATATTCATCACGTCGCCGTACAGTACCGCGAGCGTCTCGACCACCGACATGCTGCCGCCGTAATGGCCAAACCCCAGTTGGGTGAGCGCTTTCAGCGTCTCTACCCGGATGTCGCGCGCAAACCGCGTGACGTCAGCCAGTTCATTCATTATTTAGCCCCCGTCTTGTCTTCAGTATGTACGGCAGGAGTGCCTTTTCCTTTGCCCAGATAGTTGAACCCGACCAGTACCGCAAACACGGCGACCACTACTGCGGTAATCGCCGCAGGTGACAGGAAGCGTGCAAGGTTGCCGAGGATAATCCCCACCACGCCAAAATCGGCGTCGGAGAAGGTTGTGTTGGCGAAGCCCAGCGCGCCCAGAACAGGCAGCAGCAAGACCGGCAGGAAGGTGATCAGCAGCCCGTTGGCAAAAGCCCCCACCATCGCGCCGCGACGGCCGCCGGTAGCGTTACCAAACACCCCCGCTGTCGCCCCGGTAAAGAAGTGAGGCACCACGCCCGGCAAAATCAGCACCAGCTTCATCTGCCCTAAAAGGAATAAGCCCACCAGGCCGCCGAGGAAGCTGAACAGGAAGCCCACCAGCACGGCATTCGGCGCATAAGGGTAAACCACCGGGCAGTCCAGCGCCGGACGTGCATTAGGTACCAGCTTCTCAGAGAAACCGGTAAACGCCGGGACGATTTCCGCCAGAATCAAGCGCACGCCCTGCAGGATGATGAATACCCCAGCCGCAAAGGTAATCGCCTGAATAATGGAGTAAACCAGGAAGTTCTGGCCGCCGCTGAGTTTCTCTTCTACATAAGCCTGGCCCGCACAAATCGCGAGGATCATGTAGATGACAATCATGGTCAGGGAGATGGAGATTGAACTGTCACGCAGGAAGCTAAGGTTCTTCGGCAGGTTCATCTCTTCCGTGGAGCGCGAGCCTTTCCCACACTTGCTGCCGATCCAGCCGGACAGGACGTAACCCAGCGTACCGAAGTGGCCGAAGCCTATATCATCGGTGCCGGTGATGCGGCGCATATAGCGCTGCGCAATGGCCGGGAAGAACGCCATGATCAGCCCGAGGATCAGCGACCCGGTGAACACCAGCGCCACGCCTTCAAAGCCCGCCACGGTCAGGATGACGCTTATCATGCACGCCATGTAGAACGTGTGGTGCCCGGTCAGGAAGATGTACTTCAGGCGGGTGAAGCGAGCCACAATGATGTTCGCCACCATCCCGAAGGCCATGATCAGCGCCGTGGATGCCCCGTATTTCTCCAGTGCAATAGAAACAATCGCTTCATTATTCGGAATAATGCCCTGGATATTAAAGGCGTGCTCAAACATACCGCCCAGTGGATTCAAAGACCCCACTAATACGGTTGCACCGCCGCCCAAAACAATAAAACCTAATACGGTTTTAATTGAGCCTTTTACCACATCAGAAAATGACTTCTTTTGCGCTACCAGACCAATTAAGGCTATCAGCCCGACGAGAATGGCCGGGACTTTCAGAATATCAACAATAAAATTCAGCGTGCCAAGGATAAACATATCCGCCTCCGCTTATATCCGTCATACTTCGAACCGCAGACGCGTTGGCTGCACTCATCCCTCCCAGTCATTTACTTGATGTAAACTCCTGGAGTGCCTGAACTTGCCGCCTTTCTGCAATTCGAATTATTTTGGCTATGGATTATGATTAACGACCCGCGAAATAAGCGCTCAGCTTATTTTCCAGCTCATTGATATCGATGATGTTGTTGATTACCACCAGCTGACTGTCAGGCAGGCGCGCGCTGGCGGCAATATCTTTCGCCATCACAAACACATCTGCCGCGTCCGGCGTGGCGGAAGATAAATCCGAGTGTTCAACCTCTGCCTCAATATTGAGTTTTTTAAGCACTTTTTTAATATTCATTTCGACCATAAAACTACTGCCGAGGCCGGAACCGCAGATTGCCATTATCTTCATTTTGTGTACCTTATATTTTTAGTAGAGTAAGAGCGCATCGCATTTTTCAATGCAACGTAAAAACCTATGGTGTTAAATTAAAAAATTAGAATCGATTAATGATTTTTTGTATTTCCTCCAGGTTATTGGCCTGATGCAGTAACGCCATGTCCTCGTCGCTGGAAAATAGCTCAGCGAGCGCAGAAATCATTTCAATATGGCTATGGCTGTCCGGGGCCGCCAGCATAATAATGACATCCACCGGGTCGTTCCCCTCAGAATGAAAGCTCACGCCCCGCTTCAGCTTCAGCAGCGACAGACCAAGTCCGGTCGCGCCCTCTTCCGGACGCGCATGCGGCATCGCCAGGCCCGGCGCCAGCACATAGTACGGCCCAAGCTTTTGGTGCTGCTGCATAATGGCCGTCAGGTAATGGGGGGCAATAATCCCCGCGTCCAGCAGCGGCCGGGCGCTAATCTCCAGCGCCTGCTGCCAGTTTGCGACCTCACCCTGAAGCTGAATAGTCTGCGGATGCAGCCATTGGTTGAGCACGATAACCTCTCGAAATCGACATTGATGATGGGCAAACTTTATTCAACGGCCCTGGGTTTAACTGTGATTGATATCACAAAGATAGCGCTACCAATAACTATCACTCGATTTTGTGATAGCGCTATCAAATTGCAATCATTGTGTTAAATCGCATTTAGGCGCACGATTTCAGGCGTATACTTGAGCGATATTTCCCCTTCTTTTTCAGGGGCCAACGTCAGCCTGGCGTTTTTCAGGTCGAGAATCAGGAATCACAATGTCCATAACCCGAAAGCGGCGAAGTACCGGTAAGGTGACGCTTGCAGATGTGGCTCAGCTCGCCGGAGTCGGTACTATGACCGTTTCGCGAGCGCTAAGAACCCCGGAGCAGGTTTCCGACAAATTACGCGAAAAAATCGAAGCGGCGGTTTCCGAGCTAGGTTACATGCCCAACCTTGCGGCAAGCGCACTGGCCTCCGCCTCCTCGTACACCATTGCAATGGTGGTCCCAAGCCTGGCAGAATCCGGCTGCAGTGAAATGTTTGCCGGCCTGCAGCAGGTGCTGCAGCCTGCGGGGTATCAGATAGTCCTGGCAGAATCCCAGCACCGGCTGGAGCAGGAAGAGAAGCTACTGGAAACCCTGCTGGCGTCCAATATTGCCGCGGCGATCCTACTGAGCGTGGAACACAGCGACACGGTGCGAGGCTGGCTGAAACACGCCAGCATTCCTGTGCTCGAAATCGGTGCCACCCGCGCCGATCCGCTGGACATGAACATCGGCATTGATAACGTCGCCGCCATGTTTGAACTGACGGAAATGCTCATCCACCGTGGCTATCAGAATATCGGGCTACTGTGCGCGAACCAGGAACAGTGGATTTTCCAGCAGCACCTTCAAGGCTGGTACAAAGCGATGCTGCGCCACCATATGTCGCCCAACAGGGTGATCAACGCTGCCGCGCCGCCGAATTTCTCCACCGGGGCCGCACAGCTACCCGAGTTTTTACTGGCCTGGCCGGAGCTGGATGCGCTGGTTTGCGTGTCGGATGAGCTGGCCTGCGGCGCGCTGTACGAATGCCAGCGCAGGCGCATCAAAGTTCCTGACGACTTAGCCATCGTCGGGTTTGGCGACAGCGACGTGAGCCGCGTGTGCCAGCCAGCGCTGACCACCATTGCGGTACCACATCGTAAGATTGGGATTGAAGCCGGGCGAGCGCTGTTGGCAAGAATTAACGAAGAAGAATGGGACAGAAGCCCGACTATCGCGTCATCGCTGTGTATGCGGGACAGCTGCTGATTTTCCCTCACCCAGGTCCCCTTCTTGCTGGAAAAGGATCGGGGTGAGGGCCAACAATTACTCGCTTTCTTCGCTTTGTGACTCGTTTTTGGCGTTGCGGGTCATCCACAGCGCCAGCGCCTTCAGCGAATCAGGGGTAAATTCGTCGCAGCGCGCGGTGATCTCTTCCGGGGACATCCAGCTCACTTCGCTGACTTCTTCTTCCTGCAGCGCGAAAGGCCCGTGGGACACGCAGCTAAAGAGTCCGCCCCAAACGCGGCAGCTATCGTCTTCGAAGTAGAACTGCCCGTGTTCCGCGAACGGCACGCCGGCAATACCCAGCTCTTCTTCCGCCTCGCGGCGAGCCGACTCGAGCATCTGTTCATCCGCCTGTACTACGCCGCCTGCGGTAGCATCCAGCATGCCCGGCATGAAGTCTTTAATTTCGGTGCGACGCTGCACCAGAATTTTGCCCATACCATCGTGAACAACAATATAGGTCGCGCGATGACGCAGCCGCTGCGCACGCATTTGCTCGCGGCTTGCCTGTGCGATGACCTCATTGTCCTCATTAACAATATCTACCCATTCCGTGCCGACAAAATGACTCTGTTCCACCATCAGGGAAACCTTATTCAGGGGCGCTCTTACGGCGCGTTATTGGATTAACCTGTCAACGTTACGGGGTAATACGCACCTGTGCAATAACCCCATCACTCTCCAGCGTGCAAACGGTCAGAACGCCATCATCCAGCATCCCGTAACTGGCCTCAAAACCGCCCTTCGGTATGCTGACAGAGCCTGGATTAAACAAATAGATCTGTTCGTGCTTTTCTGCAACCGGAAGATGCGTATGGCCGAAAATCAGAACATCGCCAGCGGACAGCGGCGGCAAATGCCCAGGATGATAAAGATGGCCGTGGGTCAGAAAAAGCCGCTGCTCCGCCAGCAAAACCTGCTGCCAGGGTGCGGTAATCGGAAACTGGAGCAGCATCTGGTCCACTTCGCTGTCGCAGTTTCCGCGCACCGCGATAATCTTATCGGCAACGCTATTCAGGCACTGCGCCACCGCTGGAGGATTATAGCCTTCGGGCAACGCGTTCCGAGGGCCGTGATTCAGTAAGTCGCCCAGAATAACCAGCCATTTCGCGCCGCTGTGTGCAAAACGTTCCAGGACTTTTTCCGTGGCGGGTACCGAACCGTGAAGGTCCGAAGCAAACATCAGTTTCATTTATCCCTGGCTCCAGTAATGACAATCCGCCAATGATAACGAATTCCCCGCCCGCTATCAGCCTGCGTTTTTGGCCGACTGTGCCAGCCAAAGCTGCACCGACGCGCGCTGCCACTGAAAGCTCGCATACTCTTTCAGCCGCTCAGGGACGTCATCCCCGTTCAGAATCAGACGGTTGAGCATCAGCGCCAGGTCGGTGTCGGCGATAGACCATTCACCAAATAAATTCTGCTGCCCTTGCGGGAGCAAATGCTCTGCGGTAGCGATTAACTTCTCTGCAGCCTGAAGGCCTGCCGGGCTTAGCGCCGTTTTTTTCTCACCGGCAAAGACCACGGCAGTAGAACGCTCTTCCCGAATGGGCATTAAGTCGCTGCGCAGCCACGCCTGCACCTGCCGCGCCCGGGCGCGTTTTTCAATGTCATGAGGATAAATGCGTTCCCACGTCGGCGGCGCAAAACGCTCTTCCAGATATTCATCAATGGCGGAGGATTCGCTGAGCACAAAATCTCCAACCGCCAGCACCGGCACGCGGCGAGTCAGATCAAAACCCTTCCAGCCAGGCTTTAAATTCTGGCCACTGGCGAGGTCGATGGTTTGCAGAGAAAAGGCGAGTCCTTTCTCTTTCAGCGCAACAAAAACGGAAAGCACATAGGGGCTGAAACACTGGCTATCGGTCCACAACGTAATGGCAGGCTGGCTCATCATATCCTCACTTATTCGCGCGACAGGTTATTGAACATAGAGCGAAAAAAGCGTTTTGTCATCCGCTTAAAACGCACCATTGCGGTGCAGAAATAGCAATAACTTCTATACTCGAAACATTTGCCAAAATGGACTAACCCCTGGAGTGACCATGATCGAACTTTATTATGCGCCTACCCCAAACGGCCATAAAATTACCCTGTTTCTGGAAGAGGCCGGCCTGGAGTACAAAATCCACCGGGTCGATATCGGCAAAGGCGAACAGTTTCGCCCGGATTTTTTGGCTATCTCGCCGAATAACAAAATTCCTGCCATCGTGGATAACAAACCGGCCGATGGCGGCGAGCCTTTAAGTCTCTTTGAGTCCGGCGAAATTTTGCTTTATCTGGCGGATAAAACCGGGTTACTCCTCAGCAAAGAACTGCGCGCCCGCCATGCCACGCTGCAGTGGCTTTTCTGGCAGGTCGGCGGCTTCGGCCCGATGCTGGGCCAGAATCACCATTTCAACCACTTTGCTCCGCAGCCCGTCCCTTATGCTATCGAGCGCTACCAGGTTGAAACCCAGCGTCTTTACGGCGTACTCAATAAACAACTCGAGAAAGCCCCGTGGCTTGGCGGCCACGATTACAGCATTGCGGACATCGCGACTTATCCCTGGGTGGTGTCTCACGAACGCCAGCGCGTTGACCTCGCCAATTTCCCGGCGGTAAGGAACTGGTTTGAGCGGATCCGCACCCGGCCTGCCACCGTGAAGGCTTATCAGCGGGCAGAGAAGGCGTAATCCCCGGTTCAGGTTTTTTCCCGCCCTGGTGTATCCTGTGGCGGGAAAAGACTAATAAGGAACCTGCAATGTCATCCATGCAACCAGACGCCATTATTCGCATTAAAAACCTGCGCCTGCGGACTTTTATTGGTATCAAAGAAGAAGAGATCGCCAACCGGCAGGACATCGTGATTAACGTCGCACTCCACTACCCAGCGGGCAAAGCCAGGGAGAGCGAGGACATCAACGACGCGCTGAACTACCGCACCGTGACCAAAGACATCATCCAGCTGGTTGAGAATAACCGCTTCTCCCTGCTGGAAAAATTAACTCAGGATGTGCTGAACATCGCATGCGCCCACCCGTGGGTGACATATGCTGAAGTAGAGATCGATAAACTTTACGCGCTTCGCTATGCCGACTCGGTATCCATAACCCTGAGCTGGCGGCGATAAGCGCGTCCAGGTGGGAGGAAAGTATGGAGATCCTGATTACCGGCGGCAGCGGGCTGATTGGCCGCCACCTGACAGCTCGCCTGCTCGAGCTAGGCCATACTGTTTCGGTCGTCACGCGTGCGCCGGAAAAGGCCCGCAAGCGGCTGAATAATCGCGTCGTACTGCTCAAAGGGCTCGACGGCTTACAGAATCTCGACGCCTTTGACGCGGTCATCAACCTGGCCGGGGAGCCGATCGCCGATAAACGCTGGAGCGAGGAGCAAAAACAGCGCCTGTGCCAGAGCCGCTGGCAAATCACCGAGCGGCTGGTCGAGCTGTTTAAGGCCAGCCAGCAGCCGCCCAAAGTCTTCATTTCCGGGTCGGCCACCGGCTATTACGGCGACCTGGGCGAAGTGGTCGTCACCGAAGACGAACCTCCCCACAACGAATTTACCCACAAGCTTTGCGCCCGCTGGGAGCAAATCGCCTGTGGCGCGCAAAGTGAAAAGACGCGAGTTTGCCTGTTACGTACCGGCGTTGTTTTAGCCCCCAAAGGCGGAATTCTGGCCAAAATGCTGCCGCTGTTCCGGCTGGGGCTCGGCGGCCCCATCGGCAATGGCAGGCAGTATCTGGCGTGGATCCACGTCGACGATATGGTAAACGGCATTCTCTGGCTGCTGGATAACGACCTGCGCGGGCCGTTTAATATGGTTTCCCCTTACCCAGTTCGCAACGAACAGTTTTCCCATGCTCTCGGCCATGCCCTCAAGCGCCCGGCCATACTTCGCGCCCCGGCCACGGCGATTCGCCTGCTAATGGGGGAATCTTCCGTGTTAGTGCTCGGCGGACAACGTGCGCTGCCTAAACGCCTTGAGGAATCCGGCTTTGGCTTCCGCTGGTTCGACTTAGATGAGGCGCTGGCGGACGTGATTCGCTAACAGCAAAAAGCCGGGTAATTCGCCCGGCTTTTTCATTTTACTGCTCTACAGCGCTCATTTTTCTCGCGTCAGCTTTATCCTTCACCCGTTTCGGCTGCGGAACTTTGATGATAAACGTCAGCACGCCCGCAAACAGATACAGTCCGGTGTACGCCCAAACTACGCCCACAATGTCGAAAAACGGCAGGATGAGTGACGCAATAGCCGGTGCCACAAAGTTGCTCATCCCCGCCGACAGGTTATAGATGGAAATAGCCGCCCCGCGGTGATGCGGCTCCAGCGTTGGAAATACCGCCGTCATTGGCACAAACGCCGCGACAAAGGTGCCGAGCATGACCGCCGGGATCAGCGCCACCCAGAAGTTATGCCCCACCCACACCGGCAGGTAATAAAACGTCAGGCTGGAGATCGCCATACCTAAACAGCCGAACCAGCGAACCTGGCGGATCCAGCCGATGTACTCCCCCATAATTCCCCAAAAGATATTGGTGAAAATGGTGACAAAGAAGAACACCGCCCAGATTTGCAGCCATTCCGAAATCGTGAAACCGAGACGGTCAACAAACAGCAGCGGCATCACTATCGCAAAGCCAAACAGCGACAGCGTGTTGATAATGCGGATAAGACAGGCGTAAAACACGTCACGGTTGCTGAACAGAATGGTCACGGCCCGCGACATCTCCGTCATTTTCTCTTTCAGCGGCAGATTAACCCGCGAACGGTCAACCGGCACATTACGCAGGCTGAAGAAGGCGATAAGCCCCCCGCCCGTTACCCAGGCAATGGCCATCCACAGCGTCCCCGTTTCGCCAAATGCCGGGATAGTCAGGCTGGGCAGATAGCTCCCCACCACGCCGATGCCGATAGAGTACATCGCCCAGAACCAGCCCGTTGCCGCCGCCAGCCTCTCACGCGGTACCACCTGCACCAACATCAGCATGAAGGAGTAGATAAACAGCGGATAAGCCAGGCCGCGAATGCCGTAAAACAGAAGCATCAGCGGGTAGTTACGCATCCCGAGGCCAAGCGTCATAAACAATGCATGCATCACGACCCAGGTCACAAAACCAATCAGCATTGCTTTTTGCGGGGTGATAAGCTCAGCGACTACGCCGGAAGCCCAGGCCGCCAGACCTGCCGCAAGGCCATACAGAGTAAACACCATCGCCGATTCCGCGGGCGTAAAGCCCATGTCGGTAATGTGTTTAGACAAAAACGCCATCTCGAAACCATCGCCGCTCATAAAAATAGCAATGGCGACAAATCCCCACAGCAGATGTTTAGGTAAACCAAACCAGTAGTGTTTAGATTGCATCACACTCTTCCTCGTTCACGGGTACAGGGGTTTCCGGCGGCAGAGAGGCCGCCGGAAGGGCCGTCAGGGCAGCAGCTTACGAGCGGCTTTTTGTTGTTGGTAAAGCAGATGGAACACGGACAACCGCTGCTGCAGCACACTTTGCAGTTTTTTACGCGGCGTGAAGCGCTGTTGAACAGGAGGCTTGCGGCAAACAACTTCTTCTACGCCGCCGTCGGCTAACCAGCCAAGGCGAGCAGCACCGAGCGCTCCGGAGGAACTCGCCGGATGGGTCACAATCGGCACATCCAGCACGTCGGCAATCAGCTGCGCCCAGATAGCGCTACGCGCCCCTCCGCCGGTCAGGCTGCATTGGGTAATCTGGCTGCGGGACGTCTCCAGCACCGCCATGCCGTCCGCCAGGCCAAAAGTCACGCCCTCAATAACCGAATACCCCAGTAAGGCACGGCTGGTTTCATGGTTGAGTGCGAAGAAACTCCCCATGGCATGAGCATCGTTATGCGGCGTGCGCTCCCCTGACAGATAAGGCAGGAAAACAGGCGCATGCTTTTTCTGCTCGTCGCTCAGATCGGCCATTTCCTCCATAAGCTGGCTTTCGGTGACCGACAGCAGATTGCACACCCAGCGCAGGCAGCTGGCGGCGCTGAGCATTACGCTCATCTGGTGCCAGCGCTGAGGTAGAGCGTGGCAAAAAGCATGCACGCCGGATTCAGGACGGGTTTGCAGCTCGTCGTTTACCACGAAGATAACGCCAGACGTGCCGAGCGAAATAAACGCATCGCCGCTATTCACCGCGCCAACGCCCACTGCAGAGGTAGCATTATCGCCACCGCCACCGGCGATGTTGACGCCGGAGCTAAGCCCCCACTCGGTCGCCAGGGCGGAACGTAAAACGGCGCTGACTTCGCTGCCCTCTACCAGGCGCGGCATCTGGCTGCGGGTCAGTCCGGTCGCCGCCAGCAGTTTGTCTGACCAGTCACGTTCTGCCACGTCCAGCCACAGCGTTCCGGCGGCATCCGACGGGTCAGAAACGAACGCGCCGCTCAGCCGCCAGCGCAGGTAGTCTTTCGGCAGCAGCACCTTGTCCACGCGGGAAAAGATTTCCGGCTCGTGCTCCGCCACCCAGCGTAGCTTCGGGGCAGTAAAGCCGGGCATCACCAGGTTGCCGCTGATGGTAAGAAATTCAGGGTGTTCTGCCGTGAGCCGAGCGCATTGTTCGGCGCTGCGCGTGTCGTTCCACAGAATGCAGGGGCGCAGCACTTTTCCCTGGTCGTCCAGCAGCACCGCGCCGTGCATCTGCCCGGACAAGCCAATAGCGCGAATTCTCGCCCAGGCATCAGGCATTTGCTGACGCAGCGTAGAGACCACCTGCTGCGTCGCCTGCCACCAGGCTTCAGGATCCTGCTCAGCCCAGTGCGGATGCGGGCGCTGAACGGTTAATGCCGCGTGAGCAGAGGCTAAAATTTCACCCTGCCCGTCAATCAGCAAAGCCTTTAGTTCAGAGGTGCCGATATCGATGCCAAGATACATAGAGCCTCCTTAAGCTGCTGCCAAAGGCGATTGAGGAGACTTGATCCACGCCTCAAGGCGAGTGACCGTCCGCACCATCAGCTCATGGAAAGCGGAGGAATGCGCGAGTTCAGCAAACAAAGTTTTGTCGCTGACAAAGGCTTTGAGCGGCTCAGGAGCGGCGAACAAGGCCCGAATCGCGTCGTCCTGCATGACGCCATCCTGGTACTCATAAGGCAGCAGACCTTGCGCCCAGCGCTGCAGGAAGAGGAAGAACAGTGCGGGCAGAACCGCCGTGGCCGCAGGCTCTTCACCTCGCTGATAGCACTCAATCAGCGTCGGGGTAATAAAGCCTGGGATCTTGGACAGGCCATCGGCCGCCACGCGCTGGTTGGTGTCTTTGATATAGGGATTGCTAAAGCGGGCCAGCACCACATCCCGATACTCAGCCAGATCCAACGGGCTTGGCGACAGTGAAGGAATAACATCCTCCGTGACGTAGTCCCATGCCATCTGCCTAATCGGCTGCTGCACGGTGCTTTCATCGATGTAGTTCAGCCCGGTCAGCGTCCCCGCCCAGGCAATGCAGCTGTGGCTGGCGTTCAGAATGCGGATTTTTGCCTCTTCATACGGCAGCACCGATTTCACCATTTCGACGCCAACGTTCTCAAGCGGCGGGCGACCGTTGATAAAGTCGTCCTCGATAACCCACTGAATAAAAGACTCCCCCATCACCGGCACCTTATCGTCGAACCCCGTAGCCGCTTTCACCCGTGGAGCAATGTCTGCCGTAGGACGAGGGGTAATACGGTCAACCATGGTGTTAGGCGACACAGTGTGGGTGGTCACCCAGTCAAACAGCGCGTGGTCGCCCTTCGCCTTCAGGAACGACAGAAAGCCGTGGCGGAAGCGTTCGCCGTTGTGGCGCAGGTTATCGCAGTTGAGCAGCGTTACCGGCTCACCGCCGTTGCTCATGCGCCGATGCAGAATGCGGCTGAGCGCGCCGTAAAGTGTGGTCATGCCCCCGGCAAGATCGGCTTTGACATCCGGCTGATGAACGTCCAGCTCGTGCTGCGGCGTGAGGTAATACCCGGCTTCGGTGACGGTGAAGGCGATCACGCGGGTCGACGCTCTGGCCCCCTCTTCAACCAGGGCAGTAATCTCTTTATCCCACGGCAGCACTTTGCGGATAGAGGCAATCTTTTCGTAGGCTCGGACACCTTCCGGCGTAACGGTTTCCAGCACGTATTCGCCGTGCTGCGCAGTCAGTTGACTCAGCAGTTCACCGGCATCATTGCGGATATTGCCCAGCGAAATACTCCAGCCGTCATCGCCCTGCTCGCGCAGCTGATTGAGATACCACGCCTGATGGGCACGGTGGAAAGAGCCTGCGCCAATATGCATCCATACCGATTTCGTCGTCATGATTCACCTCAGAATTAAGCATTTGTCATTTTTATGGGCATTTGCCCGTTTGTTATAGTCTAGTTGCGGCAGCTGCCGTCTTTCTGAGATCAAACTCACACAGACAACATTTGCCCATTAAAATGACTTTTGCCCAATTACCAACGAAACGCGTGCGGAGTAGAATGCGTTTCAAAGAGTCATAAGGTGTCGCCATGAGCAGAGAAGAGAAAAAACAAGAGCAAGCCGCACGCGTTGCCTGGATGTATTACGTGGCAGGTATGACGCAGCAGGATATTGCCCGCGAACTGGGCATTTCCCGTCAGGTCGCTCAGCGGCTGGTTTCTTCCGCGCGCGAGCAGGGTATGGTAACGGTGAAAATTGCCCATCCGGTCGCCCGCTGCCTGAAGCTGGCGCAGCAAGTCCAGGAGCGTTTCGGCCTGGAAATCTGCCGCGTGGTGCCTTCGGAAGGGCTGGATGACGAAGCTATCCAGCAGATGCTGGCGGTGGAAGGTGCCGAAGTGATGTCACAGTTTATCGCCGACGAGCAGCCGCAGGTTTTCGGCATCGGCTCCGGGAAAACGCTGCGCTCAATCATCGACGTGCTGCCGTGGATCGAACGCCCGCAGCACCACTGCGTCTCAATGATTGGGGCGATTGCGCGCGATGACTCGGGTACGCGCTATGACATGCCGCTAAAAATGGCGGAAAAAATGCAGGGCAAATATTATTTTATCCCCGCCCCTCTGTACGCCGACAGCGAAGAAGACCGCGACATGTGGTGCCGGCATAAAGTGTACCAGCGAGTAACCGACCGGGCGCTGACGGCTAACGTTGCGTTTCTCGGCGTTGGCGAGGTGGACATCGGCTGCCCGCTGAACGCCGAGGGTTTTATTACCGACGAGCAGGTCAACATGCTGCACCGCCAGGGCGTTGCCGGTGAAATGCTGGGGCATTTCTTTGACCACAGTGGCCAGCGCGTTTACAGCGAGCTGGATGCTCTGCTGACCAGCGTGCCGCTGCAAAGCGATAACCCGCGTAAGATCATCGCTTTTTCCGGTGGAGCGCGAAAATTTGCCGCCATCAAAGCAGCATTGACCGGTCGCTGGATGTCAGGCCTGGTAACGGATGAGAGTACGGCGGTAAGGTTGTTGGCTGAGAGGTGAGGCGTTATTCACCCTCACCCCGGCCCTCTCCCAGAGGGAGAGGGGGAAAACAATGAATGCCCACTCCGATTGGGAAGGAAGAAAACCATAAGTCCCCTCTCCCTTTGGGAGAGGGTTAGGGTGAGGGATTACTTCAACGAACCAGAAAGGAACTGCTGCAGGCGAGCGCTCTTAGGGCTGCCAAACAGCTCAGCTGGCGGGCCTTCTTCTTCAATGCGGCCCTGATGCAGGAAGATGACGTGGCTGGAAACATGTCGGGCAAAGTCCATCTCGTGGGTGACCACCACCATGGTTTTACCCTCCTCCGCCAGCTTCTGCATAATGCGTAACACTTCGCCCACCAGCTCCGGGTCAAGCGCCGAAGTAGGCTCGTCAAACAGCAGCACTTCCGGCTCCATCGCCAGCGCACGGGCAATGGAAACGCGCTGCTGCTGGCCACCGGACAGATGCACCGGGTATTTAACGTACTGACGCTCGTCGATGCCGACTTTGGCCAGGTATTTAATCGCCCGTTCTTTTGATTCCTGCTTGCTCAGCCCAAGCACCTGAATAGGCGCTTCCATCACGTTTTCCAGCACCGTCATGTGGCTCCACAGGTTGAAGTGCTGGAACACCATCGTCAGCCGGGTGCGCAGCAGGCGCAGCTGGTTTTTGTCGGCGACTTTGAGCTGACCGTCTTTATCCCGCACCAGATTGATGTTCTGGTTGCTGACCACAATCGTGCCTTCACTTGGTTTTTCAAGGAAGTTAATGCAGCGCAAAAAGGTACTTTTGCCCGAGCCAGACGAACCGATGATGCTGATCACGTCCCCGGCGTTAGCCTTCAGAGACACCCCTTTGAGCACTTCATGTTCGCCGTAGCGTTTGTGCAGATCCGTTACGTTTAGTTTAATTTCAGCCATCAGAAGTCACTCAGTGCGAAGCGGGTTTAACGTGCTGCAGCCAGCGTTTTTCCGCTTTGCGGAACAGGCTTATCAGCACATAAGAGATAATCAAATACAGCACGGCCGCGATGCCAAACGCGGTAAACGGCTGGTAGGTTGCGGAGTTGATATCACGGGCAATCTTGAGCAGATCCGGCACCGTGGCGGTAAACGCCAGCGCCGTAGAGTGCAGCATCAGGATCACTTCGTTGCTGTAGGCCGGCAGCGCAATACGCAGCGCGGAAGGCAGAATAATACAGCGGTACATTTTCACTTTTGAGAAGCCGTAAGCGCGCGCAGCTTCAATATCACCGTGCGGAACCGAGCGAATAGCACCGGCGAAAATCTCCGTGGTGTAGGCGCAGGTATTCAGCGTCAGCGCCAGCACGGTACAGTTCAGGCCGCTGCGGAAGAAAGCGTTCAGCAGCTCCGTACCTTTGACTATCTCCAGCGTGTACATCCCGGAATAGAACACCAGCAACTGCACGTAGAGCGGTGTACCGCGGAATACGTAGGTAAAGAGCCAGATGGGGAACGAAATAAATTTGTTGCTGGACACCCGCCCAATGGCGAGGAACAGCGCCAGAATCCCGCCCATTACCACTGACGTAATCAACAGCCACAGCGTAATGGCGACGCCCGTAAAGCGGTAACCGTCAGTCCACAGCAGCGACTGCCAGTAATCGTGAATAATATCGATCATAGCTCGGCCCTCTTCACGCCAACGGAATAGCGGCGTTCAAGCCAGAGCAGCACTCCGTTTGAAACCGTGGTAAAGACCAGGTAGATAATCCCGGCGACAATCGCGAAGTAGAACGGCTGCCAGGTGCTTTTCCCGGCAAGCTGCGTGGCTTTCACCACGTCTTCCAGGCCAAGCAGAGAAACCAGCGCGGTGGCTTTGAGGATAACCTGCCAGTTGTTACCTATCCCCGGTAACGCGTAGCGCATCATGGCCGGGAACAGAATACGGCGGAAAGTTTGTGACCCGGTAAAGCCAAAGGCGGTGGCCGCCTCAATATGGCCCTTCGGCACGGCAAGATAGGCCCCACGGAAGGTTTCGGTGAAATAAGCCCCATAGATAAAGCCTAGCGTGATGATCCCGGCGATCATTGGGTCGATATCAAACTGCGCCATTCCAAGCGCATCTGTAATGCTGTTGAGCAGCATCTGCAGCCCGTAGAAAATTAACAGCATCAGCACCAGGTCAGGCACGCCGCGAATCAGCGTGGTGTAGCCTTCAAACAGCAAAGCAAGCGGGCGATTTTTGGACAGTTTTGCGCCAGCACCGGCAAGCCCAATCAGCACGGAAAGGACAACCGAGGCGAGCGCCAGCTCAAGCGTAACCAGAGCCCCTTTGAAAATTACTTCGGAAAAGCCATACAACATGGTGCGTATCCTGTCGTCAGTGTTTGCTGCTTATTGGGCCCCGTCTGACGCGGGGCCTTTGTCACCGGTAAGGCTTATTCACCATACACATTAAAATCAAAGTACGGCTTCGCTAACTTGTCGTAAGTGCCGTCTTTACGCATCTCCGCGAACGCCTTGTTCAGCGCCTCACGCAGTTCGTTATCTTCTTTACGCAGGCCCATGCCGGTGCCCACGCCAAACAGCTTGTCGTCTTTAATGGACGGGCCACCGAACTGATAGTTTTTGCCCACCGGCTGCTTCAGGAAGCCTTCGCTGGCGGCGACTTCATCCTGGAACGCAGCGTCAATACGTCCGGCAGCCAGGTCAGCGTAAATGGAATCCTGCCCCTGATAGGAGACAATTTCGATGCCTTTTGGCGCCCAGTGTTCATTGCCGTAGGTTTCCTGCGTGGTGCCCTGCAGCACGCCGACGCGCTTGCCTTTCAGCGACTCAAGGGTCGGCTGAATCGGGGAACCTTTGGCCACCACCAGACGAGAATCTGCCGCGTACAGCTTGTCGGTAAAGGCGATTTCCTGCTGACGTTTTTCGGTGATGGACAACGAAGACATGATGGCGTCGATCTTCTTCGCTTTCAGCGACGGGATCAGCGCATCCAATGGGTTTTCAACGAAGGCACATTGGGTGTTAATGCGCTTGCAGAGTTCTTTCGCCAAATCGATATCAAAGCCGATCAGCTGGCCCTGAGCATTTTTGGATTCAAATGGCGCATAGGTTGGATCCGTGCCAATCCGCAGGTTTTTCGGAATGGCAGCGAATGCTGTGGTCACGCTGGAAAACGCCAGCACCAGAGAAAGAGACAAAACCAGCTTTTTCATAATTATCCTCAATAGACTGTCCGTTACTTAAGGCTCACACCCACTACAAACAGGGAAAACTTACGCAACACGTTGCGAACAAACCGTTTTCGCACCATAAAGGTGCAGCCGGAACGGGGCTGCACCACTGCATAGTTATCCTGCCAGGTTAAGAATATATTCAAAACCGGGCTACAGACTAAGGGATAAACTTATTCGCCGTAAACATTAAAGTCGAAGTACTTTTTCGCCAGTTTGTCGTAAGTCCCGTCTTTACGCATTTCAGCCAGCGCTTTATCGAACGCGGCCTTCAGCTCGGTGTCATCTTTACGCAGGCCGATCCCGGTCCCATCGCCGAAGTATTTTTTGTCCTTCACGGACGGACCGGCAAAGGCATAGTCTTTCCCGGCAGGCTGTTTCAGGAAGCCTTCGCTCCCGGCAACTTCGTCCTGGAATGCCGCATCCAGGCGCCCTGCAGCGAGGTCAGAGTAAATCAAATCCTGGTTGGCGTAGGCCACCACATCAACGCCTTTCGGGCGCCATTCAGCGTTGCCGTAGGTCTCCTGAATGGAGCCCTGCAGCACCCCAACGTGCTTGCCTTTCAGCGATTCGAGCGTCGGCTGAATCGGGGAGCCTTTGGCCGCGATCAGGCGGGAATCCGCCGCGTACAGCTTGTTGGAGAAAAGGATCTCCTGCTGGCGTTTTTCGGTGATCGACAGAGACGAGATAATGGCGTCAATTTTCTTCGCTTTCAGCGACGGGATCAGGGAATCAAAGTCGCTGCCAACCCAGGTACATTTGGTCTGAATGCGCTTGCAAAGTTCGTTACCCAGATCGATATCAAACCCAACAAAATCGCCTTTCGCGTCTTTCGAAGAGAATGGCGCGTAGGTCGCGTCGGTACCAATGCGGACGTTTTGCGGAATCGCTGCAAACACGCTGGCTGCGCTGGACAGGCCGAGCAGTAAAGACAGTGCAAGAACCGACTTCTTCATACGATACCCTCAAGTTTGGCTTTCTTATTTGTGATGTCTTGTTGTGTGGTAATGCCTTTGCATACGGAGAGTTGCAGTTCTCATGCCACTTTTCCCTGCGTGGAAAAAAGCCGCTGATTTATGTTAATAAAACGTTGCAACTTCGCGCTAGTTTGAAAGATAGCAGGTCTGGGAAGCGGGACTAGAGGGGAAGGCGGTTTTCGAGGATTAAATCTTCTAAAAGCGATCGGCGTTGCAGAATTGCCCCATAATGAGGCAATCATTTTGTGATGCACCGCAGCAGTGCATTACTTGTGTTCACCCCAGCGAACGAACAGGTCTTCGGGCAGCTCAAGGTCAAACTGATCCAGCACCCGGTTGACCGTCTGGTCGACAATATCCTGCAGCGTTTGCGGGCGATGATAAAACGCCGGCACCGGCGGCATGATCACCGCGCCCAGCTCGGATGCCTGGGTCATCAGGCGCAGGTGCCCGAGGTGCAGCGGCGTTTCGCGAATGCAAAGCACCAGCGGGCGACGTTCTTTCAGCACCACGTCCGCCGCACGGGTCAGCAGCCCGTCCGTATAGCTGTGCACGATGCCGGAGAGCGTTTTAATCGAGCACGGCAGCACCGCCATCCCCATGGTCTTAAACGAGCCGGAAGAGATGCTGGCGGCGATATCCCGTGAGTCATGCACAACATCCGCCAGGGCCTGCACATCACGCAGCGAGTAATCGGTTTCCAGCGCCAGCGTCTGGCGCGCCGCATTGCTCATCACCAGGTGGCTTTCCACCTCCGGCAGCTGCTGGAGGATCTGCAGTAAACGCACCCCGTAAATGGCGCCGCTGGCGCCGGAAATACCGACAATCAGTCGTTTCATTCATCACCTTATCTCACCCTTTCAGGATGACCATTTCGACTCAACTCGCAACCCGGCCGCCTGCCAGCCAGGAAAACCATCATCCACGCGCTGCACCATAAAGTCTTTCTGGCGCAGAAACGCCACTGCCTGTCTGGAAAGTACGCAGAAACGCCCGCCGCAGTAGGCCAGAATATCCCTGTCGCGAGGTAAATCAGACAGGCGCTGCTCCAGCTTATCCAGCGGAATATTCAGCGCACCGGGGATATGGCCGGCGGAATAATCTTCCGCGGAGCGAACATCCAGCAACAACGCGCCCTGCTCCAGCCTGGCCAGCAGCGCTTCAATGGAAACCCCCTCCAGCCGCTGCGGATTGTAGAGACTCGCTGTCGCAACGCGCTGCATTTCGCTGTGCTGCCAGGTATTAAAATTGTGCAGAGCAGAGAGCACGTTTGCCACCGGCCCTTCGCCTTCGCGGTAAAAAACCTGCTTCCCGACGCGCCGCGACTGCACGAACCCGGCCCGCCTGAGCTGCTGTAAATGCTGGGAGGTATTGGTCACGGAAAGGCCGGTTGTCTCTGCCAGTTGCTCAACTGAACTTTCGTGCTGAAAAACGGCCTCCAGCAAGGCAAGACGATGGGGATGCGCCATCGCGCGAGCAAGACCTGCCAGTATTTCTAGTTGGCCCTGCGGGCTCCCCATCACTTTTTTCATCCACGCTGCCCGTTATCCGCCAAACGCCGCCGATGTTAGCATTGCCGCCCCTAAAGTGACAGATATCACCTGGCCTGCCGACTCAGGCGTATTGCTAAAAGCGTCGCACCGGCCGGCGCCAAAGCGAAGACCCCAAACAACGCCATACTGGCCGTGCTGGCCCCTTCAACCCCTCCGGGCGAGGTGATGCCGGCCCCGTTAGTAATAACCCCGGCCAGGGCGGCGGCGAGCGCCGTCGCGTAAAGCTGCACGGTGGTAATGGAGGCGGACGCCAGCGTTTCTTCCCCGGGCGGTGCCGCCTGAAATACCTTCGTTAACAGATGAGGCCAGGCAAGACCAATCCCGAACCCAACGCCCGCCAGCGCCGTACCGCAGGTAACCACGCCCGCCGGGCCGTTAAAAGGTGTCGGCATAATAATGGACAGCGTGACCAACGACACAAGTACCACCAGCGGCCCGACGCAGATTATCCGCTGCGACATTTTTGAACTGACTGAAGCGCTACAAAGCGCCGCCAGCGTCCAGCCTCCGGCCATCATTGCCGTCAAATAACCGGCGGACAGCGGGCTGAATAGATGGATGAGCTGCAGAAAGTATGGCACGTAAATTTCCGTCGTCAGGCCAATGACCAGCAGCGCCATCATCGCATAGAGCAGGCCAATACCACGCGTCGGGGAATAAGCGCCGCGAGGCAGCAATTTTGCCGCGCCCGGCCTGCTGTCCAGGCGAGCGATGAGCCACCCCAGCCCCAGACCAACGGCTATTCCGGAGATATTCAGGGGCAAAGAGTCGCCCAGACCGGCGAGGGAAATGGCCAGCACGGACAGGACCAACAGCGAGATGGTGAGTACGGGCAATCGTGCCTCACCGGCTTCAGGCTTCGACATGCTTCTAAATTGCACCATCACAATCAGGGCAAGCACGGCGGCTATCGGCAGCAGCGCCCAGAACGCCAGGCGCCATTCGCCGATCTCCGCGAAAACACCGCCGATCGCCGGGCCGCATAGGGTTGCTATGCCCCACATGCCGGAAACCAGCGCCATAGCCCGGGACCAAAGCGGAGCCTCAAAGGCGACGCGGATCAGCGCGTAGCTCAGCGCAAACAACACACCGCCTCCGAGTCCCTGCACCACTCTCCCCAGGAGCATGACCGGCATGGAGGGTGCCAGCGCGCAGATTACCGCCCCACAGGAAAACAGCAGCAGGGCCGACAGGTAGGCCATCGCCGCGCCCTGCCGCGCAATCAGCTTCGCAGAGATGGCGGAGCCTACAATCGACGCGGCGACAAAGAGCGTGGTGTTCCACGCATACCAGGCCAGGCCGCCAATTTCCTGAATGACGGTCGGCAAAATCGTGGTGACGATATAAATATTAATGGCATGCAGCGCCACGCCGCCGGCGAGGGCCAGGGATCGCAGCCCGTTATGGCCGCTAAGCAGCGTGGCCCAGGAGGCATTTTGACTCGTAATGTCTGACATTCACTCTTCCATCTATCATTCCATAAAGTAATGGAATGATAGAATGAAAAACCAACCGCAATTTGTCTCTCTGTGCATCGGGCATAAAAAAGCCCACGGGGTAAACCGTGGGCCTGTAAACGAGGGCGGCTTAGCTTAGCCTTCGTTGTGCATCTCTAAGTTTTCCACTTCGTTCTGACGCGCCAGCGCCTTGGAGTCGTCGTTACGCAAGGATTCGAGATACTGCAGGTATTTGTGGTCAACGTCTTTCGTCACGTAAATGCCGTTAAAGACGGAGCATTCGAACTGGGTGATGTCCGGGTTTTCCACACGTACCGCTTCGATCAGATCGTCCAGATCCTGGAAAATCAGGCCGTCGGCGCCGATGATCTGGCGAATTTCATCCACTTCGCGGCCGTGAGCAATCAGCTCGTTGGCGCTCGGCATATCAATGCCGTACACGTTAGGGAAGCGAATTTCCGGTGCAGCGGATGCCAGGTAAACCTTTTTGGCACCGGCTTCACGCGCCATCTCGATAATCTGCTCAGAGGTGGTGCCGCGCACGATGGAGTCATCCACCAGCAGCACGTTCTTGTCGCGGAATTCAGCGCGGTTGGCATTCAGCTTACGTCGCACGGATTTACGGCGCAGCTGCTGGCCCGGCATGATAAACGTACGGCCTACGTAGCGGTTTTTCACAAACCCCTGGCGGTACGGCTTCTCAAGAATGCGGGCGATTTCCAGCGCGATGTCGCAGGAGGTTTCTGGAATCGGAATGACCACGTCGATATCCAGGTCTTCCCATTCACGGGCAATTTTTTCGCCAAGCTTTTTACCCATCTCAACGCGCGCGCTGTAGACGGAGATCTTGTCGATGAAGGAGTCCGGGCGAGCAAAGTACACGTACTCGAACAGGCAAGGATTGCTGACCGGGTTGTCGGCGCACTGGCGGGTGAACAGCTGGCCTTTCTCGGTAATGTAAACTGCTTCGCCCGGCGCGATATCACGCAGGAATTCAAAGCCCAGAGTGTCCAGCGCCACGCTCTCGGAGGCCACCATGTATTCGGTGCGGCCATCGCCCAGATCGCGTTTGCCGATCACCAGCGGGCGGATGCCGTTCGGGTCGCGGAAGGCAACCATGCCGTGGCCGATAATCATCGCCACGCAGGCGTAAGCGCCGCGAATCTGGCGGTTAGTGGCGGCGATAGCGGCAAAAATGTTGTCTGCTTCCAGCGGATAATGGCGGAAGTTATCCAGCTCGCTGGCAAAGATATTGAGCAGGATTTCAGAATCAGAAGTGGTGTTAATGTGGCGGCGCTTTTCTTCGAACAGCTTTTTGCGCAGCTCGTGGGCATTGGTCAGATTACCGTTATGCGCCAGCGTAATCCCGTAAGGCGAGTTGACGTAGAAAGGCTGAGCTTCAGAAGCGCTGGAACTGCCGGCGGTGGGGTAACGCACGTGGCCAATACCCATATTCCCCTGCAGACGCTGCATGTGACGGGCTTCAAACACATCGCTCACCAGGCCATTCGCTTTACGCAGACGGAAGCAATTTAACGCGTCGATGGTGACGATGCCTGCGGCATCCTGGCCACGGTGCTGAAGCACCGTTAACGCATCATAAATCGACTGGTTTACCGGCATGAAACCGGCGATACCGACAATACCGCACATGTTGTCTTTTCCTCATTAAGCCACACCCCCCGCTACGATTAGCGGGGCAAGAAACTTGACGAGCTTTGCAGATAGTCAAAGAACCATCTGATGATGAAACTGAATTGCGGGATAAGCTGCGACTTTTGCCAGTCATCGCTTTTCGAAAAACCGGTAAAGGTATCCAGGAAGAACAGAATGGCGGAGACGATCAGTACGCCACGCAAGGCGCCAAAACAGATCCCCAACACCCTGTCTGTACCCGACAGGCCGGTTTTTTGCACCAGCGCGCTAATCACATAATTGACTATCGCACCGACAATCAGCGTCGCGATAAACAGCACCGCGATAGCTATCCCATTACGTACCAGTTCGTCTTCAAAGCCAGTGAACCAGACTGACAGATAAGTGTAGTAATGACTGGCGACAAAGAAAGCACATCCCCAGGTCACAAGCGATAACGCTTCCTTCACAAACCCACGTATTACGCTTACCAGACAAGAAAAACCGATAACCGCAATGATGGCGTAATCTATCCAGATCATGAAAAAATCTCGTGATAAATTGCCCTGACGTCCAGTTCGGGGCGAATTCTAACAGAAAAAGAAAACGTTTGCGTAGGGATTTCCTTCCCCCGCGTAAATAAATAATGGCGTTGAAAAAAGCATCAACGCCATTAAAAAAGTGCCTGTTTTGCCTTCACTCCGTTGGGGGGAAGCGAGGCTATGCCGTCGCTTTTCCCCTCACCCTAACCCTCTCCCCAAAGGGGCGAGGGAACCGATAGGTGTAATAACTTTTCCCTCTCCCCAGAGGGCGAGGATACCGAACTGTGCAACATCTTTCCCCCTCTCCCTTCCAGGGAGAGGGCCGGGGTGAGGGTAACAGACGACTACCTCGGCGAGTAATTCATCACCACGCCGTTCAGACCAGAAAGGGAATTCAGTTCGCCCAACGAAGACTTCAGCTTATCTTTCGAAGCATCCGGCCCGACCAGAATACGGGTAATTTTCCCCTGCACAGGCGTGGTCGGCGAGGTATAAACCTTGAACCCGGCCCCGCGCAGTTTACCAACAATTTCATTCACTTTGTCCGCATTTTTCAATGCGCCAAGCTGCACCACATAGGCTTGCCCGGTCGGGGCTTTGTCGGCAGTTTTTTCCGCCCTCGACGGCTGTTCGGAAGCCATGGCAAGCTGCTGCCCGGTGTTATCATCGGCGGCAGGTTTAGGCTGCGGCTTTTCCACCGGCTTGGGCTTTGGTTTTTCCTGCACGGGCTGCGGCTTAGGCTGTTCGCGCGCGACAGGCACTTCGTCAACGCCCGCAGAACCTTCATTCGGAATAGCTCCGCTGTTCAGCCCCGGCGGTACGGAAGCGCCCGCCCTTACCTCTTCCGCCGCGCCTTCCGGCGGCTGCGCTGGTAAAGCCTGAGTAGCCGCCGGCAGCATATCGGGCTCGTCGCTGTCTCCAGGTTTTGGCACCAAAGGAATGGCCGCGAACTCATCCTGATAATGTTTTTTCTGCCCATCCAGCAGACCCGGCAGCACAATCACGCCCAGTGCGACCAGAATAATGGTTCCGACTAATCGGTTTTGAAACTTACTCGCCACCTGCTCTCCCCGCGTCCAGTACTTCCATTACATGGGCCACCGTGTGGAACGAACCACACACCAGCACGGTATCTTCGGCCGTCGCTTCCGTCATGGCGGCATGCCATGCGTCCGCCACGGTTGCAAATGTTCTGCCGTGACCAAGATGAGCCATAAGCTGCTCTGCGCTTGCGCCTCGTGGCCCTTCCAGCGGAGCACAATACCAGCTATCGACCTGAGGCGACAAACAGACAAGCGTTCCGGCTATGTCTTTATCGTGTAGCATGCCAATCACCGCCAGCACACGACCCTGTTTTGGTAACGCCGCCAGGCGACCCGCAAGATAAGCCGCCGCGTGAGGATTATGGGCAACATCAAGAATCACGCGCGGTGCCTGAGACACAATCTGGAAACGCCCTGGCAGCGTGGCATATTCGATGCCATAGCGTATCGCTTTTTCACTCACGTTCAGTTTGCTGGCACGTAAAGCGGCCAGCGCCGTGGCGGCATTGGGCTGTGGAACCAGCGGTAGCGGCAGATCTTTAAGCTCGCCGTTAGCGTCGCGGAACGTCCAGCCTGTGCCGTTAACTTCATAATCCCAGTCAACGCCGCGGCGCAGTAATTGCGCGCCTTTCTCCTGCGCCACATCGGCAATCGTCTGCGGCATATCTGGCTCGCCCACAACCGCAGGGTTATCTCTGCGGAAGACACCGGCTTTTTCACGGCCAATGCTCTCACGGTCCGGGCCAAGCCAGTCGGTGTGATCGAGCGCGATGCTGGTGACCACAGCCACATCGGAATCCACAATATTAGTGGCATCCAGACGCCCGCCAAGGCCAACCTCAAGAATCACCACGTCTACCGCCTGCTGCTTAAACAATAGCAAGGCCGAGAGCGTTCCGTATTCAAAATAGGTTAAGGAAATATCTCCGCGAGCGGCCTCAATTTCGGCAAACGAGGCGGTATGCAGGGCTTCAGGCAACTCTTCACCCTGAATGCGCACGCGCTCGGTGTAACGCACCAGATGCGGGGAGCTATAAACCCCTACTCGATAGCCGTCGGCCATCAGCGCGGTTTCAAGCGTACGGCAGGTGGTGCCTTTCCCGTTCGTGCCGGCCACGGTAAAGACCGTTGGCGCAGGTTTCAGCACATCGAGCTTGCGCGCAACGTTGCTGGTGCGCTCAAGGCCCATATCGATAGTGGTGGAATGAAGGTTCTCAAGATAGCAAAGCCACGTGGCCAGGGGCGACGTGGCTTGAGGAATAAGGTCTTTGTCCATGATGCCCACTTAACATGCACATAAAGAAAAGGGCAGAACCTGCTGGCCTGCCCTTAGTTGCGAATCAGGCCTCTTGACCCTGTTCCGGTGCTGGCGGAACCACGATGGGCTCACGCGGGGCTTCCGGGTTTGGCGCTGGCAGATTCATGAACTTCGCCAGGATGCTCGCCAGTTTAAGGCGCATTTCCGGACGACGAACGATCATGTCGATAGCGCCTTTTTCGATCAGGAACTCACTGCGCTGGAAGCCCGGCGGCAGTTTTTCACGAACAGTCTGCTCGATAACGCGTGGACCGGCAAAGCCAATCAGCGCTTTCGGCTCGGCAATGTTCAGATCACCCAGCATCGCGAAGCTTGCGGAAACGCCGCCCATGGTTGGGTCAGTCAGCACGGAGATGTACGGCAGACCGCGTTCCTGCATTTTTGCCAGCGCAGCGCTGGTTTTCGCCATCTGCATCAGCGACATCAGCGCTTCCTGCATACGCGCCCCGCCGGATGCGGAGAAGCACACCATCGGGCAGTTGTCTTCCAGCGCCTGCTCAACGGCACGAACAAAACGCGCGCCAACTACGGAGCCCATTGAGCCGCCCATAAAGGCGAACTCGAAGGCTGCAGCCACAACAGGCATACCGTGCAGGGTGCCTTTCATAACAACCAGCGCGTCTTTCTCGCCGGTCTCTTTCTGCGCGCTAACCAGACGATCTTTGTACTTCTTGGAGTCACGGAACTTCAGCAAATCTTTTGGCTCAAGCTCGCTCCCCAATTCCACCATTGTGCCTTCATCTAACAGGCTATGCAGGCGATCGCGGGCCGACATACGCATGTGGTGATCGCACTTAGGGCAGACACCAAGATTGCGTTCCAGCTCAGCACGGTACAGGACCTGGCCGCAGCTGTCGCACTTGGTCCACACCCCTTCAGGGATGCTCGCCTTGCGGGTGGGAGTAATATTGCTCTTATTGAGAATTCGTTCAATCCAGCTCATTGATGACCTTTCTGCTTGAACCTGGTCGATACCAGCTTTTCTGCGGCAGTTTTCCCTGCCCCAGACCATAAATGGTGCTCATTAAAACACAACGGCCCACGACTTTGGATAAAAAAGTGGTCTAACCGCTGCCACGTATTATTTTGACTGCCGCGACGCCGCGCGTTTGTGGCGTATAACTTCCACCACGCCAGGCAAAATCGACACCACGATAATTGCCACAATCAGCAGCTTCAGGTTTTCCTGTACCACCGGCAGGTTACCGAACAGGTAGCCCGCGTAGGTAAACAGCAAGACCCACAGCAGTGCGCCGACAACGTTATAGATCGCAAAATGGCGATAGGACATGTGCCCCATCCCGGCGACAAACGGTGCGAAGGTTCGCACAATCGGCACGAAGCGCGCGAGGATAATCGTTTTTCCGCCGTGACGCTCGTAAAAAGCGTGAGTTTTATCGAGATAACTGCGGCGGAAGATTTTTGAATTCGGATTACTGAACAACTTCTCGCCAAACAGCCGCCCGATAGTGTAGTTCACCGCATCGCCGATGATGGCGGCAATCACCATCAAAATGACCATGTAATGCACGTTCAGGTCGTTGGTTTCCAGCGACGCCAGCGCGCCCGCCACAAACAGCAGTGAATCACCCGGTAAAAACGGCGTAACTACCAGCCCGGTTTCGCAGAACAAAATCAGGAACAGAATAGCGTAAACCCAGACGCCGTATTGTGCCACCAGCTCGGCCAGATGCACGTCGATATGCAAAATGAAGTCGATGATAAAACGGATGAAATCCATCAAAGTATCCTTTCTTAAGCAGCAATCAATCGGCTAAAAAAAGCGGCCCCATCGGCAGACGCGGCAGCGCAAAGTGGTCGGGGTAATCCACCGACACCAGGTACAGCCCTTCCGCCTTCGCGGTGGCAGCGGCCTTAGTGCGGTCCTTCATTGCCAGCAGATCGGCCATCCAGGTTTCTGCCTGGTTGTCGCAGCCGACTTCCATCAGGCTACCGACGATGTTGCGCACCATGTGGTGCACAAAAGCGTTGGCCTTAATATCCACCACGATGTAAGCGCCGTAGCGGTTTACCGTAATGTGCATCATATTGCGCCATGGGGTGCGGGACTGGCACTGCACCGCACGGAACGAGGTAAAGTCATTTTCCCCCAGCAGGCTCTGCGCGGCGCGGTGCATTTTATCCGCATCCAGAGGAAGGTGAAAATGGGTTACACCTTGCTGCAAAATGGCCGGACGCAGGCGGTGGTTATAAATCACGTAGCGATAGCGGCGAGCCGTAGCGCTAAAGCGGGCATGGAACTCAGACGGCACATCTTTTACCCAGCGCACGGCGATGTCACCAGGCAAATTCGTATTGACGCCCATCGTCCAGGCCGCATCTTTGCGCACCGCGGTGGTTTCAAAATGCACCACCTGGCCCGTGGCGTGAACGCCCGCATCGGTGCGCCCTGCGCAAAACACGTTAATCGGCTCATTAGCTACCTGAGACAGCGCTTTTTCCAGCTTTTCCTGCACGCTGCGCACTTCGTTCTGGCGCTGCCAGCCGTAATATTTACTGCCGTCGTACTCAATGCCGAGCGCGATTTTATGAAGCGGAATTTCGCTTAGCACTTCGGACATCAGTACATATACTCCTGCACCAGTTTCTCAGCGGTTTTTATCGCCATCAGAGCGCCGCCAAAGCGAACGTTATCGGCGACTGACCAGAACTGGATTTGCTCCGGCATACCGTAATCGTTGTGTACGCAGCCAATAGAAAGATGGCCGCTACCGGACGCATCCGCCACCTGAGTAGGGAATTCTCCCTCTTCAGACAGCTCAATATCTTCTACCTGAGCAAACGCATCGCGGGCTTCTTCTGCCGCCAGCGGGCGCAGCGCTTCAAAGTTGACGATTTGGGCATGGCCATAGAACACCGGCGACTGCACAAGGCTGGCGGAGATCATTAAGCCATCGTCCTGCAGCACTTTACGCACTTCATTCACCAGGCGACGCTCTTCCCGCACGCTGCCTTCGGCGTCCGGCACCAGCGGCAGCATGTTGAACGCCAGCTGGCGGCCAAACAGGTCTTCTTCATCAATAGGAATGCCGTTCAGCAGACGGGCGCTTTGCCCGGCCAGCGCGTCTACGGCCACTTTGCCGCGCGCAGAAGCAGACAGCAGGCTGGTCACCTGAATACGTGACAGGCCACCCTGCTCAATCAACGGTTTCAACGCGCTCAGCAGTTGGCTGGTCAGGCTGTCCGCCACGGCCACCAGATTACGGTTACGGTAATCACTCAGCACGAACGGGTTCACATCCGGCACAACCAGCGGCACGTCCGGCTCGAGCGAGAAAAGACCGCTTGAGTCAATCACCAGACAGCCCGAGTTGGTCGCTTCTTCCACATAGCGAGCGGAGGCTTCAACGCCCGCGACGAAGAACGCCAGCTGAGCCTGCGTCCAGTCAAACTCTGCCGCGTCCTGCACCAGGATGGTTTTGCCTTCATAACGCAGATTTTCACCGGCGCTCTCGCCGCGCGCCAGGGCATACAATTCACCAACCGGGAACTGACGTTCAGCAAGCAGTTCAAGCAAAGCTGAGCCTACGGCACCGGTGGCGCCTAAAATGGCAATATTCCAGCCTTCGGACATGTTGGTTTACTCCAGAAAATAGAACAGATGCTCCCCAGGACGTCGCCCCAGGGAGCCAGAAGATATTGCTCAGCGAAGCGGGTGATGTGCCGCGCTAAAGCCAAGTTTTTGCAGCATGCCTGCCGCGTCGGCATCGTCACACTGCACATACAGCGATGACCACTCGCGGCGCTCCAGATAGTTCTTACGCAGCTTGTCGAATTCACCAGGCTGACCGGCTACCTTCCGCAGCGGCGCGTCGTCGCGGCGCACATCATACACCAGATGCACCAGTCTTTTGAGCGTGGGCTGATCGAGCGGGCCTGCCAGCGTGATGCGGCCAAACTCCGGCGCAGGCAGAAGTGAATCCAGCGCCACTGTCTGAGACTGGCCGATAAAATCGCTAAAGGCTTCAAAGACCTGAGTAGTACCGCGAGCTTTACCTTCAAGCGTATAGCCCGCAATGTGCGCCGTGCCAATATCGACCTTGTCGAGCAACTCGACGTTGAGATCCGGCTCCGGCTCCCAGACGTCCAGCACAACGCTGAGATTCTGCCCTGCTTTTAAGCATTTCAGCAATGCGTTGTTGTCCACTACCGGGCCGCGACAGGCATTAATCAGAATAGCGCCAGGCTTCAGGCGGCTAATCAGCGCCTCGTCCGCCAGATGCAGCGTTTTATACTCGCCGGATTTAAACAGTGGCGTATGGAAGGTGATGACGTCGGCTTCCTGCACCAGCGTTTCCAGCGAAACGAAATCGCCTTCGTCACCGCGATCGGCTCGCGGCGGATCGCACAGTAAGATGCGCACGCCCCAGGCTTCCAGACGCGCCTGAAGACGGGAACCAACGTTACCCACGCCGACGATACCGACGGTTCGGTCTTTCAGCTGAAAACCATCGCGCTCGGCCAGCATCAATAAGGAGGAGAACACATACTCAACCACGGCAATCGCGTTGCATCCAGGAGCGGCAGAGAAAGCCACCCCGGCACTTTGCAAATAAGCTTCATCAACGTGATCGGTTCCGGCCGTGGCCGTCCCGACAAATTTAATCCCTTTACCGTCCAGCAGTTCGGCATTCACTTTGGTGACCGAACGAACCATCAACGCGTCAGCATCCGTTAACGCATCCACCGGAATCGGACGCCCCGGCACGGCAGTCACCTCGCCCAGGCGGCTGAAAAGTTCGCGGGCATAGGGCATATTTTCATCAACGAGGATTTTCACCTGAGTACCTGTCTGTTAATCGTCGAGATAAGGCCGGATAGTGTGCCATAATCTGACGTCCGGGCATAACGAACTATGCTCGTCATACTTCAAGCTGCAGGCGCGTTGGCTGCACCCGTTCACCCCAGTCACATAGTTAGCTATGCTCCTGAGGACTCACGGTCTTGCCCTCTTCCTGCAACTCGAATTATCTAGAGCATATTTGTTATATGTTTTGCCGTGTTTAAGGCGAGCTTAAGGATTTTACTATAATGCAACCCATTCAGGGCGCCACGCCGCGTCCTCCGGGGGAACCTCCCTCCGCACCTTCTGCCGCCGGCGAACAGCCGCTTTCCACCCAGCAACGTACCGTGCTGGAGCGCCTGATCACCCGGATCATTGCGCTTAGTCAACAGCAGAGCGCTGAAGTGTGGGCGGGCCTTAAGCACGATCTGGGACTCAAAAGCGAGACGCCGCTGCTGTCCCGGCATTTCCCCGCCGCTGAGCAAAACCTGAATCAGCGCCTGACCAGTGCGCAAACCACGCTGGCAACGCGTCAGATCATTCAGCAACTGAGCGATTTGCTGCCCCAGGGCAATAACCGCCAGGCGGTGAGCGACTTTATCCGCCAGCAGTTTGGCCAGACGGCGCTGAGCCAGCTCACGCCGGACCAGCTCAAAACCGTGCTGACGCTGCTGCAAAACAACCAGCTCGCCATCCCTCAGCCGCAGCAGCGCCCGGCCACCGACCGCCCGCTGCTCCCCGCCGAGCACAACAGCCTGAACCAGCTTGTCACCAAACTCGCCGCGGCAACGGGCGAGTCCGGCAAACAAATCTGGCAGTCAATGCTGGAGCTGTCCGGCGTGAAAACCGGTGAACTCATTCCGGCTAAGCACTTTGCTTTGCTGACAACCTGGCTCCAGGCAAGGCAAACGCTGAGCCAGCAGTCTGCGCCTACTTTGCACAGCGTGCAGGCGGCCCTAAAGCAGCCGCTTGAGCCGCAGGAGTGGAAAGAGATGGTGGATTACAGCCAGCAGCGCTTCCAGGCCACGCCGCAAACGGTACTGACGACCGCGCAGGTGCAGGACATTCTCAATCAGGTGTTTTTAAAACGTGCCGAGCGCCAGCCAGCTACGATTGAAGTGCGTGATATTAAGCCGATCTACAACCCGATGTTTAGCGCAATTATCGAGCCGATAAAGGCGCTGAGCGCGAGGCCTGGTCTGGCGTTGCTCGCGCTGGTCGTGGTGGTGATTTTGCTCTGGCTGGTGATCTAGTTCCTCGCCCCAACCCTCTCCCAAAAGGAGAGGGAAAAAACGGGCAACAAGCAAACCTACTTCCTGAACGCCACCAGCGTCACGGCAATCCCCAGCACCGCAGAAACGGCCCCGGCCATAAACACCGACGAATAGCCCATAGACGTTGCCAGAATTCCGGTCAGCGGCCCGGTGACACCGTATGAAATATCCTGGAAAGCAGCATAGCCGCCCAGCGCCGTGCCGCGCACCTGAGGCGGAACACGCTTAACCACTTCAACGCCAAGCGCGGGGAATATAAGCGAACAACCGCAGCCGGTCAGCGCCGCACCCAGCAGCGCGGTCCAGGCTCCAGGCGCGTGCCAAAGCAGCAGCAAACCCACGGTTTCAACCGCAAGGGAAAACAGCGCCACGCGCACGCCGCCGTAGCGATCGGGCATCCAGCCAAACAGCACGCGCACCAGTACAAAAGCGCCGCCAAAAGCCGTCAACGTGAAGCCTGCATGGGCCCAGCCGTTTGCGGCAAAATAGAGCGAAACAAAGGTGCCGATAACCGCAAAGCCGACGCCCTGCAGCGCGAGACCCAGCCCCGGCTGCCAGATAAGTCCGATCACGGTCAATAACGAAGGCCGCTCGCCTTTATGGGCCGGAATAGGTTTCACGGTGCCGTTAAACAGCAGCCCAATCAGCGGCAAAGCAATGGTTGTCACGCCCAGCGCCACAAAACCCCACTGGCTGTTAAGCATCAACCCCAGCGGTGCACCGGCAGCCAGCGCGCCGTAAATCGCCATCCCATTCCAGGACATCACCTTACCCGAACGCCCAGGGCCGACCAGCCCCAACCCCCAGGTCAGGTTGCCGGTCAGCAGCTGGCTTTCACCAAAGCCAAGAATCAACCGCCCAACGATCAGCAAGGCAAACTTCACCGCTGGATCTACCGGCAATAGCGCGGCGAGCAGGTAGGCAGCGCCCGCCAGTCCGCAGGCAAACATCCCTTGCAGGACGGAGCGTTTAGCGCCCATCTGGTCGGCGAGTCGCCCCGCGTAACCCCGGGTCAATACGGTGGCGAGAAACTGAATGCCCACCGCCACGCCAACCATCATGTTGCCGTACCCCAGCTGCTGATGAACAAAAAGCGGGATAACGGGCAGCGGCAGGCCAACCGTCATATAGGTAAGAAAGACCGCAAAGGTAATTCTGAAAAGCGATGTATTTGCCGATTTCGACGTTTTAAGAGTGGAATCAGGTACTGCAGACATACTGCTTACTCCATAAATTCAGAGCAAGGCGCAAGTTACCCCGCGCCCTTTCCTCTGAGTGTTCAGATGACAGGGTGCGTTGGTTAACGTTAAACGCTTACGCATTATCAATAATGATAATGGAGGGGAATGCATAGTGCCCTTCGGTTAACCGGCTGTCAATGCTGAACAATGGGCAAAAAAATGGGGCCCCCGCAGGTGCCCCATTCCGAATGATTATGGCGATTAAGCGTTCAGCTTACGCATCACCAGCGTGGCGTTAGTGCCGCCGAAGCCGAAGCTGTTGGACATCACGGTGGTCAGCGCTGCATCAGTCGCTTTAGTGACGATGTTCAGGCCAGCAGCCTGTTCGTCCAGCTCTTCCACGTTAATGCTTGGCGCGATGAAGCCGTGTTCAAGCATCAGCAGAGAATAGATGGCTTCCTGTACGCCCGCGGCGCCCAGAGAGTGGCCGGTCATGGCTTTGGTCGCAGAGATCGCCGGGCTGTGATCGGCGAACACTTCACGAATCGCACCCAGCTCTTTCACGTCGCCTACCGGAGTAGAAGTACCGTGGGAGTTCAGGTAGTCGATTGGGGTATCAACGCCGTGCATCGCCATCTTCATGCAGCGCACCGCGCCTTCACCGGACGGGGCAACCATGTCTGCGCCGTCAGACGTTGCGCCGTAGCCAACGATTTCAGCGTAGATGTGTGCGCCACGAGCCAGCGCGTGCTCCAGTTCTTCAACGACAACCATACCGCCGCCGCCTGCGATGACGAAGCCGTCGCGGTGCGCGTCATAGGTACGGGAAGCTTTTTCTGGCGTTTCGTTGTACTTGGTGGACAGGGCGCCCATCGCATCGAACTCACACGCCATTTCCCAGCCCAGCTCTTCGCCGCCGCCGGCAAAGACGATGTCTTGTTTACCGAGCTGAATCTGCTCTACCGCGTTACCGATACAGTGGGCGGAAGTTGCACAGGCGGAGCTGATGGAGTAGTTCACCCCATGAATTTTGAACGGCGTTGCCAGGCAAGCAGAAACCGCGGAGCCCATGGCTTTGGTCACTACGTAAGGCCCCACGGCTTTCAGGCCGCGCGGGCTACGCATGGCGTCAGCACCAAAGACCTGCGCTTTAGAAGAGCCGCCGGAACCGGCAATCAGACCAACGCGTGGGTTGTTCTGGTAAACCTCTTCGCTCAGGCCTGCATCGGCAATCGCTTCACGCATGGAGAGATAGGCATAGATAGAGGCATCGTTCATGAAACGAACCACTTTACGGTCAATCAAACCAGTGGTATCCAGCTTGACGTTACCCCAGATGTGGCTACGCATTCCCGCGTCTTTAAACTCTTCCGAGAAAGTGATCCCTGAGCGTCCTTCTCGCAGAGATGCCAGGACTTCCTGCTGGTTATTACCAATGCTGGAAACAATGCCCAGGCCAGTAATCACTGCACGTTTCATTCAAATACCTCGTTCACTGCACTATGTAGGATTTCGTGTCGCACAATAGCGTACAGTTGTAAGCCGAACAAGTCCGATCAGCCAAATTGTGCGGAAATTTGCGCCGCTCCGCTCACACCGTTATGATCGTGCCACTGCCTGTCAGACGAGCAACTTACGTGAAACATTCCCCTATACAATCCGCCAACCTCGGTTTTAACGAAGAAGGTACACCTGTATCCCGAGATTTTGACGACGTTTACTTCTCTAACGATAACGGACTGGAAGAGACGCGATACGTCTTCCTCGGCGGAAACCATCTCCCTGAACGCTTTGCAACCCACGAAAGACCGCTTTTTGTGGTCGCAGAAAGTGGGTTTGGTACCGGCCTTAACTTTTTGACTTTATGGCAGGCGTTCGATGAATTTTGTGTGAAACGTGAAGATGCCTGCTTAAAACGGCTACATTTTATCAGTTTTGAAAAATTTCCCCTGACCGCCGCCGATCTGGCGCTGGCCCATCAGCACTGGCCAGAGCTCAGTCGCTTCGCCACCGAGCTCCAGCAACAATGGCCGCTGCCGATTCCCGGCTGCCACCGCCTGCTACTGGACAATGGCCGCATCACGCTTGACCTGTGGTTTGGCGATATTAACGAGCTGATATCTCAGTTAGATGACACCCTTAATCAGCAGGTCGATGCCTGGTTCCTGGATGGCTTCGCGCCCTCCAAAAACCCGGATATGTGGACGCAGCAGCTCTTCCAGGCCATGGTTCGCATGGCTCGCCCTGGGGGCACGCTGGCGACCTTTACTTCCGCAGGCTTTGTACGCCGTGGCTTAATTGAAGCGGGCTTCACCGTGACACGCAGCAAAGGGTTTGGCCGCAAACGCGAAATGCTCGTAGGATCGCTACCACACCCCGTGGCGACGCCTGCCCGCACGCCCTGGTACGCTCGCCCTGGCACAAGTGAACGTGAAACCGCGATTATTGGCGGCGGCATTGCCAGCGCCCTGCTCGCCCTGGCGCTGCTGCGTCGAGGCTGGAAGGTCACCCTGTATTGCGAGGATGAAGCTCCAGCCCAGGGCGCATCCGGCAACCGTCAGGGCGCACTTTACCCGCTGCTAACCGCGCATGATGCGGCGCTAACCACCTTTTTCCCGGCGGCATTCACCTTCGCGCGCCGCCTGTACGATGCCCTTCCGGTAACTTTTGATCATGCCTGGTGCGGCGTAACCCAGCTCGCCTGGGATGAAAAAAGCGCCCATAAAATCGAACAGATGCTCGGCCTGGCTCTGCCAGACTTACTGGCGAAGGCCGTGGATGCTGAAACGGTGGCGGACACCTGTGGCGTGGACACGCAGTGCGGTGGCATCAGCTATCCGCTGGGCGGCTGGCTCTACCCGGCACAGCTTACCGCCGGCGCTCTTGCGCTAGCCGAACAGCAAGGGTTGAAGATTCATTATGGATACCGGGTGACCGACTTAACGGCAGCGAATGGCGGCTGGAAGATAGATTTTGCTCAGCAGGATACCGCCCAGCATGCCGCCGTCGTGCTGGCCAACGGACATCAAATAAGTGGGTTTTCTCAAACTCAGAACCTGCCTGTTTATTCAGTCGGCGGCCAGGTCAGCCATATTCCTACCACGCCGGGATTAAGCCAGCTCCGCCAGGTGCTGTGCTACGACGGCTATCTGACGCCGGTCAACCCGCAAAACCAGCAGCATTGTATTGGCGCCAGCTATCACCGTGGCCGGGATGAAATGACCTGGAATGCAGAAGATCAGCAGCATAATCGCCAGCGCCTGCTCGACTGCCTGCCGAATGCAGAATGGGCAAAAGAAGTGGACGTTTCAGCCAACGAAGCCCGCTGCGGCGTGCGCTGCGCTTCACGCGACCACCTTCCAATGGTGGGCAGTGTGCCAGATTATGACGCCACGCTTGAGCAATATATCGGGCTGGCCGAGGATCGTGCAAACGCAGAGCCTGCACCGGTTTACGGCAATCTTTATATGCTGGGTGCATTGGGCTCACGCGGGCTGTGTAGCGCGCCGCTGGCTTCTGAGATTCTGGCAGCGCAGATGAGTGAAGAACCTATTCCGCTGGATGCAGTCACGCTCGCGGCGCTGAACCCGAATCGGCTTTGGGTAAGGAAGCTATTGAAAGGAAAAGCAGTGAAGTGATGTTCCCCTCATCAGCTCCTCTGTAACGCTTTTATCCCCTCTCCCTTTTAGGGAGAGGGTTAGGGCGAGGGTTAAAATTTAGCCTTCTCGAAAAGCGTTTCCCACATGCCCAATACCAGCGCCTGGTCGCGCGGGGAAAGCTCACCGGCCTGAATCGCCTTTTGCAGGCTATCGCTCACCACCACATGCAGCGCGTCTGGCGTATGGTCGTCGCCGTTTTCCAGTTCGGCTACCGCCAGAGTCAGGTGCCCACGCAGATAACCGCTGGCAAACAGGTCGTCGTCACTGGCGTGCTCCACCATCTCATCAATCAACGCCAAAATACGTGACTCAAATTCCGCGATCATCATACATCCTCTTCATACAGGTGATTTTTAGTTTAGGTCTTCTGGCCAGGCAAACTGCCCGGCTTCGAGCGCAGGGGTACCATAATACGCCCTTAGCGCGTCAATCAAACGAGCCGGGCGCTCGGGGATCCCGTCTTTCAGATAAGTCATAACCTGGGCATGAACCCGGCGCTGAAACGCAATGCGGTCAGGCTCAAAATCGCCGCTCAGGTTGTCGCAGCTGACGTTAAACGGGAAGCCCGCGGCGGTGCTGAGCATCCACTCCAGCGCCTGCGGCTTCACTTCCACATCTTCGAACTTGCCCTGGGTTTCGGCGTCTCGCCCGTCCGGGCAATACCAGTAACCGAAGTCCACCAGCTTGCGGCGCTCTGCGCCCGCCACGCACCAGTGGGAAATCTCATGCATTCCGCTGGCGTAATAGCCGTGCGCGAAGACGATGCGGTTATACGGCAATTCGTCATCCGCAGGCAGATAAATAGGCTCGTCATCACCCTTGATCAAGCGGGTATTAAACTCTGCCAGGAAGCAGCTATCGAACACGTCAATCAGTTCCTGGTAATGGTGTTGTTTGCTCATAGAGACATCATTCATTTCAGGCTATCCCTAACCAATGGAGAATTTCCGGTCCGTGGCTGTCATACAGCAGCCTGGCGCTCATTACCGCCGAAACAACGACAATCATTGGGCGAATCAGCTGCTGCCCTTTACTTAAGACGAGGCGCGAACCCGCCCTCGCCCCTAAAAATTGCCCGGCCATCATCACAAAGCCGGTGCCCCAAATCACCTTGCCGCCGATGATAAACAGCAGCAGCCCGCCAAGATTGGAGGCGGCGTTCAGGACTTTCGCGTGGGCGGTGGATTTGGCGAGGTTGAAGCCGCAAAGCGTCACAAAGGCCAGCGCGTAAAACGACCCGGCGCCGGGGCCAAAGAAGCCATCATAAAAACCGACGCAGCCCCCGGCAATTAACGCGAACGGCAAACCGTGCAGGCGGCGCTGCCGGTCTTCTTCCCCGAGCTTTGGCATCAGCAGGAAATAGAGCCCGATGCCGATAATCAGCAGCGGCAGGATCTGGCGCAAAATATCGGACTTCACGTGCTGCACCAGCAATGCGCCGCAGGTAGAGCCGATAAAGGTCATCAGAATATTGAGCTTCTGATCGGCGAGGCTGACCACCTTGCGGCGAATGAAATAGAGAGAGGCTGAAACCGAGCCACCGCAGGCCTGTAGCTTGTTGGTTGCCAGGGCCTGAGCAGGAGACATGCCTACCGCCAGCAAGGCAGGGACCGTCAGTAAACCGCCGCCGCCCGCAAGGGCATCAATAAACCCGGCCAGCATGGCGACAAAAAACAGCGCCAGCAGCAGCAGCGGGGAAACCATAAACCATTCCATTTAGAGAGCGTGCTCATCCAGTAATGCCTGACAGGAGGCGGGTAGCGGCGGTGGCGTTGTCTTTTTCGGCGGCGTGCTGCCCGGTGCAGGCGGCGCGAACCAGCTTTGCAGCTCGGCCCCGCAGCCGTCTCCCGGAGGAGGCAGAGGCTGATCCTCACACTCAAGGCTGTTAGCCGGGCAGCGCAGGCGAACGTGCATGTGGGCGCGGTGGGCAAACCACGGGCGCACCTTACGCAGCCAGTCGCGGTCAGCGCCCGCATCTTCGCAAAGCCGCTGCTTAATAGCCGGGTTCACGAAGATGCGCGTCACCTCGTTATCTTTAGCCGCGAGCTTAATCAGGCTGTCGATTTCCGGTTTCCACAGCGAAGGCACCACGCGCTTGCCGTCGGCAGCAACCAAATCCAAAGCCTGAGGGCGCAGCAATTGCGCCGACGTCCAGCGAGTTTTTGGCAGTTGCAGGAAAATGTCGACATCAAGCCCGGTCTGATGGCTGGCGTGGCCGGAGCTAAAACGCCCGCCTGCCGCCATGCCCATGTCACCAATCAACACTGTCCCCAGGCTGAGCTGATTTACCTGATTACTCAGGCGCTGAATAAACATCACCAGATCGGGATGACCAAAGTAGCGACGCTGATCCGGGCGTATCACCTGGTAGCGGGCGTCCTCAAGCGGCAACGCGTGAGCCCCGACGATGCAGCCGTTGGAAAACGCGCCAATAGACTGCGCGCTACCGGCAATCGGGTGGTCGATTTTTTGCCACGGCGTCGCCGCTAAAGCCTGGGCGCTGGCGGCCAGCGCCAGCATCCCGATCAGGAGTTTGTTCATCGTCTTACCAGCGAGGCAGCGGGGAAGAAACGTCAGCGTTCTGAGCGCGCTGGCGCAGCAGGTGATCCATCAGCACGATAGCCAGCATCGCTTCTGCGATCGGCACAGCGCGGATCCCTACGCAAGGATCGTGACGCCCGCGGGTGATCATCTCCACTTCTTCGCCTTCGCGATTAATGGTTTTGCCCGGCACGGTAATGCTGGAAGTGGGTTTCAGGGCCACGTTAGCCACTATCTGCTGGCCGCTGCTGATGCCGCCCAGAATGCCGCCCGCGTGGTTGCTCTGGAAGCCTTGCTGGGTGATTTCATCCCGGTTCTGGCTGCCGCGCAGGTTCACCACGCCGAAGCCTTCGCCAATTTCCACGCCTTTCACCGCGTTGATACTCATCAGCGCGTGGGCAATGTCTGCGTCCAGGCGGTCAAAGACCGGTTCACCGAGGCCCGGCGGCACGTTATCAGCCACAACGGTCACTTTCGCGCCGATGGAGTCGCCCTCTTTTTTCAGGCCTCGCATCAGCTCGTCCAGCGCTTCGATTTTATCCGGATCCGGGCAGAAGAACGGGTTCTGCTCAACCTGATCCCAGTCTTTGATTTCCAGCGGAATATCGCCCATCTGCGTCAGGCAGCCGCGAATTTTAATGCCGAATTTCTGCTCAAGGTATTTCTTGGCAATGGCGCCCGCTGCAACGCGCATGGCGGTTTCACGGGCAGAAGAACGGCCGCCGCCGCGGTAGTCGCGCAGGCCGTATTTTTGTTCGTAGGTGTAATCCGCGTGTCCCGGACGGAACACGTCTTTAATGGCGCTGTAATCCTGGGAACGCTGATCGGTATTTTCAATCAGCAGGCCAATGCTCGTGCCGGTCGTCACGCCTTCAAACACGCCGGAGAGAATTTTGACCTGATCAGGCTCACGGCGCTGAGTGGTGTAGCGCGAGGTGCCCGGACGGCGGCGATCGAGATCGTGCTGCAGGTCGGCCTCCGTCAGCGGGATGCCCGGCGGGACGCCGTCAACAATGCAGCCCAGCGCGATGCCGTGAGATTCACCAAATGTCGTTACGCGAAAAACCTGTCCAATACTGTTACCAGCCATCACGGCTCCTTAATCACCGTTCTAGTTATTGTGTTGTGCGCGGGAAGTAAAACGAGCCCGAAGGCTCGTCTACGTTCGGCAATTAATCTTTGTAGATACTGAAGTACTCGCGAGCGTCAATCAGCTGCGCTTTAGTCAGCATAAATACGCCGTCGCCGCCGTTGTCGAACTCAAGCCAGGTGAACGGCACCTCCGGGTACTGCTCCATCAGGTGTACCATGCTGTTCCCCACTTCACAAATCAGGATCCCGCCGTCGGCCAGGTAATCCGGCGCGCAGCCAAGAATACGACGAGCCAGCTTCAGACCATCGCTGCCGGCCGCGAGGCCCAGCTCAGGTTCGAAGTGGTATTCGCCCGGCAGATCCGCCATGTCTTCTTCATCAACATACGGCGGGTTCGTCACAATCACGTCGTACTGCACTTTAGGCAGGTCGCGGAACAGGTCAGAACGAATCGGCGTGACGTTGTGGTCCAGGCCGTGCTCGGCAATGTTCTGCTCGGCCACGGCGATAGCGTCAGGGGAAATATCAACAATATCCACTTCCGCATTCGGGAATTCATAGGCGCAGGCAATCCCGATGCAGCCGCTGCCGGTGCACATATCCAGAATGTGCTGCGGCTCGTGGTCGATCATCCCGGCAAAGCGGTTGTTAATCAGCTCTCCAATCGGCGAGCGCGGCACCAGTACACGTTCGTCCACGTAGAACTCGTGGCCGCAGAACCAGGCTTTATTGGTCAGGTAGGCAACCGGAATACGTTCGTTGACGCGGCGAATCACGCGCTCGACGATACGGTGACGCTCGCTTGGGGTCAGACGCGCGGTGCGCATGTCTTCAGGAATATCCAGCGGCAGGTACAGACTTGGCAGAACCAGCTGAACGGCTTCATCCCATGGATTGTCGGTGCCGTGCCCATACCAGATGTTGGCGGCGCTAAAGCGGCTGACCGACCAGCGCAGCATGTCCTGAATGGTATGCAGCTCGTTTACTGCCTCATCGACGAAAATTTTATCCACGTGCCCTCCGCAGGCGACTCACGCTAGTTCAATAATAATCGGCTAGTTTGCCATGAAGGAGGCGACAAATCAGCATCCATCGACGCCGGGAGGCCGCGAAATTTGCGTTTTCTTTATTGCTGCCGGGTAAAGCAGGTAAACTGGCAGCAAAGCGAATGCGAGATGAGAGAAACATGAAAAAAAAATCACCGCTCAGTTCCGAAGATGAGGCGCTGTTTCGCGGCTTGATGGGCGGCACGAAAAAACTGGCTCAGGACACGATTGTCCACCGCCCGGTGCGCAAGAAAATAACGGAAGTGCCCGTGAAGCGTCTGTTGCAGGAGCAGGCCGATGCCAGCCACTATTTTTCCGATGAGTTTCAGCCACGCCTGGCGACCGAAGGGCCAATGCGCTACGTGCGCGAAGGCGTGAGTCATTTTGAACTGAAGAAACTGCGTCGCGGGGATTATTCTCCGGAGCTATTTCTTGATTTACACGGTCTGACCCAGCTTCAGGCCAAACAGGAGCTGGGCGCGCTGATTGCCGCCTGCCGCCGCGAGCACGTTTTTTGTGCCTGTGTGATGCACGGCCACGGTAAACACGTCCTGAAGCAGCAAACGCCGCTCTGGCTGGCGCAGCATCCGCATATTGTGGCGTTTCATCAGGCTCCGAAAGAGTACGGCGGCGATGCCGCGCTGCTGGTGTTAATAGAAATTGAAGAGTGGCAGCCGCCGGAGCTGCCATAAGCTCAGCGCAAGGGATTCCCCTCACCCCGGCCCTCTCCCAGAGGGAGAGGGGGAAAACGATCGGGAGCAGTCCCCTCGCCCCTTTGGGGAGAGGGTTAGGGTGAGGGGGAAAATCCTGAGCACCTTAAAAGAAAAAAGAGCCGCATTCGCGACTCTTTTTTTCATGCTCACAGCAATCAGATAGCCTTAGCCACCTTGAAGTTGCAGGGGCTCATCTGCCAGTTAAACACGCCTTTACCGGTATCCGGGTCCAGCGTGACGTTGGCAATGGCCGAAGTAGTAAACATCGGCGGAGCCTCTTCCGGGCAAAGCTCGGAAACCAGGTAACCCACGAGCGGCAGGTGGGAAACCACCAGCGCAGATTTAACACCTTGACTTGCCAGCGCCAGCAGGTAATCCCCCACCAGGCCTACATCCCCGCAGGGCCGCAGCTCTGGCAGGATGTCTTCTTTTTCCGGGAGGTTCAGCGCTTCCCGCACCACGTCCAGGGTCTGTTCAGCTCGCAGGTAAGGGCTCACCAGAACACGTTCGATACTTGCCACTTGACCCGTTAACCAGGTCGCCATCAGACGGGATTCATCACACCCACATTGGGTTAAGGGACGAACCGAGTCGCTGGCAGCATCGAGTGCTGCGTCGCCGTGACGCATGATAAAAACTTGCATATTGCACCGCTTTTGTTAACCAGGAACGCCTGAACCCGCACGCTGAAAAAGTGGGGTTCACGGCAGCCGGGCATTGTGCCTTATCCGTACATCGAATGAAACGCTGTCTTTTACCTCAATGCTGCAAGTATAGTCAATATCTGTTTACAAAATGACCTTGCAGCGTACATTTACCGGTTTTAGCTCAGCGCTTCGTCAAGCTCGGTCACCGGCTGCGACGTCAGCGCAGGCCAGAAACTAAGGTGTTGTTCAGCCATAATAATCAGCCTTTCACAGGGGCTGAACCGCTCCCCGTACTGGCTCGCTAAACGCTGTAATTTTGCCACCACATCGGCGGCCCCCAGGCTGTCCATATACCTGAACGGCCCGCCTAAAAACGGCGGAAAACCAATGCCGAAAACGCCGCCAATATCGCCATCACGTGCGCTTCTGACCACGCCCTCATCGAGGCAGCGAGCGGCCTCGTTGAGCATCATCATGACGCAGCGCTCGGCGATGTGTTCCGGGGTCTGACGCCCGTTCGGCGTCACGCCTAACAGCGTGTAAATCGCTGTGTCAGGCTGTTTCTTGCTTTTACGCCCTTTTGCAGGATAAAGATAGAAACCGCGACCATTTTTTCTTCCTTTGCGATCGTCCTTCAAGATTGCATCCACGGTATCAGGCGCGGCAAAGCGATCGCCGAAAGCCTGCTGCAGAATCGGGATAATCTTCGTGCCGACGTCTATCCCAACCTCATCCAGCAATTGTACCGGCCCCACCGGGAAACCGAACTTCACCAGCGCATCGTCAATACGCTCGATCGGCTCACCTTCCGTGAGGCAGCGCAGCGCTTCATTAACATAAGGCGCAAGAATGCGATTGACGTAAAACCCGGCGCTGTCGCCTACCACAATCGGCGTTTTGCCCTGTTTTTTCGCCAACTGCACGGTCGTGGAAATGGTTTCCGCGCTAGTCCCTGCATGAGGAATCACTTCGACCAGCGGCATTTTGTCTACAGGGCTGAAGAAATGCAGGCCAATAACCTGCTGCGGGCGCGCTGCCTGAGCGGCAATATCGGCAATCGGCAGCGAAGAAGTATTCGAGGCAAAAACGGTGTGCGGTGCGGCATACTGTTCAACCTCAGCCACCATTTTTTGCTTCAGCGCCAGATCTTCAAACACGGCTTCCACCACAATATCTCGCTGGCTAAAGCCGTGGTAATCGGTTCCACCGGAGATACGTGCCAGTTCGCGCTGGCGCTCGGCAGGCTTCATATGGCGACGACGGACTTTCTTCTCCAGCAGATCCCAGCTGTATTTCAGCGCGTGGTTAATACCTTCGTTGTTAATGTCCTTAATGCGCACCGGAAGCTTGCCTTTGGTGGCCGTCACATAGGCGATCCCACCGCCCATTAATCCCCCCCCCAGCACGCCGACAGAATTTAGTTTGCCGGGCTTTGCTTCACCGCCATACTCTTTTTTCAACTCCGTACTGGCAAAGAACAGGCCGCGCAAAGCGGCAGATTCAGGAGACATGGCCAGCTCACCAAACGCTTTGGCCTCGGCCTCATAGCCGCTTTTGCTCCCTTGTTCCAGCCCGGTGCGGATAACCTGGATAATGCGGCCCGTTGCCGGGTAATTGCCCTGCGTCTTCTCTTCGGTCTTCTTGCTGACCATGCTGAACAAGAGCGAGCGCCCCAGCGGCCCGGCGAGTACGCGTTCTTTTACCGGCAGTTCACGCGAAGGTTTCCGCCCTTTAAGCGCCAGCTCAACAGCGGCCTCAAGCAAAATAGATTCGGGCACCACGTCATCCACCAGCCCCAGCTTCAGGGCCTGACGCGGGCGCAGCTGCTTGCCGGTCAAAATCATGTCCAGCGCATTGCTGACGCCTATCAGGCGAGGTAAACGCTGAGTGCCGCCCGAGCCCGGCAGCAGGCCCAGTTGCACTTCCGGCAGGCCAAGCAGCGTTTTAGGTGAATCGGTACAGATGCGGACATGGCAGGCAAGCGCCATCTCCAGGCCGCCGCCCAGGCAGGCGCCGTGAATCGCGGCCACCACCGGGATCGGCAGCGCGGCGATTTCTGCCATGATCTGCTGCCCCTGCCTCGCCAGCTCTTGGGCTTCTTCAGCCGTTTTGCAGCCGCCTATCATGTTGATGTCGGCCCCGGCGATAAAGTTGTCCGGCTTGCCGGAGATAAATACCAGCCCCTGCACGCTCGGGTTGTCGCGCAGTTTTTTTATAATACTGTGTACCTGCGCCCCAAATTCGGCCTTCAGGGTATTCATTTTTTCGCCCGGAACGTCGATGGTCACTACGGCAACGTTATCCAGTCGGATGTGTAAATCGAATGCGCCTTGCTGTGCCATCACTCCACCTCCAGAACCATTGCCGCACCAAGCCCACCGGCCGCACACGCGGTAACGAGACCAAAGCCTCCCCCGCGGCGACGCAGTTCATGCAACGTCTGGGTAATCATCCTTGCGCCCGTCGCCGCAAACGGATGCCCGTAGGCGATCGACCCTCCCAGCACGTTAAATTTCGCGTCATCGACTTCGCCCGTGGCGTGAGCCCGGCCCAGCACATTGCGGGCAAAGTTTTCACTGGAAAGCATTTTCAGGTTGGCTAACGTCTGCGCGGCAAAGGCTTCGTGCATATCAAACAGGGTCAAATCATTCAGCGTAATGCCCGCGCGCTCAAGCGCCAGCGGCGTCGCCCACGCGGGGCCAAGCAGCATATCCTGCCAGACATCAATGGCGGTGAACGCATAGCTGCGCAGGAAACCGAGCGGCTTGAGGCCAAGCTCTTTTGCCCGGGATTCGGTCATCAGGATCACGGCCGCAGCGCCGTCCGTCAGCGGCGTACTGTTAGCCGCGGTCACGGTGCCGTGCTTGCGGTCAAACGCCGGACGGAGTTTTGCATAATCGGCGAGGCTGGAGCCTTTACGCACGTTGTTATCTTCAGCGAACGGCTGGCGATAGGGAGGAATAAACGCCGTCATCACTTCATCGGCCAGCTTTCCTTCCTGCCAGGCCTGGGCGGCACGCTCGTGGGAACGATGTGCCAGCGCGTCCTGCTGTTCGCGAGTGATGCCGTGAGTTTTCGCCATCTGCTCAGCGGTATCCCCCATACGCAGACCGGTAGAATATTCAGCCACGGCGGGAGGAACAGGCAAAAGATCGCGAGGACGTAATTTGGAAAACAGTTTCAGCCGCTGCCCGAGCGTGCGCGCTTTATTCACGTCCACCAGCGTTCGCCCCAACTTTTTGCTGACGCCAATTGGCAACACGGAAGAGGAATCTGCGCCACCGGCAATCCCGGCGCGAATGGTGCCGGCCATCAAACTTTCGGCGACGTTCGCAACGGCCTGGAAACTGGTGGCGCAGGCACGGCTGACGCTGTAGGCATCGGTATGTACGCTCATGCCGGTCGCCAGCACGATTTCACGGGCAATGTTTGGCGCTTCCGGCATTTGTACCACCTGGCCAAAGACCAGTTGCTCAATCGCCTCGGGCGGCACTTCGCTGCGGGCCATTAGCTCGCTCACCACCATATTGCCGAGATCGACGGCGGGAATACCATGAAAAGCCGTGGCCTGACGGGCAAACGGCGTACGTAAACCACTGACAATGGCAATACGATCGCCCTGGCGGGTAATCAACGGCAGTGCCTGACTCATAACGCTCCCCTGCTAAAAAAAGTGAATACAGACAAAAAGTGGTCTGACCTGATCACAGTCTTAACTAAAAATTCACATCCAGCCAACCAGCGGGCGAGAAAAATGGGAGAAGCGACACGAATTATTACATAACGAAATGAACGCCCCCGCTTTACACGGGGGAATTAGAGAGCGGGAATTTAACGCAGGCCGAGCTGGAAGATCATCGTTTCGGCCTGGCAGCTAAACTGGAAATCGATATCCAGCTGCACGCCGTCGGCGACTTCGGTGTAGCGCGGTGTAATCTGGCAAGGTTCAGACTCAACGTCACGGGCTTTAGCCGTTAACGCAGCCAGGACTTCATCGGCTTCTGTTTTGCTAGTAAATACACGGCTGTAGGAGGCGATGCAATCTGTGTTGTCGATAATAGAACCGACATCAATGCAGCAGCAAACCGGGGTTTCATCGGCGGTATTTTTACTCATCACGCTTTCCTCTGTAATGCGGCTTAAAATAGGAGAATGGTTAAAATAATTGTGGCTATTTTACGCCCGCCGTTGCATCTGCTCCAGTTGATAATCCTCACAAAACCGACAAGTGACGGAAATCACACTTAAAAATGATCTAAAACAAATAACATCCTCGCTTTGATGAGAAGTTCCCCCCAATTTTGCCACTCAGATCCCGTTTTCAAGATCAAACATGAAAAACTTTAGAAACAAACTTGCAACATCCTCGCTGGTCAGACCTATACTCTCGCCACTGGTCTGATTTCTCTGTACCCGATCAGTCCCTACTATTCGCGCTCCTGTTACGGTATGTAACATTGTTTGCATAAAAATAAATCAATGAGGTTTTGGTCATGAGCCAGAAAAACCTGTTTACTAAGTCAGCCCTCGCGGTTGCAGTGGCAATAGTCTCCTCCCAGGCGTACGCCGCCGGCTTTCAATTAAACGAGTTCTCTTCCTCTGGCCTTGGCCGAGCGTATTCGGGGGAAGGTGCAGTTGCGGATAATGCGGGTTCAGCAAGCCGCAACCCCGCTACCATCATGATGTTCGATCGCCCTTCTTTCTCTGCCGGCGCAATCTTCGTTGACCCGGACGTTGATATCTCTGGCCGCTCGCCGTCGGGCAAAAGCCTGGATGCGAAAAACATCGCGCCAACCGCATGGGTGCCTAACCTGCACTTTGTGGCGCCGATCAACGACCAGTTTGGCTGGGGTGCGTCCGTCACCTCCAACTACGGCCTGGCCACCGAGTATAATGACAGCTACGCAGCAGGCTCTATGGGCGGTACCACCGACCTGACGACCCTGAACATGAACCTGAGCGGCGCCTACCGCCTGAGCAGCAACTGGAGCTTCGGTCTGGGCTTCAACGCGGTATACGCCAAGGCAAAAATTGACCGTTATGCGGGTGACTTAGGCCAGCTGATGGCTGGTAAAATTGCCCAGGGCGGTGGTTTAGCAACGCCTGAAGGTCGTGCACTTGCCGCCTACGCAAACTCTATTGCGCCAGATACCCAAATTGCACACCTGAAGGGTGACAAATGGGGCTTCGGCTGGAACGCCGGTATCCTGTATGAAATTGATAAGGATAACCGCTACGGCTTCACCTACCGTTCAGAAGTGAAAATTGACTTCGACGGCGACTATAAGAGCAGCCTGCCACCTTCAAGCGCCCTGCCACCGGCAGCTTCAGCGCTGTTAGCGGCCAACAATATTCCAACGGGCACCGGTGGCGCGACCATTCCAGGCTCCCTGAATCTGTATCTGCCTGAAATGTGGGAACTGTCCGGCTATAACAAAGTGGCACCGAAATGGGCCATTCACTATAGCCTGACCTACACCAGCTGGAGCCAGTTCCAGGAGCTGAAAGCGACCGGCAGCAACGGCCAGACGCTGTTCTATAAAGACGAAGGCTTCAAAGATGCATACCGCATCGCGCTGGGTACCACCTACTATATGGACGACAACTGGACGTTCCGTACCGGTATCGCGTTCGATGACAGCCCGGTTCCGGCTAACAAGCGTTCTATCTCCATTCCGGACCAGGATCGCCTGTGGCTGAGCGCCGGTACCACCTATGCGTTTAACAAAGACGCGTCTGTGGACGTAGGCGTTTCCTACATGCACGGTCAGAAAGTCAATATCGAAGAAGGCCCATACACCTTCAAATCAGAAGGTAAAGCCTGGCTGTACGGCGCTAACTTCAACTACGCGTTCTGATTTACTGTCCTGAAAAAAAGCAAAGCGCCTTCTAATGAAGGCGCTTTTTTTATGCCTGCTCGTTCAGCTTCTCTTCAAACCGCAATAACCTGCCCGCATTGCCGAGCACCAGCAGCGTGCTGAGATTATGCAGCAGCGCGGCGATAACTGCGCCAGAAGCGCCAAGCCAGCCAAAAGCCGCCATCGCGACAATGGCCAGCGTCCAGCCCAGGCCGATAAACACGTTGACCTGCAAAGTCCGGCGGCAGCGGCGGCTCAGGCGCACGCAGGTGCCCAGCCGGCGAAGATCGCTGCCAATCAGCACAATATCCGCCGAAGACATCGCGATGTCGGACCCACCGGCCCCCATTGCTACGCCCACCACGCCAGCCTTTAGTGCCAGCGAATCGTTGATGCCATCGCCGATAACCATAGGCCGATAGCCGCTGTCGATCTGTCGTTTCACCTGTGCCAGCTTATCCGCGGGCAGCGCCCCGGCCACTACGTCAGCGATCCCCACCTGGTGCGCAATTTTGTCCGCAACCGACTGGCGATCGCCGGTCAGTAAAAGCTGCCGGTTTAGCCCAAGATCGCGCAGCTCGGCCATCGCCGTTGCCGCCTCACTTCGCAGGCTGTCGGCCAGCAGCAGCCAGCCAAGAAAACGGCCATCCAGCGCCAGCCCGACAATCGGGCCATCGTGCTCCGGGGCTGCAGGTAAGTCGGTCAGAGTGGAGGCTAATAGCTCACGCCTGCCAAGCACCGCTTCTCCCTGCGGTGTAGAGGCGGAAACGCCTAACCCCTGATGCTCACGCACATTGTCGAGAGGCAACCAGGCTTCCCGAGAAACAATCTCGCTTACCGCGCGGCTGACCGGGTGATTGCTGGTCGCGCCCAGGCTGGCCGCCAGGGTTTGCAGCAAAGTGGGATCGATGTCGCCATAAGGCGCCACGGCCTGCAGGTGTAGCCTGCCGTGGGTCAGCGTGCCGGTCTTGTCGACCACCACGGCGTTGATCTCCGCCAGCTCCTCAAGAAATGCCGCGCCGCGAATTAAAATGCCGTGGCGGGCGGCCACCGTCAGCCCGGCAATAGATGATGCCGGGGCGGAAAGCACCAGCGCGCAGGGACAGGCTGCCACCAGGACGGCCAGCATCGCCTGGGCATCCTGCGTCAGGAACCAGGTGCTGGCGGCAATCATCAGCACCAAAAGCAAATAACGCGCCGCGTGGCGCTCAAGCAAACGCGTTATCGGCGGGCTTGCCTGTTCCGCGCTTTGCATCAGGGCGATCACCCGCCCCAGCGTCGAGGTCTCTCCGGTACGCGTAACCCGGATGCGCAGCAGACCATCCAGATTTATCGCCCCGCCAAAAACTTCCGCACCCGGCACAACTTCCTGCGGTACGGACTCCCCGGTAATCGGTGCCGTGTCCAGGCTGGCTTTACCTTCCAGCACCAGGCCGTCGGCAGGAATATGATCTCCGGCACGAACCTCGACCACATCACCGGGTTCGAGATCGTGGTTGTCGATATCCTGTAATTCACCGTCCGCACTTAAGCGCCTCGCCCGGCTGCGCGTGAGTTTACTCAGCGCGGCAATAGCTTCCTGTGAGCCGATGACGCTGCGCTCTTCGAGAATATGCCCGACGATCATGATCAGCGGCAGCAGCGCGGCGGTCAGAAGATCCCCGGTCGCCCAGGCGCCCAGCAATGCCAGCGCGATAAGCTGGTCGGTCAATCCGTGCAGGCTGGGGTAGCGCAGGCTATGCAGCGCGTGACGCAGCACCGGAACAGCCACAACAACCGAGGCTGCGCCCAAAAGTAAATCGCCAACGGCAACCTGCTGAGGCGCCAGCCACCGCCAAAGCAGCCCCAGAATCAGCGCCCCGCTGGCCACCAGCGCCAGCATCAACTGGCGGGTAATATGCCGCTGCTCCTGGCGGGTCAGCGCCCCACCGGCTTGTACAGAAGAAGTCATGGTTTCGTCGCCTCTTGTTGCGCTACACCCTGCAGGATCAAATGCGCATCATCCTGCGGCGACACGGTAATCACCGATCCGGCCTGGGACAGGATCCCGGCTATTCGCTGGCGATAAATACGCCCCAGCAAATCAGGATCGTCATGGTTGCTGGCCAGACGGGCAATTGTCGCCGTGTCCGACTGCGCCTTCGCCACGCTCTCCTGCGCTTTTGCCTGGGCGGTTTGTAGCATCTGGTCGGCCTGTTGAACCGCCTTCTGCCGCGTTAATGAGGCATCGCTTTGCGCCGTCGCGATCGCTTTCGAGGCCTGCTGGCTGGCGGTTAAGACCGCATTGAATGCCGCCACGGTCGTCAGCGGTAAAGCAGACTGCACGGTCACCCGCTCAAGAGTAATACCCGCATCGCTCCCCGACTGCTGAAGCCGCAGCAAATTCTGTTCGATATTCCGCTGCACGTCGCTCCGCAGCTGTTCGCGCTGCTGCGCCACGTTCATATCGTTGCCGGGCATTTCGGGCCGGGCAACCAGAATGGTATCCAGATCGCGGGAAGCACAAACCGCGACCGCCGCGCGCTCCACCAGCCGGTCCAGCAGCGGCAGGACATGCTTGTCCTGTAAGACGTAAGCAGTTGGCGTTCTGACCCGATAAAATACGCTAATATCCAGCTGCACAACGCCCGCATCACCGGTGAGCAAGAAACCAGAGCCCGAAACAGCATCATTGCCGGGGCCACCGTTGATATCCAGGCTTTGCGCTTCGGACGAGCGCAGCAGCGCGGTCACCCGGTGTTCAATCACCCGATCCGGCCCCGGCACCATCACGACTTCATTTACCGGCGCGGGCCAGGCAAGCAGCAAGCCAGGCTCGGCCACGCGCTGCTCAGCGCCGAAGCGCAGCACCACGGCCCTGCTGCCCGGCGGAATTTGCCGGACATTCGACAGCAACCACGCCCCGGCGGCAAACAGCGTCAGCACAAAGATCGCGATAAACGCCAGCCGAATCGACTGCGTCCACGGCCCACCGGGCTCAAGTTTTTGCCGTTCAGTCATGGTTTTTTATCCGCCGCTTTATCCATTTGCGGCCCGTCAACCAGCAGGCTGAACGGTTTGGCATCGGTACGCAGCACCAGTCGGGTTTGCGCGTTCACCATGCCGCTAAGCGCGTCAATCTGGCGCAGCAGGCTATAAAGCTGCGGGGCGCTGGCATAAGCTTTACCGTAAATGGACGCCGTTTGTACCTGGGCCTGGGCTTCGATATCCGCCGCTTTCACTGAGGCCTGAGCTTCGGTGATGCGGGCATCGCGGTCGGCGGCGGAACGAATCTCTGCCGCCGCGCGCTTACCTTCCGCCGTGCGCTCAATCGCAATTGTTTCACGCTCTGCTCGCATACGGTCAACCGTGGCGTTGAGCGTCACGGCCGGCAACGTCAGGCGTTCGGTGCCCATCTGCACCAGCCTGATGCCGTAACTTTGCAGCAACGGCTGGCTGATTTGCTGTTGAAGATGCGATTCAAACTCCGCCAGCTGAACCTGCTTGCCGTCGGTGTTCACCAGTTGAGAAAGCGCGAAGCCGCTGGCGGTGGTTTCCAGCGCTGAGCCTAAGTAGGTGCGAATTTGCCGGGCTGCTTCATCCGGCTGGTTTTGCACCGCCCGCATAAACCGCTGCACGTGTTCAGGCGTGCTGTCCACTTCCCATACCGCGTAGGACTGAACGATGATCCGCAGGCCATCGCGCGTGCCGACATCCTGCAGCCCGCTGGACGTCGTCCGCAGGCGCAGATCCACCACCGTTGCCGTTTCAAAAGGGGCAGGCAGTCGCCAGGCAAGCCCCGGCTCCAGCAGCACGCGGACGGGTTTGCCAAAACGAGTGATCACCAGTGATTCACCGGATCTCACCTGCACCAGACTCGCAGCCGCAAGCAGAATAACGACCAAAACAACGGCGGCGGTAATACGCTTCCAGGCGCCTTTTTTACCCCCTTCCGGGGCGGAAGAGTGGCCATGACTGCAGCCGTGGCCGTGGTGGTGATCATGATGTCCATGAGAGTGGGAATGGCTCACCGGGAAAGCTCCTGTGCGGGTTTAGCGGGCGCGTCACGCCGCGCCGCATCGGTAGAAGTAGGGAAATCACGCAGATCGAGCGTGGGCGGCGAACCGGCACCAATTCGCTGGTCAATGACCAATAATGGGCGGCCGCTGAGGGCCTGCTGAAGCTGTTTAAACCAAAGCTCGTCGATAAAGACCTGCCCTGCCTGCTGGTAAGCATTCTTCTGCGCGGCAAAGCGGGTGGCCGTTGCCTGAGCTTCGCTTAGCGCTTCGGTAGCATTAACCTGCGCCGTGTTTTCGCGCACTGCAGCATTGGTCGCGGCAATCGCGGCTTTTTCTGCCGCACTTCCCTGCTCTCTCAGAATCAGCGACTGCGCGGCAATCTGCGCGGCCTGTACACCATGAAAAGCGTCGGCCGCCCCGGCAGGCGGATGAATCGCCTCCACCACGGTAGAAAGGATTTCCACGCCGCTGTGCAGGTTATCCAGTTGCTGCTGCACGGCCCGGTTAATCTGCCCGGCCAGGTCGTCACGCCGCTCGCTCAGGACATCATCCAGCGTTAAAGACGAGAACTGATGTACCAATACCTCATTTGCCGTGCTGCGCACCAGATCCGACAGGTTCACTGCCCGGTAGGTTGCCGCCAGCGCGGCGTTATCAGTCAGGCCAATACGCCACATAAAGCGCACGTCGCTGTTAACGATCTGCAGGCTTTGCCGATCCCCGCTTTGGCTGGCGATGATTTGCGCTTTGTCGAAGTTGTGGGTGGCATCCCAAAGCCTGTCGGCGCTGGCGGGCGCGGGGCCTTCGGCATCGGCGCGTTTTACAGGAGGTTGGCTGGCTGGATCTTCCCCGGCAGCCAGCTCATGCACCTGCCCATTTTCGGTCAACTGCACCCGACCAAACGGCCAGGGCAGCCCCAGATGCAGCCCCGGCTCAAGCACCGCCACAGAGCGGCCAAAGCGCTCATACACGCCGCGTTCGGTGGCTGAGATTTGCTGCAGCCCGGTCAACAACCAGCCGCAGATCACCATCAGGGTCACCATCGGGATAAACGCGCGCTTCAGGACGGTGAAGGCCCAGACCTGGCGAAGATCGATGCCAAACCGCTGGTGCAGCTCCTGCTGTAAAAACCCGAGCGGGCGCGGCGGCCAGGTTAGCTGGGCGGCCAGCTGGCTTTTGGGGATAAGCCTGGGCTCTGTCGTGCCGTCTCCAGGGGGTGCGAACAGAGAAAACAGCCCGCGCAGCATAAACTCGACGGCAACCAACAGTACCAGCGCAGCGGGCAAGTTTATCGCCAGTGCACTGTTGAGCTGTGGCCAGACAAGCCCCGGTAAACTCAGCACCTGTACCGCCATCACCAGGCGCAGCAGCGGCGCTATCGACCCGGCTTCCGGGGAAGCTTCTTTCGATACCGCACTGAGATGCCGTTCGGCCACCAGCAGCACAAAGACGGATCCAGCCAGGCACGCTACAGCCATCCAGCGGTTATTATTGTCCAGCAGCGGAACGTAGCGGCTACTCCAGCCAGAAAACGCAATATAGAACGCCAGCGCGGCAAGCGCCCCGGACCAGATGCCTTCTGCCTTAAACAAAGCTTCAGCCCGGGCAAAATTTAACGGCACCAGGCCCGTAAGCCAGCTTAAAAGAGGGTTCTTTGGCGCTTCTTCATCCTGAACCGAAGGCTCAATCGGTGGGGAAAACTTAAAACTTCGCCACTGGCAAATACGCTGCGTCGCGTGCAGCGAAACAACCAATAACAAAAGCGCTGCGGCATTGCTGCAGAGTAAAGCGACCCAGCGGGAAGCTGGCTCCAGAATACTGACCGTCAGCGCCAGCAGGAGCATCATAAACAGCAGGAAGGTTAAGGCGAACACCGCACGCGCGGCGAGTCGGGCCTGCGCGCCGGCCAGCGAATAGCGAGCGGGCAGCGCCTGAGGCAGCAGTTCAGCTTCGGGTAACCGGGTAGGTGGCATGATGTTTTAAGCGTGAGGTGCGCAAGAGTTGCGCAGTATTTTTGGATTGTTATTTTATAACATACCAACACAAAATGCTGGCGGGTAAAGATGTGTCATTTTATGTCAGTGTTATGACAATAAAAAAGCGAACATCAATGTTCGCTTTTTCACATCCAGGTAGCACTTACTGGGAGTCGATATCTTTCAGGTCATCCTGAATCGCCGCCGCGTTCGGGTTCGCCTCTGGCTTAAGCTGGCCGCCGTTAGCCAGGAAGTCATGGCGCTGGAAGTAGGCTTCACGCACGGTGATATAAGGATCGGCTGACTGGCGCAGCAGGCCGTCGGAATCCAGCAATTGGGCACGCGTTTCGACGCCTTCGACCGCCCATTTACCGATGGACATCGGCCAGGTCAGCCAGGAAAGCACCGGATACAGCGTATCGACAAAATCACCGCCGTCTTCGCGCAGCGTGAAGCTGCCGTAGCCCGGTAACATCACATAAGGACCGTAGCCTACGTCGTAATGGCCCAGCGTGCTGCCGAAGCGGTGAGGCTCGACGCGCTGAAGTTTAGGGTTAGCCATCCCGGCCACGTCGATGAAGCCCCCCATCCCCAGCAGGGTGTTCAGGAAGAAGCGCGTAAAGTGCACCATTCCCTGGTACGGGTCGCCCTGCACGAAGTAGTTCACCATCGTGGCGGGCTCTTCGAGGTTGCTGGTGAAGTTGCTCAGGCCGTTGCGCGCGGGCACCGGCACATAGTCACGCCACGCTACGGCCACCGGACGTAATACATACGGGTCCAGCACGTTGTAGTTGAAGTTGAACATTGAACGGTTGAACCCTTCGAGCGGGTCCGAACGCCCCTGAGGCTGCTGGCTACCAGAACTGGCACATCCCACTAATACCGTTGTTGCCAGAGCAAGTCCGGTCAGGCGGAAATTCATTAGCGTCTCCCTATTATTGTTTGTCTGCGCTTTCAGTGGTGCCCGGTTAAAGCTGGGCCCTCGCCTGATCGATACTGCGCTCAATGACGGCGCGGCGCTGGTCGTTTGCCGGTAAAATTTTCAGCATCATCTCCCACGCCCCAATCGCCTCACGGTAGTTCTGGCGCTCAAAAGCATTGAACGCCAACAGGCTGAGCACGCGAATATTCGTGTGGTCATCTTTTAACATTTCGCGGAGCAGAAGCCCACCAAGCTGGTTATCCTGCGCGTCGGCAGAGCGGGTCAATACTTCAGCATAGCCCAGCTTTGCTTCGCCGTTTGTGGGCGCAAGTTTATATGCGTGAGCAAAAGCCTGTGTCGCCGTTGTGGCGTTATTCAGCACCATGCCAATGCGCCCAAGCATCATCCAGCCTTCAAGATTATCAGGCTGTTGCTGCAATCGCGTGCGTAATCCTAACCCAAGACGCGCCATCTCTTCCATAGTCAGCGGCGCGGCCTGCGGGTCAAGAACACGTTTTAACAACGCTGGCGTCTCGGCCGTCGCCTGCCGCCAGGCCTGCACCTGCGCCAGACCGGACGTTTTCAGATAACTGCCAGCGCTGACCGCCAGCAGCAGCACGCCCCCCGGCAAGAAGACCCACAGCGAGATTTTCCCTGAGGTTATCCCTCCGTTCAGCGCCGGATTTTCTTCCGTGAGCGAAATCTTTTGCCGCCTGCGGCTGCGCAGCACAATCACCGCCGCACCACCGACAATAAACAGCCCCGGCAACACCCAGAGGATCACCGTGGCTGGCGTCAGCGGCGGCTCATAGGTCACAAAATGGCCGTAACGCTCCACCATATAGTCCACAATTTGTTGCTTGCTTTTGCCCTGCTGCATCAGCTCGTAGACTTTAAGCTTCATGTCTGAGGCAATCATTGCGTTGGAATCCGCAATACTGTTGTTCTGGCATTTCGGGCAGCGCAGCGCCTCGGTTAGCTGACGGAACTGCTGCTCCTGCGCTTCATCTTTAAAGGTGAAGGTATCAATGACCGCCGCCGCATGTACGCTAAACAGCATGCCGATAAGCAAGAAAACTACGCGTATCATGAGCCCGCCTCCTGGCTGTATTTTTCCCACAGCGGCTTCAGCTCCTGCTGCCAGACGCGATCGTTCAGATCGCCCGCGTGGCGATAGCGGATGATCCCCTTGCCGTCGATCAGGAAGGTTTCCGGCGCGCCGTACACGCCGAGATCCAGCCCCAGCATGCCATTGCCGTCAAACAGGCTTAGCCTGTACGGGTTTCCGAGATCGCGCAGCCAGGTAATCGCTTTGTGGCGATCGTCTTTATAGTTCATGCCGACGACGCGGACGCCCTGCGCGGCAAGCCCGTTAAGAAACTTGTGCTCGGCGCGGCAGGTTGGGCACCAGGTCGCCCAGACGTTCAGCAGCAGCGGCTTGCCGTCCGCCAGCACTTCCCGCCCCCACTCTTTACCCGGCTCATCGAGCGATTCCAGACGAAACACCGGCACAGGCTTACCAATCAGCGCCGACTCCAGATCCGTGGGCGCTTCGCCCTGGGCATTGCGCGCCAGCTGCCAGAGCAGCAGCGAGGCCAGCAGCAGAAACAGCGCCAGCGGAATAAAAAGATAGCGGCGCTTCATGCTGCGGCCTCCGGCTTAACTTTACGGCTGCGATAACGCGGGTCACACAGGCAGCAAAGCCCGCCGAGGGCCATCAGCAGCCCGCCCGCCCAAATCCAGCGCACGAAAGGTTTGTAATACAGACGCACCGCCCAGCTGCCATCGTCCAGCTCTTCGCCCAGCGCGGCATAAAGGTCACGGGTGAAACCGCCGTCGATGGCCGCCTCGGTCATCATCGCCCGGTTGCTGTTATAGAAACGCTTTTCGGCGTGCAGCGTGGCTTCCGGCTTGCCGTGGCGGGTGACGTCAATCACGCCCACACCGCCGCGGTAGTTAGGGCCGGTGATGTCCCGCACTTCCCGGAACACAAAGTGGTACTGATGAATATCAATGCTGTCGCCGGACTTCATGCGCACATCGCGCTCGACGCTGTAGCTCTGGCTAAAGGCGATGCCGACCACCGTCACCGCCAGGCCCAAATGCGCGGAAACCATCCCCCAGTGGCTGGCAGGAATTTTGCGTAACCCATCCCAGAAGCCGTGGCGATGCGTGGCGCGCTGATAAACCTCCATCAGCGCCAGCACAAAGACCCAGACGGCCATCAGCAGGCCGACCACCGTCATCGCCTCTACGCGATCCTGCATCAGCCACGGTAAAAGCAGCGACAGCATCAGCGTGATAACCACCGCCGCCAGCAGATGCTTGCGCAGCTTGCCCGGCTCGTCGCGCCGCCAGCGAACCAGCGGCCCAATGCCGAGCATCAGCGCAAACGGGGCCATCAACGCAGTAAACATCGTATTGAAGAACGGCTCCCCGATGGAAATGCTGCCGAGGCCAAGCTGCTTATGCACCAGCGGCAGCAGCGTACCCAGCAGAACCACCAGCATGGCGGCAATCAGCAGGACGTTGTTGCCGAGCAGGAAAGACTCGCGCGACCAGAGATCGTTGCTCACGCGGGAGCGGACTTTGCTGCCTTTGACCGCATACAGCAGCAGCGAACCGCCGATAACGACCACCAGGAAAGCCAGAATAAACATGCCGCGCGCCGGATCGGACGCAAAGGAATGCACCGACACCAGCACGCCGGAGCGCACCAGGAACGTGCCCAGCAGGCAAAGGGAAAAAGCGCTTATCGCCAGCAGCACCGTCCAGGCTTTAAAGCTGCCGCGTTTTTCGGTAACGGAAAGCGAGTGGATAAGCGCAGTGCCTGCCAGCCACGGCATAAACGAGGCGTTTTCTACCGGGTCCCAGAACCACCAGCCGCCCCAGCCCAGTTCGTAATAAGCCCACGCCGAACCCAGCACAATCCCCACGGTCAGGAAAGCCCAGGCCGCCAGCGTCCACGGGCGAGTCCAGCGCGCCCAGGCGCTGTCCAGCCTGCCGCCCAGCAGCGCCGCAATCGAGAAAGCAAACGCCACAGAGAAACCTACATACCCCATATACAGCAGCGGCGGGTGCAGAATCAGGCCGATGTCCTGCAGCAGCGGATTTAAATCTCGCCCTTCCAGCGGGTAGTCCGGCAGCGTGCGGATAAACGGATTGGAGGTGAAAATAATAAACAGCAGGAAGCCGAAGTTAATCATCCCCATGACTGCCAGCACGCGGGCGTGGTCTTCTTTAGGCATGCTGCGCCCGGTGAGAGCAACGGCAAACGTCCAGCCGCTCATCATCAGCACCCACAGCATCAATGACCCTTCGTGCGCCCCCCAGGTGGCCGCCACGCGATACCAGACCGGCAGCTCGGTATTCGAGTTGTTGGCGACGTAAAGCACGCTGAAGTCGTTCACCACGAAGGCGTTAACCAGTATCAGGAATGATGCGCAAAGGGTGATAAACAGCGCCCAGCTAAACGGCCGCGCGGAGGCCATCAGCCGCTTGTCACCGCGCGCGACGCCCCAGAGTGGATAAACGCTTAATAACAAAGACCAACCGAGCGCCAGGCAAAGCAGGAACCCACCGATTTCCGGCATCATGAGGCGTTATCCTTATACACTTCCGGGGCCTGCTGGTGATTTTGTTCCATCGCCGCTTTCACCTCCGGCGGCGTGTAGTTTTCATCGTGTTTCGCCAGTACTTCTTTGGCGTGAATAAGCGTGGCGCCTTCTATCACGCCCTGGGCAACCACGCTCTGCCCCTCGCGGAACAGATCCGGCAGAATGCCCTCGTAGGTCACGTCCACCACGCCACGCGCGTCATACAGCTTGAAGCTGACCTTCAGGCTTTGGCTGTCGCGCTTCACGCTGCCCGGCATCACCATGCCGCCGATCCTCAGGCGCTGCCCGGTTTCCGGCATTAAATGACTTTCGCCTTTGCCGTAGATAATTTCGCCGGGGGTATAAAACAGGTCGATATTGCTGCGCAGGGCGTACAGCACGAGCGTTATTGTCAGCCCAAGACCGGCCAGCACCGCCACGGCCAGATAAAGCCGGTTTTTACGACGCGGATTCACTTAAACTTCCTCCTGGCGCTGGCGAGCGACACGAATACGCTGCTCTCTGGCCTGCTGGCGCGCCACCGCCCGTAGAATGGCGCGGTGCTGGTAGCGGGTATGAAAAATCAGCCCAAGCAGCGGCAGAAGCGTAAAAGCCACCGCCAGCCAGACATAAAAGGCGTAGCCGCCCATGGCGAAAAACTCGCCCCAGTGTGTGAACGCCCACGTCATGATTTTGCTCCTTTGCCGTTAGCAAGCGCTAACACCCACGGACGGCGGCTTTCCTGTAACAGCAGCAGGTTACGCAGGCGCATCAGGGTAAGCGTGATAAACAGCGCGAGGAAGCCGAAGATAGTCCAGCGCAGCGGCGTACGCATGGAAGGGTCGATGGACTGCTGCATATTGGTCGAGCCCTGATGCAGCGTGTTCCACCACTCCACCGAGAAGTGAATAATCGGCAGGTTCACCACGCCGACCAGCACCAGAATCCCGGCGGCGCGGCCCGCAAGACGACGATCGTCAAACGCACTGTACAGCGCGATGGCCCCCACGTAGAGGAACAGCAGCACCAGTTCGGAGGTCAGCCTCGCGTCCCAAATCCACCAGGTGCCCCACATCGGCTTCCCCCAGGCGGAGCCGGTGACCAGGGCGATAAAGGTAAATGCCGCCCCGATGGGGGCCATCGCCATCACCGCCAGATCGGCGGTTTTTATTTGCCACACCAGGCCAATAAAGGCGGCAATCGCCATGCTGGCGTAAACGCCCATGGACCACATCGCCGCCGGGACGTGAAGGTACATGATCCGGTAGCTTTGCCCCTGTTGGTAGTCCGCCGGGGCAATACCAAAGCCCCAGACGCAGCCGACCACCAGCAGCACCGCGCTGAGGATAGCCAGCCAGGGCAGCAGGCGGCCACAAAAGTGGTAAAGCCGCTCGGGTTTAGCCAGCTGATGTAATGTTTTCCACATAGGTTTTGCTCACAAAACAAAAAATAAAGTTATGCAACGCTTACCCGCAGCGCCGCCGCCGTAGCGAACGGGCTTAGCGTGGCGCTGCCGGCCAGCAGCGCGCCAAGAATTGCCATATAGCCCTCCACCGGCAGATGCATCGAGGCGGCATCCATCGCGGCGGTGGCAAAAATTAAAAGCGGGATAGTCAGCGGCAGCACCAGCAGGCTGAGCAGCACCCCGCCCCGCTTCAGACCAACCGTTAACCCCACGCCGGGTGCGCCGAGAAAGCTCAGCGTCGGCGTCCCCAGCAGCAACGTGGCGGCCATCACCTGCCAGCCATAAAAATCCAGCCCGAGCAGCAGGGCCGCCAGCGGTGAAAGCAATAACAACGGCAGCCCGGTCACCACCCAGTGAGCGGTCACTTTCGCCAGCACCACCAGCGGCAAAGGCACCGGCAGCAGCATCAGCTGTTCCAGCGAGCCGTCCTGAAAGTCATCCCGGAACAGCCTGTCCATCGCCATTAAAGAGGCCAGCAAAGCCGCCACCCAGATAATACCCGGCGCAATGCGCGCCAGCAGCTGCGGCTCCGGGCCAATGCCGAGTGGAAACAGGGTTATCACAATCAGGAAGAACCACAGCGGGTTGGCGATTTCAGCCCCGCGACGAAACACGACCTGCAGTTCGCGCCAGAAAATGCGCCTAATCATAAACAGCTTCCTGCAAATGAATCTGCCGTATAGCGCAACTTAGCGGCTGATGGCTGGTGAGAATAACTATCCCGCCTGCTTCGGCGTGCTGCTGCAGACGCCGGGTCAAGCGCTCAATGCCGGCGGCGTCCAGGGCGGTAAACGGTTCATCCAGAAGCCAAAGCTTTGCCGTGGAAAGCCACAGACGAGCGAGCGCGGCGCGGCGCTGCTGCCCGGCGGAAAGCTGGTTGACGGGGAAATCTTCGAAGCCGAGCAGCCCGGTTTGCTCGAGCGCAGCCCACAGCTGTTTTTCAGCTACATCGGCATGAAAAAAGGTGAGATTTTCAAAAGGGGTGAGAACGGATTTGATCCCCGGCTGATGGCCAATCCACAACAGGTCACCGTGGAAATTATCGCGTTGGCGGCGAAGTGGCTGATTTTGCCAGAAGACTTCGCCCTCATCGGCCTGCGCCAGTCCGGCCAGAATACGTAAAAGCGTGGTTTTCCCCGCGCCGTTTTTGCCCGCCACCTGCACCATTTCTCCCGGCTCAACGCTAAACGACAGCGCGTTGAACAGCGTGCGATCGTCACGCTGGCAGGTCAGTTGTCGGGCTTCTAGCATCAGGAGGCGCTCCTTGTCTCGGGTGACGCTAAGCATATCATATCGCCCTGTTTTCTTCAGGTTACCCCCGACGCCTTCGGCTACTCCATTAGGGTTAATTGGCTTATTCAGATCAAAACCGGGGCGATTATTCCCATTCGCCAAAAACGCGGGATAAAAACCGCTACGCTTAAGTGAACATTTTCTGACCTGGAACCGCCCTGATGGACAAGATCGAGCCCGACAAAATAGCTAAAAACGATGAGCTGGCAGTGGACAGCGACGAGAAATCGAGCGGCAAGAGAATAGAAGTGGATGAGGATCGCCTGCCCTCCGGCGCGATGGCAATTCACGAGCACATTCGCCAGGACGGGCAAAAAGAGCTGGAGCGCGACGGCATGGCGCTGTTCTGGTCTGCCGTGGCGGCGGGTTTGTCGATGGGGGCTTCGCTGCTGGCGAAAGGGATTTTTCACGTCAACCTGGTCGGCGTGCCCGGCAATTTTCTGCTGGAAAATATTGGCTACACCTTTGGTTTTATCATCGTCATTATGGCGCGCCAGCAGCTGTTTACTGAAAACACCGTCACCGCCGTGCTGCCGGTGATGCAGCACCCGACCACCAGCAATTTGGGGCTGCTGATGCGGCTATGGGGCATTGTGCTGTTCGGGAATATCGTCGGCACCGCGATGGCGGCGCTGGCCTTTGAATTTATGCCGATATTCGACGAAGCCACCCGCCAGGCCTTCGACGATATCGGCATGAAGGTGATGGCAAACCCACCCGGTGAGATGTTCGCCAATGCCATTATCTCCGGCTGGATCATCGCCACCATGGTGTGGATGTTCCCTGCCGCGGGCTCGGCAAAAATCTTCGTTATTGTGCTGATGACGTGGCTGGTTGCGCTGGGTGATTTAACCCATATCGTGGTCGGCTCGGTCGAAATTCTCTATCTGGTGTTCAACGGCACGCTGCACTGGAGCGAGTTCTTCTGGCCGTTTGCCCTGCCCACCTTAGCCGGAAATATTTGTGGCGGAACGTTCATTTTCGCGCTGATCAGCCACGCGCAGATCCGCAACGATATGAGCAATAAGAAGAAGGCCGAAGCGAAGCGGAAGCAGGAGGAAATGAGCCGACATTCAGCGAAGAGCGGAAAATGTGACGGGTAAATTGTTCATCTTCCAGGCAAACGGACCGCCAACCCCTTAACCTGCCTCGAAAAGCGGGTATACTACGCCCGCCGCGTTCCCTTAGTTAAATGGATATAACGAGCCCCTCCTAAGGGCTAGTTGCAGGTTCGATTCCTGCAGGGAACGCCATTATATTTCACCTTTCTGCTCTGCCTTTCTTTCAAACTCGTCATTAAAAATACCTTCTGCTATCAATGCAGTGAGCTTTGCATATCCACAGCATGGAATCACCGGAAGCATTAAGGATATAATCCCGTCAACGATCCCTCAGCAGTCGAAAAGAACATGACAAAACTTACGTTACAAGAGCAGATGCTCAAAGCAGGCCTGGTCAGCAGCAAAAAAGTGGCTAAAGTGCAGCGCACCGCGAAGAAATCACGCGTGCAGGCTCGTGAAGCTCGGGAAGCCGTGGAAGCCAACAAACAGGCTCAGGTTGAGCGCGATAAAGAACTCAGCGAACAGCAAAAGCAGGCCACTTTAGCCAAAGAATATAAGGCGCAGATCAAGCAGTTGATCGAAATGAACCGCATTGTTATTTCGAAGGGTGATATCGGCTATAACTTCACGGACAATAATTTAATTAAAAAAGTGTACGTCGATAAGGTGGCCCAGACGCAGTTGATCAAAGGCCGCCTGGCCATTGCCCGCCTGATTTCAGATAAAAACCCTGAAGGTGAATACGCCATTATTCCCGCAGGCGTTGCCGATAAAATTAAACAGCGCGATGCCAGCTTTATCGTGCTGAGCAGCGACCTGGCGCCAGAAGACAAAGACGAAGACGATCCGTATGCGGACTTCGTGGTGCCTGATGATTTGATGTGGTAACGATTCATTGCGTTAAGGCAGCCTGGTTTTGCCGGGCCGCCTGGTTAATTTTTTTCAATCATATTGAGGATCAAATCAAGCGGGAAGATTATTTCACTGGTCTGTCTGAGTTCTTCCGTTGTCCACCAGCGGTGCTCCCGAATGACTTTCTTTTCGTTGTCAGTCCACCTCGCACGGTCAATATCTGATTTATCCACATGAAGGGTAAAGAAACGCTCTGCCGCAAGAACCGTTTCACCGCTGGGCAGCATCATTTCGAAGTTTCTGGCTGCTACCTGCTGCCCTGCCGTGGTTCTTGTTAACCCCGTTTCCTCAAAGAGTTCTCGCAAAGCGGCCTGTTCATATGATTCACCGTGTTCAAGCCCTCCGCCCGGCGTTGCCCAGTATGATTTTCCACGCAAAGCATCCTCTGTATGGCAGAAATTAAACAGCAAGACATGATTTTCTGGGGAAATAACTATCCAGCGAGAGGATGGTCGAATACGCACAAAACCCCCTGATACAGGTTATTCATCATTATTTGAAAGTGGACTTAGAATCGTGCATAGATTTACGGCAATATAATATCAGAAATGAGGCAGTTAGCCGGAAATCATCCCGTTCCCCCCGCCCTTACATATTTTTATATCCAGTGATTTTACTGTTACGGCGGTCTGCTGACTGAATACCTCTTTCTGCATAAAGCGGGGGAAAGCACTGCCGGACGGGATCAAAGAGGCAGATCCGCACCCGGTCGTTTTAAAATTGACTACAAAACCTTATGTTTGAAGCGAGCAGGACGATAGCTTGCAGGAATCTCTTCGCGCCTGCCGTCGCGTATTTCTTCAGCAACCAGTCGTCCTATTGTCGCCGCGCAGGTCACCGCCGGATGCATAACAGCGACATACACTCCCCGGCTCTCGTCAGTAAAACCAAGCACTGGATGCCCATCCTGAGGCACAGGGCGCTCTCCCACCGAGTAATGCATCAAAGAGGCCGATTCTGCCCCCCGGAGATGCTTTCTGACTGAGGCCTGAGCGGCGCTCACGGTTTCTGTCACCTGGCCGCTTTCCGGATAATCCTCGGCGGCCAGGAGATCTCCGTTGTGGGCATGCCTGACTTCTATCTCGTTCCCGGCGATTAGCGTGTTGACTACCCGTTGAGGGACGGCAAACCGCAGCAATATAGCGGGGGATGTCAGAACGGGGACGGGAATTCCCACCCGCTGGGCCAGCTCGGGAATTCCCGCGCCACAGGCCAGTACCACACAATCTGCCTCCCATTGTCCCTGACTGGTCTGAACGCCTGTTACTTTACCTTCGGTGGTGCAGATAGCCGTCACGGTCGTTTGCTTGTGCAGGACGACGCCCATCCTACAGGCATGTTCCAGTATGGCACGCGTCGCCTCGGCGGCATCCACGGTTCCGTCTTTTGCTGCATAGCGGGCTTCAGGGGGAGGACATACCATCGCAGGTTCAAGGCTGGCTATTTCAGACCTGTCGACCAGGCGTTCTCCCGGTAAGCAGGCCTGAGGGGCTGAGTCGTATTTCAACGAACCACTCCAGCTAATCTGCAGGTCAGGAATTTGGGCCTGCAGTCTGCGCCAGTCGGCAAATGCGGCTCGCCGGAGAAACACATCCGCCGCATCATCACTGACCGCACCGGTCAGCCAGCCAAACGCGCTGCCTGTCGCCCCGGAGGCAGGCTCATTTTGTTCAATCAGAGTGACGTCAAATTCAAGACGGGCCAAATGCCATGCGATTGAAGCCCCGACGATCCCGGCCCCCACTACAACTATTCTTTTTTTGCTTCCGACCACGCCGGCCTTCTCCTGAGGGTAAGAAATTCAGGCCATGATGCGAAATTTAGGGGGTACGGGCAAGCTACCAGAATTGCGGCCCGTTACCCTCGAGATAAACCGGGCCTGAAAACAACAGCAAATTAAAGATTCGCGCTGCGTAAAGCGGTGCAAAAGGCGCAATTGCAGCCCGCAATCGGGATGATTTTGGTGATGTCGTAATTGGCTTCGGAGGGAATCGCATGCCCATTGGCGGCGTTATTGTTCACATTCGCCGTCTGTTCAGGGTGAACCGAGGAACTAGAAACGAATGCCGAGGCATGGAATGAGGTCGCTAACAGCGTTGCACCGACGATACTTAATACTTTCATTTTGCCACCCACGCTAAAAACCAGACCATCACTCTAACGTGGGCAGATTTTGAACACCAGATGCCACGACTGAAATAAAGTGTGCATATTTATGTCTAAACGCCCAGCCCTGCACCACGTCGATTAATACCATTAATATTAATGACTTACCATAAAAACAACTCATCACATTTCTGCAAATAAGCGCTGTCAGCTGCGTAAATCCCGCCGCAGCGGGAGTTTTAATATCATGCTGTTTTTATTCGGCAAATTTCAATAATGCCTCACCATCCAGGCGGTAACGAACCCATTCCGATTGCGGCAACGCCCCGATGCTCAGATAAAAATCGATCGCGGGCTGGTTCCAGTCCAGGACAGACCATTCCAGACGACCACACTGCCGCTGCACCGCACACTGCGCGATATATTTCAGTAACGACCTTCCCGCGCCCCTGCCGCGATACTCAGGAGAGATGTATAAATCCTCCATGTAGATACCGTTCCGCCCAAGCCAGGTTGAGTAGCTGGTGAAGAAAACGGCGTAACCGATAATTTTGCCTTCTGTCTCGCAGATCAACGCTTCAGTTTTACTGCCTGCGTCAAACAGCGTCGCCCGGATCTCCTCTGGCGTGGTGATCACTTCCTGGGGGGCTTTTTCATACACGGCCAGCTCATAGATCATGTCGTAAATAGCCTGAGCGTCTTCCGGGCGGGCCTGACGAATCGTCATACTCATTGGTTTTCCTGTTATTTCTGAATGGCGTTAACGTTGCTGGCCCCAAGCATAAAGGTTATTGTCAGGCGAATTAAGTGCAATGAAATCACCAGATGATGAATATTATGCATCCAACCTTAAGGCGGCTGGATTTAAACCTTCTGCCTGTTTTTGACGCAATTTATCGCCATCGATCCGTCCGTCTGGCGGCGGATGAACTGGCGATGAGCACATCGGCGCTTAGCCACGCGCTGTCGAGACTGAGAGTCTCACTCAATGACCCGCTGTTTTATCGGGAAGGGCACCGGATGTGCCCCAGCGTGTACGCCACGCAGCTCGCCCCTGCTATTGCTTCGGCGTTGAAATATCTGGATCACGAGCTGACTCAGCAGCCGGAGTTTGACGCTTCCCGTACGACAGAGCGCCTGCAGATAGCGATTACGGATTTTACCGCTTTTTGCATTTTCCCTGCCCTGATGCACAAACTGCAGCATGAAGCGCCCGGCCTGAGCTTCGAGTTACTTTACTTGCCTCATACCCCGGCACTGACGGAGCTTCTGGCGGGCGAAGTGGATTTGGCGCTGGGGTTCAGTACGTCTGAAGACATCCGGCATCCGGAACTGGAAGAAATCGGATGGTTTACAGATGAGTATGTCGTCATCAGTCACCCAAGCCGGACACGGCTGACATTTGAGGATTATCTCGCCGCAAGGCACATCGTTGTCACGCCGTGGAATGAGAAGCAAGGTGTGTTGGACAGGCAGCTTGAGCAAATGGGTTACACACGGCAAATAGCCATCAAGACGCCATCTATGCTTAGCGCGCCGTTTATTGTGGCAGAAAGCAATCTGCTAATGGCGCTGCCGCGCTTTGCCGCTGAAAAACTGATGCCGGCCACGAATATAAAGATTTTTTCATTACCGTTCGAAATACGTCCGTTTGAAATAAAAATTTATTCACACAAACGAAGCGGGAAGCGGAGCGCGACCAACTGGCTGAAATCGAGGCTGCAAACGCTGGCGAAGGAGATAAACACCGGGCAGTGAAAGCTGTTCGGCGTTTAGCTCATCCCGCTTTACGCAGTCGGGTTACCAGGGCCTGAACCGCCGGGGACGTTTTTCCTGCCGAAGAACACACCAGGCCAAACTCGCGATGAAGCCCCGGCGTCAGAGGCACCACGCACAGGCCGCGCATATCTTCAGGCAGCGTGGACGCAGGCACTATTGCCACACCCATGTCTTCGCGCACCAGCATACAGGCGCTGACCCAGTCCCGGACCGTGACGCGAACGTCAGACAAGCGCAAACCGGCCTCTGCCATTAAACTGCCGCCGTTTACCACACAGCCTCCAGTCGCCAGCACGAAGGGCTGTCCCGCCAACGCTTCAAGGGTTATTCCCCGGGATCTGGCCCCACGCGCCATGGCGTGGCTGGCAGGCAGCACCGCCATCCAGGCATCCTGTCCGAGAATAACGTCAGCCCGGCCGGGAGCGGGGTTCATCACCACACCCAGTTCGACGGTATCTGCGGCAATCCACTGCTCGACTTCTTCATCAATGCCTTCGAGCACCACGACCTCAATGCCGGGATGCAAACGCCTGAAGTCCCGCAGCAGGCCGGGCAGCAGCGTCGATGTCACCGACGGGAAGCTGCCGAGGCGAATACGGCTCCCGCTTAAGTCCCGACACGACTCGGTCAGCGAGCGGATCTCCTCGAGATGCCGCTGCATACTTCTGGCATGAGCGATGACCTGCTCCCCCAGCGCGGTAACGCCAATGTTCCTGCGCTCGCGGGTAAAAACCGGGAACCCCAGGGAAGCTTCAAGCTGCGCGATGGCCTGGCTGGCACCTGACTGAGTCATGCCCACCTCCTCCGCCGCACGGGAAATGTTGCGGGCATCGGCCACCGCGACCAGCAACCGCCAGTGCAAAAGGTTCATCATCGTTATCAGTAGCTCAACTAATAGTTATTTAATGAATGATTAATTTTACAGAGATAATGGGCTAAATCATAGTGCATCCAGGCGCCGGGTCGCGCGCTGTACAGCTGTTTTTAATTTGTAGGAGATGCCATGAAACTGTATTACGCCCCAAAAGCTTGTTCGCTCTCGCCCCACATTGTCCTGCGTGAATTAGAGCTGGAATTCGAACTCATCAAAGTGGATAACAAAACTAAGCTCACCGCCGACGGGCGAGACTTTTTCACCGTCACGCCCAAAGGCTATGTTGCCGCGCTGGAGCTGGACAACGGGGAGATCCTGACGGAAGGCACGGCTATCGTGCAGTACCTGGCCGATCTCCGGCCGGAAAAAGGGCTAGCGCCTCTGGCAGGAAGCTGGGCACGGGTGAGATTGCAGGAGTGGCTGAACTTCATTACCAGCGAACTTCATACCGCGTCTGCCCCGCTGTTCAACGCTTCGCTGCCGGAAGAGGTTAAAGCCATCTTCCGCGAAAAATTCTTCAAGCGGCTCGATTTTGTTCAGGATGCGCTCTCGAAAACTGTGTACCTGACCGGCGCCACTTTTAGCGTGGCTGATGCCTATCTTTATACCGTCCTGAGCTGGGGCAAAATGTTATCAATCGAACTAAACCAGTGGCCCGCTATTGCCAGCTATATGGCCGCAATAAACGCGCGGCCAGCGGTGCAGGAAGCCCTGCGTGTGGAAGAAACTCACTGATTCTTTTCGGCGGGTTAACAGCCCGCCTCAGCCTTAAAGCCCTTCTGATTTTCGTTCTGCAAAATACTGCGCTGGCGTGCTGCCCATGGTCTTTTTAAACATGGTGATAAACGCATTCACGGATTCGTAGCCCAACTGCGCCGCTACGTTTTGCACAGCTACGCCGCTGGCCAGCTCCTTAAGCGCAATAATCAAATGCAGCTGCTGTCGCCAGCGGCCAAAAGTCAGCCCTGTTTCATGCACCATCAGCCGGGCCAGGGAGCGTTCACTGAGCGCCAGCCGTTTTGCCCATGCTTTTAAGGTGCTTCGATCCTCAGGCTGGCTGACCAGCGCGTCAGCCATTGCGCGTATTTTGAGATTAGCCGAAACGGGTAGGCTGAAATTCTGCTGCGGCATCGTCGCTAATTCATCGAGTGTTACTCTGGCAAGGCGGGCTGCGTGGCTGTCGGGGGCATATTCCTCGCTCTCGCTGGTTAAGCGCCCAACCAGGGCTTTGATCAGCGGGGAAATCGCTAAAGTGCAGCATTTCGCCGGCAGCGCAACGGCTCCCGGCTCTACGAACAAATAATCCAGATGTGCGTTCCAGGTCGCTTTGGCGCTGTGGGGGACCCCATCGGGGATCCAAACCCCGCAATCGGGCGGTACTATCCATATCTCATTTTCAGCCCGGCAAATCACCGCCCCATAAAGCGCAATAATGAGCTGCCCCTTCCGGTGGACGTGAACCGGCACCTCCTCTCCGTAATCAACAAAATCGAGACGGCGCGCTATCGCCGGGCTTTGCGCGGGATCGGGATCGTACAGGCTCGTGGCGGGCAGTGGCTTCATGCTGATTGGCAACATTTAGGGATTTTTTGACAGAATAGGATATTTAGCGATAGCTGTAACGCGGCAATAATGGCCGCCATGAACAAAATAAACGCCTGCCACCTTCCTCCTATGTGGGGAAAGCATGTGGCCCCTGGTCTGGTGAATGACGCTAACGCCCTGCTTTATGCAGCCAAAAGCTTCGCGGCTGCCATGCTGGCTTATTACCTCGCTTTGTCTAACGGGCTGGGGACGCCTTCCTGGGCCATCGTTACCGTCTACATCGTTTCACAAACAACGGTGGGTGCCTCGCTGAGCAAAGGGGTTTATCGTCTGGCGGGCACGGTTGTCGGTGCCGCAGCGACCGTTTTAATCGTGCCGACGTTTGTGAATATGCCGATTCTGTGCAGCGTGGTACTCAGCGGCTGGATCGCCCTGTGTCTTTATTTCTCGCTGCTTGAGCGCACACCCCGCGCCTACGCCTTTGTGCTAGCAGGCTACACGGCAAGTCTGATCGGCTTCCCTGCCCTGCATGACCCCGGTTCAATTTTCGATACGGCCATCACCCGCGTGCAGGAGATTTCGCTGGGCATACTCTGCGCGAGCCTCGTTCACCGCTATGTTTTACCGAAGCGAATCGCCGGGCTGTTTAACGCCAAAGTCTTAGAAACGCTGAGCTCGGCGCGGCTGGCCGTGGCGACTTCATTGAGCGACGGGCCGTCTTCAGGCTTTAAACATCTGCACATGGCCCTGCCGCTACAGCTTTTGCAGAGCCTCAACCACCATGTTCCCTTTGACTTTGCCCTTTCCGCGCCCATCGGCCAGGCCAGAAAAAAACTGCACGATAAGTTTGCTCGTCTGTTGGTGGTGAACAGCGAACTGAGCGAACGCCGGCAGATGATAAACACTCTGCATCCGCAGTTGCTGAGGCTGGAGGAAAAAGTCCGAAGCTGGCTGAACGGTGAGCCTGAAATCACGGGCGAAGCACTGGAAAAACAAAGCTCGGCGTTAGCGAAAATGTTATCTGCAGCAGCGCGCCAGCCAGAAGATATGCTGCAGGCGAGTTTTGCCGCCTACCTTTGTGAAGCCATCACTCTTCTGCTGCAGTGCGAGAGATTGCACCAGGCGCTCGCACAGTCACCCCAATCCCAGGTGCTGGCAGACGAACCGCCAGCCAAAGGCTATGTGCTGCATCGCGACGGTCTGGCCGCGGCTAAGACCGCGCTGGGCGCTTTCACTCTGGTATTAGTCGGATGCCTGGTGTGGATTTATTCTGCCTGGCCGGACGGGGCCACGGCTGTATCGGTAATTGGGGTCTGCTGTACGCTGTTTGGCAGTTTCGATACGCCCGCGCCTCATCTCATTAAATATGTCATTGGTTCGCTCTACGGCGTGGCGATAAGCCTGCTCTACAGCTTTGCGATTTTGCCGCAAATCACCACTTTTAGCGTGCTGGCCGCCGTGCTGGCACCCGTCTATTTGCTGGCAGGATCGCTGCAGGCCAGGCCCCCGACGACGTTTATGGCTATGGGCATCACGCTCACGCTCCCCATTTTATCTGGTCTGGGCCCTTATTACGGTGGTGACTTCGCTGTGGCGCTCAATACAGCCACTGCATTATTCATTGCTATCGGCTTTGCCGTATTCGGCATGAGTCTACTGCAAACCGTGCAGGCCGACGCGGCGATAGATCGCCTGCTTCAACTCTGCCGCCGCGACGTCAAACTCAGTGCCAAAGGCGCTTTCATCCCGGATGAAGTGGCGTGGACCAACCTGATGATCGACAGAACGGCGCTACTGCTGCCGCGCCTGCAGCGCAGCGAACAGTCCGCAGAGCAAATTCTTAACAAAATGCTGCACTACCTGCGTGCCGGGCTGGCCACAATGCACCTGAGACAGTTGCTGATTCATCTCCAGCGAGAAAGCGCCGCACAGGTTCATGAAGTGCTTGGCATGTTGTCCCGCGAATCAGACGTTCAAAAAATTCAGGCAAAGGTTTTATCGCTGATAAACGCGCATTCTCCGGCGTCGGATGCTCTGACCCAGCGTCTTAATCGCGGGCTAATAGATTTGTACTGTGCACTGAATATTTCAGGTAAGGAGTCGGCCGATGATCGGTGACGTGAATATTGGCGGGGTTTATCTCCCTGGCCTGCTGGTCATCGCGCTTGTCGCGTTGCTCTGCACTCTTTTTCTGCTTTCGCGGCTGATGCTCAGCGGGGTTTACCGCCGCCTGCCCTGTCGGCCACTGATTGATTTCGCTGCTTATATTTTTACCGCATTCCTGCTGCTGCAGGGGCTGAACGCCCAGGGGTTTATCGTATGAAATCATTACTGGCTCTGACAGGCCGCTACGCGCTGACGTTTCTCGCCACCGCCGCGGCCCTGTTTATCGCTTTTACGATGTGGAAGCATGAATCACAAAAGCCCTGGACCAGAGATGGCCGGGTTCGCGCCGACGTGGTGCAGATTGCGCCGGATGTCTCTGGCCCGGTGAGCAGCGTGACCGTGAAGGACAACCAGTGGGTGAACCGCGGCGATATTCTCTACGCCATTGACCCACGCTGGCTGAAGCTCGCTGTCAGCAGCGCCCAGTCAGAAGTTGAGGTAAAGCGTCACGAAATGCTAATGCGCCAGGATTCTGCCGCGCGGCGCACCCAGCTGCAGAGCGTGATATCTAAAGAAGATTTACAGCAAACCCGCAGTGCGGCAAACGTGGCCGTCGCCAACTACCAGGGGGCGCTGGCGGCGCTGGAGCTTGCGCAGCTCAATTTAGCTCATGCCATTGTTAAAGCCCCGGTGGCGGGCTACGTGACGCATCTCAGGCTCAGCCCTGGAGACTACGCCAGCGCAGGCGTGACGAAAGTTGCCATCATTGATGCAAAAAGCTTCTGGATTGTCGGTTATTTTGAGGAGACAAAACTGCGACACATCCGCGTGGGAAACCGCGCGCAGATAGCGCTGATGGGCTTCGACGCAGTGATACCCGGCCATGTGGAAAGCATCGGCCACGGTATCGGCGACAGCAACGATGATACCGGCGATCTCGGTCTGCCGGACGTTAGCCCTACCTTTAGCTGGGTGCGCCTTGCTCAGCGGGTTCCGGTACGCATTCATATCGACAGGCTACCGGCAGGCGTTGAGTTAGTGGCAGGCTTATCCGCGAGTATTTCCGTCACGCCTTAGCGCGCTGAATCTGGCTGAACAATGCTATTATCGCGGCCAGGCTAACAAACCCAGAGATAACCATGAACAACGAAATCGACCTGAAATATTACGACATCGCGGACGAGTACTCGACGGAAGCGGCAAAACCCGTTGCCGAGGATGAGCGTGATGCCGTGGCGCACTATTTCCAGCTGCTGATTACCCGCTTAATGAATAACGAAGAAATCAGCGAGGAAGCGCAGGGCGAGATGGCCGTTGAGGCTGGCCTTGCCGAACAGCGGATTGACGAAATTGCTGAGTTTCTGAATCAGTGGGGCAACGAGTAATTTCTGCCGCGATGCATTTCCCCGTCAGAACGGGCTGCCGCATCTGGCAGCCACCGGTTCGCCGCTGACGGGGTGAACAAAATGCAGTTCGCTGGCATGCAGCATCAGCCGCGGTGCTCGTTCAGTGCCAGGCAACGCCAGCCCGCCATACAGATCGCAGCCCAGAATCGGGTGGCCAAGATATTGCGCATGGATGCGCAGCTGGTGGGTTCGCCCGGTTTCAGGCGCAAGCTGTACCCTCGTTAACGGCAGCCGAGCACCATTTTCAAGTTCCCGATAAAACCGCTCAATCACCTTGTAACGCGAGCGAGCAGGTTTGCCGCTGACGGCGCAAATAGACATCAGTGGAAACAGTGCCGGATCTTTGGCAATCGCCGCGTCGATTATCCCTTCTTCTTTTTCAAGATGCCCGCAAAGCAGCGCGGTATACACCTTGGCAACAGATCGCTGGCTGAACTGCTGGCTGAGCAACGCATTGATCGCCTTATTCAGCGCAATCACCATCAGCCCGGACGTGCCGAAATCCAGACGATGCACCAGCGTGCAACCGGGGAATATCTGCACCAGCCGATGATGTACCGAGTCAAGATTCTGCGGATTTTTCCCTGAAAGGCTGAGCAAGCCGGAAGGTTTATTGATCAACGCCAGATGCTCGTCCTGATAAAGAATCTCTATCTCATCAAAGCAAGGCGGGGCAATAAACGTATCAATAATCGTAGACATTGGGCTGCCCGGCTGGAGAGTGGAGCCGGATGATAGCGAATTTCACGAAGTATTGCTCAATTATGGCAGCCTGTGCTGCCGGATTATTGCTCCATGGAAACGAGAAAGAGATAATTTTTATACATTCAGGAAAACGTGAAGCCCGAGCATGGAGTGCTTATTTATGCCTGTCATACTAAGAATTAAAGGGTATAGTTTCTTCTTCTATTCGAATGAAGGAGCGCCTCTCGAGCCGCAACACATTCATGTGCGAAACTCAGAGGCCGAAGCTAAATTCTGGCTATGTCCTTTTATTACGCTTGCACGTAATGATGGTTTCAGTTCCAGACAACTTACTGAACTGGAAGGTTACGTTAAACATCACCGGAAATTATTTACAGAGGCATGGTATGGCTATTTCGGCTAAACACCTGAGCTTTGATGAGCAAAAAATGTGGGTTGAACTGAGCGATGGGCGCACATTAGGCGTGCCATTGGAATGGTTTCCAAAGTTGCTCCATGCCGATCGGGTGCAGCGTGCCAATTATGAATTAAGCGCACGCGGTATTCATTGGGATACGCTAAATGAAGACATCTCGATTGAAGGGCTGCTCGCCGGTCGCGGCGATACAACCTTTCGCCCTCATGACGCGGCCTGAAAAGAAATGAAATTCAACTTCACGCGCCAAAAATATGGGGCCATTAAGGCCCCTGTTTAAACTTATCTGGCTGAACTATTTGCCCTCGCCGGTTATCTTCTTCACCTCAGCTTCGGTTGCCGCAGGCGCACCGTTACCCCAGGAACCACGCACGTAGTTCACCACGTCGGTCATCTCTTTTTCCGACAGCACGCCTTTGTAGCCGGGCATCATGAACGGGATAGTGCCCTGGGTTTGCGGCGTATGCGCCCCGTCGGCGATCACGCGGATAAGCGAGGACGGATCTTTCGCCATCACCGCCGAGTTGCCCACCAACGATGGCACGTTAAAGTCAGTCCCCTTCCCGTCCGGGCTGTGGCAGGTTGAGCAGTAGCGCATGTAGAGGGTTTTACCGTCGGACGGCTGAGAAACCACGGCAGCATTCACCGGCGTGGCGGCTGGTTTTTGCGGCTTGAAGTTGGCGATATACAGCGCGATAGCTTCCAGGTCGGCATCCGTCAGGTACTGGGTACTTTGGGTGACCACTTCCCCCATTGGCCCGGCAATAGCGTGATGCTGGCTGCGGCCTTTGCTCAGCAAGTCTTTCACTTCCTGGGTGGACATATTCATGCCGCGCAGGGAAGGCGCATACCAGCCGTCGATCATCGCCCCGCTCAGGAATTCCGGGCTGGAATCATCGTAGCCTTTCTCCTGCATCGCCATGCCGCGCGGAGTATGGCAGGCACCGCAGTGGCCAGGCCCCTGCACCAGATAAGCCCCACGTTTAATTTTCTCCGCGTTATCCCCGCGGGCCTCAACCACCACGCCGCCGGATTTCACGTCATCCACGAACAGGCCGTTCCACACGCGCAGCGGCCAGCGGGCCGACAGCAGCAGCGGAATATCATTCTCTTTATTGGCGATCGCCGCCGGGGCAACGTCCTTCATAAAGTAGTCGTACAGCGCCTTCACGTCTTCATCGGTCATCCTGGCGTAGGAAGGATAAGGCATCGCCGGGTAAAGGGCATGGCCATCTTTGGCTATCCCCTGGCGAACCGCCTTCTCGAAATCTTCGTAGCTGTAATCGCCAATGCCGTGGGTTTTGTCCGGCGTGATGTTGGTGGAGTAGATATCCCCCACCGGCGTGGAAAACTTTTTGCCTCCCGCCATCGGCTGGCCGCCGTCTACAGTGTGGCAGGCGACGCAGTCTGACGCGCGCGCCACATACTCACCTTGCGACACGGCAGCGTAACCGCTGGCAGAAAAGAGGATCGAGATAGCCGCTAAAATACGTTTCATTTCCTGGTTACCCCATCGCCACAAGTTCGTTGACCGCACGCCATGCCTGGTCGATAGCCGCGTGGGCGTAAGCGCTCCAGTCTGAGTCAGAGTTAGCAATCGTGATGCGGCCTATCGGCTGGCGGGCACGGTTGATAATTTCCGGCATTTTCTCCATGTCATCGCTCAGGGCGTTAGCATAGTAGGCATAGCCGTGCGCCCAGCGGTTGACCGTGATGGCCGCAATATCGCGTTCGTGGTCAAAGCCGGTGTGGCCCAGCATCTCCTGCAGCTGAGAGCGGATCATCTGCTCGTGGGCTTCAAAGGTAGAACCCAGCAGGAATGCACGGCCCCGGCGGAACTGCTCGCGCGGAGACATGTTGCTGCCCGGATAAGTCGGCACATAGACCATGTGGATACACATCGGGTCGTCCGGCGTTTGCGGGTGATGGTAGTCGCCCATGCTGACCGGGTAATCAAGCTTCACGCGGCTGTACGGCGCTGCCGGGGAATAGAATTCATGCACGCCGGTGTTTTTGAAAGCACGCCAGTTGTTGACCACCACGTTGGTGTAGACCAGCGGCGCTTTGACGTTGAGACGCAGATCTTCTTTCTGCTGCTCCGGCGCCTCCGGCACGATGTACGGGATCATCATGTTGTAGCCCGCCATGATGGCGTTACGGCTCTTCACGCGGTGCAGCTTGCCGCTCTGATTGTTGATATAGCTGACCACCACGCCGTTATCGGCATTGGCGGCGTTAATCACGCTGCTGTTGAGGCGAATGCGGGTACCGTTTTCCGGCCTGTCCAGCAGCTCGTAGTGCAGCCTTGCGGTGACGGAATCTTCCATCGTACTGCCCGGCAGCGCGTCAGGAATCAGTTTGCGCACCATCAGGCGCGTCAGCCCGGCGTTGCCGTCCGGGAAGTGGTAGGTGTACGGCTCTTCAAGGTCGGCCAGCGCTTCGCCATCCAGCGGCGGCAACCCCATTGCCTCCATGCCCGGCAGCGCACAGGCGCGCGCGTCGCTGCAGCTCACGCCTTCAATCCCGATGGCAAAAAAGTCGTTGGTGCGCTGCTGGAAGTACATCAGCGCCATTTTGCTTAAGCCAACTTTCTGCTCGAGGAACTCATGATAGCTGTGGACATCCAGCCATTCGCTTTTCTGCTCGACCGTCATGCCCGGCAGGTAATCGGCAGGGTTGACGTGCAGATCCAGCAGCGCCTTGCGGTCTGCCTCGCTCAGCGGGAAGTTATTGATAAAGGCTTCGATGCTGCGGCCATTGAGCCTGTCCGGCGGAATATCGTCCGACACCGCGCGCCCCGGGTCGCCGCTGACGATTTTGGTTTCACCGAAGTTCTTTTTGTCGAAGAACACGCCGCGGCTCAGGTTCTGGTCCGGGTAGAAAGTGGCGTCAAAGCTGCTTTTCATTCGCGTGATGCTGACGCCCAGGGAATCCATCAGGCCGTGAACCACCGGGCTGAAGTTGCTGTTCGGCGACTGGAATGATTCGCTGCCGCCGTAGCCCAGCAGCGTTTTGCCGCCGACGTTGAACTGATTGCGCTTGGCGTGCCCGCCGAAGTCGTCATGGTTGTCGAGGATCAGGATTTTGGCCTCCTTCCCCATTTTTTCGCGCCAGAAGCAGGCTGCCGCCAGGCCGCTGATCCCGCCTCCAACCACCACCAGGTCGTACTCTTCTTCTACCGGCAGCTTCCCGAAGTCGAATTTTTCGTGCTCGCGCCCAAGGGCGTGCGCCATTTCGAACGAGCCAGGGTGGTTGCCGCGCAGACCCGTTAGCCCCGGCGGATAGTAATCTGCATTTATCACGGCGCTGCCGGGTGCTTTGCCGTTTGCCCTCACCAGTTCCAGAGGCGTTAAACCAGAGACAATTGCAATTGCCATCCCGTTAAGAAAGTCACGTCGGGTAATAGACATAGATAACCTTTTTTATCAGTCTGTTAGACATATTATTCACTAAATGATAACAAACTCACTGCCGCTTCGCTACGCGATAAGCCTGTTAACTATAGTGTCTTTTCTGGTAACGGGTTGCCGGTGTGCCGCCCGCTGGTAACGACCAGCAAGCGACGTGCTGCGGGCTATTGCCGAGGTTTGAGCTCTTCGTCGAGTTTCTTCGAGTCGTAGTAATCGCCCTGCCAGGTAATTTTGCCGTGGCTGACTTTGATAAAGCTCACGCCTTCAAACTTGATCGGGTTGTTGGTTGCCGGGCTGCCGCCCCACTCGCCGCTGTTGGTGCCGGTGAACGTCCAGCGGAAAGCGATGGTGTCGTGGTTATAAACCGGCTCGCTGGTCATCTGCCAGTGCAGATCCGGCACCGCTTTAATAAACGCGCCAATCACCTCTTTCTCGGCTTTTTCTTTCCCTTCAACCGGTGTGCCGACGGCGGCGTCGTAATAAACCATGTCGCTGGCAAGATACTGGGCCGCCTGCCCGGCCTGATGGGCATTCCATGCGGCCATATAATTTTTCACGACGGAAAGCGGAGCGCTTTCGGCCAGCGCCAGGGTTGAAAAGAAAAACAGCGACAGCGCAACAACATTAACTCTTTTCATCGCAGGGATCCTTATTCAGTGATATCGCACATGATGTGTTTGATGCGGGTGTATTCGTCGAGGGAGTAAGACGAAAGGTCTTTGCCGTAGCCGGACTTTTTAAATCCGCCGTGGGGCATTTCCGCGCACAGCGGGATATGGTTGTTGATCCACACGGTGCCGAAATCGAGACGGGTGCTAAAACGCTGCGCCCGGCTGTGGCTGCTGGTCCAGACGCTTGCCGCCAGGCCGTATTCCACGTCGTTGGCTCTGCTGAGCGCCTCTTCTTCGCTGCTGAATGACTGGATAGTCATCACCGGGCCAAAAACTTCATGCTGGATGGCCTCATCGCGCTGCTTCAGCCCGGAAATGATCGTCGGCTCAAAGTAGTAGCCGGGACCCGCGCCCTTTTTGCCGCCGGTTTCAATTTTTGCATGGGCAGGAAGCCGTTCAATAAAGCCCGTCACCTGCTCCAGCTGGTTGCGGCTGTTGAGGGCGCCATACAAAGCCTCGCGATCGTCCGGCTCGCCGAAGGTGATTGATTTGGTTTTCTGAATCAGCTTTTCAAGGAAAGCGTCGTAGGCGGAGGCTTCAACGATGATACGCGTGGCAGCGGTGCAATCCTGCCCGGCATTAGAGAAACCGGCAGCGGTTATCACCTCGACCGCTTTGTTCATGTCCGCATCGGCAAACACCACCACCGGCGCTTTGCCACCTAATTCGAGGTGCGCTTTGGTCAGGTTGGCAGCAGCAGAGGCGGCAACCTGCAGCCCGGCGCGAACGGAACCGGTGATCGACACCAACGAGGCTTCCGGGTTGGATACCACCAGCGAGCCCGTCCCCGCTTTGCCCAGCACCACGTTGAATGCGCCTTGTGGGAACAAAGGTGCCGCAATTTCGGCCAGAATCAGCGTGCTGATAGGCGTCGTATCGCTCGGTTTCAGCACCACGGTGTTGCCCGCCGCAAGCGCCGGAGCGATTTTCCAAACAGCCATCATGAATGGGTAGTTCCAGGGCGTCACCTGCCCGACAATCCCCAGCGGTTCACGGCGAATGGTTGAGGTAAACCCGGCGGCATATTCGCCGGAAGCTTTTCCCTCAAGGCAACGGGCCGCCCCGGCAAAGAAGCGGATAGCGTCGCAGGACGCCGCGATTTCATCGCGCTCGATAAAGTGTTTAAGCTGCCCCGTTTCCTGACTTTGCACCTCCACAATCCGCGCGGCATTACGTTCAATTTCATCGGCAAGTTTCAGCAAGGCACGCTGCCGCTCGGACGGCAGGGAATGTTTCCATTCCGCGAACGCCGCTTTTGCCGCCGCGTAAGCCAGGTTAACTTCTTCCGCGCCGCCGTCAGGGGATTGCGCATAAACCTCGCCGTTGACCGGGCTGACCAGGTCAAACAATGTGGCTGGCTGGCCCGCCACATAGTGCCCGTTGATAAAATGCTTCAGGGTTTGCATCGCCTTCTCCTCAGATTAAACATAAACAATATTATGTAATATCTTTTGAGTGACGACTTTTCAATCTGCGCTTGATAGCAACATGATCAACCCCACAATTTAACAACATTTTTACATTGCAATGCCGGACAAGCGGTGAAAACCGCCGTTTCTGGTAGCCCGTCGATGCCTTTCTTAAAGGCCCGGGCTGTGCTATCAATAACCGTTGATTCAGGGAATTTTAATCAGAGAGCACTATGATTACTCATGCAGTAATATTCGCACCTATAGGACAGGCAAGTCGATCCGATCAAATTGTGCAGCGGCTTTCAAATGCAATTATTACTGGTTTGCTTGAGGCAAATGAGCAGCTTCCTAATGAAGCCGACCTTGCCAAAATGATGGGCGTTTCCCACATAACAATACGCGAAGCCTTAAATACTCTGCGCGCGAATAATTTAATCCACACCGTTCGTGGGCGAAATGGCGGCAGCTTTGTTTGCGAAAATAGCGGCGAATTTCAGACGCCGCTCCACCCTTTTAAGACCATCAGCTCAGACTATATTTCTGACCTCGGCGAAATGCATTGCGCCATAATTAGCCACAGCGCAAAGCTGGCTTCCAGACGCATGACCAGCGCGGATATCACCCGGCTACGGGAGTTTGTTGCCGCACTGAAATCGGCCAGCACGCCGGAGCTAAAAACTCAGGCAGATATGCGCTGCCTGCTGGCACTTTCCGCCAGTTCTCAGTCCGCAAGGCTTGCCAACCAGGAACTGCTGCTGCAGGCCGAATGGGCTTCACTGGTGGCCATTCTTTACCGTGATGAAGCCATTCATCGGGAAGTGATTGATGTTTATACCGAATTGATCGCCGCGCTAGAAACCCATCACGAGCAGGAGGCGGTGCGATTAGCCACGCAACTCATCGATACCTTCACCTTCTATCTCATTGAAAGTAAATTAAAATATAAATAAAACTGACACAACAACACGGGCATCGCCATGAATGTACCTGCAAGCCTCATCCCTTTTACCCGTAAGATTGACGACATCATTACCACCACCATCCAGGCAACCATTGCGCTTGCCGGGCAGGTTGAGTCCACGCTGGCAGCGTTTCACGGCGGCGATCATAAATTGCTGCTGGATCCCGCGGTAAAACGAGCCATCCAGGAACACATCAAAGAGACGCTGAACGAAACGCCTTACTGCTCAGGCTCTGGCTTTGCCAGCCACATTGCAGGCAGCACGGAAGAGAAAGAGTACTGGCTGCTGGAGTGGTGGTACAAAAAGGCCGACGGCGTGAAAAAGGTGAATCTCGACCTGGATCAGGCCACCCAGCAGCGGCTGGATTTCAGGACCTTTGAGTGGTTTAAAGATGCTCAGGAAAACGGCCAGGCGTATATTCACGGCCCTTATGTCGATTACGTTTGTAATACGTCTTATACCTTAACGTCTGCGATGCCGGTTTATTTGCACCAGCGTTTCATCGGCGTGGCGGCAATTGATGTGCTGGTCAGTGAAGTCGAGGAAGAATTACTTCCGCTGTTCAATAACCACAGAGTTATGCTGACTAATTTAGATAAGCGGATTATTTTCTCTACTTATCCTAAATACCGCGTCGGTGAATTACTGAATACCGCTGAGGCGGCTGAAGTCTATAACACAGAATACTGCACGTTATATGAGCTGATTAAAAAAGGGTCATAAGACCCTTTAATACTGTGGATAAATGCATACAAAAAAAAGGGCCATAAGGCCCTTTGGATTAATACTCGCGGGAAAGATTTAGCCGTTTGGCGTATTCAATGGCGTCATTTTCAGGCGCATCAGAATGGCCGAACGGTCTGGCAATCGTCATGTAAACCAGCCCCGAGCCGATGACCAACGCCAGGCCAATCAGCACCGTCCAGCGGTCAATAAAGGTTGCGCTGTCCGCAGGCTGGGCCAACAGCCAGATCCCGCCGATACCGTAGGCCAGCGCCAGCACGTTCACCAGCGTGCCCCATGCCCCCAGCGTCCATTCTCCCGCAGGCTTCCAGCCCTTAAGGCGCTGGCGCAGCGCGGCCAGAACCACCATCTGGAAGGAGACGTATATCCCTATCACGGCAAACGCGGTGATGCGAGCAAGGTTATCCGGCTGGAAGTAGACCCAGACGCAAATCACCATCGGCAGCAGGCAGCTTACCAACATCGCGTTGTCCGGCACGCTATGCTTCGAGATCTTCGCCATCCACTCGCTGCCAGGCAGCATTTTGTCGCGGGAGAACGAGAAGATCAGGCGGCTCAGCGCGGCCTGAAGCGACAGAATGCAGGAGAGCATCGCCACAATGGCAATCACGATAAACAGCGTGGCGCCCTTCTCGCCCAGCGCATCGTTCAGAATCGCCGGGATCGGATCGGCTATTTTGCCGTTCACAATGTTCATCAGATCCGGGGATGACAGCAGGTAACCCAGAATGGAGATCACCGCAGAGATCGCGCCGAAAACGATACTAAGGATCATCGCCACCGGGATCTTACGCCCCGGGTTTTTCACCTCTTCCGCCACGTTGCCGCAGGCTTCAAAGCCGAAGAACATAAACAGCCCCATCAGCGACGCCGACATAAAGGCCGTGCCGTAGCTGCCGTCTTTTGCCAGCGCGCCCATGGCGTCAAACACCACGGAGAAAGGCTGATTGCGGTGGAAAATCAGCAGATAAATACCGAGCGCAATCACGCTGATAATTTCGCACCAGAAGCCGAAGCGGGCGACCCTCGCCAGATTTTTCGTCCCGGACATGTTGACGCCCATCATGATGGTGAGCAGCACCACGGAAGTGAGCAACATCGCAAACGGCGTATCGCCGTAATGGAAAAGCGAGGCGACGAAGGTGGAGGTGTATTCCACAATAGACGTGATGGTCACCACCAGCGCCCAGAGGTAAATCCACGCGGCAATCCAGGCGTATTTCTTCCCCCACAGCCTTCTGGCCCACGGATATAGCCCGCCGGTGATGGGATATTGCGAAGCCACCTCGCCAAACACTAAGGCAACCAGCAGCTGCCCGCAGGCGGCAATCAGGATCCACCAGATGGCTGGCGGCCCGGCGAGGGTTATCGCCAGCGCAAACAGGGAATACACGGCGGTCAACGGCGAGAGGTAGGTAAAGCCGAGCGCAAAGTTAGACACCAGGCCGATGGAGCGGTTGAACTGCTGGCCCTTCTCCGGCTGGGAATCGGTACTTTTTGTAGCAGATGTCTGTTCCATATGTCTTTCTCTTTAGGGGGCATAGTTGCAGGCAATAGCTACATTTTATAAAACATATTAAGTTATATGTATATTGTACTTTGTCACAATTTTGTTAGATACAATGTTATTGTATTGTTAATAACAAAAGGCGGAAGAAGAGCGAATGACAGCAATTTCAGAGGTGGAAAAAGCGCCAGCCACAATGTTCGCGGAGAGCCGGTCACCCCGCACTCCGCCTGCAGCGCAAAACGCGTTTATCTGGCAAAAGCCTGCACCTCTATTTCCTGAGAAATAAACAGATTGCGGATTGCCTGCGCCATAGCAAGCGCCCCCGCGCTATCGCCGTGCACACAAATGGAGTCGGCCTGGATGGGGGTAAATACGCCTTCGATTGACTCCACGCCACCCTCAGTAATCAGCTGCAGCATACGTGCGGCAACCTGTCCGGCATCGTGTAACACGGCACCAGGTTCACGTCTTGACACCAGAGAACCATCAGCATGATAGGCCCGGTCGGCAAAGGCTTCGCTGACGGTCGCCACCCCTTTTTGCTGTGCCCATGCCAGCAGGGGCGAGCCCGCCAACACCACCAGCGGCAAGGAAGCGTCAAACGCCAGAATGGCATCCAGCACCGCTTCGGCCTGGCGCTTGTCATGCGCGATGGTGTTATACAGCGCCCCATGCGGTTTCACATACCGGACGCGCGTACCCACTGCCTGTGCCAGCCCCTGTAGCGCGCCAATCTGGTAAATGACGTCCGCCGTCAGTTCGTCGCTGGCAATATCCATATTGCGCCGCCCAAACCCGACGAGATCCGGATACGCCACGTGCGCGCCCACGGCAACGCCCTGAGCTTTTGCGGCGCGAAGTGTTTCGAGTATGCCCGCAGGCGATCCGGCGTGAAAACCACAGGCCACGTTGGCACTGCTGACAATTTGCAGGATCGCGGCATCATCCCCCATTGTCCACTGCCCGAAGCTTTCACCTAAATCACTGTTTAAATCGATGTTTTTTTTCATAGTCAGCCTTTACGCAGCGGCTCATTTTTCATCAGCAGCGCGAGGACAAAGCCCAGCACCACAACGCCCGCCGAAATTATAAACACGGAATGAATCGCTGAGCCAAAAGCCTGCAGATAATCGTTACGGATCGCCACGGGCAGTTCGTGTACCGCCTGCGCGCCAAGCTGGCGCGGCAATTGAGTCCCCTCCGGGATCAACGTCTCAAGATTACTGCGCAGCACGGAGGTAAAAACCGCGCCAAACGCAGCCACGCCAATTGAACCACCGATGGAGCGAAACAGCGTCGCGCTTGAGGTCGCTACCCCGATAAGTTTTATTTCCACGCTGTTCTGCACGGCCAGCACCAATACCTGCATCACCATGCCGAGTCCCAGTCCTAAAAGACCAACGTACAGATAAAGCGTGGTCAGCGGCGTCTCCAGCTTTAGCGTACCGAGCAGCGCCATCGCAATAAAACTTAACAGCGTTCCGATAATGGGAAAAATGCGGTAGCGGCCTATTTTACTGATAATGCGCCCGCTGATGATTGAGGTCAGGATAAGTCCACCCATCAGCGGCAGCATTTGCATCCCCGCCTGGGACGGCGTTGAGAACTTTACCACCTGCAGGTAAAGGGGCAAAAAGGTCATCGAGCCAAACAGCGACATGCCGATAATAAACCCAATCAGGCAGCTCAATAAGAAAGTGCGGTTACGGAACAGGTGCAGCGGGATCATCGGCTCAATCGCCAGCCGTTCTTCATAGATAAATCCCATCAGCGCCACGACAAAGAACGCGAAGATGCACCACAGCTGCGGATCGGACCACGCCATGACCGTGCCGCCTTCGCTGGTGAATAAAATCAGGCAGGTCAGTGAAATTGTCAGGTAGCCCGCGCCAAGAAAATCAATTTGATGCCTAATTCGCGCCGTCTGGGATTTCAGCACCGCGCCGATAACCAGCAGGGCAAAAATCCCCAGCGGCAGGTTGATATAGAAAATCCAACGCCAGGAAAAATGTTCAACCAGAAAACCGCCAATCAGCGGGCCAATGACCGTCGCCAGGCCAAAAACACCGCCAAAAAGCCCCTGGTATTTACCGCGTTCGGCGGGCGGGATCACGTCGCCCACCGCCGCCATGGTGACCACCAGCAGCCCGCCGCCGCCCAGTCCCTGCAGCGCGCGCATTAAAATAAGCTGCGTCATGTTTTGCGCGAGGCCGCACAGCGCGGAGCCAAGAAGAAAGACCACAATCGCCGTTTGCAATACAACTTTGCGCCCGAGCAGGTCGCCAAACTTGCCGTAGAGCGGCACGACTATCGTGGAAGCCAGTAGATACGCAGTGACAACCCAGGAAAGCCTGTCCAGGCCGCCCAGTTCACCCACAATAGTCGGCAAAGCCGTAGAAACGATGGTTTGGTCCAGCGCGGCCAGCAGCATGGCTAGCATAAGCGCCGCGAACAGCAGGCGGACGGAGGTTGTTTGCGGCGAGCCAGATGAAGCAGTTTCGGTCGTTGTCATGGTCGTTTTCATTAAGGGGAATAAGTTCGCCCTGGCGATTTGCTGAAAGTGTAAAGATACCTGCTTAATCGCCGCCTGAATTGCATCCAAACTCTGAAAAGCGCGATTAATCCGTTACTGGCAAATTCACCCTGTCGCCTCGGGTCGTCGGCTGCGAGATAACAAGAAATTCAACCTCGTTATCGGAATCATTGCGAGCCTGATGTTTTGCCTGCGGCGGAATCGGGATCCCCTTCCCCGCGGGCACAACGTAGCGCTCTCCTTCCAGCTCCATCGTCAATGCCCCGGTTAACACAAAAAAGAATTGCTGCGCCACGGAATGGTAGTGCCTTTGTTCCGTCCGCCCCGGCGGCATACGTTCATGAATCACGCTTAAAGCAGGATCTTTTAACAGATGCCATCCATCACAGTCTGTTCCCCACAGATAGTGTTCCGCATTTTCTTTTGAGACGATCATCTTTCCCCCCTGTTCAGCGAAAAAAATTAATAAAATTTAGCGTAAGCAAAAATACTTATTTTTAGACGAAAAATATCACTAAAAATGCGATATATCTTAATGTTTTTAATAAAGTAAATAAGGGATCACCCACACCTAATTAAAGTTCAAAAAACAGACAACTGTCACAATTTTGAGACACTTGTTTTCATTTTTAATTTGGGAGTACATTAGCGCCGTCCGGGTAAGGTTTTACCTCCGAATACCAGATGAAGCGGCACCCTAAAAGCAGTTTGCGGCTTCAGCTTATTATGTACCTGTTGAGATGCGCGTCAGCGCGGAGCGATGTGAAGTGAAATATTTTCTGATGGGTATTTCTGTGATTGTTGTGTTGTGGGCCGGCACCTTCTTCCTGATGGTTGAATAAGCCTTCACAAACAGCAGCGCAAAAAGAACAGGAGCCAAAGGGCTCCTGTTTTCGTTTCATTATTCGGCGTTTTCCGCAGCGTTTTTCGGCAGCGGTGGCAGCAGCCCGTCAGCCCTGAACATCGCCTTAATACCGCGCACGGCCTGACGGATACGATCCCGGTTTTCAATCAGCGCGAAGCGAACGTGAGTGTCGCCGTAGTCGCCGAAGCCAATCCCCGGTGAAACGCAGACTTTCGCTTCCTGCAGCAGCTTTTTGGCGAACTCCAGCGAACCCATCGCCGCATAGTGTTCAGGAATTTTTGCCCATACGTACATGGACGCTTTCGGGCATTCCACCATCCAGCCCGCTTCATGTAACCCTTTTACCAGTACGTCCCGACGGCGTTTGTATTGCTCTGCGATATCACGCACGCACTGCTGATCGCCTTCAAGGGCAGCAATCGCCGCCACCTGCAGCGGTGTAAAGGTGCCGTAATCGTGGTAGCTCTTAATACGCGCCAGCGCGCTGACCAGTTCCTGGTTACCGACCATAAAGCCGATCCGCCAGCCCGCCATGTTGTAGCTTTTTGACAGCGTGAAGAACTCAACGGCCACGTCGCGCGCGCCGGGCACTTCCATAATGGAAGGCGCTTTCCAGCCGTCATAGACAATATCGGCGTAGGCCAGATCATGAATCACCAGCACGTCGTACTGCTTCGCCAGGGCAACAACCTTCTCGAAAAACTCCAGCTCCACGCACTGGGCGGTTGGGTTAGACGGAAAGCCGAGGATCATCATCTTCGGTTTCGGGTAACTTTCGCGAATCGCCCTCTCCAGCTCGGCAAAGAAGTCCACGCCTTCCACCAGCGGCACGGAGCGAACCTGCGCCCCGGCGATCACCGCCCCGTAAATATGAATCGGGTAGCTTGGGTTCGGCACCAGCACGGTATCCCCGTGATCCAGCGTCGCCAGCATCAGGTGCGCCAGCCCTTCCTTCGAGCCAATGGTCACAATGGCTTCGCTTTCCGGGTCAATATCCACGTCGTAGCGATCTTTGTACCAGCGAGAAATGGCGCGGCGCAGACGAGGAATACCACGCGAAGTGGAATACCCGTGCGTGTCTTCACGCTGGGCCACGGTGCAAAGTTTCTCGACGATGTGCGGCGGTGTCGCTCCGTCCGGGTTGCCCATGCTGAAATCAATAATGTCTTCGCCGCGGCGTCGCGCAGCCATTTTCAGCTCGGCAGTAATGTTAAAAACGTAAGGGGGTAAGCGATCGATACGCGAAAAACGACGTTTTGGACTGGAGTCAGCCATAAATTCCTCAGAGTAACGTGAGCGCCCGGACCGTCCGAGCGACGCTGCCACGTGATGTGGCCTGTTTTGAACATAGCCTGAATAAAAATCGCCTGTCGAGGGGGAAATGAAAATATTTTTTCCGCGACATAAAACGGGAAGTTTCGAATGAAACATATCACTATTTCATTTAATAATTCAGGCATACATTAACCAGGTAGCAACAACTCAGTAACTTATTCTCTGAAAGAGGGCGTCACCTATGCACCTGGACATTAACGATCTGCCAAAAGCTATCCGCGAGATAAAACAAAAGCTGCGCCGCGATCTGCCCCACTATCAATCGGCGTTTACCGAACTTGAAGCCAATATTCGCCAGCAGATCGAAACGATCCGCGAAGAAATGGCGCGCGGCGAGAACCCTGTTCCGCAGCTCGACGCCGACGACATTCTTCAGGGCCGCGTGAGCGAGCAACAAAAAGCGCTGATTCGCCAGCGCGGCTGCTGCACGATCCGGGGCGTTTTCCCGCAGGAACAAGCTCGTGGCTGGAATGAAGAGATCGGCAATTATCTGGCACGAAATCATTTTGTTGAACGCCTGAAAAATGCGGCGGAAGACAACTATTTCGGCACGCTTACCGACAGTAAGCCGCAGATTTACGGCATTTACTGGTCTAAACCGCAAACCGAAGCCCGCCAGCATGAGCGTATGAAAGCGGTGCAGGTGTTCCTCAATAATCTGTGGCAAACGGAAAGCCACGGCAGGCAACACTTCGATCCAAATCGCGTCGTTTCTTACGCGGATCGCACTCGCCGCCGCCCGCCCCGCTCAAGCTCGCTGGGGCTTTCTCCGCACGTTGACGGCGGCTCGGTTGAGCGCTGGCTGGACGAGAACTTCCGCCACGTTTACCGCCACGTATTTTCCGGTAACTGGAAAGATTACGACCCGTTTGCCGCCGAAGGCAGAACGGAAGTAAGGGAGTTCCCGTCCCCTGCGGTCTGTTCGATGTTCCGTACTTTCCAGGGCTGGACGGCGCTCACGCCCCAGCGCAAACACGGCGGCACGCTAAATTTGCTGCCGGTGGCTAATGCCATGGCCTGGATCCTGCTGCGGGCGCTGCAGGACGATGTACCAGAGGAATCGTTGTGCGAAGCTAAGCCAGGCAGAGCATTATCCATTAACAAAGAGTGGCATCCCCTTTTACTGACTGGGATTTCCTCAATTCCCGATATGGAGCCGGGCGATACCGTTTTCTGGCACTGCGATGTGATTCATGCCGTCGAAAACGAGCACCTCGGTGAGTTCGATAGCAACGTGATGTACATCGCCGCCGCGCCGTGGTGCGAGAAGAATGCCGGGTATCTGCCGCGCCAGTGGGACGCGTTTGTTGAGGGCAAAACGCCGCCGGATTTCGCAGCAGATGATTTTGAGGTGGATTTTGCTGGCCGTGCGACCACGCAGGATTTGACGCCTGCTGGGCGGGAACAGCTTGGCGGGAAGTAATGCCCCTCCTCTGGAAGGACTGCCTCCTGGTCATAAATATCGACGATTATGCAGGCCTGGATAATATTCCGTTCACTTCCAGCCCTGTTTTATATGTCATCACAGAGTCAGTGAACGTCTCAGGGGAATCACCGTCATTCCCCTGAGAACCCGGACTCCCGGCCAAATAAATCGACCGCTGAAGCGGCAGACCTCCGTTTTATCTCCCAGTCCTGGGTCGGCTGAGATGCGTTCCCGACGCTCTCAGCCTCCGGCCGTTCCCGATGCCCGGCCCCTGGCCAGTCGGAGAGAAAACGGAGGCGATTTAGCCGGAACCGTGCCTCGCTGTATTTCCTGGCCTGACTTAACCTGCAGAATGGCTTCCGGTTTTTTACCCTCACCCTAACCCTCTCCCTGGAAAGGAGAGGGAATAGATTGTGTTTTGTTCTGACCTGGTATTTTCTCCCTCGCCCCCCTGGGGAGAGGGCCGGGGTGAGGGGTGTCCTCAACTGGAAACCCCCGCCAAATTTCCTTATCATTGGCGCTTCCCCTCTGAGCCACGCGAGTGACCCGTGCACGAAATTTTTACTATGCTGCTGGCGGTGTTCGATCGCGCGGCGCTGATGCTTATTTGCCTTTTCTTCCTGATTCGAATTCGTCTGTTCCGCGAATTGCTGCACAAAAGCGCCCATACGCCTAAAGAGCTGCTGGCGGTCACCGCTATTTTCTCAATGTTTGCGTTGTTCAGTACCTGGTCAGGCGTGCCGGTTGAAGGCTCGCTGGTCAACGTGCGTATTATCGCGGTGATGTCCGGTGGGATCCTGTTTGGCCCCTGGGTGGGGATTATTACCGGGCTTATCGCCGGGACACACCGCTACCTGATTGATATCGGCGGCATCACCGCTATCCCCTGCTTTATCACCAGCATCCTGGCCGGGATAATGTCCGGCTGGATCAACCGCAAAGTGCCGAAAGAGAAGCACTGGCGGGTCGGTATCATCGGCGGCATGATCTGTGAAACGATGACCATGATTCTGGTGGTGCTCTGGGCGCCAAGCACCGCGCTCGGCCTTGATATCGTGTCCAAAATCGGCGTGCCGATGATCCTCGGCTCGGTGTCAATCGGCTTTATTATCCTGCTGGTGCAAAGCGTCGAGGGCGAGAAAGAGGCCAGCGCCGCCCGACAGGCCAAGCTGGCGCTGGATATCGCCAACAAAACGCTGCCACTGTTTCGCAAGGTTAACAGCGAGTCGCTACGCCAGGTTTGCCAGATTATTCGCCACGATATCGATGCGGATGCGGTGGCCATTACCGATACCGAAAAAGTGCTGGCCTACGTCGGGCTGGGGGAAAATAACTATCACGAGAACGACCAGGCTTTCAGCCCGCGCACCCGTCAGGCACTGAAAGAGGGGCGCATCATCATTCGCAACGATGACGAAGCCTGGCGAACGCCGGAAATTCACTCCTTAATCATCATCCCGCTGTGGGAAAAAGGCGTGGTGACCGGCACCCTGAAAATCTATTACCGCCATGCCCACCAGATCACCTCCACGCTGCAGGAAATGGCGGTTGGCCTGTCGCAGATTATTTCTACCCAGCTTGAGGTTTCCCGCGCGGAGCAGCTGCGCGAAATGGCCAACAAAGCCGAACTCCGGGCGCTGCAAAGCAAGATAAACCCGCATTTCCTGTTCAATGCGCTGAATGCGATATCCTCCTCAATCCGTATGAACCCGGACACTGCCCGCCAGCTTATCGTCAACCTGTCACGCTACCTGCGCTATAACATCGAGCTGAACGACGACGAGCAGATTGATATCCGCAAGGAGCTGTATCAAATCAAGGATTACATTGCCATTGAGCAGGCGCGCTTTGGCGACAAGCTGACGGTGATTTATAACATTGATGAAGAGGTCAACTGCCGCATTCCCAGCCTGCTTATCCAGCCTCTGGTGGAAAATGCCATTGTGCATGGCATTCAGCCCTGTAAAGGTAAGGGTGTGGTGACGATAAGCATTGAAGAGAGCGGCAACCGGGTGCGCATTGCCGTGCGCGATACCGGCCACGGGATCGATCCTAAAGTGGTCGAGCGCGTGGAGAATAACGAAATGCCGGGGAATAAAATTGGGCTGCTGAACGTGCATCACCGAGTGCAGTTGCTCTACGGCGAAGGGCTGATCATCCGCCGCCTGGAGCCGGGGACCGAAATCGCCTTTTACGTGCCGCGCTATGTCCCCACCGCCGCGCCGCGCCCACTGGAAGGGAGAGAAGCATGAAGGTCATTATCGTAGAGGATGAGTTTCTGGCGCAGCAGGAGCTGAGCTGGCTCATCAAAAACCACAGCGAAATGGAGATTGTCGCCTCTTTCGACGATGGTATGGATGTGCTGAAGTATTTGCAGCACCATGAAGTGGACGCCATTTTCCTCGACATCAATATTCCGTCGCTGGACGGCGTGCTGCTGGCGCAGAACATCAGCAAATTTGCCCACAGGCCATTCATCGTGTTTATTACCGCCTGGAAAGAGCATGCGGTGGAAGCTTTTGAGCTGGAAGCGTTTGACTACATTCTGAAGCCGTATCAGGAGTCACGCATTATTGGCATGCTGCAAAAACTCGAGGCGGCTTATCAGCAGCAAACCTCTCAGCCTGCCGCCAGCCATGAAAACCGCGACGCCACGACGATTAACCTGATCAAAGACGAGCGAATTATCGTTACCGACATCAACGATATTTACTACGCGGAAGCTCACGAGAAGATGACCTTCGTCTATACGCGCCGTGAGTCTTACGTCATGCCGATGAACATCACCGAATTCTGCAGCCGCCTGCCGGAGAGCCATTTCTTCCGCTGCCACCGCTCTTATGTGGTGAACCTGAGCAAAATCCGTGAAATAGAGCCGTGGTTTAACAATACCTATATTCTGCGCCTGCGAGATCTCGATTTTCAGGTGCCGGTGAGCCGCAGTAAGGTGAAAGAGTTCCGGCAGCTGATGCGCCTGTAGAGAAGGGAAACTGGCGGGCGCAATCGCAGTGCGCCCGCGCGGTATTACAGGACGTGGCCCAGCGTCTGACGCAGGTGTGCCCCGGCGCCCAGCAGCCCAGGCTGATCGTGCACGATGAGATAAACGGGAATATCCTTCACGAACGCTTTGAAGCGGCCTTTGTCTTCAAACCCGCCGCGGAAGCCCGAAGCCTTAAAGAACTCCAGGAAGCGCGGCACGATACCGCCGGCGATATACACGCCGCCAAACGTACTCATGTTCAGCGCCAGGTTGCCGCCGAAACGCCCCAGGATCACGCAGAACAGCGACAGCGCGCGGCGACAGTCGGTGCAGGTATCGTCCACGGCTTTCTCGGTGATGTCCTTCGGCTGGTAGTTTTCCGGCTCACGGCCATCGGCCTTAACGATGGCGCGGTAGAGATTCAGCAGACCTGGCCCGGAGAGAATGCGCTCGTTGGAGACGTGCCCAAGTTCATTGCGCAGCTGCTCCAGGATAATGCCCTCTTCTTCGCTGTTCGCCGCGAAATCTGAGTGGCCGCCCTCGCCCGGCAGGCTGATCCAGCGTTTGTCGACGTGCACCAGGTGAGAAACGCCCAGTCCGGTGCCCGCACCGTACACCACCACCGGTTTGCCAGCCACAGGCTCGCCACCGCCGAACTGAATCAGATGCTCTTTTTTCAGCGCCGGGATGGCCATGGAAACGCCGGTAAAGTCGTTGATAATTTCCAGATGATCGAAGCCCAGGTTTTGCTTCATTTCGGCGGTGGAAAACGCCCAGGTGTGGTTGGTCATTTCCACCCAGTCCCCGTTTATCGGGCAGGCAATCGCCACGCAACCTGACTGCACGCTGATATTATGTTCTTTGAGGTAGTGCTGAATCACCGCTTCCAGGCTTGGAAAATCAAGGCCGGAGTAAGTCTTTGCCTGTGAAATATCACCCGTGTTCAAATCGCATAGCGCCAGACGTGCATTGGTGCCGCCGACATCTCCCACCAAAGCATATTTTGTCATTCTCAAACAGCTCCGCTAAAGTCAGAATAAGTTCTGGCAACACTGTAAAATTAGCCAGCCGAAACAACAACGACCATCATCCAGGTGCGGCGCGATTGTTGAACCAGGTCACATTCTGGCTTTACCGTTTCAGCTCTATTTGCAATGCGGCTTAAGACTTTCCGTTTTTGCGCCGTGCGACTTCCTATTGTAAGGATTGACTATGCTCCATCCGCGAGCCAGAACAATGCTGGTACTTTCCATTCCGGCTCTGATTATCGGCGTCTTATCCAGCCTGGTATTAATTGTCGTTATGAAGGTTGCCGCTGCGCTGCAGGAATATCTGTGGGCCACACTGCCAGCGGCGCACGGGTACGATCCCCAGTCCCCGTTTTGGATACTGCTTATTTTGACCCTGACCGGCGTCGCGGTTGGGCTCGTTATCCGCTATTTACCTGGCCACGGTGGGCCCGATCCCGCGACCGAACCGCTTATCGGGGCGCCCGTGCCAACGATGGCTATTCCTGGCCTGGTGATGGCGCTGGTGATTGGCCTTGCCGGCGGCGTGAGCCTGGGGCCGGAGCACCCGATTATGGCGGTGAATATTGCGCTCGCGGTGGCGCTTGGCGCCCGCGTTTTGCCGAAGGTCAGCCCGCTTGACTGGACTATTCTCGCCGCTGCGGGCACCGTCGGCGCTTTATTCGGCACGCCGGTGGCCGCGGCGCTGATCTTTTCGCAAACCCTGGGCGGAAATAATGAAGTCCCGCTGTGGGACAGACTGTTCGCGCCATTGATGGCCGCATCCGCCGGGGCGCTCACCACCAGCATTTTCTTTCAGCCGCACTTTGCACTGCCTGTTGCCAGCTATCCCGAAATGCACATTGAAGACCTGTTCAGCGGGGCGGTTGTCGCGGCTATCGCCATTGCGATGGGCATGGTGGGCGTCTGGTGTCTGCCAAGGCTGCACCGCCTGATGCACCAGCTCAAACATCCGGTGCTTATACTCGGTGCAGGCGGTTTTTTGCTAGGCCTGCTGGGGGTAATCGGCGGTGAGGTGACAATGTTTAAAGGCCTGGATGAAATGCGGCAGCTGGCTATAGCCGACTTCTCGGTGTCGTCGCTGCTGCTGTTTGCCGTGGTGAAGCTGGCCGCGTTGATTATTGCGGCCGCCAGCGGTTTTCGGGGCGGGCGTATTTTCCCGGCAGTGTTTGTGGGCGTGGCGTTAGGCATGATGCTGCACCAGCACGTTGAGGCGGTCCCTGCCGCGATTACCCTCTCCTGCGCCGTCCTTGGCATGGTGCTGGTGGTCACGCGCGACGGTTGGCTGAGCCTGTTTATGGCGATGGCCGTGGTACCGGACGTCAAACTCCTGCCCTTGCTGTGCATCGTGATGTTACCCGCCTGGCTCCTGCTGGCGGGTAAACCGCTGATGATGGCCGGGCGGCCAAACCGCTAATTAATGTTCCATTTCCGAGTTGCGTTTACCCAGCGAGGTGGTGACGGCTCTGAGCAGCTCGGGAATGTCCTGCTTAGGCAGCACCACTTCCACCAGCGCCAGCCTCTCCGGGCTGGCCAGTTTTTCCAGCACGGCAGCAAGCTGTGATGTTTCGGTGACGCGCCAGCATTCGGCCAGGCTATCCACGTTCATTGCCTGCGGCAGGCGGGTCCAGTCCCACGCGGCGATATCGTTGTAGCGCTGTTCAGGGCCATGGATCGCGCGCTCAACCGTGTAGCCATCGTTATTCAGCACCATGACCACCGGCTTCTGGCCGTCACGCTGCATGCTACCCAGTTCCTGAATAGTCAGTTGGGCGGAGCCGTCGCCTATCAGCAGAAGCACACGCCTGTTCGGCCATGCGGTTTGCGCGCCAAATGCCGCAGGCAGCGTAAAACCAATCGATCCCCACAGCGGCTGGACGATAAAGGTCACACCTGCGGGCAGCGTTAAGGCCGCGGCACCAAAGGCCGCCGTGCCCTGGTCGGCCAGAATGATATCGCCGGGCTGTAAGGCGTCCTGCAGGGTTTGCCAGAAAGCGTGCTGGTCCAGTCGGTCGGTGTCGCAAACGGGAAGCTGCGGTGGCCTTTGCGTGGCCTCCGGCCAGGACGCAGCCTGTTGAGCACACATCGGCTGCAAAATGGCGATGGCCTGCGCCATCGAGATCCCGCTAAACCAGCGCTCGCCTACCCGCACCGCCTCCGGCTGAACCTCAATTGTCTGCTGCTGACTTAGCTTCTGGCTGAAACCGGCGGTGATGGTATCGGTAAACTTCACGCCCACGCAGATAACCAGCTCCGCGCTCTCAATCCCCTGCTTCACCTGCGGCGGGCTGGCCGCCCCGCTGTAGGTACCCAGAAAACCAGGCTGGCTTTCATCAAACAACCCTTTCCCCATCAGCAGCGAAGCGTGGGGGATGGGCGTGCTCACCATCCACTGCTGGAGCGTTTTTTGCTGCCCATAACGCAGGGCTAGAAAATCGGCCAGCAGCGCTACGCTTCGACTTTCGGCAATTTTTGCCTGCGCACAATGACGAAACGCTTCCAGCGTTGCCGGTTCAGCCACCGTTTCAGGAGCCATTAGTCGTTTTGAAGGCCGCGTTGCTGGCGCCTCCGCCACATCACTCGGCAATAACAGGTAACCGGGGCGCTGCTGCTTGAGCGCTTCAAGAATTACGCGATCAATTTCGCTGCAGGCATTGGCGGGGGTGAGCGAAGCCTGTGCCACGGAAACTTCTTCGGCAATACGCAGGAAATGGCGGAAATCCCCGTCGCCTAATGTGTGATGAAGCAGTTCACCGCGCTGCTGGGCGCGGCTATTCGGCGCGCCAACAATATGAATGACAGGAAGATGTTCGGCATAGCTGCCCGCTACGCCATTCAGCGCGCTCAGTTCGCCCACGCCAAACGTGGTCAGCAGCGCCGCCGCGCCTTTGCAGCGGGCATACCCGTCGGCGGCGTAGGCTGCGTTCAGTTCGTTGGCGCAGCCCACCCAGGCAAGCCTCGGATGCGCAATCACGTGATCCAGGAAAACAAGGTTGTAGTCACCGGGGACGCCGAAGAGGTGCTCGATCCCGCCTTCGTTGAGCCGGTCAACAAGATAGTCTGCCACACTGTAGCGCATAGGATTTTCCTTCTATGAGGGCTTGCTGTGAGTATTAAGTAACCGGGATCGGTGTCGAGAATATATCCGATTTAAGGGATGGCACGTGGAATTTACAGTGAAATACGGCGTATTCTGGGCTGTGAAAACGTATACACTGATTTCTCTGTTACCTGTAAGGATGACAATAATGAACTGGCAGCCCAACCCTGAACGCTATTCGTCTATGGAGTACCGTCGCTGCGGCCGCAGCGGCCTGAAACTGCCCGCCATCTCTCTTGGCCTTTGGCACAATTTTGGCGATGAAACGCTGCTGGAAACCAGCCGCCAGCTGCTGAGAAAGGCTTTCGATCTGGGCATTACCCATTTTGACCTTGCCAATAATTACGGGCCACCGCCTGGGTCAGCGGAAGCCAACTTTGGGCGCATTTTGCGGGAAGATTTTCAGGCCTGGCGCGACGAGCTGATTATCTCCACTAAAGCGGGTTACACCATGTGGGACGGGCCTTACGGCGACTGGGGTTCACGCAAATATCTGATTTCAAGTCTCGACCAGAGTCTGAAGCGCACGGGGCTGGAGTATGTCGATATCTTTTATCATCACCGCCCGGATCCTGACACGCCGCTGGAAGAGACCATGCGCGCCCTCGACCATGTGGTGCGCCAGGGCAAAGCGCTGTATGTCGGGATCTCAAACTACCCGGCCGATCGGGCGGAGAAAGCCATTGATATCCTGAACGATCTCGGTACGCCTTGCCTGATCCACCAGCCGCGTTATTCCCTGTTTGAGCGCTGGGTTGAAGGTAGCCTGCTGGATCTGCTGCAGGAAAAAGGCGTAGGCAGCATCGCTTTTTCCCCGCTTGCCGGGGGCCAGCTAACCGACCGCTATCTGAGCGGCATCCCTGCGGATTCACGCGCTGCCAGCGGCAGCCGTTTCCTGAACCCCGATCAGATTACGGCAGAGAAGCTGGCAAAAGTACGGCAGCTCAACGCACTGGCGGAGAAACGCGGGCAAAAGCTGTCGCAGATGGCGCTGGCCTGGGTACTCCGCGATGAAAAAGTGACTTCGGTGCTTATTGGCGCGAGTAAAACCAGCCAGATAGAGGACGCCGTGGGCATGCTAAGCCAGCGCCATTTCAGCGAACAGGAACGAGCAGAAATCGAGGCGATCTTAGTGTAAACGTTTAACTTTCCCTCCGGGTTCACGCCAGGACTTGTGCAAAAAGTGCGATGGCCGATGATTTAGGAATTGTGTAATTCATCAGCCCGGTTGTCGGTTTGTAAGATTGTGTTAACAAGCCGCAACACGGCTCTGAGAACCAGGGAGAGAAAGTATGTTCAGGTCACTAATGCTTGCCCTTGCCTTACTGGCCGCGGCGCCGATGGTCGCAAACGCGGGTGAAATCACCCTGCTGCCGTCGGTGAAATTACAGATTGGCGATCAAGATTATCGCGGTAATTACTGGGACGGCGGCAGATGGCGCGACCGTGATTATTGGCACCGCAATTATGAATGGCGCGATCGCGGCTGGCATCGCCACCGTGGCTGGGATCGAGGCTGGGACCGCGGACGAAATAGCTATGAACGCGGCTATCGCGAAGGCTGGAACGACCGCGACGACCATCGCGGCAGAGGTCACGGACACCGTCATTAAATAAAAAAGGGCTGGATAATCCAGCCCTTCTCACTTTCTTTGGCAAGATTAGTTGCCAAACAGCGTACTAAAAATCAACCACAGGTTGAGCGCCACCACCACCGCGACTATCGCCCAGCCAACCAGCTTAACCCAGCGCACGTTAACCAAATCACCCATCAGCTTTTTATCGCTGGTAAACACCAGCAGCGGCACCAGCGCCAGCGCAATCCCGAAGCTCAACAGCACCTGGCTCATGACCAGAATACGCGTTGGGTCGAGCCCCATCATGATGACCACGAAGGACGGCGCCATGGTAATCGCCCGGCGAACCCACAGCGGAATATAAAAACGTACAAACCCCTGCATCACCACCTGCCCGGCAAGCGTGCCCACCACCGTGGATGACAAACCGGCCGCCACCAGGCTAAGCCCGAAAATCGTGGCTGCGGCATGGCTCAACAGCGGTTCCAGCGTTTTATAGGCATCTTCCAGCTCGGCAACGCCGGTATGACCGGTGAAGTGAAACGCCGCTGCGGCGGTGGCCATCATCGCCAGGTTGACGAAGCCGGCAATCGTCATCGCTATCGCCACGTCCCATTTAGTGGCGGAATAGCGTTCTGACCGGTTGCCCGCATGCAGGTGCTGAGTCAGAGAAGAGTGCAGGTAAATCACGTGCGGCATGATTGTCGCGCCCAGAACGCCAGCGGCAAGGTAGACCGCCTCGGACGTCGGCAGACTTGGGATCAGCATCCCTTTGCCCAGCTCAGCTACCTTCGGCTGGGAAAAAATAAGCTCAACGATGTAGGCCGCCGCCACAAACAGCAGCAGCCCGCCGATAACTTTTTCCAGCGGCTTTTGCCCACGGCTTTGCAGCATCAGAATCAGGAAAGTGGCTATCCCGGTGAGCACCGCTCCCTGGAGCAAAGAGACGCCCAGAATCAGCTTGAAGCCAATGGCCGCCCCGATAAACTCCGCGAGGTCCGTCGCCATGGCGATAATTTCCGCCTGAACCCAGTAAATCCACACCAGCGGGCGCGGGTAATGATCGCGGATTTGCTCGGCGAGGTTCTTGCCGGTGGCGATCCCCAGCTTGGCTGAGAGTACCTGAATCAGCGCCGCCATCAGGTTTGCCCACACCACCACCCACAGCAGTTGATAGCCATAACTCGCCCCGGCCTGGATATTGGTCGCGAAGTTACCGGGGTCGATGTAGCCGATAGCGGCGATAAACGCTGGCCCCATCAACGCCAGCCGCAGCTTACGCGCGGTGCGTCCGGTATTGCTGTCAATGCGACTGCTTGTCATCTTCTGCCTCTGAGATATAGCCTTTGCTATGTTTTATGCTATCAAAATGAGAATGGTTATCAAGTTCATTTAGTGCGGGGAAATTGATTTCTCTGATAGCTGAAAACGATGTGCAGGAGGCGTGAGATAGTGAATCTGGATGCCGGTTAACGGATTAACATTTGGCCAACGTGTAAACTGCCGATGAGCCATCTTAACGTAACTTTTAGCTTCTTTACTTAACATAGCAGAAATGTATGGTGGATCACTATTTTTGCGTTCCGTCACAGCTCATCACTATAGTGTGGAATTGATCTCGTTTTCTTATTGCTTGTTACATAGAATGTGCAACGAAATTAAACCTGCCTCATATTTGGAGCAAATATGTCCCGCGTTTTGCACTTTGTTTTAGCGCTTGCTGTGGTCGCGCTGCTGGCTTTGCTGGTTAGCCCTAACCGCAAGCAAATTCGTATTCGCTTTGTCATTCAGCTGTTGGTGATCGAAGTGTTACTGGCCTGGTTCTTCCTGACCTCCGACGTCGGCCTGGGCTTCGTAAAAGGTTTCTCCGAAATGTTCGAGAAACTGCTCGGTTTCGCTAACGAAGGGACAAACTTTGTCTTCGGCAAAATGAACGATGAAGGCCTGGCTTTCTTCTTCCTGAAGGTGCTGTGCCCTATCGTGTTCATTTCTGCGCTGATCGGTATTCTGCAGCACATTCGCATTCTGCCTATTGTTATCCGCGCTATCGGTACCGTGCTTTCTAAAGTCAACGGTATGGGTAAGCTGGAATCCTTTAACGCCGTAAGCTCGCTGATTCTGGGACAGTCAGAAAACTTCATCGCCTATAAGGATATTCTCGGCAAGATGTCGCGCAACCGCATGTACACCATGGCGGCGACCGCTATGTCTACCGTGTCCATGTCAATCGTAGGTGCGTACATGACGATGCTGCAGCCAAAATACGTGGTTGCCGCACTGGTGCTGAACATGTTCAGTACCTTTATCGTGTTGTCGCTGATCAATCCGTACCGCGTGGATGAGAAAGAAGAAAATCTGCAGATGACTAACCTGCATGAAGGTCAAAGCTTCTTCGAAATGCTCGGCGAGTACATTCTGGCAGGTTTCAAAGTGGCGATTATCGTTGCCGCCATGCTGATCGGCTTCATCGCCCTGATTTCTGGCCTGAATGCGCTGTTCGCTGCCGTGCTGGGTATCTCCTTCCAGGGCATTCTGGGCTATATCTTCTACCCGGTTGCCTGGGTGATGGGCGTGCCGTCCGCAGAAGCGCTGCAGGTCGGCAGTATCATGGCGACTAAACTGGTGTCTAACGAATTCGTTGCGATGATGGATCTGCAGAAGATTGCCGGCAGCCTGTCACCACGCGCCGAAGGCATCCTGTCCGTGTTCCTGGTCTCCTTCGCTAACTTCTCTTCTATCGGTATTATCGCCGGGGCCATTAAAGGCCTGAACGAAGAGCAAGGCAACGTGGTTTCCCGCTTCGGCCTGAAGCTGGTTTACGGCTCTACGCTGGTGAGTATCCTGTCGGCATCTATCGCCGCGCTGGTTATCTAATTTTTGCGTATTAAAAAGCCGGTGCTGGTCACCGGCTTTTTTTATGCCTGCGATTCAGCCTCGCCGCCCCAACACACTCTGTTTCTCCCCTGCTGTTTCGCCCTATACAGGCGAATATCCGCCTGACTCTGGATGTCTTCCAGGTCACCGTCTGGGGCTTCTTCATGGGAAGCCACACCCAGCGAGGCCGTCACCAGCAGTTCAGACTCGTCCTCCAGCCTGAGCGGCGTGTTCACCAGCATTTTGCGCACCCGCTGCGCCACGGCAATCGCCGCATGCAGATCGGTATCAGGCAGGTAGATACAAAACTCTTCGCCGCCGATACGCCCGACAATGTCCTGGGTGCGGATCGCCTGCTGGATGCAGCGCGTGGCGTGAATAAGCACCCGGTCGCCAACCTGATGCCCGAAGCGGTCATTCACTTTTTTGAAATGATCGAGATCCAGCTGAATCAGGGAGTAATCCACGTACTGCGGGCTGATACGCCCGGTAGTTTCAAAGAAGCCACGGCGATTTAGAACGCCGGTCAGATCATCGTGCAGCGCATGCCTGTGCATTTCCTGCTGCAAATGGCCCATGTTGCGAATCAGCCGGCAAATCATGCGGTGTGAACCAAACAGAATGAGAATCACCGTCAGCCACATCACTACCAGCAGCACGCTAAAACGCCCAAAGTCCTCGTGTAGCCCCTGCCGGATGGTCTGGACGCTGACAAGGATTGCCCCCGTCCCCGTGACATGGCCGAAAGTGGCATAAGCATAGCCAAAACGTAAGGTGCCCCGGGATTCATCGACCAACTTTTCAAGAATTGCCTGTCGCTGCTTCTCGCTGAGGCGATAGCCATTCTGCGAGCCAACGGGGCGAGTCAGCGGGTTCATCTGCTCATCAAAAAGCAGATAGGCGCTTTGCGTGTCCTCTGGCAAAGCGCTGGAGAGAAACAGCCGAAGCGTTTCGGTGGTGACCGCGATACCAAACAGCCCAATCCACCGATCGTCAAAGTCCACCGGAAGAGAGCCATTAATCAGCGTTTTGCCGGTATCTGCGATATTTTGCCGGGTCCAGAACGGATCGCGGCGCGGGTTCAACAGCGGAGAACCAAGCACAAACGATCCCTGCATCGCCAGCGGGTTAGCACTTTCGATAAGCAGTTTGTTCACATCAGGGGAGAGCGACGCAATAAATGCCCCGGAGCGCGACATGTAGTAAATGCTGGACGAGAGACGGTTGCTCCCGCCTGCCAGCGGAAAGAGATCCTGAATGTCGCGCAGGGCCTGATATTCCCGCTGCGTAAGTTTTTCCCTTTCCTCTTTCGGCTTGTTTTTAAAAGGCTGAACGCTGTCGGGGATCGGCAGGCTTTGGATATGCAGCGGCGACAGCATCTCTTTATTGCTGGCCCGGGAAGCCAGCTGCGAGATCGGCGTGAACTGCGGCTCATTCAGCGTTTCAATGAACATGCGGCGGAGATAACGCAGGTTATCCATCTGATATTCAGATTTGCTTTCAAGCCTGGCGATCACGCTTTCGAGGTGGCTAAGTTGGCTGGTGCGATAGCCGTGATTGAACAGCTCCCCCTGCTGCCAGAAAAGAAAGGTGATCAGCAAAAAGAGCGACAGAAAGCACACATGGGTGATGCGCAGTGTTTTTACCATCGGCAGACGAATATGGCTAATCAGCGACGTGCTCACGGTGATTCCTTTTTAGGGTGCAAAGGAGAGCGTCAGTGCTTAAGCTGCTGCAAAGGCTCGGGTCTCCCCACCAGATACCCCTGCAGGTATTGGACGCCAAGCTGCAGCAGGATGTCGCGCTGCTCTTCCGTTTCGACATACTCTGCGACGACGCTGAGCTCTCTGGCCGCCGCCAGTTCGCAAATGGACTTCACGATAAGCTTATCCATCACATCGCCGGTGATATCGCGGACAAAGCAACCATCTATCTTAATGATATCCGCCTGCAGCTTCTTCAGGCGCTCATAGTTAGCGTAGCCTGTTCCAAAGTCATCAATAGCAATCTTAAAACCTTTCTCACGCAGCAGGGCAATATTTTGGTTAGAGGTTTCTGAGTTTGAAAATGCCTGCTCTTCCGTCACTTCAATGACGACCGCGCTGGTCGGCACCTTGTAAACGTCAAACAGGGCAATAATCTGCTGGGCAATCTCTTTTTGCATTAGCGTGAGCGGCATCAGATTGACCGAAAAGCGCGTCTGCTGCACGTTGCCAGGGTGCTTTGCAAGCCAGGTCAGCAGCATCTTCATCACCATCATGTCAAAACGGGTGCTGAGGTTAAATTCGGCAACAATCGGAATAAATTTATCCGGGGTGATGTGTTGCCCATCAATCACCAGGCGGCTGAGGATTTCGTGATAGCCCTTCCCTTCGCAGTCGACAATGGGCTGCGCGTAGAGCTGAAAGGCTTCTTCGTCTATTGCCTGCTTAATCTTTTGCAGCAGCAGCACCCGCTCGGTTGTTTGCCCGGAGACTGCCTGCAGCCTGGCATCAAGGCCAAGTACGCGCTGCGTGTCGCTGGCTTTTTCAGCCAGATAGCTTAATTGCCCAAGCATGCGCTGCAGCTCTTTCGGTGAATCCACAATGCCCCAGGAGGCCCCATATTCAATTTCAAGGGTAACATTGTGCCAGGGGATTTTCTTATTATTCAGGTGTTCAACAAAATAGGTAAGCCGGGCTTCTGTTTCGCCTTCCCGTAAAAACAGAAGCAGCTCACTGCCCGGCAGCTGAAATATTTTTTCCCCTTCCAGCAGCCAGGGTTGTAATTCTCTGGCAATGGTTTTCTTGCAGTAAACACGCATCATCATGCCGTAATGTCGGCTAAGAAACTCAAAGTTCGCCATTCTCAGGCAGCAAAGTGCACCGGTTGGCCAGGTCTGAATATGTTCTTCAAGCGCGCGTAAATTTGGTAATTGCGTTAATGGATCGGTCTGCGCCTGGAGATGATAAACACGCTTCATCCATTCATTTTTATGGTATGAAGTGGCCATATACAACAGACACACGGTAAAGGAGATAAAGACTGACAGAATAAAGGAAAGAGCATATTGCGTATTTACGCCCTGCAAAAAACCCGTGTTGTAAGTCAATAATACCCATGCCGAAATCCCCCACAACAGAGAAACAGGCCTCGCTCCAAGGCGACGGATCCCCAGGGTAAGCAGCACAAAGACCAGCGGAACCAGATAGCCGGCAATCAGTTCGCTATGCCACGGCGAACACATCAGCAGCAAATACACCATCCAGACAACCAGCCAAATCGGCGTATAGAAACGGTTTTTATCCTGCCTGTAGTGCCGGACACAGCGCCGCCAGAAACCGACCGCAAAATGCGGGTTCAACAGCATACGCAGCGGGTAATAGAAAAGCGTTGTAAAGATGAGCGAGGCCACGACAAGGTTCAGCACATCAACAATCATGTAGATAACGGAACCGCCACCAAAGAATGGCGCCAGTTCAGGTGGGTACTCAATCAGATTGCCTGTGAGGTACATCAGCAGTTTGATGGTAAACGGGGCGACAAAACCAAGCCAAAAAATACGCTGCCCCATGCCTCTATTGGGCAACCCAAAACGCCAGCGATGGCCCACGTAGCGGCGGGTAATTAAACTGGCAATCAATAAGGGGAATAGCAGACAGAAAATAAAAGCAACCAGCGGCACAACGGCTAAATCAAGCAGCCAGCTGTAAATAACCAGCGACCCTAGCGTGAGCGGAATAATCGCAGACCGGCCATAAATAATAATCATTGCCATTATAAAGCTGAGGGGCAGATAGGCGAGGTAGGTTTTATGTCCATCAACAACGGTTGTCGGTGAAATATAACGAGAAAAGGGAATGAGAAGTAAACACAGCGCCAGGGCAACCGCTATTTTTTTTATCATCTTGTAAATAATCATAGGCCCTGGTGTTAATTTTATGTGATTGCTTAAAAAGGGTTTTTCGCTGGCAAGGTTACGTTTATTTATTGAGCGAATCAAGTTTCAGGCCTGCACAAAAGCAGAACTTACCCTACAGCAGAAATAATAGAACAAGCGGACATAAGTTGAGGTTTTTTTACCGAGGGTAGCCAAAAGCAGGTGTGCTGGAGTCTGAAAAGCAAAAACCCCCGCCGAAGCGAGGGTTCAAATTTTGGTGGAGCTAAGCGGGATCGAACCGCTGACCTCTTGCATGCCATGCAAGCGCTCTCCCAGCTGAGCTATAGCCCCACTGACAGGTGCTGATTTTACGGTACCAAATCTGCTGGTGAAGATTTGGTGGAGCTAAGCGGGATCGAACCGCTGACCTCTTGCATGCCATGCAAGCGCTCTCCCAGCTGAGCTATAGCCCCAAACCGTAAAGACCTTGTCGTGTTGACGGGCGGCATAATATGAAACCCCACATAGCGTGTCAACGGCAATTTGTTCTTCCGCGATCAATCGCCTAAAAAGCCATCGCCTTCGGCAATTCTCGGTTGCATATCATCCCGTTGTAGTTAATTCTGTCACAGTTTCGCGTTAGTCAGTTCAATAAAATGAACCACTAATAAAGCCGTTTCGGCCGCAATGAAAAGGAATCACTGTGCTCAAGGAAAGAATGACACCAGAAGAACTGGCCGTGATCACCGGCTACAGCCGCCAGACCATCAATAAGTGGGTGCGTAAAGAAAATTGGGAGACCTCACCTAAACCCGGCGTTCAGGGAGGAAAAGCGAGGCTTATCCATATAGATGAGCAGGTCAGGGAATTTATCAATAGCACCCGACGAGTGACGGAAAATACAGCCCGCTACAGCACAACGGACGCCTCCCTGGAAAATCTACTGCTCAACTCAGTTCAGCAAATGTCCGACAGCGAACAGAAAAAGATGTCTGCCATGCTGCTGCGGGACGGGATTGCCGGTTTACTTGCGCGGTTGGGGATCAGCGATAGCGAATAATTGCCCGGCTATTGTCTGTCGGCGTCAGGAAAAATAAAGGATTACTGATGTTCAAGGAAAAAATGACCGCCGATGAACTGGCGGAGATGACGGGTTACACCCGCCAGACAATTAATAAATGGGTACTGAAACATAACTGGGAAACCAGTAAGAAACGAGGCGTACCGGGTGGTAAAGCAAGATTTGTTTATATCTCCGAGCCGGTGAAAACGTTTCTCTCCAACACCAGCAAAATGAGTGAGAGAGTGGCATCTTATAGCGTCCTTCGAACGCCGCTGGAACAGCTGATGCTCAACACCCTGCGTACCTTATCCGAAGAAGAACAGCATAAAATGACCGAGATCCTTGAGAGTGAAGGCAGCGAAGGTCTGCTCAAGCGACTCGGAATTCAAAAGAATAAGTAAATAAAAAAGCCGGTGACTGAGCACCGGCTTTTTGCATCTACATTTGCGATGTTTACTGCTGAGCTTCACGCTCGCTGATGAAATCGAGCGCTTTATTAATGCGCGCCACGGAGCGCTGTTTGCCAATGGCATGCACCGTAACATCAAGGCCAGGAGACTGACCAGCCCCGGTCACGGCGACACGCAGTGGCATCCCCACTTTCCCCATCCCAACTTCCAGCTCATCAGCAGTAGCCTGTATAGCGTGATGAACGTTTTCTGCAGTCCAGTCGCTCAGCGCTGCCAGCTTGTCACGCACCACTTCCAGCGGCTGACGCGCTACCGGACGCAGGTGTTTCTTCGCCGCATCGGCATCAAACTCGCTGAAATCTTCGTAGAAGTAGCGGCAGGTCTGCGCCATCTCTTTCAGGGTTTTACAGCGTTCGCCCAGCAGTTTCACCAGCTCAGACAGCTGCGGGCCGTTACGGGTATCAATATTTTCCTGCTCGATGTGCCATTGCAGGTGCGTTGCCACGTACTCTGGCTCCAGCGTATTGATGTAATGGTGGTTCAGCCACTGCAGCTTTTCAGTATTGAAGGCGCTGGCAGACTTGCTTACCGCGTTCAGGCTGAACATCTCAATCATCTCTTCGCGGGAGAAGATTTCCTGGTCACCGTGGGACCAGCCCAGACGCACCAGATAATTGAGCAGCGCTTCCGGCAGGTAGCCGTCGTCGCGGTACTGCATCACACTCACCGCCCCGTGACGTTTAGACAGCTTTTTACCGTCGTCGCCGTTGATCATAGAAACGTGGGCATAAAGCGGAACCGGCGCGTTCAGCGCCTTCAGGATGTTGATCTGGCGCGGCGTGTTGTTGATATGGTCTTCACCACGGATCACGTGGGTGATCTCCATATCCCAGTCGTCCACCACTACGCAGAAGTTATAAGTTGGGGAGCCATCGGTACGGCGAATGATCAGATCGTCCAGTTCCTGGTTACTGAATTCGATCGGGCCACGGATCTGATCATCAAAGATGACGGAACCTTCCTGAGGGTTGGCAAAACGCACAACGCACGGTTCGTCATCAGCATGGTGCTCATGGCTATGGCGGCAGCGACCGTCATAACGAGGTTTCTCGTTATTGGCCATTTGCTCTTCACGCAATGCCTCAAGGCGCTCTTTAGAGCAATAGCACTTATACGCCGTGCCCGCAGCCAGCATTTCGTCGATGGCCTGGTTGTATCGATCAAAACGCTTGGTCTGATAGTACGGGCCCTCATCCCACTGCAGGCTCAGCCAGTTCATCCCGTCCATAATCGCTTCGATGGCTTCCGGAGTTGAACGCTCGAGGTCGGTGTCTTCTATACGCAGCACGAACTCGCCTTTGTTATGACGAGCAAACAGCCAGGAGTAGAGAGCAGTACGGGCACCGCCAACGTGCAGATAGCCTGTTGGGCTTGGCGCAAAGCGAGTTTTGATTTTCATTAAACGGCCTTAGTTACACATATTTGCCGGCAAAGCGGCAATTGCCAGGGAAAATTAACAGGCAACATTCTATCACTGTGCGCTAATTCCTCAATGTTGATGCCTGTAGATAGCGGTAAAGCAGAGAATTTGATGATAAATCAAACGCCAATGCCTGTTTCTTGATCGCATCGTTTAATTTTAAGACGAACGAATAAAAACTTTAGAAAATGCGTTGACTCATTTTCAACTGTCCCTATAATGCGACTCCACAAACCGGGGGTGATTAGCTCAGTTGGTAGAGCATCTCCTTTACACGGAGGGGGTCGGCGGTTCGAGCCCGTCATCACCCACCACTCTTTAGAGTGACCCGGAATGTGAAGTAAGAGATTTAGAGATGGGTGATTAGCTCAGTTGGTAGAGCATCTCCTTTACACGGAGGGGGTCGGCGGTTCGAGCCCGTCATCACCCACCATCTCCTCTTACGAAATTAGCAGTACCGAAGTTTGGGTGATTAGCTCAGTTGGTAGAGCACCTCCTTTACACGGAGGGGGTCGGCGGTTCGAGCCCGTCATCACCCACCATCGGGTCGTTAGCTCAGTTGGTAGAGCAGTTGACTTTTAATCAATTGGTCGCAGGTTCGAATCCTGCACGACCCACCAATGTAGAAAGGCGCCCTAAAGGCGCCTTTTTGCTATCTGCGGTATCTGAAAATCCCATCGTCAAAAAATTATCAACTTCCTCGCCGCCAGGCCGATAACTCCCTTACCATTCCATCAAAGGAGTTATGATGACTACAATATCCAGTAATGCTCTTCAGGGCTCTCAGCTGACCACCGGCACAGCTACCGGGTCCTCTTCTGCCTCCGGCGGCACTGATAACAGCACAGCCTCACAGATTGCCCAAATAAGCAAAAAAATTACCCAGCTGACGGAGAAACTGAGAGAAGTCTCCAGCACGCCGGATCGTCCAGCGGAAGAGAAAAAGAAACAGGTCGAGTTACTTCAGACCGAGATTAAAATGCTGCAGGCCCAGCTGGCGCAGCTTCAGCGCAAGCAGGCTGAAGAAGCCCAGCAGAAGCAGGAACAGCAGCAGATCAAGGCCACAGGCGTGAACAAACCTTCCGACGATCACCAGATTGATATTTATATCTAGTCGTCCATAAATAGCGGGTCGCCAATCCGGGCCAGGGTTAACAGCCTGGCCTGTTCCCGCACCTCCTGCCAGATAGCTTCCGCCGCACGGGAAAGCGATCGATTCTTTCGCCTGACCAGCATCAGCTGTCGGTTTATGACCGGCGTTAACCGCTTCACCACCAGCGGTCTCCCTTGTGGCAAAGGCAGCGCCAACGCGGGCAACACGCTTAAACCAATCCCAGCTTCTACCATCGGGTACAGCGTTGCTGGGTGCCCAATCTGCTGAACAACGTTCACCTCGATCCCCTGCCGGACAAAAGCCTCATCAATCAACGGGCGGCTGCCCGAGGCATAATCTTGCAGCACCAGCTTTTGCCCCTGTAGCGCCTGCCAGTCAACCTGTTCCACTTTAGCAAATGGATGATCGCTGCGGCACAGCAGCAGAAAAGGCTCAGCCAACACCGTTTCACACTCCAGATCGCTAGCCTGAACCGGATCGATTACTACGCCAAAATCAACTTCGCCCTGGCGGATACTCTGCAAAACCCACTGCTGGGAAGCATCATGCAGCATAAATCGAATATTCGGATAAGCCTCCGCACTGACAGCGATAGATTGCGGCATCAGGTGCGCGGATAGCGTCTGGCTGGCGGCCACGCGAACCGTACCGCTAAGCTGATGCCCAACCACGCGAGCATCCAGTAACGTTGTGGTCAGCTCTTCCAGCAGCCGCTCAAGGCGAGGAGCCAGCAACTCTCCCGCAGGCGTAAGCACCACTTCCCTGGTAGTACGGTCAAGCAGCTTCACGCCCAGCTCGGCTTCCAGCTCCTTCAGGCTGTGGCTTACGGCTGACTGGCTAAGACCAATACTCTCCCCTGCCCGACTGAAACTGCCGGCATGGGCTACGGCCACGAACACGCGAAGCTGACGCAGGGAATAATTCATCTATTTTCTTCATCAATGCATTTAATAAATCAATTTTATTTCTGAAATTAGCAGAAACACAATAGCGCCCTTCACCTTTGAGGAATGGCTATGAAATTGCTCCGCATTGTCGACCCCTTTACGTTAACGCTGGTTTGTACCGTCCTGCTGGCCTCTTTCTTCCCGGCACAAGGCAGTTTTGTCGGTTTCTTCGAGGGGCTGACCACCGCCGCCATCGCCTTATTGTTCTTTATGCATGGCGCCAAACTGTCTCGCGAGGCGGTGATCTCCGGCGGCAGCCACTGGCGGCTTCATCTGTGGGTGATGTGCAGCACATTCGTCCTGTTCCCGGTGCTTGCCGTGTTGTTTAGCTGGTGGAAACCGGTCAATGTCAGCCCCGAACTTTACAGCGGGTTCCTTTATCTTTGTATTTTGCCCGCCACGGTACAATCGGCCATCGCTTTTACCTCTATTGCCGGGGGCAACGTCGCGGCGGCTATTTGTTCAGCCTCGGCATCAAGCCTGCTGGGCATTTTTCTTTCGCCATTGCTGGTTGGCCTGGTGATGCACGTTCAGGGTGCAAGCGGCAGCCTGCATCAGGTGGGCAGCATTATGCTACAACTCCTGGTGCCGTTCGTGGCCGGGCATCTGATGCGGCCCTGGATTGGTGCCTGGGTGGCAAAAAACAAGAAATGGATCGGCAAAACTGACCAGACTTCGATTCTTCTGGTGGTCTATTCCGCCTTTAGTGAAGCCGTGACGCACGGCATCTGGCATAAGGTTGGCGCGGGTTCACTGCTGTTTATCGTGGCTTCCAGCCTCGTGCTGCTGGCCATTGTGATAGCGGTAAATATCTTTGTGGCGAGGCGCTTTGGCTTTAGCAAGGCGGATGAAATTACGATTGTTTTCTGCGGATCGAAAAAGAGCCTGGCCAACGGGATCCCGATGGCTAATATTCTATTTCCGGTTGCTGCCGTGGGAATGATGGTGCTGCCACTGATGATCTTCCATCAGATCCAGCTGATGATATGCGCCGGTATGGCCCGGCGTTACCAAAGAAAAGCGGCTGCAGCCGGTGAAACACAGGCCGCAGCCATCAGAACCTAGTGCCGCTTGAGGGGCCGGACCAGGTTGTCCAGCCCTTCCACTTTAATCAGCAGCGTCAGGGCCATCAGCTCACCGAGATGGCCCGCGGGGAATTCCCCTTTGCGGGAAAACCACAGCAAATACTCTTCCGGTAAATCAATCAGCATCCGGCCTTTGTATTTACCAAAGGGCATGGCCGTGTTGGCTATCTCAATAAGCTGTTCTTTGTCCATTTAGTCACCCAGCAAACGAATCATTTCCGCTTCGTCAATAACCTGAATGCCCAGCTCCTGCGCCTTGACAAGCTTGGAGCCGGCCGCTTCCCCGGCTATGACAAGATCGGTTTTTTTCGACACGCTTCCGGCCACTTTTGCACCGAGCGCGGTCAGCCGGTCTTTGGCTTCGTCACGGGAAAGAATGCTCAGCGAGCCGGTGAGCACCACGGTTTTCCCGGCAAACGGGCTGTCGATCTCTTCCGCTTTGACGACCACTGGCGCAGGCCAGTGAACCCCGGCCTCTTCGGTAAGCTGACGGATAACATCCCGGTTGCTCTCTTCGGCAAAGAAGTTAAAGGTATGCGTCGCCACAACAATGCCGACATCCGGCACTTTTTGCAGCTCCTCAATGCTGGCCGAGATAAGCGCATCCAGCGTGCCGAAGTGCGCGGCCAGCCCTGCGGCGGTGGCTTCTCCGACTTCACGAATACCTAAGGCATACAGGAAGCGAGCAAAAGTTGTCTCTTTGGCTTTTTCCAGCGCATCCACAACGTTTTGTGCCGATTTAGGCCCCATGCGATCCAGTCCGGTAAGCTTACCCGCCGTCAGCTTGAACAGATCGGCTGGCGTGTGAACGTACTCTTTCTCCACCAGTTGATCGATGATTTTGTCGCCCATACCGTCAACGTCCATCGCACGGCGGGACACAAAGTGCTTCAGCGCCTCTTTGCGTTGGGCGCCGCAGATCAGGCCCCCGGTACAGCGGGCCACGGCTTCGCCTTCCACACGCTCAACGTCTGAACCGCAAACCGGACACTGCGCAGGAAAGATAATTTCCTGGGTATCTTCCGGGCGTTCAGACTCCACCACGCCAACAACCTGCGGGATAACATCCCCGGCGCGACGGATCACAACTCTGTCACCAATGCGCAGGCCAAGACGCTCTATTTCATCGGCATTGTGCAACGTCGCGTTGCTCACCAGCACTCCGGCAACCTGCACCGGCTCCAGGCGAGCGACGGGCGTAATTGCGCCGGTACGCCCTACCTGGAACTCCACGTCTCGCACGGTGGTCATCTGTTCCTGCGCCGGAAACTTAAACGCAACGGCCCAGCGCGGCGCTCTCGCCACAAAGCCCAGCGTTTCCTGCAGCGCAAGCGAGTCAACTTTGATAACCACGCCGTCAATATCAAAGCCCAGCGTTGGGCGATCGGCCTCTACCTGATGATAAAACGCCAGCACTTCTTCCGGGGTGCTGCACAGACGGATGCGGTCGCTGACCGGCAGTCCCCAGGCCTTAAACTGTTGCAAACGCGCCATGTGGCTGGCTGGCAGCTCACCGCCTTCGAGCAGCCCAACACCGTAGCAGAAGAAGGTCAGCGGGCGTTTAGCGGTAATGCGCGGATCTAACTGGCGCAGCGAGCCTGCCGCCGCATTGCGAGGGTTGGCAAACACTTTCCCGCCAGTACGGCGAGCTTCTTCGTTGATTTTTTCGAATCCTGCCTGCGGCAAGAAAACTTCTCCACGCACCTCAAGGCGACGAGGAATATTGTCTCCGTGGAGTTTAAGCGGTATCGCACGAATGGTTCGGACGTTAGACGTGATATTTTCACCGGTTGTGCCGTCACCGCGTGTCGCGGCCCGCACAAGAACACCGTCTTCATACAGCAGGCTTACCGCCAGACCATCCAGTTTTAGTTCACAGCAAAACGTCAGAGCATCGCTGCTTTTCAGCCTGTCCAGCACGCGTTTGTTGAACGCCAGGTAGCTTGCTTCATCGAAAACGTTATCGAGGGACAGCATCGGCACTTCATGGCGTACCTGGGTGAACTCGCTCAGCGGCGCAGCACCGACTCGCTGGGTCGGTGAATCCTGGGTAATCAATTCCGGATGCGCTTCTTCAAGCGCACGGAGTTCGCGCATCAGCCTGTCGTATTCCGCATCGGGAATTTCGGGATTATCCTGCACATGGTACAGATATTCATGATGGCGAAGCGTGGTTCGCAGGTGGTTAAGTTGTTGTTCGATTGAGTCCATATCGCACCATCAATGATAAAAAACCCCCGACAGGCGGGGGTTTAGGGGGAAGATTCAGGCCGGGATTCAGGCGTTGGCTTCAACAACCTCGCGGATCCTGTCCTGGTACTCGCGCAGCTTTTGCGGAGTCATCATGCGACGCTGATCGTCGAGCACCACGCCACCGACTTCATCGGCGATGTGCTGCGCAGACTGCAGCATCAGCTTAAAGTTTTGCGCTGCATTGCCGTAGGACGGCACCTGCATAAAGATAGTCACGCCTGGCGTAGCGAAATCTGCCATGTTCTCAGGATCGAAAGACCCAGGTTTAACCATATTCGCCAGGCTAAACAGAACCGGACCGCTGCCATCAGGGCTAAGATGGCGGTGGAAAATATTCATTTCACCAAACTTGAAACCGGCCTGCTGAATGCTGTTCAACAGCAACTCGCCGTTTAACATCGTGCCAGCGTGGGCAGCGACGTTCATCACGATCACTGTCTCTTTTTTCACCGGTGCAGGCTGCGGCACTGGTTCAGCAGCCACAGGCTCTGGCGTTGGTTCCGCAGTGAGCTGTGGTGCAGGCTGAACGGGAGCGACCGGCTGTGGCTCAGGCACTGCCGCCGGTGCTGGCGCAGAAGGTGCGACAGGACGCACTGGTTCCACATGCTGAGGCGCGGGCTCAACGTGGTGCTGAGTAACCGGCTCAGGCTGTCGCGATTGCGGGGCAGGACGAGGTTCTGCTGACGCATACGGCGGCTCATAGTTGTGCTGAGGTGCCTGAGGCTGACGTGGCGCATTCGCTTCACGAGAGGCAGATTCCGGCACGGGCGCAGTACGACGCACGCGCACCTCACCGACGCCTTCTTCTTCCTCATCATCCTCTTCTTCGTATTCGTCACGCTTCGACTTCATACGTTTCAAAGGGCGATCGCGGAACACGGAAGAGCGTTCCTTACGACTGGTCCACAGACCGTGAACCAGTAAGGCTATTATGGCGATTGCGCCAACAATGATTAATATCAGACGCAAATCCTGCATCATTATATTCTCTGTTGTTCTAACACCTTGCCACCGCGGCAAACATTTACTCACTAAGAGTATTTGCCCATCTGCTCAAGTGCAAGTGCGAGCACGGTTTTCTCACCATAAAGATAGCGTAAGCGCACCTTTTAGCTGATTTTTCGACCAATTCCTGGCAAGTTTTTCTGAATGCAGTCAGTTATGATAGCGAAGCAGCTAACTGCATTGACCTGATAAGGAGTCTGCTCAGATTATGGTTTCATCTTCCGGAACCCCGCCGCGCAGTGGCGTGTATTATTTTTCCCAGGGCTGGAAACTGGTCCGCGAACCCGGCATCAAGCGTTTCGTCGTGCTTCCGCTGTTGGTCAATATCATCTTGCTTGGCGGCGCTTTTTGGTGGTTATTCGCGCGTCTTGATGTCTGGATCCCGTCGATGATGAGCCACGTGCCAGACTGGCTACAATGGCTAAGTTACGTACTCTGGCCACTGGTAACGCTCTCGGTGTTATTGGTGTTTGGTTACTTCTTTTCGACAATCGCAAACTTGATTGCCGCGCCGTTTAGCGGCCTGCTGGCAGAGCAGCTTGAAGCTCGCCTTACGGGCGCAACGCCGCCGGATACGGGCGTGCTCGATATAATGAAAGATCTGCCACGCATCATGAAGCGTGAGTGGCAAAAGCTAGCCTGGTATCTGCCGCGCGCGCTAGTCCTGCTTCTGCTCTACTTTATTCCCGGCATTGGCCAAACCGTCGCCCCGGTCTTGTGGTTCTTATTCAGCGCATGGATGTTGGCGATTCAATACTGCGACTACCCTTTTGATAACCATAAAGTGCCGTTCAAACAGATGCGAGTGGCGCTTCGCGAGCAAAAGGTCGTCAACATGCAGTTTGGCGCGCTGGTGAGCCTGTTCACGCTGATCCCGGTTCTGAACCTGTTTATCATGCCAGTTGCCGTCTGCGGCGCGACGGCCATGTGGGTGGACTGCTATCGGGCAAAACACGCCATGTGGAAATAATGTTCTCAGGAAGGGAAGCGGCTTATGCCATGGCTTATTCCATGTTGCATTGGCTTATTTCCCTTCCACATATAGATATGCTATTTCCTTACTTCCGCATATTTCCTGAGCGGGTATGCTGGACCGGTATCCCAAAATTCAGACAGTTAAGGACGAGCCATGAGCAAAATTTATGAAGACAACTCCCTGACAATCGGCCACACGCCGCTGGTTCGCCTGAACCGTATCGGCAACGGACGCATTCTGGCTAAGGTGGAGTCCCGTAACCCAAGCTTTAGCGTCAAATGCCGTATTGGTGCCAACATGATTTGGGATGCCGAAAAACGCGGCGTGCTGAAGCCTGGCGTGGAGTTAGTCGAACCTACCAGTGGCAACACCGGTATCGCTCTGGCCTATGTCGCGGCTGCGCGCGGCTACAAGCTGACGCTGACCATGCCGGAAACCATGAGTATCGAACGCCGTAAGCTGTTAAAAGCGCTGGGTGCAAACCTGGTGCTGACCGAAGGCGCTAAAGGCATGAAAGGTGCCATCCAGAAAGCCGAAGAAATCGTCGCCAGCGACCCGGCTAAATACTTACTGCTTCAGCAGTTCAGCAACCCGGCAAACCCGGAAATTCACGAAAAAACCACCGGCCCGGAAATCTGGGAAGATACCGATGGTGAAGTGGATGTGTTTATCGCCGGCGTCGGTACCGGCGGTACGCTGACGGGCGTCAGCCGCTACATCAAAAATACCAAAGGCAAAACCTCGCTCATTAGCGTGGCGGTAGAGCCAACGGATTCTCCGGTAATTACTCAAGCGCTGGCGGGTGAAGAACTGAAGCCTGGTCCGCATAAAATTCAGGGTATCGGGGCCGGATTTATCCCTGGTAACCTCGATCTGAAGCTTATCGACAAAGTGGTCACGATCAGCAACGACGACGCCATTGCGACCGCTCGCCGCCTGATGGATGAAGAAGGTATTCTCGCGGGTATCTCTTCCGGTGCCGCCGTGGCTGCCGCACTGAAACTTCAGGAAGACGAAGCCTTTACCAATAAGAATATTGTGGTTATCCTTCCGTCCTCCGGGGAGCGCTATTTGAGTACTGCTTTGTTTGCCGATCTGTTCACTGAGAAAGAACTGCAACAGTAATGCCAGTATTTGATATATGCTTAAAAAAGCACCCGTGAGGGTGCTTTTTTGTGGCCTGCATCAAACTTTCACCCTCATCGGCATTGCGCTTACCCCCGCAGGTCTGGTATTTAACCAGCAATTATTTTGATGCGCGAAATTAATCAAGCTGTGAGATGCGCCTGCTGAATCGATTTAACGATTTGGTGCCTATCTGGTTTTCACGGCATAATGATGAAGAATCTGTGAAACGCTGTTGGCGTTTTTTTCACGGTTCCCATGCATCCAGTGCCTCGTTCCTTTGACGATGGCGCTAACGATACAGGCTAAAGTGTGGCCGCCAGGCTAGACTTTAGTTCCACAACACTAAACCTATAAGTTGGGGAAATACAATGTTCCAGCAAGAAGTAACTATTACCGCTCCGAACGGTCTGCATACCCGCCCTGCTGCTCAGTTTGTTAAAGAAGCTAAAGGCTTCACTTCCGAAATCACTGTGACTTCCAACGGCAAAAGCGCCAGCGCCAAGAGCCTGTTCAAACTGCAAACTCTGGGCCTGACTCAGGGTACCGTAGTGACGCTCTCCGCCGAAGGTGAAGATGAGCAGAAAGCCGTTGAGCATTTAGTAAAACTGATGGCTGAACTCGAGTAAGTTCTGGGTTCTTCGTAAATATCAGTCACAAGTAAGGTAGGGTTATGATTTCAGGCATTTTAGCATCCCCGGGTATCGCTTTCGGCAAAGCACTTTTGCTGAAAGAAGATGAAATTGTCATCGACCGGAAGAAAATTTCTGCCGACAAAGTTGAGCAGGAAGTTGAACGTTTCCTCAGCGGACGCGCCAAAGCATCCGAGCAGTTAGAAGCGATCAAAATTAAAGCTGGCGAGACCTTCGGTGAAGAAAAGGAAGCTATCTTCGAAGGCCACATTATGTTGCTGGAAGACGAAGAGCTCGAGCAGGAAATCATAGCCCTTATCAAAGACAAGCTGGTCACGGCGGACGCTGCGGCGTACGAAGTGATTGAAGGCCAGGCAACGGCTCTGGAAGAGCTGGATGACGAATACCTGAAAGAACGTGCGGCTGACGTACGTGACATCGGTAAGCGTCTGCTGCAGAACATTCTCGGCCTGAACATTATCGATTTAAGCGCAATTAAGGATGAAGTTATCCTGGTTGCCAAAGATCTGACCCCGTCTGAAACCGCACAGCTGAACCTGAAAAAGGTGCTGGGTTTCATCACCGACATCGGCGGCCGTACCTCCCACACCTCCATCATGGCGCGCTCCCTTGAGCTGCCAGCGATTGTGGGCACCGGTAGCGTCACCTCCGACGTGAAAAACGACGACTATCTGATCCTCGACGCGGTTAACAACAAAGTTTACGTTAACCCAACCAACGAGCAGATCGAAGAGCTGCGCGCCGTTCAACAGCAGGTTGCCTCTGAAAAAGCAGAGCTGGCTAAGCTGAAAGACCTGCCAGCCATCACCCTCGACGGCCACCAGGTCGAAGTGTGTGCCAACATTGGTACCGTGCGTGACATCGACGGTGCTGAGCGTAACGGCGCTGAAGGTGTGGGTCTGTATCGTACCGAATTCCTGTTCATGGACCGTGACTCACTGCCAACCGAAGAAGAGCAGTTTGCCGCGTACAAAGCCGTGGCTGAAGCCTGTGGCTCTCAGGCGGTTATCGTCCGTACCATGGACATCGGCGGCGACAAAGAGCTGCCGTACATGAACTTCCCTAAAGAAGAGAACCCGTTCCTGGGCTGGCGTGCCATTCGTATCGCCATGGATCGCAAAGAGATCCTGCGTGACCAGGTTCGCGCTATTCTGCGTGCCTCTGCTTTTGGCAAGCTGCGCATTATGTTCCCGATGATCATCTCTGTTGAAGAAGTGCGTGCCCTGAGAAAAGAGATTGAGATCTTCAAGCAGGAACTGCGTGACGAAGGTAAAGCATTCGATGAATCTATCGAAATCGGCGTGATGGTCGAAACCCCTGCGGCCGCGACGATTGCTCGTCATCTGGCCAAAGAAGTCGACTTCTTCAGCATCGGCACCAACGATTTAACTCAGTACACCCTGGCAGTTGACCGCGGTAATGATATGATTTCACATCTTTACCAGCCGATGTCACCGTCCGTACTGACTCTGATTAAGCAAGTTATTGATGCTTCTCATGCAGAAGGTAAATGGACCGGTATGTGTGGTGAGCTTGCGGGCGACGAACGTGCTACACTTCTGTTGCTTGGGATGGGCCTGGACGAATTCAGTATGAGCGCCATTTCTATCCCACGTATCAAGAAGATTATTCGTAACACGAACTTCGAAGATGCGAAAGTGTTAGCAGAGCAGGCTCTTGCTCAACCGACAACGGACGAGTTAATGACGCTGGTTAACAAGTTCATTGAAGAAAAAACAATCTGCTAATTCACGAGATGCTGCCCAAATTACTGCTTAGGAGAGAAGGCTAATGGGGTTATTTAGTAAACTGTTCGGTGACAAAGGCAATAGCGACACCGGAACCATTGAGATCGTTGCTCCACTGTCTGGCGAAATCGTTAACATTGAAGACGTGCCGGACGTCGTGTTTGCTGAAAAAATCGTTGGTGATGGGATCGCTATCAAACCAACCGGCAACAAAATGGTTGCTCCGGTTGACGGCACCATCGGTAAAATCTTTGAAACCAACCATGCCTTCTCTATCGAATCCGATAGCGGCATTGAGCTGTTTGTTCACTTTGGTATCGACACCGTTGAGCTGAAAGGCGAAGGCTTTAAGCGCATCGCTGAAGAAGGCCAGCGCGTGAAGAAAGGCGACGTGGTTATTGAGTTCGACCTGCCGCTGCTGGAAGAGAAAGCCAAGTCTACCCTGACACCGGTTGTTATCTCCAACATGGACGAAATCAAAGAGCTGATCAAACTGACAGGTAGCGTGACCGTGGGCGAAACCCCGGTTATCCGCATCAAGAAGTAAGATTCATGCAGAGAAAAAGGCACCCTGGGGTGCCTTTTTTATTGGCTGCGATTCAGCGAGGAAGTATCAGTTCATCTGAGCGCTGCCCCTGAGTCCAGGTCATCACTTCAAACACCCGATGCGCGGCTTCTCCTGCGGCAACCGCCACCTGCTTGCCTGCAAGTATTCGGCTTACCAGCTCGGCGCAGAACAAATCCCCGGTGCCTTTCAGGTCGGTCACCACGCGAGCGTGGCTGGTCACATCGGCTTCATCAGCGGTCACCGTCACCACGGAAATAGTATCCGCGCAGTTCCCCGGCGCACTGGTTATTACCACCCAGCGCAGCGTTTCAGAGAGAAGACTTCTGGCCGCCATCACCGCCTGCTCCAGCGTATCGCAGGGCATTCCGGTCAGAATATGCAGTTCAAAGAGATTAGGCGTGATCCCCTGTGCATGAGGCAGCAGCGCCGTGCGATAAGCTTCAGGAATACCCGCCTTGACGTAAACACCGCTGTCGGTGTCCCCCATTACCGGATCGACAAGTATCAACAGCTCAGGATGGCTTTTGCGTCTTTGGCGCAGCCACTCCGCCAGCAGATGGATTTGCTCCGCACTGCCCATGTAACCCGTCGTCACGGCCTTCAGTTCGCGCAACGCATCCCGTTCTTCGAGTGCTCGCAGATAGCCGCTAAACCAGTCCGCCGGGATCACGCCGCCATAAAACGTATCGTAATGCGGCGTGTTGCTGAATAACACCGTTGGCACCGCCATCACCCGCCAGCCATGCTGCCGAATCGCCGGAACCGCGATACTGTTCCCGACGCTGCCGTAAACGACCTGAGATTGCACCGCCACAATATCGGCCTGCAGCGCCCGGCCTGCATCGTGGAACAGTACAGACTGTATATCGTTATCCTGACTCATATTTTCCCCTTGCCCGCCAGACAGCTAAGGTCTGAATTGCGAAGCGGCCATTATAGCCAGACCCGGGCGGTACAACCATGCTCAGAGCGCCCTCTTTATTCCGGCAATAGCAGAGATACAGCTACCATCCTTCAGATTTATCGAATGAACGATAAAAGTAATATTTTCTTTCAGCCGTTACACCTTGAAGATGTATCACCTGAATGATGAAGAAAACATTATTACCGATTAGTGCTGGATACCTGGAAATTAATAACCACCACTTAAACATTGCATCAACGAAATATCCATTACATTATGAGGATATATCTTCACCATCCTCTGTTTACATTGTCGACTCATGCCTGCCTTACAATTCCACAAGGTCAAACTCCATAAGTTCACCTATAACAAAAGTTCCCTCCGGAGAATAAACCTCACTCTGCATGAATATAAGGAAGCTATTATATGAAAGATATATCCAGAAGAAGCTTCATGGCCTTTGCCGCAGGCGGTACCGTCGTATTAGCCGCTGGGCAGGCCCATGCCCACGATGACAAAGTAAAATCCTACCCGGCAAGCGTGCGCGATCCGGGCCCTCACGACCCCATCCGGGAAGCTGAAAACCCTGACATTGTTAACCCGCCCGCTACCGACAGCGGCACGTTGCCGAACCTGCGCTACTCCTTCAGCGATGCCCATGTCAGAAAAGGCACCGGCGGCTGGACCCGACAAGTCACCAAGCGGGAGCTGGGGATTTCAACCACCATCGCCGGGGTGGATATGCGCCTTAATGCCGGAGGCATCCGCGAGCTTCACTGGCACAAAGAGGGTGAATGGGCCTACATGACCTACGGCAATGCGCGGGTAACGGCCTTCGATGCAAAAGGAGGCTGGTTTGTGGATGATATCGGCGTCGGTGATTTATGGTATTTCCCGCCCGGCATTCCTCACTCCATTCAGGGTATCGGGCCAGACGGCTGTGAATTTCTTTTGGCCTTCGACGACGGCGGATTTGATGAAGACAGTACGTTCCTGTTATCCGACTGGTTTAAACATATCCCTCCGGAGATATTAGCAAAAAACTTCCAGGTGCCCGTGTCTACATTTTCTAAACTGCCTTCACCTGCTGATGAATATATTTTCGCGGGTACAGTACCCGGTAGCCTTGCCTCAGACAGTATTAATGGCGCAGCTAAATCAGAGATTAATTTCACCCACCATATGCTGGCTCAGGATCCGATCAAAGCCCCTGGCGGCACCGTCAGAATAACGGATTCATCTAATTTCCCGGTGTCGAAGACTATTGCGGCAGCCCTGGTGGAAATAGAGCCCGGCGGGCTGAGAGAACTTCACTGGCACCCAAATAACGATGAATGGCAGTATTATCTTGAAGGGGAAGGCAGAATGGGCGTTTTCGCCTCTTCGGGCCAGGCCAGAACCTTCGATTACCGCGCCGGGGATGTCGGCTACGTTCCCTTTGCGATGGGGCATTATATCGAGAATACCGGCACCACAACCCTGCGTTTCCTGGAACTGTTTAAAAGTGACTATTACGCGGATATTTCGCTTAACCAGTGGCTGGCCAGCACGCCGCCTGAGCTGGTGAAACAGCATTTACAGCTTGACGATACCTTTATGAAGGCGTTGAACCTGCATAAAAACCCGGTTGTGAAGTAAGCCTGCTCTCAGGAAAAGATCGCCTCAGGCGACCTTTTCCTGGCTTACAGCGTCAGATGCCTGCGCCCTGAACGTAGCTCTCTTCCCCGAACACGCCGGTAGAAAGATAGCGATCGCCTCTGTCGCAAATAATAGCGACCACTACGGCCCCCGGATTTGCTTTGGCTACGCGCAACGCACCCGCCACTGCCCCGCCGGAACTTACGCCGCAGAAAATCCCCTCTTCCATCGCCAGGCGGCGCATCGTCTGCTCAGCTTCGGTCTGTGCCATGTCGATGACTTCATCCACCAGTGTCGGATTGAAAATTTTCGGCAACCACTCTTCTGGCCAGCGGCGGATCCCCGGGATGCTGCTGCCCTCTTCCGGCTGCAGCCCGACAATTCTCACCGGCTTGCTTTGCTCGCGCATAAAACGACTCACGCCGGTAATCGTGCCCGTCGTGCCCATGCTGGAGACAAAATGCGTGATTCGCCCTTCGGTTTGCCGCCAGATCTCCGGCCCGGTCGTCGTGTAATGCGCCAGCGGGTTATCCGGGTTATTAAACTGATCGAGGATCTTGCCTTCGCCACGGTCGGCCATTTGCTGAGCCAGCTCACGCGCGCCTTCCATGCCCTGAGCTTTACTGACCAGAATCAGCTCCGCGCCGTAAGCCTGCATCGCCGCCTTGCGCTCCATGCTCATGTTGTCCGGCATCAGCAGCTTAATACGGTAGCCTTTGAGCGCAGAGATCATCGCCAGCGCAATGCCGGTATTGCCGCTGGTTGCCTCAATCAGCGTATCGCCAGGTTGTATTTCCCCTCGCTTTTCCGCCTGAACAATCATCGACAGCGCCGCGCGATCTTTAACCGAACCTGCCGGGTTATTCCCTTCAAGTTTGACCCAAATCTCGCTGCCGTTCGTCAGCCCGCTGCGCTGCAGCCGGACCAGAGGAGTATTGCCAATAGTGCTTTCTAAAGTGATCACTTGCCTGCCCGCAATAAATGAAAAAGCGGCCTCGGTGGGCCGCTAGTGCGTGTCCTGTCGGGGTAAATTATCAGGCGGACTGCGCCAGGTCTACACCCTGAATACGGTTGGCACCTTCATACAGGCGCGCGTTTTGTAATCCCACAAACAGACGCTCACCGCGCTGCGGAATTTGCTGTTCCTTCAGAACCACCGTCAGCGGTTCGTCATACCAGCCCAGCGGCTGCACAACCAGCTGCATGTAATGCCCGCGAGGGCTGACTTCCAGCACCTGCACCGGCAGAGGTGAATCTAGATTCGTGCGGCGGCTGACGTCCACTTCCCACGGACGCAGGAACAAATCAACATCCCCCTGATGGGCCGGAGTGAACCCCAGCGGCCAACGATGCGCGCCGACGTGGAACTGGCTCCCACGGATCACGCCTTTCAGGCGGTTAACTTCGCCGAGGAACTCCAGCACGAAGCGGGTCGCGGGCTCACGCCAGACCTGCTCAGGCGTATCGACCTGCTCGATATTGCCCTGGCTCATCACCACCACGCGGTCGGCAACTTCCATCGCTTCTTCCTGATCGTGCGTCACAAACACGCTGGTGAACTTTAACTCTTCGTGCAGCTCGCGCAGCCAGCGGCGCAGCTCTTTACGAACCTGTGCGTCCAGAGCGCCAAACGGTTCATCCAGTAGCAGGATTTGCGGCTCCACCGCCAGCGCACGCGCCAGGGCAACGCGCTGCTTCTGCCCGCCGGACAACTGCGCCGGGTAGCGGTCGGCCAGATGGGAAAGCTGCACCATTTCCAGCAGTTTCGTCACTTTCTGTTTGATCGCAGAGGCGGAAGGCCGTTCGCGACGCGGCAGCACCGTTAAGCCAAAGGCGATATTGTCGAATACCGACATATGGCGGAACAGCGCATAGTGCTGAAACACAAAGCCGACTTTGCGATCGCGGGCATGCATCCGGCTGACGTCGGTGCCGTGGAAGCTGATGCGACCGCTGTTCTGGTGCTCCAGCCCGGCAATAATACGCAGCAGCGTAGTTTTACCAGAGCCGGACGGACCAAGCAGCGCCACCATCTGACCAGAAGGGATATCCAGCGAGATATCGTTCAGCACCTGGGTGCGTCCAAATGACTTCTTAATATTCGCAATATCAATGCTCATGATTTTCCTCCTGCTTCAGGCGTTTTTCCTGATTATTCAGACGCCACTGCACCGCACTCTTTAAGAACAAGGTCAGGACTGCCATCAGGGTCAACAACGCCGCGGCGGTAAACGAACCAACGGTGTTGTAATCCTGCTGCAGTAACTCAATCTGTAACGGCAGCGAGAACGTCTCGCCGCGAATCGAACCGGACACCACCGACACCGCGCCAAACTCGCCGATGGCGCGGGCATTGGTCAGCACCACGCCATAAAGCAGCGCCCAGCGAATATTGGGCAGCGTCACTCGGCGGAACATCTGCCAGCCGGAAGCGCCCAGTAAAATCGCGGCTTCATCTTCCTGGCTGCCCTGGCTTAGCATCACCGGCACCAGCTCACGCACCACAAACGGGCAGGTGACGAAGATAGTCACCAGCACCATGCCCGGCCAGGCAAACATGATTTGCAGGTTGTGGGCATCCAGGAACCCCGCCAGCGGGCCGTTAGAACCATAAAACAGCAGGTAAACCAGGCCTGCAACCACCGGGGAAACGGCAAACGGGATATCCAGCAGCGTCAGCAACAATTGGCGGCCAGGGAAGTTAAAACGCGTCACCAGCCAGGCCAGCAGCGTGCCGAACACCAGGTTTACCGGCACGGTAATCAGGGCAATCATCACCGTCAGCCAGATGGCGTGCAGCATGTCCGGGTTAGCGATATTTTGCAGCGCGGGCATCAGCCCTTTGGAAAAGGCTTCTACAAAAATAGACGCGACCGGCACCACCAGAATCAGGAAAGAGACGAGCACACCGATGGCGATCAGCGCCCATTTTCCCCAGTTAATGCGGGAGCGGGTATAGTTTTTCAAAGCAGTGACGTCCGTCATCAGTGACCTACCACGCGTCGACCAAAGCGACTCTGCAACGTGTTAATGGTGAACAGCAGCAGCAGCGATGCCGCCAGAATCACTGACGCAATGGCGCTGGCCGCCGGATAATCAAACTCCTGCAGGCGCACGAAGATCATCAGCGAGGTGACTTCCGTCTTCCAGGCGATGTTCCCGGCGATAAAGATAACCGCGCCAAACTCCCCCAGACTGCGGGTGAAGGAGAGCGCCACGCCCGCCATCAGCGCCGGAGAAAGCTCCGGCAGCACCACGCGGCGGAAGCTCTGCCAGCGAGTCGCGCCGAGCGTTTCAGCGGCTTCTTCGTATTCTGGCCCCAGTTCTTCCAGCACGGGCTGAACAGTGCGCACCACAAACGGAATGCTGGTAAACGCCATCGCGACGGCAATCCCCAGCCAGGTGTAAGTCACCTTAATGCCAAACTGCGCCAGCCACTCGCCGTACCAGCCGTTGACAGAAAACAGCCCGGCGAGGGTTAAACCCGCTACCGCAGTGGGCAGCGCAAAGGGTAAATCCATCAGCGCATCTAGCAGGCTGCGCCCCGGAAACTGATAACGCGTCAGGATCCACGCCATTAACAGGCCGAACACGCCGTTAAACACGGAAGCCAGCGCGGCGGAAAGCAGCGTGACTTTATAGGCAGCTACCACCTGCGGGTTGGTAATCACGTCCCAGTACTGGGAGAACGACATTTGTGCCAGCTGCATCACCAGCGCGCTCAGCGGCAGCAGCAGGATCAGGCAAACAAACAGCAGGCTGGTGCCGAGGCTTAGCGTAAACCCCGGTAATACGCGTTTTGAACGGCTGGCAAACATCAACTACGCCCCGCCGCTAACAGCTTGTCCAGCTCCCCGCCGGTGGCAAAATGCGTTTTCATCACTGCCGGCCAGCCGCCGAACGCATCTTCCACGCGGAACAGCTCGGTCTGTGGGAATTTATCTTTCAGCTTATCCATTACCTGCGGGTTATTCACGCGGTAGTAGTAATCGGTAATGATGGTCTGCGCCTGAGGGCTATAGAGATAGTTCAGGTAGGCTTTGGCCGCTTTTTCCGTGCCGTTGGCCTTCACGTTTTTATCCACCCAGGCAACCGGGAACTCGGCCAGAATGTTGACCTTCGGCACTACGACTTCATAACCGTCTTTGGCGTACTGGTTGCGGATATTGTTCACTTCTGATTCAAAAGAGATCAACACGTCGCCCAGCCCACGCTCGACAAAGGAGGTTGTCGCCCCGCGGCCGCCGGTATCAAACACTTCGACGTTTTTCAGGAATTGCGTCATGTACTGCTCGGTTTTGGCTTTATCGCCGCCGTCAGCTTTGTCTGCCGCACCCCAGGCTGCAAGATAGGTATAACGAGCGTTACCAGAAGTTTTCGGATTCGGGAAAATGAGCTTCACGTCCGGGCGCACAAGATCGCTCCAGTCGTGGATGTTCTTCGGGTTGCCCTTGCGCACCAGGAAAGCCATGGTGGAGTAGAAAGGCGAGCTGTTGTTCCCCAGACGGCTCTGCCAGTCCGCAGGGATCAGGTTGCCTTTGTCGTGCAGGATCTGCACATCGGTCACCTGGTTATAAGTTACAACGTCAGCTTTTAAGCCCTGCAAAATGGCCAGCGCCTGTTTTGATGACCCGGCATGAGATTGTTTTATCGTCAGCTTGTCGCCGTTATTCTCCTGCGCCCACTGTTTTTCAAACGGCGGGTTAAGCGCGGCAAACAGCTCGCGGGACACATCATAAGAGCTATTCAGCAGCTCGGTTGCATGGGCAGAGCCTGCCAGCAGCAAAGAGACAGCGAGCGCGTTCCATACTTTTTTAACTGACCTGATTGCCATGCTTCGCCCTTATAAATGTGATGAATGCCATAAAGTCATGACAGTCAGTGTATTTATAACGAGCGATAAAGCTGTAACGCTTTTATATACCGTTTGGCGATTTACAAGAAGAAAGGGATATAAGAAAGCGGCGTAGCAAACGCTACGCCGGAGGGGATTACAGGCTCAGTAATTTATCGAGCGACGGCGCAAAGTAGTAACCGCCGGTGACCGGCTTAGTGAAGCGCAGCATACCGTCACGCTTCCCGTCAGCGTCGCCAAACATGCTCAACAGCTGCTGTTCAATGTTATGCAAACGCGCGCAATAGGCGATGAAATAGAGACCGTGCACGCCGCTGGCGGTGCCATAAGGCAGGCTCTGACGCACAATTTTCAGCCCCTTGCCGTCTTCTTTCAGATCGACTCGGCTCAGGTGAGAAGTGGCTGGCCGCGCGTCGCCGTCAATCTCTTCGTTTTCCTGTTTGGTACGGCCGAAGATCATCTCCTGGTCGTGCACGCTCAGGCGGTTAAGCTGCTTGAGGTTGTGTTCCCAGCGCTGAACCAGCACATAGCTGCCCCCGGCATCCACACCTTCGTTGATCACCGCCACCTGGCGACGATTCTCTTCGCCCTGTGGATTTTCGGTCCCGTCAACGAAGCCGCTGAGATCGCGCTCTTCTACCCAGCGGAAACCGTGAATCTCTTCTTCAATTTTCAGCGCATCGCCAAACGCGGCCAGCGCGGCCTGAGCCACGGAGAAGTTCACGTCATGGCGCAGAGAAAGAATGTGGATCATCACATCGTGCTGGGTCGCGGGCGCCAGGCCTTTGCCTAGTGGCGTAAAGTTTTTCAGCTCTGCGGCACCTTCGCCTTTGCTGAGGTCGCGCCACAGGTCGTGCCCGAAGCCAACGGTGGCACCCAGCATCGCGTCAGGGAATTGTTCCTGGAAAGCATTCAACGCTTCAATAAAGGTTTTGCACCCTGCGCTCAGCGCGCTGAAGTCGCCCTGGACAGAAGCTTCCAGCCAAACGGCGGCACGACAATGTTCCGGCAGAATGCCGCTTTGAACCCGAGACATGATTCCTCCTGAAAAAAATGCCACCAAAGGTGGCACATAACTATGATGACTCCGAACGGAGGCATTTATCGGGCTATTCTAACCTGATTTATTCACGCCGACTTGCGACGGCGCAAACCCGGCGCAAATTTTATCGACGCCAGATAATTTTGTTAAGCGTCCATTTCTTCAGCGTATCATCCGACGGCATCAATCCTTCCGGCCCGTGCCACTCGCCTGTAAACAGATAGCTGATGTGCTGGCTGTTCGGCGCCTGGCAGAGAACGCCTGCCGCATCGTCGCCGGTCGCTTTTTCGCAGACCCCAAACGCTTTCTGATACAGATCGCTGAAAGGCGTGCCGATTTTCACACCGCTGGCGGTTTTGATGTCAGCATCCATCACATCTACGCGACTCACGGTGCCTTTTTCGCCGTTCACCACCAGCTTAACGTCTTTGTCTTTCATCGCCTCAAAGTAGCGCACGATGGTGCCGTTTTCAGTTTTCATGCCGCTGCGCAGACGATAATTGTCATTCAACCCCTCGCTCACGGCCTTCTCATCCATCGCGGTGGCTGAAGTCAGTTTCCCCACGCCCTGCTCGCTCACCTCAACGGAAGAGCCAAACCAGTTCCACGGATAAGCTGCAGACCAGTTAACGGAGGACAGCGTGGAACACCCGCTCAGAACCAGCGACAGGCCTAGCATCATCAGGCGTAGAAATTTCATTGATCATTCCTTTTCAAAAAATGGTAACGGCCCTTGGAGTGCGGGGATGTCAAAAAGTGCCGCTTAACTCGTTTTTCAGGGCAAAGTAATCCCGCAGCCGGCGGTTAGTCAGCAGCCACCAAAGCGCGAACAGATCGATAATCAGCAGAACAAGGGTGGTACCGGTTAGCGTTTCATCCCCGGCCAGCAGCGCCAGTTGCCACGCCAGCAGCCCAACCTGGGCGGCAATCAATATCCAGCGAAACGCCCGCCAGAACCGGGGCCAAAGGTGGCGACGTCCGCTGAGCAAAAAGGCCAGCGCAGCCGGAATACCGAGGATCAGCCCCAGCCAGAAGTTATCGCGATCGGGATAAAACAGGCCCAGCAGCGCATCGCCCTGCTGACGAGAAGCCCCCGCCAGCACCAGCAAAACCCAGGTGCGGGCCTGTAACAACAACACCGCCCAGAACAGCAGCGGTGCTTTTAAGTTGCCCTGTGAATCATAATCAGCAGGCAAATACATGGCATGAACACATTTGAAAATTAATATTCCTGATCTTCTATCAGCCGTTTGCCGAGCAAAATGGTGTCCTGATGCTCGTAATCGAGCTTTTCATAAAGGCCGATAACCAGATCGTTCTCTTCGCGCACCATGATGTGGATCTTCGGGCAACCGCGGGCAATCAGCTTCTTTTCCAGCCGGTTCAGCAAGGCGTTAGCAATGCCGCGGCCCCGAAACTCCGGGTGCACGCCCAGGTAATAGGCTGACCCCCGATGGCCGTCATACCCGCCCATCAACGAACCGACGATCTCGCCGCCCACCTCAGCGACTAAAAACAGGTCCGCATCGTGATGCAGCTTACGTTCAATGTCCATTTCCGGGTCATTCCATGGGCGCAGTAAATCGCAGCGCTCCCAAAGGGTAATGACCTCTTCGAAATCTTCCTGGCGAAAAACGCGAATTTCCATGGTATTAGCCACCTTAAGCCGTAAAAGGTTGATTATGGCGTTAACCGTCCGTTAAGCCAATAACTGCCGCAAAAGCGCGAAAAAAATGGCATAATCTCCGACCAGTCATGAAATGAAACGAATGGATATACATTTCTGACGCCAGAGTGTCGTTTGCATGAAGCCGATACGTTATAACTTCCCATCTGGACTCCATAAGATAAATAATTCATCCGCATGAGCAAAATTAAATCGCTAACGCAACTTACGACGCGCCGCCAGGTCCTGCTCACAGGTTTAGCAGCGTTGACGCTAACCGGTATGAACCAAGCGCTGGCAAAGGAAGAAGCCAAATCGCTGAAAACCACCAATTCCCACAGTAAAGTGGCCAAAAAATCCGGGGCAAAACGCATTGTTATGCTCGACCCGGGCCACGGTGGGATTGATACCGGCGCCATCGGCCACAACGGATCGAAAGAAAAACACGTGGTGCTGGCCATTGCCAAAAACGTGCGCAGCATCCTGCGCAGCAACGGGATCGATGCCAGGCTGACCCGCACCACGGACGAATTTATTCCGCTGTACGATCGCGTTGAAATCGCCCACCAGCACGGCGCAGATCTGTTTATGTCGATCCACGCGGATGGCTTCACCAGTCCAACCGCCGCAGGTGCCTCCGTATTCGCCCTGTCTAACCGAGGCGCAAGTAGCGCCATGGCGAAATATCTTTCAGACAGAGAGAACGCCGCGGATGACGTAGCGGGCAGCAAAGTGAAAGACAAAGATCACTACCTGCAGCAGGTACTGTTTGATCTGGTGCAGACCGACACGATTAAAAACAGCCTGACGCTCGGCTCGCATATTCTGAAACAGATAAAGCCGGTGCATAAGCTGCACAGCCGCAACACGGAACAGGCAGCCTTCGTCGTTCTGAAGTCGCCGTCTATTCCGTCCGTGCTGGTTGAAACGTCGTTCATCACCAACCCGGGCGAAGAAAAGCTGCTCGGCACCACCGCCTTCCGCCAGAAGATTGCCACCGCCATCGCCTCCGGCGTGATGAGCTATTTCAACTGGTTTGATAACCATAAAGTCCACGGTAAGAAGCGTTAATTTTTATGACTGAGCCCGATATCCACGCCGTAAAACAGTTCCTGCTCTCCCTGCAGGACAAAATATGCCAGCAGCTTTCCGCCCTTGATGGCGCCGTCTTCCAGGAAGACAACTGGCAGCGAGAAGGCGGCGGCGGCGGGCGCAGTCGGGTTTTACGCGGCGGCGCGGTGTTTGAACAGGCTGGCGTGAACTTTTCTCACGTTCACGGCGACGCCATGCCGGCATCGGCCACGGCCCACCGTCCGGAACTGGCGGGCAGAAGCTTTCAGGCCATGGGCGTTTCGCTGGTGGTACACCCGAACAACCCTTATGTGCCGACCAGCCACGCCAACGTACGTTTCTTTATTGCTGAAAAACCGGGTGCCGATCCGGTCTGGTGGTTTGGCGGCGGCTTCGACTTAACGCCTTACTACGGCTTCGAAGAAGATGCGGTGCACTGGCACCGCACCGCGCGCGACCTGTGTCAGCCGTTTGGTGATGACGTTTTCCCGCGTTATAAAAAGTGGTGCGATGACTACTTCTTTATCAGACACCGCAACGAGCAGCGCGGTATCGGCGGGCTGTTCTTCGACGATCTGAACAAGCCAGACTTTGACTACGGCTTCCGCTTTATCCAGGCCGTCGGGCAGGGATTCCTGGACGCTTATCTGCCGATTGTTGAACGCCGCAAGGATCATCCCTTCGGCGAGCGCGAGCGTGACTTCCAGCTGTATCGCCGTGGGCGCTACGTTGAGTTCAACCTGGTGTGGGATCGCGGCACGCTGTTTGGCCTGCAAACCGGTGGACGCACCGAATCGATTTTAATGTCGATGCCGCCGCTGGTGCGCTGGGAGTATGACTATCAGCCAGAAGAAGGCAGCCCGGAGGCTGCCCTGTATTGTGATTTCCTGCCAGTGAAGGAGTGGGTGTAGCTTTCGCGTTTTTACCCTCACCCTAACCCTCTCCCTAAAAGGGAGAGGGGATTTTTAGTGCTCGCTGTACCCCATATCCCTTTGGGGAAAGATGACTCTATTATCCGCTTTACTCGGTTTTCCCCCTCGCCCCTCCGGGGAGAGGGCCGGGGTAAGGGGGAGTTCAATCACAGCGGCGCGGTTTGCGCCTCCACAACCGCCAGCGCCACCATATTCACAATGCGACGCACAGAGGCAATCGGCGTCAATACGTGAACTGGCTTCGCCACGCCCATCAGGACCGGCCCAACGGTTACTCCTTCAGAGCTCGACACGCGCAGCAGGTTATAGCTAATACGCGCCGCCTCAACGTTCGGCATGATCAGGATGTTGGCAGAGCCTTTCAGCGGGCTGTCCGGCATACGCTCATGGCGAATACTTTCAACCAGCGCGGCGTCTCCGTGCATCTCCCCGTCAATTTCCAGGTCAGGCGCACGCTCGCGCACCAGATCCAGCGTTTTGCGCATTTTGCAGGCGGCTTTGCTGTTGGAAGAACCGTAGTTGGAGTGGGAAAGCAGCGCGACTTTCGGCTCAATGCCGAAGCGGCGCACCGTTTCCGCCGCCAGCAGCGTGATTTCCGTCAGTTCTTCCGGCGTAGGGTCATCGTTCACATAGGTATCCGCGATGAAGGTGTTGCCGCTCGGCAGCAGCAGCGCGTTCATCGCCCCGGCAGCCTTCACGCCTTCGCGGTAGCCAAACAGCTTCTCTACCACGTCAAAGTGCTCGTGATATTCGCCGATTGTCCCGCATATCAGCGCATCCGCTTCACCACGGTGCACCATGATCGCCCCGATCACAGTCGTGTTGCTGATCACCGCCCGCTGCGCCTGCTCCTGAGTGATCCCACGGCGCTTCATGATGTTGTAGTACTCGTGCCAGTACTCTTTGAAACGCGGATCGGATTCGTTATTCACGATCTCAAAATCTTTGCCCGGCTGAATTTGCAGGCCCAGCTTTTTGATACGCATTTCGATAACGCTTGGACGACCAATCAGGATAGGCTTCGCCAGTCCCAAAGTGATCAGCTCCTGTGTGGCATGCAGCACGCGCGCTTCTTCCCCTTCACTTAACACCACGCGCTTCGGCTCTTTGCGCGCCTGGGAGAAGATCGGCTTCATAAACAGGTTAGTTTTGTAGACAAACTCTTCCAGCTTCTCGCTGTAAGCATTGAAATCCTGAATCGGGCGCGTGGCAACGCCGGAGTCCATCGCTGCTTTGGCTACCGCCGGGGCAATTTTCACGATCAGGCGCGGGTCAAATGGCTTAGGAATAATGTATTCCGGGCCGAACGTCAGTTCCTGCTCGCCGTAGGCAGAGGCCACCACATCGCTTTGTTCGGCGTGAGCCAGTTCGGCTATCGCATGCACGGCAGCCAGCTTCATCTCTTCGTTAATCGCCGTGGCGCCCACGTCCAGCGCGCCACGGAAGATGAACGGGAAGCACAGCACGTTGTTCACCTGGTTCGGGTAGTCCGAACGGCCGGTACAGATAATGGCTTCCGGACGCACCTCTTTCGCCAGCGGCGGCAGAATTTCAGGCTCAGGGTTAGCCAGCGCCAGAATCAGCGGCGCTTTGCCCATTTTCTTCACCATTTCCTGGGTCAGCACTTTCGGGCCGGAGCAGCCGAGGAAGATGTCCGCGCCTTCAATCACGTCGTCCAGCGTCCGCTTGCCGCTGTCTTCTACGGCATAGGCGGCTTTGGTTTCGGCCATGTTCTCTTCGCGGCCTTTATAAATAACGCCCTTCGAGTCACAAACCACGATGTTGTGTTTTTGCATTCCCAGCGCGACCAGCAGGTTCATACAGGCGATTGCCGAAGCCCCCGCGCCGGAAACTACCAGCCGTACATCGGTAATGTTCTTTTCAACCACGCGCAGGCCGTTCAGCACCGCGGCGGTACAAATAATCGCGGTGCCGTGCTGGTCGTCGTGGAACACCGGAATGTTCATGCGCTCGCGCAGCTTCTGCTCTATGTAGAAACACTCCGGTGCCTTGATATCTTCCAGGTTAATGCCGCCGAAAGTGGGTTCCAGCGCGGCCACCACGTCGATAAGCTTGTCCGGATCCATCTCATCAATTTCGATATCGAAGACATCGATACCGGCGAATTTTTTAAACAGGACGCCCTTACCTTCCATGACCGGCTTGCCTGCCAGCGCGCCGATATTGCCTAGCCCGAGCACCGCGGTACCGTTAGAAACCACGCCCACAAGGTTGCCGCGCGCGGTGTATTTGTAGGCGGCGAGCGGGTCCTTTTCAATTTCAAGGCAAGGTGCCGCTACGCCCGGCGAATACGCCAGCGCCAGGTCACGCTGGGTAGCAAGGGGTTTGGTCGGAGAAACCTGGATTTTCCCCGGAATTGGAAACTCATGGAAATCGAGGGCACTTTGCTTCAGTTGTTCATCCATTGCATCGTTCCTTTTTGGGTCTTCTTTATTGTTACGTCAGCCGCCTAGTATCACGCGGGCACGTTTCGCAAACTTTGAAGGTAGCCATACTATTAAGATTAGGCGTGATTATTGTTAGCTAACTATAGAACCAATGTTAGTGGCTGCCCCGTCATCGCCCCCATCTGCTATGCTTTTGGGTTATGCAAAGCGTAAATTTTCACGGCGAGCGACACGGAACGCTCAGGTAAGACGTTGCTTTTTCAAGGAGATAGTAATGAATCAGCTAGACAGCATTAAACAGTACACCACCGTGGTTGCCGACAGCGGTGATATCGACTCTATTCGCCACTACCAGCCTGAAGACGCCACCACCAACCCTTCATTGTTGTTAAAAGCCGCGGGGCTTGAGCAATATCAGCCGCTGATTGATGACGCGCTGGCCTACGGCAAACAGCGCGGCGGCAGCAGGGAACAAATTGTGGCCGAAGCCAGTGACAAACTGGCGGTCAATGTCGGTGCGGAAATTCTGAAAAGCATTCCAGGTCGCGTGTCTACCGAAGTGGATGCCCGTCTCTCCTACGACAAAGAAAAGAGCATCAGCAAGGCTCGTCGCCTGGTGGACCTGTACGCCGAACAGGGGATCGATAAATCCCGCATTCTCATCAAGCTGGCGTCAACCTGGGAAGGCATCCGCGCGGCGGAAGAGCTGCAAAAAGAAGGCATCAACTGCAACCTGACACTGCTGTTCTCTTTTGCTCAGGCGCGTGCCTGTGCGGAAGCGGGCGTTTTCCTGATTTCCCCGTTCGTGGGCCGTATTTACGACTGGTATCAGGCGCGTAAACCGATGGATCCGTATATCGTTGAAGAAGATCCGGGCGTGAAATCCGTGCGCAATATCTACGACTACTTCAAGCAACATAACTATGAAACCATCGTCATGGGCGCCAGCTTCCGCCGTAAAGAACAAATCCTCGCCCTGGCGGGCTGCGACCGGCTGACCATCGCCCCTAACCTGCTGCAGCAGCTGCAGGACAGTGAAGAAGAAGTTATCCGTAAATTGATCCCATTCTCACAGGGCTTCCGCCGTCCGGCCCCCATGAGCGAAGCGGAATTCCGTTGGGAACATAGCCAGGATGCTATGGCCGTGGAAAAACTGGCCGAAGGGATCCGCCTGTTCGCCATAGATCAACGCAAACTGGAAGACCTGCTCGCCGCCAAACTTTAACAAGACCTGGAGTGAAACATGTCATCACGTAAAGAGCTTGCCAACGCCATTCGCGCCCTCAGTATGGATGCGGTCCAGAAAGCCAATTCCGGCCACCCCGGAGCGCCCATGGGCATGGCCGATATCGCCGAGGTGCTGTGGAATGATTTCCTCAGCCATAACCCGTCTAACCCGCACTGGGCCAACCGCGACCGCTTCGTGCTGTCGAACGGCCATGCGTCGATGCTGCTTTACAGCCTGCTGCACCTGAGCGGCTATGACCTGCCGCTGGAGGAGTTGAAAAACTTCCGCCAGCTTCACTCCAAAACGCCCGGCCACCCGGAAGTGGGCTATACCCCCGGCGTGGAAACCACCACCGGCCCGCTGGGCCAGGGGTTAGCCAACGCCGTGGGGATGGCGATTGCCGAGCGCACGCTGGCCGCGCAGTTTAACCAGCCGGGCCATGACATCGTTGACCACTACACCTATGTGTTCATGGGCGACGGCTGCCTGATGGAGGGCATTTCCCATGAGGTATCTTCCCTTGCCGGGACGCTGGGTTTAGGCAAGCTGATCGGCTTCTATGACCATAACGGGATTTCCATCGACGGGGAAACCGATGGCTGGTTTACCGACGACACGGCCAAACGCTTCGAGGCCTATCACTGGCACGTGATCCATGAGATTGACGGCCACGACCCGGCAGCGCTGAAAAAAGCCATCAAAGAAGCCCAGAGCGTGAAGGACAAACCGTCCCTCATCATCTGCCGCACCGTGATCGGCTTTGGTTCGCCAAACAAAGCGGGCAAGGAAGAGGCTCACGGCGCACCGCTGGGTGAAGAAGAAGTCGCCCTGGCGCGCAAGCAGCTCGGCTGGAAATACCCGCCGTTTGAGATCCCAAAAGAGGTCTATCACGCCTGGGACGCCAAAGAGGCAGGCGAAAAAGCGGAGGCCGCCTGGAAAGAGAAGTTTGCCGCTTACGCAAAGGCTCACCCTACCCTGAGCGCCGAATTTAAACGCCGTACGGAAGGTAAACTGCCGGATAACTGGCAGAAAACAGCCCAAAGCTACATTGAACAACTGCAGGCGAACCCGGACAAAATCGCCACCCGCAAAGCCTCGCAGAATACCCTTAACGCCTTTGGTCCGTCGCTGCCGGAACTGCTTGGCGGCTCCGCCGATCTGGCCCCAAGTAACCTGACCATCTGGAAAGGCTCGAGGTCGATTAAAGAGGACACCGCCGGGAATTATATCCACTACGGCGTACGCGAATTCGGTATGACCGCCATTGCCAACGGCATCGCCCTGCACGGCGGCTTTATCCCTTACACCGCCACTTTTCTGATGTTTGTGGAATACGCCCGTAACGCGGCACGCATGGCGGCGCTGATGAAGGCGCGGCAGATCATGGTTTATACCCATGATTCCATCGGCCTTGGGGAAGATGGCCCGACACACCAGGCCGTCGAGCAGCTAGCCAGCCTGCGCCTGACGCCCAACTTCAGCACCTGGCGGCCTTGCGATCAGGTTGAGGCCGCAGTGGCCTGGAAATCCGCGCTTGAGCGCCAGACCGGCCCAACTGCGCTGATCCTGTCTCGCCAGAATCTGGCCCAGATGGACCGTACGCCTGAGCAACTGAAAGCGATCGGCCGAGGGGGTTATATTCTGAAGGACAGCGACGGCAAACCAGACCTCATCCTGATTGCCACAGGCTCTGAGATTGAAATCACCGTCGAGGCCGCGGCAGCATTGAGCAAAGAGGGGCATAAGATTCGCGTCGTGTCGATGCCGTCCACCGACGTTTTCGATGCTCAGGATGAGGCGTATCAGGAATCCGTCCTGCCTTATGCCGTGCGGGCTCGAGTGGCGGTAGAGGCCGGTATTGCCGATTACTGGTATAAATACGTCGGTCTCAAAGGCGGGATTGTGGGTATGACCACTTTCGGCGAATCCGCCCCTGCCGGGAAACTGTTCCCGTTCTTTGGCTTCACGGTAGAAAACATCGTAGCCGTAGCGAAAAAATCACTCGGCAAGAAATAGCCCACGCTGCCAGCCCTCTCCTTGCGGGGAGAGGGTTCTCTTTTATTCAGTGAATCCCAACTATTTGGTAACCCACAGCGTCGGCCAGCCACCCGCTTTATGCCAGCTATCACAGGCAGATTCAGCGGCATAACGCACAAGCCGGAAGCGCTGTCCGTCATAGCGCCAGCGCGTGGCCACGCCGCAGTCGCCAGGCCCACGCCCTTTCGCCAGGGTAGTTAACACTTTATCGTGCTCATCAAATCCCGCGTTCATTAGCTCCAGCTCAGCGCTGCCGCCGTCCGGTATAAAGGGTAATCGCAGGTGAATCGTCCTGGCGACAAACGGCTTTTGCCGGGAGATGACCCAGGCCAGATAAACCACGTTATAGGCACCTGCTTCACAGCTGGTAAGCATCAAGGCTTTATCGTCAGTCAGAGGGAAAACGCGCACTTCCCGGCGCTGCGGATCGAGCGAACACTGGCTGTTATTCATCCGCCATGTGCCGTAATCCAACAGGTCGTTCAGTTCATCGTGTGAGAGCGGCGTTGATGGTGCCGTAGCTGCAGCCACTTCTTTGAGCGGTGGAGCCGGAGGCACGCTGAGCGGAGGTCCGTCGCCTTTTTTAATCCATGCGGTTTCGCTGCCGATACGCTTTTGCTGGCTGTCGATAAAGAGCAGCGCCGCTTTGAGCCCGCTGAGTGAAATGATGCCCCTGCCGTCGGCAAGGGTAATTTTATCGCCGTTCATAACAGCGTCTAGCAGGCCGTTTATCGCCTCCGGATTATTGGTCATCAAATGATGAGGCGACACTTTCCAATCGCTGGGCTGGATAGCAAGTGGCGCGTCGTCGAGCCGCAGCCTCGGTGCTACAGGCGAGACTTTAACGTCCGCACTCTCCATATTCCCCAGGTCGATGCGCAAACTGGCGTCAGTGCGGGCCCCGGCACCCCGGGTAATCGTCATCACCAACCCCTGATGCAGTCCGGTATTTCTGGTGCTGCAAAAGTTCTGGTTATTGCAGGTCACCTGCCAGTCGGAAAACTGCTTTTGCGCTGGCGCGGCAAATGCAGAATTGGCTACCAGCAATGCAAGCATAAGCAAGGAAGATGTCCGATAGAACATTGAAGGCTGCCCTAAAAAGCGAAGCGTGAAAAACGTACGATGGTGCGACGTATCTTCGGCCCACGAGACAGCCTGCTCAATCGGATTTGTCGGATAGCTTTATATCAATATTAAAAATCGCAATAACATGATTTTATGGATTTTTACCCCATAATATTGCGCAACTGTAGCTGTTGAAGCAGGATCACTGTCTTCCCGTCGCGAATGTCCCCATTCTTCACCATCGCCATTGCCTGGCTAAACGGGATTTCCAGCACGTCGATATCTTCATCTTCCACGCCGCCGCCGGCGCCTTCTCGCTGAGAATCACTGTATTCTGCCAGATAGAAGTAAATGATTTCGGTCACGCCACCGGGCGACATATACAACTCAAAGACTTTCTCAACCTCTCCTACCTGAAAGCCCGTTTCTTCCATCGCCTCTTTGCGGGCGCAGACTTCTGGCTCGTCGGCATCCAGCAGCCCGGCACAGGCTTCTATCAGCATGCCATCTTCATTCCCGTTAACCCAGGTCGCGACGCGGAACTGGCGTGTTAGCACCACGCTTTTCTTTTCGCGGTTATAAAGCAGGATAGTTGCGCCATTGCCCCGGTCATAAACCTCACGCTTATGGCGAACGCTTTCAGCCCCGTTACGAGACAGGTCATAGGTAATATTGCGCAGGATGAAGTAGTTATCAGACAGGACTTTATCTTTGATGACTTCGATATGTAACGACATACGGTCTCCACAAGGCGGTAAGGGAGCCGACAATCATATGCCGTTCTGTGAGCGTTGTCGCGTGGCGTTAAGTTTGTTTTTTGGGTGTGATTTTATTTATGTTGACCAGATGGTGGTTCCGTTCACTTCCAGCCCTTTTTTATATGCAGCCCCCGCACCGGTGAACGTCTCAGGGGAGTCACCGTCACTCCCCTGAGAACCCGGACTCCCGGCCAAATAAATCGACCGCTGAAGCGGCAGACCTCCGTTTTATCTCCCAGTCCTGGGTCGGCTGAGATGCGTTCCCGACGCTCTCAGCCTCCGGCCGTTCCCGACGCCCGGACCCTGGCCAGTCGGAGAGAAAACGGAGGCGATTTAAGCCGGAACCGAGCCTCGCTTCAAGCTCATAGCCACACGGAACGTTAACGTTGCTGCAAGTCCTACAGCCATGCCCTTGTTCCCGGCTCTCATCGCCCCCGGGTATGACCCAACTCAGGCGGGGTTGAGCTGTCGGGAACAGCGAAAGAGAGCGATCGTCGGGAACGAATCGCGAACGACCCCGAATGTTTGGGTGATAGCCGGTGGGTTTACCGCTTCTGCGGCGATGAGCTCGCCGGGCGCCAGGGTTGTCAGGGAGATGGCGTTATCTCCCTGACACGTTCACCGTGCTCTGAACGTGCAGGGAAAATCGATCTACGGGTGAACGGAAATATGCCTGGCTTACAGAAGTAAGAAATCCAGAACATTGATCAAAACCCCGCCTCAACCTCTCGCATATCCGGCAGCTTATGCGCTATGCCTTTATGGCAATCAATACAGGTTTTTCCGTCTTTGATCGCCTCATCGTGCATTTTGGCCGCCACGGTTTTCTGCGCGGTGAAATCCATATAGTCGAAGTTATGGCAGTTTCGACACTCCTGGGAGTTATTGTTTTTCATCCGCCGCCACTCGTTTTGCGCCATCGCCAGGCGGTGATCGTCAAACTTCTGCGGCGTGTCTATCAGTCCAAAGGCCTTGGCGTACAGCTCCTTGCTGGCCTGAATTTTACGGATCATTTTCGGCACCCATTCGTGCGGCACATGGCAATCCGGGCAAGTCGCACGCACGCCACTGCGGTTGTTGTAATGCACCGTGCCCATGTATTCCTCATACACGTTATTGCGCATTTCATGGCAGCCGATGCAGAACTCTTCGCGGTTGGACATTTCCATCCCGGTGTTGAAACCGCCCCAAAAAATTATCCCGGCAGCAAAGCCAATCAGCAGCAACGTGCCTAGCGCTAACCGGCTCGGCCTGCGCCACCACTGCCACACGCGTTTAATGATGCCGGGTCGACGAGTTGATTTATCCATAACTTATTTCCCAAACCCTTTGGATGGCTCGAAGGTATTTTCAACAATCGGGGCAACATCCGCCTGGGGCACGTGGCATTGCAGGCAGAAATAGCGGCGAGGCGCCACGTTCGAAAGCACCTTGCCGTCGCTATCCATAAAGTGCGTTGGGCTGACGCGCGGAGCCCCCGTGGTGCGGTAACTTTCAACGCCGTGGCACTGCAGGCAGCGGTTGCTGGTCGTCGTGACCTGGTAGCCGTCCACGCTATGCGGGATCATCGGCGGCTGGTTAACGTAGTTCAGCGCCATCCGCTGCTGCTGCTTTGGCATCAGCACAGCCCCTTCCGGGGTGCCGGACACTTCAGGCGATTGCTTAAGATCCACGCCGGTTGCCGCCCAAAGCGCACCGCTGACCACCAGAGTGAATGCCGCTCCCCATTGAAACAACGCCTTCATCAGGCCTTGGTTATTCATGATTTAGCTCCCAGGCTCCATCGAATTGTTATTCTGAAAACACCCTCCGGGCACTTAGCGATGCCGCGACCAAAGGGCATTGCGCGTTACACCTTCGCCAGCTTTACGGCGCACTTCTTGAAATCCGCCTCTTTGGAGAGCGGGTCGGTGGCGTCGAGCGTCAGGTTATTCACAAGCTGCGCGGCGTCGAAGAACGGCATGTAGACCAGGCCTCGGGGCGGCTTATTGCGGCCACGGGTTTCGACGATGGAAACCACTTCTCCACGGCGAGAAATCACCTTCACCTTGTCGCCACGGCGCAGGCCGCGCGCCTGGGCATCCAGCGGATGCACAAACGTGACGGCCTCGGGGAAGGCACGATGCAGCTCCGGCACGCGGCGCGTCATGCTGCCGGTATGCCAGTGCTCGAGCACACGCCCGGTAGATAGCCACAGGTCGTACTCCTGGTCCGGGGCTTCTGCCGCCGGCTCGAACGGCAGTGCGAAGATCACCGCTTTCCCGTCCGGTTTACCGTAGAACTTGAAGCCTTCCCCGGCCTTAACGTACGGATCGTGGCCCTCGCTGTAGCGCCACTGGGTTTCTTTCCCGTCGACCACCGGCCAGCGTAAGCCCCGGGCTTTGTGGTACTCATCAAACGGGGCCAGATCGTGCCCGTGCCCGCGGCCAAAGCTGGCGTATTCCTCAAACAGGCCTTTTTGCAGGTAGAAGCCCAGCTCGCGGGATTCGTCGTTTAGCTGCTCTGCTGCCAGTTCGGTCACCGGGAACTTGCGGACCGCATCGCTGGCAAACAGCACGTCGAACAAGGTTTTGCCCCGGTATTCTGGTTTTTTCTCGAGAAGCTCAGTAGGCCAGACATCCTCGACCTTGAAGCGTTTCGCGAAGGTCACAAGTTGCCAGAGATCGGACTTCGCCTCGCCCGGCGCGCTCACCTGCTGACGCCAGAACTGCGTACGGCGCTCGGCGTTACCGTAGGCGCCCTCTTTCTCAACCCACATTGCCGTCGGCAGGATCAGGTCCGCCGTTAACGCGCTGATGGTCGGATAAGGATCGGAGACGATGATGAAATTACGCGGATCGCGCCAGCCCGGCATACGCTCTTCGGTGATATTCGGCCCGGCCTGCATGTTGTTGTTGCACATCACCCAGTACACGTTGAGCTTGCCGTCTTTCAGCGCCCTGTCCTGCGCCACTGCGTGTAAACCCACTTTGGCTGGAATGGTGCCGGCAGGCAGTTGCCAGGTTTTTTCGACGATCTCCCGGTGCTTTTCGTTAGTGACAACCATGTCTGCCGGTAAGCGGTGAGCAAAAGTGCCCACTTCACGCGCGGTGCCGCAGGCGGACGGCTGCCCGGTCAGCGAGAATGGCCCGCAGCCTGGCTGAGAGATTTTCCCGGTCAGAAGGTGCAGGTTGTAAACCAGGTTATTCGCCCAGACGCCGCGCACGTGCTGGTTAAAGCCCATCGTCCAGTAGGAAATCACTTTCTTATTCGGGTCAGCGTAGAGCTTCGCGAGCGCTTCAAGCTGGTCTTTCGGCACCCCGCTCATTGCAGCGGTTTTCTCCAGCGTGTACTCGGCGACAAACGTTTTGTATTCGTCGAAGCTCATCGGCTCGGAAGCGTCAGATCCCGGATTCTTCGCGGCCTTTTCCAGCGGGTGCGTCGGGCGCAGCCCATAGCCAATATCCGTCACGCCACGGCGCAGGTTAACGTGCTGCTTAAAGAACGACTCGTTCACCGCGTTGTTCTGAATAATGTAGTTGGCGATGTAGTTCAGGATCGCCAGATCGCTTTGCGGCGTGAAGACCATACCGTTGTCCGCCAGCTCGAAGCTGCGGTGCTGGAAGGTCGAAAGCACGGCAACCTTGACGTTTTCATCGGACAGGCGGCGGTTAGCGATGCGTGACCAGAGCACCGGATGCATCTCCGCCATGTTGGAGCCCCAAAGCACAAAGGCGTCCGCCTGCTCAATATCGTCATAGCAGCCCATCGGCTCATCCATGCCGAAGGTGCGCATAAAGCCCACTACGGCAGACGCCATGCAGTGACGAGCGTTCGGATCGATGTTGTTAGAACGGAAGCCCGCCTTAAACAACTTCGCGGCGGCGTAGCCTTCCCACACCGTCCACTGGCCGGAGCCAAACATGCCGATGCCGTCCGGGCCTTTCTCTTTCAGGGTGTTCTTGAATTTATCTTCCATCACGTCGAAGGCTTTTTCCCAGCTTATCGGCTGGAACTCGCCCTCTTTGTGGTACTGCCCGTCTTTCATGCGCAGCAGCGGCTGGGTGAGACGATCTTTTCCGTACATGATCTTTGGCAGGAAGTAGCCCTTAATGCAATTCAGCCCTCGGTTGACCGGCGCTTCCGGGTCGCCCTGGCTTGCGACGACGCGGCCGTTTTGGGTCCCCACCAGCACGCCGCAGCCGGTACCGCAGAAGCGGCACGGCGCTTTGTCCCATTTAATGGCATCGGGTTTGCCGACCACAGCACGAGCCACGCCCGGAGCGCTGAGGCCCGCCGCCGCGGCAGCTGCGGCAACGGCATTCGCTTTCATAAAGCTACGACGACTGAGTTTCATGGTGCTTCCTCACCTTGTTCATTCTGCTGGTGATAAACCAGCGACACCGCCAGCACGCCGGAGATATTGCGTGCCCGCTCAATTTGTTCCAGCAGCGTGTTGCTTTCGGCGGCTTCAATAACCACCGCAAGTTTGCCGCTGTCGATATCGTCAACCGCAACCTCGCTGCCGGGCAGCGAGTTGATCGCGCTGCGTACGGCAGCAACATGTTCAGGTCTGGCCTGAACCACCAGGCCGCATACGTGCCAGTCAGTGTGCATTTTGTGGCCTCAGGGTGATGGCTGACGTTGGGCACCCGGCAACACAAGCGCCGCAGCCGTGACAGGCAGACAAAGAAATCTGTGGACGGGAAACATCCTGCAGAGTGGGGATGAACCGGATGGCCTGCGGTTCACAGGCATCTTCGCAGCTGCGACATTCCACCTGATGCCAGGCCAGACAGGTTTCGCCGAGCTGTAAAGTCAGTGCCCAGGGTTGCGCTGATTGCGGTGCAAAAAGCCGCTGAGGGCAGGCGTCCGCGCACGCGTAGCAGAAGGTGCACTCGCCCCGGCTAAAGTCGATTTCGGGGTAGCCGCCCTGGCCACGGCGAAGCACCCGGCTCTGACAGGCGGTCACGCAGCTATCGCAGCGCGTGCAGTCCAGAAGAAAATGGTTTTCATCGCCGCTCCACGGAGGGCGAATAGCGGGAGTAGAACTGTGCCAGCCCCCGGTCAGCAGGCCGCGACGGGTCAGTTTAGCCATTGGGCAGATCCTTGCTCAAAATGCCCGGCCAGGTCGCCACCGGGTAGAAACGTCATTCTTTTTATCCGCGTGTTCTCTGCGGTTTTTACGGCACTTAAGGTATGTGACGAGGGGTTACAAAAGCATCCCCATAAAGGGGTAAATGCCGTTGTCGGATCAAAGAGGTGCACGGTTTCGGCGTGACGAGGAGGAATCAGCAGATGTAAGGCAGACGTTATGCTGTCGCAAAGCTTGCGTTAAATACGACTGCATTTTTCGCGCTGGGGCGAAAAAGTCACCGCCAGGCGTTTGCGTCTCAGGCAGATTCTGGTAGGTTTCGCTCCACCGCATACTTTAAAGGGTTATTCCCCCGTGACAGTCAAACGCTCGGTCTCCACCAGCCTTGCCCGCGCTTTCTTTTCGATTGTTTTACTGTCATTGCTTTCCACCGGCATCGCGATGCTGACGCTCGCCAGCAGCCTGAAAGACGCAGAAGCGGTGAATATTGCGGGCTCGCTGCGTATGCAGAGCTACCGCCTGGGCTACGATCTTCAGAGTGACCCCAGGGCTATTGCGGTACATTTACAGCAGTATCAACAGTCGCTGAACGCCCCAACATTGCAGCAGCTTAACCGGTTTTGGGTGCCTGCTGAGGTGCAAGCCCGCTATAACGCCCTGCAGCATGCCTGGCAGCAAATGCAACAGCATATTCAGAACGAAGACATCGACTGGTACCGCTATAACATTGCCGCCTACGTGGAACAAATCGACCTGTTTGTGCTGGCGCTGCAGCATTATGCCGAGCGAAAAATGATGCAGGTTGTCGCGGCTTCGGTGGTCGGTTTTATCGCTATTTTTACCCTGGTATTCTTCACTTTGCGCCGCATCCGCCAGCAGGTGGTCATGCCGCTCAATACCATGGTGGAAGCGAGTAAAGCTATTGAGCGCGGCGAATTTACCCTCCCGAACCTTGACCGCTCTCTGCCCAATGAGCTGGGCGCCCTGGCACAGGCATTTATCCGCATGGCGGATGAGCTGCAAAAACTTTATCGTTCCTTAGAGCAGCAGGTGGAGCAAAAGACCCTGCGCCTGCAGGAAGCCAACCGCATGCTCGAAGTGCTGTACAGCTGCTCCCAGGCGCTGAACGTCAGCACCATCAATCGCGACTGCTTCGTGCAGATCCTGCAGATCATCCACCAGCATGAGGCGGTCAGCGCCCTGGAAATGCAGGTGGGTGAAAACTGGCGGCTGACGGAAGGCTCCCCGGTGGCGGACGAAAAATGGCATACCCTGCCGCTGGTTCAGCAGGACAGCGCTTTTGGCACGCTGCGCTGGCAGTCACAGGGGAAACCCCCTTCCCCACAGCTGATGAAAAGCGTGGCCACCATGCTGGGGCGAGGCGTGTACTTTAATCAGGCACAAAAACACTACCAGCAACTGCTGTTGATGGAGGAACGGGCTACGATTGCCCGCGAGCTGCATGACTCTCTGGCCCAGGTGCTCTCTTATCTTCGTATCCAGCTGACGCTGCTCAAGCGCGCGGTGCCTGAAGAAAGCCATCCCGCACAGCGAATTGTCGGGGATTTTTCCCAGGCCTTAAACGACGCCTATCGCCAGCTACGCGAGCTGCTCACCACCTTCCGCCTGACGCTGCAGCAGGCAGATTTACCCGCCGCGCTGCAGGAGCTGCTTGAACCGCTGCGCGAGCAAACCCAGGCAGAAATTAGCCTGAAATGCAGCATGCCGACTCAGGTTCTGGACGCTTCGCAGCAAATCCACCTGCTGCAAATCATCCGGGAGGCGGTACTGAATGCGATTAAACACGCCAATGCGAGCCATATTGAGGTGGTTTGCCGCTCAGAAAGCGGCGGCGAGCATTTCGCTTCGGTATTTGACAACGGACACGGGATTGCCAGCCTTGAAGAGCCGGAAGGTCACTACGGGCTGAATATCATGCACGAACGCGCAGGCCGGCTTGGCGGCCAGCTGACAATATCCCGTCCGCCAGAGGGCGGAACGCGAGTAGAAGTCCACTTTACCTCTGCGCCTCCGGCTGACGCCGGGAGCCATAACAATAATTAGCTTTATTCAGGAGTTAGCAATGTCTGAGAAAACGGTATACCAGGTTTTAATCGTGGACGATCACCCGCTTATGCGGCGTGGAGTGCGCCAGTTGCTTGAGCTGGACAGCACGTTTACGGTCGTCGGTGAAGCCAGCAGCGGTGCGGAGGCCATCAGTTTAGCGAATCGCCTGTCACCGGATTTGATTCTGCTCGACCTGAACATGAAGGGCCTGAGCGGCCTCGATACGCTCAACGCCCTGCGCCGGGACGGGATCAGCGCCCGCGTGGTTATCCTGACCGTGTCAGACGCCCGCAGCGATATCTTTACGCTGATTGATGCCGGGGCCGATGGTTACCTGCTGAAAGACAGCGATCCGGAGGTTTTATTACAGGACATTCACCGCTGCCTGACGGGTGAAAAAGCATTTAGCGAGCAGGTACGCGAGTACCTGACCAACCGTGGGAGTGAGCGGCAGAGCAGCGATCCGTTTGCTATTCTCACTGAGCGTGAGCTGGACGTGCTGTCAGAGGTGGCCCGTGGGCTGTCAAATAAGCAAATTGCCAGCGGGCTACATATTTCAGAAGAGACGGTAAAAGTGCATATCCGTAACCTGCTTCGTAAGCTGCAGGTGAGGTCACGCGTCGCGGCCACGGTATTATTTTTGGAAAGCCGGGGTTAAAACGACCCAATAAACGGTATGGTTACAAATCCTGCCAATTCCAAAGCATATTTACACTATCTCCTAGATTTCTCCACGTTTGACTAAGCGGTTAAAGCTACAGTGATGCGGTTATTGATAACAATTAGAAGCTTTTAAGGGGTCCTGACCGCATGGCGAATTTTTTCATTTCTCGCCCCATTTTTGCCTGGGTGCTGGCAATTTTACTTTGCCTGACCGGGGCACTGGCTATTTTTTCACTGCCCGTCGAACAATATCCCGATCTTGCGCCACCCAACGTAAGGATCACCGCCAACTATCCAGGCGCTTCCGCGCAAACTCTGGAAAACACCGTCACGCAGGTGATAGAGCAAAGCATGACCGGCCTGGACAACATGATGTACATGTCGTCCCAAAGCAGCAGTGCCGGTCAGGCCACCATTACCCTGAGCTTTAAGGCCGGGACGGACCCGGACTCTGCGGTACAGCAGGTGCAAAACCAGCTGCAGTCTGCGGTAAGAAAGCTGCCGCAGGACGTGCAGACTCAGGGCGTCACGGTGAACAAAACCGGTGACACCAATATTCTGATGGTGGCCTTTGTTTCCACCGACGGCAGCATGGATAAGCAGGACATCGCTGACTACGTGGCCAGTAACGTACAGGACCCGATGAGCCGCGTGAACGGCGTCGGCAGCGTCGATGCTTACGGCTCGCAGTATTCCATGCGTATCTGGCTCGACCCGAATAAGCTCATCAACTACCAGATGACCACTCAGGACGTAGTCACCGCCATCAAATCCCAGAATGCGCAAATTGCCGTGGGCCAGCTTGGCGGCACGCCGTCGCTGGACAAACAGGCGCTGAACGCCACCATCAACGCCCAGTCGCTCCTGCAAACACCGCAGCAGTTCAAAGACATTACGCTGAGGGTGAATCAGGACGGTTCGCTGGTCACGCTGGGGGACGTGGCAGACGTTGAGATGGGAGCGGAGAAGTATGACTTCCTGAGCACCTACAACGGGCAGCCCGCTTCGGGGCTTGGCATTAAGCTGGCTTCCGGTGCCAACGAAATGGAAACCGACAAGCTGGCCCGCGCCAAAATCGAAGAGCTTTCGCAGTTTTTCCCACACGGTCTGGAAGCTAAAGTTGCCTACGAAACCTCCCCGTTCGTTAAAGCCTCAATCACCGACGTGGTGAAAACGCTGCTGGAAGCGATTCTGCTGGTGTTCCTGGTGATGTACCTGTTCCTGCAAAACTTCCGCGCCACGCTTATCCCGACGATTGCCGTGCCGGTGGTGCTGCTCGGCACCTTTGCCGTGCTGTATGTCTTCGGCTATAGCATTAACACGCTGACGATGTTCGCCACCGTACTGGCTATCGGCCTGCTGGTGGATGACGCCATCGTGGTGGTAGAAAACGTCGAGCGAATTATGAGCGAGGAAGGTCTCTCCCCTCGGGAGGCGACACGCAAATCCATGGGCCAAATCCAGGGCGCGCTGGTCGGCATCGCCATGGTGCTCTCCGCCGTGTTCGTGCCGATGGCGTTCTTTGGCGGCACAACCGGGGCGATTTACCGTCAGTTCTCGGTCACTATCGTCGCCGCCATGGTGCTCTCGGTGCTGGTGGCGATGATCCTCACCCCAGCCCTGTGTGCAACCATTCTTAAGCCGCTGCATAAAGGTGAGCATCACGGCCAGAAAGGCTTCTTTGGTTGGTTTAACCGCACCTTTAACCGCAGCGCCGAACGCTACGAAAACGGCGTGGCAAGAATCCTCTCCCGCAGCCTACGCTGGATGCTGATTTATGCCCTGCTGCTTGGCGGCATGGTGTTCCTGTTCCTCAAACTGCCGACGTCATTCCTGCCCCAGGAAGACCGCGGCGTGTTCACCACCTCAGTACAGCTTCCGAGCGGCGCAACGCAGCAGCAGACAACCAAAGTGGTGCAGCAGGTGGAGCAGTATTACCTCACCAAAGAGAAAGACAACGTCGTGTCGGTGTTCTCCACCATTGGCGCAGGCCCAGGCGGGAACGGGCAAAACGTCGCGCGCATGTTTATTCGCCTGAAGGACTGGGACGAACGCAACGCCGACGGCAGTTCGTTTGCCATCATTGAACGGGCCACCAAAGCCTTTAATAAGATCAAAGAAGCGCGCGTCATTGCCAGCAGCCCGCCAGCGATTAACGGTTTGGGCAACGCCGCAGGCTTTGATATGGAGCTGCAGGATCATGCCGGCGCTGGGCACGATGCGCTCATGCAGGCGCGTGACCAGCTGTTGGAAATGGCCGGCAATAACCCGCAGCTCACGCGAGTGCGCCACAACGGCCTGGACGACAGCCCGCAGCTGCAAATCGATATCGACCAGCGTAAGGCTCAGGCGCTGGGCGTCTCCATCGATGATATCAACAACACCCTGCAAACGGCCTGGGGCTCAAGCTATGTGAATGACTTTATGGATCGCGGGCGCGTGAAGAAAGTGTATGTCCAGGCTGCGGCCAAGTACCGCATGCTGCCGGACGATATCAATAGCTGGTACGTGCGTAATAAAACAGGCGGCATGGTGCCGTTCTCCGCCTTTGCCACTTCCCGGTGGGAAACAGGCTCGCCTCGCCTGGAGCGATACAACGGCTATTCCGCGCTGGAAATTGTCGGGGAAGCGGCACCTGGGTTAAGTACCGGTACCGCCATGGACATTATGGAAGATCTGGTCAGCAAGCTGCCGAACGGCTTTGGTCTCGAGTGGACGGGCATGTCCTACCAGGAACGCCTCTCCGGCGCGCAGGCCCCTGCCCTGTATGCCATTTCATTGCTGGTCGTATTTCTGTGCCTTGCGGCGCTGTACGAGAGCTGGTCCGTGCCGTTCTCTGTCATGCTGGTGGTACCACTTGGGGTGATTGGCGCCCTGCTCGCCACCTGGATGCGAGGCCTTGAGAATGACGTTTACTTCCAGGTCGGGCTGCTAACGGTGATCGGGCTTTCGGCGAAAAACGCCATTTTGATCGTCGAATTTGCCAACGACCTGAACGCCAAAGGCCAGGACCTGGTTGCCGCCACGCTTGAGGCCTGCCGCCAGCGACTGCGCCCGATATTAATGACGTCCCTGGCGTTTATTTTCGGGGTTCTGCCGATGGCGACCAGTACCGGGGCAGGCTCCGGCAGCCAGCATGCGGTAGGCACCGGCGTGATGGGCGGGATGCTCTCCGCCACCGTGCTGGCCATCTTCTTTGTGCCGCTGTTCTTTGTCCTGGTACGCAGACGCTTCCCGCTCAAAGAGCACCACGACTAAACTCTCGGGCAATAAGCCACAAAAAAGGCGGCCTTTTCAGGTCGCCTTTTTGCTGATGTTCGCAGAGTATTCAGTACCAGAATATCGCGCCGTTGCTTTTTATGCCGGAACGCTTATTTGCGCAACATACCTTCGATGAAGTCTTTCCACTGCCCTAATTCGTGCTCGATCATAACCGCCTCTCTTGATGTTGGCGCAAGTATACGCGGATATATCCTGCAGTTGAACCTTTTTTGAGCGGTCAACTATTGAGCGCTATCACAAATATATCGTTAGCAGAATAACGGTTTAGCACTGAATCGTGGCTCGATAATTCCCCTCACCTGCGGCAGAATGGTTCCCCTCTGGCAAACTAAAACGGAACAGACCGCCACTATGATCACCATGTACGGCATTAAAAATTGCGACACCATCAAAAAGGCGCGCCGCTTTTTAGAAGCTCAGGGCGTGGAATACCAGTTTCACGACTATCGAGCTGACGGGCTGGATGCCTCGCTGCTGAACAGTTTTATCTCTGAGCTTGGTTGGGAAGCGCTGCTAAATACGCGGGGCACAACGTGGCGCAAGCTGGATGAGGCCCATCGCGCATCCATTAATGACGCACAAAGCGCGGCGGCGCTGATGCTGGAGATGCCGGCAATCATCAAACGCCCATTGCTCTGCGCGCCCGGTCAGCCTATGCTGCTGGGTTTCAACGAAACTCATTATCAGCAGTTTATCAACGAGGTATAGTCCTATGTCCTGCCCGGTTATTGAGCTGACGCAACAGCTTATTCGTCGTCCTTCCCTGAGCCCCGATGATGCCGGTTGCCAGGCGCTGCTGATTGAGCGCCTGCGCGCGATTGGTTTTACCGTTGAACACATGGATTTTGGCGACACCCAGAACTTCTGGGCCTGGCGCGGGCAGGGTGAGACGCTGGCGTTTGCCGGGCACACCGACGTGGTGCCATCAGGGGATGCCGATCGTTGGATTAACCCGCCGTTTGAGCCCACAATTCGCGACGGAATGCTGTTTGGTCGTGGCGCGGCGGACATGAAAGGTTCGCTGGCGGCGATGGTGGTAGCGGCTGAACGTTTTGTCGCCCAGCACCCCAATCATAAAGGCCGTCTGGCATTCCTGATTACCTCCGACGAAGAAGCCAGCGCAGCCAACGGCACCGTGAAGGTTGTGGAAGCGCTGATGGCGCGCCGCGAGCGTCTGGATTACTGCCTGGTTGGCGAGCCGTCCAGTACCGAAATCGTTGGCGACGTGGTGAAAAATGGCCGTCGCGGCTCCCTGACCTGTAACCTGACCATTCACGGTGTCCAGGGCCACGTTGCCTACCCGCATCTGGCTGATAACCCGGTACATCGCGCAGCGCCAATGCTGGCAGAGCTGACGGGTATTGAGTGGGATAAGGGCAACGAGTTCTTCCCGGCCACCAGCATGCAGATTGCCAACGTGAAGGCCGGCACCGGCAGCAACAACGTTATTCCGGGTGATATGTTTGTGCAGTTTAACTTCCGCTTCAGCACCGAGCTGACCGATGAAGACATCAAGCAGCGCGTCGTCGCCCTGCTGGACAAACACGATCTGCGTTATACCGTTGAATGGTGGCTCTCCGGCCAGCCGTTCCTGACGTCACGCGGTAAGCTGGTCGATGCGGTAGTGAACGCCGTTGAGCACTATAATGAAATTAAACCGCAGCTGTTAACCACGGGCGGTACATCTGACGGGCGCTTTATCGCGCGCATGGGTGCTCAGGTTGTTGAGCTGGGGCCGGTGAATGCCACCATTCATAAAATCAATGAATGCGTCAACGCCGCTGACCTGCAGCTGCTGGCCCGGATGTATCAGCGCATTATGGAACAGCTTGTCGCCTGACGGGCAGTCAACTGAAGAGGTATCAGCATGGAATGGCTATCGCATTACTGGTGGATTATCGTCCTGGTGTTATTGCTGGGGATTTTTATTAACGTCATTAAAGACCTGAACCGAATCGACCCGAAGAAGTACATGGCAGACAAGCCTGAGCTTCCGCCACATCGTGATTTTAACGATAAGTGGGATGACGAGGACGACTGGCCTAAGAAGAAATAGCAGTCTGCCTCACTCCGGGCGAGTCCGGAGTGAGGCAGATATTTACAGCAGCTCTATCAGATCATCATCTTTCGGTGCCGCGCCACCGCTCAAAGCCTCATCGAAATAGTGCTTCGGCACGGTGTAACGCAGGTGATCCAGCGCCGCCTTCATGCTGCGGTCATCGATCGCATGCCCCAGATCGTCAATCAAATCCAGCGTCACGTCCCCGCCCAGGCTAAGTAACTTCTCTGCGGCGTCCACCGCATGTGTCGCATGGATCACTTTGTCGTTATCGCCGTGGATCAGATGGATCGTTGTGCTGGTAGAGGCCTGCTGCGGCAGCTCTGCATAACGCCCGCTAAAAGCAACGACCCGAGCCGCAAGACCCGGCTGAGCCTTAATGCTCTCCAGCGCCATAATGGCCCCCTGAGAGAAGCCAATCAGCGCCGTCGCCGTGGGCGGTACACCGCTTTGCCGCTGCCAGCCACGCACGGCTTCAATAAATCCAGGCATAGCGGCATCCACCCGCTGCTGACGGTTTTCTTCCGTTACGCCTGCCACCGAAAACCACTCCCGACCTGCGCCACTTTGATTCGGCCCGCTAATACTGACCACCAGAGCATCAGGAAATTCTGGTGCAAACCAGCTCCCGATTTCGCCCATGGCTTGAGCCGTGTCGCCTACGCCGTGGAACAGCAGTATCAGCTGGCTGGCTGGCGCGACGGGGCTTTGGACAACAAAATGGTCATGTTTCATGGTTTTCTCCTGGTTAATGGAGATAACTATACGCCGCTGCATGGGGATGACCATGCCGTTTCATTGAACAAGTTAGTGGAATTTTTGCAATTGCATAATGCCGTGGTGCAGCTCAGCCGTACGATCCCGATCGAGATTTTCCAACGCACTTTGGGCTTCCTCACGCATCAGTGCAAGCAAGGCTTTTTTGCCAGAAAGCCCCAGCCGCTGGCTGAGCGTCTCGCTGTTCTCACGTTGCTGCAGCCGCCCGCGAAGCGCATGCAGCGGTAAAACGGACGCCAGCAAAAGGCGATTCAACGTCCCCAGACAGGCTTCCAACGGACGATGGGCAAAGGTAAAACCGGATAACTCTTCCCAGTCTTCGGCCAACAGTTCTGTAGGACAATCCTCGGTAAGAGGCAAAGACAATTCCAGCCAGTCTTTTTGCCACGGCCAGTCTCGCCGTAGCCGCCGCCGCTCATTTTCTGCCAGCAACCTGCCTTCGGGCGTCAGAGGCAAGAGTGCCATAGCGCTGTAGCAGCCGCTGCTGGCCTCTTTGTGGCTTCCGATTCGCACCAGCTCAAAACCACAGCGTTGCCAGAAGCGCCACAGTTCATCGGTATAGCCGAAGCTGACCGAAAGATAATCACATTGATGATTCACCGCCTGCCGCGCACGTTCAATCATGCTGGCACCAATATGCTCGCGCTGACGCAGAGGATGAACCGCAATGCGGCTGATACGCAGCCCGCGAAGCGTAGCGGCCAATGGGCTTCCGCCATGTGCCGCCAGCGATTGTGCCACCAGATTGCCTCTCGGGCGCCGGAACCCGGCCCACACGCAACGGCTTAGCGTTGCATCGAGTCCACCTTCTTCAACCAGCCACAAAGCTCCTGCACACTGCTCTTTGATAATGGCCGTGATAAAATGCTGGCCGGGCGCATCAAGCATCCGCCGCCAGTCGAGCGGCGAGGTACGGTAATGTGCGCCCGAAAGCAGCCGATACATTTGCTTTAATTGCTCAGGGTTACTAAGCCAGTCTGCCTGCTCAACAACCTGTAAAACGGGATTGCCTTGCGGGAATTGCTCCAGAGCCGGCTCATCAAAAAGCATGATCCTGTCAATCACCTGCTCCAGCGGATCGTTCGGCGCCCAGCGGATCGGCGTATTCAGCGTGAAAAGCTTGAGGGACGGAAATGCCGCACAGAATTTCAGTAAAAATCCGCGCCCCGTTCCCTCGTACCCCTGCACCGTCGTGGTCAGTAAAACGCGGGGGAAACGCTCTATTAGCTGGCGTAGCAGCGGGGTCGGAATAGCGGCTGCCTCGTCCACAATCAGCCAGTCATATGCCGCTAATTCGCGCTCTGCGGCCAGCGCGTCCGGGGCCATAAACTGAAATAATTCGCCCGCATAGCTTGCCAGCACGTCGGTGGCAGCCTTCGCAGGCGCAGTCACGAGACAAGCACCTGGTGCCCGGTCAACCAGCATGCCCGCGAGCGCAGATTTCCCCCGGCCTCTGGCCGCCGTTACTACCGCCACGCCGCGCGCCATCCTGGACAAATTATCAAGGATAGCGGCCTGCTCTTGCTCCGGCGCACCGCTGGCGGGCAGCCAGACCGGGCGGTGAGCAAAAGGATTCAGGGTGAATGATTCATGCTGCTGCCACAGCACGGCTTCTGAATCTTGCCGTATGCAGCGCTGAAGATGGGAAACAAAATGGGGGGTCGGAATCGCCTGTGGCGCATCGCTCCAGCGGCCGGAATCTTCATCCGGAAGCGAAGCCCAGCGCGACCACTCAGGCGTCAACAGCAGCAACCAACTGCCCGCTTTGAGCATCCCGGAAAGCGCAGCGAAGGCGGCGGCATCCAGGCCTCGCCTGGCATCAAAAACGGCATGCTGAAACTCACGCCCAAGCATGCTGCGCACCGCCGAGGGCGCGCAATGCAAAGGCAACTCAGGGGAAGAGCCAACCCACAGCCAGTCTCCGGGTAAAGAAGTCGACAGCGTTGCAACCTGCTCGCTGCTCCACAGGCTATCACCGGCCAGCACCATCAACCGGCGGATGCCCGTCTGCCGCATATGCGCCGTTGCCTGCTGCATCGGCGCGATGAAAGTTGCTGCGGTCATCGATTAACGGAGCGTATTGCCGAAGGTGTTGCACTGGGCCGGATCGCCGCTGTCAAAACCCCGTTTGAACCAGGTATAGCGCTGCTCGGAAGTGCCGTGGGTAAAACTGTCCGGCACCACTCGGCCCTGGCTTTGCTGCTGCAGGCGGTCGTCCCCAATGGCTTCGGCAGCATTGAGCGCTTCTTTCAGGTCACCTGAATCAAGCACCTGCTGTTTCTGCATGCTGTTCCCCCAGACGCCGGCGAAGCAGTCGGCCTGAAGTTCCATTTTCACCGACAGGCGATTAGCTTCGGCCTGAGAAGCATTCTGCTGCATCTGGCGCACTTTAGGCTCGATGCCCAACAGCTTCTGCACGTGATGGCCAACTTCATGGGCAATGACGTAGCCCTGGGCAAAGTCGCCGCCCGCCCCAAGTTTGTTGCGCATATCATCGTAGAAGGAGAGGTCGATATAAACGGTGCTGTCCACCGGGCAATAGAACGGCCCCATCACGGACTGGCCGGTACCGCAGCCGGTGCGCGTTGCCCCGCGGTACATCACCAGCTTAGGCTGCTGGTAGGTACGCCCCATCTTCTGGAAAATTTCACCCCATGTATCTTCGGTTGTCGCCAAAATGACCGAGGTAAATTTGGCGGCTTCGTCGTCTTTCGGGCTGATGGAGCGCTGCTGGGAAGACTGCTGAGAAACCTGCGGCTCGCCGGACAGGAAGGAAGTAAGATCGACGCCGTAATAGCTTGCCACAATGACCACGACCAGCAGCACCAGGCCCCCTTTTCCGCGTGGGATGCGAAAACCACCGCCGCCCATGCTCATTCCAGGGCCAGAGGCGTCATTGCGCCTGTCTTCTACATTGTCGCTTTCGCGACGTCCTTGCCAACGCATACGCTCGTCCTCATTCACAACCTGTAATGGAATACTCGTTATACTTCAAGCCACAGCTGCGTTGGCCGCACCCGTTCACCTCAGTCACATAGTTAGCTATGCTCCTGAGGACTCACGGCCTTGCCGCGTGATTCAGCACTATGGCCTCACCCCTTTGGGGCCAGCGCAAGCGCTGTTCAAAACGACCACGCGTTTTGTGCTACAACTTGAATTATTTAGAGTATAGATCGTAGGTGGTTACCGGCAGGATTACCATAAGAACAGACAGCGAAAAAACAGGGTGCGCAAAAACGCACCCCATTGCGCAACGTAAACGATTGCGTAGTTAGTCTAATTTAACGCCGAGACGGTGAGCAACTTCCTCATACGCTTCAATCAGGCCACCCAGACTCTGGCGGAAACGGTCTTTGTCCATTTTATCAAGCGTTTGCTTGTCCCACAGGCGGCTGCCATCCGGGGAAAATTCGTCACCCAGCACCACTTCGCCTTTGAACAGCCCAAACTCCAGCTTGAAGTCAACGAGGATCAGGCCAGCGTCATCAAACAGTTTGCTCAGTACGTCGTTAGCTTTGTAGCTCAGTTCACGCATGCGGGCCAGATTCTCTTTGCTCACCCAGCCAAAGGTTTCGCAGTAAGATTCATTGACCATCGGGTCATGCATGGCGTCGTTTTTCAGGAACAGATCGAACAGCGGCGGGTTCAGCTCAATACCTTCTTCAATACCAAGGCGCTTCACCAGCGAACCCGCGGCGCGGTTACGAATCACGCACTCTACCGGCACCATGTCGAGCTTCTTCACCAGCACTTCGTTGTCAGAAAGCAGCGCTTCCATCTGAGTCGGGATACCCGCTTCTTCCAGTTTGGCCATAATGAAATGGTTAAACTTGTTGTTTACCATGCCTTTACGGTCGAACTGCTCGATGCGCGCCCCGTCACCTGCTGACGTATCGTTACGGAATTCGAGCACCAACAGATCCGGATTTTCGGTACTGTAAACGGTCTTCGCTTTGCCGCGATACAACTCAGCTTGCTTTTGCATCTTTCTTACTCCAGGTATAACGATCGCTTGCGCAATCGAAGGGTTTTACCCGTCATACTTCAAGCTGCATGTGCGTTGGTTGCACCTGCTAACTCCGGTCACATAGTTAGCTATGCTCCCGGAGATTTCCAGGCTTACCGCCTTCCTGCAGCTCGAATTATTTAGGGTATCTACATAGGCCTAAATAAGAAGGGCCGGAATTAACCGGCCCTGCTGTGTTACTTGCTGAATGCTGCCTGGAAGACAGCGACCAGTGCATCGTTCTGAGACTGCGTCAGCGGGTGCCCTTTCGGATCGATGAACTGCAGGCTGCTGCGGTTATCGAGGTCGCCAACCTGCAGCTTATAGTCGCCGTTGGTGAGTCCAGGATCTTTCGCCCCCAGATCACTCCAGCTGCTGTCAGACAGCGCTTTGTAGGTTACCGCGATATTGCCCTGAGAGCGGGTTGTATCGGTGACCTTCATGCCCACTTTTTCAAGCGCGGCCGGCAGGCGGTTCCACACGACGTTGAACGGCGCACGAACGACCAGCATTGGCAGCCCGGTATCATCCGCGGCACTCTGCACGTCAAGCTGCGCTGAGCTGCGGTTGTCCTGCGCATTCTGGCGGGTCGTTTCAGACTTATCGAGACCGGCACTGATGATGTTCAGCATTTGCGCGCTATAGCGCTGCAGAGATGAAGCATCCGCCACCGGCTTGCCGCCCTGCTCCAGGTTCAGTAGCTTAACAACGACTGACTGCTGGTAGCCCTGAGGCTGCACGCTAATCTGGTAGCGGCCACGATACTGGACGTCTTCGTCAGCGCGGTTCCACTGAACCCAGTCGGTTGTCAGGGTCTGGCTGGCATCGTTGCGCTGGGCAATAGCGTAGTTCCCGGCCTGCAGGATACTGACCACCTGAGGCCACAGGCCGCTTGCCTTGTTAGCTTCAACCTGCAGCGTGGCGGTATCACCGGTGAACTGAGTACGAGCCCCGTTCACCAATGCCAGCGCCTGCGCCGGTGGGCGAATATCCAGCTGCTTGCCTACAGCACCGCTGCCGTTGGTGACCGGAATGTTGTAGTCGCCATTCTGAATCGGCAGGATCATCCCGGCCGGAGAGTGGATTTCCGCAAGTGGGGTCGCATCCAGGTAGGACTCATCGCCGCTAACCTGACGCTTGTAACGCTGATCGGAACTGCACGCCGCTAACAGCATGGCGAGCGAAACAACAGCAACTTTTGCCACCGTCGACTTCTGTACTGAGTAAGCCATCAAATCTCCCTAAGCTTTACAGCAGACCGGCATGCTTAAGCGCGCTGATAATCACCGGGCGACTGGCGTCGGTCAGCGGCGTCATCGGCAGGCGTAAGGTGTCGGTTGCCACAAGACCTAACTCCCTCGCGGCCCATTTCACCGGGATAGGGTTAGGTTCTACAAACAATTTATGGTGCAGCGGCATCAGACGCTGGTTAATTTCGCGAGCCTGTGCAAATTGCCCTGAGGTGGCAAGTTTACACATTTCTGCCATTTCACGCGCGGCTACGTTTGCCGTCACGGAAATCACGCCGTGACCGCCAAGCTGAATGAAGTCCAGCGAGCTGGCGTCATCACCGCTCACCAGGATGAAGTCATCTTCAACCAGCTCTTTGATCTGGTTTACGCGGCTTAAGTTCCCGGTGGCTTCTTTGATACCGATAATATTTTTGATTTTCGCCAGGCGGCCAACGGTTTCCGGCAACATGTCACAGCCGGTACGCGACGGCACGTTATACAACATCTGCGGCAGATGGGTGCTTTCAGCAATCGCTTTAAAGTGCTGGAACAGGCCTTCCTGAGTAGGACGGTTGTAATACGGGGTGACCGTCAGGCAGCCCACAATGCCGCTGTCCTGCAGGTGATGCGTCAGGGAAATCGCTTCGGAAGTGGCGTTAGCCCCGGTACCGGCAATGATCGGGATACGCCCGTCCGCCAGTTCCACGGTAAGCTTCACTACGTCGACGTGTTCGTCGTGGCTTAAGGTAGCCGATTCGCCGGTAGTCCCTACCGAGACAATCGCCGATGTTCCGCTGGCGACATGGTAATCAATCAGTTTTTTCAGGCTGGACCGGCAGACATTACCTTTCTCATCCATCGGCGTAATTATCGCGACAACACTTCCCGTAAACATTAGCCACCCTCTGTGCAAACATGTTCTCCAATGTTACGTTTGGTGCCATAGCAAAAGCAAGCCGCCAGAAGGCGCTAAGCGGTTGGCAGCATACTTTTTTTATGCTTTCCTAATGTGAATCTCACCGATTGACAGGAAGAACACGTTTGACACCCTCATCACACCATTATTTGGTTATCACAGCCCTGGGAGCGGACCGTCCGGGTATCGTCAATACCATCACACGTCACGTAAGCAGCTGCGGCTGTAATATCGAAGACAGCCGGCTGGCGATGCTGGGTGAAGAGTTCACCTTTATCATGCTGCTTTCCGGCACCTGGAACGCGATAACCCTGATCGAATCCACTCTGCCGCTAAAGGGCGCCGAACTCGATCTGTTAATTGTGATGAAACGCACAACCGCGCAGGAAAGACCGGCCACGCCGGCCACGGTTTGGGTGCAGGTTGAAGTGGCAGACTCGCCGCACCTGATTGAGCGATTTACCCATCTGTTTGATACCCATCAAATGAACATTGCCGAGCTTGTTTCCCGCACTCAGCCCGCTGAAAACGGCGTGGGGCCACGTCTGTATATTCAGATCACGGCCCACAGCCCCGGTTCACAGGATGCGACAATTATCGAGCAAGCGTTTAAAGCCCTATGTACAGAACTGAAAGCAGAAGGCACTATTAACGTGGTTAACCCACAGCAAGATGATTAAAGACGGAGAGTAGTGATGAGCCCACTGAAAGCCGGTGATATTGCACCGAAATTTAGCTTGCCCGATCAGGACGGCGAACAAGTAAATTTAACCGACTTCCAGGGACAGAGAGTTCTGGTTTATTTCTATCCAAAAGCGATGACACCAGGCTGCACCGTGCAGGCATGTGGTTTGCGCGACAACATGGATGAGTTGAAAAAGCGTGGCGTGGAAGTGCTGGGCATCAGCACCGACAAGCCGGAAAAACTTTCCCGTTTTGCCGAGAAAGAGCTGCTTAACTTCACCCTGCTTTCTGATGAAGACCACGAGGTTTGCAATCAGTTTGGCGTGTGGGGCGAGAAATCTTTTATGGGTAAAACCTACGACGGCATTCACCGCATCAGCTTCCTGCTGGACGGCGACGGTAAAGTGGAAAAGGTGTTTGACGATTTCAAAACCAGCAACCACCACGATATCGTTGTGAACTGGCTGACCGAAAACGCCTAAGTACAGATAAAGAACAGATAAAAAAGCCGACATCTTAGTCGGCTTTTTTCTTCGTGTTACTCCCGGCTCGTCGCGTCATCCACCGCTGAAGCATCCGGCCAGGCGTGAACCACGGCTTTAATAAGCGTTGCCAGCGGGATTGCAAAGAACACGCCCCAGAATCCCCACAGCCCGCCAAAAATCACCACTGACAGAATAATCACCAGCGGATGAAGATTCACCGCCTCCGAGAACAGCACCGGCACCAGCAGGTTGCCGTCCAGCGCCTGAATAATCAGATACACGCCAAAGAGCGTCCAAAACTCAGTGCCCAGACCAAACTGGAACAGCGCCACGCAAATCACCGGAATAGTGACCACAAACGCGCCGATGTAAGGAATTAGCACCGAGAAGCCAACCAGCACTGCCAGTAGCAGCGAGTAATTCAGCCCGAAAATAATAAAGCCGATATAGGTCGCCACGCCCACGACAATCATCTCCAGCACTTTGCCGCGAATATAGTTGGTGATTTGCTGGTTCATCTCCAGCCAGACTTGCCCGGCCAGACCGCGGTTGCGCGGCAGAACACGGCGCACGGCATTCAGCATCTGCTCTTTGTCCTTCACCAGGAAGAACACCATTAGCGGCACCAGAATCAGGTAAATAGCCAATGTCAGCAACCCAACCAGCGACGCCAGCGAGAATTTCACCACCTGGTCGCCCATGCCGGAAAGCCGACTGCGAACGTTTTCGGCCATGGCGTCAATAATGCCCGCATCCACCAGCGCCGGATAACGCTTCGGCAATGTGGCAGCAAAATCGGAAAGTTTGTTGAGCATCCCAGGCATATCACGAATCAGGTTGATGCCCTGCTGCCAGGCGACAGGCGCCACAAACAGCACCATCAGCAGCAAAATGCCGACAAACAGCACCAGCACAATGGTGGTGGCCCACGTTCGGGAACAACCGATACGCTCGAGGCGCACCGTAGGCCACTCAAGCAAATAGGCCAGAACGATGGCAACCAGCAGCGGTGCCAGCAGACCGTGCAGGAAGAACAGGATGCAAAAACCCGCCACCAGAATAACCAACAGGGCAATCGCCTCCGGGTCGCTGAAGCGACGGCGATACCACTGCAACAACATGTCGAGCATACATCCCTTCCGTGAAGTTTTTTTTGATGCCGAATTGTATCGAAATGTCACCGCAAAGACTTTGCTTTTTACGGCGGATTACAAAGGAGAATCCACCAAATAAAATCTTCGCAGCTTCAACGCCCTACAGTACACTTCTTTAAGCGAACAAACTTGTACTCATCGTGTCAAAATCTGACAACGACTAAACGGGACAGTAGTTATGGTTAGGCAGTTGAAAAAGACCCTGATTGCAACACTTACGGCCTCGCTGCTGGTAGGAACCCTACTGCCAGCGCGCGCGGATGTGACTGACCAACTCCCAGATATGGGAACATCCGCGGGCAGCACGCTGTCTATCGCGCAGGAAATGCAGATGGGCGATTTTTACGTCCGCCAGCTGCGCGGTAGCGCCCCGCTGATTAACGATCCGCTGCTGACGCAGTACATCAACTCACTGGGCATGAGGCTGGTTAGCCACGCCAATTCGGTGAAGACCCCGTTCCACTTCTTCCTGATCAACAACGACGAAATCAACGCCTTCGCCTTCTTCGGCGGCAATGTGGTACTGCACTCGGCGCTGTTCCGTTATGCCGATACGGAAAGCCAGCTGGCTTCTGTTATGGCTCACGAAATCTCCCACGTCACCCAGCGTCACCTCGCGCGTGCAATGGAAGATCAAAAGAAAAATGCGCCCCTGACCTGGGTGGGAGCCTTAGGCTCAATTCTGCTGGCAATGGCCAGCCCCCAGGCCGGGATGGCCGCCCTGTCCGGGACGCTGGCCGGGACGCAACAGGGCATGATCAGCTTTACGCAGCAGAATGAGCAGGAAGCTGACCGCATCGGTATTCAGGTACTCCAGCGTTCGGGCTTTGATCCTCAGGCGATGCCAGGCTTCCTCGAAAAGCTGCTCGATCAGGCCCGCTACTCCTCTCGTCCACCGGAAATTCTGCTGACCCACCCATTGCCGGAAAGCCGCCTGGCGGATGCCCGCAACCGCGCCAACCAAATGCGCCCGGTGGTGGTTCAGTCCTCGGAAAATTTCTACATGGCAAAGGTTCGCACCCTGGGGATGTATAACTCGGGCCGCAATCAGCTAACCCCGGATCTGCTGGATGCCTGGTCAAAAGGCAACGTGCGTGAGCAAAACGCGGCGCAATATGGTCGCGCGCTGCAGGCTTTGCAGGCGGATAAATACGACGAGGCGAGAAAAGCGCTTCAGCCACTCATTAGCGCCCAGCCGGGCAACCCGTGGTATCTCGATCTGGCCACCGATATCGATCTCGGCCAGCACAAAGCCAACGACGCGATCAACCGGCTGAAAAACGCCCCGGACCTGAAGAATAACCCGGTGCTGCAGCTGAACCTCGCCAATGCTTACCTGGAAGGCGGGCAGACCGCCGAGGCAGCAACGCAGCTTAATCGCTACACGTTCGCTCACCCTGACGACACCAACGGCTGGGATTTATTGGCCCAGGCTCAGGGGAAACTGGGCAACCGCGATCAGGAGTTAGCGGCTCGCGCCGAAGTCATGGCGCTCAATGGCCGCCTGGATCAGGCCATTTCAATGCTCAGTAGCGCCAGCTCGCAGGTGAAACTCGGCAGTCTGCAGCAGGCGAGGTACGACGCCCGGATCGATCAGCTGCGACAGCTTCAGCAGCGCTTTAAACCTTATATGAAGATGTAACAGGAGTCCGTATGTCCACGAAGGTCGAAATTTATCACAACCCGCGCTGCTCCAAGAGCCGTGAAACGCTGAACCTGTTGAAGGAAAAGGGCGTCGAGCCAGAAGTGGTGCTCTACCTGGAAACGCCGCCTGACGCAGCTACCGTCAAATCGCTGCTGAAGAAACTGGGCTTTACCAGCGCCCGGGAGCTGATGCGCCGTAAAGAAGACTTGTACAAAGAACTGAAGCTGGACGACGCCAGCCTCAGCGAAGAAGCGCTCATTCAGGCGATGATTGAGCACCCGAAACTCATCGAGCGACCAATCGTACTGGCCAACGGCAAAGCCCGCATTGGCCGCCCGCCGGAACAGGTGCTCGAGATCCTCTGACCTGCCCCGCCCGTTCCCTCTCCGGGAACGGGTTAGCCGCTCACCGGCACAATTTTCAGCTCCGCCAGCCCCACGCCAATCTTACGCGGTTCATGCCCCAGAATATTGCCTTCGTTGGACAACTGCGGCTTCGGTGGTGCAATGGTCAGCGCTTTACTGCCAGCCGGGTTATCAAAACGCAGCGTGACGGTAGAAAGCTGGTCGCCAAAAGTAATGGTTTGCTCTTCATCCCCCACCTTCACCGAAACCGGCTCGCCGACGTTTGGCCCAAAGGCTTTGGCCACCAGCACCAGATCAAACGTGGTCGGCAGCGGATCCTGATACTCAATGGTCACCACGGGCGCCATATTGGCGTTTGACCAGCGGCCCCAGGCTTCCGGGCGTGAAATGCCGCTGAACTGCTTCACGCTTTGCGGCGCCCCAGCCACGTTAAAGATAAAGCTGTCCGCCTGGTAGCGAATACTGTTCTCATCCGCCTTCAGCAGAGCCACATTATTTTTGAAACGCTCGTGACTCAGCGTTTGTCCGTCAAACTGCACGTTGTATTCATCCAGCGGTTTGTCCACCAGCCGTACCGTTGGCTCTCCACCAAGCTGCCCCTGGGCTACGCACAAGCCAGTAGAAAGCGCGAGCTGCGGCTCCCACAGGCGCGCCATTTTGTAGCACCGGTCAGCCCAGATAAACCTGTCATCGCTTTTAAAATCCGCCAGCTGATAGCGCAGCGGCGCGGAGTACTCGCTTTCCGGCAGCGGTTCAATTTTGCCTTTGCCGATTTTCAGCAATAGCGGCAGCTTGAAGTGCGCACCAGAATAACTGAACGTGTTCTTCTTCTGATCGATGCTGTAGCGGCTGATGGTTTTCGGGAAGTTCCACAGATCGATCACGTCCGGCTTCCACTCGGTAACCTTCTCTTTCAGGTTGGTAAAGACCATCGACAGAGACTCGCCCGACAGGCTGCTGCGCCCCAGGCCGATGTAGTTCCCCCCGCCGAGGATATCAAGCACCGTCGCGCCGTTATCCATCGTGTTACGCTTCACGGCTTTTATTTCCGCCTGCGGTTTATCGCCGCGAATGACAAAGAACAGGTTCTGCCTGTCCTGCTTCGTCAGGTATTTATACGCCGTGTTGTTCATCGCCAGATGGTCGGAAGAGACCACGATCACCGTGTTACGGAAATACGGCGAGGCTTTGATTTTGTCTATCAGCGCCGCGATATGCTCCTGGCTGCAGGAAACGGCGCTGAAAGATCGGTTTTCTTTGCCCTCATAGCTGTAGCTGCGGCGGTTACAGGTTCTCGAGATAAAGCCATCGGGATGATGGGTATCGACCGTCAGGGTAAACAGCGAGAAGCGCTTCCCGGCTTTAGAAAGCTCCATAAACTTGTCATAAGCTTCGTCCAGCACCGTATCGTCGTAAAAGCCCCAGTTATTCCGGTAATTCGGGTCGGCCACCATTCCCTCCAGCTCCTGCGCGCCGTACATATGCTCGAAGCCGTGGGACTGCAGGAAGATGTCTTTGCCCGCAAAGCGCAGGTCCGCGCCCTGGATAAAGTAGTTTTGATAGCCGGATGCCTTAAGAATATCCCCGAGGCAGATGTTCTTCGGGAAGAAGCTCGACATTGACGCCGAGGAGTTCCCCTCGAAAGGTGCAAACAGCGGGATACCGCACTGCGAGGCCACAATGCCCGCAATGGTGTAGTCCATCCCCGCCATTTGCCCGGTATGGCTGAAATCTATTGCCTGGCTTTTCAGAGCGTTCAGCTCGGGCGCTAAGCCAGGAAACGTCTGCTCATCAAAATAGGTGCGTTCCAGACTTTCGCCGTAGATATAAACCAGGTTGAGCTTCGGCTGTTTAATGGTGCCTTCCGGGACTTTATACCAGTCGGCAAAGTCAGACGTGCCGGTGCGGGTCTGGGATTTAATCAGCGACACCACCTGCTGGTAGGCAGGCGTTGTTTTGATTGAAAACAGGGCCAGAAACAGCGCCAGGGCACTGTAGCCCAAATGATGAGGATGGTTCTTCCGGCGTAAAATCCAGGTCAGACCGCCAAAAATCGCAATCAACCCGACGGCGAGGCCCAGCCCAGGCAGAATGTATTTGCCGACGCCCGCACCTGTCATGCTACTGGTGAGCGTATAGAGCACCGCGTCGTTAATGCCTTCGCCGGTAAAATAATTACTGGCCAGCAACGTCACGTTAAGCACGATAAACAGCCCGAGCATCAGTAAGATGACCGACAGCCACCAGATATTTCGACCGGCCTTTACCGCATATACGGCAATAGCCGCCAAAAACAGCACCAAAGAAAGCAATTCGGACAATGCCAATACCTCAACCCTCGCGCGGCCTGGCGCGATTATTCATGCAGAAAAATAACAGCCGGTAATTTAACCTTACCGTCATATAGCTGCAATTCCCCTGACATTACTTTGCTCACCACCTCGACTTTTCAGAATATCCCGCGAATTTTAGGACTGATGACCTTTAATAGTTTTCAACGATTACAACCATCGCTACTACAACGAACCGGGGAATTGACCTTTTTAACGCTAAAGTGCTGTAATTTCGCCGCTGTTATAATTTTTTAAAGTGGAATTGTAACGCGCAACACCGGCCACCCCCGCAACGGGTGGCCTTTTTTATGCCCCCCGCATAGCTGTTAGGAAATACCTCTTGATTCAATAAAGCCTACCCATTAGTGACGCAGTTCAAAATTCGGTACCTTTCTCCCATCGCAAAACGGAGGAAGTTTAGATGTCTTTAATTAATACCAAAATCAAACCATTCAAAAACCAGGCTTTTAAAAACGGCGAATTCGTTGAAGTTACGGAAAAAGATACCGAAGGCCGCTGGAGCGTTTTCTTCTTCTACCCGGCTGACTTCACTTTCGTTTGCCCGACCGAACTGGGCGACGTGGCTGACCATTACGAAGAACTGCAGAAACTGGGCGTAGACGTGTATTCCGTTTCTACCGACACCCATTTCACCCACAAAGCGTGGCACGGCAGCTCTGAAACCATCGCTAAAATCAAATACGCGATGATCGGCGACCCAACCGGCGCGCTGACCCGTAACTTCGAAAACATGCGTGAAGACGAAGGTCTGGCAGACCGCGCTACCTTCGTGGTTGACCCACAGGGCATCATCCAGGCTATCGAAGTGACCGCCGAAGGCATTGGCCGTGACGCGTCTGACCTGCTGCGTAAAGTGAAAGCGGCTCAGTACGTCGCTTCTCACCCAGGCGAAGTTTGCCCGGCTAAATGGAAAGAAGGCGAAGCGACTCTGGCTCCATCTCTGGACCTGGTCGGCAAAATCTAAGTTTTACCCGCGTTACCCTCTTTTATTTTACGGCTACTCGTTTGGTAGCCGTTTTTTTCTCGCCACCAGGGAGACTGACCATGCTCGACACAACAATGAAAACCCAGCTCAAAGCCTATCTTGAGAGACTAACGAAACCTGTTGAGTTGATTGCCACGCTGGACGACGGCGCGAAATCATCTGAAGTAAAAGAACTGCTGGCAGACATCGCTGAGTTATCCGACAAAGTTTCTTTCAGCATTAATAACGACCTGCCGGTGCGCAAACCGTCGTTTTTAATCACTAACCCAGGCTCAAGCCAGGGCCCGCGCTTTGCCGGCTCCCCGCTGGGTCACGAATTCACTTCCCTGGTGCTGGCTTTGCTCCAGGTCGGCGGTCATCCGTCCAAAGAATCTCAGGATCTGCTGGCGCAAATCCGTGAGATCGACGGCGACTTCCACTTTGAAACCTATTATTCCCTCTCCTGCCACAACTGCCCGGACGTTGTGCAGGCGCTGAACCTGATGAGCGTGCTGAATCCGCGCATCACCCATACTGCTATCGACGGCGGCGTTTACCAGAATGAAATTCAAGAACGCAACGTGATGGGCGTGCCTGCCGTGTTCCTGAACGGCAAAGAATTTGGTCAGGGCCGCATGACGCTGGCTGAAATCGTGGGCAAAATTGATACCGGCGCAGAAAAACGCGCGGCGGAAGCGCTGAACCAGCGTGAGGCTTATGACGTGCTGATCGTCGGCAGCGGCCCTGCGGGCGCGGCGGCGGCGGTCTATGCGGCGCGTAAAGGCATCCGTACCGGCCTGATGGGCGAACGCTTCGGCGGCCAGGTGCTGGATACCGTGGATATCGAAAACTACATTTCCGTGCCGAAAACCGAAGGCCAGAAGCTGGCGGGCGCGCTGAAAGCCCACGTGGATGACTATGACGTGGACGTGATCGACACCCAAAGCGCCAGCAAGCTTATCCCGGCGAAAACCGAAGGCGGCCTGCACCAGATCCAAACGGCATCAGGCGCCACGCTGAAAGCACGCAGCATTATCGTGGCGACCGGCGCAAAATGGCGCAACATGAACGTGCCGGGCGAAGATCAGTACCGCACCAAAGGCGTGACCTACTGCCCACACTGCGACGGCCCGTTGTTCAAAGGCAAGCGCGTGGCGGTCATCGGCGGCGGGAACTCCGGCGTGGAAGCGGCCATTGACCTGGCGGGTATCGTTGAGCACGTCACCCTGCTGGAATTTGCCCCGGAAATGAAGGCCGATCAGGTTCTGCAGAACAAAGTACGCAGCCTGAAAAACGTCGACATCGTGCTGAACGCCCAGACGCTGGAAGTGAAAGGCGACGGCAGCAAAGTGACCGGCCTGCAGTATAAAGACCGCGTGACCGAAAGCGTGCATGACGTTGCCCTGGCCGGCATCTTCGTGCAAATCGGCCTGCTGCCAAACACCACCTGGCTGGAAGGCAGCGTGGAGCGCAATCGCATGGGTGAAATTATCATCGACGCGAAATGCGAAACCACCGTGAAAGGCGTATTCGCCGCGGGCGACTGCACCACCGTGCCTTACAAACAGATCATCATCGCCACCGGCGAAGGCGCGAAAGCCTCCCTGAGCGCGTTTGATTACCTGATTCGCACCTCAGCCCCGGAATAAAGCACCTGCCAATAAGGCCGAGCCACAGCGGCCAGCCATAAAAAAAGCGGCTCATTGAGCCGCTTTTTCACGTTCAAAATGTTACTTACGACGCCAGGTCGTGCCACCCGCGCCATCTTCCAGCACAATGCCCATCTCGTTCAGACGGTCGCGCGCCTGGTCCGCCAGCGCCCAGTCTTTCGACTGACGCGCATCGTTACGCTGCTTGATCAGCGCTTCGATTTCCGCCACTTCGCCGTCGTCCGCCTGCGCGCCGCCCTGCAGGAACTGCTCCGGATCCTGCTCCAGCAGGCCCAGAATTGCGGAGAGCTTACGCAGCGCCGCCGCCAGTCCGTTTGCCGCCGCAAGATCTTCCGCTTTAAGGCGGTTCACTTCGCGGGCCATATCGAACAGCACGGAGTAGGCTTCCGGGGTGTTGAAGTCATCGTCCATCGCTTCACGGAAGCGGGATTCGAAGGCTTCGCCCCCGGCTGGGGCGACATTGCTGTCGGTGCCGCGCAGCGAGGTGTACAGACGCTCCAGCGCCGAGCGAGCCTGTTTCAGGTTCTCTTCGCTGTAGTTGAGCTGGCTGCGGTAGTGGCCGGACATCAGGAAGTAACGCACGGTTTCCGCGTCGTAATACTTCAGCACGTCACGCACGGTAAAGAAGTTGCCCAGGGATTTGGACATCTTCTCGCGGTCAACCATCACCATCCCGGAGTGCATCCAGGTGTTGACGTACTCGCCGTCGTGGGCACAGGTAGACTGCGCGATTTCGTTCTCGTGGTGCGGGAACATCAGGTCAGAACCGCCGCCGTGAATATCAAAGTGGTTGCCCAGCTCTTTGCAGTTCATCGCGGAACATTCGATATGCCAGCCGGGACGGCCTTCGCCCCACGGAGAAGTCCACGCGGGTTCGCCCGGCTTGGACATTTTCCACAGCACGAAGTCCATCGGGTTGCGCTTCACGTCAACCACGTCCACGCGCGCACCGGCCTGAAGCTGATCCAGATCCTGGCGAGACAGCAGGCCATAATTCGGGTCGGTCAGCACCGAGAACATCACATCGCCGTTTTCCGCCACATAGGCGTGATCGCGAGCCAGCAGCTGTTCAACAATTTCGATGATTTCCGGAATGTGTTTGGTCGCACGCGGCTCGCTGTTCGGGCGTGAAATGTTCAGCGCGTCGAAATCTTTGTGCATTTCGACGACCATGCGGTCAACCAGCGCCACAAAGTCTTCGCCATTTTCATGGGCGCGCTTAATGATTTTATCGTCGATGTCGGTGATGTTACGCACGTAGTTCAGCTCATAGCCGAGGGAACGCAGGTAGCGCGCCACCACGTCAAACGCAACAAAAGTACGGCCATGGCCGATGTGACAGAGATCGTAAACGGTGATACCACACACGTACATGCCTACCTTTCCGGCATGAATAGGTTTGAATTCCTCTTTTTGGCGAGTCAGTGTATTAAATATTTTTAACATCAGGGGATTCCATGTAAGCGTGTGGAAGAATACTCCCGGTTATCTTACCCGATTATTTTCCCCGACGGCAGTCTGCTTTGCATTACTGACTATGATGTAGCGTTATGCTATAACAGCGTGCTGGTACGACGGCACCGTTTGCCGCCGTACTCTCTGACACTCATAGGATGCAAGCATGGTTACTTTTCACACTAATCACGGCGACATCGTCATCAAAACTTTTGATGATAAAGCGCCTGTTACCGTTAAAAACTTCCTGGACTACTGCCGCGAAGGCTTCTACAACAACACCATTTTCCACCGTGTGATCAACGGCTTTATGATCCAGGGCGGCGGTTTCGAACCGGGTATGAAGCAGAAAGCGACCAAAGACACCATTCAGAACGAAGCGAATAACGGCCTGAAAAACACCCGTGGTACGCTGGCAATGGCTCGTACCCAGGCTCCGCACTCTGCTACCGCACAGTTCTTCATCAACGTGGCCGACAACGACTTCCTGAACTTCAGCGGCGAAAGCCTGCAGGGTTGGGGCTACTGCGTGTTCGCAGAAGTGGTTGAAGGGATGGACGTGGTTGAGAAAATCAAAGCCGTTTCCACCGGCCGCAGCGGTATGCACCAGGATGTACCGAAAGAAGACGTTATTATCGAAAGCGTGACCGTCAGCGAATAATGTCGACGCTGTTTATTGCAGATTTACACCTCTGCCCAGAAGAACCGGCGATCACCGCCGGTTTTCTGCGTTTCTTAGCCGGTGAAGCCCGCCAGGCGGATGCGCTCTACATTCTTGGCGATCTGTTCGAAGCCTGGATTGGCGACGACGCCCCGGAGCCGCTCTACCAGCAAATCGCCGCAGCGATTAAAGCGGTGGTTGATGCCGGCATTCCCTGCTATTTCATTCACGGCAACCGGGACTTTTTACTCGGCAAGCGCTACGCCAAAGCCAGCGGCATGACGCTGCTGCCGGAAGAAAAACTCCTCGATGTTTATGGCCGAAAAATACTGATCATGCACGGCGACACGCTGTGTACCGACGACGAAGGCTACCAGGCGTTTCGCCGCAAGGTTCATCAGCCGTGGCTGCAGAAGCTCTACCTTGCCCTGCCGCTGTTTATTCGCCAGCGTATCGCCGACCGTATGCGCGCCGACAGCCAGGCGGCGAATAATATGAAGTCGCTGGAGATCATGGATGTGAACCCGCAGGCTGTGGTCGACACCCTCACCCGCCACAATGTTCAATGGCTGATTCATGGGCATACTCATCGCCCGGCGATTCACGAACTTGAGGCTAACGGGCAACCCGCTTTCCGCTGCGTGTTAGGCGCGTGGCATAAAGAAGGGTCGATGATCAAAGTCACGCCGGAAAACGTCGAGCTGATTCATTTTCCTTTCTGACCTAAAAGCCCGCTTTTTTGCCGATTCGTTAACCACGCAACCGTTTTCCTTGCCGGAAGTTCGTGCTATTCTCTGAGCCCTTCTGAACGGGCGCCCGTCGCCCGATGATGTCTGCACACCCACAGGAGTTTTGAGACGCATGTCTTCTGAGCACACCCCGGCGCGTATCGCCATTGTTATGGGTTCCAAAAGTGACTGGGCCACCATGCAGTTCGCCGCTGAAATCCTTACCGCCCTGAATGTCCCTCACCATGTCGAAGTCGTCTCCGCCCACCGCACGCCGGATAAGCTTTTCAGCTTTGCCGAGCAGGCCGAAGCCAATGGCTACCAGGTGATTATCGCCGGAGCCGGTGGCGCAGCGCACCTGCCGGGTATGCTGGCCGCGAAAACCCTGGTCCCGGTGCTGGGTGTGCCGGTTCAAAGCGCTGCTCTGAGCGGCGTGGACAGCCTGTATTCTATCGTCCAGATGCCGCGCGGCATTCCTGTCGGCACGCTGGCCATCGGTAAAGCCGGAGCCGCCAACGCCGCCCTGCTGGCCGCGCAGATCCTGGCCCTGCATGACGCAGAACTGAGCCAGCGCCTGGCAACCTGGCGTCAGACCCAGACCGACGAAGTGCTGGATAATCCGGATCCACGGAGTGAAGCATGAAGCGCGTTTGTGTCTTAGGTAACGGCCAGCTGGGACGCATGCTCCGCCAGGCCGGTGAGCCGCTGGGCATCGCCGTTTACCCTGTTGGCCTGGACGCCGAGCCGGAAGCCGTGCCGTTCGCCCAAAGCGTGATCACCGCCGAGATTGAGCGCTGGCCAGAAACCGCGCTCACCCGCGAACTGGCGCGCCATAACGCCTTCGTTAACCGCGATATCTTCCCGATCATCGCCGACCGCCTGACGCAAAAGCAGCTGTTCGATAAGCTCGGCCTGGCCACTGCGCCCTGGCAGTTGCTTTCCGGCAGCCATGAATGGCAGGACGTGTTCAGTCAGCTGGGTTCTCTGGCTATCGTGAAGCGCCGCGTGGGCGGCTACGATGGCCGCGGCCAGTGGCGCTTACGTGCCGATGAAACCGACCAGTTACCGGAAGAGTGCTACGGCGAATGCATCGTCGAGCAGGGCATTAACTTCTCCGGCGAAGTTTCTCTGGTGGGCGCGCGCGGCCACGACGGCAGCACGGTGTTCTACCCGCTGACCCACAACCTGCACCAGGACGGCATTCTGCGCACCAGCGTTGCCTTCCCGCAGGCCAATGCCGACCAGCAGCGCCAGGCCGAAACCATGCTCACCGCCATCATGAACGAGCTGGGCTACGTCGGGGTGATGGCGATGGAGTGCTTCGTCACGCCAGCCGGCCTGCTGATCAACGAGCTGGCCCCGCGCGTACACAACAGTGGGCACTGGACGCAAAACGGCGCTTCCATCAGCCAGTTCGAGCTGCACCTGCGCGCCATCGTGGATTTACCGCTGCCGCAGCCTGTCGTTAATGCCCCGTCGGTGATGGTGAACCTGATCGGCACCGACCTGAACTATGCCTGGCTGAAGCTGCCGCTGGTGCACCTGCACTGGTACGACAAAGACGTTCGTCCGGGCCGCAAAGTCGGGCATCTCAACCTGAACGACAGCGACACCGGCCGCCTGAGCGCCTCGCTGGAAGCTCTGGTTCCCCTGCTCCCGGCCGAATACGCCAGCGGCATTGCCTGGGCGCAGAGCAAACTGGTGAAGTAAAACCGCACCTCATCTGACCCTCTGTTTGACTTTAGAGGGTCAGACCATTTTCCCCCTTCCCCTTTCCTTTGCCCGACCAGAAGCGCACAATTCCCCCGTTTCGCCGCTTCAGACTAAGGTTATGCCATGGAAAAACGCCCCAACACGCAGGACTACGACCGCCTGCTGCTCAACGACATCCCGCTGATTGACGTTCGCGCCCCGGTAGAGTTCGCTCAGGGTTCAATGCCCGCCGCCCATAACTTACCGCTGATGCTGGACGATGAACGTGCGCAAGTCGGGACGTGCTATAAGCGGCAGGGCCAGCAGGCCGCCGTCGAACTGGGGCACCGGCTGGTCAGCGGCGAGCGAAAAGCCAGCCGAATCGAACGCTGGCTGGAAAGCTGCCGCCAGCAGCCCGAGGGCTATTTATGCTGCGCCAGAGGCGGGATGCGCAGCCACATCGTGCAGCAGTGGCTGCGGGAAAACGGCCTCGAGTACCCGCTGGTCACCGGCGGCTACAAAGCCCTGCGCCAGCATGCCATGCAGGTAATCGACACCCGTTCGAAGTGGCCGATGATTATCGTCAGCGGCAATACCGGCTGTGGCAAAACTGTCCTGATCCGCTCGCTGCCGACGGGCGTTGACCTTGAAGGCCTGGCGCACCATCGCGGCTCCTCGTTCGGCCGCACGATTGTGGCCCAGCCTTCTCAGGCCAGCTTCGAAAACAACCTCGCCGTCACCCTGCTGAAAATCAGCCCGACCGAGCCCCAAACGCTGGTTGTGGAAGATGAAGGCCGGATGATTGGCTCCCGCCATATCCCCGAAGCCTTCAGGGAACAGATGCTGCGCTCGCCGATTGTGGCCATCGACGATCCGTTCGAGCTGCGGCTGGAGCGCCTCCAACACGAATACTTCCGGCAGATGAGCGAGGCGTTTTTATCCGTCAGCGAGGAAGAAACCGCGTGGCGCGATTACGCCGAATACCTGCACCACGGCCTGTTTGCCATCCGCCGCCGCCTGGGCATGGAACGCTTTCAGCAGTTCACCGCCAGGCTGGACGAAGCCTTGTTAACCCAGCGGAAAACCGGCTCCTGCGAAGGCCATCTGGCCTGGCTGTCGCCGCTGCTGAAAGAGTATTACGACCCGATGTATCGCTATCAGCTCAGCCAGAAGGCCGACCAGATCGTCTTCCGGGGGGATTATCAGCAGGTCGAAGCCTGGCTGCGCAACGTTAACGAGTAGTCGATTTTTCCCCGGCGGCGAGCGTCAACCCGAGTCCGGTCACCGCCAGTCCAACCAATGGAATGCCCACCGCCCAGGGCAACGTAAACGCCAGCGCGAACAGTGCCGTGCCGGTCGCTGGCCCCACCGAGCCCTGCAGATCGCTCACTACCGAAAGCGCCGCCATGTAGGTCGCGCGCAGCCGCGCCGGGGCTAACTTGTTCACCGCCGTCGGGATCAGCGGGCCGGTCATCATCTGGGACAGAGAATAAAGGCAGACCGCCATCACCAGCGTGACGACGTGTGGATGAGCCAATAGCAAAACAAAGGCAGCGATCAGCGCCAAACCCGCACTGAGCGTGATAAACAATGCAGAGCGTCGGGCAAACAGCTTCGTTAAGGCCAGCTGGCCGACCGTGTTGATCCCCGCCCCGAACGCGAACAGATAACCGATGCTGGCCGCGCTCATTCCCATCTGATTGCTGGCATACAGCGGCATAACGGCCTCCACCCAGCTCCCGGCCACGCCCAGCAGCAGCACCCAAATCAACAGCCCGGCCAGACGGCGATCCCGGAACGCGGGCAGCAGCGCGCTGAGCCCCTCTTCATCGTCGGCCTCATCGTCCATTCCAGCGGCCAGCGGACGCGTTTCCGCCAGAGAGATCGCCAGCATCAGGCCACCGGCCACCATTACCGAACCTCCGGCCAGAAAAACGTAGCCCAGCCCCTCTTGCACCAGCACCGTCCCCAGCAGCGGCCCGGCAATCGCGCCCGCCCCGGAACACACGCGCATGATGCTGAACTGGCGGCGGTGCTCCGAGGCTGGCGTGGCGTCCGCCACCACGGTGTAGATAGTCGGGTGCAGCACCGATTCAAACAGGCCAATAACGATCAGCACGGCGGCGGCGTCAAACACGCCGTGCGCAAAGAACAGCGCGATAAAGCCCGCCCCGACGCCGGTCGCCGAAATAATCAACACGGGCCTTCTGCCCACGCGGTCGGCAATCCCGCCGATAAACGGCGCGGCCAGCAGCTCGCCCCCGGCATAGCAGCCGAAGAGCAGGCCAATAAACTCCACCGGGATAGCGGCAGACTGCTGCGCCCACAGCGGGAAAAACGGCACAATGGCGCCATCGACCAGGCCGACAATGAAATAGAGGATAAAGCCCAGAACGTGGGGCTTGCGGTACGAAGCAACGGGGGATGCGAATAGTGCCATGATATTACCCAAGTACAATTACCCCGAATGCCGGGGAGAATATGTACGTTGGATAACGTTAACGTTTACGACTTGCGAGAAGCTGGAGCGATACTAGCCAATCGCCGGGGAAAGGGCAACTGCGGGTTTTGGGGGCTGGTGGTGGGTGGGGAGTTGGGGTAGTTTTGGGTTTGGGGAATTTGTTGAACAATTGGCACTTAAAAAGTATTTACTTGTAGATAGTTTTTTAGTCTGTTTAGTGCAAGGAGTGGGTGGTATTGATATATTATACGTTCGACAGTTACAGCTGTTTGAATCACGAAGGGTAGTTGCAGTGTATGTGAAGATCAGATATCTGCAGGTGACGCAAGTGCTTCGTTCATTATCACGCTTCAGAGGTGGGTTAAGGCATATTTATCAAAAAATCACGCAATTTCATAAATTACCTCAATCTTAAAATAAATCGAAAAGGGCTTAAAAAGATATGACTATGAAAGAGTTAAACGTTTCTTCGTTAAAGCTCTACCCCTGAAAATGCTTCGAACTTGCGTTAAGGTTGCATATGAACATCCTTATCACGGATTAACAATTAATTTTTGTATAAATGATGCATAAATCCTCCCACTAGAAATAATTCAGCAATAGTTTATTACCTTTTATGTGCTTAACTAATCTAGAATAATTCTGCTTTGATCCTTTATTAACCATTATGGAATATAAAATGGCCACACCATACGATTTAACACAATTAGATTCATATTCTTTTGAACATATGGTTAACTTTCTAGCTATGAAAGTTTTAGGCAACGGTATCACAGGATTCGCGACAGGCCCTGATGGAGGCCGAGATGGATATTTGAAGGGAAAAGCACCATATCCTTCAATGACAGATAACTGGGAAGGAATATGGTATATCCAATCTAAATTTCATAAGCCGACAACGAATTCAAACTCACAAAAATGGCTAGTAAGAGAAGTTGTTAAAGAAATCAAAGCATTCAGTGAAAATGATGAAAGAAAAATGCCAGATATATGGATTATAGCTTCTAATGTAGAGCCCAGTGGCGTGCCTCAGACTGGAGCTTATGATAAGATAATTGGTCTGGTAAAAAAGTATTATCCAAATATCAAGGTCGATGTGTGGGGTGGAAGAAAAATATTAGACTTCCTTGTCGAACATCCCGTCGTGGCAAAAGAGTATGGTCATTTCTTAACACCAGGTCATATTATAACTGAATTATATAATTCGCTAACGGAAAAAAATTTCAATATTAAATCTTTAATTGATCACTTTATGATTAACCAATTTAAAGATTTAAGTTATACAAAGTTGGAACAAGCAGGTTCAAATAATGATCACAAACCAAAAATCCATGAATTATTCAGAGACCTGCCCATCAAATGTACCGACTTACAAAGTGACTTTAATATTATGGAGTCATTAGTATCATCCTCATGCAATGTACATAAAATCAGCACATGGTTGAATTTTGGTACGAACTGGAAAGCTTGGGCCAAAAATCCAAGAAGAACAAGGATTGTACTATTAAAAGGTGGGCCAGGTCAGGGAAAGTCAACGGTTGGTCAATATTTCGCACAAATTCAAAGAGCTGCTTTTATTCTATCTAAGAATGCACCTACAGTTACACCTCAAGTTAAAGAGATTGCAGTAGAATTAAAAGAACAAGCTTTAAAAGATGGTTATTGGCCAAAACTACCAAGAATTCCAATTTTTATTGAACTAAAAGATTATGCGAACTGGTACATTACAAAGGACGAATTCTCTCCCAAAAATATCATTGAATATATTTGTGACAAAATTAATTACAGAATATCTTTTGTTATAGACTCAAATGATCTCAGGAAAATCTTATCTCAAAATACATGCTTCATAAATTTTGATGGTCTTGATGAGGTTCCTAATGACCTTAAAGATCATATAGCAAATGAGGTAATAACCTTCTCTAACGAATTTTTACCAAGTATTGATTCTGATTCTCTTATTCTGTGCACAACTAGGCCACAGGGTTATTCTGGCCAGTTTGATGATCTTGATGCGTCAGTATGCACTCTCCAGCCATTGCCAGAGAAGGTGGCGTTATCCTGTGCTGAACCAATACTTAGATTTAATCGTAGCGAAGAAGATGGAAATAACTCATTGAGTATTTTAGCCTCAGCCATGCTTTCTCCTCAGGTGAAAGAAATTATGGCGACTCCATTACAGTCCCATATAATAGCCGTACTTGTTCGCGATGGAGGCCGTCCACCAGAAAAAAGATGGGAACTTTTTAATAACTTTTATGTTGTAATGAAGAAGAGAGAAACTTTAAAAAATTTCCCTGACCCTAAAATATCGGCATTATTACAAGAAAAAGACCAATTACTTAAAGCTATTCATGACCGTTTGGGCATTTGCCTCCATGTTCGAGCTGAGTATAGTGATGGTGCAGAAACTGCTATGCCCAAAAGTGAATTTAGACAATTAGCTTTCTCAACGACAGAAATGTTAATAGATGGAAATGTCGAAGAAACAGTTAAGTTGCTAATGGAAGCCGCCATTGAGAGGCTGGTCTTTGTTAATACGCCCGATAGCACGGAGTATGTTAGATTTGATATAAGGCAGCTACAAGAATTTTTTGCTGCCGAATTCATTCATAATGAAGTTACTGATCAAGTTTTGCTTGAAAGACTATCAATTATTTGTAGTGATGCGCATTGGCGTGAAGTTGTCCACTTTGTTTTGAGTGCGCTTATACACTATAAACGAAAAACAGCTCTAATTTTAGTATCTTCATTGTTGCAGCAGGTGGATGACAATGATGATAATAGAGATTTAAGATATTTTAGTAAACGGAGCTCTATTGGCTCTCTATTAGTACTTCGCCTTGTGGAAGAAGGGCTTCTAGAACAAGATAAGAGAATACGGTCTTTATTTAACAAGTGTCTGCCTTCGCTATGGTCGTGCCCTGACTTTGATGTTTTTAAAAAAATCCCCACATTAAGAATGGAACAATCTAAAAGTTGGTTGCTTAACAATATGATTGATACTTTTTTAACTGTTGATTATAGCGAAACTATAGCCTGCGGGTTACTTTTTACCGTAATGCTGCCAAAAAACAATGAAAGATTTGATGAGGTTATTGATAGATTAAATTGCGCGCCAATATATTACTGGAAAGCTATTTTAACAGCATCAAATATAGAGTTTCATCATACTCATAATAATATCCTACACCCATGGTTTATTAAAGTTATTGTAGACAAGTATTTCGCTCATGATACTGATAATGAAATCCTTTACTTGATTGATAGGTATCTAAAAATGCTCATGTCAGTTAATCCAAAAACTATATTTATGCCCGAAATTTGTGAGAAACAAAAATCTTTCTTAAGAGAAAATTTCGACATGAGGTCGAGACGTATGATATCAGCTAACATCTCTGAATCTAAATACTGCTTTGTGAAACTTGTTAATCATTATAAAATTCTTAAAGATGGTGATTCATTGTTAAATCCGGTTGATTTTTTTGATTCGATTTATTCATATCCTGTGGAAATATTTAAGTCCATCTATGAATACGTCCTATCACAAAATATTGATAGCTTACGTAAAACCCTTGACATGATTAAATCCAATGACTATGAAATACGCTGCATCCCAGCATCAATACTCGCCATGATCCCATTAAACTTCGATGATGAGTCCTACTCTGAGCATATATGCCGCCTGTTAGATTTTAATGACATTGAACTTCGATCATATACTAATAATAACGTCATTGATGGTCAGAAAATTCTTCCCGGATACGAATTCGTTGGATATGAACGAATCCCTTTCGATGCAAATAAATGGCGCGCTCTATGTAATGATTATCCAGAACTCGCATTAGAAACCTTAGTTTCACCTTATTTTGAGCGTGAAGACATTGAGGACGCACTAAAAGAAAACAGACGTGACATTATGTTAGCCGTTTCAGAAATAGCTATCAATAAACCAAATGTCTTTGCAAAATATTATTTACTATGGAATGAGGTTTTTTCTGTTTCCCCAGACTCCGAAAATCATATTAAAAACACTTTAATCTCACTAAGCGATGCCTACAAATATAAATTAATCCATGGCTCAACCACTCTATCTTTATATAAAATAAACTATCCATCTGAAAAAAAACTTATACCATTTTTAAGTTACTCATTGATTTCATCAAAACCAACAATTGATAAGATAAAGAAAGAAAACAATGACAACTTTAATAATGGAATCATAGGGCATATAGGCCTCACTGAGGACGGATTATTAAGTGACTGCCTTGACTTAAATGAAAGCATTAACTTCAGAGCTTCATGCCTTGCTTTGCTTTTATTTAATTTAAACTTTGATAAATCCAACGCAATTGATTACTTCTTTAAAAATGAACTTGACAAAATATGCATTTCATTATATTGCAATGAGTCAAGCAAAATATTAACTTACGTCATTTACAACTTACTTCATGATGTAAGCAATATTGATGTCAGATTACAGGAGTTCTTAGGTAAATATTCTTACCTGACTCGTCATGATATTAATTGCAGATACATGCTTCAGAATATATATAATAAATGGCGTGAAAGAAGTGGTTCTGTAGTTAATGATACTAAAGCATTAGACAAATGGCTTGAAAGTTAATTAATATAGTGCAGGCTTTTTTATTGTAGAGCCTGTACATTTTTATAGTCGTTATGACTAGTAACTATCCGCTAAGTAAAGGTGTTTTAGCTATGATGTAAATCGCCACAGTTTCGATAGAAGTCATTTAAGTAGCCTGTCATGAAAATTAATGATAATTCGCAGCTTATGCTATTCGCTCAAAACCGCCTTCCCCCACCAGGTAGAAGGCGGCAATTTAATACCAACAAAACATCAATGAACCAAATTCAAAACCCCGCCCGGAATCATCGCCAAACTACCGTCCACCGAGCGAACAAACCTTGGCGCTTTTAAATCTTCGGCCAGCACGGTGAGCAGCTCATACAGGATCCCGGCCATCTGCTGCCTTTGCTCCGGGGATTCCTGGTGGTTCAGCAGGACGATGGTTAACGCCGCGCAGTACTCGCGGAGCGGTTCGGAGTCTGTTGCCATCGGGTTGTAACAAATGCTGGCTTCGCTCTCTTTGAGCGTCAGCTTCTCTATCAGGTAGTCCGGCAGTGGGGCTTTGAGCACGCTTTTCAGGACTTCCAGCCCGGCGAGCAGGCGGCCGCAGAGCGCCATGCGTTCCGTATGATTCTGGTTTTCAAGTAAATGCTCGGCGTACTGCTCGCAAATATCGAGCACCTGGAAGAGATCCATCGCTGCGCCCTGCGGCTTTTCTAGCAGGGTTGCGATATCGCCCGCAAATGCCGGGTCGTGTGGGGTGATTTCAGGGCGAGCCTGTGTGTTACTATCAGCGTTAGCCATAGCTGTTACCTCGTATAACGGTTGTGGTCAGCCCCCGTCTGGTGTTCCACCACCCTTCGGGGGCGCTTCTTTTTCCGGCTTTGACCGGGTTTATCTCTTGCGCATCCCTCCGATCATACTGGATGGCTGCACAGTGACATAGCTTAAAAATTGGGCAGATTGGCAAACTTCGAGGCGGCTCGCAGGAATGATGAAACGCTTTGGTGAATTGCAGATTGGGGGTTTATCAGGAAGAAAGCCGCCAGGAAATTAGCCTCTCCGGCAGCTAAACATCATGCTGGCCGAACGAATGCCCGGCCAGAAAGAAGGTTAATGCCTGTCGCGCTTGTCCGCGCGTTTGGCGAGATAGTCGCCAAACATTTGCACGATTTGCACCAGCACAATCAGTGCCACAACCGTGACCACCATGACCTGGGTTTCGTAGCGGTAATAGCCGAAGCGGATCGCGAGGTCACCCACGCCGCCGCCGCCGACAATCCCCGCCATCGCCGAGTAACCGATCAGGCTGACCAGGGTTATGGTTAACCCACGCAGCAAACCGGCGCTGGCTTCCGGCAGCAGCACGGTGCAGATGATGCGCATCGGGCTGGCGCCAAAGGCCTCAGCGGCTTCGATAATGCCTTTGTCCACTTCCCGCAGCGCGCCGTCCACCAGGCGGGCATAAAACGCAATCGCCGCCACCGACAGCGGCACGGACGCGGCGATCGGCCCGATGGTGTTGCCGAGCAGGAACTGCGTCAGCGGCAACAGCAGCACCAGCAGAATGACGAACGGCACCGAGCGCACGATGTTCACCAGCACCGAGCTGATGATGTTCAGCGAACGGTTCTGCCAGAACAGATTGCGATCGGTGACGAAGATCAAAAAGCCCAACGGCAGGCCGCCGATAATCGCCAGCAGCGTGGAAATGCCCAGCATCTGGAAGGTTTCGCCAAAGGCAATCGTCAGGTCCGCGACTAAATCATCCATTCAGCACCTCCACACAGGCCGTATGTTTCCGAATATGGTCGATGGCATCCCCCACCGCCGCCGGGTTGCCTGGCGCGGTGATCGCCACCACCAGAATGCCCAGCGCGCGGTCGCTGATGTACTCAATCTTGCCGTGCAGAATGTTCACCGCCACGCCGTATTTCACCGCCGCGAAGGAGAGCACCGGCTGTTCGGCCGAGTCGCCAACGAACATGATTTTCAGCAGCGCGCCACGCATGTTGTCCAGCAGGCGCACCGGTAGCGTCAGGTTCAGCGTGTGGGACACCAGCTGGCGGGTAAATTCATGCTGTGGATGAGCGAAGATGTCGAACACCTCGCCGGACTCCACCACTTCCCCGCCGGACATCACCGCCACGCGGTCGCAAATCGTCTTGATCACGTTCATCTCGTGGGTGATCAGCACGATGGTGATCCCCAGTTGCTGGTTGATCTTCTTCAGCAGCGCCAGAATGGTGGCCGACGTTTCCAGATCCAGCGCGGAAGTCGGTTCATCACAGAGTAAAACATCCGGGTGGTTAGCGATGGCGCGCGCAATGCCCACGCGCTGTTTCTGCCCGCCGCTCAGCTGCACCGGGTAGCGGTTGGCTTTGTCGGCCAGGCCCACCAGCTCAAGAATTTCATCCACGCGCGGGCCGATTTTACTGCGTTCCCAGCCTGCGGCTTTGAGGCTGAAAGCCACGTTCTGCCTGACCGTCCGGGTATGCATCAAATTGAAGTGCTGGAAAATCATGCCGATACGCTGACGCGCTTTGCGCAGCTCGGCCCCCTGCAGCGCGGTGATCTCAGTCCCACCGATTTTTACGCGGCCCTCACTCGGGCGCTGGAGCGCGTTCAGGGTACGTAATAAGGTACTTTTCCCCGCCCCGCTGGTGCCGACAATGCCAAAAATCTCACCCGCGCCAATGTGCAGCGAAACATCGTTCACCGCCCGGCTGGTCTGGCTCCGGCCCGTGGGGAAGTCCACGCAGACCTTTTCAATCTCAATCATGACAACCTCAAATCAGCGACAAAAGGCAGGCATCCCGCCTGCTCGCTTTGCTCTATTACTTTTTATCGGCGGCAACCATCCAGTCCGGTTTCTGGAAGGCGTTGAAAATATTCTGCGGATCGTCGATCGCTTTTTCGTAGGCCGGGGATTTCACGGTCTCCACGATGTCTTTGGCGAACGGTTTATCCGCATCTTCGGCACGCACCGCGATGATGTTTTTGAGGTTCTCGTCCAGGTGTTCCTGTTTGAGCGCGGAAGAGAGTTTTAGCCCGGCGGCAATGGCAAAGTTACCGTTGACCAGCGCGGCGCTGGCGCTGTCCAGCGTGCGCGGCAGCTGTGCGGCTTCCAGCGATTTAAACACCAGGCCTTTCGGGTTGGTGGCGATATCGCGCTCGGAGGCTTTGGTCGGGTCAATGTTCTCTTTGATGGTGATAAGCTCCATCGACTGCAGGAAGCGCAGCCCACGGGCGAGGTTGGTCGGGTCGTTAGACAGGGTGACAATGTCGCCCTGCTTCAGCTCGTCCAGGCTTTTGACTTTATGGGAATAAATGCCCATCCCGGCGGTTGGCACGGTGATAAGTTTCGCCAGCTTGAGGTTTTTGTCGGCGGTGAATTTGTCGAAGTACAGCGAGTGCTGGAACAGGTTGGCGTCGATGCTGCCGTTGGCCAGCGCCATGTTGGGCTGCACGTAGTCGCTGAACTCGCGCACCACGACTTTATAGCCTTTCTCTTTTAACGACGGGGCGATGGCCTGTTTGACCATGTCTCCGTATGGCCCCGGCGCTACGCCGAAGACAATGGTGTGCGGGTCGCTGTTGGCCTGAGCAAACTGCAGGCCGCTGGCCAGAAGTAAAGCGCCGGTCGCCACGCGCCAGCCGAAATGATTTCCCATGGGTATTCTCCCTTACAGAATGATGTGTGGTGTCCTGAGGCGAGCCTCTTTCACGGGCCGCTTACTAAGTCGTTGATCCAACTGGACAGAATAAGATGGCACATTCCGTTAACAGGGTTAATTGAAAATATTTCATCTTGCTCGCGGGAGAAGGCGCGGCGGGCGTGAACAGGGCTTTTGCGAATAACAACCAAGCAAAGCGGAAAACCCGCTTTGCATTGGGATGAGCTTAATCAGCGCAGGATGCCGCCCGTTTGCGCCTAACGTTTGTTTTGACATTGAACAGCAAATAGCTCGCCAGCGACAAACAGCCCACGCCTACTGCGCCGTAGGCCAGCACGCCGGAAAAACCGTTATTCAGCGCCTGAATAATCATGTCGCTGCTGAGAGCGGCTCTCGTCCCGCCGGCTATTTGTTCTGCCAGAGCATACCTTTCGCTCACGCTGTCGATATGACTCTGTAAGCTTTCGGCTATCCCCGCCACCAGCAGGCTCCCCATTAACGCAATATTGATGGCGAGGGTAATTAGGCGTGAACTGATATCAATCCCGGAAGCCATGCCCACGCGATTAGCGCCCACGGAGCCGGTGGTGGTGTTGGTGACCGGGGTATTGATTAACCCCAGCGCCATGCCCGAGAGTATTGCGCCCGGCAGCAAACTGACGTGATAGATAACGCCCAATCTCATCAGCACAAATCCCAGGCCAATAGCAAAAAGCCCAAGCGGGATGATGCGTGCGGCCCCAAAGCGCAGCACGAGTTTTTCACCGACCGGCGGCATTAATAGCGTGGGCAAAGTGTAGGCCAGTAGCGCCATGCCGGTCTCCATAATGCTGTAGCCCTTCCCTATCTGGTAATAAACCGGCAGATAAATCATCAGCGGCCAGAAGCTGAAATTCATCCCCACAGATCCCATCAGCGCGCCGGAGAAAGGCCTGATCCGAAAGACGGAGAAATCAAACATAGGATGTGGGTGGCGTAACTCAATAATGACGAACAGCGCCAGGCTGATAAACGTGCCCAGTAGGATGAACTGAGCTTCATGACTGGTCCAGCCAATGCTCCCGCCCTGGGTGATGAGCCAGGTTGCCCCCACCACGCCCACGCTCAACGTCATCAGGCCAGCGACATCCAGCGGTTTCGTGGTGTTTTCGCGCGACTCGATAACATTTTTCAGCGTCAGGACCAGGGTGAGCAGCGCAATAACGCCGTGGATCAGAAATACCCATTGCCAGCTAAACCACGCCTCCAGCACGCCGCCGATGACGGGGCCAAAGCCCAGCCCAAAGCCAAATGTGATCCCCCAGGCGGAAAACGCCCGGCTGCGCGCTTTTCCTTCCGGAAACTGAACCGACAAGATGGCAATCAGGCTGGTTAACATCGCCCCGCCGCTCAGTCCCTGCAAAAAGCGCCCCACAATAAGCCATTCCGGCGTCCGGGACAGGCCACAGAGGATCGACGTCAGGCCAAATCCAACAATGCTGATAATAAAAATACGCTTGCGGCCATATTTATCCGCCAGCGTCCCCGTGGCCATCAGCACCGCCGTGCAGGAGAGCGTGTAAGCATTCATGATCCACTGCAGTTCGCGGAAATTGGCCTGCATCTGCTTTTCCAGCACCGGCAGGATAACCGGGACGCTGGATATTTCCAGGCCCGACATCAACGCGGCTAAGCAGACCGCCATCAACGCTAAGAGATTTTTCATACTGATTTCCTGCCAAACGTTAAGAAGGTGCCAGCATGAAAGATTCGGGGTGGAGTAGAAATCGACGCTCAGGTCAGATATCGTCAAGATCGTGCCATTTTTAGAGACAGGACAACCATGCCAGGCATCTCTCCAGATCAAGACCGCACTTTTAGACCGAAAAATCGACGGCTGGTTGTGCTGGCCTATCAGTGTCTCTGCACTTTTGAGTTCGGGATTGCCGTCGAAGCTTTTGGCCGCGTGGACGAAGTGCTCGGCCAGCCTCTCTATGACTTGCGCGTCGCGTCTTTAGAGAACGGCGTTTTTGACGCTCAGGGCGGCGTGCGTTTAGTGGTGGATGGCGGACTGGAGCTGCTGGAAGACGCAGGAACCATTGTCATCCCCGGCTGGCGCAATGTTTTTGAACCGGCCCCGGAGCCGCTGATTGCTGCCTTACAACGCGCCCATCAAAACGGTTCCCGCATAGTGTCGATTTGCGCCGGCAGTTTTATTCTCTGCGAAACAGGATTACTGGACGGCAAGCGAGCCACCGCCCACTGGAACAGCACCGAGATCCTCGCGAACAGGTTCCCTGCGGTACAGGTGGAGCACAGCATGATCTACGTCGATGAGGGCAGCCTGATCACCTCCGCAGGCGGTGCCGCCGGGGTCGATCTCTGCCTGCATCTTATTCGTCGTGATTACGGGATTGAAATCGCCAACCGGACTGCGCGGCGCATGATTACGCCCCCGTTACGGGAAGGCAACCAGGCACAGTGGGTCCAACAACCCGTTCCTAAACGCAGCACCAAAAGTCTGGCGCCGTTGCTGGACGATCTGCGCCACCATCTCAATGCGCCCCTGGTGATTGAGCAGTTAGCCAGGCAAGCGGGCATGAGCCGCCGCACCTTCATCCGCCGGTTCAAAGATGCCACCGGCACCACGCCGGGCGAGTGGATGCTCAGCCTCCGGCTGGAAAAGGCTTGTGCGCTGCTGGAAAGCGAGAAATTCAGCATTGACCAGGTGGCAGAGCAGTCTGGATTCGGCTCAGCGGAAACACTCCGGCATCATTTCAGGCTGCGTTTTAAAACCACGCCCACACAGTGGCGCAAAGCCTTCAGGGCCCGAACATGCTTACCCGTTTCTGAATAGATAAAAAATAAGGCAGGAAACGCTGAATGAGGCGGGCAGCAAGGCTGCCACCCGCCAGAGGCACGATTAGAAATCGTAGCGCAGACGAACCAGGTTCATGTCGCCCAGGTTGTCGGTGCTGGAGGTGAAGACGTGCTCGTAGTCCACCTGGAAGCCGTAATCCAGCTTGAAGCTCACGCCCAAACCGTTGTCGATGCGCTGGTAGCTGCGGCCGGTCACGTACTGCAGACGGTCACCCATGAAATATGGCTGCACGGATTTCACCGCGTACTGGCCAACCGGGATGGTGTAACCCGCGAAGTACTCGATGCCCCACGCGTCGCCGGAGAAGTAGTTGTTCACGTCTTTCAGCTTGGTGGTCAGGAAGTTCTGGTACCAGCCGCCGCCGAAGCTGAACGTCCAGTTGTCCGGTTTCCAGCTCAGCGCCGTACCGTAGATGTTCTGGTTGTAAGACTTGCTGTCGCCGTCGGTCGGGTTACGCATGTCGGCACGGGTGTAGTTCCATGCGGTACCCCAGGTCAGGTCTTTGGTGATGTGGTAATCCACGCCCAGAGAGCCGCCGCCTTTACGCTTGTAGCGCATGCCGTTGGTGGCACGGATGTCGTGATCTTCAAACAGGTAAGAAGCGTACACGTCCGCATCGCCGAAGGTGTTTTTGTACTTCAGCATGTTGCGGGAACGGTAAGAACCGTCGTAGTCGCCGTTCATGCCGTTACCTGGAGCCTGACCGATCATGTCGTAGTCCCAGATATCGGTTTTAGCGCCAACCACATCATAGTAGATGCTGTTTTGCTGGCCGTAGGTCAGCTGACCCCAGGTTTTGCTTTTCAGACCGGTGTACAGCATACGGCGAGTAGTATTGTTCGCGCCTTCTGCATAGTGGTTGTCCCACTCGAAGACCGCCGGAATATTCACGCCCAGCTCGTAATAGCTGATCCAGCTAATATCATCGAACAGATAATAATCAGCCGCGAAGCGGAAACGGGTGCCGCCATCAAAGCCATTACGTTTGTAAGAGCCTTTGTCGCCGTCGCCGGACATCATATTAAACTGTGGACGAATACTGCCGCCCACGGTGAAATTGAGGCGGCTGAGCGGGTTACCGGCCTGCGGATCTTGCTTCAGGACGGTGATTTCTGCGTTAGCAGCGAAAGATGCCATACCTGCAAGCAGGCCGGCCCCAATCAGTAATGGTAAAGCGCGCAAATTTGCTTTCATGTGGATCCCTAGTAACCATATTTATTATAAGCGGGGGCATATTAACGCTTATTAAGTCCGATTTCTGAGGGATTTTTATTAATTCGTGCGGTTATCCATCAGTCTTTTCTTAATAGATATTAAAAAAACACCAATGAATGCAGAAAATATGTTCTAACGCAATAAATAGCGAAATATAACAAAGTTTATAGCGGTAGGCAGGGCATCCCTGCCCGGCCTCCTCAGACAACAAACTGGCGGAACAGCGCCTTCCCTTTAAGCAAACGAACGCCCAGCCAGCCGCCGCAAAGCGACAGCAATACCGCCCCGGTGACCGGCAGCACGATCCACAGGCGCAAATCTGGCTCCCACGGGAAGTCGAACACTCGCGTTTGCAGTACGCCCAGCGCCGTTTCCGCGCCGATGGCCGCCACCAGACCGGACACCAGCCCCAGCACGGCAAACTCGCACCACAGCGTGGTTCTGAGCAGCTTTTTACCCGCGCCCAGCGTGCGGTAAACCACCAGCTCCTGATGACGCTGGCGCATACCCACCTGTACCTGGGCCAACAGCAGCAGCAGACCGCAGGCGGTCACCAGCACCACCATCACCTCAAGCGCGCGGCTGACCTGCTCCAGCACCTGGCCGATTTGTTTCAGGATAGCCCCGATATCCAGCAGGCTGACGGTCGGGAACTCGCGGTTAAGCTGGGTCAGCAGGCCGTTATTCCCCTCCCAGCGGAAGCTGGTGAGCCAGCTCTGCGGCTGCCCGTCCAGCGCGCCCGGCGGGAAGATAAAGTAGAAGTTTGGCCGCAGACTTTCCCAGTCCACCTTGCGCAGGCTGGTGACCTTCGCGGTAAAATCCCGGGTATCGCCCATAAAGGTCACGCTGTCGCCGAGTTTAATGTTCAGGCGTTTCGCCACGCCATCGTCCATCGACACTTCCCCGGCCTTCGGCGGCCAGCTTCCCGCCAGGATAGGGTTATGATCCGGCTTCTGGCTCTGCCAGGTCAGATTCAGCTCGCGGTTCAGCGCCTCATCCGGGTTGCCCTCGGTGGACTGACCGTTAATCGCCGTCATGCGCGCCCGCACAATCGGATAGAACGACTCCGGGATCACCTGATGGTCGGCAAGGAAGGTTTTCACCGGCTGAACCTGCTCCGGCGCAATGTTCACCAGGAAGTAGTTCGGGCTTTCCGGCGGCAGCTGCTGCTGCCATCTGTCCAGCAAATCCCCCCGCAGCACTAACAGCAATGCCAGTAGCATAAACGACAGCGAGAACGCCGCCAGCTGGCTGAGCGTCGCCCACGGCTGGCGCAGCAGGCGGTTAACCGCCAGGCGCAGGGCCAGGTTTTTCAGCGTCAGCTTTTTCAGCAGCTTCAGGACGCCCCAGCCGACGAGGCCACACAGCGCCGCCAGCACCAACGTGCCCGCCAGCACCGCCCAAAGCAGCGAACTGCCGCCCATTAACAACGCGAGCAGCGCCACTACCACTACGCTGATGACCGGCAAATAAATTTTCAGCGGCCAGACGTTGGCTACGGCGTCACGGCGCAGCACGCGCAATGGCTGAGTGGCCAATAGCAGCCGGTACGGGCGCAGCCCCACCAGCACGGAGATTGTCACCATCGCGCCAATAGCCCACACCCACGGCCACAGGCTCGCTGGCGGCAGCGCGGCAGGCAGCACCGGCTTCAATAGTTGCATCAGCGCGGCTTCGAACAGCAGCCCAACGGCACCTCCGGCAATGGCCGAGAGCAGCAGCACCATCAGCCACTGGCCGATAATCAGCTTGCGGAGAGCCGCCCTGCCCGCGCCCAGCGTTTTCAGGATCGCCACCAGGTCATAGCGGCTGCGGCAGTAATGGCTCATCGCCACGGCAATCGCCGCCACGGCCAGCAGCAGCGTCAGCAGCGCAGAAAGCAGCAGGAACTGCTGCGAACGCTCCAGGGATTTGCCCAGCGCGCCTTCGTCCTGCTCCATGCCGATCCAGCGCTGCTCCGGCTTTAGCTTAGGCAGCAGGTAGTTTTCATACTGCTGGAGCTGCTGGGGATTACCACCAAACTTGTAGCGCCAGCTAATACGGCTGCCGGGCTGCACCGCCCCGGTTTTCTCGACGTCGGCCAGGTTCATCATCAGGCGCGGCGCAATCTGGAACGGGTTAAATCCGGCGTCCGGTTCCTGAATCACCAGCCCGACAATACGCAGCGTGGCGTCGCCCACGTCAATGTTGTCGCCCACTTTCAGGTTAAGCAAAGCCAGCAGGCGCGGCGCAAGCAGCGCGGTGCCCGGCTCAGGCTTCAGGCCCGGCGGGTCGGTTTCCAGCTCGCCGTACATCGGGTACACACCGTCGACCGCTTTCACATCGGCCAGCTGCGGCGTGTCCCCGGCAAAAGTCATGGTGGCGAAGCTCAGCTGTTTGCCGACCTTTAAGCCATCGCTTTGGGCCTGAGTCAGCCACTCGTCCGGTACGGCGCGGGCGCTGCGCAACGTCCGGTCGCCCGCCATGTATTCGCGGCTTTGCTGGCTGAGCCCTTTTTCCATTCTGTCGCTGATGCTGCCAAGCGCCAGCACGCAGGCTACCGCCAGACTAAGCGCCAGCCAGACAATCAGCAGCGAGGGAGAGCGCAACTCACGCCAGAACCAGCGGGCTATCATGCTTCCTCCCACAGTTTGCCTTCGCGCAGCCGCAGGCGGCGGTCGCAGCGTGCCGCCAGCTGTTCGTCGTGGGTGACGAGGATCAGCGTGGTGGCGAAATCACGGTTGAGGGAAAACAACAGGTCGGCAATGCGATCGCCGGTTTGCCTGTCGAGGTTGCCGGTGGGCTCATCGGCAAACAGCACGCCCGGCTTGCCGTTAAACGCGCGAGCCAGCGCCACGCGCTGCTGCTCCCCGCCAGATAGCTGAGCTGGCAGGTGATCGAGGCGTTTGCCTAAGCCCAGCTGTTCCAGCAGCGCTTTAGCCTGCGCCCGGCTGGCCGAACTGTTTTCGCCGCGCAGCAGCGAGGGAAGTTCCACGTTTTCCAGAGCATTAAGGGTGGGCACCAGCATAAAGGACTGAAACACAAAGCCAACGTTCTTCGCGCGCAGCGCCGCCCGGGCCTCTTCATCCATGCTGTGCAGCGGCTGCCCGCAAAGGTGGACCTCGCCGTCCGTGCCGTCATCAAGCCCGGCCAGAATCGCCAGCAGCGTGGACTTGCCCGATCCTGACTCGCCAATCAGGGCGATGGTTTCGGCCGGTTTGACAACCAGCTCAACTCCGGTAAGGATGGAAAGCTCGTGTTCACCCTGACCCACGGACTTACTAAGATGATGAACTTCAACAATGTTTTCCGCTGGCATTTGCCCTTCCTGTTTCTGGCTTTGATGACTTTCCGCGCCGCCGCGGCGGACACGCTATTGATTTTAGGCGATAGCCTGAGCGCCGGTTACCGTATGGCGGCCACCAGCGCCTGGCCCGCCCTGCTGGATGCCAAATGGCAGCCGCAGGGTACAAAAGTCGTGAATGCGAGCATCAGCGGCGATACCGCGGCGCAGGGCCTGGCTCGCCTGCCGGCGCTGTTAAAACAGCACCAGCCCCGCTGGGTTTTAGTGGAGCTTGGCGGCAACGACGGCCTGCGTGGGTTCCAGCCTCAGGAGGTAGAAAAAACCCTCAACCAGGTTATCACCGACGTGAAGGCTGCCGGTGCGCAGCCGATGCTGATGCAAATTCGCCTGCCCGCCAACTACGGACGCCGCTATAATGAGGCGTTTAGCGCTATTTATCCGCAGCTTGCCAAAGCGTTTGATATTCCCCTGCTCCCGTTCTTTATGGAGGAGGTGTATCTGAAACCGCAATGGATGCAGGATGACGGCATTCACCCTAATCGGGATGCTCAGCCGTTTATCGCCGACTGGATGGCGACGCGGCTGACTCCGCTACTCTCTAAATAACCGGCACAGCCGCGTCGGATACAACGAGATAGTTAAACACGACTGATAAATAATCGGGGCGCCCTTCGGGTAAAGTTATGCAAAAATCCGTTTTAATTACAGGCTGCTCCAGCGGGATTGGCTTAGCCAGCGCGCAGGAGCTACAGAAGCTTGGCTATAACATTCTCGCCGCCTGCCGCAAACCAGCCGATGTAGAGCGCATGAATCAGCTTGGGTTTACCGGCATTGAGCTCGATCTTGACGATGCGGAAAGCGTCCAACGCGCAGCTGCCGAAGTGATTGCCATCACCGGCAACCGCCTGTACGGGCTGTTTAATAACGGTGGCTACGGCGTGTATGGCCCGCTGAACGCCATTTCCCGCGAACAGCTTGAGCAACAATTTTCCACCAACTTCTTCGGCACGCACCAGCTCACCATGCTGCTGCTGCCGGCCATGCAGCCTCATCAGGAAGGCCGCATCGTGATGACCAGCTCGGTGATGGGGCTGATTTCCACGCCGGGTCGTGGGGCCTACGCCGCCAGTAAATATGCACTTGAAGCGTGGTCCGACGCGCTGCGCATGGAGCTTCGCCACAGCGGGATTAAAGTCAGCCTGATTGAGCCGGGGCCGATCCGCACCCGCTTTACCGATAACGTCAATCAAACCCAAAGCGACAAACCGGTAGAGAATCCGGGGATTGCCGCACGGTTTACCCTCGGCCCGGAGGCTGTGGTAGCGAAAGTACGCCATGCTTTTGAAAGCCCAAGGCCGAAGCTGCGCTATCCTGTGACCGTGGTCACTCACGTGATTACCGTGCTCCGCCGCCTGCTGCCAGCGTGCGCAATGGACAAAATTTTACGGCGCTGAGTTGAAGTCCCGGCCTCAGCCCCCATGTAAAAAAACAAATGCTTAACAGAGAATCGCCCATGTCCGCAGAAAACATTATTAACATTACCGAAGCGAACCTGCATCAGACGCTGGAACAGTCTATGGCTAAGCCGGTGCTGTTTTATTTCTGGTCTGCCCGCAGCCAGCATTGCGAGCAGTTAACGCCGATCCTGGACAGGCTCGCGGCCCAATACAACGGCCAGTTTATTCTCGCCAAAGTTGACTGCGACGCCGAGCAGATGGTGGCTTCTCAGTTTGGCCTGCGCTCCATTCCTACCGTCTATCTGTTCCAGAATGGTCAGCCGGTGGACGGTTTCCAGGGGCCGCAGCCGGAAGAAGCGATTCGCGCCCTGCTCGACAAAGTGCTGCCGCGTGAAGAAGAGCTGAAAGCCCAGCAGGCCGTAGAGCTGATGCAGGAAGGCAAGCACGCCGAAGCCCTGCCGCTGCTGAAAGATGCGTGGCAGCTGTCCGGTCAGAACAGCGAAATTGGCCTGCTGCTGGCGGAAGTGCAGATTGCCCTGAACCGCAGCGAAGACGCCGAAGCGGTGTTGAAAACCGTGCCTCTGCAGGACCAGGACACCCGCTATCAGGCGCTGGTTTCCCAGATTGAACTACTGAAACAAGCCGCCGACACGCCGGAAATTCAACAGTTGCAGCAGCAGGTGCAAAACGAGCCGGACAACGCCCAGCTTGCCAGCCAGCTCGCGCTGCAGCTGCATCAGGTTGGCCGGAACGAAGAAGCACTGGAGCTGCTTTATACCCACCTGAAAAAAGACCTGGGTGCCGCCGACGGCCAGGCACGCAAAATGATGATGGAGATTCTGGCCGCACTGGGCACCGGCGACGCGCTGGCGTCTAAATACCGCCGTCAGATTTATGCGTTGATGTATTAATCAGTGAGAACGAAAAAGGCCGGATATTCCGGCCTTTTGTTTATCGGTAAACGCGGATCCCGCCGTCCACTCCATTGGGGCTCAGCAGCACCTGCCAAAGCTGAATATTCCTCGCGCGAAATGCGCCCGCGCAGGCGTTCAAATAATAACTAAACATCCGCTTAAACCGCTCGTCATAATTACGCGAGATATTAGGCCAGCAGCGGAGGAAATTATCGTACCAGGCCATCAGCGTTCTGTCGTAATCCGCCCCGATATTGTGCCAGTCCTCCATAATAAAATGTTTTTCACTGGCGCTGGCAATGTGGCGCACCGAGGGCAAACAGCCGTTAGGGAAGATGTATTTGTTGATCCACGGATCGACGTTTAAATCCGTTTCATTCGACCCTATGGTATGCAGCAGGAACAGGCCATCAGGTTTTAAATTGCGGGCTGCAACTTCAAAATAGGTATTGTAGTTTTTTGGCCCGACGTGCTCGAACATGCCTACGGAAACAATGCGATCAAATTGGCTGTTGAGGTCGCGATAATCCTGCAGCAGGATCTCGACGTCCAGGTCCCGGCAGCGATCCTGCGCCATTTTTTGCTGTTCCGCCGAGATGGTCACACCGACGACGGAGACGCCATATTCCTGCGCGGCATACTGCGCCAGCCCACCCCAGCCGCAGCCGATATCCAGCAGCTTCATGCCCGCTTTGAGCTGCAGTTTTTCGCAGATCATATGCAGCTTGTTACGCTGGGCCTCTGCCAGATTTCCCGCCTCTTTCCAGTAGCCGCAGGAATACTGCATCCAGGGATCGAGCATAGCGGCAAACAGATCGTTACCAATATCGTAATGTTCTTTGCCGACTATCCAGGCGCGTTTACGGGATTGCAAATTAAAGACTCTGGCCCCGGCAATACGCAGCAGGTCGGAGAAATGCTTCGGCATTTTGCTGTCCAGGCCGTGGCGCAAAATATGGGTAAATAAAATATCCAGCCGGTCGCAGTCCCACCAGCCATCCATATAACTTTCCCCCAGACCGAGAGAACCTTCCTGTAATATTCGCTTGAAGAAGTCTTGATTGTTTACCCGAATATCTGCCGGGCCGTTGCCGTCAATATCAATCGCCATAGGTGAAATTAATTCTTCCACAATTTTCCGCCAGTGGCTGTTATTCGCCTGCTGCTGCTCAGCTATTATTGTTCCCATTGCTTCCTCACCGGGATAAGCGTTCTTGCCAAATACCGCCCGCCTGATAGCGCGGACCGCCGAAGTATTCGATACTACGCCTGCCGACAGAATGCGTGAAATGAACTTACTCCATGAAAATCATTCCATTTTGGAATAATAAAATTAAAAGCGACAATTAATTCTCATCGGACATAGGGATGTTGCTGAATGTTTCAGGTTAAGCGGTTAGACTGAATGCAAAACAAACAGGAGGTTTTTAATGCTTATCGTGATCCCCGTATTAATTCTCGTGGCGCTGGTGATTGTGGCTGCCGGGGTAAAAATCGTGCCCCAGGGCTTCCAGTGGACCGTCGAACGCTTTGGCCGCTACACCAAAACCCTGATGCCAGGCCTGAATCTTGTGGTGCCGTTTATGGATCGCGTAGGCCGCAAAATCAACATGATGGAACAGGTGCTCGACATCCCTTCTCAGGAAGTCATTTCCAAAGACAACGCCAACGTCGCCATTGACGCCGTGTGCTTTATTCAGGTGGTTGATGCCCCGCGCGCCGCCTATGAAGTCAGCAACCTTGAGCTGGCGATCATCAACCTGACGATGACCAACATCCGTACCGTGCTCGGCTCGATGGAGCTGGATGAGATGCTGTCCCAGCGCGACAACATCAACACCCGCCTGCTGCACATCGTGGATGAAGCCACCAACCCGTGGGGCATTAAAATCACCCGTATCGAAATCCGTGACGTGCGCCCACCGGCCGAGCTGATTGATGCGATGAACGCCCAGATGAAAGCTGAACGTACCAAGCGCGCCTATATTCTTGAGGCCGAAGGGATCCGCCAGGCGGAAATCGTCAAAGCCGAAGGTGAAAAGCAGTCGAAGATCCTGAAAGCTGAGGGTGAGCGTCAGTCTGCTTTCCTTGAGGCGGAGGCCCGCGAGCGTAGCGCTGAAGCAGAAGCCCGCGCCACGCAGATGGTGTCCGAAGCTATCGCCAAAGGGGATATTCAGGCGGTGAACTACTTCGTGGCCCAGAAATACACCGACGCGCTGCAGCAAATCGGGTCGGCCAATAACAGCAAAGTGGTGCTGATGCCGCTGGATGCCTCCAGCCTGATGGGCTCCATCGCCGGAATCAGCGAACTTATTGCCCAGAGCGGCACCGAGCGTAAAAAATGATCGACAGCATTCTCGCGCACCCACACGTCTTCTGGCTTGCGCTTGGCGGACTGCTGCTGGCGGCGGAGATGCTCGGCGCCAGCGGCTATCTGCTGTGGAGCGGCGTGGCGGCGGTAATCACCGGCCTGCTGGTCTGGCTGCTGCCGCTTGGCTGGGAAACGCAGGGCGTCTGCTTTGCCCTGCTGACGCTGGTCGCCGCCTTTCTCTGGTGGCGCTGGCTGTCCAGCCGCAGGCAGCAAATTCCAGGTGAAGTGCTGAATCAGCGCGGGCAGCAACTGGTTGGCCGCCGTTTCCGTCTTGAAGCGGCACTGGTTAATGGCCGGGGACATGTTCGCGTGGCCGACAGCAGCTGGCCTGTGACCGCCGATGAAGATCTCCCGGCGGGCTGTGAAGTTGTGGTGCTGGCCGTGGAAGGCATAACGCTCAAAATTAAAGCGGTTTAGTTTATCTCGTGGCGATGGCAGCAGCCGGAAAGATTGTCGATGATCGGGCAATCGGCGCTGTCATCACCCGGGCAGGCCTCTGCCAGCGTGAGCAAATGCTGGCGCATGTTCTGCAGCTCAATAATGTGCCGCTCGATATCCGCGACTTTCTGCAAAGTGCGGGCTTTTACGTCCGCGCTATGCCGGGCCGGATCGTTAAACAGGCTCACCAGCTCTTTGCACTCTTCCAGATTAAACCCAACCTGACGGGCCTGGCGCAGCAGCGTCAGCTCATCGAGATGCTTTTGCGTATAGCTGCGGTAGCCATTGTCGGCGCGAAACGGCGGCGTGACCAGCCCTTTCTCTTCGTAAAAACGAATCGCCTTGCTGGTTAGCCCGGTTTTTTTCGCCACATCGCTAATATTCATTTTTGCTCCTTGACCTTCCCCTTGATGGAAGGTTTAACCTCTTTCATAGTTAACCGAATCATCCTTTCGGTCAATATTTCACCTCACCATCATACAGGAGTCTCGCGATGTCACACATTGTGGATCTGAATCTGGATGGCCTGACCTGCGGCCATTGTGTTAAACGCGTCAAAGAGAGCCTCGAGCAGCGTGCAGACGTTGAGCAGGCTGAAGTCACCCAAACCCACGCCCGCGTTACCGGCAGCGCCACGCCGGAAGCGTTAGTGGAAACTGTCCAACAAGCGGGATACGGCGCAGAAGTCGCCAGCCACCCAAAGGCTGAACCGCTGGCAGAGTCATCAACTCCGTCGGAAGCACTGACAGCGGTCGCCCCTTCGCTTCCGGCAGCCTCTACCGACGATGACAGCCAGCAGTTGCTGATCGGCGGTATGAGCTGCGCCAGCTGCGTCTCCCGGGTGCAAAATGCCTTACAAAATGTACCGGGCGTCAGCCAGGCACGGGTTAACCTTGCGGAGCGCAGTGCGCTGGTGATGGGCACCGCCTCCGCAGAATCGCTGGTCAAAGCCGTGGAAAGTGCCGGCTACGGTGCCGAAGCGATTGAAGACGATCGGAAACGCCGCGAGCGCCAGCAAGAAACAGCGAACGCCGCCATGAAGCGCTTCCGCTGGCAGGCGATTGTCGCCCTTGCCGTCGGGATCCCGGTGATGGTCTGGGGCATGATCGGCGACAACATGATGGTCACCGAGAGCAACCGCTCCCTGTGGCTGACCATCGGTATTATTACCCTTGCGGTGATGGTCTTTGCCGGCGGTCATTTTTACCGTAGCGCCTGGCGCAGCCTGATGAACCGCGCGGCCACCATGGACACGCTCGTCGCCCTCGGCACCGGCGCGGCCTGGCTCTATTCGATTACCGTGAATATCTGGCCACAGCACTTCCCGATGGAAGCCCGCCACCTCTACTACGAGGCCAGCGCGATGATCATCGGCCTGATAAACCTCGGCCATATGCTGGAACAGCGTGCCCGTCAGCGCTCTTCTAAAGCACTTGAACGCCTGCTCGACTTAACGCCGCCGACCGCGCGAGTAGTGACGGAAGAAGGCGAGAAAACTTTACCGCTGGCGGAAGTCACCGCCGGAATGACGCTGCGCCTGACCACCGGCGACCGCGTACCGGTTGACGGGGAAATCACCCAGGGCGAAGCCTGGTTCGACGAAGCGATGCTGACCGGCGAACCGGTGCCGATGCAAAAATCAAACGGCGACGGGATTCACGCCGGGACCGTAGTGCAGGACGGCAGCGTGCTGTTCACCGCCACCGCCACCGGCAGCCACACCACGCTGTCGCGCATTATCCGCATGGTTCGCCAGGCGCAGAGCAGCAAGCCGGAAATCGGCCAGCTTGCCGATAAAATTTCCGCCGTATTTGTGCCGGTCGTCGTCGCTATCGCGCTGATCAGTGCCGCCATCTGGTACTTCTTCGGCCCTGCACCGCAAATTGTTTACACCCTGGTCATTGCCACCACGGTGCTGATTATCGCCTGCCCTTGCGCCCTGGGCCTTGCCACGCCGATGTCGATTATTTCAGGCGTGGGCCGTGCCGCCGAGTTTGGCGTTCTGGTTCGTGATGCCGATGCCCTGCAGCGCGCCAGCACGCTGGATACCGTGGTCTTTGACAAAACGGGCACGCTGACCGAAGGCAAACCGCAGGTGGTCGCCGTGGAAACCCGCGCCGGCGTGGACGAGGTGCAAGCGATACGCCTTGCAGCCGCGCTTGAGCAGGGTTCAAGCCACCCGCTTGCTCGCGCCATTATTGAAAAAGCAGGCAGTTCAACGCTGCCGGAAGTGACGTCGTTCCGTACTTTGCGCGGGCTGGGAGTCAGCGGTGAGGTGGACGGTCATAAACTGCTGCTGGGCAACAAAGCGCTGCTCGACGAGCAGGGCGTGGGCACTCAGCCGCTTGCCGACAGCATTGATGCTCAGGCTCGCCTGGGCGCAACCCCGGTGCTGCTTGCCGTAGATGGTCAGCTCATGGCGCTGTTAGCCATCCGCGACCCGCTTCGCAGCGACAGCGTCAGTGCGCTCCAGCGCCTGCACCGTAACGGCTACCGCCTGGTCATGCTCACCGGCGATAACCCGGTGACCGCCAACGCTATCGCCAAAGAAGTCGGCATTGATGAAGTGATTGCGGGCGTGCTGCCGGACGGCAAAGCTGACGCTATCAAACGGCTGCAGCAGCAGGGCCGCCAGGTGGCGATGGTCGGCGACGGCATTAACGATGCCCCGGCGCTGGCTCAGGCCGAGGTAGGGATTGCGATGGGCGGCGGTAGCGACGTAGCCATTGAAACTGCCGCCATTACGCTGATGCGTCACAGCCTGGTGGGCGTTGCCGATGCGCTGGCCATTTCCAAAGCCACGCTGCGAAACATGAAGCAAAACCTGATGGGAGCCTTCGTGTACAACTCGCTTGGCATTCCGATTGCCGCGGGCGTACTCTACCCGCTGACCGGCACGCTACTCAACCCGGTGGTTGCCGGTGCCGCGATGGCGCTGTCTTCCATCACCGTGGTGAGCAACGCCAACCGCCTGCTGCGCTTTAAACCGAAAGACTAGCCTCTCTGCGGCCTTCCCTTCTCCTTTTGAGCGGAAGGCCGACTTTTTCCTTTCCCCTTCCAGCCCAGGGCGTTAGCATGGCTTTTTAGCCAGGGAATCGCGATATGGGTTTGTTCCAACGTCTTAGCGCACTGCTTTCCAGCCTGACAGCCTCTGGTTATCCCTGGCCTGCCCTTGATATCACGCTCCCCGGCAAGCGCTATTTGCACCTCGTGGGCAGCATTCATATGGGTACCCGGGACATGGCTCCGCTTTCCTCACGCCTGGTGGACAAACTTCGCGCGGCAGATGCACTGATCGTCGAGGCAGATATCCGCTCTGGCGATTCGCCGTTCAGCGAAATAGTGGAGGACATCGAACTGGAGGCTCGTCTGGCTCCAGACGATTACCAGCAGGTGCTGAGCCTGTGCAGCGAGTTAGGTATTTCACTGAGCAGCATTGAGCACCAGCCAGCCTGGCAGGTGGCACTGATTTTACAGGCACATCAGGCACAGCGGCTTGGCCTTCGCCCTGACTACGGCATCGACTATCAGCTTCTGGAAGCCGCACAGCGCTACGGCGTGCCGGTCACCGAGCTTGAAGGCGCGCAAAGCCAGATAGAATTATTGAAGGGGTTGCCTGACGGTGGGCTGCCGCTGCTGAACGACACGCTGGAGCACTGGCACACCAACGCGCGGCTGCTGCAGATAATGATTGGCTGGTGGCTGGAAACACCGCCGCAGCAGGGCAATATTGCGCTACCGAACACCTTTGGCGATGCGCTGTATGACGTGTTGATGCATCAGCGAAACCGCCAGTGGCAGGCGTTTCTGCAGCAGCTGCCCGCCGGGCGCTATGTGGTTGCGGTCGGCGCGTTGCACCTTTACGGCGAAGGTAACCTGCCAGAAATGCTGAAAAAAGGATAAAAAAATGGCCAATATTTCTATTGGCCCGTCAAAGAGGAATTTCATTTATTATTCTGTTTATCCCGGCTGCCGAAGCAACCGAAGCTGAATTGTCGCTTAATGTGATGGTTTACGCCATCACTATTATGTAGCGCTATATTACTCGTCAAGTATATCACTATGATTACTATTTTGTGCGTTTTCAAAACAACGAATAAAGAAGGAAACCATGACTCCCGCGGTAAAACTCCTCGAAAAGAACAAAATCAGCTTTCAAATTCATGCCTATGAGCACGATCCGCTGGAAACCAACTTTGGTGACGAAGTGGTCCGTAAGCTGGGGCTAAATGCCGACCAGGTCTATAAAACGCTGCTGGTGGCGCTGAATGGCGACATGAAACACCTCGCCGTGGCGGTGACGCCGGTTGCCGGGCAGCTTGATCTGAAAAAGGTCGCTAAGGCGCTGGGCGTGAAGAAGGTTGAAATGGCGGACCCGATGGTCGCGCAGCGAATCACCGGTTATCTGGTGGGCGGCATTAGCCCGCTGGGGCAGAAAAAACGCCTGCCAACGGTGATTGATGCTCCGGCACAGGAGTTTGCCAGCATCTACATTTCCGGCGGCAAGCGCGGGCTGGATATTGAACTCGCGGCAAGCGATCTGGCGAAACTGCTGGATGCCAGCTTCGCCGATATCGCCCGCCGCGATTAACGCTTAGTTCCAGCTTACCTCGCCCTTAGGTTGGTAAGCATTTACGTCCAGCGGGGAGTTCTGTTCGATGTACTGCTTCAGGACTTCCGCATCGACAAATCCGGTGTTGACGTAGCCCGGCTTTTTATCGATTTCCGGGTAACCATCGCCGCCGGTGCCGTTGAAGCTCAGCGTGGCCATGCGGTAGGTTTTGGCCGGATCAATCGGCTGGTCTTTGATTTTCAGGTTACTTAGCTTGCCGCCGGTTGAGGTGAAGCTAACGTTAGAGAACTGCGGGTAAGCGCCGGAGTCCGGCGTTTTCTGCGCCACCGCCGTCAGGTATTCCTCTACATCTTTACCGTTCATGTCGATATAAACCACGGTGTTGCCGAACGGTTGCACCTTGAGCACATCTTTATAGGTAATGTTACCGGCTTCGATAGAATCTCGCACGCCGCCGCCGCTCATCACCGCAAAGTCCGCGCTGGTTCGCGCCATTTGTGCCGCCAGCAATACGCGCGCCAGGTTAGTCTGCACAAAGCGCACTTTGCTACGATCCCCTTCCAGATGCCCGTTCACGCTGCCCACTTTCACCTTCAGCGCGGCCTGACCTTTGTTCTGGAACGGCGTCAGCAGGGAGAGCATCTGCTGGCTTTCGGCGATTTCTGGCGTGTAAAGTACGCGCTCACTTTGCCCGTTATCGTAGGTGATTTTCTTTTTCAGGTTGATGGGGATCAGCTGATAGTGCACCAGCTTCATCTCGCCGTTACGGAACTCAAAATCTGCCCGCCCGACGTATTTGCCCCACTCATGCGCCTGCACAATCCAGGTGCCATTTTGCCTGTCCGGCGCGCAAGGTGTGCCCGGCACATAATCTTTCTGCTTCTGGTTTTCCTGCGCCATGCAGACCGGATCCTGTGAGTGACCGCCCACAATCATCGTCAGCGCGCCTTCCGGCAGGCTTCTTGCCATTTCGACATCGCCCGGCGCATTTGAGCCGTGGTTGCCGTTATCGTAGTGGCCCATATGGGTCGCGGCGATGATCACGTCCGGTTTTTCGGTGCCCTGCAGCTCCTGGATCACCAGTTTGGCTTCCTCTGCAGGTTTGCGGAATTCGATGTCGGTGAAGTATTCCGGGTTGCCGATTTTAGCCGTATCGTCGGTGGTCAGGCCGATAACCGCCACTTTAATGCCCTGGGGTTTAAAAATCGCGTAGGGCTTAAACAGGCGCTCACCGGTGCTTTTTTGATAAATGTTGGCGGACAGCAGCGGGAACTTCGCCCACTTTTCCTGCTGGCGCAGCACGGACAGCGGATTGTCGAATTCGTGGTTGCCGACGGCCATGGCGTCATAGCCAATCAGGCTCATGCCGCGAAAATCCGGTTCAGCATCCTGCAGGTCTGATTCCGGCACGCCGGTGTTGATATCCCCGCCGGACAACAGCAGCACGCTGCCGCCTTCCGCCGCGACTTCTTTACGCACGCTGTCTACCAGCGTTTTTTGCGCTGCCAGCCCGTATTCTCCATACTCATTCCGCCAGAAGTGACCATGGTGGTCGTTAGTATGAAGAATGGTAATTTTATAGGTCTTGTCTTTTTCCCAGGCCAGCGCTGAAGCGCTGGTTAAACTCAATGCCACCAGCAGCGCCGTGGTTATTGTTTTCGCAGCAAACCGCATTGCAAATCTCCATGTCAAAATGTAACTGCGCAGAAATAACAGATAGCTTTCAGGATAGACAGCTATCTTTTCCGAAATGCGACTTTCTTCAAATCCCCCGCGCGAGTATGTTAGCAGGGTAAGAATTTCTTCCGGGCGATTTCCTGCGTCGCCCGCTCTAAAAACAATAACCGTTCGTACAGGTAATTATGGCAAGCTCTCAAACCCTCACCCAGCCGGGTACGCCCCCGGAGCAAAAAAAAGCGCGCACCGCATTTGGGATCCTCGGCGCTATAAGCCTCTCCCACCTGCTTAACGACATGATTCAGTCGCTGATTCTGGCTATTTACCCGCTGCTACAGGCCGAATTCTCCCTAAGCTTTATGCAAATCGGGATGATTACCCTGACCTTCCAGCTCTCTTCATCGCTGCTACAGCCGCTGGTGGGCTACTACACCGACAAATACCCGATGCCGTGGTCATTGCCGATCGGCATGTGCTTTACCCTTTGCGGCCTGGTGCTGCTGGCGCTGGCGGGCAGCTTCCCGGCTGTTCTGGTCGCCGCCGCGCTGGTGGGGACCGGTTCGTCCGTCTTCCACCCTGAGTCCTCACGCGTGGCGCGTATGGCATCCGGTGGCCGTCACGGGCTTGCGCAGTCGCTGTTCCAGGTGGGCGGTAACTTCGGCAGCTCCCTCGGGCCATTGCTGGCGGCTATTATTATCGCGCCTTACGGCAAAGGTAACGTGGCGTGGTTCGTGCTCGCCGCTCTGCTGGCTATCGTGGTTCTGCTGCAAATCAGCCGCTGGTACGCCGCTCAGCATAAAATCGCCAAAAGCCGCCCTGCCGTGCCGGTGGTCAACCCGCTGCCGCGCAACAAAGTGATTCTGGCGGTCTCGATTTTGCTGCTGCTGATCTTCTCTAAATACTTTTATATGGCGAGCATCAGCAGCTACTTCACTTTCTACCTGATGCAAAAATTCGGATTATCCGTACAAAACGCCCAGATTCACCTGTTCGCTTTCCTGTTTGCCGTCGCGGCAGGCACGGTGATTGGTGGCCCCGTGGGGGATAAGATTGGCAGAAAATACGTAATTTGGGGCTCTATCCTCGGTGTGGCGCCATTTACCCTTGTTTTACCCTACGCATCACTTTACTGGACGGGCGTCCTGACGGTGATCATTGGCTTTATTTTGGCCTCAGCGTTCTCCGCCATCCTGGTGTATGCCCAGGAGCTACTTCCTGGCCGTATCGGTATGGTTTCCGGGCTATTTTTCGGATTTGCCTTTGGGATGGGTGGCCTGGGTGCAGCCGTGCTCGGGTTAATTGCTGACCACACCAGCATCGAGTTGGTCTACAAAATATGTGCCTTCCTGCCGTTACTCGGCATTATGACAATATTCCTGCCCGATAATCGCCACAAAGCGTAGATTTTAGCGGCCAAAGTATTGCTTTGGCCGCATCCTGTCTCCATACCCTTCTGGCAATCGCCCCAGATAACTGAGTTAAATGCTACTCAGAGCCTATTTTTTATCGAAATGCGCTTTTTATTCAAAATTCAACAATTATTCATAAACGCCGATAAAGAATTTGTCATAAACTGTGTAACAGAACGTTTTGGAACATCGGCCAACCAAAGGAGACGGAATGCATCACGCCACACCGCTTATCACCACCATTGTTGGTGGTCTCGTGCTCGCTTTTTTACTGGGTATGCTGGCTAACAAGCTGCGCATATCTCCGCTGGTGGGCTATTTATTAGCTGGCGTGCTGGCGGGGCCTTTTACCCCTGGTTTTGTTGCTGATACCAAACTTGCCCCTGAGCTGGCGGAGTTAGGCGTGATTCTGCTGATGTTCGGCGTCGGGCTGCATTTTTCATTGAAGGATTTGATGGCGGTAAAGGCCATCGCCATCCCCGGCGCCATCGCGCAAATAGGCGTCGCGACGCTGCTGGGCATGGCGCTTTCCTGGCTGATGGGCTGGTCGGTGATGACCGGTATCGTCTTTGGGCTTTGTTTATCGACGGCAAGCACCGTCGTGCTGCTGCGCGCGCTTGAAGAAAGGCAGCTAATTGACACTCAGCGAGGGCAAATAGCCATTGGCTGGCTGATTGTCGAAGATCTGGTGATGGTGCTGACTCTGGTGCTGCTGCCAGCCGTCGCCGGCATGATGGAAAAAGGCAACGTTGGGCTGGTTTCCCTGAGCCTGGATATGGCTATCACCATCGGGAAGGTCGCGGCGTTTATCGCCCTGATGATGCTGGTAGGCCGCCGCCTTGTGCCGTGGATTCTGGCTCGCAGCGCAGCGACAGGTTCCCGTGAGCTGTTTACCCTTTCCGTGCTGGCGCTGGCCTTGGGCATCGCATTCGGCGCGGTTGAATTGTTTGATGTCTCCTTTGCGCTGGGTGCCTTCTTTGCCGGTATGGTGCTGAATGAGTCAGAGCTAAGCCACCGCGCGGCACACGACACCCTGCCGCTGCGCGATGCGTTTGCGGTGCTGTTCTTTGTTTCCGTCGGCATGCTGTTTGATCCGCTGATCCTGATTCAGGAACCGCTGGCGGTACTGGGCACGCTGGCCATCATCATCTTCGGTAAATCCCTGGCGGCGTTCCTGCTGGTGCGCATGTTTGGTCACTCCCAGCGGACCGCGCTGACCATCGCCACCAGCCTCGCGCAGATCGGTGAGTTCGCCTTTATTCTGGCCGGCCTCGGCATGGCGCTGAACCTGTTGCCACAAACGGGGCAGAATTTGGTGCTGGCTGGCGCAATTCTGTCGATTATGCTGAACCCAATTCTGTTTGCCGTGCTTGAGCGCTACCTCGAGAAAACCGAAACGCTGGACGAGCAAACCCTGGAAGAAGCCATCGAAGAAGAAAAACAAATCCCGGTGGATATCTGCAACCACGCTCTGCTGGTGGGGTATGGCCGCGTCGGTAGCCTGCTTGGCGAGAAGCTTATTGCCGAAGGTGTGCCATTGGTGGTGATCGAAACCTCCCGCAGCCGGGTGGATGAGCTGCGCGAACGCGGGATCCGCGCCGTGCTGGGCAATGCTGCTAACGAAGAGATCATGAGTCTGGCCCATCTGGACTGCGCCCGCTGGCTGCTGTTGACCATTCCTAACGGCTACGAAGCCGGTGAAATCGTCGCGACGGCCAGAGCAAAATGCCCGGATATCGAAATCATCGCTCGCGCACATTACGACGACGAAGTGGATTACATCACCGAGCGTGGCGCTAATCAGGTTGTGATGGGAGAAAGAGAGATTGCCAATACCATGCTTGGGCTGCTGGTGCCGCCGGTCACACAGGAAGCGGTGACGGGTTAATTCTATTTTAGGGCAGGTCTGACACCTGCCCACGCGCAAAAAAGCTGAGCCTTCAGGCTCAGCTTTTCAGCTTAACGTTCCCAGTAAGACTCTTCGAGGCTGTCTTCCCGCTCAGGCAGGCCGCGCGTCAGGCGCGGAGAATGCTGGTTCAGAACCTGATAGCTCACGCGGTTGGCGTATTTGCATACCTGGGCCAGCGAGGAATAAGTCAGCCAGGTCAGCTTGTGTTTGCTTGAATTCGGCACGTTACTGCGGTGGTAATTGTTCGCAGTGATATCGTGCAACAGCGCCGCAAGCGCCCCGTCTCCCGCGCCGTTGGTGTTCATGATCTTCTCCGGGCCACCCATGTATGGCGCGATGTGGGAGTAGATTCGCAGCGGCTCAGCACAGTCTTTCAGGCGCATCGCGCGGCTAAATTCGAACTGGTTAAATTCGGCAATCGCACCAGGCAGAAGTGGGTGCTGTGTTTTACGCTTCGCGGTCTCTTCGGTATAACCCGCCATATAAAGGCCTACCGGCCCGGCGGTGCAAAGCACCAGGTCAACCCAGTCCAGGGCCTTGTCGGCGGCCAGCAGCGGATCGCTTTCACCGGTTAGCGCTTCACCCTCTTCTTCGTTCATTGCCAGGATCGAAACGTGCTCACTCAGGAAGGCCTGCCACCAGGTCGGGTTTTCGGCAATCACGTATTTGGTGCCCAGAGTCAGTACCACCGGCACGTTGTGTTTCTTCGCCCAGGCAATCGCCTGCATAGTGGCCTCCGGCATCGGTTCGCCCGGCTTGCAGCGCACCAGATAAGAGGTCAGCACCAGCGCGGATGCCCCGGCAATCACTTCTTCCGGAATGCTATCCGCACGTAGCTGGTTCATGTGGCCCGGGCTGATGGCAAAAGTACGCTCGCCCTGGTCGCCAATCAGCGTAAAGCAACGGCCAATCGGGCCATCAACGCCCTGCAAATAGTTAAGGTCGGTCCGGCTGGAGGTATTGCAGAGGTAGCGGTAAGCGTAGCTGCCAATCTCGACATTGCGGCACATCACGCCGAGCAGCACCGAGCGGTCATCGGCCAGCACCGAGTAATTGTGCATGGTGTTGCCGATGGTGCCCCCGGCAAACTGGTGGGTAATCAGGTTGTTGTCGACCAGCTCTTTGTAGAGCGCGTCGGCCACATCATCCTCAATCACCAGAGAATGGCCAAAACTCAGCCCGTAGCGCTGTACAAACTCATCGTCCACTTTGGCTTCAATGTCGACCAGCGTTTGGTCGATGCCGACCACCCAGGAAGAGCCGCTTTCTGCTTCAGGCTGAGTTTGCTGTAAGAGCGGGTCGCGGGCGCTGACGGGGAAGTAGTGTTTGGATTTGCGTTTACCGGGAAATTTCATGGTGTCGTTACGGGGCTGGATAATAAGGCGGAGAATAGTAGCATTCCCCGCCTCAGGTTTCTATTTGCGATACCGCTCCACCAGATTCATCATCATCGCGATATGGGCCGGATCGTCATTCAGCGCCGGAATGTACTCGTATTTCGTCCCGCCCGCCTCGATAAACACTTCCCGGTTCTGGACCGCCATCTCTTCCAGCGTTTCCAGGCAGTCAGCGGAGAACCCCGGGCACATCACCTGAATATGCTTCACGCCCTTTTCGGCCAGCATTTTCAACGTTTCGTCGGTGTACGGCATCAGCCAGGGTTCGCGGCCAAAGCGGGACTGGTAGGTCATCATCACTTTTTCCGGCGGCAGCTCAAGGGCGCTCAGCAGTTCGCGGGTGGTGTCGCGGCAGCGCTGCGGGTAATCATCGCCTTCATTCGCGTAGCGCTGCGGAATGCCGTGATAAGAGAGCAGTAGCACGTCCGGCTCGCCGTGTTCGGCAAAAGAGCGTTTGACCGAGGCCGCCAGCGCGTTGATGTAAGCCGGCTCTGTCGCGTAGTCGCGAATCAGGGAAATAGAAGGCAGACTGCGGTAATCGGCAAAGATTCGCCCCAGCTCGTCCCATACCGCCGCCACGGTTGAGCAGGAAAACTGCGGATAAAGCGGCAGCACCACAATGTGCGTCACGTTCTGCGCCAGGAGGTCGTCCACGGCGCTTTTGAGCGACGGTTCGCCGTAGCTCATCCCCAGCGCAACCGGCGTGTCCGGCAGCTGCTGCGCCAGCGCTTTTTCCTGCCGACGGCTGTATACCATCAAGGGCGAGCCCTCTTCCATCCAGATGGACTGATAGAGTTTGGCGACACGCGGTGAACGGATCGGCAGAATGACGCCGCGCAGCAGCGGCCACCAAAGCAGGCGGGGCGTATCCACCACGCGCTTATCGCTCAGGAACTGACGAAGATAGCGGTTGACCGCCGCCGGCGTCGGGGCGCTCGGCGTACCAAGGTTAGCCAGTAAGATGCCAATTTTTTCCTGATTCATTCCCACCCCTTATCTGTAAATTGCCGTCAATTGTAACGTAAAAGAGCGAAACGAGAACCGATTACAGTGAAAGGGGAAAATAGGGGCAAAAAAATACCAGGGCATGCCCTGGTATTTTTTGCCGCTGCGGGAAATTATCCGAGGATTTTTTCCAGTTCAGCGCGCACGTCAGACACGGCCTGGGTGCCGTCAACTTTAGCGTATTGGGTATTACCCGCCTGCGCTTCTTTAGAGTAGTAGCCGATCAGCGGCGCGGTCATCTGATGGTATTCCACCAGGCGTTTACGCACGGTTTCTTCCTGATCGTCTTTACGGGTAGTCAGCTCTTCGCCGGTCACGTCGTCCTTACCTTCAACCTTAGGCGGGTTGAATTTGATGTGATAAACGCGGCCGGAAGCAGCGTGCACGCGGCGCCCTACGATGCGGTCAACGATCAACTCGTCAGGTACGTCGAACTCCAGCACGAAGTCAACCTTGATGCCCGCTTCTTTCATGGCGTCTGCCTGCGGGATAGTGCGTGGGAAACCGTCCAGCAGGAAACCGTTACGGCAGTCTTCCTGCGCAATGCGCTCTTTAACCAGGGCGATAACCAGCTCATCGGTCACCAGTTTGCCAGCATCCATGATATCTTTGGCCTGTTTACCCAGTTCTGAACCAGATTTAACCGCAGCACGCAGCATATCACCGGTGGAGATTTGCGGAATGCCGTATTTCTCCATGATGAACTGAGCCTGAGTCCCTTTACCTGCGCCCGGCGCGCCGAGCAGAATGATACGCATTGCGTAATTCCCCATACATTTAATTATTCAATCGAATTTGAGGCGAAAACCATACCACTAAAGGCGGTATCATCACAAGGAAGGGAGGCGCTCAGGCTGAAGCCCCGAGCCTCGATTCCGCCTGAATCCCGACCACTTTTCGCCCCTGACTGAAGCCAGAATCGGTTCAGCCAGGGAGCATTTTTATTTTTATAGCAGCTGACTTATCCCTTATATCACCAAGGAATAATAAGGTCTTCGTCTGGTAATTTATGAACCGTCAGGCTGGCTGAAAAAGGCCCGCTATATAGATTAGGTTTATGTACAACAATTATAATGACGGCCAACACAGCCTGCCGACGCTGTTTGGCGTCAGGCTGTTAACCAGGAGATCTATTTTGCTAAAAGGAAGAGCGCCCGCCATGAATAAGCCCTTAATTGCCATTATCTGTTGTTTGCTGCTAAGCGGGTGCACATCTCAGTGGGTAAAAACCCGCAGTAACGCGCAGGAGTACACCAGCGCACGAGGAGACTGTGAAACCCAGTCCCAGCAGGCTTTTCCGGTAAGGAATGAGGTTGCACAGCGTACTAAGTACACCACTTACTACGAAGCCTGTACTAAAAAAGATGAGTGTGATGGCGAGAAAACCCGGGCGGTAAAAAAGCCAGAAATTGAAAGCTATGTGATGGACGTGAATAGCGAAAGCCGGGACCGGTTATTTAATCAGTGCATGGAACTGAAAGGTTGGGAAAGCAAAATAAAGTGGCTGTAATATCTGAAATTCAACATCCATAGCCCGTATTCCGACAGAAAAATAACCTTACTTTTTAAAGCATGAAATTTTCTGCAGTTACTGTCCCTGAATATTTTAGTGAAAAAAAACCACCTGTCTATACAGGTGGTTTTGTCAGATAATCAATCGGACTTAAGAAACCAGCAGCTGGTTCATGCGGCGGATGAACTGGTTAGGATCTTCCAGCTGGCCGCGCTCAGCTAACAGCGCCTGGTCAAGCAGCAACTCAACCCACTCGCTAAACTGCGCGTCATCCTGCGTATCCGCAGCGCGTTTCACCAGTGCATGCTCCGGGTTAAGCTCGAAGATGTACTTCACTTCCGGCACTTCCTGGCCCGCAGCGGCAAACAGTTTCGCCATCTGGGTGCTCATGTCGTTGCTGTCGGTGGTGACGATCGCCGGGGTATCGGTCAGGCGATGCGTCAGACGCACTTCCTTCACTCGCTCGCCCAGCAGGGTTTTCACGCGGTCCACGAACGGCTCCAGCGCCTTCTCAGCTTCTTTCGCTTCTTCGGTCTCTTCGTCCGTCAGCTTATCCAGCGATTCATCCGTCTTGCTGACTGACTGGAATGCTTTCCCGTCGAATTCGGTCAGGTAGCTCATCATCCACTCATCGATGCGATCGGAAAGCAGCAGAACCTCGATGCCTTTCTTACGCAGCAGTTCCAGATGCGGGCTGCTCTTCGCCGCCGCGTAGCTGTCTGCGGTGATGTAGTAGATCTTCTCCTGACCTTCTTTCATGCGGGAGACATACTCTTCCAGCGACACGGTCTGTGCCGAGGAGTCGTTGTGCGTGGTCGCGAAGCGCAGCAGTTTAGCGATAGCCTCCTGGTTCGCGTTATCTTCCGCCGGGCCTTCTTTCAACACCAGGCCAAAGTTTTTCCAGAAGGTCTGGTATTTCTCAGCATCGTCTTTCGCCAGCTTGTCCAGCATCTGCAGCACACGTTTGGTCAGCGCGCTGCGCAGGTTCTGGGTCACGCGGCTGTCCTGCAGGATTTCACGGGAAACGTTCAGCGGCAGATCGTTAGAATCTATCAGGCCACGCACGAAGCGCAGGTAGTTCGGCATGAACTGCTCGGCATCGTCCATGATAAACACGCGCTGCACGTAGAGTTTCAGCCCGTGTTTGTGGTCACGGTTCCACATATCCCACGGAGCCTGTGCAGGGATGTACAGCAGGCTGGTGTACTCCTGCTTCCCTTCTACGCGGTTGTGGCTCCAGGCCAGCGGGTCGGTAAAGTCGTGGGCGATGTGCTTGTAGAACTCTTTGTATTCGTCATCGCTAACTTCGGATTTGCTGCGGGTCCACAGCGCCTGAGCTTTGTTGATTTTTTCCCAGCTAACGATGGTTTCACCGTCTTTTTCTTCCTGCTGTTCAATCTCAACCGGCAGAGCGATGTGGTCAGAATATTTGCTGATGATGGAGCGAACTCGCCAGTCGTCGAGGAACTCATCTTCGCCTTCACGCAGATGCAGCGTGATTTCGGTACCACGATCGACTTTCTCAATGTCGGCCACGGTGTATTCACCCGCGCCTTCAGATTCCCAGAACACGCCCTGCTCCGCGCTGGCACCGGCAGCGCGAGTGCGAACGGTGACTTTGTCCGCCACGATAAACGCAGAATAGAAGCCGACGCCGAACTGGCCGATAAGCTGGCTGTCTTTCGCCTGGTCAGAACCCATGGACTCGAGGAAAGCCTTGGTGCCGGATTTAGCAATGGTGCCCAGATGATCGATAACTTCATCACGGGTCATGCCGATGCCGTTATCGGCAATAGTCAGGGTACGGTTGTCTTTGTTAAAAGAGACACGAACGCGCAGTTCACCGTCACCTTCGTAAAGGCTGGCGTTAGACAGGGCGCGGAAGCGCAGCTTGTCTGCCGCATCGGAGGCGTTGGAGATCAGCTCACGCAGGAAGATTTCTTTGTTTGAATAGAGAGAATGGATCATCAGGTGCAGAAGCTGTTTTACCTCTGACTGAAAACCGCGGGTCTCTTGTCCTTTCATGGTCATTGATACCTCAACAAAATCATACGGGATGAAGAAAACGTTGAGGGGGATATGGTAGCGATTTGTGCCTTTTCAAGCTGGAGGAGGCAAAAACCTCCCCCAACCGATTAAAAATTAATCTTATGGCGACCCAGCAGCGAGTGTGAAAGCGTGGTGCCATCCACCATTTCCAGCTCGCCGCCCACCGGCACCCCGTGGGCGATACGGCTGGCTTCAACGCCGTACTGCGCGCACAGCTCGGCAATGTAGTTCGCCGTGGCTTCGCCTTCTACCGTCGGATTAGTGGCAAGAATAACTTCTTTCATCGGCTCGCTGGCAAGGCGCTGCTCAAGGCGATCCAGTCCAATATCGTTCGGGCCAATGCCGTCCAGCGGCGAGAGGTGCCCCATTAAGACAAAGTAGCGGCCTGAAAACTGGCCGGTTTGCTCGATGGCGTGAATATCCGCCGGGCTCTCCACCACGCAAATCTGGCCGTTTTCCTGGCGACGTGGATTGGAGCAAATGGAGCAAACTTCCTGCTCGGTAAAGGTACGGCAATCCGCACAGTGGCCAATCTCGGACATGGCGCGGGTCAGCGCCTGAGCCAGACGCATGCCGCCGCTGCGGTCGCGCTGCAGCAGGGCAAACGCCATACGCTGGGCGGATTTCGGGCCAACGCCGGGCAGGCAGCGCAGGGATTCCATAAGGGCTGAGAGTAAAGGACTGGTTTGCATCGCTCGGGCTTGTGAGAAAAAAGTGGGCTATAGCCTAACATTAGCCCCGCGGATGGGTATAGGAAAAGATATCCCCCGCGCGAAGGCTCGCCGGGGGATAAAGTTTACGCGATGTCTTTGCCGAAACGGCCCTGGTTAAAATCATCGATAGCCTGATGAATTTCCTCTTTGGTGTTCATCACGAACGGGCCGTGGCCAACCACAGGCTCATTCAATGGCTCACCGCTGAGCAGCAGTACCACCGCGTCATTATTGGCTTCGAGGGTCACGCTTTCGCCTTTGGCATCCAGCACTACCAGCTGTGCTTCACGCGCCACCTCTTCACCGTTGACCAGCACCGTGCCTTTCAACACCACCAGCGCCGTGTTCCAGCCGTCTTTCACCGCCAACTGCGTAACGCCTTGTGGGTTCAGGCGCAAATCCCAAATGCTGATTGGCGAGAAGGTCCTGGCCGGGCCTTTGGTTCCGTCAAACTCACCGGCAATCACGCGAACCTTACCGGCATTGTCCGGCAAATCGACCACCGGAATATCGCCGTCGGTAATCGGCTGATAGTCAGGCGCGGTCATTTTGTCTTTGGCAGGCAGGTTAACCCACAGCTGCACCATTTCCAGGCTGCCGCCCGCTTCGCTGAATGCCGGAGAATGGTATTCCTCGTGAAGGATGCCGCTCCCGGCGGTCATCCACTGCACGTCGCCCGGGCCAATCACGTCGCCGTTACCCGCGTTATCGCGATGCGCCACTTCGCCTTTGTAGACGATGGTCACGGTTTCAAAGCCGCGATGCGGGTGCTGATCCACTCCGCGCTGGCCTTTATTGCTCGGCTTAAATTCCGCCGGGCCCGCGTAGTCCAGCAGCAGGAACGGGCTAAGCTGCTCGGCAAATTTTGAGTACGAAAACAGCGACCGAACCGGGAAGCCATCCCCCACCCAATGGGAAGCCGGTGCGGTGTAGACGCCAAGAATTGATTTCATGATTCTCTCCACAAGGATTGTTTCTGATGGGATAAAGCTTACTCGTCAGACGCTCAGCCCGGTAGAGTGCTAAAATGGACTCAGTGTTCCATAATCAGGACAATAGAAATGCAGGACCTAAACGATCTGTGGTACTTCGTGCAGGTGGTAGACCACGGCGGTTTTTCCCCCGCCAGCCGGGTTATCGACATTCCAAAGTCCCGCCTGAGCCGCCGCATTGCGCTGCTGGAAGAGCGGCTTGAAACCCGCCTGCTGCAGCGCTCGACGCGGAGCTTCACGGTCACCGAAGCCGGGCAGATTTTCTACCGCCACTGCAAGGCAATGATGATTGAAGCGGAAGCTGCGCAGGAAGCCATCGACACGCTCAAGTCAGAGCCGCGAGGGCTGATCCGCCTCACCTGCCCGATAGCGCTGCTGCATGTCCACGTCGGCGATATGCTGGCGCGCTTTATGCAGCTTTATCCGCAGATTGTGATTCAGCTTGAGGAAACCAACCGCCGCGTGGACGTACTGAATGAAAACGTTGATTTAGCTATTCGCGTGCGCCCTTTGCCGCTGGAAGACAGCGACCTGGTGATGCGCAAGCTGGCCACCCGCAGCATGTGCCTGGTCGCCAGCCCCGATCTGGTCGCCCGCCAGGGCATGCCTGCGGCACCTACAGATCTCGCCCACTGGCCAAGCCTGGCGCTGGACAGGCCGCAGCAAACTTATCGCTGGTGCCTGTTTGGCCCGGAACAGCAGGAGGTGATTGTTCACCACAAGCCCCGCTATGTGACGACGGATATGATCGCGCTGCGTACCGCGGCGCTGAACGGGATTGGCGTCGTGCAGCTCCCGAAGCTGATGCTTAACGACGCGCTGGCGCAGGGCAAGCTGGTTCACGTGTTGCCAGAATGGCGAGCAAGAATGGAGATCGTGCATGCGGTCTTCCCTTCACGACGAGGGCAGTTACCGGCGGTGCGGGCGTTGATTGATTTTCTGGCGGAGAGCTATCAGGCGCTGGACGAGGAGTAAGAAAACGGCCTTCTCCCGGGCGGGAGAAGGCGGAAAAGCATCAGAATGGCATTTTGAAGCCCGGTGGCAACTGCATGCCGTTGGACACCCCAGCCATTTTTTCTTTCTGCGCTTCGCCGATACGGCGAGCGGCATCGTTGAAGGCTGCGGCAACCAGGTCTTCAACCATTTCTTTGTCATCTTCCATCAGGCTTGGGTCGATTTCGACACGGCGGCAGTTGTGCGCCCCGTTGATGGTGACTTTCACCAGGCCCGCGCCGGACTCGCCGGTGACTTCCATGTTGGCGATTTCTTCCTGAGCCTGGGCCATTTTTTCCTGCATCTGCTGGGCCTGCTTCATCAGGTTACCCAGACCGCCTTTTCCAAACATAATCTTCTCTCTTTCATCGGGCCAGCCCTCACAGAATGCGAGAGTGGCTATCAGGGTTTCACACTATGCCGCGCCAGGCGAGGCATATCAAACAGGGCGAATACTATCTTCATCCAGCTCTGCATCAAAGAACCTTTGCAGAGTCTGAATATTGCTGTCGTTGCTCATCGCCTCGCGCGCCTGCGCCAGCTTCTTTTCGTAGATAGCCTGACGCCACTCCAGCGGCGTGCGGCGAGCCAGATTATCATCTTCAATAATAGTCAGTTCTATCGCTTCGCCATGGTGCGAACTCAGGGCATCTGACAGCGTTTTTTGCGCCGATGGCGAATTCAGGTGGCGCTGGCCAGGACGCAAATGCAGGCAAACCCGGTTCCCGTCCACCTCTTTCCAGGCGTTAAGCGCCAGCTGTTGCACCAGCTTTGGCAGCACCAGTTGATTGATTTCCGCCGCCCATTCATCGCGCTCGATAGCCTCTTCGGCCAGCTTCTGCGCCAGCTCCGGCGTTTTTTCATGCTCAAGCGCTTTTTTCAGCGCCTTGGGCGTAGCGACCGGCTCAGGGGCGACTTCCGTCGGATTTTGTGCCTTCCAGCGATAGGCTTCAGGCTTCGCTGGTTTTTCCAGCGCCGTCGGCGCAGGGCGCGCCTGAACGCGTTCGGTCACCGAGGCCAAACGTTCCAGCGCGGAGCTTTTTGCCGGCCGCGCTAGTCGTTGCGCTGCCGGCTCATTCTTTTTTGCTTTATCAGCCTCCTGCTGGCGCATCAGTTGGCTGCGCGCCTGGAGGATCTGGCTGGTGGCATCCGGCAGCGGAGGGGCTTCCCTGTCCGGCGGCGGTGCCGCCTGCTGCTGCCTTACCGCTGGCTGGTGTGAAACCGGGTTAATCACGGGAATGCTTGCCGCCTGGCGAGGTACTTCCGGCTCAGGCAGCGGCTTGCGCGGATGGAAAGCCAGCGCGCGCAGCAGCGTCATTTCTACGCCCATACGGCGATCCGGCGCCCACGGCAGCTCTTTGCGGCCAATCAGCAATGTCTGGTAATAAATCTGCACGTCGGCCGGAGGAACAACGCGGGCAAGCTCTCGCATGCGCTGTTCGATGGCTGCCATATCGCTGCCAAGGGCAGACGGAGAAAGCTGAACCATCGCCACGCGGTGCAGCAGCGCGGACATTTCTACCAGCAGTGCTTCCCACTCCACGCCGCGCGCGGCCGCATCGTTCAGCAAGGCCATGACTCGCTGGCCGTCAGCCTGGACGACAGCTTCAATCAGCGACAGCGCCTGGTCATCATCCAGCGTGCCGAGCATAGCGCTGACGGCGGCGGTGGTGACCTGCCCGTCGCCGCTGGCAATCGCCTGGTCGGTGAGGCTCAGCGCATCACGCAGGCTGCCGTCCGCCGCGCGGGCTAACAGCTGCAGCGCGCGGGGCTCGCTCACGACCTTCTCTTCACCAAGAATATGCTCCAACTGATGGCGGATCTGTTCGACGTCCAGCGCTTTCAGGTGGAATTGCAGGCAGCGAGAAAGAATGGTCACCGGCAGCTTTTGCGGATCGGTGGTGGCCAGCAGGAATTTTACGTGCGGAGGCGGCTCTTCCAGCGTCTTAAGCAGCGCGTTAAAGCTGTGGCGCGAGAGCATGTGCACTTCGTCAATAAGGTAGACTTTAAAGCGGCCACGCGCGGGGGCGTACTGCACGTTGTCCAGCAGATCGCGAGTGTCTTCTACTTTGGTGCGCGAGGCGGCGTCTATCTCAATCAGGTCGACAAAGCGGCCCTGTTCTATTTCACGGCAGTTATCGCAGACGCCACAAGGGGTCGCGGTAATACCGGTTTCGCAATTCAGCCCTTTCGCCAGCAGACGGGCGATTGAGGTTTTCCCCACCCCACGCGTGCCGGAAAAAAGATACGCATGGTGGATGCGGCCCAGCGACAAACCATTAGCCAGCGCGGTCAGTACGTGTTGCTGGCCGACAACATCAGCAAAAGTTTGGGGGCGCCATTTGCGGGCTAAGACCTGGTAGCTCATCTGGAGTTAGGCTCTGGTTCGCGGGAAAGGGGAATCGAGAAGGTAATGCTAACATAAGCCCCGCCCGCTGGGCGAGGCTTGTGATATCTGACTGGATATTGACGCTTTAAAAGCATTCTCTTCGCCTCAAAAAAGCAAAGGATATGAACTTTTGACTTGCCCAAACGCCTAAAAACCACGTTTTTTGGGCGTTTGTCTCTAAACTAAAGCCCCGCCCGCTGGGCGAGGCCTGTAGCTCGAAGAAGCTTAATGGCCCGGGAATGGCACCAGGCAGAAGCTTTTCACGCCCATGTTTTCCAGACGCTGCTCGCCACCGAGGTCAAACAGGTTGATAACGAAAGCGGCATCAGTCACTTCCCCACCGAGGCGGCGAATCAGTTTCACCGTCGCTTCAATGGTCCCGCCGGTAGCCAGCAGATCGTCCACGACCAGCACTTTATCGCCCGGTTTGATGGCATCTACGTGGATTTCAAGGCTATCGGTGCCGTATTCCAGCTCGTAGCTTTCGGCGATGGTTTCGCGCGGCAGCTTACGAGGTTTGCGCACGGGAATGAACCCAACGCCCAGCTCCAGCGCAACCGGGGCGCCAAACAGGAAGCCACGTGCCTCGGTGCCCACCACTTTGGTGATACCGGCGTCTTTGAAACGAGAAACTAACAGCGCAATGCTGGTGGCATATGCTTTCGGATCTTCCAGCAAGCTGGTCACGTCACGGAACAGAATTCCTGGTTTTGGGTAATCAGGAACGCTTTTAATGCTGTTTTTGAGATATTCAAGCTGCTGCGCAGTCGCGGTCATCGGTTTATGCCTGCTAAAAACATGATACTAAACAGAGTACCTGTGGGTTCAAATGTGAACCACTGGTTAACGGTTAACCAGCTGTACCCGTGCTCGAAAACGCTCGAATTTACTGGCTGGACGCGACAATTGCAACAGCTTCTGCTGCGGTTTATCGCTTTTGTTGCGCTTCATCAACCACCGGAATGCGCCACATAAAGATCAACAGCGCACAAAGTATCACCAGCAGCAAAATTCTAACCCACACTATCTTCACCAGCCATAGCGAAAGCGCGAAGGTGACGAGAATAAACAGGATAGCTTTTGGCTTTGCGCCCCGGGGCATCGCGCGGTGCGTTTGCCAGTGCCGCAGATAGCTGCCAAACCACGAACGGTACAGCAGCCAGTGGTGAAAACGCGGCGACGAGCGGGCAAAACACCACGCGGCCAGCAGCAAAAATGGCGTGGTCGGCAACAGCGGTAATATCACGCCCAGCGTCGCAAGCACTACCGCCAGCCAGCCGATGATGAGTAGAATAAGACGCTTCATGCTGTAACCTCTGACAATCCCTGGAGAGCCATTCTGTGAAAACCGCTTCGCTGTTACAAGCCCTGGAAACCCGGGTCGCCGAGCTGGCCGCCGCCGTTGAGCCGGTCGCCCTGCTTCGGGCAAGCCAGGCGCGCTTCGACCGCAAGCTTTTCCATACCCACAGCACGCAGCTGAAAGATTATCTCCAGGAAGCTCAGGCTAATCTCGCCCAACTTCAGCTTAGCGTCAGCCACGGTAAAACAGAGCAGGTGGCGTTTATCGCAGAAAAGCTGGTGGCGCAGATCGCCGCGCTACAGCGGGAATTGGCCACAGCGCATTTACGCCAAAGCGAGCCTCAGCAAAAGGTGCAGGAAAATCTGTACGAAAAACTGGCCACCCATCAGGATTACGAACGCAGGCTGCTGGCAATGGTGAGCGATCGCGACAGCCAGCTTTCCCTGCAAACCACGCTTGCTGGCCAGCAAAAGCTTCAGCGAGAACTGGCCGCGCTGGAAGGCCGCCTGCAGCGCTGCCGTCAGGCCTTGACCCGCATAGAGAAAGCCATTGAAAGACGCGAGCGCGGGCTGAGTTAACCCCCAACTAAGGAGCAGGAATGTCGCTGGATAACGCCCCGGACGAGGTCAAACTGGCCGTCGATTTAATCATGCTGCTGGAGCAGCACCAGATCCCAACGGACACCGCCCTCGCGGCGCTGGACATTGTCCGTCAGGATTTTCTGCGTAAACAGCTGGAAGCACAAACGCCTCCCGCCGGCGACTAAGGCTGGCTGGTCGGCGGCAGCAGACCGCCGTTTTTGCCCAAATCACGCTTCACTTCCGTCAGTTCATCGCCTTTTTCATTGTGCAGATGCACTTCAAGCTGGTTGAAGGCGATGTTGATATTGTTTTCACGGCACAGTCTGTCAATGGCGCGGTTCAGCTCATCCACGGTAATGCTGCGGTCGCGTAGCTCACGGACATACAGACGCAGCTCATGGTCAAGCGTGCTGGCGCCAAACGTGGTGAAGTACACCGCCGGTTCCGGGTCGTGCATCACCCTCGGATGTTCCATCGCGGCCTTCAGCAAGATCGCTTTCACTTTATCGAGATCGGATCCATACGCCACGCCGAGCTTGATCACCACGCGGGTGATCGTGTCCGTCAGCGACCAGTTGATCAGTCGTTCGGTCACAAACGCTTTGTTCGGAATGATCACTTCTTTACGGTCAAAGTCGGTGATTGTCGTCGCACGGATGCGGATCTTACTGACGCTACCGGAGAATGTCCCGATGGTAACGGTATCGCCGATGCGGACCGGGCGTTCAAACAGGATGATCAGGCCGGAAACGAAGTTACCGAAGATCTCTTGCAAACCAAAGCCCAGGCCCACCGACAGTGCCGCCGCCAGCCACTGAAGTTTGTCCCACGACACGCCCAGCGAGCCAAACACCGTCATCGCTCCAATCACGATAATGGCGTAGTTGAGGATGGTCGTAATGGCGTAAGAGGCGCCCTGGCGCATTTTCAGCCGCGACAGAACCAGCACTTCCAGCAGGCCCGGCAAGTTTCGAATCAGCGCCCAGGCGACCATAGTCGCCACTATCGCGAACAAGATGCTGCCCATCGTAACGTTTTTCATCACCGCGGCGCCGGCTTCGCTGCCGGTGTAATGCCACAGCACGATGCTGTCGAGATAGGCAAAGACGGTAATTAAATCCGACCAGATGGCGTAGAACACCACGCCGAACAGGGCGAACATCAGCAGCATGGTCAAACGCATGGTCTGCTGGTTGATCTGATCCAGCGCCAGCGGCGGCTCTTCTACCGGCTCTGCGCCCTCTGCCCCCTCTTTAACCATATTCTGGCGGCGAGCCAGCGCACGGCGGTAGGCAATACGGCGCGCCGCAACGCTCAGGCCACGGATCACCGTCTGGTGAATCAGGTTCCAGATAATCACCAGGTAAACCGTGTCTATCCAGCGGTTAGCCAGGCGCAGCGTGGTATAGAAATAGCCTGTCGCCGTCAGCACCAGCAGCGCTAGCGGCACAATGGAGAGCACCGTGATGGTCAACAGACGCATCGGATGGGACTCTTTATCCCGCCAGTTGTCGCGGCACATCGGGATAACCAGGGCGGTGATCAGCAGCAGGTTAAGGAAGATCATAAACTGCCCGAGCACATCGTCCATCAGGTTCAGCGGCGACATCTCGCCGACGACAGACCAGAACAGCAGCGGCAGCAAAGCAAAGCTGATGCGCACGATTTGGCGACGATAATGACGGGTCAGGTGCTCCGGCATGTTAAACCAGATCACGGCCAGACCGCGGCTGCTCAGAATGCGCCAGGCCATGCCAAACACCAGCCAGAACAGCGCCAGCTCTTTGGCAAACGCCCACAGCAGCTCACTGATATTGAGCTGCATAAACAGCAATACCAGCCCCACCGAGAGAATGGCCATCGTCAGCGGCAGCACTTTCAGGAAGTTGAGCAGAATCGCCTTAGGCGTGTTGAGCTGGGTATCCGTGCGCAGCTGCCCGACCTCCGAGGCAAGCTTAGCCAGCTGCCTGTCGATCCACTTGTAGCGCCAGCGCAGCAGCCCGGCCAGCAGCATCAACGGCAGCGCGGTGAACAGCGACATAAATAGCCCATCCAGCACTTTGTGCCAGCTGATATCCAGCTTCATGCCTTTGATTTGGTCGTGCAGCGCGCCCGGGAAGGATTTGATCCACTCCCAGTTCATCGGTTTGTTACTGTTCACCCAGAAGATTTGCTGGGTCAGCATTTTCTTCAGGCTGCTGCTGACGCTCATCAGCTGCTGTTGGTTAATCTGCAGGTTAATCGCCATCATCAGCTGGTTGCCCAACTGCTTGTTGAGCTGGTCCAGCAGCTCACGACGCATGTCCACCACCTGCATCAGCGCGTCGTGAACTTCGTCGTTAACCTCGTTTTTATGCCCTTCGACAATCTTGTCGACGTAGCTGTCGCTTTGGAACAGCGCATCACGCTGCTGGTTGATGTCGAACTGCTCCAGGCGCAGGTCGGCGATGCGGTTGGTGAGGTCTTCCAGGTCGTCGGCTGACGGCAGCGTTTGCTGCTGCTGATAAAGAATGCGCGACAGCAAAAGGCTGCCCTTCAGCACCGAGATTTGTTCTTTCAGATTACGCTCGGACTGCAGCGCACGATCGAGCCAGTTTTTGACGCGGATATTCCGCTGGACCAGCTCATTTCCGCTTTGAGTGGCGTTGATCAGCCGCTGGCTGAGCTGGTGGTTAACGTCCAGCTCCTGACGCACCAGCGGATTGTTCTGCACCGCGCTGGCGTCAGCGTCGTCCGGCGTGACGGCTTCCTGCGCCGTTTTTTCCGTCAGCGTTAAGCGTTTACTGTTAACCGCTTCCTGCAGCAGCTGAAGCGTGTGCTCAAGCTGCCCGATATTGGCGTTGGTGTAATCGCGCTGTTTTTGCAGCGCATCCTGCAAAACGGTATTGCCTTCCAGGCTTTTCCGCTGCTGTTCAATTTGGGTATTCAACAGCGCCTGCTGCACCAGCAGCAAGTTTTGCTGGCTTGGACGGAGAGTGGCTTCCCCCGGCGTGGTGCCGTTCAGCCTGTTACGCACCTGCAGAAGCTGCTGAGAGGCGCTGTACATGGCATTCTGCACGCGCTCAGGCTGGGTTTGCAGCGACACCAGCTGACTGTTCAGCGTGGATAAGTCGTTGTTTGCCGACTGCAGCTGATCCAGCACGCTGGTCAACCGGGCCTCCAGCTGGCGAAGGGAAAGCGAACCCAGCGTTTTACGCGTGGCTTCGTCATCCGCTGGCGTGCTCAGCGAATTCAGCGCGTCGGTGGCCTGTTTTAGCTTGTCCGGCGCCTGGGCAACCGTGGTTTTAAGCTGTGCCGTTTCCTGCTTCACGCGGTCGAGCTTGTCCAGCATCTCAAGCGTTTCCGTGAGATCTTTTTGGGTAAGCTTATCGTCCGGAGTCAGCGTTTTTTGCTTGTTCAGCGAGTCCAGCTGCGACTGCACCTCTGCCTTTGTAGGCAAATCGCCATTGCCTGCCGCCGCCTGGGCCACAGAAAAAGGCAGCAGGACGGAAACACACAAAAACAGGAAAAGAATCAATGCGGAACGGGAAGTCCGCGACAGAGCGTTGGGCTGGGTAGTCATGGTTGAGTCATTACGGTGCTGTGCATGATAAGTGCCAGCTAAAAGTAAAAGGCCACGGAAGACGCGCAGAATAACACGGCTTCAGGGCGCAGAATAGCAATCGCCCTCGGAGGAATCTCAAATGATTTATCGGGTGAATGGTAGCCGAAAGTTACGCCGGTTTGTTCAGCGTGGGGCTAAGCTGGAACATCTCCAGCAGGACGGCGACAAAGTCTGGCGCTTTAGCATGTAAATCAAAGGTTTCCGGAGCCACTAGCCAGTTCTCAATCAGCCCGGTAATGTAGCTGCGCATCAGCGTGACGGCGAGGGAAAGGCGCAGGCCTGCAGGGAGTTTCCCGGCGTCGATACAGCGCTGTAAAGCGGCTTCGATACGCTCATTTCCTTCCATATAAAGCGTGCGTCTGGCCTGCTGCAAAACCTCAAGTTCGCCGACAAACTCACACTTGTGGAAAATGATTTCGGTCATCAGGCGCCGGCGCTCTTCTGTCACCGTTGCCTGTAGGATATAAATGAGTAATTCTCTTATCACCGAGAGTGGATCGTCTGGATATTTTGCCCGATACTCAATCTCTAAGTCACCAATACTGGATTCGGTTAGCTCCCAGATCTCACTAAACAATTCCGACTTATTTTTGAAATGCCAGTAAATTGCACCACGTGTTACCCCGGCAGCCTGCGCGATATCCGCGAGCGAAGTCGCAGAGACGCCCTGTTGTGAAAACAGGCGAATCGCAACGTCGAGGATGTGCTGGCGGGTTTCAAGCGCCTGAGCTTTAGTTTTTCGTGCCATAAGTGAGTGAATTTACTTTAGTCAGATTTACATACATTTGTGAACGTATGTACCATAGCACGACGATAATATAAACACAGCAATGGGTTTGTGGACATTTGATCCATTGAACAACTTTGAAATCGGACACTCGAGGTTTACATATGAACAAAAACAGAGGGTTTACGCCTCTGGCGGCCGTTCTGATGCTCTCAGGCAGCTTAGCGCTTACAGGATGTAACGAGAAAGAGACTCAGCAGAGTGCGCCGCACGCCCCGGAAGTGGGTGTAGTGACTCTGAAGAGCGCGCCATTGCAGATTACTACTGAGCTTCCAGGACGCACCAACGCCTTCCGCATCGCAGAAGTTCGTCCTCAGGTTAGCGGCATTATTCTGAAGCGTAACTTCACTGAAGGGAGCGACATTCAGGCCGGTGTTTCGCTGTATCAGATCGATCCTGCCACCTATCAGGCTGCCTACGACAGCGCGAAAGGCGACCTGGCGAAAGCCCAGTCCAGCGCGAATCTTGCACAGCTGACCGTCAAACGTTACCAGAAACTGCTGGGCACCAAGTACATCAGCCAGTCTGACTACGATACGGCTGCGGCAACCGCACAGCAGGCAAACGCTGACGTCGTCGCAGCAAAAGCCGCGGTGGAAACTGCTCGTATCAACCTGGCCTACACCAAAGTCACTTCGCCTATCAGCGGCCGCATCGGGAAATCCGCGGTCACCGAAGGTGCGCTGGTTACCAGCGGGCAAACCACTGCCCTCGCCACCGTCCAGCAGCTTGACCCGATTTATGTGGATGTGACCCAATCCAGCGATGACTTCCTGCGCCTGAAGCAGGAGCTGGCCGACGGCAAACTGAAACAGGAAAACGGTAAAGCGAAAGTCCAGCTGACGATGAACAACGGCGTTGCCTACCCTCAGGAAGGCTCGCTGGAATTCTCTGAAGTGACCGTTGACCAGACCACCGGGTCTATCACCCTGCGCGCTATCTTCCCTAACCCGGACAAAACCCTGCTGCCAGGAATGTTTGTTCGCGCCAAACTGGAAGAAGGCGTTAACCCGAATGCCATCCTGGTTCCGCAGCAGGGGGTAACTCGTACTCCACGCGGTGATGCTTCAGCGATGGTTGTTGGGAAGGATGACAAAGTTGAAGTTCGCCAGCTGCAAACCAGCCAGGCGATTGGCGACAAATGGCTGGTTACCGATGGGTTACAAACAGGCGATCGCGTGATTGTTACCGGCCTACAGAAAGTAAAACCGGGTGTTCAGGTAAAAGCGCAGGAAGTTGCGGAAGACAATAAAGGCCAACAGCAACCCGCCGCAGGCGCGCAGTCAGAACAACCGAAGTCTTAACTTAAACAGGAGCCGTTAAGACATGTCTAAGTTTTTTATCGATCGCCCCATCTTTGCCTGGGTAATCGCCATCATTATTATGTTGGCGGGTGCGCTTGCGATCATGAAATTGCCTATCGCGCAGTATCCTACGATCGCGCCACCGGCAATTCAGATCTCAGCTAACTACCCGGGTGCAGATGCGAAAACGGTACAGGATTCAGTAACCCAGGTTATCGAACAGAATATGAACGGTATCGATGGCCTGTTATACATGTCCTCTACCAGTGATTCCTCTGGTACCGTTCAAATCACCATCACCTTCGATTCCGGCACCGATGCCGATATCGCACAGGTTCAGGTGCAGAACAAACTGCAATTGGCTATGCCGCTGCTGCCGCAGGAAGTACAGCAGCAAGGGGTTAGCGTTGAGAAGTCCTCAAGCAGCTTCCTGATGGTACTGGGTATGATCAGCACCGACGGTTCTATGAACCAGCAGGATATTGCGGACTACGTTGGCGCAACCATTAAAGACCCGGTCAGCCGTACCCACGGTGTCGGTGACGTTCAGCTGTTTGGTGCTCAGTACGCGATGCGTATCTGGATGGATCCGAACAAACTGAACAACTACCAGCTGACGCCGGTGGATGTGATCAACGCTATCAAGGCACAAAACGCCCAGGTAGCAGCGGGCCAGCTCGGCGGAACGCCGCCGGTCAAAGGTCAGCAGTTGAACGCCTCCATCATTGCGCAAACCCGTCTGAAATCAGCAGAAGAGTTCAGCAAAATCCTGATGAAAGTGAATCAGGATGGATCTCGCGTACTGCTGAAAGACGTGGCAAAAGTTGAGCTGGGCGGCGAAAGCTATGACGTTATCGCTCGCTATAACGGCCAGCCTGCTGCCGGTCTGGGTGTAAAACTGGCAACAGGTGCTAACGCCCTGGATACCGCCGAAGCGGTACGCGCCACGGTAGAAAAACTTCAGCCTTACTTCCCGGCAGGCCTGAAAGTTGTATACCCGTACGACACCACGCCGTTCGTTAAAATCTCCATTAACGAAGTAGTAAAAACGCTGGTCGAAGCTATCGTGCTGGTGTTCCTGGTTATGTATCTGTTCCTGCAGAACTTCCGGGCAACGCTGATTCCAACCATTGCGGTACCGGTGGTACTGCTGGGCACGTTCGCTATCCTTGCCGCCTTTGGCTACTCGATAAACACCCTGACGATGTTCGGCATGGTGCTGGCGATAGGCCTGTTGGTGGATGACGCCATCGTTGTGGTTGAGAACGTCGAGCGCGTGATGGTGGAAGATGGACTGCCACCGAAGGAAGCCACGCGTAAATCCATGGGTCAGATTCAGGGCGCACTGGTCGGTATCGCGATGGTACTGTCTGCAGTGTTTGTCCCAATGGCCTTCTTCGGCGGCTCTACCGGTGCCATCTATCGTCAGTTCTCGATTACTATCGTTTCGGCGATGGTGCTGTCGGTACTGGTCGCGATGATCCTGACTCCTGCACTCTGTGCAACCATGCTTAAGCCAATCCCGAAAGGTCATCACGATGACAAGAAAGGGTTCTTCGGCTGGTTCAACAGAATGTTCGACAAGAGCACGCACCACTACACCGACAGTGTCGGTAACATTCTGCGCAGCACCGGCCGCTATCTGGTGGTGTATTTGCTGATTGTTGTCGGCATGGCAGTTCTGTTTGTTCGTCTGCCAAGCTCGTTCTTGCCGGATGAAGACCAGGGCGTGCTGTTAGCCATGGCGCAGCTGCCTGCGGGGGCAACCCAGGAACGTACGCAGAAAGTGCTGGATGAAGTCACGGATTACTTCCTGACGAAAGAGAAAGCCAACGTTAACTCAGTGTTTACCGTTAACGGCTTCGGCTTCTCCGGTCGTGGTCAGAACACCGGTCTGGCGTTCGTGTCGCTTAAAGACTGGAGTGAGCGCTCTGGAGAAGAGAACAAAGTTCCGGCAATTGCAGGCCGTGCGATGGGCACCTTCTCGCAGATTAAAGATGCAATGGTCTTTGCCTTTAACCTGCCGGCGATTGTCGAGCTGGGTACCGCAACCGGCTTTGACTTCCAGCTGATTGACCAGGCAAACCTTGGCCACGAGCAGCTCACTCAGGCTCGTAACCAGCTGTTCGGCATGATTGCCCAGCACCCTGACCTGCTGGTTGGCGTGCGTCCGAACGGTCTGGAAGATACACCGCAATTCAAAATCGATATCGATCAGGAAAAAGCACAGGCGCTGGGGGTATCCATTAGCGATATCAATACCACGCTGGGCGCAGCCTGGGGCGGCAGCTACGTCAATGACTTCATCGACCGTGGCCGCGTGAAGAAAGTGTACGTCATGGCAGAAGCGCCATACCGTATGCTGCCAAGCGACATCGGTAACTGGTACGTGCGTGGCTCTTCCGGCCAGATGGTACCGTTCTCCGCGTTCTCTACCTCACGCTGGGAATACGGCTCACCGCGTCTGGAACGTTACAATGGCTTGCCGTCCATGGAAATTCTTGGCCAGGCAGCACCGGGTAAAAGTACCGGTGAAGCAATGGACATGATGGAACAGCTTGCGTCGAAATTGCCAACCGGCATTGGCTTTGACTGGACGGGCATGTCCTACCAGGAACGCCTGTCCGGCAACCAGGCCCCTGCCCTGTACGCCATCTCGCTGATTGTGGTGTTCCTGTGTCTGGCGGCGCTGTATGAGAGCTGGTCAATTCCGTTCTCGGTCATGCTGGTTGTTCCGCTTGGCGTATTCGGTGCCCTGCTGGCGGCAACGATGCGTGGCCTCACCAACGACGTTTACTTCCAGGTTGGCCTGCTAACAACCATTGGCCTGTCGGCGAAGAACGCGATACTTATCGTTGAATTCGCCAAAGATCTGATGGAGAAAGAAGGCAAAGGTCTGATTGAAGCGACGCTGGAAGCCGTGCGTATGCGTCTGCGTCCGATTCTGATGACTTCTCTGGCGTTTATCCTCGGGGTAATGCCGCTGGTTATCAGTACCGGTGCGGGCAGTGGCGCGCAGAACGCCGTAGGTACCGGTGTAATGGGCGGTATGGTGACCGCGACCGTGCTGGCTATCTTCTTCGTGCCGGTGTTCTTCGTGGTGGTACGCCGCCGCTTTAGCCGCAAGAGTGAAGATATTGAACATGCGCATGCGGTAGAGCATCACCAGTAAGCCGTTCAATCACATAACAAAAGGCCGCGTAATGCGGCCTTTTTTATGAATGCAGAAACCGGTTTCAGTATTGTTAATTCAGATTTCTTATTTCCACATTCACTTCTCTCTTCCGCATTATCTTCAACATAAATGCCGCCTCATTTCGGAAAAAATAACGCTTAAATGCTCGTTTATCCATGATTAACGAAACAACAAAAACCGAAGTGTTACATTTATTTGGGAATATTCTTACAAATTAACGCCTGATTTTTAGCCGGATACAGAATAGTCTTATAGATGGATTAACCAGCTGAAAGTTATAAATATTACCGATTATGAGTTAATGACTGCCTGAGAATTTAAGTTAAAATTCATACTAAAGTTTTAATTCACATTTAGTAACGTATCCTCCTTTTTAACTTAATTGTAATTTTTCGTTAGAGCCGCATGAAATCCAGGCAATATTGATTTATAGTTACAGCACATGTAATAATCGTGGCAACAGTTCTTCACCTCATCAGGTGTGTCCACCCCAACCCGTTGTGTTTATCATTTGGTTTACCGATAAAAGGGGCAGCACTATGGACGAATACTCACCAAAGCGGCACGACATCGCGCAGCTTAAGTTCCTCTGTGAGAGTCTGTATCACGATTGTCTGACCAATCTTGGTGAGAGCAATCATGGGTGGGTTAATGACCCTACGTCGGCCATTAATCTGCAGTTGAATGAATTGATTGAGCACATTGCAGCATCGGCGCTTAATTATAAGATTAAGTATCCAGATGAGAGCAAATTGATTGAACAGATTGATGAATACCTGGACGATACTTTCATGTTATTTAGCAATTACGGCATTAACGCACAGGACTTGCAGCGGTGGCGTAAATCAGGGAATCGCTTGTTCAGATGTTTCATCAGTGAGAGTCGCGCTAACCCAGTAAGCCACTCGTTCTAAAAATATTAAAATACTTAAGGCGAATTTATGACTACCAAGCTCACTAAGACCGATTATTTGATGCGCCTGCGGCGTTGTCAGACAATTGATACGCTGGAACGCGTAATAGAAAAAAATAAATATGAATTATCAGATAACGAACTGGCGGTATTTTATTCAGCAGCCGACCACCGTCTTGCAGAACTGACGATGAATAAACTGTATGATAAAATCCCACCTTCAGTGTGGAAATTTATTCGTTAATAGTTGTCTTATTAAATAATATTTAAAATCACATTTTATCTTCTGTTATTGTCTGGTTTGTCTCAGTCGATGTTACACAGGTTTGGATTAACGCCCGTTAACCAGCCAGCGAAATACCGCCAGCACTCCTCAACGCTAACCTTCCGCGCCGCAGTTTGCGACGTGAGGTCCGTCACGCTCAGGGAACGATACCCACTCTTTTCTTCCGAAATTCAGGTAGCCTTGCAGGCCACTGAAGAGGGAACCCGTGATGAGTGAAGAAAAGCGTAAAATGATTGCCGGAGAGCTGTACCGGCCTGGAGACGAAACCCTGCAGCTGGAGAGCCACAAAGCACGCCAACTGCTGCATCGCTACAACCAAAGTTCGCCCGACGAACAGGCGTACCGCGATGAGATCCTCGCCGAGCTGCTTGGCCAGAGCGAGGGGGCTTACATCGAACCCACTTTCCGCTGCGACTATGGCTACAACATCTACCTGGGTAAAAACTTCTACGCCAATTTTGAATGCGTCATGCTGGACCCTTGTCCTATTCGCATTGGTGACAACTGTATGCTGGCACCTGGCGTTCATATTTATACCGCGACCCATCCCCTGGATGCAGAAACACGAAATAGCGGCGTCGAACTTGGCAAGCCGGTGACAATTGGCAATAACGTCTGGATTGGCGGACGCGCGGTTATTAATCCGGGCGTCACCATTGGTGATAATGTGGTGGTGGGTTCAGGCTCGGTAGTGACCAGAGATATTCCAGCCAACTGCGTTGTGGTGGGTAACCCGGCCCGTATCATTAAGACGCTTTAAGTCGGTCAGGCTTGTTAACTGTTATGGTTATTTTTGGCTTATCTGTTACTTTTTTGCCTGGCCCCTGGTTCTTAAAATAGTCTGGCCACGCGTACAACCGAAACAGAGAACTTAGAAGGCACACCATGTCAGAAATTCAGCGCCTGCTTACCAATACCATTGAACATCTGAATGAAACTGAAAAGCGCGATAACCGCCCGCGCTTCAGTATCAGTTTTATCCGCAAGCATCCCGGATTATTTATCGGCATGTATATCGGCTGGTTTGCCACAATGTGGGTAATGCTGGAATCAGAAACCCTGGCGGGCTCAGTATGGCTGCTGGTCGTGCTGTTCGCGCTGATGAACGCGTTTTTCTTCTTTGACGTCAACCCTCGCTACCGCTACAGCGATATTGACGTTCTCGACCTGCGCGTTTGCTATAACGGCGAATGGTACAACACCCGCAACGTGCCCACGGCGCTGATCGATGAAATTCTTAACTCCCCAGGCGTGGATGAAGAGCAAAAATCTTTGTTGCACAAAATGCTCAACCGCAAAGGGGAACTGTCGTTTTATGATGTCTTCTCACTCACCCGCCAGCAACCTGCGGGTGAGCGATAACCGCTAGCGACGTTTCTTCCGTCCCTGCACCGCTTTAAAACGCGGATTAGATTTGCAAATCACATACAGCCGCCCCTTACGCTTCACAATCTGGCAATCGGGGTGGCGCTGTTTTGCACTGCGAAGTGAATTCAATACCTGCATTTCTTAAGACTCCTTCCCGCCAAAGAACTTGCCAAAACGCTGCTGGAAGCGCGCCGGGCCGCCTTCATTGACGAAGACTTTCTGTTTGCCGGTGTAATGAGGATGTGAAGCAGAAGAGACTTCGATCGTCACGTAGGGGTAAGTCACCCCGTCCAGCTCAATCTCGCGGTCGGTTTTGATCGTCGAGCCCACTTTAAAATATTCATTTACGCTGGTGTCGTGAAACACCACGGTCCGGTAAAACGGATGGATATCGCGCTGCATAAAAATCATTCCGATATGTTATAACGTAACAACAAAATAAAAGATGATTGGGCAAATTGCAAGCGGGGTTTCAACGGGGAGGTAGGGCAAAAAGAAACGGGCACCGCCTGGGTGCCCGCTGTGATTAGAGTTTAAATCCGGCGACGACACGCTCAAGCTGAATGGATTGTTCCGCCATCGAATGCGAGGCGGAAGAGACTTCCTGGACCAGCACGGCGTTCTGCTGCGTGGTGCTATCCAGCTGATTAATCGCCAGATTCACCTGCTCAATGCCGGTGCTTTGCTCGCGGCTGGAAGACATAATTTCGGCCATCAGCGTCGTCACGTTACGCACGCCCTGAGTCAGCTCTTCCATGGTGCTGCCAGCCTGATTAACCAGCTCAGTCCCCAGATTCACATTGCTCACCGAATTTTCGATCAGCGCTTTAATTTCCCGTGCCGATTGCGCAGAGCGCTGAGCCAGGCTGCGAACCTCAGAAGCCACAACCGCAAAACCTCTGCCCTGCTCACCGGCTCGGGCGGCCTCAACAGCGGCGTTGAGCGCCAGGATATTGGTCTGGAAAGCGATGCTGTCAATCACGCTGATAATATCCACCACTTTGCCGGAAGAAGTCTGAATAGCATTCATCGTGCTGACGACCTGCTTCACCACTTCTCCCCCTTTCACCGCCACGCTGGACGCTTCGCGCGCCAGCTCGTTGGCGTGGGCGGCGTTGTCGGCATTCTGGCGAACGGTGCTGGTCAGCTCCTCCATCGAGGCCGCCGTTTGCTCAATCGAACTGGCCTGATCTTCGGTGCGGGCGGACAGATCCTGGTTGCCCGTCGCAATCTGATGAGAGGCCGAAGAAATGGCCCTGGCGCTATCCCCAACCTGCCGCAGCATGGTTTGCAGGTAACTAATCACGCCGTTAAAACTGTCGATAATGGCGTTAAATTCCGGGCTGCTGGTGGGCTCAAGGCGCTGCGTCAGGTCAGCACCACCGGCAGACAGGCGGCTGATGTTGTGGTTAAGATCGCCCAGGCGGCGCATCATATTGCGAACAAACAGCACCAGGATCCCGAGCAAAACGATCGCCATCGGGATCTGCACCATGCCAAGGCGCAGCAGAATCGCGTCCGTTTGTTTGGTCAGCAGCGCAGTTGGCAGGTCAACCGCCAGAATCCACGGGCTGCCTTTTACCGTCTGTAAAATAACGGTGTGCGAAGTGCCGTCGTTATCGTATTCATTCTCACCGCTCTGGCTGGCATTGAAACCGGGCAACATTCCCTGAACCGCTTTCGCCATTGGCAGCGAGCCGCTCAGCTCAGAAAGATTTTTTAAGCTCGCCGTTTTGCCAATCTGATCCGCGTTGCCGACGACCTTCCCGTCGGCTTCGATGATCAGCACCTGGCCTTTCACCGCCTCGCTCATCTGTTTGGCCAACTGATTAAAGAAGCCCAGCGTCACGTCGATGGTTGCCACACCCCACGGCTGCCCCTCTTTGGTAATCGCCATGGCGCAGTTAGTTCGCGGCTGCGGGCTGGCGTCATCCTGGTAGGCGTTTGCCCAAGCACATTGCCCTGCCGGAGAAGCCAGCCCGGCTTTGTACCACACCTGCTCGTAGTAGTTAGGCGCGGCATCCGAGTTCCAGTAGGTGTTTTCTTCAAGTTTATTGCTGCCGTTGCGGGCAAAGAAAGTGCTGAACTTATTGCGCCCCGCCTCGCGTTTTTCCGGCAGAGGCCAGATGCCGCCGCCAAACACATTCACATCCTGGTACTGATCCACCAGCGTCGGTAATAACTTATTGATATCATCGCTTTGCATCGCAGCCACGGACTGGGTAATGCTGCGCATCTGCGCCTGTACCCGGTTCATCTGCTCGGTAATATTGACCGCCACGTTATCCACTTCGAAGCGAATCAGCTGGGTTTCGTTGCGCTTCAGCTGCGGCGTCACAAAAAAGTGAATCACCAGCGAAGTGACCGCAATTAACAACATGAAAAACAAACATAAAGAGGTAATAAATCGGGATTGTGTAGTTTTTAGCATGATGAAGATACCTGGGGGTAGAAAGCGAAACGCTTAGCAACCTCTTCGGCATAAAACCCATAAACTTAACTGCCGCCATAACTTAACTGCTCGTTAACTATTTCTAAATGTAATTAAGCCTCAGTGAAATCCATAAGTTACCCCTATCCATTGAAATATTTTGCAATGATTAGACTTTTCTCGTTTCCGCAAATGCTTAGAACCCCACCGGGTCATACCTTAGAAGATAACAATATTGGGCGAGGTTTTTTGATTGCGGCAAGGTAAGCGCTAACGCTACCCGACCGTATCCAGAAGGACATTGCCATGATGCTGTGCCGCTGTTGTGCCGAACTCAACCCGACCGCCTTTTCTAAGACTTTATTGACCGGAGTAAACTATGAGCACCAATCCAGGCCTGGCACTGCCGATTCTTGACCTGTCCCAGCTGAGCGGCAGTGAAACTGACCGTTCAGCCTTCCTCAGCCAGCTGCGCTACGCCGCGCGAGAAATTGGCTTTTTCTACCTGATCAACCACGGTATCAGCCCTGACCTGCAGCAGGCGGTCCAGGACGAAGCCCGCAGCTTCTTTGCCCTCCCCGACGATGAAAAACAGCAGGTGGCGATGATCCATTCGCCGCATTTCCGTGGCTACAACCGCGCCGCCAGCGAACTTACCCGCGGCCAGCCCGACTGGCGCGAACAGTTTGACCTCGGCGCAGAACGCCAGGCATTGCCGCCGGATGAATATGCCCCGGCGTGGCGTCGCCTGCAGGGGCCAAACCTCTGGCCGACCGCCAGACCTGAACTCAAGCCCACGCTTTTACGGTGGCAAAGCGAAATGACCGCGGTGGCGTTAAAACTGCTGCGCACCTTTGCCGAAGCCCTTAGCCTGCCGGCCGATGCCTTTGACGACCTTTACGGCAACCTGCCCAACGAACACATCAAACTGATTCGCTATCCCGGGCAGTCTGCCACGCAGAGCAGCCAGGGCGTGGGCGCTCACAAAGACTCCGGCTTCCTGAGCTTCCTGCTGCAGGACGAGAAAAAAGGCCTGCAGGTCGAAGTCTCACCGGACAACTGGGTCGATGCCCAGCCGCTGCCGGGCAGCTTTGTGGTCAACATTGGCGAACTGCTGGAGCTGGCGACCAACGGCTATCTGCGGGCTACCGTTCACCGCGTAGTTTCTCCTCCTCAGGATGAAGAACGCCTGTCCATCGCCTTCTTCCTCGGCGCGCAGCTCAACGCCGTGGTGCCGGTTTATCAGCTCCCGGAATCGCTGGCCCGCGAAGCCCAGGGGCCAGAAAGCGACCCGCAAAACCCGCTGCTGCGCGACGTGGGCTGGAACTATCTGAAAGGCCGCCTGCGCTCGCACCCTGACGTGGCGGAGCGCTATTACCCGGATGTCCTTCGTAACAGCAGTGAACTAATCGCTTAATAACCCATTAAAAAAAAGGAAAATAATGATGAAAAAGACCGCTTTTAAATTGGCTGGCGTTGCGCTGTCACTGTCTCTGGCTTTCGCGGCACAGGCCGCAGATGCGCTGCGCGTCGCGGCAGATCCGGTCCCGCATGCGGAAATCCTCGCCTTTGTGCAAAAACTCGACCCTAACCTCAAGCTGAAGGTCGTCGAACTGAGCAACGGGGTTAACGCCAACGAACTGCTGGCGAACGGCGACGTCGATGCCAACTACTTCCAGCATGTGCCTTATCTACGTGACCAGGAGAAAGCGCTCGGCAAGAAATTTGTCGTCGCCGCAACGGTACATATCGAACCGCTGGGCATCTACTCGCACAAATACAAAGACCTGAAATCCATCCCGGAAGGCACAACCATCGCGGTGCCGAACAACGTCACCAACCTCAGTCGTGCCCTTTACCTGCTCCAGGACAAAGGCCTGATCGCCCTCAAACCGGAATTTAAGGACGCCGCCACCAACCAGGCAACGCCCAAAGACATCGCCAGCAACCCGAAGAAGCTGAAAATACTGGAAGTTGAATCCCCGCAGATTCCCCGTTCGCTGGATGACGTAGGCCTGGGCGTGATCAACGGCAACTATGCGCTGGAAGCCGGACTCAGCCCGGCCAAAGACTCCCTTGGTCTGGAAAGCGCCACCCATAACCCTTACGCCAACATTCTGGTCACCAACCCGAATCTGGAAAACGACCCGCGCATAAAACAGCTGGCGAAAGACCTTGAATCCCCTCAGGTGGCCGAGTTCATTCGCAAGCAGTACAACGGCTCGGTGATCCCGGTAGAGACTAAGTCATGATCGCCCTTGAGCGGCTGAGCAAAGTGTACGCCGGAGAAGGCCGACCGGCGCTGGATGACATTAACCTTGCGATCCCGGATGGCGCTATTTACGGCATTCTGGGCCGCAGCGGCGCCGGGAAAAGTACGCTTATTCGCTGTCTCAATCTGCTGGAGCGGCCCACCTCGGGCCGCATTATCATGAATGACCGGGACATCACCACTTTTAACCAGCGCGAGCTGCGCCAGCACCGCCAGCGCACCGGCATGGTGTTCCAGCATTTCAACCTTATTCACGCCCGCAGCGTGGAGGACAACGTTGCCGTGCCGCTGGAAATCTCCGGCACACCGCGTGAGGCTCGCCAAAAGCGCGTTGCCGAGCTGCTCAATCTTGTGGGCCTGAGCGACAAAGCCAAAGCCTTTCCGTCCCAGCTTTCCGGCGGGCAAAAACAGCGTGTTGGCATTGCCCGGGCGCTGGCCGCCCACCCGGAAATCCTGCTCTGCGATGAGGCCACCAGCGCGCTGGATCCTGACACGACCGCGTCAATTCTGGCCCTGCTGGCGGACATCAACCGCCAGCTTGGGCTGACGATCGTACTGATCACCCATCAACTGGAAGTCGTCAAAGCCATCTGCGATCACGCGGCGCTGCTGGAGCACGGCAAATTAATCGAAAGCGGCCCGCTGTCTGAACGATTAGTAGACCCGTTCTCCAGATTACGCACTTCGCTGCTGCACGACGCAGAGGCCGAACGCGAGTTCTTACGCCGCCACGGCGTGGAAGGGAGAGTCTTATGCGAAGTAGCATGAGTTGGGAAGATCTTTGGCCGCTGCTGCTGGACGGCACCCTCGACACGCTTTACATGGTGGGCCTGGCCGGGCTGTTTACCGTACTGATTGGGCTGCCGCTCGGCGTCCTGCTGTTCCTGACTCGCCGGGATGCAGTATTGCCCGCGCCCCGCCTGAATCAGGTACTCGGCAGCATCATTAACGTGGGGCGCTCGTTGCCGTTTATTGTCCTGCTTATCGCGCTGATCCCGCTGACCCGCATTATCGTCGGCACCACGCTCGGCAGCACTGCGGCTGTGGTGCCCATCACCATCGGCGCCTTCCCCTTCTTCGCCCGCGTGGTCGAAAGCGCGCTGGATGAGGTGGACAAAGGCCGGATTGAAGCCATTCTGTCGATGGGCGGCAACGCCTGGCACGTGGTGAGTAAAGTGCTGCTGCCCGAGGCGCTCCCTGCCATTCTGGCGGGCATCACGCTGACAATAGTGATGCTGATCGGCTTCTCCTCAATGGCCGGCGTTATCGGCGGCGGCGGTCTGGGCGACCTGGCGATTCGCTACGGCTACCAGCGTTTTAACAACCAGGTCATGGTCGGGACCGTCATCATCCTGATTGTAATGGTGCATCTGGTGCAAAGCCTCGGCGACCATTTAGTTCGCCGCCTGGCCCACCGCCGCTGATCCGCCCTGATGAACGCCCGATGCCCTGCATCGGGCCTCCCTCTAATTTCCCCCTTTCGCTGATGATCCAATCTGGATCACAAAACCACATTGTTAACGTTAACTATTGCGATTAACATCACATTTATGAAGCTTACTCTCTTCTCCCACTTAAAAGTTAACGTTAACAATACGGCCATTCAAGCATTCAGAGACTGCACACATGGCACTGACCAAACGCAATAAACACCACTATCTGATCCTGAGCGGGCTGCTGTTTACCTTTTTCTGGACCTGGTCATCGGCGTTTTCACTGATCGCCCTCTGGCTGAACCAGAAAATCGGCCTGAAAGGAGCGGAAACCGGGCTGATCTTCTCCATCATCGCCTTTACCGCCCTGTGTGCCCAGCCGCTGTACGGCTTTGTTCAGGACAAACTGGGGCTTCGTAAATCGCTGCTGTGGGTGATAGGCGTCCTGCTTCTGATAAGCGGCCCCTGGTTTATCTTCGTTTGCACGCCCTTACTCCAGATAAATATTGTCTCAGGTGCTATCAGCGTCGGGCTTTATGTCGGGGCAACCTTCTTCGCCGGGATTGGTGCGCTGGAGTCCTACACCGAGCGCGTCAGCCGCATCGTTGGCTTTGAATACGGCAAGTCACGCATGTGGGGATCTTTAGGCTGGGCTGGCGCCACATTTTTTGCCGGGCTGCTCTTTAATCTCGATCCACAGCTGAATTTTTGGATGGGTAGCGCCTCTGCCTGCCTGTTTCTGCTGCTGCTGTGGCGCATGCGCGATATGCAACCCAACGCCCTCAGCGAACTGGAATACGGCAAAGCCAGCGCCCTTACGCTGGCCGATGCTTTCGGGCTGCTGAAGCTCTCTCGCTTCTGGGCGCTGGTCCTTTTCGTTTGCGGCGTGAGCGTCTACAACGTTTACGATCAGCAGTTCCCGGTTTATTTCGCCTCGCTGTTTAACGACGTACAGCGCGGCAACGAAATGTTTGGTTTTCTCAACTCCTTCCAGGTCTTTCTGGAAGCGGGCGGAATGTTTCTCGCCCCAATGCTGGTCAACCGCATTGGGGCCAAACGCGGGTTGCTGCTCAGCGGCCTGATCATGGCCATGCGTATTTTTGGCTCCGGGATGGCAAGCGATCCGCTGACCATCTCCTGCATGAAGCTATTGCACGCCGTTGAGCTTCCTATCCTGCTGATTTCAATGTTTAAGTACATCACCACGCAGTTCGATCAGCGACTCTCCGCCACGCTGTATCTGGTGGGCTTCCAGTTTATAACGTCAATCTGCGCCACCGTACTTTCTCCGCTGGTGGGGCGCGGCTACGACCAGCTAGGCTTCGCGGACACCTACATGATTCTGGCCGGACTGGTTCTGGCACTCACGCTGATATCCGCTTTTCTGCTCAAAGACTCGCCCCCCGGGAACGAACATCCTCCTTTAAATCTGACCACCAGGTAATGCTATGAATACCCCACTGAACAAGGCGCAATCCGCCTTAGAAACTCTGCAAACAGCGCGCGGCAATGCCTTTTATCCGCTTTATCATCTGGCCCCACCCGCGGGCTGGATGAACGATCCTAACGGCCTGATTTATCACAATGGGCTTTACCACGCCTTCTATCAGCACCATCCGTTCGATGAAAACTGGGGGCCAATGCACTGGGGGCATGCCACCAGCCGGGATATGGTTCGCTGGGAACATCAGCCCATTGCGCTGGCGCCGGGGGACGAATGGGATCTTGATGGCTGCTTCTCAGGCAGCGCGGTGGACGATAACGGCGTGCTCTCGCTGATTTACACCGGACATATCTGGCTGGAAGGTGCGGGCAATGACAGCGCTATACGCCAGGTGCAATGCCTCGCCACCAGCGAAGACGGAGTTCACTTTAAGAAACAGGGCGTCATTCTCACCCCACCGCCCGGCATCATGCATTTCCGCGATCCGAAGGTATGGCAACAGGATGGCGTCTGGTGGATGGTCATTGGTGCCCGGGACGAGCACGATCGAGGCAAAGTATTACTTTATCGAGGCAATTCACTTCGTGACTGGCAGTTAGATCGCATTCTCGCAGAAGCCAACGCGGATATGGGTTATATGTGGGAATGCCCGGACTTCTTCCCGCTTGGAAACAGCCAGATCCTGATGTTTTCCCCGCAGGGCATCAAGGCTAAAGGCCTGGCTTATCAGAACCTGTTCCAGAGCGGCTATTTGCGCGGGCGATGGCAACCGGGGAAAGGCTTCACCGTTTATCAGCCGTTTGAAGAGATGGATCACGGCCACGATTTTTACGCCCCGCAGTCCTTTGTCGCCGAAGATGGCCGCCGCATCGTGCTGGGATGGATGGACATGTGGGAATCTCCCATGCCTTCTAAACGCGAAGGCTGGGCGGGTTGCCTTACCGTGCCGCGCGAGCTGTGCATGATGCCCAACGGCAAACTCTACCAAAATCCGGTTCACGAACTGGCAACGCTCCGCACCGGGGAGCAATTAGTGCTGCCCTGCGTGCTGAACACGCAAGAGCAGATGCTGCACCCGAATGCAGAAGCCGTGGAGTTAGAGATAGCCTGGGAAGCCGGGCAAAGCACGGCTGAACGCTACGGTATTCGCCTTGGACAAGGTTGTGAGCTGTTTGTAGATGCGTTGACGCAGCGTCTGGTGCTGTCACGCGGCTATCAGGACGCGCAGTTGGACGGCGATCGCAGCGTGCCGTTATCAGAAAACGCCGACCTGCATCTGCGGATTTTTATCGATCGCTCTTCCATCGAAGTCTTTGTTAACCAGGGCGAATATTGTCTCAGCAGCCGCCTCTACCCGCAGCCAGGGGAACGTCAGCTGGAACTGTTTGCCAGCCACGGGAAAGCCTTATGCCGGGGCGGCACGCTGTGGCAATTGAACGCGCTATAGCGAAACGCGCTTGACCAGCGGGCAAGGCAGCCGCTGGATGCCGCTGCGGGTCAACCCGTCAATTAAATGCAATGCCGCCTGGCGACCAATCGCGTCATGCGGCAACTGAACCGTCGTCAGCGGCGGCAGGAACAAATCACCGATCCCTATCTGGTTATCGAATCCAAGCACAGCCACCTGCTCAGGAATTGCCACGCCCTGCGCCAACAGCGTCTGCCAGGCCACAAAAGCGATGCGGTCATTACCGCACACCAGCACATCGAAATCCGCTTTTCCCTGCTGGCAATGTGCCAGAACAAGCCCAGCCAATTCAGGATAATGGCTATCGCCCCACTGCATGTGATACTGCATCACCGTCTCAACGTCGAGCCCGGCTTCGCGCCAGGCCTGCTCGAATCCATCCTGACGAGAACGGCTGGCAAGCGCTTCTTCGGGCAGCCACAGGCAAAGCGGACGGCGGTATCCCCGCTCAATCAGATGGCGAGTGGCCTGGTACTGCCCGTTAAAATCATCCGGAATGTAACTCGGTAAATCAGCATCATCACTAATACAGTTGGCCAGCACCACCCGGTGGTTTTTTAGTACCGCAGGGAGCTCAACGTGCCGCAGCCCCATCGTGGTAAAAATGATGCCGTCCGGCCGCTGGGCCAGGAGCTGATTGACCGCCCGCTCGGCGTCGTCAGCAGAAAGGATATTAATGAGAAAACTGTTCCAGCCTCGCTCACGTGCAGTCTGCTCAATGGCCAACAGTATTTCTACAGAATAGGGCGTGGTGGCGGTGTCCAGCGCCAGAATACCGATTGTCGATGCTTTAACGCCTTTGCTTCGAATCTTCCTGGCGGAATAGTCCGGCACATAATTCAGCTCATCAATGGCCCGCTGTACCCGCTCCCGGGTCGCCGGGCTAACGTGTTCAGCCTGATTAATGACCCTGGAAACGGTCATCAGCGACACGCCCGCCAGGGTTGCAACATCTTTCAGAGAAGCCATATCCAATCATTCAGCACGAGAGAAAAACCGATAGTAGCGGTTTTTACACGCTTTTTCTCGACGAGAATGCGTTTGTCTCTTTCTCACGCACCAGCACGGTGGTCAGCGCGAAAGAAAGTCCCAGCGCCAGCGCCACGCCCAGCAGGGCAAAGATAAAGTACGGCCCAATATAAGCGGGCAGACTAAAAATGCTCGACAGAATATAGCCGTACAGCCGCACGCCGAAGAACGCGATGAAGGCCGACGCAATCGAACTGGCAACCGTGGCGGCAATAAACGCTTTCTTGTAGCGGGTTAACACGCCAAACAGCGCCGGTTCGGTAATCCCCAGCAGCGCGGAGATCCCGGCAGAGAGCACCACCGAACGATCCGCCTTCGACTTGCTCTGCCGCCAGATGGCAAACGTCGCCCCCGCGATAGCCATGTTGGCCATAAACATCATCGGCATCAGCATGTCATAGCCGCGATCGGTAAAGTTCTGCAGCGCAATCGGCGTCATGGCGTGGTGCATTCCGGTCAGAATCGCTATCGGGCGAATGGCGCCCACCACCAGCCCGGCGAAGCTCGCGGAAATCCCGAACAGCCCTTCAATAAACCAGGCCAGCCCTTTCCCCAGATAAATCCCCAGCGGGCCGATCACCACCAGCGCCACCAGCGCGGAGATGAATAACGTCAGTGTCGGGGTGAACACCGTTTTCAGCACGTCAGGCATGATGCTGTCCACCCAGCGATGGATGTAGCTCAGCGCCAGCACCGAGAAAATAACCGGGATCACGCTGGAGGCGTAGTTAAACACCGAAACCGGGATCGCATTCAGAAAATAGAAAGCATCCACCGCGCCCGCCTGATGCGCGGCCAGCGCTTTCGCAGCCTCAATCAGCGACGGATACATGAAGCAGGCCGCCACCGCCGCCGCGAGGTATTCGTTAGTTTTAAACATTCTTGCCGCGGAGATCGCGAGGAAAAACGGCAGGAAATAAAACACGCCGCTGGCGATGAGATCGATAACGATCACCGTATCGCTTTTGGCCGAGATCAGCTTGAGCGCCACCAGCCCGGCCAGCAGGCCTTTGATCATCCCCGCCCCGGCTATCGCCGGGACAATCGGGCCAAAAACGCCGGAAACCGTGTCCATAAACAGCGACACCAGGCTCTTACGCTCTTTCTTGCCAGTAGAAGCGGCAGGTGCCTCTTTTGCGCCGCCAAGCAGCGCAGTCAGTTGCTCATACCAGCTGTTCACCTGCGGGCCGATGATTATCTGAAACTGATCGCTTTGTGTCTGCGCGCCCAGCACGCCGGGCAGCTTTTTGATATCCGCCTGGTTCACTTTATTCTCATCAATTAAATCGAAACGCAGACGCGTCATGCAGTGCCAGACTTTATTAATATTATCCGTCCCGCCGACCAGACGAATAATAGAAGCAATGACGTCACGACTCCCCATGAATAACTCCCCGGTGTTGGTTTATTGTTATGTGTTGCTGCGCCGATGGTAGAGAATCGAAAAATCAAAAACAAACCAATGAAACATGACAATCGTCACAAATAGCCAAAACAAAAGAACAACAACAGCAATTGGTACGGTTTTATGGCCTTTAAAAGTGAAATAACTGACCAATAAAAAAGAGTCAAAAAAGCGTTTACCCGCGGGGAAAAATAGGGTGATAGTAATAGCAGAACTTAATTCACTGCGTTTATCTCAGCCTGACGGTGGAGCTTTCTCGTGCTACCCACAATTATCGAAAATATTGAATGTTTTATTACTAAACCGGACCGGCACAACCTGGTCACGGTCCGCGTCACCACTCACAAAGGCGTCATCGGCCTGGGGTGCGCCACCTTCCAGCAGCGGCCGCTGGCAGTAAAAACCCTGGTCGATGAATACCTCAAGCCGCTGTTAATTGGCCGCGACGCCAACCACATTGAAGACCTGTGGCAGATGATGACCGTCAACGCCTACTGGCGAAACGGCCCGGTCATGAACAACGCCATCGCCGGCGTGGATATGGCGCTGTGGGACATCAAAGGCCAGCTGGCGAATATGCCGCTTTACCAGCTTTTGGGCGGCAAATCGAAAGATGCCATCGCCGTTTACAGCCACGCCGTCAGTGAAACGCTTGCAGGGCTTTATCAGGAAGTGGATAAGCTGCTGGCGCAAGGATACCGCTACATCCGCTGCCAGCTTGGGTTCTATGGCGGCACGCCTCAGAGTATGCACCAGACCAAAAATCCCACGCCCGGCGCGTATTACGACCAGGACGAATACATGGCTAACACGGTGGAAATGTTCCGCGCATTGCGTGAGAAATACGGCCACCGCTTCCATATCCTGCACGACGTTCACGAGCGGTTATTCCCCCAGCAGGCCATTCAACTGGCGAAAGCGCTGGAGCCTTACCAGCCGTGGTTTATCGAAGATATTCTGCCGCCGCAGCAAAGCGCGTGGCTGGAACAGGTGCGCCAGCACTCCTCCGTACCGCTGGCGATGGGCGAACTGTTCAACAACCCGGCGGAATGGCATGACCTGATCGTGAACCGCCGCATCGATTTTATTCGCTGCCACGTTTCGCAGATCGGCGGGATCACCCCGGCGCTAAAACTGGCGGTGCTCTGCCAGGCCTTTGGCGTGCGCCTCGCCTGGCACGGGCCACCGGACATGACGCCGATTGCGGTTGCGGTGAATACTCACCTGAACATTCACCTGCATAACGCGGCGATTCAGGAGTTTATTCCCGTCAAAGAGAACACCGCAGCCGTCTTCCCCGGTGCCCCGGCTGCGGAAAAAGGCTATATGTATCCGCTGGAAAAATCGGGCATTGGCGTGGGCTTTGACCAGCTACAGGCGGAACGCTTCCCGGTGGAATATCGCCCGCACGAATGGACGCAAAGCCGCCTGCCCAACGGCGCGATCCACACGCCTTAAGACGTTTTACGCCGGGCGAGATTAGCTTGGTTGAAGGGGATGACATAGGTGCAGGAATAGTTGATATCGACGATATCGCTGATTTCAAACACCCGTCCCCCTTCCAGAATGCCACGGTTGCTGATTTGCATCGCGGGCTGGCCCTTCTTACATTCGAGCAGTTGGGCCTGCTCTTTATTGACCGCAACGGCCTGGTAGCGGGTCAGTAAATGCGAAATACGAAACCCCTTGCTCAGGACATATTGCTGCAAAGAGCTTTCTATCGCCTTCTGGTTGAGGTCGGGGAAATCTTTAGCCGGCAGGCGCGACGTTTCAATCTGTACTTTCTGGCCATCCACCAGGCGCAGGCGGCAAAACTGCCAGATAAACTCCCCGGCGCCGAGGCCAAAAACCTGCTGTTCGTCGCGGTCGGGCAGCTTTTTATGCAGGCTAATCAGCCGAAACGTAATGCGATCGAAAGACTTTTCGGTAATCGAGTTATACACCAGCGGACTGCTGCGGGCCTGCTCGTTAATCCAGATCCCGGACCCTTGAATAATGGAAACCACGCCAATGCTGACCAGTTTTTCCAGCGCCTGTCGAATGGTAAAGCGTGAAACCCCATATTCTTCGGCCAGCTGCCGCTCAGGCGGCAATTTGCGCGGGCCAGGTTCGCTGTGCTGATAAATTTTGCTCAGTAAATCCTGGGTCACAAAGTCTTTCTTTTTCATCGCGGGCTCCTAACCTTTGCGCTGAAACATAACATTCCTGTGCCCGGTGAACTATGCTGGCAGGTAAATTATCCCTGACATTTATCCCCTTACGCCGGAACCCACTTATGACAAGCCAAAAAAGGGTCACCCTCGTCAATGGCGTACTGATCGTGGCAGTGCTGCTGCCCATCTTGCTTAGCATTTATCTGGCCCATAACAAAGCCGAGAAAAACTTCCATAACGAGCTTGAAAATTACGCCGATCGTGGGATGGTCCGCAGCGACAAAGTTATTAGCCAGGCCAACATGGCGCTCAGGCAAATCAACGCTTTTCGCGGTCAGCACTGCTCTGCCAGCCACCTGGATGCCATGCGCCGTGTCGCTTTTGATTATCTCTACATCCAGGAAGTCGTCTATCTCGTCGGCGACCGGGCCGTATGTTCTTCCCTTGAAGCAGCACACCATGGCATTAAGCTTGGCCCACCCGATACGCAAAGCACACGGGGCTTCTTCGCCTGGTACACCGACGTCACCGATCTGGGTTTTCAGCGCCCAATGATATACATCGGTAACCAGGATCATGTGGTGGTTATCGATCCGCAGGCCTTCATTGACGTCATTCCTCTTGGCAATACGCCGGTCAACGTTGCCCTGGTTGGCCTGGCGCGTAATCGACTGATTGCCAGTAACGCCGGGTTGCCCAACAACAGCTGGGAAAGTCAGGTAGCAAAGGGCGCGACAACTTACTCCGACGGGAAAAACGACTATGTCATTCTCCGCTCTCCGGCGTCCGGGTTGGCCCTGATAACCTGGGCGTCCAGTGCCCCGCTGCAAACGGCCTGGTATAAGCAACTGGTCATCTGGCTGCCAATAGGTATTCTCGTTAGCCTTAGCGCAGGCTGGTTCATCACTCGCCTGCTGCGCCGTCTTGAATCCCCGCAGGCGCGTATTCAGGACGCCATCAAAGGCCGGGAATTTAGCCTCGAATATCAGCCCATCGTTGATTTAAAAACCGGTGAAGGCGTAGGTGCAGAAGCGCTGCTTCGCTGGCGCTTACCGGACGGGAGTTTCATCAGCCCGGACATCTTCATTCCCATTGCCGAGCAGACCGGGCTTATTTCGCAGATCACCGAGCTGGTGATTAAAAAGACTTTCGCCGATCTCGGTGACTGGCTGCACGCCCACCCTCAGCACCATATTTCAATCAATCTCTCCCCGAGCGACGTGCTTAACGACAGGGTGCTGCTGGCTATCAGGCCGCTGCTGCTGAAGTATCAGGTCAAAGCGGAACAAATAGCGCTGGAGATTACCGAGCGAGGCTTTGCCAATCCTAAGGTGAGCGCCCCGATTGTGGCGAAATACCGCGAAGCGGGCCACCCGATCTACCTGGATGACTTTGGCACCGGCTATTCCAGCCTCAGCTACCTGCAGGATCTCGACGTCGATATCCTGAAAATAGACAAATCGTTCGTTGACGCGCTGGAGTACAAAAACGTCACGCCGTACATCATTGAAATGGCGAAAACGCTTCATCTGGCAACGCTCGCGGAAGGGATTGAAACGGCGGCGCAGGCGGCGTGGCTGCGGGAACACGGCGTCGCCTGGGGGCAGGGCTGGCTTTACAGCAAAGCCCTGCCGAAACAGGCTTTTATCGACTGGATTGCCCGCAACCGCATTGTGAACTGATCACTTCCGCAACAGCTGCTGGAGGCGCTGCTGCTGGCGTTTCTCCAGCCAGCCCTTCAGCAGGAACAGGCGCAGGCCGCCCATCACAAGCAGCGCCCCCCAAATCAGCGTTGCCCACTGGAACCAATAGTGGCCCGGCGAAGTCAGCCAGTTAATAACGGCCAGGCCAGTACACACAATCGCCCACACCAGCACGGAACGGTAGAAGCGATACTCGCGAGCCACGCGGCGCTTAGCTTCAAGAATGCGCGTATTGAGCGCATCCTCAGGTTCACCGTCCGGCTCATTGTCGTCGTACAAATCCGTCACCTTGAGATCGAACGCCGCCGCAATCGCGCTCATGGTTTCCAGGCTCGCCTGCCCGCCATTTTCAATACGCTGAATAGTTCTGACGCTCAGGGAAGAGAGTTCGGCCAGCTGCTCCTGGGACCAGGCGCGGGACAAACGCAACGCTTTAATGTTGTTACTCATGGCTGAAGATCCTCAAATGATTTAACCCGCCCTGACTATGGCTCAGCCCGCGCCACTTCAACACGACAGCGACACGACATCAACCCGACAGCAACCTGACAGCCCTAATGCGCCGCTTTTCGCCGGGCAAAAGCAAAGCAGATAATCGGCAGAGGCAAAGTGAACAGCAGCAGCAGCCATACCAAAGTATAAACCGCATCCACGCCGTCGTTTTGCAGATTGGTATACAGCTTGACGGGGATCCCCTGAGGGAACCAGGCAAAAATCATCACGATGCCAAATTCACCGATGGCCCGAACCCAGGCCACGGCAAGCGCCGACGCAAGTCCCGGCGCGGACATCGGCAAAGCAAGGCGCAGGAAGCGCTGCCAGGGCGAGGCCCCAAGCGTGCGCCCGGCTTCAAGAATCTCTTTCGGCACCGCGGCAAACGCGGAACGGGCGGCGGTAATAAAGTAAGGCAGCGCGCCGTAAACCTGAGCCAGCACGAAAGCCCCGGGGTTATTCACCAGCGTCAGCCCGAAGCGGGACAGCCACTCCCCCGCCAGGCTATACGGCCCCCAGGCGGAAATCAGCAAAATCCCCATCGCCAGCGGCGGCGTAAGCAGGGGAAGCAACACCAGTACCTCAACCAGCAGTCGACGCCGGCCTTTGGCCCAGGCCAGCCACCATGCCACCGGCAGCCCCAGCGCGACAACAATCATCAGCGCCAGGCCGCCCAGCCCAAGGGAAACGGCAATCGCGCTACCGTCTCCCCAGGCCAAATGAAACCCGTGCCACGGCGTGACGCCCAGCAAAGTCGCAAACGGAATCGCCAGCAGAAGCAGTGCCGGGAGCGACAGCCACATTGCCGGGCTACGCATCATTGCGCGTAAATCGCCTGGCCTTTAGGTGCCGCATAGCCATTCGCTTTAAACAGCTTCTGGCCTTCGGCGCTGCGCATAAAGTCGATAAACTTCTGCCCCTGCGGCACGCCGTTCGGGGCGTTTTTCAGCACGGCAGCGTAATAGACCAGCGGCTGGGTATGCAGCACCTGATCTTTCCCGGCGCTGTCCTTGATGGTGAAGCTCACGGTGTCGTACCACTGTTTGGCTTCATCAGGGTTGCTGAGGTTTATCTCATCCGGCAGCGCGATGTACGGCAGTTTGGCGGAAATCACTTCGCTTTCGTACCCGGCGGCGGCGTCAACCTGCCCGCTCTCCAGCCGCGTCAGCAGCCCACCTTCCAGGCTGACCTGGGCAGGGTTTTGTACTTCCCCCATCACCTGCTTCGCCACGCCCGGCTGCTGGTAATATTTTTCCGCCAGCAGCAGCGTAAAGACAATATTCTGTCCTTTAGGATCGTTATACGGATCGGTACGGCCAAACTTCAGCCCCGGCGTCGCCAGCACTTTCAGCCAGCTGGCGTCTTTCCCGTTCGCGGCGGCAAACTGCGGCGCGTATTTTCCTTTCGGGCTATAGGCGATAACCATGCTGGTGCTGGCCACCGGCACGGCATCGTCAATCAGCCCGGCATCTTTCAGGATTTGCATAGGGCCGGGGGTGATAGAGACAAACACATCGGCGGTAATTTTCTTGCTGGCGAGCAGCCGCGCCATTCCGTAAGCGCCTTGCCCCTGCCCCTGGTAATCACCGTGGTTTTCTTTCGCGAAGGCCGGGCCGAGGGACTGGTCCATGACCTTGCCCATCGAACCTGCATAGGTGACGCGAATATCGGCAGAAGCCAGCGCCGAGGCGCTGAAAATAAGTGAGCAAAGCGCCAGGGCGCCCGCGCTGCGTGCTGAAGTCAAAGCCATAGCATCCTCGTTATATATAAAAATACACAGCGATTATCCGCGCCGCTTCGCCGCTAAACAACGAGTTTGTATGATGAATTTATCTGCGGTTGAAGTTAAGAGGTACTCCCTTGGGATGATTTCACTCCCAGCCGCTTCGCCAGCCGGTGGAGGTTGGCCACATCGACGCCGAGCTGCCGGGCGCTGGCCGCCCAGTTATTGCCGTTACGGGCAAGCGCTTCCCTAACCTGGCCGCGCTGAAACGCATCGGTCGCTTCTCGCAGGCTGGCAATAGGGGGTTCTACAGGTGGCGTTTCTGGCTCGTGGGCTACCACATCCAACTGGCCAGCAAGCTGGAAATGTTGAGGCTGAAGCACAAGCTCGCCCTGCGGGTAACCGGCGCGGGCCAGCACAATCGCGCGATAAATGGCGTGTTCCAGCTCGCGGATATTTCCCGGCCAGCCATACTGCGCCAGAAGCATCCGAGCCGATTCACTCAGCCCAACCTGCTTCAGCCCCATCTTCACGCGGCTTTGCTCGCAGAAAAAACCGGCCAGCAGCGCAATGTCCTCTCCCCGCTCGCGCAACGGTGGAATGTGCAGCGGAAAAACGCTCAGGCGGTGAAACAGGTCGGCGCGAAACTCGCCGGCCAGTACCTGCTGGCGCAGATCGCGGTTAGTCGCGGCCAATACCCGAACATCCACGCGCTGGCTGCGATCGTCCCCTACCCGCTGAATATCACCGTACTGCAACACGCGCAGCAGCTTGGCCTGCAGCGCCAGCGGTAATTCACCGATTTCATCGAGAAACAGTGTGCCGTTATCCGCCATTTCAAACTTGCCGGTGCGGTGATGAATCGCCCCGGTAAAAGCGCCCTTCACATGGCCGAACAGCTCACTTTCCGCCACGCTTTCCGGCAGCGCGGCGCAGTTAAGGTAAACCAGCGAACTTGCCACCCTGGCCGATCCGGCGTGAATCGCCCGCGCTACCAGCTCTTTCCCCACGCCAGTCTCGCCGGTGATCAGCACGTTTAGATCGGAACTGGCAACGATATCAATCTCTTTTTTCAGCTGGATGATGCCCGGCGAGCGGCCAATCATCTCCCCGGCGGCCTCCCGCGCAATAGCGGGCTGCACCGTGCCTTCCGGCGTTTGTTTTTCAAGCTGTTCCAGCAGCAAAGCATTGTTCAGCGCCCCGGACGCCAGTACGCCAATCAGCCTGAGCTCCTCATCGCTGAAGCTGTCGAACTGATAAGGATCCATGCCGTCCACGGTCAGCGCCCCGATGAGCGTCTGGTCGGCAAACAGCGGCAGCCCCAGGCAGGCGTGAACTTTGAGTTCTTCATGGTCTGGAATCAGGCCGTCATACGGGTCGGGCAGCTCGCTGTCGGCCGGGAAACGCACCACGTCACCCGCGCGGGCAATGGCCTCCAGTCGCGGATGAGCGTCCACGGCAAAGCGCCGCCCCAGCACATCGATGGCAAGGCCGTCTATCGCCAGCGGGTAAAAATGCCGCGACTCGTAGCGCAGCAGCGCCGTGGCATCACCGCCGAGCAGCTTTCTCAGGGTTCGGATAACGCGGGTAAAGCGATCGGAATGGCTGATGCCGCTCTGCAGTTCGATTGCAATGGCGGCGAGAGAAGACATCGACAGGCTCATAGGGAGGCTCCTGGAACGCGAGGCGTTCAGCTTACGCCTGAGTAGTCAAAATGACAAACATCAGAGTCATTATGACCAAAAATAACAATGTCATTATGACAATAAAAAGAACACAAAAACAACAAACAATTAAAAAATCAATAAATTATAAAACTGGCACGATACTCGCAATAACACCGTCATTGAAGTACTTAACGCTATGACATCAATGAGGTTCTCAATGGCTATTCAGGTTAAAAACAACATTCAGTGGGTTGGGCAACGTGACTGGGAAGTGCGTGATTTTCACGGCACGGAATATAAAACGCTGCGCGGCAGCAGCTACAACAGCTACCTCATTCGCGAAGAGAAAACTGTCCTGATCGACACTGTAGACCACAAGTTCAGCCGCGAGTTTGTGCAAAACCTTGAGCGTGAAATCGACCTTAACACGCTCGACTACATCATTATCAACCACGCGGAAGAAGACCACGCGGGGGCGCTGACCGAGCTAATGTCACGCATCCCGCACACGCCAATCTACTGCACCGCTAACGGCATCGACTCCATTAATGGTCACCACCATCACCCGGAGTGGAACTTTAAGGTGGTGAAAACCGGCGACAGCCTGGACATCGGCAATGGCAAACAGCTGATCTTCGTTGAAACGCCAATGCTGCACTGGCCGGACAGCATGATGACCTACCTGACCGGCGACGCGGTGCTGTTCAGCAACGACGCCTTCGGCCAGCATTACTGCGACGAGCATCTGTTTAACGACGAAGTGGATCAGACCGAGCTGTTCGAACAGTGCCAGCGCTACTACGCCAACATCCTGACGCCGTTCAGCCGCCTGGTAACGCCAAAAATTACCGAAATCCTCGGCTTCAACCTGCCGGTGGAGATGATTGCCACTTCCCACGGCGTGGTCTGGCGCGACAACCCGACGCAAATCGTTGAGCTGTACCTGAAATGGGCCGCCGATTACCAGGAAGACCGCATCACGCTGTTCTACGACACCATGTCGAACAACACCCGCATGATGGCGGACGCCATTGCCCAGGGCATTCACGAAGTTGACCCGCGCGTGGCGGTGAAAATCTTCAACGTGGCGCGCAGCGATAAAAACGAAATTCTGACCAACGTGTTCCGCTCCAAAGGCGTGCTGGTCGGCACCTCCACCATGAACAACGTGATGATGCCGAAAATCGCCGGGCTGGTGGAGGAGATAACCGGGCTGCGCTTCCGTAACAAACGCGCCAGCGCCTTCGGCTCCCACGGCTGGAGCGGCGGCGCGGTCGATCGCCTTTCCACCCGCCTGCAGGACGCCGGGTTTGAAATGTCCCTCAGCCTGAAGGCGAAATGGCGTCCGGACGGCAACGCCCTGGAGCTTTGCCGCGAACACGGTCGCGAAATCGCCCGCCAGTGGGCGCTCTCCCCGCTGCCGGTGGCTCAGGCTTCAATCACCGTCGCTCCGCTAGCCGAAGAAGCAAAAGCAGAATCCACCGGCGCCGACCTCGGCCCCTGCATGCAGTGCAGCGTTTGCCAGTGGATTTACGATCCAGCCCAGGGCGAACCGATGCAGGCCGTTGAGCCAGGCACACCATGGAGCGAAGTGCCTGACAGTTTCTTGTGCCCTGAATGTTCGCTGGGCAAAGACGTCTTCGACGAACTGGCAACGGAGGCCAAATGAACAACGGCATTGTAATAGTCGGCTCGGGCTTTGCCGCCCGCCAGTTGGTGAAAAATATCCGCAAACACAGCGCAGACGTACCCATCCGGCTGATTGCCGCCGACAGCGCCGACGAGTACAACAAACCGGGCCTGAGCCACGTCATCAGCTTAAACCAGCGGGCCGAAACGATGACCCGCCAGCAGGCTGGCGCGTTTGCGGAGCAGTTCAACCTGACGCTGCACGCCAATAGCTGGGTCAGCAGCCTTGACCCAAAAAATAAACGGGTCAACTGCGGCGAGCAGCAATGGCACTACGACAAGCTGGTGCTGGCGACCGGCTCTTCTGCCCTGCTGCCGCCCGTTGCCGGCAAAGAGCTGATGACGACGCTCAACAGCCAGCAGGAGTATCAGGCCTGTGAAACCCGGCTGCGCGACGCGCGGCGGGTGATGATCCTCGGCGGCGGGCTGATCGGCAGCGAGCTGGCGATGGACTTCTGCCGTGCGGGCAAAGAGGTTGTGCTGGTGGATAACGCCAGCCACCTGATGGCGTCGCTGCTTCCGGCAGAGGTTAGCGGCCGCCTGCAATCCCGCCTGAACCAGATGGGCGTCGAGCTGCTGTTCAACCAGCGTCTGGAAGCGGTGAGCCAGGCGGAGTCAGGGCTGTCCGCCACGCTTAACAACGGACGTGAGCTGCAAGTTGATGCGGTAGTGTCCGCCATCGGCCTGCGCCCGAACGTTGGGCTGGCCCAGCATGCAGGGCTTGAGGTTAACCGGGGCGTCAAGGTGAACAGCCAGCTGCAAACATCCGATCCGGATATTTACGCCCTCGGCGACTGCGCAGAAATCGATGGCAAAGTGCTACCGTTCCTGCAGCCAATTCAGCTCAGCGCCATGACGCTGGCGAAAAACCTGCTCGGGGCGAGCGACGCGCTTTCCCTTCCGGCGATGCTGGTCAAGGTGAAAACGCCGGAGATGCCGCTGCACCTGGCCGGTGAAACCCAGCGCCGCGACCTGACCTGGCAGATTAGCGCCAGCCCGCAAGGGCTGATTGCCAAAGGAATGGACGCTGCGCAGCAGCTAAGGGCGTTTATCGTCAGCGAGGAGCATATGAAGCAGGCGTTTAGTTTGGTGCGGGAGCTGCAGTTAGGCTGAAGGGCAATGAGCGTAGGGAGCAATTTTTTCCCTCACCCCGACCCTCTCCCAAAAGGGGCGAGGGAGAAAAAACGACATGCAATCCTGTCTATTCCCTCTCCCTCAGGAAAAGGGTAGAAAGAAAGTTTTCGTACCTGGTTTTATCCCCTCCTCCTTCTGGGGGAGAGGGTTGAAAGAAAGTTTCCGTACCTGGTTTTATCCCCTCCTCCTTCTGGGGAGAGGGTTGAAAGAAAGTTTTCGTACCTGGTTTTATCCCCTCTCCCCTATGGGGAGAGGGTTAGGGTGAGGGGCAAATATTTACCACGCCTCAACCTTCTCCAGCGCCGCCAGCAAACTCTCCGGCGACAGCGCCACCGGAAGCGCATGAATGGACTCCCCGGCCTGTAAAGTACGGGCAATCACCTTATCCAGGTCGGCACGATTACGGATATCTACATCCAGCTGCACCAGTTTTGTTGGCAGATTGAAACGCTTATAGGCCTGCGTCAGCTGCGCCAGAACATCGTCCTGCCCCAGCAGTGCGCTCTGCACCAGAATCCCGTAGGCCACTTTCGTGCCGTGCAGGAAGCGGTCGGTTTGCGGCAGCGTCGTCAGGCCATTATGAACGGCATGCGCGGCGGCAACGCGGGTGTAACGTTCGCCCAGGCCCCCCACCATCCCGCCCCCGGCAATAATCGCCTCGACCACGTCCAGAAACGCCTGGCTTAACTTGCCCTGACGCTGATCTTCCAGCGCCTGCTCGCTGCGCTCCAGCAAAACATCGCGGATCGCCAGCGCCGCACCAATACCGAGGCGCACGGTCAGCGGCAGATTTTCCGGCTGCGGGCTAAGCACCACCGCTTCGTACCACTTCGCCAGCGTGTCACCGACGCCGGCCAGCAGATATTCCTGCGGCGCACGCAGGATAATTTCCGGCTCCACCAGCACCAGATGGTTAGCATCGTTGAAAATCTCGAAGCGCAGCGCCTGCCCGGCGTCGTTGTACCACACGGACAGCGGCGTCCAGGCCGCGCAGGTTGCCGCGATGGTCGGGATCGCCACCACTGGCGCATTCAGCCGACGAGCAACCACTTTGACCGTATCCAGCAGCGCTCCACCGCCGAGGCCGATCACCACCTGACGTTCACCAGACTCCGCCACCAGCCTCTGCACGTCGCTTTCGCTGCAGTGCCCTCCAAACTGAATATGCTTCGCGCCGGGCAACGAAAACGCCTCCGGCAGGAAAGGCCGGGCCGCCGCAAACGCACGTTCGCCGTAGATCCAGACCGCGTTATTCAGCTGATCTTCGCTGTAAAACTCAGTCAGACGGGCAAGGCTGCCGGGGTGTGAATAGTAATTCGCGGGGCCGGTAACCACGCGGATAGCGGTGCTGGTCATGATGCATTTCCTTTTCTTCGCTGGCGGGATATATTCTATGCCGATGATATGTCCAGACATCTGGACGGCTAATATCATTTTGCTTTATCTTATGTCTTTTCGTTCATTGCCCGCAACCGAGAAGGCCGTTAAAAATTCGACAGATCAATTCATTAAACCCGGAAGCCGCCGCCGCTATGACCACGCTTAACCGCCTTGAGATGCGAGAAATCTCTATCGCCTTCGCGGGCTTTAACGCGCTGAGCCAGGTGAATTTCCGGCTGGAGGGCGGCTCGGTACATGCTTTAACCGGCGCAAACGGTGCGGGTAAATCCACGTTGATGGCGGTACTTTCCGGCGCGCACGAGGGTTACCAGGGCGAAATCCTGATCGACGGTGAAACGGTGACGATCCGCAGCCCGCGTGACGCCAAACTGCTGGGGATCCATCTGGTGCAGCAGGAAGTGGACGTTGCCCTGGTGCCGGGCCTGAGCGTGGCGGAAAACATCATGCTCGATAAGCTGGCCGAAACGGGGCATGTCTACCGCTGGTCGAAAATTTACCGGCAGGCTCGCGAAGCGCTGGCGCAGCTCGACGTGGAGATCGACGTCAAAAAACGTATTGAGCAATGCACCCTGGCGGAAAAACAGCAAATCCTGCTGGCGCGGGCGCTCTCACATCATTGCCGTTTTCTGATCCTCGACGAACCCACCGCCCCGCTGGACAGCCAGGAAAGCGAACATCTTTTCCGCGTCGTGCAGCGACTACAAAGCGGTGGCATTGGCGTGGTGTTTATCTCCCACCGCATCCATGAACTGAAAGCCATTTGCGACCAGATGACGGTGCTGCGCGACGGCAAGCTGGTGGACAGCGGCCCTATGGGGCATCTCAGTGGCGAAGAGATTGTCGAGAAAATGCTGGGCCACCAGCTGGACGATATTTATCCCCCTCACCGCCCGCCGGTTGAGGGCGACACGCTGCTGGCAGTGGAAGGTCTGCATGACGACGCGCTGCTGCGCGACATCACGTTGTGCCTGCGCAAAGGCGAAATTCTGGGCATTGCGGGCCTCGCCGGAGCGGGGAAAACCGAGCTGTGCAAAGCGCTGTTCGGCGCCACCCGCAGCACGCTTGATCGCGGCGAATTAAAAGGCAAGGCCTGGCGCCCGACCGACCCGGCGGATTCCGTCACTCGCGGCGTTGTGCTGGTGCCGGAGGAGCGCCGCAAAGAAGGCATTTTTATCGACGAGTCGGTCACCATGAATCTCGCCGTCAGCGCCGACAGCCAGTTTACCCGCTGGGGGCTGTTCGACTACCGCAAAGCCAGGCGTTGGGCGGAGGAGACCATTCAGCAGTTGGGCATTCGCACCAGCGGCCCGGCACAAACGCTGCGCCGCCTGTCCGGCGGCAATCAGCAAAAAGTGGCCATCGGCAAATGGCTGCGCAACGAAGCCGACGTACTGATTTTTGATGAGCCAACCAAAGGCGTAGACATCAAAGCCAAAACCGACCTCTTCGTGCTGATTGACAAGCTGGCCCGCCGTGGCAAAGGGGTGATTTACGCCTCGGGCGAATTTGCCGAGCTGGTCGGGCTGTGCGATCGCATCTGCGTGCTGTGGGACGGGCGCATCGTCGCTGAACTGGACGGCCACCAGGCTACCGAAGAAACCTTATTACTCTACTCCACCGGAGGAACCCCCGCGTGAGCAAAGCATTATCCCTTAAGGCCAGCGCGTCAGGCCGCCAGCAGTTCTTTGACTTTCTCTACAAATGGGGGATGTTGCTCACCGTGGTGGCCCTGGTGGCGCTGTTCGGTATCGCGTCCGACAGTTTCCTTGAGCCGAACAACATCATCAATATTCTGCGCTCCATCGCCATCGTGACGGTGATCGCCATCGGCGTGTCAATCTCGCTCACCGTAGGCGGGTTTGATTTGTCCGTCGGCTCGACCGCCTCGCTGGCAAACGCGCTGGTGATTTCGCTGTTCGTCTGGCACGGCTTCGGCACCACCGAAGCGATTCTTATTACCCTGGTGCTGTGCACGCTGGTCGGGCTATTCAACGCCTTCCTGATCGTGGTGCTGAAAATTCCCGACATGCTTGCCACGCTTGCCAGCCTGTTTGTGATTCAGGGCGTGGCGATGACCTACAGCTACGGTGGCTCGATCACCGAAAACATGGTGCTGCCGAGCGGCGACATGGCGGAAGGGACGATTCCCGCCGCCTTTGGCCTGCTCGGGCAGGTGCCGACCATCGTCATCATCATGCTGGTGGTCACGCTGGTCGCACAGCTCGCGCTCTCTCTGACCAAACATGGCCGCCGGATGTACGCCATCGGCGGCAACCCGGAGGCGGCTCGCCTGTCCGGCATTCGCACCACCCGTTACCGCGTGGCGGCCTACGTGCTGGCCTCGCTGCTGGCAGGTTTGGGCGGCATTCTGCTGGCCTCACGTATTGGCTCGTCACAGGTTAACGCCGGTGGCGGCTACCTGATGGATGCCGTGGCTGCCGCCTGGATTGGTTTTTCTCTGGCAGGTTCCGGTAAACCTAACGCGCTCGGCACGCTGGTAGGCGCGGTGATTCTGGGCGTGCTGCAAAACGGGCTGGTGATGCTCTCCGTGCCCTATTACGCGATGGACATTATTAAAGGCCTGGTGCTGGCTGCCGCACTGGCAATTACTTACATACAACGACGCTAAAACAACAACTTCACACAGGGTAACGACCATGAAAAAACTGACAACTTCACTGCTGGCGCTTAGCCTGCTTGCCGCTCTGCCGGGCCACGCCGCTACGCCATCGCCGGTGCCGGAAAAAATCGCCGCCCACGACGGTCCAATCCGCATCGCCGTGATCCGCAACCTGGGCTCCGACGACAACACCACGCAGTTTGTCGCAGGGGCGGTTCAACAGGCTAAAAAGCTGGGCTTCAAGGTCAGCACGTTCCTGAGCAACGGCGACGACGCCCGCTTCCAGGACTTTGTGAACCAGGCGATCAGCCAGAAGTATGACGGGATTATTCTTTCTCAGGGTCGCGATCCTTACTCCACCGAACTGGTGAAAAAAGCCGTAGCCGCAGGTATTGCGGTGTCGGTCTTTGATACCGCCGTAAACGGCACCATTCCCGGCGTGACCGTCACCCAGCAGGACGACGCCTCGCTGACCAGCCTCTCCTTCGGCCAGTTGGTCAAAGACTTCAACGGCAAAGCCAACATCATCAAGCTGTGGGTGGCCGGTTTCCCACCGATGGAACGCCGCCAGGCCGCCTATCAGGAACTGCTGAAAGCCAACCCGGGCATTAAAGAGCTGGAGTCCATCGGCGCGGTTTCTTCCGACGTGCAGGGCGACACCGCCAACAAAGTGGGCGCAGTGCTGGCGAAGTACCCGAAAGGCAAAATCGACGCCATCTGGGGCACCTGGGATGCCTTCAGCCAGGGCGCCTATAAAGCGCTGCAGGAAAACGGCCGTACCGAAATTAAGCTCTATAGCATCGACGTTTCCAACCAGGACATTCAGCTGATGCGCGAAGCCAACAGCCCGTGGAAAGTCAGCGTGGCGGTCGATCCGAAGCTGATCGGTGCCACCAACGTGCGCCTGGTGGCCTACAAGATCGCCGGGGAACAAACGCCTGCGACCTACGACTTTAAAGCCGCAGCCATTCCGCAGGCTCTGCTAGCCAGCCAGCCTGGCCCGGTCAACGTCACTTCGTTGGGCAAAATCATTCCAGGCTGGGGCCAGACCGACGACTTTATCGCGCCGTGGTTCGCCACGCTCGAAGCGAAAAATAAATAAGGAGTTCCGCAATGGCACTGCCACAACCCGAATACAGCCGCAATATGCGGCTGATCGGCCATAGCGATCAGGGAGGAAAACCGGACGGCGTGCAGCTAATGGTGCACCGGGGCTATGCGTATATCGGCCATATGGTGTCGCAGGGTTTTTCGATTGTGGACGTCCGCGATCCTAAAAACCCGAAAGCGGCGGGCTTCGTGCCCGCGCCGCCGGGTACCTGGAATATTCATCTGCAGGCGCACGACGACCTATTGCTGGTGATTAACGCCCGGGATCTGTTTGCCGACGTGCGCTTCGCCGATGAGAAGGTTTACTACACCAAATCGGTTGGTGAAACGGTTCGCGACGTGCAGGACAAAGGCTGGAGCGCCGGATTACGCATTTTTGATATCTCCACGCCGGATAAACCCAAAGAAATCAGCTTCCTGTCGCTGAGCGGCATCGGCATCCACCGCTGCTGGTACGTGGGCGGCCGCTGGGCCTATGTTTCCGCGCTGATCGATGGGTTTAGCGATTATATCTTCCTGACTATCGACCTCGCCGACCCGCGCAATCCGCAGGTGGCAGGCAACTGGTGGCTGCCGGGCATGAACACTGCCGCAGGCGAGCAGCCCACCTGGCCGGAAGGCAAACGCTATGCGCTACACCACGCGATTATCAGCGGCGACACGGCGTATGCCAGCTGGCGCGACGGCGGCCTGACGCTGCTGGACGTTTCCGATCGCGCTCAGCCGCAGCTCATCAGCCACCGTAACTGGAGCCCGCCGTTTGGCGGCGGCACCCATACGGCGCTGCCGCTGCCGAATCGCGATCTGTTGGTAGTACTCGACGAAGCGGTGCTGGACAATCAGGAGGACGGCGAGAAGCTGATTTGGCTGTTCGATATTCGCGACCCGTCGAACCCGGTCAGCATCTCCACGTTCCCGCAGCCGGATGAGATTGATTATGTGGCGAAAGGCGCGCATTTCGGCCCGCATAATCTGCACGAAAACCGCCCAGGTAGTTTTATCAGCGATACGCTAATTTTTGCGACGTATCAGAACGCTGGCGTGCGAGCCTACGATATTTCCAACCCGTACCGCCCGGTAGAAACAGGTGCGCTGGTACCTGCCGCCCCGGAAAAGATGATGGATACTCGTCCTGGCCGCCCGCAGGTGATCCAGTCCTGTGATATCTTTGTCGACGCTCAGGGGATTGTGTACAGCACGGATTATAACGGCGGGTTGTCGATTATTGAGTATTTGGGGTAGCCCTACGATTTACTTTCTCGTACTCCTATAATTGCCTCTAATACAGATCTTTCTTTTATCATTTCGAAAAGAAGGATCTGCCAGCAAGCAGTTTTCCGTTCACCCATCCGACAAGTTATCTTTGCCACCGCAGCAAACGGTGAACGTGTCCGGGGGATAACGCCATCCCCCGAACAGCCCCGGCGCCCGGCGAGCTCATCGCCGCTGAAGCGGTAAACCCACCGGCTATCACCGGGGGCGCTGAGAGCCGGGGACAAATCTCCCCTCACCCCGGCCCTCTCCCCAAAGGGGCGAGGGAGAAAACAAAATCCACGAGAAACATTGTTTATTCCCTCTCCCTTCCAGGGAGAGGGTTAGGGTGAGGGTAAAAGAAGCAGAAACGTTGTGGCCGGGAGTCCGGGTTCTTAGGGGGGTGACGGTGGCTCCCCTAAGACGTTCACTGGTGCGGGGGCTGCATGTAAATTTGTGCTTGAGGTGAACGGAACCTTTCGCCAGCCCCGCATAGATCCTATTTAAATCGAACGCAGCAGAAACCTCACCCCTTCTGCCGAACTCTGGCAATAAACTCATCCACCGAATTCACCTGCCCGGCGATCAGAATCAAAAACTTGCCCAGCTCAATCGCGTGGCTGACGCAGGCCAGGCGCGCCGCCTCATCCTCAATACTTTCCAGATCGGCAACGTGCGACAAACCAACCGAGCGGCGAATCAGTTCGGTGCCGCAGAAGCCTACCGCATCAACCCACACTTTTTGCAGGTAATGCTCAACGTAGCCTTCCGTTGCCAGCGCCGCGTCGCGTGTTTTCTCGCGGGCAAGCGCCGTAAAGCGCTCTGAGAAGCTCAGCCACAGTTCCTGAATATCCTTCAGACGCTGTTCACGCTGGCTGGCTGCATCCCGTGGACCAAAATGCCCCGGCAGCGCGCAGTAGTTCAGCAGCAGGTTGCCGATGGCGGTCCCAAGATCAAACCCGGCCGGGCCCACGTAACCAAATTCAGCGTCGATCGCTTTCAGGCTACCTTCCGCAACGAAAATCGACCCGCTGTGGATATCGCCGTGCAGCAGCGCTTCCGCGCTGGAAAAGAATTTATGCTTCAACAACGCCACGGCCAGCTTCAGGTCGCTGTCGCTTCGCAGCGCGGCAACCTGTTGTTCCAGCGCGGCCGGGTAGTTATTTCGCTCGTGGATCTGATACGGATCGTTAAAGAACAGATCTTCGGTGATTTCGCACATTTCCGGATTGATAAAGCGGGCAACCAGCGCCTTCTTATCGTGCGGATGCAGATAAAAATCTGACGTGTGGAACAGCGCTTTTGCCAGATACTCACCAAGCTGGCTGGCCGCCTGAGGATAATAAACGCCCTGCACCAACTCGCCGCGCCAGATGCGATGGCTGGAGAGATCTTCCATCACCATCACCGCCAACGCTGGGTCGTAATGCACCACGTTGACCGTGTGTTCCGGGCTGTGCTGGTAGTGCTCCACCAGAGTTTGCGCCTCAAGGCGAGCGCGATCCAGCGTCAGCGGCCAGGACTCGCCCACGCAGCGCACATACGGCAGCGCCTGCTTCACGATAGTCCGGCTGACGCCCTGAGTATCAAAGATTTTAAACACCAGATTGAGGTTGCCGTCGCCCACTTCCTGCGCCTCCACCAGCTCAGACGGCGTCTGCAGCCCGCCAAACTGTTGAGCATAGGCCACTGCGTCAGCGGCGGTAAAAGTGCGGTATTGCGACATGGCGATCCTCTCAGAAAATAAAATTAATTAAGACGTTTGGACGTCTATACATCTGGAAGTCATGTTGGCACAATATACCGCAACAACGCAACATGGAATTAACACGAATGCATAATTTAAAAACCACCAGCCTTGAAGTGCGTGATAACCAGCTTTGGATCCTTGACCAGCAGGCGCTGCCGCAGCAGAAAAACTGGCTCCCGGCGCACACCGTGTCACAGCTGGTCGCGCATATTCACGCCCTCAGCGTACGCGGCGCGCCGCTCATCGGCCTTTCCGCCAGCCTGCTGCTGGCGCTGTTGGCGGAGCAAGGGCTGACAAAAGCTCAGCTCGCTGAAGCCCTGGAAACCCTGCGGGCGTCCCGCCCGACGGCGGTAAACCTGATGAATAACCTTGACCGTATGAAGCAGGCGCTGGCTCAGGAAAATGTTGTGGCTGCGCTCGAAGAAGAGGCGCTGCGGCTGGTGGCAGAAGATAAAGTGCTGTGCGATAACATCGCCCAGGCGGGCGCGGCGCTGGTTAAACCCGGTAGCCGCCTGCTGACCCACTGCAATACCGGCGGGCTGGCTACCGCAGGCGTCGGCACCGCGCTGGGCGTTATTCAGCGGGCATTTAACGAAGGGAACGTCGCCAGCGTTTGGGTGGACGAAACCCGCCCGCTGCTGCAGGGCGGCAGGCTAACGGCGTGGGAATTAGGGGAGCTGGGTATTCCTTACCAGCTGATTTGCGATTCCATGGCCGCCAGCCTGATGGCGAAAAAGCAGGTGGACGCCATCTGGGTGGGCGCGGACCGCATCGCCGCGAACGGTGACGTGGCCAATAAGATCGGCACCTACAGCCTGGCCGTGCTGGCGCATTACCACGGCATTCCATTCTACGTTGCCGCGCCTCATACCACGCTCGACAGAAACTGTCCGAACGGCGAAGCCATTCCGATTGAGCAGCGTGCCGCCAGGGAAGTGACCGGCGTGGCGGGCAGCTTTGGCAGCGTGCAGTGGGCGCCAGACAACGCAAGCGTGTATAACCCGGCGTTTGACGTTACCCCGGCAGAATTAATTAGCGGCTGGATTTTGGATACGGGCGTGGTGACGCCGGAACAGGTTCGGGATGGGGTATTTTTACCGAAGAAATAATGCCCCTCATCCTGACCTTCTCCCCAAAGGGGAGAAGGAAAAGAACGCACTACAGATTCACAATTTTCCCCCTCTCCTTTGCCAGGAGAGGGTCAATCACAGCCTACGGCAAACGTGGATAAGCATCGGCAATTGCATCGCCGGTAAAGTGCGCCACCCAGCCTTCCGGGTTATCAAAAATACGAATCGCGGTGAAATGCGGCTCTGACCCCATATCAAACCAGTGCGGTGTCCCGGCCGGGACGGAAATCAGGTCGTTCTTCTCGCAGAGGATCTGATAGACCTTGTCGTCCAGATGCAGGCAGAACAGCCCCGCGCCTTCGACGAAGAAACGCACTTCATCTTCGCCGTGGGTATGTTCGGACAGGAATTTGGTCCGCAGCACGTCTTTCTGCGGGTTATCCGCCCGCAGGCTGATCACATCCCAACTCTGATAGCCTTTCTCCGCCACCAGCTTGTCGATAGCATGCTGATAAGCGTGGATCACCGTTTCCGGCGTTGGGTCGTTGCCTAAATCCTGGTTCGCTTCCCAGCGTTCAAAACGCACGTCTTTGGCGTTCAACTGCTCGCGAATTTCTTGCGCGTCCGTGCTGTGCCATACCGGCTCCTTTGCTTCGGTATCGGTAAAAATGGTCAATGCGCTCATGAAAAAAACGACTCCAGATTGATGTGGTCGAAACGGTTTACCTGGCGATGGCGGCTGACGTCATCCGCCTCGCCGCGAATAAGCTGCACGGTTTGCCAACCGGCTTCCCGTGCGGCATCCAGCTCCTGGTGAATATCTGACAAGAACAGCAGCGACTCAGGTGCCACGCCGATCTCCGCCGCGATGTTGCGGTAGGACTGCGCTTCACGCTTGGCCCCCACGTGGGTATCAAAATAGCCGCTGAACAACTCAGTAATATTCCCGGCATCGCTGTAGCCAAAAAGCAGCTTCTGCGCCGCCACCGAGCCGGATGAATAGACATACAGGGCAATGCCCTGCTGTTTCCAGGCCTTGAGCGCGGGCAGAACGTCATCATAGAGATGGCCGGTGAAGTCTCCATTCACGTAGCCATCCCGCCAGATAAGGCCCTGCAGCGCTTTTAGCGCGGTAGATTTACGATCTACATCCATGAAGCTAAACAACGTCTCAATCAGCCGTTCAATATCCGCCTGCGGTTCATTAATTTCCGCCCGCAGGTCGTTGAGTATTGGGGCTATTTCATTTTGCTGCTCGCGAACAAAACCCGCGAGGCGTTCGCGGGCATAAGGGAACAGGATGTTGTGCACAAAGCGAATGTCGCTGGTGGTGCCTTCAATATCGGTAACAATGGCGCGAATCATCATCTCTCCAGCCGTTAACGCTGCGTTATGTTTGCAACTGAGGTCATTATTATTTAGACGTCTAAGCGTCTTGATTGCTAAATCTTAACATCGTGTTATAGTCCCGGCAACACAGGGAAACATACGCACCACGTTAAGGTCGAAGAATAATGAGCCACTCCCCTTTGATTCCAGAAAGCAAACTGCCGGCGCTCGGCACGACTATTTTCACGCAAATGAGCGCCCTCGCGCAGCAGCACAATGCGATTAACCTTTCCCAGGGCTTCCCGGATTTTGACGGCCCGCGCTACCTGCAGGAACGCCTGGCGTTTCACGTCAGCCAGGGCGCAAACCAGTACGCCCCGATGACCGGCGTTCCAGCCCTGCGCGAAGCCATCGCCGAGAAAACCGAAGCGCTGTACGGCCACAAGCCGGATGCCAATACCGATATTACGGTCACCGCTGGTGCCACCGAAGCACTTTATGCCGCCATCACCGCGCTGGTTCGCCCGGGCGATGAAGTGATTTGCTTTGACCCGAGCTATGACAGCTATGCTCCAGCCGTGACGCTTTCCGGCGGCATTCTGAAACGTATTGCCCTCCAGCCGCCGCACTTCCGCGTCGACTGGCAAGAATTTACTGCCCTGCTAAGCGACAAAACTCGCCTCGTCATTCTTAACACACCGCACAATCCGTCCGCTACCGTCTGGCGCAAAAGTGATTTTGCCGCGCTGTGGCAGGCCATTGCGCAGCACGAAGTCTACGTGCTGAGCGACGAAGTGTACGAGCATATCTGCTTCGACGAAGAAGGCCACGCCAGCGTACTGGCCCACCCGCAGCTGCGCGAGCGCGCTATCTCTGTGTCCTCTTTCGGCAAAACGTTCCATATGACGGGCTGGAAAGTGGGCTACTGCGTGGCACCGGCGGCCATCAGCGCGGAGCTGCGTAAAGTTCACCAGTATCTGACGTTCGCGGTGAATACCCCGGCGCAGCTTGCGATTGCCGACATGCTGCGTGCCGAACCGGAACATTATCGTGAACTGCCGGAGTTTTACCGCGCGCGCCGCGACCGCTTTGTTGAAGCGCTGGCGGACAGCCGGTTTGAAATTCTGCCCTGCGAAGGGACTTACTTCCTGCTGGCCGACTACAGCGCAATCTCCGATCTCGACGACGTGAGTTTCTGCCAGTGGCTGACCAAAGAAGTAGGTGTGGCGGCAATTCCGCTGTCGGTGTTCTGCGCGGATGCTTTCCCGCATAAGCTGATTCGCCTGTGCTTTGCCAAGCAGGAAGCGACGCTGGACGCTGCGGCAGAAAGATTACGCCAGGTATAAAGCGACGTTCCCCGTCGGCGGACGGGGAAAACTACAGGCTGAGGATCTCTTTGACGAACGGAATAGTGAGTTTGCGCTGGGCGGTAATCGAGGCGTGATCGAGCTGATCGAGCGTCATAAACAGGGTTCGCATTTCGCGATCGAGGCGTTTTAACAGGAAACGCCCCACGTCTTCCGGCAGCTCAAACCCCCGCAACCGGGAGCGCAGCTGCAGCGCCTGCAGCTTGTCGTCATCGGAAAGCGGCTGCAGCTTGTAAATCTGCCCCCAATCGAGGCGGGAAGCCAGGTCAGGCAACTGCAGATTGAGCTGGCGAGGCGGCCTGTCACCTGTGATCAGCAGGCGCGTTTTCCCGGATTCCAGAATGCGATTATAAAGATTGAAGATCGCCATTTCCCACGGCTCATCCCCGGCCACGCATTCGATATTGTCGATGCAAACCAGCGACAGCTGCTCCATCCCGTCGAGCACTTCCGGCACAAACCAGGTGCGCTTATCCAGCGGCACATAGCCCACGGCTTCACCGCGCTGGGAAAGCTCTGCGCAGGCCGCATGCAGCAAATGGCTGCGCCCGCCGCCTTCACGCGACCAGAAATAGATGTACCCGCTGTGATCCTGACGGAGTACCGCCTGCAGGGCGGCTAGTAAAGAAGGGTTGTCACCCGGCCAGAAACTCGCAAAGGTTTCGTCGTCGGGAAGATAGAGTGGCAGTGAGAGCTGTGCCGGCGTATTCAGAAGTACCTCAACCATAACAGGCAGAAAATCGAAACGAGTCTAACACAGAATGGCTGAGGTTTAGAACCGGGCGAGGATCCGCCCGGCGAGGAAACGATCAGGCCTGCGCGTCGTTGTCTTTCGCGTCAAGCACGACTTCTTCCGGGCGCAGTATGCTGATAAGTTTGAAAATAAGGCTCAGGCCCACGCCGACGATGGTCGCCAGCGCCATGCCTTTCAGCTCTGCCGCACCAATGTGCACCTTCGCCCCGCTCACCCCGATGATCAGGATCACGGAGGTCAGGATCAGGTTTTGCGCTTTGCTGTAATCCACTTTGGATTCGATCAGCACGCGAATACCGGAGGCGCCGATCACTCCGTACAGCAACAGAGAAACACCGCCCATCACCGGCACCGGAATGATTTGAATCGCCGCCGCCAGTTTGCCGACGCAGGAAAGCAGAATGGCAATAATTGCCGCGCCGCCGATAACCCAGGTCGAATACACGCGGGTGATCGCCATGACGCCGATGTTCTCACCGTAGGTGGTGTTTGGCGTGGAGCCAAAGAAGCCGGAGAACACGGTAGAAATGCCGTTGGCAAACATTGAACGGTGCAGGCCCGGGTCGCGAATCAGGTCTTTTTTCACGATATTCGCGGTGACCACAAGGTGGCCCACGTGTTCGGCAATAACCACCAGCGCCGCAGGCAGAATGGTGAAGATAGCGAACCATTCAAAGCGAGGCGTATAGAAGGTTGGCAGCGCGAACCAGTGCGCTTCGCGGATGGGTGTCACGTCTACCACGCCCATGGCGAAGGAGAGCGCGTAACCCGCCAGCACGCCGATGAGAATCGGGATAATGGCCATAAAACCACGGAACAGCACGGAACCAAACACCGTGACCGCCAGCGTCACCAGCGAGATAATAATGGTGGTGGAATCCGGGGATGCGCCATCCGCAGGCAACAGTCCGGCCATGTTAGCCGCCACGCCCGCCAGCTCAAGGCCGATAACCGCAACAATCGCGCCCATCGCCGCCGGAGGGAACATCACGTCCAGCCAGCCGGTACCGGCTTTTTTCACAATCAGCGCCACGATGCAGAACAGCACGCCGCACATGATAAATCCGCCGAGCGCCACTTCATATCCCAGCGGCAGCAGCAGCAATACCGGAGAGATAAACGCGAAGCTGGACCCGAGATAAGCCGGGATTTTGCCTTTACAGATGAACAGATAAAGCAAGGTGCCAATGCCGTTAAACAGCAACACCGTAGCCGGGTTGATGTGGAACAGGATCGGCACCAGCACGGTTGCGCCGAACATGGCGAACAGATGCTGCAGGCTCAACGGAATCGTTTGCAGTAAGGGCGGGCGTTCACTTACCCCAATGGCGCGGCGGGTCATGTTGTTTTCCTCTAAGTGTTATTTTTAACGAACGGTGTTTGCTTCAATCAAAAAAAAGCCGACTTTCAAAGTCGGCTGATGAATCTTATTTTGTTCCGAATATCTTATCGCCCGCATCACCGAGGCCAGGAATAATGTACCCGTGCTCGTTGAGGCCCTGATCGATAGAAGCGGTGTACAGCTCGACGTCCGGGTGCACTTTTTCCAGCGCGGCGATGCCTTCCGGCGCGGCAACCAGCACCAGTACCTTAATGCTGGTACAGCCCGCCTTTTTCAGCAGGTCGATGGTGGCAATCATAGAGCCGCCGGTCGCCAGCATCGGGTCAACCACCAGCGCCATACGTTCTTCTATATTAGAAACCAGCTTCTGGAAGTAAGGCACCGGCTGCAGGGTTTCTTCATCGCGGTAAACGCCAACGACGCTGATACGCGCGCTTGGTACGTTTTCCAGAACGCCTTCCATCATGCCAAGGCCAGCACGCAGAATTGGCACAACGGTAATTTTCTTGCCTTTGATCTGGTCGATTTCCACCGGGCCGTTCCAGCCTTCGATGGTGACTTTCTCGGTTTCCAGGTCCGCAGTGGCTTCATAGGTAAGCAGGCTGCCTACTTCAGAGGCGAGTTCACGAAAGCGCTTGGTGCTGATGTCTTGCTCGCGCATCAGGCCCAGCTTGTGTTTGACGAGTGGGTGTTTCACTTCCACGATCTTCATACTCTTTCTCCCCCGAGATAGTTGGCTACCACAAAAAAAATCGCCGGATTATACCGCTTTTTTGCCGCTGCGCTACAGCTAATGGGATGATCGAGATCAACCGGACTGGATTGAGTCTATCTCAGGAATTCTTTTCTTGCCGATAACAAGAGGCTCGCAAACGTTTGCCTGCACTGTTAGAATTGCCGCGTTTTTCTTATATACCACCCGTGGGGAACGAGCAGTGACCGATAAAACCTCTCTCAGCTATAAAGATGCCGGTGTAGATATTGATGCTGGTAACGCTCTGGTCGACAGAATTAAAGGCGTAGTGAAAAAGACCCGCCGCCCGGAAGTGATGGGTGGACTGGGCGGTTTCGGTGCGCTGTGCGCGTTGCCTCAGAAATATCGTGAACCGGTTCTGGTTTCCGGCACCGACGGTGTGGGCACCAAGCTGCGTCTGGCTATGGATTTAAAGCGCCACGACGCGATCGGCATTGACCTGGTCGCCATGTGCGTGAACGACCTGGTGGTTCAGGGCGCCGAGCCGCTGTTCTTCCTCGACTACTACGCCACCGGCAAGCTGGACGTGGATACTGCCGCCAGCGTTATCACCGGCATCGCCGAAGGCTGCCTGCAGTCAGGCTGCTCGCTGGTCGGCGGTGAAACCGCTGAAATGCCAGGCATGTACCACGGGGAAGACTACGACGTGGCCGGGTTCTGCGTGGGCGTGGTTGAGAAGTCTGAAATCATCGACGGGTCTAAAGTTGCCGATGGCGATGTCCTGATTGCACTGGGTTCTAGCGGCCCACACTCCAACGGCTACTCGCTGGTGCGCAAAGTGCTGGAAGTGAGCGGCACCGACCCGCTGACCACCGAACTGGAAGGGAAACCTCTGGCGGATCACCTGCTCGAGCCAACCCGCATTTACGTGAAAAACATCCTTGAGCTGATTGAAAACGTGGATGTTCACGCCATCGCCCACCTGACCGGTGGCGGCTTCTGGGAAAACATTCCGCGCGTACTGCCGGACAACACCCAGGCCGTTATCACCGAATCTTCCTGGCAGTGGCCAGCCGTCTTCAACTGGCTGCAGCAGGCCGGCAACATCAGCCGCCACGAAATGTACCGCACCTTTAACTGCGGCGTGGGCATGGTCATTGCGCTGCCGGCGGCAGAAGCGGATAAAGCCGTTGCGCTGATGCAGGCCAAAGGTGAAAAGGCGTGGAAAATCGGTATCATCAAGGCATCTGATTCCGAAGAGCGCGTGGTTATTGAGTAATGAAACACATTGTGGTGCTGATTTCCGGTAACGGAAGCAATCTGCAGGCGATCATTGACGCCTGCCAGCAGAAGAAGATTAACGGCACCATCAGCGCGGTGTTCAGCAATAAGGCCGACGCATTCGGCCTTGAGCGAGCCCGCGAAGCCGGGATCCCGACCCACGCGCTGGCGGCAAGCGAGTTTGCCAGCCGCGAGGCGTTCGATCGCCAGCTGATGCAGGAGATTGACGCCTACGCGCCGGACGTCGTGGTGCTGGCGGGTTATATGCGCATTCTCAGCCCGGCCTTTGTGGCGCGCTACAGCGGTCGTTTACTCAACATTCACCCTTCCCTGCTGCCGAAATATCCCGGTCTGCATACCCACCGCCAGGTGCTGGAAAACGGCGATGAAGAGCACGGCACCTCCGTGCATTTTGTCACTGACGAACTGGACGGCGGCCCGGTCATTTTGCAGGCCAAAGTGCCGGTATTTGAAGGGGATGATGAGGACGAAATCACCGCTCGCGTTCAGCACCAGGAACACGCGATTTACCCGCTGGTCGTCAGCTGGTTCCTCGACGATCGACTAAAAATGCGCCAAAACGCCGCCTGGCTTGATGGCGTACAGCTGCCCCCGCAGGGACATGCAGCAGAATAATTTAACTAAAAAGGGCTTCGGCCCTTTTTTTGTGTCTGTCTCTCATAAAGTTGTCATGGTCAGATGAGAGAGTTTCATCTGCATAGTTGGACATTCTCCGCTAAAGCTCGCCATAATAACTGACGTGACGGTGACGGCATTGCCACGTCCACGAAAACGGAGTGTGAGGACTAATGGGTCAGGATAAGCTGTATATCGAAAAAGAACTGAGCTGGTTGTCTTTTAACGAACGCGTTCTGCAGGAAGCGGCGGACAAGCTCAACCCGTTGATTGAAAGGATGCGTTTTCTCGGCATCTATTCCAATAACCTTGATGAATTCTATAAAGTGCGTTTCGCCGAACTGAAGCGCCGCATTTTAATCAGTGAAGAACAGGGTTCTCCTTCCAACCAGCGCCACCTGCTGAACAAGATTCAGGCTCGGGTGCTGAAGGCCGATCAGGAATTTGACAGCCTGTATAACGAGCTGCTGCTGGAGATGGCCCGCAACCAAATCTTCCTGATTAACGAACGTCAGCTTTCCGAAAATCAGCAAAGCTGGCTGCGCAGCTACTTCAAGCATCAGCTTCGCCCGCACATCACGCCGATTTTGATCAACCGCGATACCGACCTGGTGCAGTTCCTGAAGGACGATTACACCTACCTGGCGGTCGAAATCATTCGTGGGGACAGCATTCGCTACGCGCTGCTGGAGATCCCGTCTGACAAAGTGCCGCGGTTTGTTAACCTGCCACCGGAAGCACCACGTCGCCGCAAGCCGATGATCCTGCTGGATAACATCCTGCGCTATTGCCTGGACGAGATCTTCAAAGGGTTCTTCGACTACGACGCGCTCAACGCCTATTCGATGAAGATGACGCGTGACGCCGAGTACGACCTGGTCACCGAAATGGAATCAAGCCTGCTGGAACTGATGTCCTCCAGCCTGAAACAGCGCCTGACCGCTGAGCCGGTGCGCTTTGTTTATCAGCGCGATATGCCGGACGCGATGGTGGAGATGCTGCGCGACAAGCTGACCATTTCCAACTACGACTCGATCATTCCCGGCGGGCGCTACCACAACTTCAAAGACTTTATTGGCTTCCCGAACGTCGGGAAAGCTAACCTGGTGAACAAGCCGCTGCCGCGCCTGCGCCATATCTGGTTCGATAAATTCCGTAACGGGTTCGACGCCATCCGCGAGCGTGACGTCCTGCTTTACTACCCGTACCACACCTTCGAACACGTTCTTGAGCTGCTGCGCCAGGCCTCCTTCGACCCGAGCGTGCTGGCGATTAAAATCAATATCTACCGCGTGGCAAAAGACTCACGCATTATTGATGCCATGATCCACGCCGCCCATAACGGCAAGAAAGTCACCGTGGTGGTCGAGCTGCAGGCACGTTTTGACGAAGAAGCGAATATCCACTGGGCGAAGCGCCTTACCGAGGCGGGCGTGCACGTTATCTTCTCCGCGCCGGGACTGAAAATTCACGCCAAGCTGTTCCTTATTTCCCGCATGGAAGGCGAAGAGATTGTGCGTTATGCGCATATTGGGACCGGTAACTTTAACGAGAAAACCGCCCGTCTCTACACGGACTATTCCCTGTTAACCGCCGACGCGCGTATCACCAACGAAGTGCGTCGCGTGTTCAACTTTATCGAAAATCCGTACCGCCCGGTGACCTTCGACTATCTGCTGGTGTCGCCGCAGAACTCGCGTCGCCTGTTGTACGATTTGGTCGATCGCGAAATCAAAAATGCCCAGAACGGGCAGCCTGCCGGGATCACGCTGAAGCTGAATAACCTGGTAGACAAAGGCCTGGTGGACAGACTTTATGCGGCCTCCAGCGCGGGCGTGAAGGTGAACCTGCTGATACGCGGCATGTGTTCGCTGATTCCAGAACTCGACGGGATCAGCGATAATATCCGCGTGCAGAGTATCGTTGACCGCTACCTCGAGCACGACCGGGTCTATATTTTTGAAAACGGTGGCGATAAAAAAGTCTTCCTCTCCTCAGCCGACTGGATGACCCGTAACATCGACTATCGCATTGAAGTGGCCGTCCCGGTCCTCGATCCGCGCCTGAAGCAGCGTATGCTCGATATCATTGATATCCAGCTGAACGACACGGTGAAAGCGCGCATCATCGACAAAGAACTGAGTAATCGCTATGTGCCGCGCGGCAACCGCCGGAAAGTGCGTTCGCAACTGGCGATCTACGATTATATTAAAACTCTGGAACAACCTGACTAACGCTCTCAGGCGAAGATAAAATTATGCCGATATCAAACCATGCTCCACGGCCGCAGGAATTTGCTGCGGTCGACCTCGGCTCGAACAGCTTCCACATGGTCATTGCCCGTGTGGTGGATGGCGCCATGCAAATCATTGGCCGCCTGAAGCAGCGCGTGCACCTCGCGGATGGCCTCGGGCCCGATAACAAATTAAGCGAGGAGGCCATGGAGCGTGGGCTCTCCTGCCTGGCGCTGTTTGCCGAACGCCTGCAGGGATTTGCAGCAGACAACGTGTGCATTGTGGGCACCCACTCGCTTCGCGAGGCCACCAATGCCGCCGAGTTTCTGAAACGCGCGGAGAAAGTGATCCCCTACCCGATCGAAATCATTCCCGGGAACGAAGAGGCCCGTCTGATTTTTATGGGCGTGGAACACACTCAGCCGGAGAAAGGCCGCAAGCTGGTGATTGATATCGGCGGGGGCTCCACCGAACTGGTGATCGGCGAAGATTTTGAGCCAATGCTGGTGGAGAGTCGCCGTATGGGCTGCGTCAGCTTCGCGCAAAACTTCTTCCCCGGCGGCGTCATCAGCCCGGAAAGCTTCAAGCGCGCCCGCATGGCGGCAATCCAAAAACTGGAAACCCTTGCCTGGCAATATCGCCTGCAGGGCTGGAAAGTCGCACTGGGCGCTTCTGGCTCCATCAAAGCGGCGCATGAAGTGTTGATTGAGATGGGCGAAAAAGACGGGATTATTACCCCGGAACGCCTGGACATGCTGCAGCAGGAAGTGCTGAAGTTTAAAACCTTCGACGCCCTGAGCCTGCCGGGCCTGTCCGAAGAGCGTAAAGCGGTGTTTGTGCCTGGGCTGGCCATTCTGTGCGGCGTGTTTGATGCGCTCGCCATCCGCGAGCTGCGCCTGTCTGACGGTGCGCTGCGCGAAGGCGTGCTGTACGAAATGGAAGGCCGTTTCCGCCATCAGGATATTCGTATTCGCACCGCGCAAAGCCTGGCGGAGCAATACCACATCGACAGCGATCAGGCTCGTCGGGTACTGGAAACCGTTGAACTGCTGTACCAGCAGTGGGAAAAACAGAACCACAAGCTGGCTAACCCGCAGATGGCCGCGCTGCTGAAGTGGGCCGCGATGCTGCATGAAGTCGGGCTGGGCATCAACCACAGCGGGATGCACCGCCACTCGGCCTACATTCTGCAAAACAGCAACCTGCCGGGCTTCAACCAGGAGCAGCAGGTGCTTATGGCTTCCCTGGTGCGCTACCACCGCAAGGCCATCAAGCTGGACGATCTGCCGCGCTTCACGCTGTTTAAGAAGAAACAGTTCCTGCCGCTGATTCAGCTGATTCGTCTGGCCACGCTGCTGAATAACCAGCGCCAGGCGACAACCACCCCGCCGACGCTGGTGCTGGAAACCGACGACAACCACTGGACGCTGCGCTTCCCGCACGACTGGTTCAGCCAGAACACGCTGGTTCAGCTGGATTTGGAGCGCGAACAGCTGTATTGGGAAAGCATGACCGGCTGGAAGCTGACCATCGAAGAAGAGGCCGAAGCGGCGCTCTCCGCCTGATTTACTCCATCAGCCCCTTTGCGTCTCCCGGTGCAGAGGGGCTTTGTTCTTCAGCAAGGCTCTCCAGCGGCTGAGGGCGACCAATCAAATATCCCTGCACATAATCCATGCCCATCGCCCGGACGGCATCTTTGAGCGCCTGCGTTTCGACATATTCCGCCACAACCTGCATCTTCTTCATTCTTGCCAGCTGGCATATCGAGCTCACCACCTGGTAATCCAGGCTGCTGGTTAAAATATTGCGGATAAAGCTGCCGTCAATTTTAAGGATGTCTGCGCTCAGCTCTTTCAGACGCGCATAGCTGGCATAGCCGGTGCCAAAGTCGTCGATAGCCACCCGGCAACCCATGCGCTGCAGCATCTTCAGCGTCAAATTGGCCTGTTCAAGGTTGGTTAAAGAATGGCTTTCTGTCACTTCAAAAACCAGCTGCCACGGCTCAATGCGGTACTTCGTCAGCAAATGCTGCACATCCCCCGGAAGCTGGGCCTGACATACTGAGGCGGGCGTCAGGTTAATGGCGAGCCTGCAGCCGGGCAAACTGTCGCGGTGCTTATCCATAAACTGCAGGGCGGCATTCAGCACCCAGCGGTCAATGCGGGATGAAAGCCCAAACTCATGGGCGACGGGCAAAAAGATATCCGGTGACAGCAGTTCGCCTTTATCGTCGCGCATCCGCAGCAGCACCTCGTAGTACGCGTCGCCCCGTAACCCTTCAATACGCTGCGCCATCAGCACAAACAGGTCCTGATCGAGCGCATGCTGTAGGCGGTTCATCATTTCAACTTTGCGTTTGACCGCATTCTGAATGTGATTGGAGCCTTTTTGCTGCAGGCTTTCGGGCTGTTGCGTAGAGAGCGATACCCCGGCCATGGTGCTTAACTCGCCGAGCAATAAGTAGAGATGGGACACCGGGTGGCGCACAAAGCAATAGCTGATGCCGATTTGCGGCTGCAGCGGCATCCCGTCCCACATAAAGCGGAACCGTCGGGCATGGGCGTGCAGAGACTCAATTTTAGCCTGATGAGATTCATAATTGAGGCGCAGGGCGAGATCGTGCCCGGAAAGGTTGTACACCCTCTCGCCGGGCGACAGCTGGCCGCGCAAATATTCCGCCAGCTGCTGCTTGTATTGAATGCGCAGCAAAACGCCGTAGTTTCGCCCCAGCAGCTCCAGCTCGGGAATCGACAAAAATCCCAGCGCGGACCAGGGCGTATTCCCAAGGTCGCGAGATAACGCGCGTAGATTTGGCATCTGCATCATCGGGTCGATGAACGCCACGCGGCGTGCTTTATAGTGCAAGAAGCGCTGTCGGGTGGTCACCGCCGCCATTAAATAGATGGTGATGGAGAACACCGCATAGCAGGACGACGCAATGGCCAAATGCAGCTGAAAGCCCATATCCGGCGGCAGGTAATTATGGAACCCGCCGCAGAGAATAATCAGTACCACGGTCCAGGCGTTGGTAATAAACAAGAAGCCAAAACGCATCGCCCCCCATAGCATAACGGGCAGAATAAGCGTCAGCGTGTAATCGGTATTAAAAATAGTTTTGTTTTGGCTAATCGGGTACAGCAGCAGCCAAATAAGCAGGCCAACGAGCGCGGCCCACAGCAGCATTTCACTTCGCGTCACGCCCTTCTGCCGCTGTCCCCGCATGCGGGACCAGAAGCTTTTGATAAAGCGCGGGTGCACTATCATTCTTAAAATAAAATAGAAGAACGGCAGCCCGGTTAATCCCCCCACCAGCACGGCCTGGAAATTAATTAATGTTCTGGCGCTCCACGGCGTGGCGGACAGAATAGAAAAGCTGCGATCGTACCAGCCTAAAAATAACGCTATCTCGTAGAACACCAGAAATAGCCCGGCGTTAACCAGCACCAGCCAAAACATACGCTGAGCGGTGAGCTGAATCAGGCCGAAGGTCACCGCGCTGCGTCGCGACACAAAATAGCGATAGCAGCACGAACTGACCGTAATCGGCACGATAAAGTGCAGGACGGCCAGCAACGAAATCCACACGCCCTCTGAGGGCAGATAGCGAATCAGCAATGCCAGAACAATGCCCGGAATAGCCGCGCGCCCAAACAGTACGATGCAGGCGGTTAGCAGCGGGAGCGACATGTAAAGCAGGAAAACTCGCCCGCCATCCAGTACCGTCTGCGCGTTAAACGTTGCCACCAGCGGCAGCAGCAGGCTGGGGAGAATCAGGGGCAGTGCCCACCATTTACTTTTTGATTGTTTATACCAGCTAGCCAGTTGCATACATCTTCGCCAAAATCCCTGTTCCTCTTCGGGTATCTTCCGGATATCCTTTCCGGTTCGTTACGGCCCATCTTCCGTCACTGCGGGGGACAAATTTTAGTTCGCCAACATTAAGAATAATTGATGCATATCAGTATCAGTTCAATGAATCACCGCTGAGGTAAAATTCAGACTGAATATGATTCATATTAGTTCACAACAAATTCACCTCATGAATGAAATGCCCATGAATCATTCATTCAGGCCGTTTTTACATGATGAATAATTGACCTGAGTGGTTCTGTGTGACTAAATAGCCCCGTCGCCCGCATCGCCGGGCCAATCTTAAGGACCCCTGCGTGACACAGGTTACGACTATGCAAAGACGAAACCGTTTTAATAATCGCATGACCCGCATTATTCTGCTCATCAGTTTTCTGTTCTTTTTTGGTCGCTTTATTTATTCCTCCATCGGAGCCTGGTACCACCATCAGGATAAAAAAGCAGAAACCCAACAAAGCAGCCAGCAGGTGGACAGCGCTAACCGCTAGTCCGTCGGTTCCCCCTCGCGCTCTTTTAATTTCCTACCACTTGTTCAAAAATGCTCAAGCGCCCCGTTTGCTGGCCCCTCGCCTTGACCTGAAGTTAACTTGAGGTTGTAAAGTCACGCCATCAAAAACAGCTGAATGGGCAGACTATGGAACAGATTGATGTCGGCTTTACCCACGTCGCATTTATGGTGAAGGATCTGGATAAAAGCGTCGATTTCTACCTCCGCTATACCGCAATGAAAGTGATTCACCAGCGCGAACCCAACCTGCCGGACGCACGCAAGGTGGCCTGGCTAAGCGATCGCACCCGGCCTTTTGCGCTGGTTCTGGTGCAGGCAGACAACAACACCGACACGCCGCTGGGAAATTTTGGTCACCTGGGCGTGGCCTGCGCAACCAAAGAAGAAATTGATCGCAAGACGGAAACAGCGAGAGCCGAAGGCGTGCTGCGCCGAGAACCAGAGCAGCTTGGCGACCCGGTGGGTTACTTCGTGTTCTTTGCCGATCCGGACGGTAACACGCTGGAACTCTCCTACGGCCAGCGGGTTGGCATTGAGTCAATGTAAAGCCTGAATGGCGGCCAAAAGCCGCCCTTTTCTGCCTTTATGCCGCTACGCCCCTCTGCCTTTATTCTCTCTTTCTGTTTAAGCATTTTATGTTCTAAGCATAGCTATTTATATTCCTATGGGCTTTAGCGGCGACGATTTACTCTCTGCTCAAATCAACGATTAATTGCGGGCAGTGATAAGTTAAATGAGTGGCAGAGCGTCGGTCTATTTACATGAAGAACAACGGGAATTTGTCAGTAAACTACGGCGTTCGTGGCTGTGGCGCACGGAGCTGCCCACCTGGCTGCTGATTATCACGATTTACGGCGGCTGGTTTGCCACCGTGGCGTGGTGGAAAACCATTGGCCTCTTCCCGGCAACGCTGCTGCTCATCTGGTTAGCCACCTGGTATATGTCGCTGCAGCATGAGCTTTTGCACGGCCACCCGACGCGCTTCCCACGCCTGAACCAGCTGTTCGGGCTGATCCCTTTTTCTATCTGGTATCCGTACGGCACTTATCGCGATCTGCATCTGAAACATCACCAGGATGAAGATCTGACCGTGCCGGAAACTGACCCGGAAAGTTACTACTTTACCCGCCGCCGCTGGCAGCATTTTAGCGGCGTTCAGCGTCTGCTGGTGCGCCTGCGTAATACCTTCCCTGGCCGTCTATTACTGACGCCGGTGCTGACCATGCGCTGGACAGTAGTCAATATCTGGGAAACTTTCCGCGGCGGCAATCGCCCGGCGATGGCGATGTGGACGGTACATCTGCTGCTGCTTATCCCGGTGCTCGGCTGGCTGGTGAAGCATGATTTCTCGGTGGTTTACTACCTGCTGGTCGTCACCTGGCCGATGCTGGCGATGACCAAAGTCCGCTCTTTCTTCGAACACCGCGCGGCGGAAGATCCCGAGGCTCGGACGGTGATTAACGAAGCAGGCATGTTCTGGCGTCTGCTGTTCTTGAATCTGAACTATCACTCAGTGCACCACGATCTCCCCGGCATTCCGTGGTACGGGCTGCCAACCGTTTACCGCGCGTATAAAGAGGAATACCTGCAGCGGAACCAGGGCTTCTTTGTGAACGGTTACGGCGAGCTGATGCGCGAGCATCTGATTAAACCGATCCAGGTGGAAATTAACCCGTTCTTCCCGGACGGCCGCCTGGCGCAGGACGCGGTGCCGCAGGAGAAAGCCCATGAGTAAGCTTATCTCGCTGCCGATGTACGACGTGCATCACCCGGATACCGAAGCGCTGTTAGCCACCTTGCGCCTGCTACTGAGCGAAGAAGGGCTGGACAGTGACAGCTTGATTTATAGCGAACCCGAAGATCGCCTGAGCCACTGGCAAGACTCGCGGCTGCTGCTCAGCCAGACCTGCGGTTATCCCCTACGCGCCCTGCTGCCTAACGTGCAGGTCGTCGGTACGTTTCATTATCAGGCGACAGGCTGCGAAGGGTTTCACTACTGCAGCCAGCTGATTGTTCGTGAAGCCGACGCGGGAAAAACGCTGGCAGATTTCCGGGGCAAGCGCGTCGTCTGCAACAGCGACGACTCCCAGTCCGGCTATCACGGCCTGCGCAGCCTGATTGCCCCGCTGCAAAAAGACGGGAAGTTCTTCTCAGACATCGCCTTTAGCGGCAGCCACCGCCAGTCGCTGGCGGAGGTGCAGGCCGGCACGAGCGACATTGCCGCCATTGATGCAGTCACTCTCGCGCTGGTTGCTCATCACGAACCGGAACGCGTTGCAGGCCTGGTTTCTATCGGCACAACGGCGCTGGCACCGGGTTTACCGATAATCACCTCGGCGCAAACTTCAGCCGTGGAACTGGCGCATCTGCGCCGCGCGTTGAAACGGCTGGTGAGCGAGCCTGAGTGGCGAGCCGTGCGCGAAGCACTGCTGATTGAGGATTTCACTGCGACGCGGCGTGAAGATTATCAGACGATTAGCGATGCGGCGCAGAAAGCTGCTGCTAGTGGTTTGGTGACACTTTAGGTTACGGCTTTTTTACCCTCACCCCGGCCCTCTCCCTGAGGGAGAGGGAGTATTCGTTATTCCCTGCATCTCTAGTCCCCTCTTCCAAAAGGAGAAGGTGTATTCGTTATTACCTGCATTTCTGATCCCCTCTTCCAAAAGGAGAAGGTGTATTCGTTATTACCTGCATTTCTGATCCCCTCTCCCAAAAGGAGAAGGTGTATTCGTTATTCCCTGCGTTTCTGGTCCCCTCTTCCAAAAGGAGAAGGTGTATTCGTTATTCCCTGCGTTTCTGGTCCCCTCTCCCCCGTGGGGAGAGGGTTAGGGTGAGGGGCGAACTTGTCACCCACGCTTCAACTGATTCCCCACCGGCGGCAACCCCAACTTCTCACGCAGCGTACCTGGCCGGTAAGCCTGCTGCATCACCCCGCTCTCTTTCAAAATCGGCGCCACCTGGTCGACAAAATTATCGAAATCCACCGGCAGGAACGGGAACATCAGGTTGTAGCCGTCCACGGCCCCGGCATGAAACGCCTCGCTCAGCGTGTCGGCGACTTCCTGCGCCGTACCAATGACCAGCCAGCTGTCGGAGCTTTGAAGCAGTAACCGGCCCAGCTCCAGCACCGTCAGGGCGGGATCGTAACCCTTGATGATCTGCAGCGCGGTTCTCAGCCCGTCAAAGCCTTGTACGTCCGGCAAAGGCGGCAGCGGCGCGTGGCGATCGTATTCCCCCATATCCATCCGCAGATAGGTACTGAGGAGATCCAGCGCCATCTGGTCGTTCATCAGCGTCTGAATCAGCGCCCGGCGCTGCTCCTTTTCTTCCGGCGTGTTCACCACCACCGGCAGCACACCGCCGAGGATTTTAAAGTGCTCCGGCTCGCGCCCATTTTCACGCAGGCGTTTATTCATATCCTCGCGATAGGCCAGCCCTTTCTCAATGTTGCTCATAAACACAAAGTGAATATCGGCCTGGGCCGCCGCCAGCGCTTTGCCGGATTCGGAGGAGCCTGCCTGCACCACAATCGGATGTCCCTGCAGCGGACGCGGCACGTTCAGCGGGCCACGCACCTTAAAGAATTCGCCTGCGTGGTTGAGCGGATGTACTCGATCTGGATCGGCAAAATAGCCGCTTTGCTTATCGATCAGCACGGCTTCCTCTTCCCAGGAATCCCACAGTTTTCTGACAACTGCGATAAACTCGGCGGCGCGTTCGTAACGCCTGCCGTGCTCCGGCAGGGTATCCAGCCCGTAGTTGGCCGCTTCTTCCGGCAGCCAGGACGTGACAACGTTCCAGCTCGCTCGCCCCCCGCTCAAATGGTCAAGCGAGGCAAAATAGCGCGCCAGATTATAAGGTTCAGTGTAGGACGTTGAAGCCGTCGCCATCAGGCCGATGTTTTCGGTCACCGCCGACAGCGCGGCCAGCAGGGTGATTGGCTCAAGCCGCGGGTTAGCGTAATGCGGCACTCCGCTCGGCACCGTGTCCCAAATAGCAACATGGTCGGCGATAAAAATGTTATCCAGCGCGACGGCTTCGGCCCTGCGCGCCAGGTCGGCGTAAAACTTCAGGGTAAAAATCTCTTTGCCCGGCGCGTCCGGATGGCGCCAGGAAAAGCGATAATCGCCCTGCGGGTTGAAGAAGAACAGGTTAAAAATGGCGGTTGCTTGCGGCATGGCGGGATACTCGTTGTGAAATGGCCCTCCCTGGCCGGGGACTCATTATTTAGCGGCCAGTTTTTCTTTTACCCACTGGTCGGCAACTTTAGCCGGATCTTTATGATCGACGTCCACCAACTTGTTCAGCTGGATCAAATCTTTAGTGGTTAACTTGGCGGAGATATCGTTGAGCACTTCCTCCACTTTCGGCGAAACAGCGCCTTTGTGCACCAGCGGGACCAGGTTCTGAGCCGGCTGCTCGTGTTTGTCATCCTCCAGCACCACCCACTTCTCTTTCAGCAGATCGCCCTGGGTCGACACCAGCGTCGCTACGTCGATTTTGCCGGAGTTCAGCGCCAGGCGGCTCAGCGGGCCACCGATATCCAGCGACTTAAAGGATTTGAATTTGATGCCATACACGCGCTCCAGCCCCGGCAGACCAAGGGCGCGGGTCGCCACTTCCGGCGGGCCACCGACCACAAGCTCAGGGGCAACCCTCGCCAGGTCGGACAGGGTTTTCAGGTTATATTTTTTGGCCGTCTCTTCACGCACGCCCCATGCGGTAATGGAGGCCGCCGAGGACGGTTTCAGTAACGCCAGATCCGCCGGTAGCGCCTGCTGCAGTTCGGCAGAGACTTCCTGTTCGGTCGTCGCTTTACTGCCGCCGTGGTAGTAGTTCAGCAACGCGCCGAGATACTCCGGCACCACGTCCAGCTCGCCGGATTTCAGTGCCGGAATGATAATTTCGCGGTTGCCCAGGTTGAGGCGTGTTTTCACCTCGATGCCCTGCTGCTTTAATGCGCTGGCGTAGATGTTGGCCAGGATCGTTTGTTCTGAGTAGTTTGCGCCGCCAATCGTGACGGTTTCCGCATGCGCCGCAAATCCTACGCTTGCCAGCCCTGCCGCCAGTAAAGTCAGTTGGAATCTTTTGCTCGCCGTTGTCAGCCAATTTTTCATCATCATCACCCTTCTCTGTTTTATGTTGTGTTGTGCGCAAGTTCTAACCTGCGGTTGGTATTGCAAACTTGAGCCAGCGCTTAGCCACCTGCGACATCAGCAGCTCGCAGCCGACGGCCAGCAGGGAAATCACCACTGACCCGGCGATCACCTGCGGATAGTCGCGCTGCCCCAGGCCGTCGATCAGGAAGCGTCCGAGGCCATCTAGCCCGGCGTAGGCGGCAACCACCGCCGTCGCAATTAGCTGCAGCAGCGAGGTTCGGATGCCGGCAAAAATCAGCGGCATCGCCAGCGGAATACGCACTTTGATCAGACTTTGCAGCGGCGTCATACCCATCGCTTTGGCCGCATCGCACAGCGTTTGATCTGCGTGGCTGATGCCGACGTAGGTGTTGGTCAGCATCGGTGGAATCGCCAGCGCGACGAGGGCGATAAACACCGGCACATCGTTAAAACCCAGCAGCATGATGCACAGCAGGATTATCCCCAGCGAAGGGAATGCCTGGCCGATGTTGAACAGGTTGATGGCTAAAAACGCCCCGCGCCGCCAGTAGCCGAGCAGAATGCCAAGCGGCTGGGCGATCAGTGCCCCGAGCAGCAGGCTTATCAGTACGTAATAAAGATGCTCGCCAAAGCGGTGCCAGATGCCGAGATCGCCGCCCCAGTGGTCGGCCTGCAAAAACCAAAGCCAGGTTTGCTGAACGATCTCCATCAGCGCGTCCACCCCGTCAGGCTATAGCCGAGACGCGCGATCAGCAGGTCAAGCCCCAGCGACAACACCAGGCTCAGCGCCAGGCTGACCAGAATCGGCGTTAAAAAGTTTTGGTTGAACCCCAGGATCATGAGCTGCCCCAGCCCGCCCTGACCTATCAGCGCGGTGACGATCACTAACCCCACCAGCGTCACGGAAGCGATACGCAGCCCGGCAAACAGCGCGGGCAGAATCAGAAACAGCTCCACGTCGATAAAGCGGCCAAAGCGCGTGTAGCCCAGCGCCCGGCCAGACTCCAGCACGTCGGCGGGCAGTTTTTGCATACCCGCCAGCACGTTGCGCAGCAGGATCAGCAGCGAATAAAGCGTCAGACCAATCACCGCCGTGGTGACAGACAGCCCGGTCCAAGGCAGCAGCAGAATAAACAGCGCTAGCGACGGAATGGTAAACAGCACCCCGCTCAGTGAAATCAGCGGGCCGGCCAGCGCCGGCCAGACGATGGACAGTAAAAGCATCCCGGCGGTCAGCAACGTCCCCATCGCCAGGGACAGCAGCACCATCTGCAAATGCTGCAGCATCAGCTCGCCTATCATGTCGAGATTGTCGCTCACCCATTGCCAGTCAATCATTGCGGTGCAGCTCCTGATGCCGGTTAAGCGCATCGCTCAACAGAGCGCTGTCCACGGCTCCGGCGTAGTGCCCTTCGGCGGTGACGCGCACCAGCACGCCCTGCGGGACGTCGAGCAAGGCGCTGTAAACGTGGCGCAGGGACTCACTTTCTTTGGCAATACGAACCGGCAACTGCTGCCCGTTTTCCTGCCAGTGCTGAGGCCGCCCTTCGGCGTCCAGAACCAGCGCACGCTGCCCGTGGAGCAAGGCAGGGTCGGCGGATGCTGGCTCATCATGTGTGAAGACCGGCACATCCCGGCGCGGCAGATCGCCCACGCGCATCATGCCGAGGCGCTTGAGATTAGGTTCAGGGCCAATAAAGTCACGCACAAAATCGCTGGCTGGCCAGGAGAGAATATTGTCCGGAGTATCAAACTGCTCGAGGTGCCCGCCTTCGCGGAAAATGGCAATGCGGTCGCCGAGGCGAATCGCCTCGTTGATGTCGTGGGTCACCAGAATAATGGTTTTATGCAGCCGGGCCTGCAGCGCCAGAAGCTCACCTTGCAGCCTGTCGCGCACGACGGGATCGATGGCGGCAAAAGGCTCGTCCATCAGCAAAATCGGCGGATCGGCCGCAAGGGCGCGGGCGATAGACACCCGGCTTTGCTGCCCGCCGGAGAGCTGATGGGGATAGCGCTTCAGCACCAGCGGGTTCAGGGACATCAGCGCCACCAGCTCGTCGATGCGGCGGGAAATGGCTCGCTTGTCCCAGCCTAAAAGACGCGGCACGGTAGCGATATTTTCCGCGACGGTACGATGTGGAAACAGCGCCGGGCTTTGCATCACAAAGCCAATTTTGCGGCGAATCTGAATGATATCGGCACGGGAGAGCGGCTCTCCCTGAATATAGACTTCACCGCTGTCCGGGATATCCAGGCGGTTTATCATTCGCAGCGTGGTGGTTTTCCCGCAGCCGCTGGGGCCAACAAAGGTGCAAAACTCCCCTTCGTGGATGGTCATATTCAGCGAGTTGATCGCGTGCTGTACATTGCCCGGATAGATCTTATTGATGTTTTCGAGTTGAATCATGATGCTTCTGCACTTCCCCATACCGCGCAATCTTGCCCTTCGGACTTATACGTTTCAGCACACGCCGGGGCAGTATTGCAGAGGAAAAAGGGTTCACAAATTCAACATGATGCTAAGCGTTGCCGGAAAATAACTATCAGCAATCATCGGGTTATTTCTTATAAAAACAACAAATAAGGTAGCTATTTAAAAGCCATTTCTCGCGCTACTATCGTTAAGTACGCGACAAAACGCGCCTGATAATTCCTCCTACAGAAAGCTTATCCGATGAACCAAATACACTTTATTGAAGGCCCGGTTGGTGCGGGTAAATCGACCTACGCTAAGGCCCTGGCCAAAACCGACGGGTTTACCCATATCGCGCTGGACGAGTGGTTCGTGCGGCTTTATAGCCCCGACCGTCCGGCCGGGAATTTTGTGCCCTGGTATGTGGAACGCAAAGACCGGCTGATTGAGCTTATCCTGAGCTATGCCCGCACGGTGCTTGCCACCAACAGCATTGCGCTGGAGCTGGGCCTAATTCAGCAAGGTCCAAGGTTAGCCCTGCTCCGCCAGCTGCAGGAAGAAGGTATTCCGTTCTGTGTGCACGTCCTCGACGCGCCCAAAAGCGTTCGCCGCGAGCGCGTGCAGCGCCGCAATACCGAGCAAGGCGAAACGTTCTCGATGGTGGTACCGGACGAGATCTTTGAAATCGCCAGCAGCCTGTGGGAAGCGCCCGATGAGTTTGAACAGGAAGAGTTTGAGTTTGTTTTCCCGGCTACCGCCAGCCGCTAACTGACCCACAGGGAGAAGTCGCCATGCCGCAGATTTATGCTCGCCCATTAACGGCGGGGGACACGATAGCCGTGTTTTCCCCCTCATCGGCGGCCACCACGTTTGCCCCACAGCGCTACCAAAGGGCGAAAGCTTTTATTGAGTCGAAAGGATTCTGTCTACAGGAAGGCAGCCTGACGGGCAAAAAGGATTACTGGCGTTCTGGCTCCATTCGCGAGCGGGCGGATGAATTTAATGCCCTTTTGCATGACCCGAACGTGCGCTGCATTATTTCGGCCATCGGCGGCTTAAACAGCAACTCGCTGCTGCCTTATATTGACTACGCGCAGCTGATGAAAGATCCCAAAATCATCATCGGCTATTCGGACGTAACCGCGCTGCTGGCGGGTATTTATCAAAGAACTGGGCTGATTACCTTTTATGGCCCGGCGGTGGTGGCTTCTTTAGGTGAATTCCCTCCGCTGGTCGACATCACGTTTGACTATTTCCTCAATATTCTCAGCCGGCCTCAGGCACTGCCTTACACGCTGAGCCAGCCGGCAGCGTGGACCGAGGAAATGCTCGACTGGGAAACACAATCCCGGGCGAAAACTCTGCGTCCGGGCAGCTGGTGCTTCGAGGGCACAGGCAAGGTAGAAGGCCGCGTCATTGGCGGCAATCTGAATACGCTTTACGGCATCTGGGGCAGCGAATACATGCCCGATATCAACCGGGGCGATATTCTGTTTATCGAGGACAGCCTGCACAGCGCGGCGGAGCTGGAGAGGGAGTTTTCCCATCTTTTACTGTGCGGCGTGTTCGACCGCATCGCCGCCATTGTGCTCGGCAGACACGAGCTGTTTGACGACCAGGGCAGCGGAAAAACGCCGCTGCAAATCCTGAGGGAAGTGCTGAACGGTCGCGAGATCCCCATCGTCTCTGATTTTGACTGCTGCCACACGCACCCGATGCTGACGCTCCCGCTCGGCGTGCGGATGCGCATCGACTTTGACACGCAGACCATGTCGCTGACCAGCCAGTGGCTGGCATAAAACGAAGGCGTCGCAATGATGACTGAAGAACTCATCCAGACAGGGGAAAGCAAAGTGCTCTGTTTTGCTGAGCAAGGCACCACGTTTGATGACGAAGCGGTGCGGGAAGGCATCAGCCAGGCCATTGAGCGGCAGGCGGAGTGGATCGCCCTCCCCATCAAGCGGCTCCCCGACAGCTTTTTCGATTTGCGTACCGGCGTGGCGGGACTTTGGCTACAAAAGCTGGTGAATTACCGGCTTGGGCTGGCGATCCTCGGGGACGTTGAACCCTGGCAAAGGAAGAGCAAGGCACTCGAAGCGCTGATCGTGGAATGCAATCGCGGCAAAAGCTGCTGGTTTTTACCGGATCTTGCGAGCCTTCAGGCTCGCCTGGCAAAAGACCTTCAGTAATCGAAGGCCAGCATCCCCGGATTATGGTTACTCAAAACGCCGTAGTTCTCGGGGTAAGTGGCTAAGCAGTTCGTAGCCGTCATCGGTGATGAGCAGCATATCTTCCAGCATGATAGCACCGACGCCGATGCCGTAGTAAGGCGTCTCAACGCTAAAGACCATGCCCGGCTCAAAGGTTTCGGTTGCCGCTGCACTTACGAAAGGTGCCTCTTCCAGGCCTAAGAACAACCCATCCCCATGCCCTAAATGACCCCGATTGTAATGGGGTAAGCCATGGGATTTAATTTTGCTCATCGTGTCGTTAAACACGTGGCTGAGCTTCACGCCCGGGCCAATCAGACTGAGCATGTGCTCGTGGCCCTGCAGAATGGTTTGGTAGATCCGCTCCGCCATTGCCGTGGGTTGCCCAAACACCACCGTGCGCGCTAAATCCGCCCCGTATCCGGCGACATCCACGCCGCAGTCAAATTTGATTAAATCCCCGGATTTAACGGGTTCACGGCTCGGGATAAGTTTGGGGGCAAAATCGTCGCCCACCGAGATCAAGTGGAAGCGCGAAAGGTTGGTCTCCGGGTGCTGCATAATGGCCGCTTTGTAGGCGGCCGTGAGATCCCACGCTGAGCAACCCGCGCCAATCGCCTTAAAGGCTTCACTGATGCCGTACTCGGTTACCTGCGCGCTTTTACGCAGGAAGGCTATCTCCCACGGGCTTTTGACCATCCTCAGTTCATTGAAGATTGGCGTGGAATCCACCAGCCGTAAATTCGGGATCACCTTATCCAGCGTTTGTTTGCCGCCATTGCTCATCGCATTCAGCTCGATAGCGATGCTTTTATCCAGCACGCCCGCGTCCGCTAGCGTGGACTTGAGGAGAGAGAAAACCGCCTCAACCGGCGGGCCAATCGGCCGCTCTTTCACCACCCGCTGCGGGTTGAAAGGTTCATCCACATCCACCCAAACCGGGAAGGTCTTCAGCTCATAGTTCGCCAGTTCAAACTGCAGCCCGGCCGCCTCAAACTCGTTCATCACGATCAAAGATGGCAGCTTTTCATCCCGGAAAATGACCGCCAGCGCCGCGCCGGTATGGCGAAAGGTGTACATAAAGAAGCTGGCAAACCCGGTGACATGGCAAAAGTTGTCCGGGGTGGTCACCACCAAAGCCTCTATATTATGACGAGCCATAATAGCCCTGGCTTTGGCCGTGACCGCTTGTAGATGATCTGCTTTATTCATGGTGTTCTTTAATCTCCGGACACGCCTGTGATTCAGGCGTGAGTTTACATTCGTTAATCCAACGGGTAGCGCCAGGGGCCGTTCACTTTTTGTATGATTAACCGATAGCGGGCAACCGGCTGGATCCCCATCAATAGTCGAAGGCCAGCATCCCCGAACGCCAGACGCTGGTGGCGCGAATCAGTGCTTTATCACGCAGGAAATTAATCAGCGTGGCGATCACTTTGTCGTGGCGCAGTTCAGGCCGAGTGACGATAAATAAGTGGCGGCGTAATGGCTGGGGCAAATCCAGAATACGCATATTCTCCGGCACCGGCAGCACCGACAGCCACGGCATGATTGAGAACCCCAGCCCCTGATTGACCAGCCCAACGATGCCGCTGTCGCTGGTCAGTTTGTGGACAACTTCGTTACGCAGGCCCATTTCGCGACAGCGCTCTACGGCAGGACTGAGCGTATTGGCATTCGGCTGGATAAACGGCAGCTTTTCCAGCTGATGCCAGTTAAAAGACTGCTGTAACCGGAAGCTGCGCGGCAGCATCAGCACATAGGGATCGCTGATGTAAGGCACGCCGTGCAGTGATTCAGGATAGCCCTGAATAGTGATGCCGATGTCCGCTCGCCCGGAGAGAACGGCGTCGTTGAGATGATGGTATTCCGTCGCGCTGTCATCAATATCCAGATGGATATCGGGCAAGGTGTTGGCCAGCGCCTCAAAGTAAGGCGGCAGCAGGTTCGCCGTCGCACTGCGGAAGCAGGCCACCCGTACCCGGCCGGCTAGCTGAGGCGCTTCCGCCGCCGTCTGCTCAATGCCGTCCAGCAGTAGCATGATTTTTTTCGCATCTTTAAGGATCTGCGTGCAGGCCACGGTGGGGATACAGCCGCTGCGAGAGCGGTGCAACAGGCGCACCTTCAGGTGCAGCTCCAGCTCGGCAATCGCATGGCTGATGCGTGACTGAGTACAGCCCAATATTGCCGCCGCAGCGCTAAAACCATTATTTTCAACTACAGCTATCAGCATCTCCAGCTGATTAAGCTTTATTCCGGCCATTTTTACCGTCAATTATAGGATTAATCGCGCTTCGACAAATCGAATTTCTTCATAGACCAGGAAAACATATCACGGTTTTCGGTTGCCGCCTACCGACCCTCTTCCCATCATATAGCCAGCCATTACGGCATATAAAAGCCAAAGCACAAGATCTGACACCTGCACTTTTAAGGAAAACCTGAGCATGCCCGGCATCATCCACTACGGAACCTTCGTTCTCTCTTTCATTCTGCTGTTAATCATTCCCGGCCCCGGTAACCTGATCCTGATCACCAGCGCCAGCAAGGGCGGCGCGCGCAGCGGCTATCTCTGCCTGATGGGCATTTTGCTGGGCGACCAGGTGCTGCTGTGGCTCGCTATCGCGGGCGTGGCGGCGCTGCTCGAGTCCTCGCCTCATGTTTTCCTGGTCATTAAGTGGTTGGGTGCGGCTTACCTGCTGTGGATGGGCGCCCAGCTGCTGATGAAGGCCAAAACCGGTGCCCCACCGCCGCCGACCCCCCATAGAAGAACGCCTTTTCTGCAGGGCATGTTTATCACTCTGATGAATCCTAAACCGATCCTGTTTTACGTGATGTTCCTGCCGCTGTTTATCGACCCGGCGCGCAGCCTGGGCATTCCCACTTTCGCTATTCTGGCGGGTACCGCCGCTGCGCTGACCTTTATCTACTGCACAATTATGATCTTCCTGACCACCTCCCTCGCCGAGAAGGTCCGCGCCCGTCCCGGCATAGTTTTCCTGCTGGAGAAAATCGTTGGGTTATGCCTGGCCATTTTTGCCGTTAAGCTAGCGTTTTTTAGCTAATCAGCACGTGGGGGATAAACAATATTTACCCCCCAGGGCCGGCATTCAGCATGACTTCAAAAATCGCACTCAATGGCACAATTAACGCTTCTTCATCGGTGGTAAGTGGCGTCAGGCCAACGGTTTGCCGCATAAGCTGAAATCCGGCAATGAAAGACAGAATTATGGCCGCATTTTGTGCCGCGCTGGGCCCGCCAATAACCTGAGCCAATGTTCTGAGCTGGTGTTTTTCAATTTGCGCACGTGATATCTGCGCGGCTTTTTCACTGGCGGCAGAGCGCAGCATTATCTGGAACCCCTCCAGAGGCAGCGCACCATTTCTGGTAATAGCTAACAGCACCCTGGCAATATCCTTTCCGGACTCCGGCTTTTTAAGCAGCTCGGGCATCACCACGGAGGTGGTCGCTATTGATTCGGCCAGAACCTCTGAAAATAAGCCCTCTTTAGAACCAAAGTAGCGATTGATCAGCATCGCTGTCACCCCGGCTCCGGCGGCGATATCACGCACACCGGCCCCCTCATAACCACGCTCGGCAAATGCCCGGCGGGCAGACGCTAAGATAGCCAGCCGCGTTGAGGAAGCATCGCGCTTACGCGTTGGAGATGGATCGGATTTGGCCATAATTATACACCTGTAGACATTTCGATCTGATTGCAATAGTCTACACTTGTATACATTCAAATACCAACCCGACCATCGCTGCTCAGGCCCTGAAACAATCCATTTGGTATTGCGGGGCGGCAACTTCATGAGGACATTAAACAATGGCAGATACCGTTCTGGTGACCGGTGGCAGCGGATTTATTGCCCGCTGGATAATCATCCGATTACTGCAGTCTGGTTTTCGCGTCCGGGCCACGCTGCGCAAAATTGAGGATGCAGCGGAAATTAAAGCCTCACTGGCTCCGATTATCCGGGATCTGACGGACTTGTCCTTTGTTGTCGCAGAGTTAACACGCGATGAAGGCTGGGATGAAGTGATGCAGGGTTGCCGCTACGTTCAGCACGTCGCTTCGCCACTGAGGATCGACGGAAAAAGCACGCATCATGAGATGCTGCAAGCCGCACAGGAAGGAACGCTCCGTATTTTGGATGCCGCCATCAAGGCCGGGGTGGAACGCGTGGTCTTTACCTCTGCGGCGGCAACGGCAACGCCGCCAATGGAAAGTGCGGCCAGCAGCCTCAGCGATGAGAGCGTCTGGTTTGATCCAGGCGAAAGGCAGGTCGATATTTATCGCCTGTCGAAAAGGCGAGCCGAACGTTCCGCGTGGGATTATCTCGCCCAGGAAGGGAAAACATCTCTGCTGACCACGATACTCCCCGGCGCCGTTTTTGGCCCGGTGCTGACCAGAAAAAACCTGGGTTCGGTGCAGGTCATTGACCGCCTGCTAAACGGTAAAATGCCCGCCACCCCGCGCCTGGGTTTCGAAATCGTTGACGTGCGCGATCTGGCCCGCCTGCACGTCGAGGCCATGACTCACGACGCAGCGGCGGGGGAACGCTTTCTGGCCGTGGGTGAATTCAAATGGCTGCATGATATCGCTCTCCTGTTGAGAACACTGCCGGGTGTCAAACCCGAAAAGATCTCCCTCCGGGTGATGCCGGACACGATCTACCGTCTGCTTTCGCTGTTTCAACCCACGCTGAAAGCGATGCGGACCAGACTGGGGAAAAAACATCTCCACACATCCCGTAAAGCAAACATGCTTTTTGGCTGGGAACCCCGTAGCACGCGTGAAACGCTGGCCGACTGCGTGCATTCACTGTTAGTCACAAAAGGCGCGGAAAAATAGCGACTAACTGATGGGAGACTCTGCCTGTGAAAAATAAACGTTTATTCGTCAGAATGTTGGCCGGAACCGTTGGATTGGGCGTGCTGACGACTTTTATCCTCGCCGGGATTGTGTCATGCGCGGGCTATGATGCTTTTGGTGCAAAACCTTCCAACTCACGCCTGGCGCAGATTGAACATTCCCCCCAATGGCACGACGGGCAATTTGTTAACCCGCAGCCGCAATGGCAGAACGGTTTAGGGGCATGGCGTGATTTTCTGTTCGGCGACAGCGTTAAAGGAGCGGTTCCGGAAGAGCCAGTGCCTACGGTGAAACCCAACCCCGCCCTGCTCTCTTCTCCTTCGCAAAGCGGCCTGCGCGTGACATGGTTTGGGCACTCATCGCTGCTGGTACAGCTTGCGGATAAAAATATTCTGATCGATCCACTGTGGGGAAAACGCTTCTCACCGATCTCTTTTGCCGGACCGGCGCCATGGTACCCCCCAGGGATTGAACTCAAGGATTTACCGCCGGTGGATGCGGTTTTGATTTCTCACGATCATTACGATCACCTTGATTATGCTACGGTCATGGCCCTGAAATCAGGGGCGACACGTTTTATCGTTCCCCCCGGCGTTGGCGCACACCTCGAGTCCTGGGGCATAGCGGAAAATCGCATCATTGAACTTGACTGGTGGCAAAGCGTCGCGCTGGGAGAGGTCACTATCACCGCCACACCGGCACGGCATAAATCCGGCCGCTTCTTTGGCCAGGCAAATAAAACGCTGTGGGCCGGATATGCCCTCAGCAGCACGAAAAATCGGGTCTGGTATTCCGGAGACACAGGTTTTCATAACGATTTAGCCACTATTGGCGAACGACTCGGCCCATTTGATTTAACCCTGATCGATGCAGGCCAGTACGATGCGAACTGGCCGGATACGCACTTAGGCCCTGAACTTGCCGTGCTGGCACATCGTCTGGTTAGAGGAAAGAAAATGATGCCGGTTCATTGGGGACTTATCCAGGAAGCCCGTCACCCCTGGACGGAGCCGGCCGAGCGTGTCATTGCGGCCGCGCGCTGCCAGAAGGTGAGCGTTCTTATCCCGCGTCCAGGCGAGAGTATTGAGCCCTCCCTTACCGCAGCCACTGAGCGTTGGTGGCCCCATCAGCGCTGGCACTCTGCTAAAGAACATCCGGTCATCGCCACGGAAAACGGCGATCCAGATCGGCGGGTGGTTGCCCCAACCTGTTCTTCCATCTGAAAGGCCATGACCGTCGAGATTATCCCGCTCCTCCCCGTGGAGAAGCGGGATAAAGTTAGCTAAACAGCGATTGCGCCTCCAGATATGCCTCAAGCCCCTGGACGCCCATCTCTCGACCGAGGCCGGATTGCTTGCACCCGCCCGCGGGGATCCCCGCCTCATCCAACAGATCGAAGGTTTTATTCACCATCACAATCCCGGCCTGAATCGCGTCGGCAACCCGTTGTCCTCGCGCCGTGTCGCCGCAGCTAACCCAGCCCATTAAGCCATATGTGGTGTCATTGGCTATGTGGATAGCCTCTTCTTCACTGCGATAGGTCAGCACACACAATACCGGCCCAAAGATTTCCTCCCGGGCAATCTTCATTTGGTTATTCACGTTCACGAAGATCGTTGGCCGCGTAAACCAGCCACCTTCCAGCCCTTCAGGACTGCCTTCTCCCCCCGCCAGCAGCACGGCACCCTCTTTTATTCCGTGGGCAATATAGCCCTGAACTTTTTGGAACTGCTGCTCGTTCACTAGCGGCCCGAGACGAGTCTCCGCCGCCTCTGGCAGCCCAACTTTCCACTCCGGCAGGGCGCGAAGAAGGGCCTGTTTCATTGCCTCGAACTGGTGCTCAGCCACCAGCAGGCGGCTGCCTGCGATACAGGCCTGCCCGTTGTTGCGAAAGGCGGCTTCGATCGCAAATTGCGCGGCCTTATCAAGGTCGGCGTCGTCCAGCACGATATGCGGAGATTTCCCCCCCAGCTCAAGGGTCAATCGTTTAAATGTCTCGGCGGCATGACGCATAATAACCCGCCCGGTTAACGTGGAGCCGGTGAACGAGATCTTCGCCACATGAGGGCTTTTGGCCAGCTCTGCGCCGGCCACGCTACCCAGGCCATGAACAAGGTTCACCACCCCTGGCGGCAAACCTGCGGCATCAATACATTCAGCCAGCAGCTGAGACTGAAGCGGGCTGAACTCGCTGATTTTAATCACGGACGTACAACCGGCGGCGATGGCAGGCGCAAGCTTATTGCACACGGTAAATAGCACGGCGTTCCACGGCGCAATCAGGCCACAAACGCCCACCGGCTTCATTGTCACCCTTGCCGCGCCCACCGGCTGGCTAAATTCATAGCTCAGCAGCGTCCGTTTCATATTCAGCAGCAGTTTAGCCGCCCCCTGGATCGAATACTTATTGTGCAGCGGCGGGCTACCGTACTCCAGCGTTCTGACCGCAACGTGCTCGCTTTCACGGGCCAGAATGGCGTCATGCAGACGCTGAAGATATTCAGCACGCTCTTCGACGCTTGACCGGGAGAAACTCGGGAAGGCAACGTTTGCCGCCTCAATGGCTTCGCGTACATCCTGTTCATTGCCCAGCGTCAGCTGCGCAATGGGCTCCTTAGTGGATGGATTGACCACCACCATCGTTTGCTTCCCACGCGAGTCGGTAAAACGGCCATTAATATAGTGCTGAGTAATAAACTTCATGTTGACTCCTGTTTTTGGGCCGACGCCAGCGCAGCCGTGCGGCTAACCGTCCTGGCGAAGTGTTGGCGGCAATGCCAGAGGGTAATGGCAGCCAGGCTGCCGAGTAGCAAATAGGTCACGCCAATGGCGCTTCCCAGGTCGTTTGTAAAAAGGTAGGCCTGAATTATCACCACCAGCCCCGGCCCGATGGCCATCCCGGCGGCGTTGTAGCACATGATAAAAAGTGCAGAGATGCGGCCGCGATAGCGCTCGGGTGTGGCGATTTGTAGCGCGGCGCCAGCCACGCCGGAGAAGGGCTGTATAAACTGGATAGCAGCGTAGCAAACCACCGGCACCAGCAAGCTTGTACCGGTTAAAAAAGCGCTCCCACCCAGGACCGCCATCACCGAAGCAACGATGAAAAAATGGCGTAAATGCGCATCACGCCTGCCGCGCAGCCAGGCGCGATCCACCCACCATCCGGAGAAAATCAGCCCTGCGGCACAAACGGGAAACTGCATAAAAGCCATCAGCATGCCTGCCTCATGAATCGCCATGCCGTGCGTCCTCATCAGCCATGTCGGCATCCAGGCCGCAGCGCCATGTATCATCGAGGCAAGCAGGCTAAAACCAACAAAGTGCGTGAGTAAAAAACGGCGGTTTTCCGCCAGAAACTGGCGAAAATGAGTGACATCAGGCGAATGCGAGACAGGAGAAGAAGTTGAGTTTTTGGGGATGAAAAGCGTAAAAATCGAAGCAACAACGCCCAGCAATCCCGTGAGTAAAAACACTTTCTGCCAGGGTTCAATATTCGGCATCAGCGAAAATACCGCGCCCCCTTCAGAGGCATAGGCAATAAAAAATCCTCCCAGCAGAAAAGAACTGGCGACACCGATTTGCGTCCCTGAAGCCAAAATGCCCAGTACCAGCGACAACCTGTGCGGGGGGAACATCTTGCTCAGAATACTCCAGCCAACCGGCTGCAGCGTCGCCTGGCCAATCGCCAGGCAGGCACGCGCCACCAGTAGCCCGGTAAAGCTGCTGACCAGGCCAAACGCCAGCGTGGCCGCAGACCAAATCACAATGCCCACAAAAAGAATAACGCGTTTCTGATAACGGTCAGCCAGCCACCCAATCGGCAGGCTGCCCAGCAAAAAGAAGGCGGCAAAAATCGGCCCCTGGAGCAAGCCGATCGCAATATCATCCAGCAGCAGCGTGCTTTTTATCGGATCGACAACTAACCCGGGCAAAAAGCGGGACATACTGGCCAGCGCGGACAAAATGACCAGAAATCCCAGTACTCCCCAGGCGCGAGCGTTTTTGCCTGACTTAGCCATGACAAAACGAAGACGTTCACCTATCCCACCACGCATCAGCTCTCCTTGTTTCCCCTAAAACCCGGCGGCAGAAAGAATGTTTTTTCTTTCCGGGGCCGGATGAAGAAAACGTTAAGAGAAAGGGGCGAGTTCTGGCATATGAGTTCGTTCGTAAAACAGTATCAAGCGTTCAAAAATTTGCGCCACAGGCAGATTGGGAAGTGATTTTTCAATGCAGGTGAGGATAATCAATTTCATGAAGATAACGCAGGCCCAAGAGGATGCCCGTGAACTCAGATCCGCTCTCTGATATTCTGTCTCTGACCAAAGTGATCCCCACCGTCGCCGGGGGCTTCACCGCCGGAGGTAGCTGGGCCATACGCTTCCCGGCCCCGTGCAAACTCAAGTTTTTCGCTTTGCTGAAGGGGAAATGCTGGCTGATTCTGGAGTCAGGCGAAGCCCCGATTTACGTACAGGAAGGCGATATCTTACTCCTGTCGCTCACTACGCCATTTACCCTGGCCGCCACGCTGGATGCGCAGCCCATAGATGCCAGAACACTTTTCGCAGGCAAAAAGACACAAACTATTGGCCACACCGAGGATTGCGTGCAGATTGGTGGGCATGTCCTGCTTGATGCCGCCACCGGGTATTTGCTCTCCAGCGTCCTGCCGACCCTGATACACATCCGCGCCTCTCAGCCGCAGGCGGAAAGCCTTAAATGGCTGCTCACGCAGTACGTTAAGGAGAGCGCCCGCCCCGAAGCTGCAGGTCAACAAATTGCCACCTCCCATCTGGTAAACCTTATGTTCGTGCAAATTTTGCGGATATTTATTGAGGATGGTGCCCCTATGTCAGCGGGCTGGTTACGCGGCATCGGGGATCGCCGTCTTGCCCCCGCTTTACGCCGTATTCACGGCGCCCCCGAATACGCATGGACGGTGGAAGAACTGGCTAAAACCTGCGCCATGTCTCGCACTTCCTTTGCCATCTACTTCCGTGACGTTGTCGGCAGTACACCACTCAACTACCTGACCCGCTGGCGCATGCAGTTGGCAGAAAAAGCCCTGCGGGATGACGATGTGCCGCTGAACGTGCTGGCAGAAAGACTGGGCTACGCCTCGGAAAATGCCTTCAGCACCGCCTTTCGGCGGGTAACGGGAAAAACCCCACGCAGCCTGCGCGAACCTACACTGCCGGGCGTGGCACAGTAGCTCAGTCGGAGGATGTCAGCCCGGAATCCCTGGATAACGCCTCCGGCGATGATAGCCGCCGGAGGCCAGTCCTGTGTTTTCATACGCCCTCCTCCGTGTTCGATATTTCAACACGGATAGCATCACCTTAGTTTACTGTGCATGCCACGAACCATGAGTCAGATGCGTTAGTTTTTGACGGTACTGGATAGGCTTAGGGGAAATCATTCCGTAGGGAATCTGGTATACGTGAAAAAAGAAAAACACCAAATAATAATTTGATTTTACAGTAAATACCATTCTGCCCATACCTGCTTTGCTCTCTGGCGATCTCGTTAGGTGATAACCTACCTTACCCCTATACACCAGGCTGCTTCCTGGCAGATGACCGCTGGATAGTTTGCGGTGGTTGGCCAAAGGCACGGATGAAGGATTGACGCATCCGCTCACGATCGCCAAATCCGGCCTCTCTCGCTACCACTTCCACCGGATGATTGGTCGTTTCCAGCATGATGCGCGCGGCCTCGACGCGAAGGCGCTCAATGGCCTTCGCCGGAGACTGTCCTGTCTCTACGCGAAACACCCGGCTGAATTGGCGCGCACTCATGCCTGCGACATCCGCCAGTGCTTCCACCGATAGATTGGCCCTCAGATTCGCACGCACGTATGTCAGCACCTTCTGGATGCGGTCGGACTTTGCGTTCATGTCCACAAGAGTGGAGAACTGAGACTGCCCGCCGCCGCGACGATGATAGAGGACCAGCTTTTTCGCGATGAGCTTTACGATTTCCGGTCCGAGATCCTTCTCCACAAGGGCGAGAGCGAGGTCGATCCCGGCACTCATCCCGGCGGAGGTCCAGATGTGCCCGTCAGTGATGAAAATACGATCCTCCTCGACTCTGGTCGTAGGGTAGGATCGCTTCATGCGCTCTGCATAATGCCAATGGGTCGTTGCGGCCTTGCCGTTGAGCAATCCTGCTTCTGCCAAAACAAACGCGCCCGTGCAGATGGATGCGATGCGCCTGACCCTGCCGGAGACGTCACGCAGGTAGGTTAGCAGGGTCGGGCCAGGCGGCGATATGTCGTTGTCGCCGACTATGATAAGTGTGTCGAATGGCCGCTCCCCAAGCGCGCATGTTTCCACGACGAACCCTTGCGACGAGCGCACAAGGCCACCGGCCTCCGAAGCCAGAACAACCTCGTAGGTCGGTCCATCACCGTAGAGGTTCGCGTATTCAAACACGGAGCCTACCGCCAACCCAAGCGCCTGAAAGCCGGGATAGACTACCAGCCCTATCGTCAACATGTTTCTTCCTCGACCGTCTTAAATAACGTGATATTACGCTTTTATGCCATCCTTGCTCAATGGCATAAATCTTGGCATCTATGTCATTGCAGACATTATATTGAGAAAGCTACGCTCTCTATCAGACAACATTCTATGGAGAAAAATGATGGCAAACGAAATCAAAGCTGGTCTGGCTGTAGTAACCGGAGCATCAGCGGGTATCGGTGCGCTCTATGCCGAGGGCCTTGCAGCGCGAGGATATGATTTACTGCTCGTTGCGCGCCGCGCCAACCGTCTGGAGCAACAGGCTGAGCGTATCCGCAAAGCTTCCGGCCGTAAGGTCGAGGCATTGGCGCTTGACCTTGCCCAACCGGGCGACCTCAAGGTGTTGGAAGATCGCATCGGCGGCGATGAAACGGTCAGCGTTCTGGTGAACAATGCTGGCGTCGGCGGCCTTGGTCTGCTGGCGCAGTCAGCAGCGGAGGATGCTGGAAACCTGCTCGCACTCAATATCGTCGCGCTAACCCGCCTGACCCACGCCGTACTGCCGGGGATGCTCAGCCGGGCGAATGGGGCTATCGTTAACGTCGCCTCCATTCAGGCTTGGTTGCCTCGGCCCAACAACGCGGCCTATGGCGGCAGCAAGGTCTACGTCCTGCAATTCACGGAAAGCCTGCAACAGGAGGTCGAGGGTCGCGGCGTTTTCGTTCAGGCGCTCATGCCGGGAGCAACGGCAACGGATTTCTGGTCGTCCACGGGGATCGACATCAAGACTCTGCCCACTCACGTGGTCATGTCAGGCGAGGATTTTGTCGGGGCGGCTCTGATCGGGTTCGACAAGCAAGAGCCTATCTGCATTCCAGGCCTGCCCGATCTGACTTCGTGGGAGGCTTTCACCACGGCGCGGCGTAACCTCGGGCAAGCTTGCCTGACCAACAGCCCTGCGCTCCGCTACTCCGCTTAATATTGGCCATTCCACTTAGCGTCCTTAGGCGGCAGCGACAAACCGCTGGCGACCCAAGGACCAGGTGAAGCCTGCTCGCTCGGCATCGGCGATCATTTGCGCACGCACCTCACCGGGATATCTCGGAGAGAATATATGCCCGATGAGGTTCCTCCGTATCAGCATATTGGTGGCAACAGGATCGTGGTTCAGAGGATAGAAGCGCGCATCCGGTTCGTTGTGACGATTGTCCATCATCAAAACTCGGGTGGGACTCAATGGGAATGTAACCATAGCATCTGGGTCTTCAGTCCTTGATGCCGCCCAGCATTACCACCCGCTAACACAGGATTGTCCGATGTAATGAGTGCGGGCTTTTCGCTGAAAAGGACCGCCCGGCGCATCTCAAAAAACATCTCGGCAATACCGGCGGATGGCCTCAACAGTCGTTCCATGCTTTCTTCATATCTTCTTCGGTGGCATGGCGACAGGCGAGCCACGATGAATGATCCAGCCCCATACGTTATCGGCTATCAGTGCCATGCCCTATGCCATAAAAAAGTGGTGCCTGCCGATGCCCCAAATTGCCAGACCAGGATGTGAAAAAGCCCGCATTTACGCGGGCTTAGAGATGTTTTACTGCTTATACGTGCAGGCTGTTGCCAGACGTTAAATCATTCCCACTCAATCGTCGCCGGTGGCTTACCAGAAATATCGTAAACCACGCGGGAGATGCCGTTCACTTCGTTGATGATGCGGTTGGACACGCGGCCAAGGAAATCGTACGGCAGGTGCGCCCAGTGCGCGGTCATGAAGTCGATGGTTTCTACCGCACGCAGGGAAACAACCCAGTCGTACTTACGGCCATCGCCCATTACGCCCACGGAACGGACCGGCAGGAACACGGTAAACGCCTGGCTCACTTTGTTGTACAGGTCGGCTTTGTGCAGCTCTTCGATGAAGATAGCGTCGGCGCGGCGCAGCAGGTCACAGTACTCTTTCTTCACTTCGCCCAGCACGCGAACGCCGAGGCCTGGGCCTGGGAACGGGTGGCGGTAAAGCATATCGTACGGCAGGCCCAGCTCGAGGCCGATTTTACGCACTTCATCTTTGAACAGCTCGCGCAGTGGCTCAACCAGGCCCATCTTCATCTCTTTCGGCAGGCCGCCCACGTTGTGGTGAGATTTGATGACGTGTGCTTTCCCGGTCGCGGAGGCCGCAGATTCGATAACGTCAGGGTAGATAGTGCCCTGCGCCAGCCATTTAACGTCTTCCAGCTTCAGCGCTTCTTCATCGAACACTTCCACGAACACGCGGCCGATGATCTTACGCTTGGCTTCCGGGTCGTTTTCGCCCGCCAGCGCGGTCAGGAAGCGGTTTTCGCCTTCAACGTGAACGATGTTCAGGCCGAAGTGATCGCCGAACATGTCCATTACCTGCTGAGCTTCGTTCAGGCGCAGCAGGCCGTTGTCCACGAACACGCAGGTCAGGTTTTTGCCGATGGCGCGGTGCAGCAGCATCGCGGTGACGGAAGAGTCAACGCCGCCGGACAGGCCGAGGATAACTTTGTCGTCACCGACCTGCTCGCGGATACGGACGATAGCATCTTCGATGATTTTTGCCGGGGTCCACAGCGCTTCACAGCCGCAGATTTCCAGTACAAAACGCTCCAGCAGACGCTGGCCCTGACGGGTGTGGGTCACTTCCGGGTGGAACTGCACGCCGTAGAAGCGTTTTTCTTCGTTGGCCATAATGGCAAACGGACAGGTTTCGGTGCTGGCAACGGTCACGAAGTCAGACGGGATAGCGGTGACTTTGTCGCCGTGGCTCATCCAGACGTCCAGCAGCGGTTGACCGGCTGCGCTCAGGGAGTCTTCGATACCGCGAACCAGCGCGCTGTCGGTTTTCACTTCAACCTGCGCGTAGCCGAATTCACGCTCGGTAGAGCTTTCAACGTGGCCGCCCAGCTGCATGGCCATGGTCTGCATGCCGTAGCAAACGCCGAACACCGGCACACCGGCTTCGAACACGTACTCAGGTGCACGCGGGCTGTTTGCTTCGGTGGTGCTTTCCGGGCCGCCGGAAAGGATGATGCCGCTTGGGTTGAACTCACGAATTTGAGCTTCGGTAACATCCCAGGCCCACAGTTCGCAGTAAACGCCCAGCTCACGGACGCGGCGCGCCACCAGCTGAGTGTACTGAGAGCCGAAGTCGAGGATCAGAATGCGATGTTTATGAATGTTTTCCGTCATTGACGTTAATTCCGAGGCAAGTGATACAAAACAAAAACACCCGGCATAAAGCCGGGTGCATAAAGATTAAGAACCCATACGGTAGTTCGGGGACTCTTTGGTGATCGTCACGTCGTGAACGTGGCTTTCCTGGATGCCCGCGCCGCTGATACGTACGAATTCTGCTTTGGTGCGCAGCAGGTCGATAGTACCACAGCCGGTCAGGCCCATGCAGGAACGCAGGCCGCCCATCTGCTGGTGAACGATCTCTTTCAGACGGCCTTTGTACGCTACGCGACCTTCGATACCTTCCGGCACCAGTTTGTCTGCAGCGTTGTCGGTCTGGAAGTAACGGTCAGAAGAGCCTTTGGACATCGCGCCCAGAGAACCCATGCCGCGGTAAGATTTGAACGCACGGCCCTGGTACAGTTCGATTTCGCCCGGAGACTCTTCGGTACCTGCCAGCATACCGCCAACCATTACGGCAGCTGCGCCAGCGGCGATGGCTTTCGCGATGTCGCCTGAGAAGCGGATGCCGCCGTCAGCGATAACCGGAATACCGGTGCCTTCCAGCGCTTCAACTGCGTCAGCCACGGCGGTGATCTGCGGTACACCTACGCCGGTAACAATACGAGTAGTACAGATGGAGCCAGGACCGATCCCGACCTTCACCGCGCTACAGCCAGCTTCGGCCAGGGCGCGAGCACCAGCGGCGGTTGCTACGTTACCGCCGATGATTTGCAGGTCAGGATATTTAGCACGGGTTTCACGAATACGTTGCAGAACGCCTTCGGAGTGGCCGTGAGAGGAGTCAATCAGCAGAATATCAACGCCAGCAGCGACCAGCGCGTCAACGCGCTCTTCGTTGCCTGCGCCTGCGCCAACCGCAGCCCCAACGCGCAGACGGCCCTGCTCATCTTTACAGGCGTTAGGTTTACGCTCTGCTTTCTGGAAGTCTTTCACGGTGATCATGCCGCGCAGGTGGAAGCCCGCGTCCACAACCAGCGCCTTTTCAACGCGTTTTTCGTGCATTTTAGACAGCACGACGTCGCGCGCTTCGCCTTCTTTCACGGTAACCAGACGCTCTTTCGGGGTCATGTACACGCTAACTGGCTGGGTCAGGTCGGTCACAAAGCGCACGTCACGACCGGTGATGATACCCACCAGCTCGTTATCTTCGGTGACGACCGGGTAGCCGGCAAAGCCGTTACGCTCGGTCAATTCTTTCACTTCACGCAGGGTGGTAGTTGGCAGCACGGTTTGCGGGTCAGTAACCACGCCACTTTCGTGTTTCTTCACGCGCTTAACTTCTTCAGCCTGGCGCTCAATGGACATGTTTTTGTGAATGAAACCAAGGCCACCTTCCTGCGCCAGAGCGATAGCCAGACGCGCTTCCGTCACGGTATCCATCGCTGCGGACAGCATAGGGATATTCAGACGAATAGTTTTGGTCAGCTGAGTGCTGAGGTCGGCCGTGTTCGGCAGAACGGTGGAATGAGCGGGAACGAGGAGAACGTCGTCAAACGTCAGTGCTTCTTTAGCGATACGTAGCATGGCAATATCTCAACCTGGGGGTGAATGAGAACAGATAAAATATTGCCGCGGCATTATACAGAGCGTAAGCGATTGCATCCACACTTTTTTCGCAAAACTCCTTGCTAATAGCGAAACGGAAGGTACTATCGACCTAATAACCTGCTGATTTAGAATTTGATCCAGCTCACATGTCGACACAAAATTCCCCCTCAATTTTTACCGTTTCTCGCCTGAATCAGACGGTGCGTTTGCTGCTTGAGCAGGAAATGGGGCAGGTCTGGATCAGCGGTGAAATCTCTAACTTCAGCCAGCCTTCATCGGGCCACTGGTACTTCACGCTAAAAGACGATACCGCCCAGGTGCGCTGCGCGATGTTCCGCAACAGCAACCGCCGCGTGACCTTCCGCCCGCAGCACGGGCAGCAAGTGTTAGTACGCGCTAACATCACGCTTTACGAACCGCGCGGCGACTACCAGATCATTGTCGAAAGCATGCAGCCCGCCGGTGAAGGGCTGTTGCAGCAGCAGTACGAGCAGTTGAAACAGAAGCTGAGCGCCGAAGGGCTTTTCGACCCGTTGCACAAGCAGCCCCTGCCCGCTCCGGCTCGCCAGGTCGGCGTGATTACCTCTAAAACCGGTGCGGCCCTGCATGACGTGCTGCATATATTACAGCGCCGCGATCCGTCGCTGCCGGTCATCATCTACCCGACCGCCGTTCAGGGCGCAGACGCTCCTCTGCAAATTGTGCGCGCCATCGAACTGGCCAACCTGCGCAACGAATGTGACGTGCTGATTGTCGGGCGCGGCGGCGGCTCGCTGGAAGACCTGTGGAGCTTTAACGATGAGCGGGTTGCGCGGGCAATTTTCGCAAGCAAGATCCCCGTAGTTAGCGCCGTAGGGCATGAAACTGACGTCACGATCGCCGATTTTGTCGCTGATTTACGTGCGCCGACGCCGTCCGCCGCAGCAGAAATCGTCAGCCGTAATCAGACGGAGTTACTGCGCCAAATCCAGTCCCAGCAGCAGCGTATGGAAATGGCGATGGACTATTACCTCGCCCAGCGCTCGCGGCGGTTTACCCATCTACATCACCGCCTGCAGCAGCAGCATCCTCAGCTACGTTTAGCCCGCCAGCAAACCACGCTTGAGCGACTGCGCCAACGTCTGGCCGTGGCAATGGACGGAAAAATGCGCCGGGCTAGTCAGCAGCAGCTGCGCCTTAGCCAGCGCCTGAACCAGCAGCAACCTCAGCCACGCATTCACCGCGCCCAGTCCCGCTTACAGCAGCTGGAATACCGCCTCTCGCAGTTAGTAAGCGCTCAGCTTAGCCAGACGAAACAACGCTTTGGCACCGCGCTGGCTCAGCTGGAAGCCGTTAGTCCTCTGGCGACGCTCGCCCGCGGCTACAGCGTGACCACCGCCGAAGACGGTAAAGTGCTGAAGAAAACCAAACAGGTGAAGTCCGGGGACACGCTAACCACGCGTCTGGATGATGGCTGGGTCGAGAGTCAGGTGACGGGCATTAAACCGGTGAAAGCACCGCGGAAGCGCAAGCCCGCGGCGAAAAATGAATAAGCCACTCAGAGCGCGGCGGGAATAAATTCCACGCGCTTTTTAGAAATCAGCCCATGGCCGTTCTGGCAGAAATAATCCACCGCCCCACACGCTTTCAATACCTGCAGCGGCTTATGGCAGTCCGGGCAAAGCGCTTCGAGGCGGAAGTCCTTCCCGCAGGCATCGCAGTGTGCCCCATCGTCCGTTTGTTTCAGTTCGTTTTTACACGCAGGGCAATTCAGTTCCATACGTTATCTCCATATAGTAAAACGGGAGCTTAATGCTCCCGTCCGAATTACTTACTTTTCTTGATGTGCTTGATGAGACGCTTACGCTTACGCATCTGGTTCGGCGTCAGGGTGTTACGTTTCCCGGCGAACGGGTTCTCCCCTTCCTTGAACTGAATGCGGATTGGCGTCCCCATAACGTCCAGCGATTTGCGGAAGTAGTTCATCAGATAACGCTTGTAGGAGTCCGGCAGATCTTTCACCTGGTTGCCGTGAATCACCACAATTGGCGGGTTATAGCCACCGGCGTGCGCGTATTTCAGCTTAACGCGACGACCACGCACCAGCGGTGGCTGATGGTCTTCTGCCGCCATGTTCATGATGCGGGTCAGCAGCGCGGTGCTTACGCGACGCGTGGAGCTGTCGTAGGCTTCACGCACGGATTCGAACAGGTTACCTACGCCGCTGCCGTGCAGAGCGGAGATGAAGTGCACGCGGGCGAAGTCGATAAAGCCCAGACGGTAGTCCAGCGTCTCTTTCACCTGCTCGCGAACTTCGTTGCTCAGACCATCCCACTTGTTAACCACGATAACCAGTGAGCGCCCACTATTCAGGATGAAGCCCAGAAGCGAGAGATCCTGATCGGAAATGCCTTCGCGGGCGTCAATAACCAGCAGCACAACGTTCGCATCTTCGATCGCCTGCAGGGTTTTGATTACCGAGAATTTTTCTACCGTGTCGGTAATTTTCCCGCGTTTACGCACGCCCGCGGTATCAATCAGCACGAATTCACGCTCGTCGCGCTCCATCGGGATATAGATACTGTCGCGGGTGGTGCCCGGCATGTCATAAACGACCACGCGTTCTTCGCCGAGGATACGGTTAGTTAGCGTGGACTTACCTACGTTAGGACGGCCAACGATAGCGAGCTTAATCGGCAGATCCTGAGGATTGAAGGCTTCTTCTTCCTCTTCTTCCTCAAACTCTTCGTCATCGGACACAATGCCGTTTTTGGCGTTAAACGCGGCCCAGTAGGCTTCGTCTTCGTCCATCTCTTCCGGCTGTTCGCGCGGGTCGATATCGTCCATCCACGGCACCAGAACGTGTTCCAGCAGGCTGGTCACGCCGCGGCCATGGGAAGCCGCAATCGGGTGGATTTCGCCGAGGCCCAGAGAATAGAAGTCAATCACCGCCTGGTCCGGGTCAAGACCGTCGGTCTTGTTCGCTACCAGGAAAGTTGGTTTCTGGCGGGAGCGCAGGTGCTGAGCGATGGCTTCATCGGCAGGCATCAGGCCCGCACGTGCATCCACCATGAACAGCACAACATCCGCCTCTTCAATCGCCAGCAGCGACTGCTCGGCCATGCGCGTTTCCACACCGTCTTCCGTGCCATCGATACCGCCGGTATCAATACAGATAAACTCGCGGCCTTCGACTTCCGCACGACCGTACTTGCGATCGCGAGTCAGCCCCGGAAAATCCGCAACCAGCGCATCGCGGGTACGCGTTAAGCGGTTAAACAGGGTCGATTTACCGACGTTAGGGCGCCCAACAAGCGCGACCACAGGTACCATTATAAAAGCCTCATTACTCAAAATTTATTAATAAAACAGCGTCAATTTTCGGCTGTTTTTAAAAAGCCAAAACGGCTCCCGAACTACGGGAACCGTTTCAAACGTGACGATTATCCGACAAGTTTAGCGTTTGATGGCGTACAGCGTGCCGTCTTTTGCCTGGATAAGCAGTTTGTCGCTGGCAACCACTGGCGTCGTCTGGAAGCCGGAGCTATCCACTTTCTGCTGGGCAACAAAGCGCCCATCATCGTTGTTGATCCAGTGCATGTAGCCTTCGCTGTCGCCAACGACCAGGTAGCCATTGTACAGCACTGGCGCGGTCAGGTTGCGGTGCAGCAGATCGCTTTGCGTCCACAGCGTTACGCCGCCGTCTACGTTCAGCGCAACAACGCGGTCATTCTGATCCACCAGGTAAATGCGGTTCCCGTCCACGATGAAGTCGTTCACCGAGCCCATCTCACGTTTCCACATGATCTGGCCGGAACGCAGATCCAGCGCCGTCAGGTTGCCGTTGTAAGCCAGAGCATAAACCACGCCATTCACGATAACCGGCGTGGTATCCACGTCGCTCAGGCGGTCAATTTCTGTCGCGCCGGTCGCCTGGGAGATACGCTGCTGCCAGATAAGCTGGCCCTGCTGCATCAGCACGGCGCTTACGCGGCCGTTATCTCCGCCGACAATAGCGGCACCAAAGGCGGTGGCCGGAGCCGATTCACCGCGCAGGGAGAGCGCAGGCATATCGAGGTTAACGCTCCATTTTACCGCGCCGTCAGCTTCGTTCAGCGCCTGCAGCATACCGTTGCTGGTATGAATCAGCACCACGCCGTCGCTCACAACCGGGCGAGACAGCGCTTCGCCAGCCACTTTTGCCTGCCAGGCGATGCTGCCGTCGGAGGTGTTCAGGGCGAAGACTTTCGCTTTTTCGGTGCCGACATAAACGTGGCCGCCGTCAACGGTCAGGCCGCCGGACAGCAGAGCAGGAATATTGCTGGAGAAGAAGCCGGTTTTCTCAGAGAGATCGACCTTCCACTCTTCTTTGCCGTCATCCGCATTCAGCGCTTTCACGGTACCGCGACGGTCAGCAGCATAAATGGTGCTGCCCTGCCACGCCGGATGCAGGTTAGAGTAGAAATCACCGATTCCATCACCCACGGACGTGCTCCACGCTTTTGCCGGAGTGAACTGATTTTCTACCGTTGGCAGCGGGGACATTTTAACCACATCTTCTTCGCCGCTGAACAGGGAGCAGCCGCTGAGCAGCGTCAAGGAGAGCAGCCCAGGCACAAATAGTTTACGCAATTGCATCGGGTCCCTCTTAGCTGGACAAATTATTGATTTTCATCTGCATCATTTCACGCAGGGCCGGAGAAGCATTGGTCTGTGAACCTTTGCTCCACGCATCACGAGCGCCCTGCTTATCCCCTTTACTGAGCAGCGCTTCGCCGCGCAGGTCGGCAACCATCGCTACCCAGCCTTCGCCTTTTACGCTATCCAGGGTTTTCAGCGCGGCATCAGCCTGTTTCTGCTGAATCTGAACGCGAGCCAGACGCAGATTGATCAGCGCCTGCATGTTCGCATCTTTGGTGCTGCTAAGGCCGTTTTGCAGCTGCGTTGCCGCTTTATCCAGCTCGTTTTTATCCACGAACTGCTGCGCCAGCTCTAACGCCGCCAGCGCGCCGTAGGTGTTTTTGTTGTTAGCGGCAAATTTCTCGACCGCTTCCAGCGTTTGCGGCTGGTCTGCTTTCACCGCGCTGGTCACATTCTGGTAAGCCAGGGAGGCTTCACGCATGGAGTCGTCCTGGTGGCCGTTCCAGTAACGCCAGCCCACCAGAGCGCCGATACCCAGCACAACCCCGACTACCAGCGCTTTGCCGTTTTCCGCAAAGAAGCGTTTAACCGCTTCCATCTGATCGTTTTCGTTCTCGTAAACTTCCACGCAGTCCTTCTCCTTAACGAATAATCACCGGGTAATTAACCCAGTAACGCCTGCAGATGGGCGGCAGCGTCGGCTTGCGCGACGTTTTGTTGCTCACCTGTGCGTAAATCCTTAACCACGACTTCGCCTTTAGCGACTTCATCTTCGCCCAGCACCAGTGCAACGCGAGCGCCCCACTTGTCGGCACGAACGAACTGCTTCTTGAAGTTACCGCCGCCGTAGTTAGTCATCAACTTCAGGGCCGGCACCTGGTCACGTAGCTTTTCAGCCAGCAGCATTGCCGCACCCTGCGTTCCCTGACCTGAAGATATCAGGTACATATCGACAACGGATTCTGCTTTAAATTCAGGATTAATCGCCTGAACCAGTAAAACAAGGCGTTCGAGGCCCATGGCAAAGCCAACCGCTGGCGCCGCGCGCCCGCCAAGCTGCTCCACCAGACCATCGTAGCGGCCACCGGCACACACGGTACCCTGAGAGCCCAGGCTATTGGTCACCCACTCAAACACGGTGCGGTTGTAGTAATCCAGGCCGCGAACCAGACGCTGGTTAACGGTGTAAGCAATGCCTGCCGCATCCAGGAACTGGCACAGACCGGCGAAATGCTCGCGGGACTCTTCATCCAGGTAATCGCCCAGCTGAGGCGCGTCGTTCAGCAGAGCCTGAACGTCCTGATTTTTGGAGTCCAGCACGCGCAGCGGGTTGCTGTACATGCGGCGTTTGCAGTCTTCGTCCAGCTTCTCTTTATGCTGTTCCAGGAAAGCTACCAGCGCATCACGGTAGTTAGCGCGCGCTTCCAGAGAACCGATGGAGTTCAGCTCCAGGCTGACGTGCTGGTCAATACCCAGCGCGCGCCACCAGCGAGCGGTCAGCATGATAAGCTCGGCGTCGATATCCGGACCGTTCAGGCCAAACACTTCCACACCCAGCTGATTAAACTGGCGGTAACGCCCTTTCTGAGGACGTTCGTGGCGGAACATCGGCCCGATGTACCACAAACGCTGTTCCTGATTGTACAGAAGACCATGTTCGATACCGGCACGCACGCAGCCCGCGGTGCCCTCAGGACGCAGGGTCAGGCTGTCGCCGTTGCGATCCTCAAAGGTATACATCTCTTTTTCAACCACGTCGGTGACTTCACCGATAGCGCGTTTGAATAACGGGGTCTGCTCTACAATCGGCAAACGGATTTCGCTGTAACCGTAGCTCGCGAGCACCTGCTTAAGAATGCCTTCAATACGCTGCCAGATGGCGGTTTCGCCCGGCAGATAATCGTTCATGCCGCGAATGGCTTGAATATTTTTTGCCACGTTTGTTCTCTGCTTTATATACAAAAAATGAACCCGAAATCAGGCCACTTACTCAGGTAAACGGCCGTGCGGGCTCAATCATACACGGGAAGCCCTGTGCTTCCCATGCTTCGCATTATTTTTCCAGCTGTTGGATATCAATACGCTGTTTTTCATCCAGCATGCTGGCTTTGGCACGAATACGCGCTTCAAGCTGCGCAATCATGTCGTCGTTGTCCATACGATCTCGCTGGCGGACGCCATCTTCGTAGAAACCACTTTTTTTATTGCCGCCGGTCACCCCAAGCGTGGAAACCAGCGCTTCACCCGGGCCATTCACCACGCAGCCGATAATGGAAACGTCCATCGGGGTGATAATGTCTTCCAGGCGCTGCTCCAGGGCATTTACCGTCCCGATAACGTCAAACTCCTGACGTGAGCAAGTTGGACAGGCGATAAAGTTGATCCCACGGGAGCGAATGCGCAGCGACTTAAGGATGTCGAAGCCCACTTTGATCTCTTCCACCGGATCTGCCGCCAGGGAAATGCGCAGCGTGTCACCGATCCCTTCAGAAAGCAGCAGCCCGAGGCCGATAGCGGATTTGACAGAACCCGCGCGCGCGCCGCCCGCTTCGGTGATCCCGAGGTGCAGCGGCTGATCGATCTGTTTTGCCAGCAGGCGATAAGACTCAACGGCCAGGAATACGTCTGACGCTTTTACGCTCACCTTAAACTGATCGAAGTTGAGACGATCCAGATGATCGACGTGGCGCATTGCGGATTCGAGCAGCGCCTGAGGTGTCGGCTCGCCGTATTTTTCCTGCAGATCTTTTTCCAGAGAACCGGCATTCACGCCGATACGGATAGGAATGTTTTTATCGCGTGCGCAGTCAACCACCGAGCGAATACGCTCTTCGTTGCCGATGTTGCCGGGGTTAATACGCAGGCAATCAACGCCGTACTCTGCGACTTTAAGCGCGATACGGTAATCGAAGTGGATATCGGCGACCAGCGGGACGCTGACCTGCTGCTTGATAAGCTTAAACGCCTCTGCGGCGTCCATTGTCGGCACGGATACGCGAACGATGTCGGCACCCACGCGTTCTAATGCTTTGATTTGATTAACCGTGGCTTCCACATCGGTGGTGCGCGTATTGGTCATCGACTGAACGGCGATAGGGGCACCATCGCCGATTGGCACATTACCGACGTAGATCCGCTTGGATTTGCGACGTTGGATGGGTGCGGCATTATGCATGGTAAATCTCCACAATTACGCGTCTGAACTGGCGCTGATTATTCAGCACCGACAGTGAGACGTGCAACCTGGTTAGTTCTGATAAAGCGACTCAGGTCCACAGGTTTGCCCTGATATTGAACCTGTACTGCTGACGGTGCGCCAATTTTCAGTTTATAAGGCGCTTTACCCGCTAAATCGAGCTTCGCATCTTTGCGCTGCAGGCCGCTAAACAGCTTTTTGCCGCTGGCGTCAGTCACTTCCAGCCAGCAGTCAGCGGTGAAGTGCATAGACAGCCCTTGAGAGGCGTCCGTCGTCTGATTCACGCCAGCCTGGTCGGTTGGCAGTTGGCCTGCGGTTGGCGCTGTCTGAGCGTTATCAACAGGTGCCTGGCTTGGCGCCACAACGGCAGATTGCTGAGCCGCATCTGCAGCAGCGGTTTGCTGAGCTGGCGCAGAAGAAGAAGCGGTGTTCTCCACTGGCGTAGGCAGTTCAACAGGTTGCGCAGGTGTTGATGTAGTAGATGTTGCATCGGCAGGCGTATCACTGCCGGTGTTCAGCGGCACAGACTGGCCGCCGCTGGTTGAAAGTTCGGTGGAAGATTGATCGGCCATGGTCGACAGCTCTTCCTGCTGCGCTTTGTGATTTTGCCACCACCATGCGCCGGTCAGGCCAATCACCACGAACAGAATCAGCCAGGTAAAGCTCATCAGCCAGCCGTCGCGCTTTTTACGACGCTTACCAAGAGAGAAGCTTTGCATCGGCTCAACTTTGGCTGCCTTAATCGGCGCCTGTTTCGCCATCATCGGCAACAGCTCTTCTTCAGGAATATGAACCAGTCGCGCATAAGAGCGGATATAGCCACGCAGGAAAGTCGACGCCAGCTCGGCAGGCGCCTTGTCGTCTTCGATATCCCTGACGGTGGAAACTTTCAGGCACAGGCGTTCAGCCACAGCCTGCTGGCTGAGCCCCATTTGCTCACGTGCATTACGTAAACGCTGGCCTGTGGTTTGTGCTGCATTTGATTCGTTAGTGGCTTCAGTATTCATTAGCTACAACTGCTGGTACTGTTCAAATTAAAGAATTTGGCACAAGTCCTGTACCGCAGCGTCTCCGCTACGTCAGATTGACTCGCACCGCGAAACAAATCTGATACCTGAAGGCTAGCCCTCAGTAAAAATTCCCGATTCCCGCCATGCTGTTAGCGCTAGCTGGCATTTTTACGGGCTACCGGACTCGCCGGTTAGTTAACCATAGTCAGCCTTTGGCAGGCTGTCCGTTAACTTTACGAAATGGGCACAACTAAACTGTTGTTGCGACGCTACATACTGCCTTAAAGCCGCCAGAAACGCACCGTAATTATTATGCTGAATGATGTATTAGGCCACGTTATTGACTGTTCATGCACTTTTGCCCGTTTTTTATACCGCGCCAGGCACCCTCGCCCAGCGCGGCAAATCGCCATTTACAATCAAACAGCTTTTACGGCAATAGGTTCGCCCTGCATACGTTTACGCATAGTGCGTTTGGTACGGTCGATCACTTCCCCCGCCAACTGACCACATGCCGCGTCGATATCGTCGCCGCGTGTCTTGCGAACAATGGTGGTGAAACCATAGCTCATCAGCACTTTTGAGAAACGATCGATACGGCTGTTGGAGCTGCGGCCGTATGGTGCGCCCGGGAACGGGTTCCATGGAATCAGGTTGATTTTGCATGGCGTATCTTTCAGGCATTCAGCCAGCTGATGCGCATGTTCGGTACCATCATTGACGTGATCCAGCAGAACGTATTCCACCGTGACGCGGCCCTGGTTGGCGTTGGATTTCTCCAGGTAACGACGAACTGCCGCCAGGAAGGTTTCGATGTTGTACTTCTTGTTGATCGGCATGATTTCATCGCGAATATCATCGGTCGGCGCGTGCAGCGAAATTGCCAGCGCGACATCAATCATATCCCCGAGCTTATCCAGTGCGGGTACCACACCAGAGGTAGAAAGCGTGACGCGACGTTTGGACAGGCCAAAACCAAAGTCGTCGAGCATGATTTCCATCGCCGGAACAACATTGTTCAGGTTCAGCAGCGGCTCGCCCATGCCCATCATCACCACGTTGGTGATAGGACGCACGCCCGTTTTCTTCTGGGCACCGATAATCTTCGCCGCGCGCCAGACCTGACCAATAATTTCAGACACACGCAGGTTACGGTTAAAGCCCTGCTGCGCGGTTGAACAGAATTTACATTCCAGCGCACAGCCAACCTGGGAAGAAACGCAGAGCGTGGCGCGGTCTTCTTCCGGGATATACACCGTTTCAACCAGCTGATCGGCAATCTTAATTGCCCACTTGATGGTGCCATCAGCAGAACGCTGCTCTTCAGCAACTTCAGGTGCACGAATCTCGGCGATCTCTTTCAGCTTATTGCGCAGCACCTTGTTGATGTCCGTCATTTCGTCGAAATCATCACTGCAGTAGTGATACATCCACTTCATGACCTGATCTGCACGGAAAGGTTTTTCACCCAGCTCGGCGAAAAACTCGCGCAGCTGCTGGCGATTGAGATCGAGCAGGTTAATTTTTTCGGCTTTATTGGAAACAACAACAGGTGTTGCTTCAGGCGTGTTCATTTCAGACATAATGTTTTCCGGCCTCGTTGTTACACGTTATGGCCCCTGGAGGGTTAGAAAAAGAAACGCCCCGGTGAGCAGGCTCTTCCGGGGGCGTTGCATTGTACAAATTCTATGGCATAGATGCCACGACTGAAAGCGAACAACTAAGATATTAAGTGTAAATTCGCTTACAGATTTAGAAATATCAACGTGTGCGTGGGCACACTTCGCCTTCGCCGAAGAAGTAGGCGATTTCACGGGCTGCGGATTCTACGGAGTCAGAACCATGGGTGCCGTTTTCGGTGAAGCTGTCCGCGTAGTCTGCACGCAGAGTACCAGCCAGTGCGTTAGCCGGGTTAGTTGCGCCCAGCAGGTCACGGTGACGCTGTACTGCGTTTTCGCTTTCCAGCACGGAAACAACGATTGGGCCAGAAGTCATGAACTCAACCAGACCGTCGAAGAACGGCTTACCGTCGTGCTCGGCGTAGAAACCACGAGCCTGCTCAACGGTCAGGTGCAGCATTTTTGCGCCAACGATTTTAAACCCTGCAGATTCAAAACGAGCATAAATGTTACCAATAACGTTTTTTGCCACCGCGTTTGGTTTGATGATGGAAAAAGTACGTTCAATAGCCATGATTACCTCTGTAGATGTTCTGTGTGTCCGGGGAAACCCGGTTATGAAATTGGCGCAGATTATAAAGAGCAAGTTTGTCGTTGCCTATGGATGGAGATAACATTTTTTTAAAATAAGATTAGTTTTGGCAACACTATTGCTGCAGCGGGTAGAATTTCACGTTTTGTCGTCACTGCAGGGTAAAGGTCGCGCTGGCAACCTGCCCGGACTCATCCATCACCACGACCTGATAGTCGCCCGGTTTATTGAGCATTAAGGCCAGCCCGTCGCCTTTACTCTCTTCGCTTTCTCCGTTAATGAACCACCACCGCTGGCCCTGCCCGCCCTGGCTGGAAAGCCGTAGCGGGAGCTGCATCTGCCCCGGTAAGCGTTTCAAAATAGTGCCGTCACGCACGCCAAGCAGCAGCAGCGGCGTTGCACTCTCTTTCTGTAGTGGTGGGCAACTGGCTGAAACAGCCGGCAAACGAGCAGCACGGCGTTCGGTCGGGGGTAGCCAGGGTTCAAGGGGCAATGGCCACAAAGCAACTGCCTGTTGAATAGCCCCAGGGCAATCGGCTGCCACTCGCTTACCCTGCGCATCCACCCAAATAAGCTGGCGCGTTCCCTGAGCGCCTTCTTGCCCCGGTGCAAGCAGCGTGGGCGGCTGAGCATCGTCCAGAAGCCATGTTGCCAGCCGTCGACGACAGTTCACATCCCCGGCAGGCAATGCCTGGCCGCCAGGCCAGCAGATCTCTGCGGCAGTAACGGAAGTGGGCCGGGGATCGGTCGGTAAATGGAGCTGCTGCACGCGCGAATTAGCCTGCAGCAAATTATTCACCTGATTAAGCAGCGGTACGGCACTCCCTAACCCAAACTGCCCCGCCACCGGCGTGCTATCAGGCCTGCCGGTCCAGATGCCAATCAGATAGCGCGAATTAATGCCTATGGCCCAGGCATCACGATACCCGTAACTGGTCCCGGTTTTCCACGCCAGAGGGACGACGGGAGGTAAAGAAGCATCCGGCTGAGGCTGGGCCTCCCCGGCAAGAATACGGCGAATCACCCACGCAGCTCCCGGCGACATCAGAGGGCGCTCTCGCAGGACATCACTTTCCAAAACCCGTAACTGAGCGGCCTTGCCATGACGGGCAAACGCGCTGTAGGCTGCCACTATCTGTTCCAGCCTGGCGCCACCGCCCCCAAGAATAAGCGACAGGTTGGGCTCACTGCCCTGAGGGAAGCGAAGGTTAAGCCCCACGTTACTCATCTGTCCGGCAAAACGCTTCGGCCCATAGGCCTCAAGCACCTGAACAGCAGGCAAATTCAACGAACGCACCAGGGCATCACTCATGCTTACCGGCCCGTGAAAACCGGTGTCGAAGTTCCCAGGGCGATAATCACCGAACCGACGCGGGACGTCCTGCAACAACGATGCCGGATGAATCAGCCCGTCATCCATTGCCATGCCGTAAACAAAAGGCTTTAACACGGACCCCGGCGAGCGAATCGCGGTGACCATATCGACATGCCCAAATCGGCTGTCATCGTTAATATCCGCCGATCCCACCCACGCGCGAACCTGCATTGTAGTGTGATCAACGACCAGCATGGCCAGCGAGGAACGAGGCGGCAGGCGCGATTTCCAGTTCAGCGCCAGCTCTTCCAGTTGGCGCTGTAAAGGAGCATTTATCGTGGTCGCAATCAACGTTGACTTGCTTTTCGATACCAGTGCCCGCGACAGCAGCGGAGCCAGCTGCGGCATCTGTCGCGGTGCCAGCCAGACAGGCTCCTGTAAAGCCTCATCAACCTGCTTTTGCGACCACACGCCCTGTTCCGCCATACGGCGTAAAACCTTATCCCGCGCCTGTTGCGCTCGTTCAGGCCAGCGATCGGGCCGCAGGCGGCTGGGAGCCTGAGGCAGCACGGCAAGCAAGGCCGCTTCTGAATAACTTAGCTGCTCAGGCGCTTTTCCAAGATACGCCCAGCTTGCCGCGCCGATCCCCTGTAGCGTGCCGCCAAAGGGGGCACGATTAAGGTAGAGCGTCAGGATCTCCGTTTTGGAAAGATGCCACTCGAGCTGAAAGGCCCGCCAGACCTGACGTATTTTGCCGCCAAGTGTACGAGGATGAGGATCCAATAAGCGGGCAACCTGCATTGTCAGCGTACTGCCACCAGAGATCACTTCCCCATAGCGCAGATCCTGCCAGGCCGCGCGCAAGATAGAGAACGGATTGACGCCAGGATGATCCCAAAACCAGCGATCCTCATAGCCGATTAGCGCTTCCAGGTAGCGGGGAGAAACCTGATTCAGTACGACGGGATAACGCCAGATCCCTTCGGCATCAGCAAAACGCCAAAGCGGCGTGCCGTCTGCCGCCACCACCACCCGGGCCGGATTGACCTCTTGCAGCGGCAACGGCCAAAGCTTATCCGCCAGCCAGATAAAAGTAGCAACCAGCAGCGGGACTATCAGCCAGAGATAGCCCCGCCGCCAGCGTAGCCTTGATCCGTTAAGCACCGACGTTCTGCTTACGGCACAACGGTCAACGTGCCGGTACTGCTACCGGTTCCCCGCCACTGCGGAACGTACATGGATTCCACCTGCGGTACGGGCACGGTGTAGCTTCCCGGCGTAACGGCTCGGGCCAGGTAAATAAGCGTCGCATGCTGGCCTTCATTAAGCGGCAATGCGGCCACAAAGCGGTCATCCCTGAACTCCATATGCTGTATGTCCTGCTGCTGCATTTGGTTCAACAATGCCTGCACTTCACTCGCGCTGTCGCTCAGGCTCGCACTGCTGTTCGCCAGATTCTGGTTTTCCAGTTCGAGCCCGGCCGGCAGTAAATCGACAACCAGCGCATCCGGCACGTTTTTGTCTGCCCAAACGTCCAGCCAGACCATCACCAGCTCACCGCTTTTCAGCGAAGACAGTGGCCGGGTGTTACCTTTCGCATCAAGGAAGTGACGTTCAATATGCAACACATTGCTATAGGCCGCCGGTGCCTGCTGCGGATATCCCGCGCTGTCGAGGCGCAAATAGAGGCTGCTCATCCCGGTGTTGGTCACCTGCAGATCAGAAAGCTGCTGCGCGCTCAGATTGCGCGTTACCGACTGACTGGATGCCAGTGGCTGTGCACCAAGCGATGTCTGCGCCTGCCAGTCGCCTTTCACGTTTTGCAGACCGTGACCGGCAATAAACAACGCATTGGTTTCCTGAGTGGATAACCAACGCTGGCTCCAGGCCATGTCAGACAGCTCAAGCAGCAGCTGATTCTGGGTGTCAGGAAGCAGCTTGTTCTCTTCCAGCAGGCTCAGCATCATCGCCTTATCCCGCAGCTCGCTGCCGTAATCCGCCATCCAGATCTGTTTATCGCTGCGCTGAGTTTTCAGCCCCAAAGCAATCGCCTGTTGGCTGCGAGGTTCATCCCCCATAAACTTCAGCGCGATGCCCAACTGCACGAGCGGCAGCCCGGCACGCGCCTGATCGTGGCGCTGCCAAAGCTCGCGCAATGCCCCAAGGGGCGCTTTTTGCTGACGAGCCAGCACCAACCCGGCATAAGCCTGTACCGCAAAGCGGCTGGCCGGAGCATCGTCGCTGTAGCGTAAGGCAATTAAACCAGGATCCTGCAGATAGCGCAGCAGGCGCTGATTGGCCTTGTTGAGTGCATCCCCATTGACGCTGTACCCCTGCTCACCGGCTCGCACCAGGAAGTCCGTGACATAGGCCGTCAGCCAGTATTCTTCCGGCCCTGCTTTATCCCACAGCCCAAAAGCGCCATTGTCACTTTGCATCTCAAGCAGGCGGGCAATCCCTACATCAATGGCAGTCCGGCGCTGCTGGTCGGTTATACCTTTAATACCCAACGCATTAAGTTCAGCTTCATTGGTATACAGAGACGGGAACAGACCGCTGGTCGTTTGCTCAAGGCAGCCATACGGATAGGCTTTTAGCTCACGAATGTAACGCGCCAGGTTCAGTGGCGGACGCCCACTCAGCAGCAGCTGCCCTTCCAGGGTAGATTCAGCAATGCCGGACAGATGCTTAGGCGGAAGCGTCCATGTCTCTCCCGGTTTAACCACGGCACCGCTGTTCACCGTCTGCGCAGGGAATGCAGGACGAACGCCGATTTTCCACTGTTTGATTGGGTCAGCCAGCGTTTCACCCGGCAGTGCGAGGCCGTTAATCACGGCTTTGATTTCACCGTCACCGAAACCTTCCAGCGCACGTACGGGAATGAACAGCGTGCCGCGAGCACCAGGCGCCAGCTTCACGTCCATCGTCGACGCGCCATTGAGCGCTAACAGCCCCTGAGCGCTCAGTACCACGCTAAGCTGCTGGGGCCTGTCCGTCAGGTTAGTGAGATCCAGCGCGAGGCGGCTGGTATCGCCACTCGTCATAAACCTCGGCGCGGCCAGTTCGCTCACCAGCGGCGCGGCAACCGTGACTTTTTCTTCGCTATTACCAAAGCGATCGTCGGTCCAGGCCTGCGCCATAACCCGCAACTCGCCGTTGAAATCACCAATCGGCAGCGTCACCGTTCCTTCGCCGTTTTCATCCAGCGCAACCGGTTGGGCTTGCTGAGCGATGATAGTGACATGATTCACCGGCTTTTTACCGCCGCGACTTAGCTCATCGCCTTCATCGCCGTCACCGCCGAAGCGCAAAGCAGCCAGTCGCCCTTCGCCTTCAATCACCTGACCGTAAATGTCATAGATATCTGCCCCATAGCGCTTGCGTCCAAAGAAGGCGTCCCACGGATCCGGCGTTTTGTAATCGGTGATATTAAGCACGCCGCTATCCACGGCGGACAGCAGCACGTTGATCTGCTTCGGCACTTCGCCATTTTTCACGCTGGCCTTCACCTTCACGGTCAGGTTTTGGTTAGGCCGCATTTTGGCTGGATTTTGCAACGTCAGATCGAGACGGCGGCTCTCGTCTCCTAGCGGCAGATGAAGGATCCCAACCGCGCGCTTAGGCGTGGCGGAACGCGCCTTGTCTCCGGGGCGAATAACAACGGTGCTTAAGTAAAGATCGTGCCGCTGCCAGCTCTTATCTACCGGAATGGCAAGATCCATGCCGCCTGCCGGAACATCTATTTCTTTCCACCACAGTGGGCCGTCACTGGATTCCACCAGCGCATAGCCTTTACCTGCGGCGGGCGCGGCAATATGCAGATTGATGGTATCGCCAGCTTTGTAAGACGGTTTATCTATTTTTAGCGTCACTCTGTCCGGACGCACTGCCCCCGTGCCATCGCTGTTATCCTGCCAGCTGTAACCGGCCCAGAAGCGCAGGCTACTGACAAGGTTGCTCTCTGGATCTCGAACTTCCAGGCGGTACGAGCCCCACTCTACCGGGAAGGCAACTTTGCCCGTTTCTCCGGCAGCCAGCGTCAACTTCTGCTCGGCTTCCACCAGATCTTTTTGATCGTACTGAGACCGCCAGCCTTCACTTTCTTCCCAGCTCCAGTAGTAGTCCCGGCGCTCACGAATCAGGCGCACGTCCAGATCGCTTACCGCCAGCTTTTCCCCCTGCGCATCGGCATACACAATGTCGAATCCTGCGCTGCTGTCTTCATCGACGATGGGCTGAGTGCGGGTAGTGTCGGTCCGGTAGTCATAAACCTCTTTGCTGGCAAATTGAGGGCGGATCCCAGGCATTGCCTGAGCTGGCCAGATAGCCTGTTCAACGCGTCGTGTCACCGGACGACCGCCGGACTCCAGCAGGCTTGCCTGCAAAATAAGGCGCAGAGGAGAATGCACGTCCCCCCACTGGCTTTCCGCGCTGACGGTCGTGTGCCCTTGTTCATCCAGCGTTAGCTCAACGGCATCCAGGCTACGGGAAAGGTTTTGCTCATTGATATCGCCGAACTGGAACCCAGGCAGCTTTGCAACGGCATCACGTAAAGGGCGCAGGAATAGCTGCCCCTGAAGGCTGTTACCCGCGGCTGGCGCACCGTAGAGATAGCGCCCGGTAACGTCGAAATTGACGGTATCTTCAGGCGCTATCGGCGCGCTCTGCGCCGTGAGATTCAGCGCCATACGCTCCGGCATGAAGTCTTCAACTTTAAATGTCCAGATACGCGGCTGGTTATCCCCGGTGTTGACCCGCATTTGCCAGTTACCGGTTGCCGCGCTTTCACTCAGAGGCCAGGTAAATTGATAAAGTCCGTTGGCAGACTGCCACACTTCGGTGCGGGTAACCTGGCCGTCCGGTTTTACGACCTCAAGCTTCACCGGCTGCGGCGGGAGCGGTTTGCCATCCCCATCCCTGAGCAGAGCATTCACGATGACAGACTCTCCGGGGCGATAGAGATCTCTTGGGCCAAACATGAAGAACTGTTTGCTGTAGCCTTGCTCACCGGCAATATCAAACTCTGCCAGATCCAGAGCCGGGCGGCTGAGATCGAGCAGCGTGGTTTGCTCACCATTGCGCGCCAGCAGCAGCGTGCCTTTGTTCAGCTTCTCAAGCGTGGCATGCCCGTCACTATCACTTTTCGTTTGCCCTACCGTTTGGCCTTTTTCGTTCAACAGCGCAATCTCCACACCCGACTGCGCGGCACCGTTCTCCAGGCTTTGAGTAAAGACGTCAATTCTGTCGTGGTAGCGATGCACCGAAACACCAACATCACTCAGCGTGAACAGGGTTGCAGCGTTGCTGTAGGCGTAATGCCCGGCCTGGCTCATGATGGCGAGATAGACGCCGGGCTGCTGGAGAGGTTTGATATCACCCAGCGGCAGCATTAGCTTCTCACGGGTATTTCGCGCAGGATTTAGGTCAAAACGCCCGGTGTAAACCAAGTCGGCCAGTTTCAGCAGGTTGTCAGATTCCCAGTTTGAAACCGAGTTACGGTACTGCCACTGGCTGACAAACGCGCTTAGGGAGCTGTCTTTAATGCGATAAAAGTTAACGTCAACGTTATCGACGTTAAGCGCCATCACCGGCAATCCCGCAATCACTTTAGTCGGCAGCAAGGAGCCCCGGCTGGCAAAGCCAACACTCGGCTGAATATCACGCGTGGCAATTTGCTTTTCAAAGCCATCTTCGAGCGTCGCTTTATTGAGCGCAAGCAGCCCGCTGTCTACGGTCACAATCAGCGTGCGTTTGGGCTCCAGATGCCGCAGACGAAGTTCTTTTAGGTCACTGGAAAGCTCCCAGGCACCGTCCACTTTGCCGCTGGTTTTATCCACCAGATGGGCAACTTTATTGAAGTCCTGATTGGGGTCGAGCGGAATCGAGAAGGTCAGCACTAACGTACTGGCACCGTCCAGCTGAACTTCAGAGGCATCGAGCAGCTTCAGCGGCTTCCCCGCAGACTGCTGAGCCAGTTTTTCCAGTTGAGCTGCATCCGGCTTAGTTTCAGCCTTACTGTTTTGTTCCGCTGCTGCAGAGGCGGTGGGCTGAACGGTTTGCTGATTGTTTTTATCGTCACAGCCGGAAAGCGCAAGCAGGCCGCAAACCAGTACGGCAAGGCTCGTCAAACGTAGTGCATTCATTCTTTCATCCCTGGCCAATAAGGGCCGCCAAACATTACGTAGAGCAAGTATTATGCGGATTAGCCAGAAAAGCGAAAGTCGGAATACTCTGCCTTGCGCGAAGCCACGCAGGCGGCAGTAAATTTGCGGGAGTATTCATTAAGTTTTACGAAGTATCTCGCGGTGTCGGGCAAGGCCGCTTGCCGGGTTATAGAAAAACACCGACAATCCATTTTTCTTTGATGAACCGGAGGCTCATTGTGTCCACCTCTTTCTTCGTCGCGAGCGACTGGCTCGCAGAACATATTAACGATGACGATATCCAGATTTTAGATACCCGCATGGCACCAGCAGGCCAGGAAGCACTTCGAGATATGCCTGCGGAGTACCGTGCCGGGCATCTGCCAGGTGCGGCCTATTTCGACATCGAAGCGCTCTCCGATCACACCAGCCCTCTTCCTCATATGATGCCACGTGCAGAAGCGTTTGCCGTGGCTATGCGCGAGCTTGGCGTTAGCAGTGACAAGCATCTGGTGGTTTACGACGAAGGCAACCTGTTCTCTGCGCCTCGCGCCTGGTGGATGCTGCGCACCTTCGGCGTCGAGAGAGTGTCCATTCTGGCCGGTGGGTTGGCGGAGTGGCAGCGTGAAGCATTGCCGCTGGAACAAGGGGACGTGGATCTACCGGAAGGTGAGTTCGAAGTTAACTTCGACCCACTGGTTATCAAGCGCCTGACGGACGTGCTGCTGGTCAGTCACGAAGGCACTGCGCAGATTGTGGATGCCCGCCCTGCTCCACGTTTCAACGCGTTGGCCGATGAACCGCGCCCGGGCCTGAAACGCGGCCATATTCCTGGGGCGCTTAACGTGCCGTGGGTGGACCTGGTAGAAAACGGTCAGCTGAAGACTACGGACAAACTGAGCGAGATCTTCGAACGCCAGGGCGTGAGCTTTGAGCGGCCAATTATTGCCAGCTGTGGTTCAGGGGTTACCGCCGCCGTTGTGGTGCTGGCGCTGACCACGCTGGGCGTGAACGGCGTGTCGCTTTACGATGGTTCGTGGAGTGAATGGGGTGCTCGCCCAGACCTGCCCGTTGAGCCTGCACAATAAATACAAAAAGGGAGGCACTGCGCCTCCCTTAGAATATGTATAACCGGCCGTTAAATAATGCGGTTTTGCTTGAAGTCGCGCAGGAAGCTGCCCCAGCGGCGTTCATAGAACGGCGTGATGTGGGCAATCATAAAGTGGCTGATACCCTTCTCGCCTTCAACAACCTGGCAGATATCAACCGGCTCATCGCCCGGCAACGTATCGGTGGCTACGCTTCCGGCCTGACGAATAATCGCCTCGATGTCGCCGTCGGCCTCAATGCCAATCAGCAGGTTTGGCTCTTCGTCCGCCTGTTCTTTGATAGAGCAGATAAACGCACGTTTGACCGTTTTCAGGTTTTTAAACAACGTGGTCAGAGAGTCAACCATCTGCGCTGGCGGTTCAGCGACTTCGGAAAGCAGCAGTGAAGTACCGCCCTCCAGCACTTCCTGCTGGCTCAGTGGATCGCTTTCCGCGCTGACCAGATGGCTGATTTCATTTGGCGTAAATTCTTTGCCTGTCGGCAGTTTGGCGTTGAGGAACAGCGCTTCACCCAGCGTCATTTCAAATAAAGTGCGCACGGGCATTACCACAAACGCCTGCTCGTGACTGACCGCTTCCTGCAAAGCTTCCAGGGAGGTGAAGAAAGGGATCACCGAAGTGCCGTCTTCTTTTTCCCAGTGCTGCAGTTCAACCGCGCTATCGGCGTCAATCGCTTCACCTTCTGCCGCATTGCCCGGCACCCAAACGGTGGATTCCAGCAGGGTGCGGAAAAATGCCGGGCGATGCGCCGGCTCGGTTGCCGCCTGCTCAAGCAGGGTTTCTAATTCGTTTTTTGTTTCTGACATTGTGATTCCGGGATAAAGCTTAAGAGGTTTACCCTCACCCTAACCCTCTCCCTGAAAGGGAGAGGGAACAGTTCAGAGTCTCTTTCCTGAAAGAGAGAGGAAACAGTTCTGAGTCTCTCTTCCTGACAGAGAAAGGCGACAGTTTCGAGTCTCTTTCCTGAAAGGGAGAGGAAACAGTTCAGAGTCTCTTTTCTGAAAGAGAGAGGAAACAGTTCTGAGTCTCTCTTCCTGGAAGGGAGAGGAAACAGTTCTGAGTCTCTCTTCCTGAAAGGGAGAGGAGAACCACTCAAAGTGTCTCCCCTTCCAGAGAGACTGTCGGTGTTAACTTCCCCCGAACATTTTTCTCCCTCTCCCCTATGGGGAGAGGGCCGGGGTGAGGGGCAATATTACTTCGCTAACAGCAGATTGGCGATCGCACGCACGCCGAGACCGGTCGCACCAGCAGACCACTGCTCAACGGCACCTTTACGGTAAGTCGCAGAACAGTCAACGTGCAGCCAGCCTTCGTGGTAGTTTTCCACAAAGTGAGACAGGAAACCTGCCGCCGTGCTCGCACCCGCAGGGTAAGAGGCGTTCGCGGTATTGTTCAGCTCGGCGAAGTTAGACGGCAGCTGGCTGCGGTGGAATTCAGCCAGCGGCAGGCGCCAGAACGGCTCGTTTTCTTCCGCCGCGCTTGCCAGCAGGCGGGCAGCCAGTTTGTCATCAAAACTGAACAGCGCATGGTAGTCGTTACCCAGGGCCGTTTTTGCTGCCCCGGTCAGGGTCGCGCAGTCGATGATCAGCTCTGGTTTCTGTGCTGCGGCGTCAATCAGGCCATCAGCCAGCACCAGTCGCCCTTCGGCATCGGTGTTCATCACTTCAACGGTTTTGCCGTTGCGGTAGGTGATGATGTCACCCAGCTTCATGGCGTTGCCGCTGATCATGTTATCCGCACAGCACAGGAACAGCTTAACGCGCTTGTTCAGGCCACGAGTGATGGCCAGAGCCAGTGCGCCAGTGATAGTCGCGGCCCCCCCCATATCGGATTTCATGGAATCCATAAACGCTGTCTGCTTGATGCTGTAGCCGCCGGAGTCAAAGGTAATGCCCTTCCCGACCAGGCTTGCATAAACCGGTGCATCCGGATTGCCGGTTGGGTTGTAGTCCAGCGCCAGCAGCACAGGGGCACGGTCTGAGCCACGGCCAACGGTGTGGATACCGGCATAGTTCTGCTCACGCAGGTCTTCACCCTTGGTGATGCGGTAAGAAACGTGGTCGCAGGCGACATCGCACAGCAGATCTACCGCGCGGGAAGCAAGCTGCTCAGGGCCAAGCTCTTCGGCCGGGGTGTTGATGGTATGGCGAACCCAGTCGATCACTTTCAGGCGGTTATCCAGCTCTTTCTGCTCGGTTTCACTCAGCACCGCCCAGTCAATTTTGCGGGTGCCTTTTGGGGCACGATAGCCCTGCCAGAAAGCCCAGCTTTTCTCAACGTCCCAGCCTTCACCAGCCAGCTGGACGTGCTTCAGCCCCTGGCCGTCAATTTTGCGCGCCGCGCGCTGGATCAGACCGAGATCGTCTTTGCCGGTCAGGTGTAGGGTAATGCCGTCATTGTTAATGCTATACGTCGCCTTTTCGCCCCAGCGTGCGTCCGCTGGCTGCGTGGAAAGGGTGATTTTCATGGCTTCAGTCATTTTCCAATCCTTCATTATTCAGCACAGGCAAAATGCAAAAACGGGCCGCCCAAGGCAGCCCGTGTATCATTCAGCTTCATCTAACCAGACAAGTAAAATCGCTTCCAGTACTTTCTCGTTAGAAGCGTTCGGATCGTCATCAAACTCTTCCAGCTCGCAGATCCACTGGTGCATATCGGTGAAACGCACCGTCTTAGGATCGAGATCCGGACGGCTGTCGTACAGCGCCTCGCCGATTTCGCGGCTGTCGGTCCACTTCAGTCCCATGGCGGCTCCCGTTAGTGTTCGCGTGCGTGGTTAATGGTGTAACGCGGCATCTCAACCACCAGATCTTCGTCGCTGACGCGAGCCTGGCAGCTCAGACGGCTTTCCGGCTCCAGACCCCATGCTTTATCCAGCATGTCGTCTTCGTCTTCGGTGCTTTCCGCGAGGGAATCAAAACCTTCACGCACTACGCAGTGGCAGGTGGTGCAGGCGCAGGACTTCTCACAGGCGTGTTCAATCTCAATGCCGTTGCGCAGCGCAACGTCGAGAATGGTTTCACCTTGCTTCGCTTCCAGAACTGCGCCATCCGGACACAGGTCCTGATGAGGCAGAAAAACAATCTTTGGCATATTAAACCTCGTCCACAGAATGGCCGGTCAGCGCTTTACGGATCGATTGATCCATACGACGTGCGGCGAATTCCTGGGTTTGCTTGTCTACGTTTTTGATTTCATTTTGAATAGCGTCGGCATTTTCGCCTGCGGCAGCAGCGCTTAACGCGGCCATCGCGGCATCAATGTCGGCACGCTCTGCGGCGCTTAGCAGCGCGGCATCCGCCGTCAACGCGCTGGTCAAACTTTCCAGCACGCGGGCAGCTTCGACTTTTTGCTCGGCCAGCATGCGTGCCTGCACGTCATGCTCGGCGTAACTCATGGAATCCTGAATCATACTGGCAATTTCACCATCGCTCAGGCCATAAGAAGGTTTCACCTGGATTGAAGATTCAACGCCGGTGGATTTTTCCATCGCCGTCACGCTCAGCAGGCCATCGGCATCGACCTGGAAGGTGACGCGAATGTGGGCTCCGCCCGCGGACATTGCCGGGATGCCGCGCAGCGTAAAGCGCGCCAGAGAACGACAGTCCTGAACGAGTTCACGCTCGCCCTGCAGCACGTGGATAGCCATCGCTGTCTGGCCGTCTTTGAAGGTGGTAAATTCCTGCGCGCGGGCCACCGGGATGGTGGTGTTACGCGGGATAACCTTCTCGACCAGGCCGCCCATCGTTTCCAGGCCAAGGGACAACGGAATCACATCCAGCAGCAGCATTTCACTGTCCGGCTTGTTGCCCACCAGAATATCGGCCTGAATGGCCGCGCCGATGGCAACAACTTTATCCGGGTCGATAGAGGTTAACGGCGTGCGGCCAAAGAACTCGCCTACGCGCTCACGCACCAACGGTACGCGGGTTGAGCCGCCGACCATCACCACTTCCAGTACGTCTTCTGCTTCCACGCCCGCGTCTTTTAACGCGCGACGGCAGGACAGCAGCGTCCGTTTAACCAGAGAAGAGATAAGCTCGTTGAACTGCTCGCGGGTGACTTCGCCCTGCCAGCCAGCCACTTCTACACTAGCGGTGGCGGCATCGCTAAGCGCGATTTTGGCGGCGATGGCGGCGTCGAGAAGCTGGCGCTGCACGCGGTCGTCGCTACGGTCGGCAATCCCGGCCTGCTCACGCAGCCAGTCGGCCAGAAGATGGTCGAAGTCATCGCCGCCCAGCGCGGAATCACCGCCGGTAGCCAGCACTTCAAACACACCGCGGCTCAGGCGCAGGATGGAGATATCAAACGTCCCACCGCCCAGATCGTAAACGGCAATAACGCCTTCTTTACCGGAATCCAGGCCGTAGGCAATCGCCGCGGCGGTAGGTTCGTTCAGCAAACGAAGAACGTGCAGCCCGGCAAGGCGAGCAGCGTCTTTGGTGCCCTGGCGCTGCGCATCGTCAAAATAGGCTGGCACCGTGATCACCACGCCATCCAGTTCCCCTTCCAGGGTTTCACTGGCTCGCGCGGAGAGCGATTTCAGGATGTCGGCAGAGATACGTACCGGGTTCAGCAGGCCGGCAGGCGTTTCAATCATCGGCAGGCCGTTTTCACTGGCCTGCAGGCGATACGGAAGATGAGGATAACGCGTCTGGATGTCCGCCAGAGAGCGGCCCATCATACGTTTTACCGAGCTAATGGTATTCGCGGGATCCTGCGCGGCAAGCGCGCGAGCGTCAAAACCAACGATATGCACTTGCTGCTGATAATGCACCACGGAAGGCAGCAGGTGGCGGCCTTCATGGTCGGCAAGGGTTTCGGCCTGGCCGCTGCGAACGGTAGCCACCAGCGAGTTGGTGGTGCCGAGGTCGATGCCCGCGGCCAGCCTGCGCTGGTGCGGCGCTGCCATCATGCCAGGCTCACTAATTTGTAATAAGGCCATGTATCGCTTCCAAAAATCGGGCCTGAGTTCAGGCGTTAAAAGTCGAGCAGCTTTTCTTCTAGTTGTTCAATTTGGCTCTGCAATTTATCGAGGAAACGCAGCTTGCGCACGGTGTCCGCCGCCTGTTCCCACTGCTGGTCATCCAGCTGCTGCACCATCTGCGCGCTGCGGTTTTTCACCATCGTTTTTACGCGCGAGGCAAAGCTTTCAAGCTTGTCGCTGTCTTTCGCCTGCTCGATATCGTCCAGTTCTTCACGCAGCTCCAGCTGTTCCATCAGGAACGCGGTGTCGCGCACGGTGTGCTGTTCATTCGCGAGGTCGAAACCGTTCAGGGACAGGATGTATTCGGCGCGGGCAAGCGGGTGACGCAGCGTCTGCCAGGCCTGGTTGATAGTGGCGGACTGGCTCACGGCCAGAAGCTGTTCTGCCTGAGGGCGGCTGGCGTATCTGTCCGGGTGGAACTGACGCTGCAGCTCCTGGTAACGGCTGGCCAGTTGCTCGGTGTTCAGGGTGTAGCCTGGCGTCAGCCCAAACAGGGTAAAATAATCCATAACAGACTCGGGTTCAGGTCAGGTAAGTGCTGTGTGGTAAAGCAAAATCCCCACGGGCCAGAGCCAGTGGGGAATTGCGCGGGATCAGACGTGGAAGCTTTCGCCGCAGCCACACTCATCCTTCACGTTCGGGTTAGTGAACTTAAACCCTTCGTTAAGGCCTTCTTTGACGAAGTCGAGCTCGGTCCCGTTTAAGAATTGCAGGCTTTTACCATCGACAACCACCTTCACGCCTTTGTCCTCGAACACGGTGTCATCCGCCATCGGTGCATCAACAAATTCGAGAACATAAGCCATCCCAGAGCAGCCTGATGTGCGCACACCCAGACGCAAACCAAACCCTTTACCGCGGTTGGTCAGGAAGGCACTTACACGGGCAGCGGCGCTGTCGCTAAGGGTAATCGACATACAACAACCTCAATAAAAATTTTAACTCGTCATACTTCGAGCCGCTGCCGGGCAGCAAGCTCGAATGCGTTAGAGTTATTTTGTTTCACGTTTGCTTTTGTAATCCGCGATAGCCGCTTTGATAGCGTCTTCAGCCAGGATTGAGCAGTGAATTTTCACCGGCGGCAGTTCGAGTTCGTCTGCGATGTCGGTGTTTTTGATCGCCTGCGCTTCGTCCAGGGACTTGCCCTTCACCCACTCGGTCACCAGCGAGCTGGACGCAATCGCCGAACCGCAGCCGTAGGTTTTGAAACGCGCGTCTTCAATGATACCGTCATTGTTGACTTTGATCTGCAACTTCATCACGTCGCCACAGGCCGGTGCACCCACCATGCCAGAACCTACGCTGTCGTCGCTGTTGTCAAAAGAGCCAACGTTGCGTGGGTTTTCGTAGTGATCAATTACTTTTTCGCTGTAAGCCATTTTTACTTCTCCAGAATCTGAAATCGACGTCCTGACGAACGATCAGTGATGAGCCCATTCGATGGAATTAAGATCCACGCCCTGTTTGAACATTTCCCACAGCGGGGAAAGGTCGCGCAGACGGCCAATGGATTTACGTACCAGCTCGATGGTGTAATCGATCTCTTCTTCAGTGGTAAAACGACCCAGAGAGAAACGGATAGAGCTGTGTGCCAGTTCATCGCTCATCCCCAGCGCGCGCAGCACGTAGGATGGCTCGAGGCTAGCGGAAGTACAGGCTGAGCCCGAAGAGACCGCGAGGTCTTTCAGCGCCATGATCAGCGACTCGCCTTCAACGTAGTTAAAGCTGACGTTGAGGATGTTTGGCGCGCCATGCTCCAGGTCACCGTTCAGGTAAACTTCTTCCATATCTTTCACGCCGTTCCACAGACGGTTACGCAGCGTGCGCAGACGGGCCATTTCGGTCTCCATCTCTTCTTTTGCGATACGGTAAGCTTCACCCATGCCGACGATCTGGTGCACAGGCAGTGTACCGGAGCGCATGCCGCGCTCGTGACCACCGCCGTGAACCTGAGCTTCGATACGAATACGCGGTTTGCGACGCACGTACAGCGCACCGATCCCTTTCGGCCCGTAAATTTTGTGGCCAGAGAAGGACATCAGGTCAACTTTCAGCTGGCTCAGGTCGATAGGCAGTTTGCCCACGCTCTGGGTAGCATCAACGTGGAAGATAATGCCACGGGAACGGCACATTTCGCCGATAGCCGCGATATCCTGCACCACGCCGATTTCGTTGTTAACGTGCATGATGGACACCAGAATAGTGTCTTCACGCATAGCGGCTTCCAGCTGCTTCAGGTCAACGATACCGTTGCTCTGCGGCGCCAGATAAGTCACTTCAAACCCTTCACGCTCAAGCTGGCGACAGGTGTCCAGCACGGCTTTGTGTTCGGTTTTGGCGGTGATGATGTGCTTGCCTTTCTTCTGATAGAAGTTAGCCGCACCTTTGATGGCCAGGTTGTCTGACTCGGTCGCGCCGGAGGTGAATACGATTTCACGCGGGTCTGCGCCAACCAGTTCAGCGATTTGGTTACGGGCAATATCAACGGCTTCTTCAGCCTGCCAGCCAAAACGGTGGGAACGAGAGGCCGGGTTACCGAAGGTGCCGTCCATCGTTAAAAACTGCATCATCTTCTCAGCAACACGCGGGTCTACCGGCGTGGTTGCGGAGTAGTCGAGGTAAATCGGTAATTTCATTGCTCTTAAGCTCCGTACATCACTTCAATGCGAAGAATCAGGCTTAAAATATGTTGCCGTTATAGACAGGGAGCACCGCTCCCTCAACCTGATTCTAAAATTCTTGTTCTTCTGCTTATGCGCGCAGTTTGACGTCAATAGCGTCTTGAGAACGGGTGCTGCGATGATTTTCACTATGTTGACGATCGGACACGTCCAGCACTTCCTGGTTGTTAACCAGTTCACCCAGGGTGATGTTATTCAGGAAGCCGGTCAGGCGATCGCTCAGGTCGCGCCACAGCGCGTGAGTCAGGCACTTATCGCCGCCCTGGCAGCCGCCTTTACCCTGGCAACGGGTGGCGTCTACGGACTCATCAACGGCGCTGATCACTTCACCTACGGCGATGCTGCTCGCGTCTTTACCTAACAGATAACCACCGCCAGGACCGCGCACGCTGGCCACCAGGCCATTTTTACGCAGGCGGGAGAACAGCTGCTCCAGGTAGGAGAGTGAAATACCCTGACGTTCAGAAATATCAGCCAACGGAACCGGGCCCGATTCAGAGTTCAGCGCAACGTCAAGCATCGCGGTTACGGCGTAGCGCCCTTTTGATGTCAGTCTCATGTCTTACTTAACCTCAAATAGCCCCTCGAGCCGGGGGTTTTTAAAAGTGTGATTGTCACATAGCAGGACGCAAGTCTGACATTCCTGAGTAAAATGGTCAACTATTTAACCTACCATTTTACTCAAGTATTATTGGCCCGATTTTTTCGGGTTTTCCAGCGACGCCAGCATGCCGCGCAGGATGTTTAATTCCTGACTTTCCGGGCGTGCACGGGTAAACAGACGGCGCAGTCGGCTCATCACCTGGCCCGGATGGGTTGGGCGAATGAAACCGCTTTCCTGCAGCGCTTTTTCGAGATGCACGTAGAAACGCTCTAAGTCATCCACCAGCGGATAAGGGGCGTCTTCCTCTTCTTTAACCGCTTCCGGCTGCTCTTGCGTGGCGAGCCAGGCAATGCGCACTTCATAGGCGAGAATCTGTACCGCCATCGCGAGGTTAAGGGAGCTGTATTCCGGGTTCGCCTGAATGGCAACGTGATAATGGCATTTTTGCAGCTCTTCGTTGGTCAGGCCCACGCGTTCACGGCCAAACACAATTGCCACCGGCGCATGCTGTGCTTCGCTAATGCTTTTTAAACCGCATTCACGCGGATCAAGCATCGGCCACGGCAAAGTGCGGGAACGCGCGCTGGTGCCGACCACCAGGCTGCATCCTGCCAGCGCTTCATCAAGCGTATCGACGATCTGAGCATCGCCAATAACATCACTGGCGCCAGCGGCCAGGGCGATGGCCTGGGAGTCCGGTTTGACCAGCGGATTGACCAGCCACAGGTTAGTTAAGCCCATGGTTTTCATAGCACGAGCCACGGAGCCCATGTTGCCGGTATGCGAGGTTTCGACCAGCACGATTCGTACGTTTTGCAGCATTGTCATTCATAGCCTGGGAAGAATATCGCAATATCTTATCATAACCCTGGGACATATTCCGAACGCTCTGCTATACTCCGCCGCGATTTCCGTTCTTTAACATCCAGCGAGAGAGACCGATGCAACATCCAATGTTGACCATCGCCGTGCGTGCTGCGCGCAAGGCGGGTAATGTAATTGCCAAACACTACGAAACACCAGACTCCGTAGAAAGCAGTCAGAAAGGCAGCAATGACTTTGTGACTAACGTCGATAAAGCTGCAGAAGCGATTATTATCGACACAATCCGCAAATCTTACCCGCAGCACACCATCATCACCGAAGAAAGCGGTGAACATGCAGGCGAAGATCAGGACGTGCAATGGGTTATCGATCCGCTGGATGGCACCACCAACTTCATCAAACGTCTGCCACATTTCTCCGTTTCTATCGCTGTTCGTATCAAAGGCCGCACTGAAGTTGCCGTTGTTTACGATCCAATGCGTAACGAACTGTTCACCGCGACCCGTGGCCAGGGCGCCCAGCTTAACGGCTACCGCCTGCGCGGCAGCAACGCACGCGACCTGGACGGCACCGTTCTGGCGACCGGCTTCCCGTTCAAAGTGAAGCAGCACGCGACTCCTTACATCAACATCGTTGGCAAACTGTTCACCCAGTGTGCAGACTTCCGCCGCACCGGTTCCGCTGCGCTGGACCTGGCCTACGTTGCCGCTGGCCGCGTGGACGGTTTCTTCGAGATTGGCCTGAAGCCATGGGATTTCGCCGCAGGTGAACTGCTGGCTCGTGAATCCGGCAGCATCGTGTGTGATTTCACCGGCGGCCATAACTACCTGACGACCGGGAACATCGTCGCCGGTAACCCGCGCGTCGTGAAAGCCATGCTGGCTACCATGCGTGAAGAACTGAGCGAAGCGCTGAAGCGCTAAGCTTTTTTGCCTGATCTTCAATAAAGAAGAGGCAAAAACAAAAATCCCCTCTGCTTTACGGCGAGGGGATTTTTTTATGCCCGCATTTAGCTACCCGTTCAGAAAGGCCGAATACCTCGCGCCATCGGCTGGGCGCTCAGCCACATAATCAGCGCGGCCACGACCAGGACAATTCCTCCCGCCAGTGCAAGCGTTGACCAGCCTACCTGCCGCCACAGCACCGGGGCCCGGTTCCCGCTTAAGCGAACCGCCAGCGCACGGAAGCTGTGGACCAGCAGCGCCAGGCCGGAAATGGTGATCGAGGTACCTGCCGCCATCGCCAGCGCAGACAGCACTCCCCAGCTAAAGACCCCGATCACCTTGCTGAACAGCAGCACCATAATCGCGCCAGAACAGGGGCGCATACCCATCGACAGGACAATCATCAGCCTGGCCCGCCAGTCGCTTCCCGCCGTCAGCTGTTTTTCGTCCGGGACGTGCTGATGCCCGCAGCCGCAGCTGGCGTCATGCACATGGTGCGGCGTAAACGAGGTAAATTTGGGTTTGCGGCGTAACTGAACCTGTAAACGCCGCAGCGCCCGCCAGCTCAGCAAAAGGCCCAGGAACCCGACAAGCAGATAGCTGCCCTTCTCCAGCCAGAAGCTGCTGAGATGAAGCTGCCGGGAAGGCAAAGCGAGAACGCCCAGCACCACGACCACCAGCGCAATAGCCACCAACCCCTGCAACAAAGACGCGGCAAAGGTCAAACCGAGGCTGCTTTTGATTTTTGAGGGATGGGTAGCAAGCCAGGTGCTGATGACGATTTTGCCGTGCCCCGGCCCCAAAGCATGGAGCACGCCGTAGACAAAACTGAAAGAAAGCAGCGATAAGCCTGCGCGAGCGGGGTTGTCCGCCACCTGGCGCAGCAGCCCGCTTAATTCCTGATTGATTGAACGCTGCCAGACGGCCGAACTAAGCAAGATTTGCGGCCAGTAGAGCCACAGGGCATAAAGCCCGGCGGCGGCAAGCAGCATAAACAGCGCCAGCGGCCACAGATGGCCCCAGCGGCGGACGGGAGAAGAAGCGGTGATTATTGACATGCCAGCGTCACCTCCTGAGCAAACTGTTTCCCTAAGTCCATGTCCTCCGGCGGGGCGTCAGCTTTATCCAGCGACTGCGCGAACAGCAGAGTTTCTTCGTCAGGCTTTGGCGTGTGCACGGCAACTTTACAGCTTGAGGCCAGCTCCTGCGGCAGATGCACGTCCCCATCGTGGTCATAACTCATGTCGACAAAATAGGTCGGGTCGAAGGTTGAGAAACGGTATGTCTGCCCTTTGAGCTGCTGCGGATGCGCCAGCGGCAGAACAAACGTCAGCACCGCCTGATGATTGCTACGGCTCAGGCCATATTCCGGCGGCAAATTGCCAAACTTCACCTTCTCTTTGTTATGCCAGAACTCGGTAAAGTAGTGCTGGCCCAGCACATTAGCCATCACTTCTGCCGCCAGCTTCTTCCACACCGGCGACCCCGGCTTGGCGTCGCCGGCGTCATACAACAGATCTGCTGAAGTAATGTCGTCCATCGTCCACTGCATTTTTAGCCCCGTCAGCTGCCCCTGATCAACCACAGGCGTGGTGACGATGGAGATAAAACTGTGGGGATGCGCCTGCACGCTTGCCGCCGAAAACCCTGCTAGTAGCAAGGTTACTCCTTTCAGGCTGATTCTTTTGTCGCTCATGCTTCCCTCAAGATTTAAATTCTGTGAGCCAGCCGTAATTCCGTGATGAAAAACTAAAAAGGGCAATATATTGGCCGAAACCTTTAGCTATTCTTAACATCTGACACCACATTGGGACAGCCAGATGATGACTTTACTGACGCCGCCACCGTCTGTGCTCTCCAGTTCGCAGCGCCGCTGCCACCTGCTTCTGATGCTTTATCTCCCGGAGCAGATCGTCACGCCGGAGGTCATTGCCAGCCTTAACGGCGTGGACCAAAGGCAAACCCTGCAAGATATAGCCGACACGGGCCACGAGATCCAGAGTTATCACCGTCTCTCCCTGACGCAGCAGCAGGACGGCAGCTACCGGATTGAAGGCACAGTCCTTGACCGCCGCCTCTGCCTGCTGCACTGGCTGCGACGCTCGCTGCGCCTTTGCCCGCAGTTTGTGCAAAACCACTTTAGTCCGGCGCTAAAGTCCCAGCTAAAGCATCTGGGGCTTATCAAGGCGCTGTATGACGAAACTAATTTACGTGCGCTGGTGAATCTGTGTGGTCGCCGTTTAAAAAGGCAGTACGACAGCCGGGACAGCCAGTTCCTGACGCTGTTTTTGCAGTATTGCCTGCATCAGCATCACTCCGGCAATGCGCCAGTCCTGACGCCTCAGCAGCGCGAATGGAGCCAGATGCGGCCTGAATTTGTTGTCGCCCAGGAAATAGCCCGCCACTGGAAGCGCCGCGTCATGCAGCCCGCAGACGTTGATGAACAGCATTTCCTGGCCCTGCTGTTTCAACTGCTCAGAATTCCCGATCCGATTAATGACGAACATGAACAGGATGCCCGGTTACACAATGAAATCGCACGGATGATTGAACGTTTCCGCCGTCAGGCCGGGCTTTCTTTTAGCGATGAACAAGGGCTGAGCGATCAGCTTTATATTCACCTCACCCAGGCGCTGAACCGCTGCCACTTTAATATCGGCATCGACCACAGCCTGCCCGAAGAGATCACGCGTCTTTATCCGAGGCTAATGCGAACCTCGCGAGAAGTGCTTGCGGATTTTGAACAACATTATGGGATTCAGTTTTCGGATGCGGAAAGGGGCCTGGTCGCGGTGATCTTTGGTGCCTGGCTGATGCAGGAAAGTGACATTCAGGAAAAACAGGTGTTGCTGCTGACGGCCGACGATCGCGAGCTGGAACAGAAAATTGAGCAGCAGCTGCGTGAGCTGACCCTGCTGCCGCTCAACATCAAATATCTGGCGGTGCGGCAGTTTCAAAGCCAGGGCGCCCCGCGTGAAGTGGTGCTGGTCATTACGCCCTACGCGACCTCGCTGCCGCTGTTTTCTCCCCCGCTCATTCACGCCACGCTGCCGCTGGGAGAACACCAGCAGCAGCGTATCAAAGCGCTGTTAGAGGCTTAGCTTTCCGCAACCGGGCTGACTGCGGCGACTTTGGGCCGCAGGAACAGCGCCGGGGCCGCCACCAGCGCCATGACCCAGAACATCCCGCCCTGCAAATGCTGATAGAGGAAGCCCGAGAAAATCGTCATCACGGCGATACCGCCGCCCATCGCCACGGCGGAGTAAACGGCCTGCAGGCGGATCACCTCCCCGCCTTTGCGGGCAGAGATATAGCGCATCGCCGCCAGGTGGCAAATCGTGAAGCTGCCGCAGTGCAGGATCTGCGCCACAATCAGCCACGGAAGTTCGGTGGTGCTTGCCATCAGGCTCCAGCGAATAATGCCGGTCACGGTGGACAACAGCAGCAAATCTCTGGCGCTCCAGCGGCGGAACAGTTTGTTGCTGAGGGCAAAGATAACGATTTCCGCCACCACGCCCAGCGACCACAAATAGCCCACAACGGAAGCGGAATAGCCTGCCCCCTGCCAGTAAATCGCGCTAAAACCGTAGTAGGCCGCATGCGCGCCCTGCAGCAGAGAAACACAGGCCAGAAAACGCCAGGCGCTGATAATCAGCCCTTTCCACGCGGGCCAGCCAGCTGAAGCCTGATGCCGGGTTTCGCCCTGAGGCATAATGGAAGGCCGCAGCATCATGCCAATCAGCATCGACGCCGCGCCAAGGGTCAGCAGGACCAGAATAGCCTGAGAGCTGAACTCGCTCACCAGCTTGCCGGTAATGGCCGAGCCGATGACAAACGCCAGCGATCCCCAGAGCCGCACCCGGCCATAATCCAGCGGCATTTGCCGCTGCCAGGTCCCCGCCAGCGCATCGGTCAGCGGCACCAGCGGCGAGAAGAACAGGTTAAAGCCCACCATCGTCAGCAGCAGCCAGAGCGCGGCATGGCCCAGCCAGAAACCGGTGGCAAAAACTAGTGTGGCAAGGGCTAACAGACGAAGGGCGAAAACAAGGCGGGAAGGATCGGTCACGCGGGGGGCTAATAATAAACTGCCGAGGAAACGGGCAATCAGCCCTGAGCCTAACAGCAATCCGATAGTTTCCGGGGGAAGCCCGACGCCTTTGAGCCAGACGCTCCAGAACGGTAAAAACACGCCATAGCTAAAGAAGTAGGTAAAGTAACTGAGCGCCAGCCAGCGCGTGGAATGCAAAACCATGATCCCTCCCGTTTTGGAGGCGATAGTGTCGGGGATAGCTGGCTGGCATGCAAGCAAACATTAACAGCGCAATAACACACATCAAAACAATGGCTATTGCGCGTTAGCTCACCTCAATCTCCATCTCCAGATGCGTGGTCTGGCCTGTCTCCAGCATGACTAAACCCGGCATCCCCGCCTGGTTGTGCGCGTTGACCGGATGCGTTTGCGGTTCAAGACAGATAAACGGCTGGTTCTCCATGAGAAACACCATCAAACAGGCCGCCGGGCTACGCAGACAAATGCTCATCTCCGAGTGGGTAATAACCGCCCTGCCACTCCAGCCGGAATACCCCACGTTAAGCCACTTGTTCTCCGGCGTTTTTGCACGGGAAAAATCTGCCTGCGGAGTGAACGTCCCTTCCCAGGCCAAAGGCAGGTGCTGCTCGCCTTCGGGCCAGTAGCCGCTGGCGGAAAACTGCACCTGGCTGGCTGGCTCCAGCGCAAAATAAGGATGCAAACCCAGCCCGTATATCATCGGCTTCTCGCCGGTATGCGCCAGCTCAAGCCGGGTTAACAGCCTGTTGCCTGCCAGGCGGTAAGTCAAATTTGCCAGATAGTGAAAACCGCAGGGATGCTGGCTGCACAGGCTCAAGGTGACAGACTCAGCTTCGTGCTGCTCAACGTGCCAAAGCTTTTGCCAACCATCTCCGTGCAGGAAAAAGTGCTCATCGACGAGGCTGTCTGGCAGCTGGATTCGCTCGCCGTGCAGATGGAAAGCGTTCCCGGCCACCCGATTAGCCAGCGGCAGCATTGGAAACAGCGCCGGGTTCGCCGGATGAAAAATCGGTTTCCCGTGCCGGAGAGATTCAAAGCTGAGAACTGAGGCCCCCTGCGGGGCAACAGTCAAACTAAGAAAATCATTTTGCAGGTGCAGAGTGTCCATTAGCGTAGCGCCTTTGCGGCCCGCGCGGGAGAAGCATTCACGCGGCCTTCAGCCAGCTGCTGCTCCAGCGCTTCGAGGCTCACGCCTTTGGTTTCCGGCACGAAGCGGCGCACGTAGATAAAGCCAGCGGCACAGATAACGCCGTACAGCAGGAAGCTGCCGGATGCGCCCAGGCCTGCATTCAGCAGAGGGAAAGTGTAAGTCAGCAGGAAGCAGGCGACCCACAGCGCTAATGTCCCCAGCGACATCGCGAGGCCGCGAACGCGGTTCGGGAAGATTTCCGCCAACAGCACCCAGGTTACCGGGGCCAGCGTCAGCGCATAGGTGGCGATGGCGGCCAGCACCAGAATCAGGACCGGCAGCCCCAGAATACCCAGGCCGTAGGCGGCACCAATCAGCGCATAGATAATTGTCAGCCCAGCGGCCCCAAACAGCATCAATTTGCGGCGGCCAATTTTGTCCACCAGCGGCAGCGCGGCGATGGTGAACACCAGGTTAATCAGGCCGGTCGCAACAATCGATTTCAACGTGCTGTTAATGTCGAACCCGGCGGAGGCAAAAATCTCCTGCGCATAGTTGAAGATAACGTTAATCCCGCACCACTGCTGGAACACCGCCAGAACCATACCAATCACGATGATCGGGCGAACCTTCGGTGTCCAAAGCGCGGACCACGACACTTTTTGTGTGTCCTTGCTTAACGTTTCCTGAATATCTTTCAGCGTTGCATCGGCATAGCTTTTACTGCCGATGCGGCTCAGCATCTGATGAGCCCGGTCGCTTTTCCCGGCACGTACCAGCCAGCGCGGCGACTCCGGCACAAAGAACATCAGGATCAAAAACGCCGCGGCAGGAACGGCGCCCGAGCCAAACATCCAGCGCCAGCCCGCCTGTCCATTCCAGCTCGCACTGATTTCCTGCATTGTCGCGTGGCTGGCGACCGGTTCGGCAATCATCAGGTTGATAAGCTGTGCCGCCAGCACGCCAATAACAATAGTGAGCTGGTTGACCGCGACAAAGCGTCCGCGCTGTGCCGCCGGGCTGATTTCCGCGATATACATCGGGCTAAGCGCCGAAGCGAGGCCGATCCCTACCCCACCGACAATACGCCAGACAACAAACAGGTCGAAGTTGCTTGCCATCGCCGTGCCCCATGCCGATACGGTAAACAGCAGTGCCGCAATAGTAAGGGGAATTTTGCGGCCAAACTTATCGGCACACCAGCCGGAGAGCAGCGCCCCGATGATACAGCCCACCAGGGCAGAACTCATCGCCCAGCCGGAAACCGCCGGGTCGGTAATAGAAAAATAGGCTTCGTAGAACGGTTTTGCCCCGCCGATAACCACCCAGTCATAACCAAACAACAGCCCGCCACAGGCGGCCACCAGACAGATGGTCCAGACGTAACCCATGCGTAGTTGCGATGGCATACTTTCCATGGTCGATCCTCATCTTGTATTTGTAGGGTAAGGGAGCGGGCGCTCATCGTCGCCCGCCAGTTATTGTTAAAGTACGCCGGTGCTAAGGGCCTGACGCAGCAGATGCGCCTTGTCATGGGCCGGGTTAAGGGTCAGCAGGGCTTCAAGGCGCTGGTTGAAGGCGGCGATATCCCCCAGGCCGAGCCATCCAAGCGCCTCCACAAACAGGCAATGCTGCTGATGTTGTTTCCGCGGGTCGCCGTTGAGCGCAACCAGGTCCGGCAGGGAAACGGCGAAGAAATCGGCCTCAACCCCGTCGGCACGGTGCGCCTGCGCCCAGTCAACAAAGGCTTTGAATTGCTGATGGGCCGCCTCAAGCTCACCCAGCTGTTTGAGGGCCATAGCCTGATAGAAGAGGTAGTCCACGGGCTGGTCGTTGTAGTAGCGCCCGGCTGCCAGAGAACTCCCGCCCTTCAACGCCTGCTGGAAGTAGGATTTCGCCTGTTCGTGACGCTGCAGGAGCTGCGCACAGCACCCAAGCAGATACCAGATATCGTTATCGGTTTGCCCGACCAGACGGCCTTCGCCAAGGTTTTCCGGGTAGCTCAGCGCCTGTTGCAGCAGTTCCTCCGCATGGCCGTATTGGCCGGCAGACATACTGGCCAGGGCGAGCCGCTGTTGGCTGATAATGTACTGCCCCGTCACTTTGCCTTCGCCGCCTTCCCACGGGTGGAACTTGCGTTCAGCCAGCACCTTCGCGGCAGCTTCCTGCTTGCCATGCTGGTTCCACAGGCTCAGCAGCTCGGCAGTGAGATCGTCACGTTTTAGCGCAACGTCACGCTTCGCCTCCAGACGGGTAAGACGCTCCTCTGGTGCGCGCCCATTCAGCTTCAGCAGGAAATCGAGTTCAAACAGGAAGCGCGCATTATCAGGTTCGAGATCAACGGCACGCTGCAGCAGCGTTTCAGCTCGCTGAACGTCCTGCTCTTTGTTCCAGGCATGAATCGCCAGCACGCGCTGCACGGAGGCAAACTCCGGCATCTGTTCAACGCAGAATGCCCAGCAGGTTAGCGCTTCTGCATAGCGACGTTTGCTGTACCAGAAGCAGCCCAGCAGATACTGCGCAAAACCATCCTGCGGGAGGCGCATCAGCATTTGCACTTCATCCAGCGTGTTAGGGAAACGAACCCGGGCGGTAAACTGCTCCCGAGCCTGCACGAGATAGTTTTGCTGGCGCTGTGGATCGGATTCCAGCGAGGCCTGCCACAGCAGCGGCATCGTTTCCTGGGCATTCAGCACGGCGAGCACTTCACGCGCGGCATGCTCTGCCCCAAAGCTCATCAGCCAGCCGGCCAAAACGCTGGCGTTAGTGCCGCGCTGGCCGGTCACCTGCCGCAGCTTTTGCTTGTCACCTTCACTCTGGGTTATCGCCCAGCGGGCATAATGCAGGGCATAACTCAGCGGCCAGACGGCAAGCTGCTGCTCAATCCACGCCAGCGCCGCCGCTTTTTCTCCTTGCTGAGACAGCGCCAGCGCTTTCAGCCCCATTGCGAGGTTATTCGAGGCGTTGAACTGCAGGCTTTGGGACACCAGCGCTAATGCGCGAGCCGTTTCCCCTTTGCGCATTGCCAGACGGGCCAGGGCATAAAATGCCGCATCCCGGCAGTTGCCGCTCCAGCTAGCCTTGTAGTAATCATCGAAGGCGCCGTCGTAGTCGCCCAGGCGCTCTTTCACCGAGCCGAGAAGCTGGCTGGCATCGCCGTTTTGCGGGTTTTTGTTCAGGCGATGGGCGCGCTGCAGCGCCGCATCGGCGTGCTCTTTCGCTTTTTGCCAGTTGCCCCGGTTGAATTCGAGCGTGCCAAGGGCGACGTTACAGCGGAAGTCGAGCGGATCAATGTCCAGCGCTCGCCGGTAGTAGTCGAAGGCTGACCGGCTGGCGTGCAGATACTGCTCCAGATGTTGGCCTATAAAATAAAGTTCGTCGCAGTTAGCGATCTGTTCAGGCTTAGCCGGAGCCTGCGCCGCCTGCGGCAGAGGCAAGGCTTCCGCGATGTGTTCCAGGTAGCTGAGCACCACTTCGCCTTGCGCGCTGAGTAAGCTCAGCGTCAGTCTCTGCGGCCAGTCATCCGTCAGTTGATGCAGCCAGGCTTCCGCCGGTTTCAGGCTGAGCGGCGTTTGCCACAGGACTACGCCGTCGCTTTCCAGACGCAGCGTCACCGTTTCCAGCGGGGAAATAGCGTAGACGCCGAGCTCCAGCCTGCCCTGCGCGCGCTCAAGCTTAATGGCCGCGTCGGTGCTGGCGTTTTGCAGCGTCCCCAGCTTGCTGTACGGCAGGAAGTTTTGCACAAACACTTTTTCTTCAAACGGTGCCAGCCAGGTAAAGTCCGGCTGGTTGTCGGTGAACACGCCGGTCATCAGCTCGATGTACGGGCCGTTGGTGTCGGTCAGGTTGCGATCCCAGGCCAGGCCAAAGTCGCAGTTGCCCCAGGTCCACTGTTTTTTGCCCGGTGACACATGGTGATCGGCTATGTGCAGCAGCCCACCCTGTTCGCCGTGGTGATAAGCCCCAACAAAATCGTAATCTGACTTATCGGCCATGTAGGACGTTGGCACCGGGATATTTTTGTAGCGCGAGATATCCACGCCCGCGGAGTAATCCACCTTGTAGTAGGTGCCGTGGGCTATCGGGAAAGCGGAAACATCACGTTTGCCGTGGTCAAACACCGCGGTCACGTCCGGCGGGAATACGCTCTGATGGTCGTCGCCCCCCTTCACCGCCGGGTTTGCCCACCAGAGGAAATGACGCGGCGTGGCGTTGCCGTTAAAGACTCTGCCGGTAATTTCAATCAGCGCTTTTTCCGGATAAAGCGTAAAGCCGGTCATCACCTGCAGGCCACGCATCGGCTCCACTTCACCCAGCCAGACGGTTTGCGCCCCGCTTTCATGCTGCTGAAAGGTCATGTCCACCGGCTGAAAGGTGGTCGGACGGTGGTGCTGCGGCCAGTTAAATTCAATCCCACCGGAGATCCACGGCCCGATCAGGCCCACCAGCGCGGGTTTGACCACTTCGTTGTAGTAAACGAAGTCGCGCTCCATCACTTTATCCCAGGCGCGGTGAATCCGGCCGCCCAGCTCCGGCAGCAGCATAACGCGGATGAAATCGTTCTCCAGCCAAACCGCCCGGTACTCACGCATCTCACGTTTACCGGTCAGGGTATCGATCACGCCGTAGGGATAAACCGCGCCGGAAGATCCCTGATAGACACGGTTTTCCAGGAACATCGGGTTTGGATCTTCTGCTCCGGTGGTCCAGGTCGGGAGCGAGATCGTTTCCTGCCAGACTTTAACGGCTCCGTACATAGCAACTCTCCAGTAAACAAATAACAGTGAATGGGCGATTGCCGACAGTTTGAAGCAGCCGTTCATGTTTTAATCGCTCAATGCTCACGCAATACAGTTAATGAGGTTTAGTAAAAATGCAGGAGTCAGGTCTCAACAATCAGCGGGTGCGTCAGTTCAACCGGCAAACGCTGATGGCGCTGGTATGGCGGCACAAGCAGCTGAGTAAATCGCAGTTTGCCCGCTACACCGGGCTGTCCATTCCCGCCGTGAGCAACATCCTTGAGGAGCTGGTCGATGAAGGCAAACTTAGCCATTCCAGCGAAAATCTCAGCAGCCGGGGATTAAACAGCGGCAGCTATCAGATTCCGCCGGAAGGGGATTACATCCTCTGCATGAACGTCACCCCCACCAGCATCGAGAGCCAGCTGTGCAACGCCCAGCTTTCGCCGATAGACGACTTTGAGCGCCGCGCTATTGTGGCCCCTTCTCCCCAGATGCTGCTGTCGGCCATCGAAGCAATCTGGCAGCAGCAGCGAAAAAACTGGCCGAAAAAAACGATTAATCTCGCGCTGGGCATACACGGACAGGTCGATCCCGTCACCGGCGTGTCGCAAACCATGCCCCAGGCGCCCTGGCGGGAAGCAGTGGAAATTAAATACCTGCTGGAAGAGAAGCTGGAGGTCAAAGTCCGGCTGGATAACGACTGCGTGATGCTGGCTCTGGCAGAAAAATGGCAAAACAACGGCAACCGGGAAGATTTCTGTGTGCTTAACATAGATTACGGCATCGGCTCTTCGTTTGTGATCAACGGGCAAATCTATCGCGGCAATCTGTACGGCAGCGGGCAAATTGGCCACACCATCGTTAACCCGGACGGCATGGCCTGCGACTGCGGGCGCTATGGCTGCCTGGAGACCGTGGCTTCGCTCAGCGCGCTGAAAAAACAGGCCCGCATCTGGCTCAAAACGCACCCCGGGGCGCAGCTGCAGGATCCGGAAAAGCTCACTTCCCGGCAGCTGGTTCAGGCGCTGCATGCCGGGGATGAAAGGGTCGCCCGCTGGGTAGAAGATTCGGCCAATGCGATTGGGCTTAGCCTGTATAACTTCCTTAATATTCTCAATATTAACCAGATCTGGTTCTATGGCCGCAGCTGCGAGTTTGGCGAAAACTGGCTGAACGCCATTAAACAGCGCATCGGTTTTAATCCGTTCGACCACGGTGATGGCCTGAAGAGTCACGCCACGCAAATAAACTTCGGGCAGCTCACCCGCGCCCAGCAGGTGATGGGGATTGGTTATTTATATGCCGAGACTGCGCTAATGGAGTAAGGAGATAAAGCGAGGGGCTTCATGCCATGTCTTTGAAAGCCCTCTTTTCGGCGGCAGTTCTTAACGGCAAAACACCACATTAATGCGTTTTGAGAAGAGGAAATAGGGAATTCCGAGAATAATACCGGCCACCGCGTAACCAATATCCACAATCGCGCGAGCGGGAATGTCGATACCGAATAGCCCGGCAGGGATCCACAGCAGGCAAAACAGATAAACCACGTTGTAGATAAATTGGGGGATGATAATTTCCCGAATACCTTTTCTGCGGGTGAAGAAACACCAGCTTGTCGCCAGCGTTAGCATCAAACCGATGACCAGGACCACGATCCCCATCAGCAGGTAGAAATGATAAATTCCGTCGAGGCGTGAATTTCTCAGTTCCGTGGCGACAAAAAGATAGAGCGCATAAGGCACACAGACCAGGTTCACCACCAGCCAGAGCGCGGCGACATACAGCCAGCCGTCAATTTTTCCGCCCTGTACCGTTCCACAAGTTATGCCGGACCCGGAGCGATTATCCGCTTCCCGCAGCTGGCTTTGTTCATACTTCATGGTTGCCCCAGATGTGTCCTTAAACAGCAATTTTACACCGCCCGCCTCAAACAAGTAGAGCGGCGTAAAATAAAAAACATTCATTAACACAAACAACGCGGTAGAGGCGCAGCGGCAATGGCAGGCTCGGATGTTGTGTATTAACTTTAAATTGAGTCCACTACAGGCGAGCCCGCTATGAACACACTCCGCTATTTCGATTTTGGTCAATCCCGTGCCCTGATCCTGCTTATTGCCCGTATTGCGTTGATTCTGCTGTTCATTATTTTCGGCTTGCCGAAGCTCAGCGGATTCAGCGGCACCGTGGCGTATATGGAGCATCTTGGCACCCCACTCCCGACGCTAGCCGCCGCGATTGCGGTGTTTATGGAGGTTGTTGCCGCTATCCTGGTCATCATCGGGTTCTTTACCCGCCCGCTGGCCATTTTGTTTGTGTTTTATACCCTCGGCACGGCGCTTATCGGTCACCATTACTGGAATATGACCGGGGATGCAGTGATGCCTAATATGATTAACTTCTATAAAAACATCAGCATAGCTGGTGGGTTCCTGCTGCTGGCGGTCACCGGCCCTGGCGCGATTTCCGTCGATAAGCGCTAAATTTCTGCCTCACTTAAAGGCCGCTAATGCGGCCTTTTTCATTTGTTTCCCGCTCATTTTGCTTGATACGCTTCAGCTCACAATTTCGTAACATTCTTTTGCTGGCTTGTGGCCTCTTTGGTGCCAAAAACGTCCCCTTAACGGCAAATTGTTTATTAATTGTTGCTTATATGTTTCATTATTGACTGTTAATTAACACCACCATGTCCGTCCAGTTTAAAAAAACATCATATATTTAACCATTTTTTAACTAAATTAGATCTAAAAACAAACAATAATGGGCATGCATCACATTTAGAAAAACTGCGATTCATTCCCTCTTCCCTTCGTTGCTAGTCTCCTCTCCGTGACATGCCTCAGTCCCTAATAAAAAAGGTACACCTATGAAATTCAAACTCGCATTACTCAGTGCAACCCTGATTTCTGCATGCATGTTGTCCGGTACGGCCGTTGCGGCGGATAAGTATGAAATCGCAGTGGTGGCGAAAGTCACCGGGATCCCATGGTTTAACCGGATGGAAACCGGCGTCAACGAAGCGGCAAAAAAACTCAACGTTAACGCTTACCAGACCGGGGCCTCAACGCCCGATCCGGCTCAGCAGGTGAAGGTGATTGAGGATCTGATCGCCAAGAAAGTGAACGCCATTATTGTGGTGCCTAACGATGCCAAAGTACTGGAGCCAGTACTGAAAAAAGCGCGCGATCAGGGCATCGTGGTGCTGACGCATGAATCCCCTGACCAGCAGATCGGCCAGTGGGATATCGAAACCATCGACAGCGAAAAATATGCTCAGGCCAACATGGACGAATTGGCGAAAGACATGGGTGGCAAAGGCGGCTATGCGATTTACGTCGGGTCGCTGACCGTGCCGCTGCACAACGCCTGGGCGGATTCCGCCATTAAATACCAGAAAGAAAAATACCCGGATATGTTCGAAGTAACTTCGCGCCTGCCGGTGGCGGAGAGCATCGACAAATCCTATTCCACCACGCTCGATCTGATGAAAACGTATCCGCAGATGAAAGGCGTGATCGGCTTTGGCTCCCTCGGCCCAATCGGCGCGGGCCAGGCGGTACAGAAGAAACGTGCGAAGGACAAACTGGCGGTTGTCGGCATTGCCATGCCGGGCCAGGCGGCACCTTATCTGATGCGCGGCGACATTAAAAAAGCGCTGCTGTGGGATCCTAAAGATGCCGGTTACGCACTGGTTACCGTGGCCGATCAGCTGCTGCAGGGCAAAGCCGTGACCAAAGACCTGACCATTGACGGTCTGGGCAAGGCCGATGTCGACATGGATAAGAAAGTGATCCGTTTTAACAAGATCCTCGAAGTCACCAAAGATAACGCTCAGTCACTCGGTTTCTAAGGCACTCCGCCAACACCAGGGAAACCGGAATGCCGGTCAGCCGACCGGCATTCTCCAACAAGATTATTTTGTGGCGCCCACGTCGGGCGCCGGCAGGGGCATTACCCATGACCGACACATCCGCATTTATCACTCTTGAGAATATCAGCAAGCAATTCCCGGGCGTGCGGGCGCTGGATAACGTCAATCTGACGCTCAGAAAAGGCGAAGTTCATTGCCTGGCCGGGCAAAACGGCTGCGGTAAAAGCACGATCATCAAAGTGATTTCCGGCGTCTATCACCCGGAAAAAGGGGCGCAGATTGCCCTCGACGGCAAACTGTTTCACAGCCTGACGCCCACGCTTTCCGCGCATTACGGCATCCAGGTGATCTACCAGGATCTGTCGCTGTTCCCCAATTTCAGCGTGGCCGAGAATATCGCCGTGCACCGCTATCAGCCCGGCGGCAGCCTGTGGGTTAACCGCAGCGCGATGAAAGCCCAGGCGCTGGCGGCCATGCAGCGCATTGGCGTCACGCTCGACCCGGACAAAAAAGTCGAAAAACTCTCGATAGCCGATCGCCAACTGGTGGCGATTTGCCGCGCCATTGCCGCTGACGCCCGGCTGGTTATTATGGACGAACCCACAGCGTCGCTTACCCGCCAGGAGGTTAACGGCCTGCTGCGGGTGGTGAATGAACTCAAAGCGGACGGGATTTGCGTGGTGTTTGTCAGCCACCGTCTGGACGAAGTGATGGAAGTCGCCGACCGCATTAGCGTGATGCGCGACGGGAAGCTGGTCGGCACCTGGCAGGCCAGCGAGCTGGACAGCAACGAGCTTGCGTTCCTGATGACCGGGCAACGCTTCCACTACAGCCCACTGCCGGAAAAACCACCGGTAGAAAAACAGCCGATGCTGGAGCTGCGCGGCCTCAGCCGCAAGGGCAAATACCACAACATCAATCTGTCGCTGCGCAGCGGCGAGATTGTTTCCATCGTCGGCCTGCTCGGGTCGGGCCGCACCGAACTGTGCATGAGCCTGTTCGGCATGACGCAGCCGCAAAGCGGTGAAATGCTGATCGACGGCGTGCCGGTGACGTTTCGCAATAACCACGATGCGATCAAACACGGCATCGGCTACGTGTCAGAAGATCGCCTGACTCAAGGCTTGATCATGGAGCAGTCGATCTACGACAACACGATTGTCACGGTCTTCGACAGGCTTCATACCCGCAGCGGCCTGCTCGATCATGAAAAAGCCCGTAATCTGGTGGCCGATCTTATTCGTGAGCTAAACATCAAAGTATCCGATGCCGGGCTGCCGGTAAAAACCCTTTCTGGCGGCAACGCCCAAAGGATTGCCATCGCCAAATGGGTGGCAACTAATCCGCAAATATTGATTCTCGACTCGCCCACGGTGGGCGTGGATATCGCCAATAAAGAAGGTATTTACCAAATCGCCCGTTCCCTGGCGGAACAGGGGCTGGCGGTACTGATGATTTGCGATGAAATCCCTGAAGCGTATTACAACAGCCACCGCGTGCTAGTGATGCGCCGGGGCGAGCTGGTCGCAGAGTTTAATCCTCATCGCAGTAGCGAGCAGGACATTGCTGAGGTGGTCAATGAATAACCCTCGTTTTTCCCGCCTGGCCGGGCAACATGAGTTCTGGCTGGGTCTTCTGGTGGTGGCTCTGGCCGTTGGCCTGAGTATCAGCACCGATGAGTTTTTGTCCCTCGGTAACCTGACGGACGTCGCCACCAGCTACGCCATTCTCGGCATTCTGGCCTGCGGGCTGTTTGTGGTGCTGATTTCCGGGGGGATTGATATTTCTTTCCCGGCGATGACCGCCATTGCCCAATACGTGATGGCAAGCTGGGTGATCGCTCACGGCGGTAATTTTGCGCTGGCGTTGGTGATTTCCATTGCCGTGGGGCTGCTGCTCGGGCTTATCAACGGCTTCCTGGTTTACTGGCTGCGGGTCCCGGCGATCATCATCACCATTGCCACCCTCAACGTTTACTACGGCCTGCTGGTTTACCTCACCAAAGGCACCTGGCTGTACGGCTTCCCGGACTGGTTTATGAACGGCATTAACTGGTTCTCTTTCACCGCCAAAGACGGTTATCAGTACGGGTTGACCCTGCCGCTGCTGTGCCTGGCGGCAGTGATTATCTTTACCGCAGTGCTGATGAACTACACGCGCCTTGGCCGCCAGATTTATGCCATGGGCGGCAACCGCGAGGCGGCGTCCCGGCTGGGGATGAACCTGCTTAAGCTGCACTTCTACGTCTACGGCTATATGGGGATTCTGGCCGGTATTGCCGCCGTTGTTCAGGCGCAGATCACCCAGTCCGTTGCCCCTAACTCGCTGTTAGGCTTTGAGCTAACGGTTCTGGCAGCGGTGGTACTCGGCGGGACAAGCATGAGCGGCGGGCGCGGGACGCTCACCGGCACCCTGCTCGGGGTTATCCTGCTGGCATTCTTACAAAACGGCCTGACGCTGCTGAGCGTGTCCTCTTACTGGCACGCCGTGTTCAGCGGCGTGATTATCCTGGTCAGCATCAGCGCCACGGCCTGGAATGAAAAACGCAAACTCGCAAGGGAGCTTTGAGATGAAAACCTTCGCCAGATTTTTACCCGGTGACGCCATCATCCGGCTGCAGTGCGTGATTATTGTGGTGGTCGTCGTGGCGTTTTCGCTGCTGCTGGGCGGGCGCTTCTTTAGCCTCGCCAACTTCCAGTCCATCGGCTCTCAGTTACCTATTCTTGGCATGCTGGCGCTGGGTATGGGAATGACAATGCTGACCGGCGGGATCAACCTGTCGATTATTGCCGGGGCGAACGCCTGTTCGCTGGTGATGGCGGCCATTATCGTCAGCCACCCGGATAACCCGCTGTTCTTCGCGCTGGCGCTGCTGGCGGGTATTGCCGTGGCGGTGGCTATCGGCACGCTAAACGGCGCGCTGGTCGCCTGGGTCGGTGTTTCGCCTATTCTGGCTACGCTCGGCACCATGACACTGATTTCCGGCCTCAATATTTTGCTGTCTAACGGCACGGTGATTTCCGGCTTCCCGGCGGCAATTCAGTACCTGGGCAACGCCACGCTGCTCGGTATTCCGGTCGCGCTGCTGCTGTTCCTGCTGGTTGCCGTCCTACTCTGGGTATTGCTGGAGCACACCACGCTGGGGCGCAGCCTTTATCTGGTCGGCTCCAACGAACAGGCCACGCGCTACAGCGGCGTTAACACCGTGCGAGTGCAGATATCGGTGTACGTGATTTCCGCGCTGCTCGGCTGGGTGGCCGCCATTCTGATGATGGCCAAGTTCAACTCCGCTAAAGCCGGGTACGGTGAGTCTTACCTGCTGGTCACCATCCTTGCTTCTGTGCTGGGCGGCATAAACCCGGACGGCGGCTTTGGCCGCATTATCGGCCTGGTGCTGGCGCTCATCGTGCTGCAAATGCTGGAAAGCGGCTTTAATTTGCTGGGGATCAGCAGCTATTTGACCATGGCGCTCTGGGGCGCGGTGCTGATCCTCTTTATCGCATTACAGAATCGTAAAGCCTGAGTTCAGGAGAATCATTATGGCGAGTTACTTCATTGGGGTGGATGTAGGGACGGGAAGCGCCCGCGCGGGCGTCTTTGACCTGAATGGCAGAATGGTTGGCGAGGCAAGCCGGGCGATTGAGATTTACCGCCCACAGGCGGACTTCGTTGAGCAATCCTCGGACAATATCTGGCAGGCGGTTTGCAACGCGGTGCGGGATGCGGTTAACCAGGCCGACATTAATCCGATTCAGGTAAAAGGGCTGGGATTCGACGCCACCTGTTCCCTGGTGGTGCTGGATAAAGAAGGCAAGCCGCTGACCATCAGCCCTTCAGGGCGCAGCGAACAGAACATCATTGTGTGGATGGATCACCGCGCCATTACCCAGGCCGACAGAATTAATGCCCTGCACCATCGCGTACTGGACTACGTGGGCGGGATTATTTCCCCGGAAATGCAAACGCCAAAATTGCTGTGGCTTAAACAGCACATGCCAAATACCTGGTCTAATGCCGGTTACTATTTTGACTTACCAGACTTCCTGACCTGGCGCGCCACCGGAGATGATACCCGCTCGCTCTGCTCCACCGTTTGTAAATGGACCTACATGGGCCACGAAGACAAATGGGACAGCAGCTACTTCCGCCAGATTGGGCTGGAAGATCTGCTGGAGCACGATGCGGAAAAAATTGGCCGCTATGTAAAAACCATGGGGGAGCCACTGGGCCACGGCCTGACGCAGCGCGCCGCAAGCGAGATGGGGCTGATTGCCGGCACCGCCGTCAGCGTCTCGATTATTGATGCCCATGCCGGTACGCTCGGTACGCTCGGTGCCTGCGGCGTTTCGGGCGAAGTGGCAGACTTTGACCGCCGCGTGGCGCTCATCGGCGGCACCTCTACCGGGCATATGGCCATTTCAAAAGAAGCACGTTTTATTAATGGCGTTTGGGGGCCTTACTACTCCGCCGTGCTGCCGGGCTACTGGCTCAACGAAGGCGGCCAGTCGGCCACCGGAGCGCTGATCGACCATATTATTCAGTCTCATCCGTGCCATGAGACGCTGCTTGCCCAGGCGAAGACTCAGGGGCGAACCATTTACGAACTGCTGAACGCTCTGCTGCGTAAAATGGCCGGGGAGCCGGAAAACATCGCCTTCTTAACGAAGGATATGCACATCCTGCCCTACTTCCACGGCAACCGTTCGCCGCGAGCCAACCCGACGCTAACCGGCGTTATCAGCGGACTGAAGCTTTCCCGCACGCCGGAAGATATGGCGCTGCAGTACCTGGCGACGATTCAGGCCATCGCGCTCGGTACCCGCCATATTATCGAAACCATGAACCACAGCGGCTACACCATCGACACCATCATGGCGAGCGGTGGCGGCACTAAAAACCCTATCTTCGTTCAGGAGCACGCCAACGCCACCGGCTGCGCGATGTTGTTACCGGAAGAGAGCGAGGCGATGCTGCTGGGCAGCGCGATGATGGGCACTGTGGCGGCGGGCGTGTTTGATTCCTTCCCGGAAGCGATGTCGGTCATGAGCCGCATTGGCAAAACGGTCACCCCGCAGACCAACCGCATCAAGCAGTACTACGACCGCAAATACAAAGTGTTCCATGAGATGTATCTCGACCACATGAAATACCGCCAGCTGATGCAGGAGGAAGCATGAGTCATTCATGGCAGCAGGCCGTCAGCGCGTGGGCAACCTGCAGCCGCGAGCTTGCCGCGCTGGAACAGCATTTGAGCGAGCCGCAGTGGCTCGCCTTGCTGACCGAACTGAGAAACTGTAAAGGCAAAATTGTGGTCACCGGCGTCGGTACTTCAGGCATCGCCGCGAGGAAAATTGCCCATATGCTGGCCTGCGTCGAACACCCGGCTATTTATCTCAGCGCGACGGATGCGGCGCATGGCGATCTGGGTTTTTTACGTGCGGACGATCTGATGATCATGCTTTCCCGGGGCGGGAATTCCGACGAGCTGACGCGGCTGCTGCCGGGCCTGGCGGCCAGAAGCGTCCCACTGATTAGCGTCACTGAGAACCCGGATTCGGCCATCGCCCAGGCAGCAAGGCTGGTAATTTCTACCGGCGTGAAGCAGGAAATGGATCCGCTGAATATGCTGGCGACCACGTCGATAATCCTGGCGCTGGCGATTTTTGATGCCGCCTGCGCCTGCCTGATGAGCGAGAGCGGGTATTCGAAGGAGACGCTGCTCGCCGTTCATCCCGGCGGAGATGTCGGGTTAACGCTAAGCCAGAAGCAATAAAAAAAGGCTCCCGATTGGGAGCCTTCCAACTTTTCAGCTTAACGGTTATGCGTAAACCGGGAAGCGAGCACAGATATCCAGCACTTTACCTTTCACGCGCTCGATAACCGCTTCGTCATTGATGTTGTCCAGAACGTCACACATCCAGCCCGCCAGCTCTTTCACTTCCGCTTCTTTAAAGCCGCGGCGAGTGACAGCCGGAGAACCGATACGGATACCGGAGGTCACGAACGGGCTCTTCGGATCGTTTGGTACGCTGTTTTTGTTCACGGTGATGTTGGCGCGACCCAGGGCAGCGTCAGCTTCTTTACCGGTCAGGTTTTTATTAACCAGATCCAGCAGGAACAGGTGGTTTTCAGTTCCGCCGGAAACCACTTTGTAACCATGGTTCAGGAACACTTCCACCATCGCTTTGGCGTTTTTCGCTACCTGCTGCTGGTAAACCTTGAACTCAGGCTCCATCGCTTCTTTCAGCGCCACAGCCTTGGCCGCGATAACGTGCATCAGCGGGCCGCCCTGCGCGCTTGGGAATACGGCAGAGTTCAGTTTCTTGTAGAGATCTTCGTCGCCGCCCTTCGCCAGGATCAGGCCACCGCGTGGGCCCGCCAGGGTTTTGTGGGTGGTGGTGGTCACCACGTGAGCGTGTGGCACCGGGTTCGGGTAAACGTCTGCGGCAATCAGGCCCGCAACGTGCGCCATATCAACGAACAGGTAAGCACCGATGCTGTCTGCGATTTCGCGCATCTTAGCCCAGTCAACCACGCCGGAGTATGCAGAGAAGCCACCGATGATCATCTTCGGTTTGTGCTCTTTAGCCTGCTTCGCCATGTCTTCGTAGTCAATTTTACCTGATTCATCAATACCGTAAGGAATGATGTTGTACAGCTTGCCGGAGAAGTTAACCGGGGAGCCGTGAGTCAGGTGGCCGCCCTGCGCCAGATTCATGCCCAGCACGGTATCGCCCGGCTGCAGCAGCGCGGTGTATACCGCGAAGTTAGCCTGGGAACCGGAGTGTGGCTGCACGTTCGCATAGTCTGCGCCAAACAGCTCTTTTGCACGGTCGATAGCCAGCTGCTCGACGATGTCCACGTACTCGCAACCGCCGTAGTAGCGCTTGCCTGGGTAACCTTCAGCATATTTGTTTGTCAGCTGAGAACCCTGAGCCTGCATCACGCGCGGGCTGGTGTAGTTTTCGGAGGCGATCAGTTCAATGTGCTCTTCCTGACGTACTTTCTCTTGCTCCATGGCCTGCCACAGTTCGGCATCATAATCGGCAATGTTCATTTCACGCTTTAACATTCGCATCTCCTGACTCAGCTAACGGTAAAAATTTTACTGCAATGAGGGGGCCCATTTGGGCGACGGGCAACAGTGTAAACCGAAACCCTTTCGGGTGATAGGGCTTGACAGAGGTTTTTACGCAAACGATTACCCAGGCATGGAATAAGGCTTCAACGCAATAAACCCTGCATCTCTTTGCCGGATATTTCTTCATCAATACTATGCGTATTTTTCACGTTCTGTGAGCTCAGTCGTTAACAACGATAACCCATTTACAACATAAGGCCATTTCTATAAGATGCATTTAAAATGCAATTTATACACTACGCTGTTTATGGAGACCGCCATGCTAGACGCACAAACCATCGCCGTTGTTAAGTCGACCATCCCTCTGCTGGCCGCGACCGGGCCTAAACTTACCGCCCACTTTTATGAGCGCATGTTCAGCCACAACCCTGAGCTGAAAGAGATCTTTAACATGAGCAACCAGCGCAACGGTGACCAGCGTGAAGCGCTGTTCAACGCCATTTGCGCCTATGCTTCCAACATCGAAAATCTGGCCGCCCTGCTGCCAGCGGTAGAGAAAATCGCCCAGAAACACACTACCTTCCAGATCAAACCGGAGCAGTACAACATTGTGGGCGGCCATCTGCTGGCCACGTTAGACGAGCTGTTCAGCCCGGGGCAGGAAGTGCTGGACGCATGGGGAAAAGCCTACGGCGTTCTGGCGCAGGTCTTTATTAACCGTGAATCAGAAATTTACCAGGATAACGCCGCTAAGCAGGGTGGCTGGGAAGGCACGCGTCCCTTCACTATCGTAGAGAAAAAAGAGCAAAGTTCACTGATCACCAGCTTCGAACTTGCCCCGTTAGACGGCGGCCCGGTGGCAGATTATCAGCCAGGGCAATACCTCGGCGTCTGGCTGAAACCTGTTGGTTTCCCGCATCAGGAAATTCGTCAGTACTCTTTGACCCGCCAGCCGAACGGGAAAAGTTACCGCATTGCCGTGAAGCGTGAAGAGAAAGGTATGGTCTCAAACTGGCTGCACAATCATGCTCAGGCGGGGGATCGGGTGCATCTGGCTTCACCGGCTGGCGACTTCTTTATGGACGTAAAACCCGATGCGCCGGTGACGCTGATTTCCGCAGGCGTCGGCCAGACGCCGATGCTCTCGATGCTGGACACGCTGGCGAACGGCGGCCATCAGGCACAGGTCAACTGGCTGCACGCCGCCGAGCACGGGGATGTGCACGCGTTTAGCGAAGAAGTGGCAGGGCTTGGCGCTCAGTTGCCGAAATTTGAAAGCCACGTCTGGTACCGTGAACCCTCCGCAGGGGATCGTGCTCAGGCGCGCTTTGACCGCGAAGGACTGATGAACCTGCTGGAAATCGAAGGGAAGTTAAGCGATCCGGCGATGCAGTTCTATCTCTGCGGCCCGATCAACTTTATGCGTTTTGCGGCGGAACAGCTGGTGAAGATTGGCGTGAATAAAGACAGCATTCACTATGAGTGCTTTGGCCCGCACAAGGTGATGTAGTTTAGTAAGACTGCCCCTCACCCCAGCCCTCTCCCCAAAGGAGCGAGGGAGTAAACACCCCGTTTACACCAAAGGGACAAGTCAGTGTTTTCCCCTCGCCCTTCCAGGGTGAGGGGAAAAATCTAAATCAAATCGCCGCGTCGTCTTCTTCGCCGGTACGAATACGCACCACGCGCGCCACATCAAACACGAAAATCTTACCGTCACCGATCTTGCCGGTCTGGGCCGTGCGGATAATGGTGTCCACGCAGGTATCAACGATATCGTCGGTCACCACAATTTCAATTTTTACTTTTGGCAGAAAGTCCACCATATACTCGGCACCGCGGTACAGCTCGGTATGCCCTTTCTGACGGCCAAAACCTTTGACTTCCGTCACCGTCATGCCGGTAATGCCCACTTCAGCCAGCGCTTCGCGCACATCATCCAGTTTGAAAGGTTTAATAATCGCATCAATTTTTTTCATGGTATTACCGGTGTCCCCGCGCGGCGTTTTGTACTGTTAGTAATCGGTTGCTCACACTACCACAGCCTACTCTTTAAAGTCATTGGCCTCGAGTTCATGCCTGGCCAGTAATTTGTAGAATTCGGTTCGGTTACGCCCCGCCATGCGTGCGGCATGGGTGACATTTCCTTTGGTAATTTGCAGCAGCTTACGCAGATAGTTTAGTTCGAACTGGTTACGGGCTTCGACAAATGTCGGCAAGGCGGTGTTTTCGCCTTCCAGCGCCTGCTCCACCAGCGCTTCGCCAATCACCGGGGCTGAGGTCAGCGCCACGCACTGCTCAATCACGTTCACTAGCTGACGTACGTTGCCCGGCCAGCTTGCGGTCATCAACCGCTTCATGGCGTCGGTGGAGAAACTCCGAACGAAAGGTTTGTGCCTGTCGGCGGACTGGCGTAACAAATGATTCGCCAGCAGCGGAATATCTTCGGCACGTTCATGCAATGCAGGAATTTTCAGGTTCACAACGTTGAGGCGGTAGAAGAGGTCTTCGCGAAACTCCCCTCGCTCCATGGCCTTCGGCAAGTCCCGGTGCGTGGCGGAGATAATCCGCACGTCAATGTCCAGATCGCGGTTGCTGCCCAGCGGGCGAACTTTTCGCTCCTGCAAAACGCGCAGCAGCTTAACCTGCAGCGGGATAGGCATATCGCCGATCTCATCCAGAAATAGCGTTCCACCTTCTGCCGCCTGGAACAGGCCTTCGCGGCTGCTCACCGCGCCGGTAAAGGCCCCGCGAGCATGGCCGAACAGCTCTGACTCAAGTAACTGTTCAGGCAGCGCGCCACAGTTGATAGCGATAAACGCTTTTTTGCTGCGCGGGCTGGCGTTGTGTATCGCCTGGGCCAGAATCTCTTTCCCGGTGCCGCTTTGGCCGTTAATCAACACGCTGACGTCCGACTGCGCCACCATGCGCGCCTGCTCGAGCAAACGCTGCATAATCGGGCTGCGGGTCACAATGGTGTCGCGCCACATGTCATCGCCAGCGATGACGGTATGCTCAAGCGCGTTGTCGATGGCCTGATAAAGTGCGTCTCTGTCCACCGGTTTGGTGAGGAAACTGAATACACCCTGCTGGGTCGCCGCCACCGCGTCAGGAATAGAACCGTGCGCAGTCAGGATGATCACCGGCATCCCCGGCTGGCCTTTTTGGATCTCCGCGAACAGCGCCATGCCGTCCATTTCGTCCATCCTGAGATCGCTTATCACCAGGTCGATTTTTTCCCGTGCCAGGACTTTCAGCCCCTCAGCCCCGCTTTCAGCCGTGGTGACCGTATAGCCCTCGCTCGACAGGCGCATTCCCAGCAGCTTTAACAGGCCGGGATCATCATCCACTAATAGTAAGCGCGCGGGTTTCCTTTGCGTCATGGTTTTGCCTCCGGCTGCGATTTGTTTGAAGCGCCGCTATCGTCGTCGTCATTGTCATCCGTGCTGTGCGTGCCGGGCACCAGATTGCTTCCCGGCTTGCGGCTGGAAAGCTGACGCTCAATGTCGGTCAGATTTTCCAGCTTGCGCGTAGTGAGATCGAGCTGGCTGCGAAGGCGCTGCTGCTGCTCCCGCAGCGTATCCAGCTCGCCGTCGGTTGACTGCTGCAGCTTGCTGTAGCGCGTGCGCTCATCCGAGAGTTTAAGCTGAGACTGTTGCCCGTCGCGCCAAATCTCAAACAGAGAACGTACCTGCACAGGCACTTCGCTGGTCATGGTCTCGAGCTGGGTCATGTAGCGGCGGCGCTCGGTCGGGGTAATTTTAGCCGTAGACAGCAAAATGCCGCGCTTAAACGTGTCCTGCCAGGTTTCTGCTGGCCACTGGCGAGCTTCCGCGCGGGCTTCTGCCGGTGACAGGCGCTGGGCGCAATCCATACTGCGAAGCCAGTAAAGCGGGTTACTGCTGACGTCATGCCCCGTGAGATCCCATATTTCGGTGCAGTCCGTGGACAGGTAATCAGGGATTTGTTGTTCTGGAATATGCGGTTTGTGGGCCTCATCCAGGCTGCTGGACACGCTTGCGGGGGCGCATCCTGTCAACAGCGTCGCGCCAACCAGCGTCCCAGATACCCAGCAAATCAGACGAGTCAAAGACCCGCGGCGCGGTTCACGCAATAAAAGTACTTTCATCGTTTTAATCATTCTCAGGGAAAACCGGTAATTCGATACGGAAGCACACTTCCGCGCTGTTAGCGTTGATCAGGCTAAGTTTTCCGTGCATACGTCGAATGCAATCCCTGGCGATACTTAACCCCAGCCCACTTCCCTTTACGGAGCCCTTCCGCTGGTGGCTACCCTGGAAGAAAGGCTCAAAAATCATCTCTTGTTCCGTGGCCGGAATCGGCTCGCCGGTATTCGCGACCTCAATGTACAGTATCGCGCCCACCTGCAAACTCCGGAGATAAATGGTACCGGATTCACTGCCATAGTGCACCGCATTGGAGTAGAGATTATCCAGTACGCTCATCAGCAGCGTCCCCTCTGCGAGGCAGGCTTTTGGGCTCAATTGAATGTCGGTATGCATCATTTTAGCCCTCGCCGGCAGACTGTGGGCAGATATAACCATCTCCACAATCGGGGCCAGTTCGACCCTTTCCAGCGTTACCGTTCCGTCCGCCAGCTTGCGGTTATAGTCCAGCAGTTGTTCAATCAGCTTTTGCAGGTGGCGGCTGCTGTTGTCCAGGATAGCGACGACCTCTTTTTGGTCGGCATTGAGCGGCCCGGCAACCTGGTCAGCAAGCAGTTCAGTCCCCTCTCTCATACTGGCGAGCGGCGTTTTTAATTCATGGGAAAGATGGCGGAGGAACTCGTGGCGCTGGGATTCAAGCCAGGACAGGCGTTCGCTTAACCAGACAATGCGCTGCCCAACGGAACGCAGCTCACGCGGCCCTTTAAAGACCTCGCTGTTGCCGAGCGAACGCCCTTCCCCCAGCCGGTTAATCATCCGTTCGATGCCTTTAACCGGGCCGATAATCATGCGGGTGAAGATGATGACCAGCCCCAGGCTGAGCAGAAACAGCACCAGGGCCTGCCAGCCGAAGAACTGGCCTCGCTCAGCAATTTCCTGCTGCAGCTGCTGTCCACGAGAGAACACCACCGCCCGCGTGGCCTGCACCATTTCTGCATTGGTTGAGGCGAATTGCTCCAGTTGGTTTGCCGCAGGCGCTTCCGGCCCGCTGTTTTTACATTTGAGTTCAGCCAGATCGCTCAAAGACTGGCTGAGCGATTGGTAGAGTTTCGGATCGGGTAATACGGAGGCGTGGGCTTCAAGCATTTGAGCATAGCGCTGACGCTGCCCCTGATACAGCTGGGCAAGACGTGAGTCATCGAGCACGCAATATTGACGGTAGCTCCGCTCCATTTCCAGCGCGACATTAGTCATCGCTTCACTGCGGCGGGCATCGGTCAACGTGGTGCGGTTGGTCAACGCGGCCTGAGCGCTCAGGGCGTTAAGGCTTTGCCACGCCTGCCACGCAAGCACCAGCAGCGGCACGAGCACCAATAAAAAGGCCATCATGACAAGCTGGCGCAAAGATCGAGGGAAAAAATGCCACTGGTTCAATAGCTTCATCTCACATTACCTGTATGACACGATGCTAGCCGCGATTGCGCGTGGTGGAAAGGTGCGATTCCCGGAAACAACAAAGGCAGGGTCAAAAACCCTGCCTTTGTTTAGGAATTAGGCGGCGCCTTACTCAACGTTTCGCCCGGAGCATGATAAGCCGAAAGGCATTTATCAAAAATCGGACGGCAGGCACCTTTTTGTGCGTCATTCGGCGGTTTATGTAGTCTGTCTGAAAAGACGCTGACATAAGAGATTGAATGAGCCACTGGGTGTTATTAAGCAGATATCATGCCAACTTTGCAAGTTTAAATATAACTCATTGTTTTAAATATAATTATAAAGCAAAACAGGAAGATATATTATGCGTGTTTTTTGTTCTCTATGTCGCCATTTCACAACACTCTTAAACCCACTCAATCGCACCATTAAAAATCAATGAGTTATATGTCTCTTTTTGGCGACATTTTAAAAGTGGAGGTGTCGGGGTTTAGTGACAAAAAAAGCCCCTCACCCTGGCCCTCTCCCCAAAGGGGAGAGGGAACTGGATCGGAGCCTGTTTGCTGTTTTCCCACCCTCTAAAAGCAAGGGGATTGGATCGGAGCCTGTCTGCTGTTTTCGCACCTTCTAAAAGCAAGGGAACTGGATCGGAGCCTGTCTGCTGTTTTCGCACCCTCTAAAAGCAAGGGAACTGGATCGGAGCCTGTCTGCTGTTTTCGCACCCTCTAAAAGCAAGGGAACTGGATCGGAGCCTGTCTGCTGTTTTCCCCCTCTCCCTTGTAGGGAGAGGGTCGGGGTGAGGGTAATCAGCCCAGTTGCTTACGCGCGTTGCGGAAAATACGCATCCACGGGCTGTCTTCGCCCCACTCTGCCGGGTGCCAGGAATTACTCACGGTACGGAACACGCGCTCAGGGTGCGGCATCATGATGGTCACGCGCCCGCTTTCGTTGCTCACCGCGGTGATGCCGTTCGGCGAACCGTTCGGGTTAGCCGGGTAGGTTTCGGTCACGTTCGCGAAGTTATCCACGAAGCGCAGCGCCACCAGCCCTTTGCTTTCAAGCGCGGCGAGATGAGCGGCATCACGCACTTCCACACGACCTTCGCCGTGAGAGACCGCGATAGGCATATGGGAACCGGCCATGCCCTGCAGCAGCAGCGACGGGCTGGAGGTCACCTCAACCAGGCTGAAGCGCGCTTCAAAGCGATCGGACTGGTTACGCACGAAGCGCGGCCACAAATCACTGCCTGGGATCAGCTCACGCAGATTAGACATCATCTGGCAGCCATTACAAACGCCAAGCGCCAACGTTTCCGGGCGATGGAAGAAGGTTTCAAACTCATCGCGCACGCGAGCGTTGAACAGGATGGACTTCGCCCAACCTTCACCCGCGCCCAGCACGTCACCATAAGAGAAGCCGCCGCACGCCACCAGCGTGTGGAAGCTTTCCAGCCCGGTACGGCCCGCCAGCAGGTCGCTCATATGCACGTCGATGGCGTCAAAGCCCGCGCGGTGGAAGGCGGCCGCCATCTCAACGTGGGAGTTAACGCCCTGCTCACGCAGGATGGCCACTTTAGGACGAGCGCCCGTCGCGATAAACGGCGCAGCAATATCTTCTTTGATATCGAAGCTCAGCTTCACGTTCAGGCCAGGATCGTTATCGTTCGCCTTGGCGTTGTGCTCTTCATCCGCGCAGTCTGGGTTGTCACGCAGACGCTGCATCTGCCAGGTGGTTTCTGCCCACCACATACGCAGCGTGGTGCGGCTTTCGCTGAACACGGCGTGCCCGTCAGCGCTAATAGTGAAGCGGTCGCCTTCGACAGCTTTACCGAGGTAATGCACGCAGTCAGCCAGGCCATGCTTAGCCAGCAGCGCCTCAACGGCTGCGCGATCCTCAGCGCGAACCTGGATCACGCCACCCAGCTCTTCGTTAAACAATGCGGCCAGGCGATCGTTACCGAGACCGGCGATATCAACCTCAACGCCACAGTGGCCGGTAAAGGCCATTTCCGCCAGCGTGACCAGCAGCCCACCGTCGGAACGGTCGTGCCAGGCCAGCAGTTTGCGATCCGCCACCAGTGTCTGCATTGCGTCCCAGAAACCTTTCAGTTGCTCAACGCTACGAACGTCCGCAGGCTTGTCGCCCAGTTGGCGGTAAACCTGGGACAGCGCGGTCGCGCCCAGCGCGTTATGGCCTTTGCCTAAATCGATCAGCAGCAGGGCGTTGTCTTCGGTGCTCAGCTGCGGCGTCACGGTGCCACGCACGTCTTCCACGCGGGCAAACGCGGTGATCACCAGCGACAACGGAGAGGTCATCTCGCGCTGCTCGTTACCTTCCTGCCAGCGGGTTTTCATCGACATGGAGTCTTTACCCACCGGGATGGTGATCCCGAGAGCCGGGCAAAGTTCTTCGCCAACGGCCTTCACCGCTTCATACAGGCCGGCATCTTCGCCAGGGTGACCGGCTGCGGCCATCCAGTTTGCGGAGAGTTTAATGCGCTTCAGGGAGCCAATTTGGGTCGCGGCGATGTTCGTTAAGGCTTCGCCCACGGCCAGGCGACCGGATGCCGCGAAGTCCAGCAGGGCCACCGGCGCACGTTCACCGATAGACATCGCTTCGCCGTAGTAGCTGTCCAGGCTGGCGGTAGTCACCGCGCAGTTGGCGACTGGGATCTGCCACGGACCAACCATCTGATCGCGGGACACCATGCCGGTTACCGTGCGGTCACCGATGGTCACGAGGAAGGTTTTTTCAGCCACGGTCGGCAAGTGCAGAACGCGTTTAACCGCATCGGCAATAGAAATTTCGCTGCTGTTGAAGGCATCGCCTTTGGCTTTCAGCGTCTCAACGTTACGCTCCATCTTCGGCGTTTTGCCCAGCAGCACGTCCAGCGGCATGTCGATAGGCTGGTTATCAAAGTGGCTGTCGTTGAGCGTCAGGTGCTGTTCGGTGGTGGCCTCACCAATCACCGCATACGGCGCGCGCTCGCGGCGGCAAAGTTCATCAAACAGCGGCAGCTGCTCTGGCGCAACGGCCAGCACATAGCGCTCCTGAGATTCGTTACACCAGACTTCGAGCGGGCTCATGCCCGGTTCGTCGTTAAGAATATCGCGCAGCTCGAAGCGGCCACCGCGTCCGCCATCGCTGACCAGCTCAGGCATGGCGTTAGACAGGCCACCCGCGCCAACGTCGTGGATAAACAGGATTGGGTTGTCGTCGCCCATCTGCCAGCAGCGGTCGATCACTTCCTGGCAGCGGCGTTCCATTTCAGGGTTGTCGCGCTGCACGGAAGCAAAATCTAAATCCGCATCGGACTGGCCGGAAGCCATTGACGAAGCCGCCCCGCCGCCCAGGCCGATGTTCATTGCCGGGCCGCCCAGCACAATCAGCTTCGCGCCAGGGGTGATTTCGCCCTTCTGGACGTGGTCGGCGCGGATGTTGCCGATCCCGCCCGCGAGCATGATAGGTTTGTGGTAACCGCGCAGCTCCACACCGTTGTGGCTGTTCACCTGCTCTTCATAGGTACGGAAGTAGCCGGTCAGCGCCGGACGGCCAAATTCGTTGTTAAACGCCGCCCCGCCCAGAGGGCCTTCGGTCATAATATCCAGCGCGGTAACGATACGGTCTGGCTTGCCGAAATCCTGCTCCCACGGCTGTTCAAAGCCCGGAATACGCAGGTTAGACACGGAGAAGCCCACCAGGCCTGCTTTTGGCTTCGCGCCACGCCCGGTCGCGCCTTCGTCGCGGATTTCACCGCCTGAGCCGGTTGCCGCGCCCGGCCACGGAGAGATAGCGGTCGGGTGGTTGTGGGTTTCAACCTTCATCAGGATATGCGCGTCTTCCTGGTGGAAGTCATAGCGCCCTGCTTCACGGTCGGCGAAGAAGCGGCCGACGGCGGAGCCTTCCATCACCGCCGCGTTGTCTTTATAGGCAGACAGCACGTAATCCGGCGTTTTCTCGAAGGTGTTTTTGATCATTTTGAACAGCGACTTCGGCTGCTTCTGCCCGTCAATAATCCAGTCGGCGTTAAAGATCTTATGGCGGCAGTGCTCGGAGTTCGCCTGAGCAAACATATACAGTTCAATGTCGTTCGGGTTGCGGCCAAGCTTGTTGAACGCATCCTGCAGGTAGTCGATTTCGTCTTCCGCCAGCGCCAGGCCAAGGCGAATGTTCGCTTCCACCAGCGCATCGCGCCCTTTCCCGAGCAGATCAACGCTCTGCACCGGAGCCGGCTGCTGCTGGGTAAACAGCTGCTGTGCATCGTTCAGAGAGGTAAACACGCTCTCCATCATGCGGTCGTGCAGCAGAGCGGCAACGTCCTGCAACTGCTCAGCAGTCAGCGTGCTGCCGGTAACATACCAGGCCACACCGCGCTCAAGGCGTTTAATCTGCGGCAGGTCACAGTTGTGGGCGATATCGGTAGCTTTTGAAGACCAGGGGGAGATGGTGCCAGGGCGCGGAGTCACCAGCAGCAGGGTGCCTTCCGGCGCATGCTCTGCGAGGGTTGGACCATATTTCAACAGCCGCTGCAGGCGGGCAAGCTCGTCGGCGCTTAGCGGCGCCTCGAGGTCGGCAAAATGAACATACTCGGCATAAATATCGCTTACCGGGAGGTTAGCATCGTTGAAACGGGCCAGGAGTTTGTTAATACGAAATGCCGAAAGAGCAGGCGAACCACGCAGAATTTCCATCATTAAAGATCTCTCGTCTTCAGGGCGAAGGGGGGAAAACGGGCGTCATTATAGAGAATCCTCCGCCGCGACGAAACCGTTTGCGTAGAAATAACAGCAGAAGTTTTTATTGCACGAAAAGTAAACGATATATTCTTAAAAGTTGCTTACTGGCGTTTTCTTACGCAAAATGCGCCTCATTCACTCACGGGGTTCAGACAAATCATGGTTATTGTTGGCTAAGGCTCATCCTGCTGCAGAATGTTATCTATTTGAAAAGAATAAAGATTAATTATCTGCTTATCGGTATCGTCACCTTGTTGCTGGCAGTGGCTTTATGGCCCTCCATTCCAGGTTTCAATCAGACCGAAAACCGTATCGCCGCGATCAAAGCGCGGGGGGTTTTGCGCGTCAGTACCATTTCATCGCCGCTGACCTGGACGATGATTAACGGCAAGGCAACGGGCCTCGATTACGAACTCGCAAAACAGTTTGCAGACTACCTGGGCGTGAAGCTGTTAGTGGTCGTGCGGCCAAACATTAACGCGCTGTTTGATGACCTGGACAACGACAACGCCGACCTGCTCGCCGCCGGCCTGGTGTATAACTCTCGCCGCAGCAGCGACTACCAGGCAGGGCCGACCTATTATTCCGTTTCGCAGCAGATGGTCTATCGAGTAGGCAGCCCGCGCCCTAAATCTCTCGGCGGCGTCAAGCCATCACAGTTGGTGCTCTCTTCTGGCCAGGCGGTGGTGAGCGATTTGCAAAAGCTAAAAGACGCTCAGTACCCCGACCTGAGCTGGAGCATTGACGCCAAACAAACCAGCAACCAGCTCTTGCAGCAGGTGATTGACGGCAATATCGCGTTTACCATCTCAGACTCCATCGCCATCAGTCTTTTCCAGCGCGTGCATCCTCAACTGGCCGTTGCTCTGGACGTCACGGATGAACAACCGGTCACCTGGTTCTCTAAACGCGATGGCGACGACAGCATGAGCGCCGCGCTGCTCGATTTCTATAATAAGATCAGCAGCGACGGCACGCTGGCAAGGGTTGAGGAGAAATACCTGGGCCATATTGGCGATTTTGATTACGTCGATACCCGAACCTTCCTGAACGCGGTGGATGCCGTTTTGCCGGAACTCCAGCCGCTGTTTAAAAAGTACTCCGATGACATTGACTGGCCGCTGCTGGCTGCAATTTCCTATCAGGAATCCCACTGGGACACCCACGCTACTTCTCCGACGGGCGTGCGCGGGTTAATGATGCTGACAAAAAATACGGCCCAAAGCCTCGGCATCACCGACAGGCTGGACGCCGAACAGAGCATCAGCGGCGGCAGCCGGTATCTGAAAGATATGATGAGCAAGGTCCCGGCCACGGTACCGGAGTATGAGCGTATCTGGTTCGCGCTGGCGGCCTATAACATGGGCTATGCGCACATGCTGGATGCCCGTCAGCTAACGGCCAAACAGAAAGGCAACCCGGACAGCTGGGCCGATGTGAAAACACGCCTGCCGTTGCTGAGCCTGAAGCCTTATTACAGCAAAACAACCTATGGATATGCTCGTGGACACGAGGCTTACGCGTATGTAGAAAACATCCGCAAGTATCAGCTAAGTCTGGAAGGGTATTTGCAGGAGAAACAGAAGAAGGCGATCCAGGCTGATAAATTTGCCGAGGCTTACCCTGCGGTTGCCCCGGTGGAGCTGACTAGTCCGTCTTACGGGCCTTTTCCTTTAGGGCCTTTTTCTCCAGGCGACGAGCGCGAAAAAAATCGCTCAGCATGGCTGAGCACTCTGTCGCGAGCACCCCTTCACTGACCTGCACCTGATGGTTCATTCCCGGATGGCCAAGCACATCCATCAGCGAGCCTATCGCTCCGGTTTTAGCGTCACGCGCCCCAAACACTAAATGGCCAATGCGGCTATGCACCATCGCCCCCGCGCACATGACGCAAGGTTCGAGCGTGACGTAGAGCGTGGTGTCCAGCAGACGGTAATTTTGCAGTACCAGTCCGCCCTGGCGCAGCGCCATGATCTCCGCATGAGCCGTAGGATCGTGGCGACCTATCGGACGATTCCAGCCTTCACCGATGACCTGATTATTGTGTACCAGCACCGCACCAACGGGTACTTCTCCTTCATCCCAGGCTCGCTGAGCGAGGGTCAGGGCGTGGCGCATCCAGTGTTCATGGGTAAATTCTGTGTCTGACACAATGCTCTCCGCGGCGAAAGTGGGCGGCGCATTATACACACCGCTTAACGGATTCAAAACGCCTCACTCAAGCTGCTGCAGTTCCCCCTGAGGCGTGACGCGCCAGCGGTGCTCGCAGAAATAGAGTAAGGGATTATCCTGATGGCTGTCGCTGTAGCCGCTGTAAAGCCGCAGCGGCGCGCCAAGATGCTGCTCCAGTTGCACAACTTTCTCATGGCCGAGACAGCGCAGGGTCAATATCCAGCCGCAGTGAGCCCGTGCAATCTGGCTGGCAATCACTTTGACCTCCGGCAGCCACGGTGTATCAAAATAGACTTTTTCCACCAGAGGCTGCGGTGAACCGGTAATCAACCAGACGTCGACATCCGGGCTGTGCAGATAATCCGTGAGGCGCTGCTGGACGACGGGAAATGCCCTCACCTTCTGCCGGAACCAGGCGACAAACTCACTTTGTAGCCGCTGAAGCCGGGCCTCGCTGCGCCCAAACGTGATGCCCCATAGCAGCAGGCTCATCGGCTGACGGGCCGCGCTGCCTTTGATCAGCATCATGCCGCCAATCAGCGGCAGCAAGATAATAACCAACGGCACGTTCAACGGCAGGCGGCGCAGGAGATAAAACAGGAAGCTGCCGAACATGTCCTGCTGATGCAGGGTGCCATCCAGGTCAAAAAAGACGACGCGGCGCGGGTGATGAGGTGTCAATTCAGGCTCCTTTTGGACTCGCGTTCACGAAACAACGCCAGCTAAAGCCTAACAGATAGCCCCGCGATTTTCCGCGCGCCTTCCTGGCTGGCAGGTTGAACACAACAGAATATTTAATTCGGCAACATTGCTCTATAATGGAATTTATAATTCGCTCAGATGCTTACCAGAGCAAGTCGTTATCAGAAGTGCCGCCCCGGAGGTGAAATGAACTGTTTACTGCGCATTCGAAGCCGTTACGCCATGCTGGCCCAGAGTGACCGCAAGCTGGCCGACTTTTTGCTCGCTGAGCCCGAACGCGCACGCCACCTCAGTTCACAGCAGCTGGCGGAAGAAGCCGGTGTCAGCCAGTCCAGCGTCGTAAAATTCGCGCAGAAACTGGGGTTCAAGGGCTTCCCGGCGATGAAACTGGCGATCAGCGAAGCGCTGGCGAGCGGTCAAAATCCTAACTCTGTCCCGGTTCATAACCAAATTTTAGGTGACGATCCGCTGAGGCTTGTTGGGGAAAAATTGATTAAAGAGAATATCGCGGCGATGCACGCCACGCTGGATATTAATGCGGAAGATAAATTGCTGGCGAGCGTTTCGCTGCTGCGGAATGCGCGGCGCGTGCTGCTCGTGGGAATAGGCGCCTCTGGACTGGTGGCGAAGAATTTCTCGTGGAAGCTGACGAAGATTGGTATTCACGCCGTCGCCGAGCAGGATATGCATGCCCTGCTGGCAACCGTGCAGGCGATGACGCCGGAAGACGTGCTGCTCGCTATTTCATACTCGGGCGAGCGCCGTGAGATCAATCTGGCCGCCGATGAAGCGCTGAACACCGGGGCGAAAATCCTCGCGATTACCGGCTTCACGCCTAACGCTCTACAGCAGCGCGCCAGCCTGTGCCTGTATACCATCGCGGAAGAACAGGCCACGCGCAGCGCCGCAATTTCCTCAACCAGCGCCCAGATGATGTTGACCGATCTGCTGTTTATGGCCCTGGTTCAACAGGACCTGGAAAACGCGCCGGAGCGGATCCGACAGAGTGAAGCGCTGGTGAAGAAGCTGGTTTAGGGGCTCAAGGCTGTTTAGCATTTGCCGGAAATTTTTTATACAGCGTAGAGACGCCGACATCGTAAATAATCGCCACCTGCTGCCTTGTTTCTCCGGCAGCAATTAACCTCCCGGCCTGCGCCCATTGCGTTGCCGAGAGTTTAGGCCGCCGCCCGCCAATTCGCCCTTCAGCTCTGGCCGCCGCCAGTCCAGCCCGGGTTCTTTCGACGATAAGCTCGCGTTCCATCTCGGCCAAAGCGCCCATCACGTGAAAGAAAAATCGCCCCATCGGCGTAGAGGTATCAATGCTGTCCGTCAGGCTGCGGAAGTTAATCCCCCGCGTACGCAGTTCCTCAATCAGCGAAACAAGGTGGCGCATGCTGCGCCCAAGCCGGTCCAGCTTCCAGACGACCAACGTGTCGCCTTCGCTGAGCGTTCTGAGCACCTTTTTTAACCCCGGCCTGTCCGCCGTTTTACCGCTGATTTTATCCTCAAAAATCAGCTCACATCCTGCACACTCCAGCGCATTTTTCTGCAGCGCAGTGTTTTGGTCATTTGTTGACACCCTGATATAGCCTACCAGCATGACGTTTTGCCTCATAAAAGGCTGAGAGCATGCCACGGCGCGGCAGGATGTGCATTTTCTTAAAGGTTGGTTTGGGGGAAGGGTCTGCAAGTTTGTCTACCAATGGATGGCAGAAGCTTTCTTCCGGACTTATTTTACAGTGGGGATACAATGTAGTTGCTAATGGTGTAGTCAGTGTAACTTTCCCTATTCCATTTCCAACTTCTTTCTTTTGTATATCAGGTAATCATGGTTTTCTAAATACGACAGCTGGCCCAGCGATTGTTGTAAAAACAAGCGCTGGGATGGACCGAAATAAAGTTACACTGTTAGTAACCAACAGTTTTGCAACAGTTAATACTGTTGATGGTTGGGGATGCTTCTGGATTGCACTGGGGTGCTAAAATGAAATATATATACAGTAAATCACAAAATGCATTTTATCCTTTCTCCCTCCGTGAATTATATGAATTAACAGATACCTGGCCCTCTGATGGTGTAGATGTCTCTATGGAGGTTTTCGAAACTTATACATCAACGCCTCCAGTTGGTAAGCATAGAGTCACTGGAGTTAATGGATTGCCTGTATGGGAGGATGTCCCATCACCAACCAAAGAGCAGGTAGTCAGCATGATGGATAATAAAAGGAAATCCAAAATTAATCACGCAAATGATTTCATCAATAATAAACAATGGCAAGGGAAAGCCGCTATTGGGCGTTTAAATAATGATGAGTTAGCGCAGTACAATATATGGTTAGATTACCTGGATGCACTGGAAGCTATTGATACTTCCAACGCACCAGATATCGAATGGCCTACGCCGCCGGTTTATCCGGCCAGCTAACATCAGGCGCGGTGGAGGTATCTATCGCTTTCACCGCTTTTATATATTCCATCCATGCAATAAGTTTATCTTTGTCAGTATCGTTGATAATACCGAGGGTGAGTTCAGTTCGCCAGTCAGCAGTGATATTGCTTGCATCACTTAGCAGGGTTTGCCGTTTTAGTTCTGCATCAGAAATATCGTCTTTTTTCTTTGCTTCAATGTCCGTCACCCATTTTTCGCCATCCCATTTATCATAGGCTGTTGCAGGGGCGATTGTCGTTGTATCCGATGGATAACCCCCCAGCTTTGAAATAGTGATTTTTTCACCATCAAGCGTACTATAAATCGTCCCCCCCCTGTTGTCGGGGATATATTCCCACGCCGTAAGATCATTTTTTCGGCAAATGGCAAACCCTTTTTTTCGTTCGCCTGGTGCATCAATGCAGGAATTGGCAGGTAAACCGACTCCAATAGCAAGATATTCAACCGTTAAAGAAAGATACTCTTTCGTATATCCATCATAGTTAAATACATTAATTTCTCCAGCCAGTGTCGCAATAAGATCGTTGTTTAATTTTGCGTCAGCCATTATGCGGCCCTCACTATAAAGTTAAATGCAATATTTCGAGGTCTATTTTCGTTTGAAGTTGGAACCACTAAAGAGGCATCAAACAAAACACCATAATTTGTCACAGGGTATGAGTTTTGGGGCACAGGGATTATCGAATTATTTACACCTGAATCATATATAGCAAGGGCACCATTAACACCCGTTGGGAGAACTACTGTATTATTTATCTGCCCTTGAGTATAAGCGACTATACTCCCTCGAATATTACGTATTGTATCACCCTGTAATGACAGTAATGCACGGCCAACATCCACCCCTCTCCCATCATCCCAACCACGAATAAACTCCCCACGTAAATCAGGAAGCACAAGCGCGGGATATACCTGTGCAAGTTTTGGATATTGAGCCGCTGAAAACGCTGCGCCATTGCATTTCAACCATCCTGCCGGTGCTACAGACAACGCCCACGGAACAGGCACACCAACCGGCAAAGCCGATCCTTCCCCCAAACCAAGGTTTGCGAGAGCCGTAGAAACCGCCCCGGCACCGTCGGCCTTGATATCCGCGAAGGGGTTTTGGCGGCTGATATATTGGTTACCAAAACCTGAAGTAAGCTTCGCCAGGAAGGCGGCGATGTCGCCGTCGTCCAGCACGTCCTGCCCGCTTTTATCGCTCACGAACTGGGCCAGCGCGGCGGCAATAAATGACGTCTGGCGCAGCGCTTTGTTCACCTGAGCGCTGCTGGCTTTACCGCCGGCAAAGCCGCTTAGCAGCGCGGGCAAATTTTCCCATTCATTTTGCGGCGTGACGTTGGCGTCAGGCCTGGTCGCAAAAGGTTTAAACTGATTTGTAGCCATTAAAGTTTCCTCTCCCATGCGCCGTCGTCAAAACCGGCGATATAGTGATTGTTGATATCAAACCCAAAGAATTTGCCGCCCTGCGACGGCGCTTCTACCGAAGGCGTCTGAATGTCTCCGGCCCAAACGCCCGCGGCTTTCACCGTCAGATAGCCCTGTTTGATGGCCGCGAGAAGCTCGAGGGACACGTCAGCAATGTCCGTTTTCGGCAGTACCCAGACAGAAATGGTCATGTCCTGGTTGTCGACGATTTGCATTCGCAGCCCCGCGCCTGCCGTGGCAGCGTCCAGAATCGCGGGCAGCGTGTCGTTCTGCCCGTCCCAGTTGTTCATCGCGATTTTTGCCTTGAGGATGATGCGGTAGGTTTCATCGCTCAGTGAGGTGTAGCCTGCATCGGGATCGTATGGTCCCTGCCACACGCCCTGGTCATAACCCAGCCCGTCGGTGTCCCAGCTAAAATAGACGCCGGAAATCGGCTGGCTAACGATGCGGCTTCGCCCAATCCACAGCCCCAGCGCATCAAGCTGAACCCCAACCGCAGTGTCGATATCAAAAGCGTTGATCAGACTTTCGGTGGTCATTGCGGTTTCAGTGAAAGGACGGGTACTCAGATCAACATGGGCAAAAAACAGGGGCTTGCTGGCGTGGTAGCTGGTGATGCGCCCGGTATATTTACTCATGAGCTCACCCTGATATTGATGTTGTCCACGCTGCAGGAGGCGGCTTCGCTGTAGCTAATATTGACGTTTGCCGCCGCGACCGCAGAGGCAGATTTACCGATCAGCAAATCGGTGATGTCGTAATAACGCGCTTTCCCGCCGCTGACTACGCCCAGGTTGGCCGGTGAGTAAATGCGACTCAGCAGCACGCTGTCGCCAATCCCCAGCCCGTTGATATAGTCGGTAATCGCCTGCTTCATCTGCTCGCCGATTTGCGACGTATAGCCGGTGAACACTTTCAGCACGATGTCGACGTAAATCGGCACATTGCCGGACCGAGAGAAAGCAATGCTGTGGGGATTGCCGTAGAGATCGGGCACCACAATGGACGTCGAGCCAAAGGTGGCGACGCCCTGGCCTTTTTTGCCCCTGATCGTCTGAGCAATTTCCGTCACATCCCCGCCGTCCACAATCGCAGCGATGGTATGCGGAGGCAGGCCATTGGCGTTGATAGCACCGGTATCATTTTCGTAGAGCTTATGCCGGGTAACGCCTGCAATGTTGGCAATAGCACCCTCGACCGCCTCGAACGGCGTGAGCGCAGGCAAGGCAACGCTTTGCGACTGCCGGATGCGTAATTCGGCATCGGTTTCTGCCGCCACGCCCGGCGTGGCGGCCTGAGGGTTCGTGGCCGCCGTCCAGCCACGTGTTGGTGTGCCCATGATGGTAATGGACCCTGCGGGTGCCGCCATTACGCCGCTGCTGGCGCAGGTTGCGGTGGCGATTACCGATCCATCGACACCAATTGATACCCCCTCAGGCAAAAACCATGTCACCCCGCTGTCATCTCTGACAGAGCCACGGGTTATGGTCGTACCGGGGATGCCCGTTAGCAGTAGATCGACCGTCGAGAAGGTCGCTGCCCGCCTGACAATACCGTTGATCTTAACGTTGCTCGATAACGCCCTCCCCATCGCCGTCGCAGGCGAAAAGCTGTTGTAGGCGGCAATCGCCGCATTGTTGGCGTCATGAATGGCCAGCGCCACCAGCGAGATGAGCTGCCCGTCTTTGCTGTCCGGCTCCAGGTACGCATCGGTGCCGTAGATTTGCCTGAACGCATCCCTCAAAGTCCCTAACAGGCTTTGATAATCAGGCGCGGTTATCCCCTGGGCCGTTACCGTTGCCGATAACCCCAGCGTTTCAGAATTGAGGGCCATTTATGCCTCGCTGTTTAAAGTGGTAGGACCGTAAACGGTGTCGATGGTGGCGTTGAAGGTTACGGTGCGTTTTTCAGTGCGCGCGGCGGTGACATCCAGCACGGACTTAACGCCCATGGTCTGGCTGACGCGGTCAATCAGCATTAATACCCAGGTGTCATCCTGCTGTTTGCCAAGAACGGACTGGCGGTAAGGTGTGCCGGTCCGGTTATCCAGAAACCACTCCCCCTGCCACAGCTTGAGCCGGGTACTCACCGCCTGAGCCACGCACTCCGGCGAGTTTTCCAGGAAGGTGTTTTCTCCCTGACCAAAGGTGTAATCTCCGTCGCTGCTCTCTCTGCGGTATTTCATACCGGACCTCCCGTGTTCGCACCGCCGGACTGCACGCCGCCGTGGCGGTGCTTCGTCAGGCTTATCCCGCTGGCAGTAACATCTCCGCTCACGGTCACGTTGCCTTTGATATTGACCTCACCGGTCAGGTCAATGCTGGCCGCCGTCGCGGTAAGTTTTCCCGGCGTAGCGAGCGTGATGCTGTGGCTGCTGGGATCCAGCTCAACAAAGGCTTTGCCGTCTTCGCTGCGTAGCTGAACCGCCGAAGTGCTGATGCCGCTGATTTTTTTCGCCTGTGACTGAGGGCCGGGCAACACGAAGGCATCCGACAACGAGTGCTGACGGGCATCGACCGGCTCCTGAATGCCTCCGCTTTGCCACCAAAAGTCGATGGCGCGATCGGCGAAAATAACCAGGCATTCGTCTCCCGCTTGAAGCGGAAACGTCAGCGAGCACCCTCCGCCATGTGGGAAAACAACCGGCACATCCACCAGCAGCGGATAGGCGACTGAAGCAATTGTGCCATCGCTGCTCGCCTTCGCGCCCCGGATAGCCGGTGCCACTTCACAGGTCACTGATAGCGGATCAAAAGACTGAATGATGCCGGGTAACGCGACCCGAAGATCGTTGCTTAATGCGGCCCGGCTGGCCGCAAGCGTATCGGCCAGCTCACCGCTGAGAGCCGAAGTCGTCAGAGCCATGATTCCTCCAGGGATAAAAAAACCCGCAAAGGCGGGTTTGGGGTTGCTGACAAAGAGGGAAAAAACGTGGTTTTTCCCTCTTTGTGGTTATCAGCCGAAAATCAATATATTGATTTTCCTGTTTTGTTTAACGAGCCATCTGGTATTTCTTCTCTCGCCAGAGGTTCGTCATCAGTCTGGAACCCGCAAAGGCGGGTCTGGCTTTTATTTATTAGAGGCGGAATGTTTTTTCCACGCCTCTTCCACATCATTAATTTGCTGGCCTGCCGGGAAGCACATCATGGTCATATACCATTGATCCCCACGGGTATCCCCGTTGTAGGTAATGCCATAAATATCGTACACGCCGTCCGGCGAGGGGCGAATATAGTCATCCTTAGCAAGCAGCTCAGGCTTATAGAGCGTGTTTTGATCTAACTGCACCTGACCGTGGAGCAGGATTGTGGGGTTAATCAGGCATTTCAGGGTTACGCCAGCATTGGTTGACGTTTGCGGCCGTCCAATCAGTCCACTCTGGCTGTTAAGACTCACCGGCGGGTGTGCTTTTTCAGTCGCGTTGAAATAGTCCAGCCTGTCATTCGACAGCTTCCAGGTGGCCTTGCACAGCTTTCCGATTTGATCGAGATAACTGCTGACCTTGCCGTGGAAGGTATACCCTCTGGGAAACTTAGTTTCGGGAAAAGGCGGCAGCCTGCCGGGCAGAATGCCAAAAGGTTTCAGTGCGCCAGCTGCAAGTTGATACATGTCATATACCGTGTAGCCTTTAGCAAGCGTGGCGCTAAGCACTGCGGACATCAGCGCCTCATGACCATCAACGGCCTGAATTAAAATCCAGTCGTCAGGGGTATCCTCTCGCCCCGTCATCCAGATGCGAATGTCACCGCTGAAGATCACCCCAAGGTTCATACCGTCTCGCGGCCCCCACTCGGCAGGCTCGACAACCCTGACTTTTCCCACTTCACTGCGGCTTACCACCGGTTCTAATCCGTTGTAGCCCGCAATCAGCCGGATTTTGCTGTACTCCTTTTGTGCAATACGATTCAGGCTATCCGGCGAGAGGTTGTAGATTTTTACCTCGGCCGTTTTGGGTGAACTGCCGGCATGCCAGTCGATTTTAAACGTCACTTTAAAATCAGAAAGTGCAATACCGCTGCCGTCTTGCCTGAGAAGCTGAAGCTCAAAGTGGCGGGACCAGTTATCACTCATCTCCCCCTCCTTAATCTGCCGTCACAAAGTAAAGGTGACTGCCGTTTCCAAGGTTAGTTTTACTTGGGTAGTCCTGAGTTTCATCATCACAGCCAACCCAGAGCCCTCCGCCAAAACCAAGCCAGGCGTACGGAGCCAACAAATCGGCGCCGCTCACCAGCGGGATCCCATTCACGATGGGCCGATCATCGGTATCGAGAATATCCAGGATCCAGCCAGCGGCATCCCGATAAAGCAGCCGCATGCGCAGGGTCAGCCCGGCTAGTTGGATCGTAAAGATTTGGTTATCCGCGCTGAGGGGAATTTCTGCAATTGACATTCTCTCTCCTCATTTTGATTTCGGCTGAAGCGGCGTGATTTTTGCCGATCCCATCGGGGAGGTAACCACTTTCTCGCCTTTGTTACCGACGGAAGACGTTGTTACCCCATCATCCATCGCCGTTTTAGGCGGTGCATCCCGAACATCCACAACGGTCATGAGCACCTCGCCCAGCGAAAGCTTGCAGCCAAGAATGTTTTCCGATTTAGCGCTGGTCGTCACCATTAGCGTTTTGATCAGCATATTGTCGTAAGAGCGGCGACGGGTGATGACCTTGAAGGGTTCAGCCTTTTTTTGCAGATCAAGCAACTGCTGGTAAATCTGTGCCGGACTGGCGCCCACGTTGAGTCTGGGGCTGATGTCGATCGTATTGGTAAAATCGACCATCGAACCACCGGCTTTAAAGAAGCAATCAATCGTTACATCGCCGGGCTCTGCCCAGGCATGGTCGCTGATATTCGGGCCAAACTCGACGGGATGAGAAGCAATTTTCAGCGTGTCCGTGTGGAGTTCGCTGACCACCACATCCGGCACCAGAAAACCGGAGAAGCTCGTGCGTGGCTGAAAGTAAGCACCAAAAATATCCATTAGCTCATCCTCCTGTCATACTGCTGCGCCAGCTGAGAATGAACGTTGAACAAGCGCTGAGATGTCTCGGTCGCCGCCAGACGAGGTTCAGAGACGCCATTCACGACGATATGGGTATTACTATTAATCGTGGGTGAATGCGTAGTGCTGTTGTTCGCCGTGGAGAAATCTCCCGAAGTCGCCAGGCGTTCATTGTTGGCCCCCCACGCCGGAAGCAACATTGAGACAGGATCGGGTTGACTGAGATTATTGACAGCATTGGATAACTTTCCGCCAGAGCCTTTTTCTTCATCTCCAGCAAGCCAGCCCTGGAATGTGTGCCATCCCTTAGAGAGCTTCTCTTTAATAATGCCTGCTGCGCCATCCGCAATTTTGGTCGCCGGCGTCTGGAACAGACCGTTTGCTACCAATGACTTTCCGATATTGGCTGCTTCTGCCCAGTTCCCCTCTTTTAGCGCATTGATCAGACTCCCAATCAGTCTTAGCGTGGCGCCTAACTGATTAAAGTTGTCCAGAAGCCCCTTAAAGATGGTGCTGATAGACCACTTGCTAAAATCGATGCCCAACAGGCTGCCAATATCAACAATAAGATCTTTTATGGTTTTCGCGAGGCTACCGATCGTGTCCGCAGCCATTTCAATAACCGGTCCCCACTCTCCCCAGTCAATAAAGCTCTCTTCCCCAGCTTTCCATTTCTGGTAGTCGTTATAAAGCAGGCCAATGGCCGCAGCCAGCGAGAGGATAATCCCGACAGGGGAAGCGAGAAATGCGCTGTTCAGAACCAGCCAGGCCGCGGTAAGCCCCGCTAAACCACCGATTAGCCCCTGAGAACCTTCGTCAAGGCGATCCCACCAGGCCATCACGTCGGTAACCCAGTCGATGGTGCCGCTCAGTGAATCAACGAAAATGTCAGCAAACTGTTCAACGACGGCGCCAATTTTGTCCAACACGCGTTCAATTTGTGGCGCTTTAACCAGCATTTTTTCGGCCAGTCTCTCAACGGGCTCAGCCAATTTTTCGGCCAGATCGCCGCCTGATTTTGCTACTAACAAATCAAACACGGAGTCCGCTTTACGCCAGGACTGCATAAATTTTTCGGACTGGTCGGCGCTTTGCTCTGCGCTTCCGCCTATGCGGAGGGACAAGTCCTGATACTCTTCGGCAAACTGGCCTAATCCGCGCTGCATCGCATGCAGCGTGTCGTCATCAATCCCCAGATTCAATGCATAGAAATCGGCGCTGTCTCTGTTCACTGTGCCCAAAGAACGGGCAACCTGCGTGAAAATATCGGCGTTATCCCGCTTTAAGCCAGCGTCATCATGCGTTTTTACGCCGAGACTTTTCAACAGGCTCTCGTGCAGAGAGTCACCGTTCACATACTCACTAACGTTTTTAATCGACTTTTGCAGCGCACCAATGTCCGCCCCTGACTGACTGGCACCGTATTGCAGTGCCTTGTAAGCCTCTAAATCGGCGTTCAGAGATTGAGCTGCCTGTGCATCCTTCTCGATGCCAGACAGCCGCTTTTCAAACCAGGATCCCGCTTTAGTTAGCGGAGACAGCACCTGATTACTGAAGTTTTCGAAACTTTTGGTCAGTTTTTCAAAATCAACTTTTGCCGCCTCTTCTTTTCCCTTTTTCAGCGTTTTATCCAGTTCCCCAAAAGCGGCGTTGATTCGCGAGCTAAGGTCTTCTTGATAAAAAAAATCTGGGATCGGGACGTAAGGAACAAGCTGTGTGCTAGCGCTCATTTTCCTCTCTCCAGCGTGTGATACAGGCCTTGTTATCGGCCTGCATCTCAAGGTAATCATTCATCAGCGCAATATCGTAGAGATCCACCGCGCCGCTTTTCAGATCCAGCCAGCTGAGGCCGAAGACCTCCGCCGGGCGAAGAATGTAATCTTCCCCGCCCGGTAGCGTCTCCAGCCTCAGGCCGCCGACGGAGCCGGTTTTTCGCTGCCGGGGAGTTCTTGCAAAAAATTTCCCAGCGAGTCGGCCACCACCCGGGCCACCAGCTGCAGCAGCGTCATCAGATCGATATCGTCAAAGGACAATGCGCCCTGACTAAAGACCGGCACCCAGCCCTTCATGTGTTCGCGCGTCACGACCGAGAGGCACGGATACAGAATGGTGTTGCAATCTTCATCGCTGAGGTCGGCAAGGGTGCGGGCAATTTTTGGCAGCACGGTTTCGAGGGCGTTTCCGCCCTCCTTACCCTGCAAGCTGCGAAAATCACCCACAACGCCTGCCAGAACCGGCAGCAGCTTCCGCGCAACGCTAAGCTGCTCGAAAACACCGAGCTTGCCAATGCGGTAGTTCACCGCTTTCAGGGTAATTTCCATGACTTAGAACTCCCCGAGCAGCTGATCAATTTTGCCGCAGTCAAACTTCCAGTCCATGGTGCCCGCCTCTTTGCCATTGGCATTGGCCGGTAGCTGTGAAAACGCTACGTCACGAGCGGTAACCAGATCGCCGGAGGACGTATTGCGCACGACAATCGTGTTTTTACCCCACAATGCCGAGGAGAGCGTTTGGGCGTTGTAAGCCAGCATCAGCTTTTTGTTTACCGGGGAGGTCTTCATCAACGTCACGGTGATCGAGCCGTTTTTCGCCGGAGAGAGGTTATGCATCACCTCACCGTCAATGCCGACGGTCATCGTATTTTTTGTGCCAGCCATTTCCACTTTGATCCCGGCATCACCGTTCGCGCTGCCCGCGCCCAAATCAATCACGCCAGTTGGCCCCACAAGAGAAGCCGTCACATCCATAAAAGAATAAGTACCCATTTAAATCTCCTTAACGAACAACATTGATTTCGACGTCAGCGAAGTGCACAGCACCCGCCAGTTTGCAGGCCACCTGAATCACTGGCGCCTTACGCGCCTCGCGGTCTGACTGCGCCTGAGTCGCTACAGCTGGGGCGTAAACGTAGTAGCCTTTGGTCAGCGTGTCGCCGGAGGCCAGTTGGCCAATATTGGAGCCATTCCAGACACCCGGTGCGACCAGGCCATTGGTGACCGCCTGCGTCATGGAGTGCTCAACGTTGCTCAGCAGACGGGTAACACCGGCATCGGTTTGCGGGATTTTGGTGGTGCTGGTGTAAAGCAGGTTATAGAGGTTGGTCTGCACATAGTTTTGCAGCCAGTCCAGGCCGTGGCGCTCATCGATGAAGCTGCCGTTGCTCATCACGCCTTCCTGAATAATGGCTGTGTCGTTGTTGTAATTCACAAAGACGTTGGCGTTTTTCGCGGAAAGAGCATTGATTTGCGTTTGGGTCAGCGTTTCTGCGGTAATCCCCGGTTCCTGCTTGAATTTCAGGGTAATGGTGGTGTTATTGCCGTTGAAGTTAACGGTGAACGCACGGCCAAACAGGGAGGCTGCCGCAAACGGCGTGGCGCTGGAGTACTGACCAAAAGTGCGGGCGAACTTAGCCGCTTTCAGCTTGCTGAAGACATCGGTGCTGTCGTTCGCATCCAACACTTTAGCGCTGGCGGAAGTATGACCAAAGATACGGGAAACGCCGTCGCCTTCAATAACCGCCGCCACGGCCAGCACGCCTTCATCGGTAAGGGTATCGTCGGCAATCACCAGACCATACCAGTCGGTCGAGTGCGCACTCAGCGCGGAGACGCATTCGGCGATGGTTTCTCCGACTTTGCCCTCGCCGCCTTCTTTAACCCAGCGCCCGATATACAGGTCGGCAGGCTGCGGGGACTGCTGGTAGTAGAGGCTGGCGGCTTTGTATTCCGGCGCTTCCAGACCAAAATCGGCGGCTACGCCGCTCAGGCTGGAATAAGCACGCATACGCTCTTTGGCGTCAATAACGTTGCTCGCGCCTACGACCAGCAGCGCACCATAGTTACGGGACTGCGCCGCACGCGGCGCCATATTCACTGTCACGCTGACAATGTTAGATACAGGTAAACCCTGTGACATAGCTTACTCTCCAATGATTTTTACTGCGGATGAAAGGATGGAACGAATACCGTAGCGCCGGGCAATACTGCGCTTTAGCGCCACGGTGAGGGTGTAGCGGCGTAGCCACTGGTTATTGATAAATTCAGGGTCCGGCGTAATGTCGCCGCACTGCAAAAATGTCAGGCCCAGTCGGTTAAGCTCGGCGTTGTTTTGCGGCACGTTCAGGCCATCACGAAAAAGCGCGGCAACGGCCTGAGCGCCGGGGCCATAAAAGCCACAGGTCACGTCCACGGACTCGGTGCTCTGAAGTACGCTTTGATCGCTGTCCTGCGAGTGGAAGAAAGACGCTTCCGCCTGCTTCACGTTGGTAAAAAAATCACACCAGGTAATACCGGCCTCAGGCGTGGCAGGTGGCGGATCGCTCCACTTCGCCATCACCATTTCCGGCGGCAGGCCTGATACGCCGATAATCCAGCCGGTGAGATCGGCATCAAGTGCATCGTCATAGTGTGGCGATGCCCCCAGCGGCGTCAGAAAACCCGGACGCGTGGTGTCATTCATTGATTTCTCCAAAGAAAAACCGCCCAAAGGCGGTTGAGGTTGCTAACAAAGAGGGAAAAAGCGTGGTTTTTCCCTCTTTGTGGTTATCAGCCGAAAATCAATGAATTGATTTTCCAGTTTTTTCACGAGCCGTCCGGCGTCTCTTCTATTACCGGAGGTTTGTCAGCAGTCTGAACCGCCCGAAGGCGGTCAGATAAGGCTTACAGCCCTTTGGCCTGCAGACGAGCCACGTGGTCGACGTACAGCTTGACCGGGTCGCTGTTGCTGGCCACCACGCCGGCAAGCTGGTTGATGGCATCGACGTGATCCATCGAATAGTCGGAGCCAATCACTTTGCCCAGATGGCTGCTGTAACGGCCAACCAGGCCATCGTTCTGGAAACGTTCATTGGTGAACAGGATGGAAAACGCCAGCATGGCGACGTGCAGCGGATCCAGGTTGTTCGCGCCCTGATTCAGCGGGTTGTAGTCGATAATCCCGCTCCACGAGTAGTAGTACACGCCGTTATCCAGCTCTTTGCCCTGGCCGCCCCACTGCGCAGGCAGCCCCTGCGGATACTTCTTGTTAAAGGCGGCCACGCCTTCGCTGGTCAACGCATCCAGGGCATCCACACCGGATTGAGGCAGACGAGGTGCCCCCGCCAGGGCGGAAAGCAGTTGGCCGAAAGCCGACAGAGCTGCATTAGCGATAGACTCAGGCAGGCGGCCAGGCTTCAGCGCCAGTCGAACAAGGTCTGCCACTTCTGAGCCATGGTTAACGCCGTTCACGGAGGTTACCGAGGCGATAAGTTCAGGATGGGTCGCCGCAGCGTAACGACAGGCCAAAGGCCCCTGACTGTGGCCAATCAGGTTAACTTTTGCCGCACCCGTTTCGGCCAGGACTTTACGTACAAATTCCAGCAGCTGCTCGCCGCGCATTTCATTGCTGTTCAGTGCGGAAATCGTAGCGATGTAGACCTTCGCCCCGGCTTTCTCCAGCGCCTCTTTGATGCCGTAGAAATAGGGGTAGATCCCGCCAATTTTGTCGAAACCAAACAGACCGTGGACCAGAACAATCGGGTACTTCAGGGATGTAGACATAGGAATGACCTCTTTGACGTAGGAATAAAAAAGCCTCGAAAATTCGAGGCTTAGTTCAGGCACTGATTGCGGATGTACTCCTGCAGCCCCGCCAGCTGCTTGTTGCTCGTTTCTATTCGCTCCCGGAGACGGAAATAATCCCGTTGAGCGGCGTCAGTAAGTCCGGGGGCGGCTGCATCATCCAGCCTGGCGGGGGCGGTGGTGCCAGGCACTGCTTTGCAGGTGGCGCTGACGCGCAGCCGCTGAGTGCCAGCAGCCACATCACGCTGCAGGTTTTCAATGGTGAGCCGGGCATGGGTTAACTCCTCGCTATAGTGGACATCCAGGTCAGCTATTGCCTGCTGGCGCCGGACAAGGTTTTGCAGCTCATTTTTTTGCTGAGCCAGCTGCTCCAGGGCTGACTCTGCCCTTTGTTTTTGCACGGCATAGCGTTGGTGAAACCACCAGCTGCTGGCAATGAGCAGCGTAAAGGCCGCCAGCACAAGTGAGGTCAGCGGCTTCATTCCTCCGGCTCCGGCCAGGTACAAAGCTGGTACTCCACCTCGCGACGATTGATAAGCCCCTGCCACTGCTTCCCACCCGCCCAGATCCATTTTTTCAGCCCAGCGCAGGCCTGTTTGTACTCGCCAGCGTTTAACATCCTGAGCACGGAAGAGCGCAGAAAAGCGGCTGTGCCGACGTTGTAGGTAAAGCTAATCAAAGCTGCTCGTTGGTACTCACTAACCGGGACGGTGACGGCCCTAGAGACCGCCTGAGCCGCCGGGCCGAGATCCTGGTCAAGCCAGCGCCTGCACTCAGACAGGGTGTATGTTTTGTCGGGAATAATGTCTTTACCGGTATGGCCGTAACAGACGGTCAGCACCCCGGCGACGTCGTAATATGGCGTGTAGCTCACGCCTTCCAGCTCGGGCAGAAGCGTGCCTGCAATCGTCAGAGCACCCGCCCCTGACAATCCGAGTAATGTTTTTCTGAGTCCGGGAGAAAGAGCCATTAGTTACCTGCCTTTTTCAGTACCTCGCTGACTGCCCTGATAATCTCAATCTGCTCGGCTCGGTTTAAGGTTTGCAAGTCATCCACCAGCGTCTGGAGGATGCGGGTGCGCTTTTGATCTTCGAGATGCTGTCGGTGGGCATCCAGCCTGCCGCCCAGCCACGAAGCCAGTGAAATCAGTACGCTAAGCAGTCCGAATATCATGTAGACCATATCCTGTGTCGTGATACCCAGACCGGCGGCAAGCGCCGCCAGCCACGCAAAAGACTGCGTGACCAGATTTGCGGGTTGGTCGTTCATGGAAGAACCTTCGGTTGAGGTGTCGAACTGCCGTTGGGGTGAAGAAGCGGTATGGCGTTAAATCAGCGGAACAGGTTTTCCGCGTCGGGTTTGCTTCCCGGTCGCTGCCGGTAAGCCGGATTCGCTGCGAGGCGCGGCCTGATAAACGCTTTTTTGCCTGGCGTCTAACTTCTGGCGCAGTCGTTGATAATGTTCTGCCTGCTGAATGATTTGCAGACCATAGATGTTAATCACCTCCAGCGCCTTGTCTGGGCGAGACCTGGGCTTGCGGGCTAGCGAGAGAATAATCCGTGCGTCAGGTTTCGCTCTTACCCCGACTAACAGCGGGTTGGCAGCTTTCCAGACGGCCTGTTTAGCTTCGCGTCGCTGGCGGCGACGTGCCTGTGCGTCCATACAACCTCCTGTCAATCAACTTTGGTGATATCTCTCTGATATCCCAAAGCTTCTTGCTTTGGTGTATGTGCCCTTTTTCAGGGCCTGATGTTAAGGAGCGTTCACTTGCCTTGTGAGTCGGTGCGTCCTGCCGATGAATTGATATTGAACCAATAGTACAATAACGTCAAGAACCAAAAGTACGAATTATTTAAAAAAAGATCACATTGATAATTAACTATTGATTAATAACATTATTTTTAGATGGGTTAGCATTCGAGTTGCGGCAAGGCGGCAAGGGGTCCAGCCTCAGGCGCTTACCTGGGTAAGTGACTGAGGCTGGAGCTTGAAGGATGAGCTATCTCAGGCGTGGCGGCGAATTGAATGGCTGTACATCACTCGGCCAATAATTTTGAGGTGCTGTTCGTTCTCTTCGCTAATGCGCCAGTCAGCATATTTGGGGTTGTCCGAGCGCACCAGCAGGCAGTCATGGGTCATCTGCAGGCGCTTCACCAGCAGTTGTCCCTTATAGAGGAACACGTAGATGCCATCGCCATCGAAGTAGTCTTTGCCAATATCCACAAAGATATAGTCACCCAGTTCAATGGTGCCGGACATGCTGTCACCGGTGACAGTGATGATTTTTATCGTTGAAGCCGGCCGGTGGCCGAACAGCTCCAGCGCTTCCTGGCTGTCGTAAACGATGTGGTTGATGGTTTCGGTGACTTCGCTGGAGACCAGTCGCCCCGGTCCCGCACTGGCCTCAATGTCCAGCACGTCGATGCGAAAGCCCTGCTCTTCGCGCGGCTGGAAAGGATAAATGGCCGCCTCTTCATGACTGGCCGCATTCTCGCGCCCTTCGCTTTGATAGCCCGTTTCACTGCCGTGCTGAAGCCAGAGCGCATCGGCCCGAAGAAACGTCGCCAGCTCGTACATTTTATCCTGTCGGGGGATGGCTTCGGCGTTAAGCCACTTACTGACGGCCTTGGAGGATACGCCCAGCGCGCGCGCTATCGCCATACCGCGCCCGAACTCATCGAGGTTTGCTTCGCTGCAGGCCTGCGCCAGCCTGCGGGAAAAAGCTTCGCGCAGTTGTTCTCTCTGTACCATAAGTACGATCCCACCGTGTTTATCGTGACCAATAGTTCAATGATAACACGTACTGAAAGTACACAGAGCACAAAACTTAAAGGCGCAGTATCATTGGGGATGATCTGCTTTTGTGGTAAAGTGCGCGCCATCGAAACGTCCCTGCTTTATCCATTATCTTTAATCAAACTTAATACTGGTTAAATATACAGGTTTTTGCAATGTTTTGAGCGCGAAATGTGAATATATCTTTTAGTCCGGTAGGACTGGTAACAGGTTGAAATGGCGTTATTAATTACGAAGAAGTGCATCAACTGCGATATGTGCGAGCCGGAGTGCCCGAATCAGGCCATCTCCATGGGCGATGCTATCTACCAGATCGATACCGACCGCTGCACGGAATGCGTTGGCCATTACGAAACCCCGACCTGCCAGAAAGTTTGCCCGATCCCCAGCACGATAATTCACGACCCGGCGCACATAGAGAATGAAGAGCAGCTGTGGGATAAGTTCGTGCTGCTCCACCATGCGGATAAACTTTAGCTTTCGATGATCACCGTCGCGCAGGCGTAATGGCGCTCATCCGCCAGGGTAACGTGAACTGAACGCACTCCCATTTTTTCAGCCAGCCGCTCCGCCTCTTCCCAAAACCGCAGTTGAGGTTTGCCCAGCGCGTCGTTAAACACTTCAAACTGGTTGAACGCTAGCCCGTTGCGAATTCCGGTACCAAAAGCTTTCGCTGCCGCTTCTTTCACCGCAAAACGCTTCGCCAGAAAACGCACCGGCTGCTGATGCGCCTGGTACAAGACCCATTCATTTGGGCTCAGTACGCGCTTTGCCAGTCGGTCGCCGGAACGGGAAATGACGCTCTCAATGCGCGCAATTTCCACAATGTCCGTGCCGAGGCCGAGAATGGCCATTAGCGACGCGCTTCCTGCATCAGGCGTTTCATTTCAGCCACGGCTTCTTTAAGACCGCTGATTACCGCACGTCCGATAATCGCGTGGCCGATGTTCAGCTCATGCATTTCAGGGATCCGCGCGATGGCCTGAACATTGTGATACGTCAGCCCGTGACCAGCATTTACCTTCAGCCCTTTAGCGGCGGCATAGCTCGCGGCTTCAGCAATGCGAGCCAGCTCTTTGGCCTGGGTCGCTTCGTTTTCAGCGTCCGCATAGCAGCCGGTGTGGATTTCAATGTAAGGCGCGCCCACGGCCACCGCCGCGTCAATCTGCGCGTGGTCGGCATCAATAAACAGAGAAACCAGAATACCGGCGTCAGCCAGGCGCTGGCAGGCATCGCGCATTTTATCCAGCTGACCGGCAACATCCAGGCCGCCTTCGGTGGTTACTTCCTGACGCTTTTCCGGCACCAGGCAGCAGAAATGCGGTTTCGTCTGGCAGGCAATAGCGATCATCTCTTCGGTGACGGCCATTTCCAGGTTCATGCGGGTATCGAGGGTTTCACGCAAAACGCGAACGTCACGGTCGGTGATGTGGCGGCGATCTTCGCGCAGATGCACGGTAATGCCATCGGCACCCGCCTGCTCCGCGATAAACGCGGCCTGAACCGGATCCGGGTATGCCGTACCGCGCGCGTTACGCAGGGTAGCGATGTGATCGATGTTGACGCCTAACAGTAATTCAGCCATGACAATCCTCAGAGTTCGCAGACAGATGCCGGGCAGTGTACACCTGCCGGGGAAAGCCTGGCTACGGTCTGTGATTACTGTGAGCTATCAGATGGCTCAGGTGGCGTTTTTTTAGGCACAAACTGGCGGAACAGTTCGCGGCTTTTGAGGGGCTTCCCTTGTAGATACGGTTTGAGCGCCATACGCGTGAAACGCTTGGCGGCACGGAGCGTGTCGGCATCGGGAAATTCGCGTTCGGCTAGCGCTCTGAGCTGGCGGCCGGTAAAGCTGCTGTGGCCGATCACCACGCTGGCAATAAAACCTTTCTCTTCACGGTAGGTGTAAGTCATGGTGTCATCGACGCCTGCCCCGCTGCCGGCGCAGTGCAGAAAATCCACGCCGTAGCCAAGGTGCCCCAGCAGCGCCAGCTCAAAACGACGCAGCGCAGGCTCCGGTGTGCCCGTAGCACCAGCTAAGGCCTGAATGCAGTGGAGATAATCGAAGAACAGTTCGGAGAAGCGGGTTTCCTGCTCGAGGACGCGAGCCACCAGTTCATTGACGTACAGGCCGCTGTAGAGCGTGATACCACTTAAAGGAAGCGCCAGAGAAACCGCTTCGGCGCTGCGTAGCGTTTTGACTTCGCCACGGCCGCCCCACCGAACCAGCAGAGGGGTAAAAGGCTGCAGAGCGCCTTTCAGGTTTGAGCGTTTGGAACGCGCGCCTTTGGCAATCAGACGAACGCGCCCGGACTCTTCGGAAAACAGGTCGAGCAGAAGGCTGGTTTCGCTCCAGGGGCGACTATGCAGGACAAAAGCCCGTTGCCAGCCTTCCATACGTTTTAGCTCAGGTCGTCGGTATAACCGAGACTGCGCAGCGCACGCTCGTCATCGGCCCAGCCGGATTTCACCTTCACCCAAAGTTCGAGGTGAACTTTGGCTTCGAACATCTCTTCCATGTCTTTACGGGCTTCGATGCCGATGGTTTTGATTTTGGCCCCTTTGTTGCCAATCACCATCTTCTTCTGCCCTTCACGCTCAACGAGGATCAATCCGTTGATGTCGTAGCCACCGCGTTCGTTGGTCACAAACTGCTCGATTTCCACGGTTACGGAATACGGCAGTTCAGCGCCCAGGAAACGCATCAGCTTTTCACGAATGATTTCAGACGCCATAAAGCGCTGGGAGCGGTCGGTGATGTACTCTTCCGGGAAGTGATGGATAGCTTCCGGCAGGTGCTTACGGACGATTTCCGCGATGGTATCGACGTTCATCCCGGTTTCAGCCGAAATAGGCACGATATCGAGGAAGTTCATCTGGCTGCCGAGGAACTGCAGGTGAGGCAGCAGAACGGTTTTATCCTGAACGTTGTCAACTTTGTTGACGGCCAGGATGACCGGCGCACGGCTGTCGCGCAGCTTGTTCAGCACCATTTCATCATCCGGCGTCCAGCGGGTGCCTTCAACCACGAAGATAACCAGCTCAACGTCACCGATGGAGCTGCTTGCCGCGCGGTTCATCAGGCGGTTAATGGCGCGTTTTTCTTCCATGTGCAGCCCCGGGGTATCGACGTAAATCGCCTGATATGGCCCTTCGGTATGGATGCCCATGATGCGGTGGCGCGTGGTTTGCGCCTTACGCGAGGTAATGGAAACTTTTTGCCCAAGCAGCTGATTCAGCAGCGTGGATTTGCCGACGTTCGGGCGACCAACAATGGCCGCGAAGCCGCAATACGTTTTTTCTTCGCTCATTCCAGCTCCAGCTTTTTCAGCGCCTGCTCAGCCGCAGCCTGTTCCGCTTTACGGCGGCTTGACCCCGTCCCTACGACAGGCTCAGGCAGGCCACTCACCTGACAGTGAATGGTAAATTCTTGATCGTGCGCTTCACCACGCACCTGCACCACCAGATACGACGGCAGCGGCAGATGGCGACCCTGCAGGTACTCCTGCAGACGCGTTTTCGGATCTTTTTGCTTGTCGCCTGGACTGATTTCGTCGAGACGGGTCTGATACCACGAGAGAATCAGACGCTCAACGTTCTGAATGTCGCTGTCGAGGAAGACGCCACCGATCAACGCTTCCACGGTATCAGCAAGAATCGACTCGCGACGGAAACCGCCACTTTTCAGTTCACCCGGCCCAAGACGCAGACACTCACCCAGTTCGAACTCGCGGGCGATTTCCGCCAGCGTATTGCCGCGCACCAGCGTCGCGCGCATGCGGCTCATGTCGCCTTCATCTACGCGAGGAAAACGATGATACAGCGCATTCGCGATGACATAACTGAGAATGGAGTCACCCAAAAACTCAAGACGCTCGTTGTGTTTGCTGCTGGCACTCCGATGGGTTAATGCCTGTTGCAACAGATCCTGATGTTGAAAAGTGTAGCCCAGCTTACGCTGCAGCCTGTTTATTACGATGGGATTCATGCGATACCAAAATTAATGAATGCGTCAACTATTCAGCACACGGAACAGACCTGAAAAAAGGAAACCAACGCTGTTTCGTGTGCCGTGGCTCCCTTTCGGGAGCCAATCTTTAAAGGCGGGAATATTCTATACACAACGACAGGGGATGTCGTTAGTTTGTGGGATTAATTATTTAATGAATGCCGCCAATTCGGCTTAAACGAACACCCGTTGGCCATTCACCTTCTTGTTTCTCGAAACTCATCCAAATTGCTGTCGCTTTACCGACCAGATTTTGCTCCGGAACAAAGCCCCAATAGCGGCTGTCTGCGCTGTTGTCGCGGTTATCACCCATCATGAAATAGTGACCCGGCGGAACAATCCACGTCGCGAGCGGCAAGCCTGACTGCTGGTAGTACATCCCCACCTGATCCTGAGCGATAGGCACCGTCAGAATGTTATGAGTGACGTTACCCAGCGTTTCTTTACGCTCGCTCAGGCGAACACCGTCTTCACGGGTCTGGTCTTTTGGTAACTGGAAGAAACCGGAGGTGGCTTCACTGCCGTTGCGGCGGGCAAACGTCTGCACAAAATCACTGGCTTCCACGTTGGAATAAGTGATTGGCAGCGCATTATCGCAAGCCTGGCCGGAGCTGCAATTAGGCTGAACGGTGACTTCTTTCGACTGAGGATCGTAGCTTACCCGGTCGCCCGGCAACCCTACAACGCGCTTAATATAATCCAGGCGTGGATCTTCAGGGTATTTAAATACGGCAATATCACCGCGTTTAGGGTGCCCGGTTTCAATTAAAGTTTTCTGATAAATCGGATCTTTAATGCCGTAGGCAAACTTCTCTACCAGAATAAAGTCACCGATTAACAGCGTTGGCATCATCGAACCGGAAGGAATCTGGAAAGGCTCATAAATAAATGAGCGCACCACCAGCACAATCGCCAGCACCGGAAATACCGACGCGCCAGTTTCCAGCCAGCCCGGTTTAGGGCCGACTTTTTTCAGCGTCTTTTTGTCCAGTGCGTCACCGGTGGCAGCCTGCGCTGCCGCCTGTTTTTCACGACGTTTTGGTGCAAAGATAAACTTGTCCAGACACCACAAAATGCCCGTCACCAGCGTGGCTACCACGAGGATCAAAGCAAACATATTCGCCATGCCAACTCCTTAGATTATTTGCTGTCTTTGCCAACGTGCAGAATGGCCAGGAACGCTTCCTGAGGCAGCTCGACGTTGCCGACCTGCTTCATGCGTTTCTTACCGTCTTTCTGTTTCTGCAGCAGCTTTTTCTTACGGCTGACGTCGCCGCCGTAGCACTTAGCCAGAACGTTTTTACGCAGCTGTTTCACCGTCGAACGCGCAATAATGTGGTTGCCGATGGCTGCCTGAATCGCGATGTCGAACTGTTGGCGAGGGATCAGGTCCTTCATTTTTTCCACCAGCTCACGACCACGGTAAGGCGCGTTGTCGTTGTGCGTGATAAGCGCCAGCGCATCAACGCGATCGCCATTTATCAGTACATCAACGCGCACCATGTTGGAAGCCTGGAAACGTTTGAAATTGTAATCCAGCGACGCATAGCCGCGAGAAGTGGACTTCAGGCGGTCGAAGAAGTCGAGCACCACTTCCGCCATTGGGATTTCATAGGTCAGCGCAACCTGGTTGCCGTGATAAACCATGTTGGTTTGCACGCCGCGTTTTTCGATACACAGCGTAATCACGTTGCCGAGGAACTCCTGCGGCAGCAGCATGTGACATTCCGCAATCGGCTCGCGCAGCTCTTCGATGTTGTTGAGCGGCGGCAGCTTAGAGGGGCTATCAACGTAGACAATCTCTTTGCTGGTCGTTTGCACTTCGTAAACTACGGTTGGCGCGGTGGTGATCAGGTCGAGATCGTATTCACGCTCCAGACGCTCCTGAATGATCTCCATGTGCAGCAGGCCCAGGAAGCCACAGCGGAAGCCGAAGCCCAGCGCCGTTGAGCTTTCTGGCTCGTAGAACAGAGAGGCGTCGTTCAGGCTGAGCTTGCCGAGTGCATCGCGGAAGTTTTCGTAGTCGTCGGAGCTGACCGGGAACAGGCCGGCATAAACCTGCGGCTTCACTTTTTTGAAGCCCGGCAGCGCTTTGTCGGCAGGATTACGGGACAGCGTCAGGGTATCGCCCACCGGCGCGCCCAGGATGTCTTTGATGGCACAAACCAGCCAGCCTACTTCGCCGCATTTCAGTTCGGTACGGTCGATCTGCTTAGGCGTAAAGATGCCCAGACGATCGGCGTTGTACACCTGGCCGGTGCTCATCACTTTGACTTTGTCGCCTTTACGCAGAGTGCCGTTTTTCACGCGGATCAGGGAGACAACGCCCAGGTAGTTATCGAACCAGGAGTCGATGATCAGCGCCTGCAGCGGTGCATCTGGATCGCCTTCCGGTGCTGGGATATCACGCACCAGGCGTTCTAATACATCAGGTACGCCAACGCCGGTTTTCGCCGAGCAGCGAACCGCATCGGTGGCGTCGATGCCCACGATGTCTTCAATTTCTTCCGCCACACGCTCAGGATCGGCCGCCGGCAGGTCAATTTTGTTCAGAACCGGAACCACTTCCAGGTCCATTTCCATCGCCGTGTAGCAGTTCGCCAGGGTTTGAGCCTCAACGCCCTGCCCTGCATCCACCACCAGCAGCGCCCCTTCACAGGCCGCAAGCGAGCGGGACACTTCATAAGAGAAGTCAACGTGCCCTGGGGTATCGATGAAGTTCAACTGGTAAGTTTCACCGTCGCTGGCTTTGTAGTCGAGGGTGACGCTCTGCGCTTTGATGGTAATACCACGTTCGCGTTCCAGGTCCATTGAGTCAAGAACCTGCGCGGCCATTTCACGGTCGGACAAACCGCCGCAAATCTGGATGATACGGTCAGACAGCGTCGATTTACCGTGGTCGATGTGGGCAATAATAGAAAAGTTACGTATATTCTTCATAGTTAGAGGTTTTATGCCTTACAAATGGCCTGTGAGCTCGGCGCTTCGCGCTGTACGGAGCAGGATGTCAGAGACTGTCTTCTGCCTGAAACGCCGCATTCTACACTACAACCAGAAAGTGAGGAAACTGCTCATCCTGCAAGCTTAGGTAAGCCATAAGCAGGATGTGCAAAGAGATGTCATTTGAAGGGAATTTATTGATTTTCAGCCGGCGGCGCGGACGTATCGACGCGCAGTGCATCCGGGCTAAGCGCAACGCTTAGAATCACCGGCTGCCAGCTCTCACGACGGCTGAAATGCTGGGAAAAACCGCGAGCAAGCAGGAAGCCCCCTACGCCACCAAGCAAAGCTCCGCACATAGCGGCCAGGTTGGTACCAAACAGCGTCTGGAAAAGACCTGAACACAAAAATAGTCCGACCAACGGCGACATGTACACCAGCAGCGCGGACCCTAACAGGCTACCTTCCGCAATGCCCAGCTCCACTTTTTGCCCGGCCACCAGCGGCTGTTCGCTTGGCACAGACAGCAGATGGCTGGTTTGTGGCCCCAGTTTGTTTAGGACACGAGTACCACATCCAGAGCGCGAAGCGCAGCTGCTGCAAGAGGCTTTAACATCACAGTGCAGCAATGCTTCACCATTTTGCCAGGAGACGACCGTCGCCCATTCTTTAATCATTGCGTCGCTCCGTTAAACTTCACGCTATCGCCAATGCGTTTCGCCGTTTGTGGAGGCAACTCACCAACAACGGTAATTTCAGTTTTATCACGAATTTCAGTGCTAATAGTCCGGCGACCAGTCCGCACAAGCTGTTCGCCATTACTGGCCTGAGACGGGGCCTGGCTGATGTTCACCGAGAAACTAAATAACCCGTCAGAATAAAGTCGGGATTCGATAGGCACGCCCACGGTTGGCAGTGGCCGTCGGCTGCTCGACACTTCGCTAAAGCCTTGCGGCAGCCATGTCGGTGCCCATGTAAAACTGGCCTTTTCCGCACCCGGTACGGACAGCAGAGGTGGCAACGTCGCTTTTGCTAAATTCTGCAGAAGCCCGCTCGCCTGATTTTCAACAGAGAATGACACAACCCGGAACTGTTCGAGCGTTTCGCCGTCGCGATCCAGTAAATCAACGCGAAGCGGCAGCTTGGTTTCGGTATCGAGCCAAACAATGTAGTTATAGCGAGTGCCGTCCCGAGCAACGACGCGAATCACTTCGCATAATCTGTCGGCAATACGCGTGCGCCCGACAGAAATAAAGTCGTAATACGGCGTCAGGCGCTTAAAGTCGGTATAGACGATGGAAGGCAGAGAATCGACGATGTAGTCCCCGGTGAGCGTGAATGGCTCGAGCCCGGGTTCAAAGTAGCTGATTTCATTGCCGCGCTGAACGACTTCGCGGCGCGGGCCGTCCATTTGCAGGAATTGCGCAAGCGGGCGGTTATCAAGACGTGCATGGCGATAACTAAGGGACTCAATCCCTTGTTTGCTGATATTGATAAACGCCAGCTCATAATCGAGTGACTGACTAGCCTGGTTCATCTGCTGCAACAACGCCCCGGACGAAACAGTGTCCGCCGAGGCGCTGGAGGTGAACAACAGGCTGCCTGTCACGAGAGACAGGGCACACCAAAGTTGCTTCATTACTGCGATTGCGTTCCTAAAGTTTGGTTTCCTGGCACTTGCACAGCAGCCTGCTGGGTTTGCGCCTGTTCAAACTGGAGCTGCTCGGAGTGTAAACGACGCTGCAATTCGTAATCCTGCAGCATAGCGTTAATACGACGACGCTGTTCCTGTACTTGCTGACTGCTGTTGCTGGCGGTCGTGTCAGACGGTACGCCCAGACTTACCGGACTGGCTTTTCCCATCATCGGCAAAGTGTTAAACACCGGCGTTTCCGGCTGTGCGGTGCTGTCAGACTGGCCATTATAGTGCTGTACGCCCACGATAACCGCAAGCGATACGCACGCAGCAACGCCCATTTGGGTAAGCTGGCTTGCCCACGGACGCACCTTATGCCAGAACGGCATTTTCTGCCACTGCTGAGGCTGCGGCTGAGACTCGGTAATGAGCGGCGCGACGTTACGCACAGGCTCATTTGCGATAGCCGCCATCACGTTGGCAGAAATATCAAAGTGGAGCACTTCGCTGGTATCTCCGCGCATTGTGTCGCGGATAAGGTGGTAACTCTCCCAGCTTTGCTGCAATTCACTGTCGTTTGACAGGCGATTGAGCAACTCGCTGTCGAGAGATTCGCCATCCATTAAAGCGGAAAGTTGTTCTTTCTGCATGCCTAAATACCCTTCCAGTAATCCGCTATCGTCAACGCCTGATAAGCGGTTGAACTTTATTATCAATAGCTTCCCTTGCGCGGAAAATACGAGAACGCACAGTACCTACCGGGCAATCCATGATGTCGGCTATCTCTTCATAGCTCAGGCCATCCAACTCCCGCAACGTAATTGCCATGCGTAAATCTTCCGGGAGTGACTCAATAGTACGGAAAACTATTTGTCTCAGTTCTTCAGACAACATTAAGTTCTCAGGGTTCGAAATTTCTTTCAATGCGCTGCCACTTTCGTAGTTTTCAGCGTCAATGGCGTCCACATCACTTGATGGCGGACGCCGCCCCTGAGCAACCAGATAATTTTTAGCCGTGTTGACCGCTATACGGTACAACCACGTATAAAACGCACTATCGCCACGGAATGAATCCAGCGCGCGATAAGCTTTAATAAAAGATTCCTGCACCACATCGGGAACATCTCCCGAAGGTACATAGCGGGAAACCAGGCTCGCAACCTTATGCTGGTAGCGTATCACCAGTAGGTTAAATGATTTCTGATCTCCCTTTTGGACCCGTTCGACGAGGACCTGATCCGTTAACTGCTCGCTCATCCGAGGTAATGTCTCCCCAAACCCAATTTCCACGCGTAATCGAAATGCCACTCGAACCCTGCATTTTTGAGCAAGCTTTGAGTTTGAGTGCCCGAGGCCAGCAAAGTTCCGTTACGCCTTTGTTTTTCTGTCATGTTTAGCGGATTGCATCTTTTCATTATAAGTTCCGCTTCGCAAAACGGTAACGCCGATTCTTCTGAATCAATGCTCAAAAAGTTAGCGAGCAGAGTATCGCATGAATCCAGGTATTTCATCACCTAATCTGCCGTATATCCTTTCGGAGTGAGATTTATTTACGCAGTTTGCTCGGTTCCTCTCAACCACGTTACCGCCCGGCCTGTTTAGTCTGCACAACGCTAAAACAAAAAAGTGTGTTCAAAATCCCATCCGATGCTATGCTCCGGCAATCCTTGTTTAGTAAATTAAACACAATGAATATAAATAGCGATCTGGTTTGTGACGTATTAATTGTCGGTAGCGGCGCTGCCGGTCTTTCTCTCGCGCTGCGCCTGGCTCAAACCAGCAAGGTCATCGTGCTAAGTAAAGGCCCGGTTAACGAAGGCTCAACTTTTTATGCACAGGGAGGGATTGCCGCCGTTTTCGATGAAACCGACAGCATAGCTTCCCATATTGACGATACGCTGATAGCCGGGGCAGGAATTTGCGATCCTGACGCCGTAGAATTTGTGGCTAGCAATGCAAAGCACTGCGTCCAGTGGCTGATTGATCAGGGCGTCATGTTCGATACCCACACGCTGGCGAATGGTGAAGAGAGCTACCATTTGACGCGTGAAGGCGGCCACAGCCATCGCCGAATTCTTCATTCGGCGGATGCCACCGGGAAGGAAGTTGAAACCACGCTAGTCGGCAAAGCCCTCAATCACCCAAATATTCGTATCATCGAACGCAGCAACGCCGTCGACCTGATTATTTCTGACAAAATAGGCCTGCCGGGTACAAGGCGAGTCGTCGGTGCCTGGATATGGAACCGTAATCTTGAAAAAGTTGAAACCTGCCGTGCGAAATCAGTAGTTTTAGCCACTGGTGGCGCTTCAAAGGTCTATCAATATACAACAAACCCTGATATCGCATCCGGAGACGGTATCGCGATGGCATGGCGCGCAGGCTGCCGGGTCGCCAATCTTGAATTCAACCAGTTTCACCCTACGGCGCTGTTCCATCCTCAGGCCCGAAACTTCCTGCTTACCGAAGCATTGCGCGGCGAAGGTGCATACCTGAAGCGTCCGGATGGTTCACGCTTCATGCCGGAGTTTGATGAACGTGCCGAGCTTGCGCCACGTGATATCGTCGCCAGGGCTATCGATCACGAAATGAAACGCCTGGGCGCAGACTGCATGTATCTGGATATCAGCCATAAGCCAGAGGCGTTTGTTCGCCAGCACTTCCCCACTATTTATGAGAAGCTGCTTGGGCTAGGCATTGATTTAACCAAAGATCCGGTTCCCGTAGTCCCTGCCGCGCATTATACCTGCGGCGGCGTAATGGTAGATGAACACGGGCGCACCGACGTTGACGGGCTGTACGCCATTGGCGAAGTAACCTATACGGGCCTGCACGGCGCTAACCGAATGGCCTCAAACTCTCTGCTAGAATGCCTGGTTTATGGCTGGTCTGCTGCGGAAGATATTCTGAAGCGCCTGCCATATGCACGCGAAAGTAAAAATCTGCCCGACTGGGATGACAGCCGCGTCGACAACCCTGACGAACAGGTTGTTATCCAGCACAACTGGCATGAGCTGCGGCTCTTTATGTGGGACTATGTTGGGATCGTTCGTACCACTCGCCGACTGGAGAGAGCGCTGCGAAGAATTACCATGCTGCAGCAAGAGATTGATGAGTACTATGCTAATTTCCGCGTTTCAAACAATCTTCTTGAGCTGAGAAACCTGGTACAGGTTGCCGAACTCATCGTGCGCTGCGCTATGCAGCGTAAAGAGAGCCGGGGCCTGCACTACACGCTGGATTATCCTGAGCAGCTCGATGAATCCGGCCCAAGCGTACTTTCCCCGCTCTACATAAACAGGTAGAAGTCCTGGGTCAGGCTGCAATAGCCTTCAGAGTAGGTTTGGTCTGGCCCACGGATCACCAGGCGGTCGTTGTAGTATTCTCCGCCCGTTGGAGAAAGCGCGAGCATCACCCGATGCGGCAGGCGAGTTTCATTGTCGGCCACATCGGTACGGTAACGAACATGCCAACCCTGTGATTTCGCCAGCTCGCTGAATGCCGTCCCGGCAGTTTCCGGCATGATCACGCAGAAGAAACCGTCTTCGGTGATCAGCTGTTCAGCGCTGCTGAGCAAGGCCTGGTGATCCAGCGTCGTGGTATAACGTGCCTGAGCTCGCTCTGGCGATGCACAGTTGCTGCCCTGCTCAAAGAAAGGCGGATTACTGACAATTAAAGAGTAGCGCTGAGTTGCCTGCTGCGCCCACTCGCGGATGTCCGCGCAGTGAACATGAATACGCGAAGCCCAGCGGCAGCCTTTGGCGTTTTCTGCCGCCTGCTCTGCAGCAACCGGATCCAGCTCCACGGCTTCGATAGTGACATCATCAGCGGTTCTCTGGGCGAGCATCAACGCCAGCAAACCGCTGCCGGTACCAATATCCAGGACGCTTTTTACATTAACTACCGGCACCCATGCACCGAGCAGCGTCCCATCTGTTCCCACCTTCATGGCGCAGCGATCGTGCGCCACAAAGAACTGTTTGAAGGTGAAACCATCCCGACGTAATACCGCTTTTTGATCCGACATCTTATCTACCTTGCAAAGAAACCGCCGTAGCATAAGTGAAACGGACATCTACGGAAAGACACAAACAGATGAAGATCGCGGTCATTATGTCTATAATCGGCGTCCCAAACAGAGGTAGACCATGACTGTAAGCACTTTTTCCGAACTCGAACTTGATGAAAGCCTTTTGGACGCGCTCCAGGAGAAAGGCTTTACTCGCCCGACTGCCATCCAGGCTGCGGCCATTCCTCCTGCACTTGAAGGACGCGACGTGCTGGGTTCAGCACCGACGGGTACCGGTAAAACCGCAGCTTACCTGCTGCCAGCGCTACAGCATCTGGTCGACTTTCCTCGTAAGAAATCTGGCCCGCCGCGTATTCTGATCGTCACGCCAACCCGTGAACTCGCTATGCAGGTCGCCGACCACGCGCGTGAACTGGCAAAACATACCCATCTGGATATCGCCACTATCACCGGCGGCGTGGCGTATATGAACCACGCTGAAGTTTTCAGCGAGAATCAGGATATTGTCGTCGCCACCACCGGCCGACTGCTGCAATACATAAAGGAAGAGAACTTCGACTGCCGCGCGGTTGAAACGCTGATCCTTGATGAAGCAGATCGCATGCTGGACATGGGCTTCGCGCAAGATATTGAAACCATTGCCGCGGAAACCCGCTGGCGCAAGCAAACCATGCTGTTCTCCGCTACCCTGGAAGGCAACGCGGTTAAAGATTTTGCTGAACGCCTGCTGGAAGATCCGGTTGAAGTTTCCGCCACGCCATCCACGCGTGAGCGCAAGAAGATCCATCAGTGGTACTACCGCGCCGATGACGTTGAGCACAAAACGAAGTTACTCGTTCATTTGCTGAACCAGCCGGATACCACCCGCTCTATCGTCTTTGTGCGTAAGCGCGAGCGTGTGCATGAGCTGGTTGCCTGGCTGCGTGAAGCGGGCATCAACACCTGCTATCTCGAAGGCGAAATGGTACAGGCCAAGCGTAACGAGGCCATCAAGCGCCTGACTGATGGTCGCGTAAACGTTCTGGTTGCTACCGACGTTGCTGCCCGTGGGATCGATATCCCTGACGTTAGCCACGTATTCAACTTTGACCTGCCACGTACCGCGGATATCTATCTGCACCGTATTGGTCGTACCGGTCGCGCAGGCATGAAAGGAACCGCGATTTCGCTGGTTGAGGCGCACGATCATCTGCTGCTGGGTAAAATTACCCGCTACATGAAAGAGCCTCTGAAATCCCGCGTTATCGACGAACTGCGCCCAACGACACGTGCGCCAAGCGAAAAGCTGACCGGTAAGCCATCCAAGAAAGTGCTGGCTAAGCGCGAAGAGAAGAAGAAAGAGAAAGACAAAGAGAAGCCGCGCGTTAAAGTTCGCCATCGCGATCAGAAAAACATCGGTAAGCGCCGTAAACCAACGGCAGCTACCACAACAGAGTCGCCAAAAGTCGACGAATAACATGAACGCCGGGATTATCCCGGCGTTTTTTTATTGCCCAGATTCTCCGTTTTCCTGCAAACACTCCATAAAAATCTTCATCGCCGGGCTAACCACCTTCCCCGAGTGGTGTGCGCAAATCGCGTTAAGCATTAACGGTTGCTCGCTGAACGCCAGCTCCACTAGCTCACCAGATAACAGCTCCTTTTCAACGGTAAAACGAGGCAGGAAACTCACGCCCAGGTTTGCCGCAACGCACTGCTTAATGCTTTCTATACTCCAAAGCTCGATAGTATTTTCCAGCGTGATCCGGCGTTTTCTCAGCTGTGCTTCGAAGATCAGCCGGAACACACACTGCGGCTCATTGATCACAAAACTGACCGGGATATGCCTGTCCGGCTGCAGGAAATCGACATCTTTCATCGCCGGAGATGCCACCAGCACTAGCGAAGGCTCACCGATAGCCTGCAGATGTAGCGCCTCATCCTTTCCTACTCGATAAAACACGCCCAGATCGACACGGTCATCCAACAGCGCATCACGAATGGTGTAGCAGTTCAGGGACTGCAGGGAGAGTTTTACCCTCGGCGCCCTTTCCTTAAAACGCTGCAACACATGCGGCATTTTGTACGCCAGCAATGTTTCTCCGCTGGCAACCCTGAGTTCGCCTTCGGGTTCCGCATCCTGCCTTGCGGCCTGCCTGATGGTATCAATGACGCGCGTCAGCTCATAAACGTGTGGCATGAGTTTTTTACCACTCTCGGTCAGACGCATTCGGCGGCCAATTTTCTCAAATAGCCGCAGAGAGAGTTCCTGCTCAAGCTGCTGAATATGAAAAGTGACCGTCGACTGTGTGCAGCATAACTTTTGCGAGGCACGCAGAAATGAGCCCTCTTCAACCACCGTTTTTAACGTGACAAACCGACGTAAATCCATCCAGCCCCCAACACATCGAAACCATCGAACTCAGAATATAGAAACATTCATTTTTTTAACTCTTTCATTTTTCGTACTCTCTGCGAAAACAAAGGAGAACTCAAGTGATCGCCATTTTCTTTAGCGCTTTTTGGACCTATACCCTGATTACCGCCCTGACCCCTGGCCCCAACAACATTCTGGCGCTGAGTACTGCAACCAGTCACGGACTGCAGCAAAGCAGTCGCGTGCTGGCGGGTATGAGCCTTGGATTTCTGATAATCATGCTGATTTGCGCCGGCATTGCTTTCTCACTGGTCAGCCTCGACCCGAGATTTACTCGTGTTCTTGGCTGGGTGGGCGCAATTTACATTCTGTGGCTGGCACTGAAGATTGCCACCAGCCAGCCGGCAGACTCAGCGACCGACGTTCAACCAATTGGCTTCTGGGCCAGCTTTGGCCTGCAATTCTTGAACGTTAAAATCATTCTTTACGGCATCACCGCTCTATCAACTTTTGTCCTGCCGTATACAACGGAGACAAGCGACATTGTGGGAATGAGCGTAGTGCTGGCGGTGATAGGAAGTTTAGGAAATCTTTGCTGGGCGCTGGCTGGCCATGTATTCCAGAAAGTGTTTCAGCGTTTTGGACGCACGCTGAATATTCTTCTGGCACTGATGCTGGTTTACTGTGCGGTACGGATTTTCTATTAACGAAAAAGAGCGCCAGAAGGCGCTCTTTATTCATTATGACAGGAACTGAATTACAGGCTTTCTGTGAAAGTGCGGGTAATCACGTCGCGCTGCTGTTCCGGAGTCAGGGAGTTAAAGCGCACCGCGTAGCCGGAAACACGGATAGTCAGCTGCGGATATTTTTCCGGATGCTTAACCGCATCTTCCAGCGTTTCACGACGCAGAACGTTAACGTTCAGGTGCTGCCCACCTTCAACGCGAACTTCCGGTTTCACTTCCATTGGAATTTCACGGTATTCAAACTGGCCCAGTTTACTGACCGCAACCACTTCATCTTCCGCAAAACCTGCTTTCGCACACACGCAGCGAGCTTCTCCTTTTTCACTGTCGAGCAGCCAGAAAGAGTTCAGAAGTTCGTCGTTTGCCGCTTTTGTAATTTGGATACCAGTAATCATATTATTTCTCCCTCAGGGTAATGTGCTGATTCTTTGGGCCAGCGCTCTGGCTCATTGGTAAAACCTTTGTTGCTTTGTTGTTCTTATATCAGTCCACCAGGCGTGATTCTTTGACTTAAATCAATTAAATCCACACACTAAAAATGGCTTTAGCTGGTTTTATTTGTTTTACATCAACTTAGACGGTCAGCGCCATGCTAAAACTTTTGTAAATTTTCAACTTTATTTATCACTGTAGCTCATTGATGCCACGCACTATTTTGCTCAGAAGGAAGAAGCAGTTAAGCTATCGGGCAATACTGATTCGCGGGAGAACGAGATGACGACCCACCTCACCTGGCACGACGTGCTGGCAGAAGAGAAACAGCAGCCCTACTTTATCAATACGCTCATCGCCGTCGCGGCAGAGCGCGCAGCGGGCGTGACCGTTTACCCTCCGCAAAAGGATGTTTTCAACGCTTTTCGCTTTACCGAGCTGGGCGATGTCAAAGTCGTGATTCTGGGGCAGGATCCTTATCATGGACCAGGCCAGGCGCACGGACTCTCTTTCTCCGTCCGTCCAGGAATCGCTCCCCCGCCTTCGCTGGTCAATATGTATAAAGAGCTTGAGGCTTCTGTCCCAGGCTTTACCCGCCCTACGCACGGCTACCTTGAAAGCTGGGCCCGGCAGGGCGTGTTGCTGCTCAATACGGTACTTACCGTCGAAGCGAGCAAAGCGCATTCCCACGCCAATTTTGGTTGGGAGACGTTTACCGACAAGGTTATCGCCCTCATTAATGAACATCGTGAAGGCGTGGTGTTTTTGCTTTGGGGCGCTCATGCTCAACGCAAAGGCAGCATTATCGATCGCCAGCGTCACCATGTCCTGACTGCACCGCACCCTTCTCCGCTTTCTGCACATCGTGGTTTTCTGGGCTGCGGGCATTTTGTGAAGGCGAATGAGTATCTGGCCGGGCGCGGAGAACAGCCCATCGATTGGGTGCCGCAGTTGCCACAAGACAATGGCTAAAATCGGGACGAAAAAAAACCAGCAATTACGCTGGTTTTTTATAGCTGGAGAAGGCCTTAGGCCTTGTTCTGCCGCCACCATTCGCCCAGCAGCACGCCGGTCGCTACCGATACGTTGAGGCTTTCAACATTACCTGTACCTTCAATGGCTACGCTCATATCTGCGCTTTCAAAAGTCGTGTCGGAAACGCCATCGCGCTCCTGGCCCAGCACCAGCACCATTTTCTTAGGCAGCTCAGCTTTATACAGCGGGGTGCCCTGGTGGCTTGAGGTTGTCACAATGGTGTAGCCCGCTTTACGGAAAGCTTCCAGCCCATCGCCAAACGTCTCGCCGCTGATCGCCACCACGTGCTCGGCCCCGCCTTCTGCGGTACGAATCGCCGCACCGGATTCCAGCAGAGAAGCATCCTGAATCAGCAAACCTTTCACGCCGAAGTGTGCGCAGCTGCGCATGATCCCGCCCAGGTTATGTGGGTTGCCCACATCCTCCAGTGCCAGCACGCAGTCTTCTTCCCCGGCTTTGTTCAGCCAGGTCTGCACGCTGATGCCGCTGCGTTTTTTAATAATGAAGCAAACGCCGCCGTGGTGTTCCGTGCCTGAGGCTTTTGTCAGCTCAGCGTCATCCACCACGTGGTAAGCCTTGCGATTTGCCGCCATCCAGCGCAGCGCTTCTTTAAAACGAGGCGTAACGCTCTGGATAAACCAGGCACGCACGATGCTTTCCGGGCGGCTCTGGAACAGCGCCTGACAAGCATTCTCACCGTACACACGGGCTTCTTCGGCGCGCTGGCGACGAATCACTTCCGGGTCAACGATGTGCTTAGTTGTCCCTTCATTGTCTGATGCCGACAGCGAAGAGTCTACCGGAGCACGGGAAACCGTACGCCATGGCGAGGCCGCTTCACCGCGATCGCCTCTGTCACTACGTTCATTACGATCGCGCCCGCCGCGAGGTTTATCATCGTGACGAGCCTGACGGCGACCGCCGCCTTCACCACGTGACGCACCGGCAGGGCGCCCACCGCCTTTGCCCGTACGCGGATTTTGGCCGCGATTTTCGCTTTCGTCGTCACTGCGGACATACATCACTTTGACCTTGCCGCTTTTACCTTTAAATTCGTCGTTCATTTTTCCTCCACCGGGCTGAGCGCGAAGCGCGCAGATTACCTGATGTGCCATGGGTTAGCCATTAACTTTGCTTAAAAGCTAAAAACTATTGTACTCATCGAATAAATCACTTTGTTGGCCTCACCATCTTCGCTGATAATATGTAACATATTTGAAACATCCGCGGTGCAGGGCACCGATTTCAATCATTCTCTTTGAGGTTAGTTATGAATACCGTTTGTGCCGACTGCCAGGCCATTAACCGCATTCCTGACGACCGTATCGATGACGGCGCAAAGTGCGGTCGCTGCGGCCATGAACTGTTTGACGGTGAAGTCGTCAACGCCACGGCAGCAACGCTGGATAAACTTCTGAAAGATGAGCTGCCAGTTGTAGTTGATTTTTGGGCGCCGTGGTGCGGCCCGTGCGTGAACTTCGCCCCTATTTTTGAAGATGTTGCCGAAGAACGCAGCGGTAAAGTTCGCTTTGTGAAGGTGAACACCGAAGCGGAGCAGGAACTGAGCGCACGTTTTCGCATCAGAAGCATCCCGACCATTATGATTTTCAAAAATGGCCAGGTCGTCGATATGCTGAATGGCGCCATGCCTAAAGCCCCGTTTGATAGCTGGCTGGACGAAAATATCTGATTATACGGGGGCATTTTTTAAGCCCCCTTTCTCTATCTACGGTAGAATGGCGTTTTTAGCCAGACATCCTTCATTAATGACCGAAAACGCCGTTCTTCGCCTTCGTGCAGCCCGCCTTGCTCGCGCAACTCGCCCCTTTCTCGCTCGTGGTAATCGCGTTCGTCGCTGCCAGCGCTGCCTGCTGCCGTTGAAAAATTGCCTGTGTGAGACGCTTAAGCCACAACATGCCCGCAGTCGCTTTTGCCTGGTGATGTTTGACACCGAACCGATGAAGCCGAGTAACACCGGGCGGCTTATTGCCGATATTTTGCCGGAAACAGAGGCATTTCAATGGTCACGCACGGAGCCCCCTCAGGCGCTGCTGGATCTTGTCGCTAACCCGGATTACCAGCCAATGGTAGTTTTTCCCGCCTCTTATGCCGATGCAAGTCGCGAGGTACTGACCACGCCACCAACCACCGGTAAGCCACCGCTATTTATCATGCTTGATGGCACGTGGACTGAAGCACGTAAAATGTTCCGTAAAAGCCCTTATCTGGATGCGCTGCCGATAATTTCCGTAGATTTAAGTATTACCTCAGCTTATCGCCTGCGCGAGGCCCATGCGGACGGCCAGTATTGCACCGCGGAAGTCGCCGCAGCCCTGCTAGAACTGGCGGGGGATGTAGTAGCGTCCAAAGGATTAACGCAGCATTTCACTCTTTTCCGCGAGCGCTATCTGGCGGGGAAACCCCATCATCAGGGTAGCGTCACAGCAGAAGTGGAAGAAAACGTTTAGACTCTCCTGAACATCACTCAGGGGAGAGCGTCGTGAGTCAACGAGGCCTGGAAGCGCTGCTGCGTCCAAAATCCATTGCCGTTATCGGCGCTTCGGCAAAAGTCGACCGCGCCGGTTATTTAATGATGCGCAACTTGCTTGCTGGCGGCTTCAATGGCCCGGTAATGCCGGTGACGCCGACTCACAAAGCCGTGTGCGGGGTGCTTGCCTGGCCAGATATTGCCAGCCTGCCGCTGGCTCCTGACCTCGCTATTGTTTGTACGCATTCCCGGCGAAATCTTACGCTACTGGAAGCCCTGGGTAATAAAGGCTGCAAGGCCTGCATTATTTTATCTGCCCCACCTGAGCAATTACCCGAATTGCTGGCCTGTGCCGCTCGCTGGCAAATTCGCCTGCTTGGCCCGAACAGCCTTGGCCTACTGGCTCCGTGGCAAGGGTTAAACGCCAGCTTCTCCCCTGTTCCGATTCAAAAGGGCAAACTGGCGTTTATTTCTCAGTCTGCCGCAGTGTCCAACACCATTCTGGACTGGGCACAGCAGCGCGAGATGGGCTTTTCCTGGTTTATTGCGCTTGGCGATAGCCTGGATATCGACGTGGATGAACTGCTTGATTATCTGGCCAGGGATACGAAAACCAGCGCCATCCTGCTGTATCTTGAACATCTGAGCGATGCCCGCCGCTTTGTTTCCGCCGCAAGAAGCGCCTCACGTAACAAGCCGATTCTGGTCATCAAAAGCGGGCGCAGCAGCAAAGCACAAACGCTGCTGAAAACCCATCCGGGCCTGGATGCCGCCTGGGACGCGGCGATACAACGAGCAGGCTTACTTCGGGTTCAGGATACGCATGAGCTCTTTTCCGCCGTAGAAACCCTTAGCCACATGCGACCTCTGCGCGGTGAGCGACTGATGATTGTCAGCAACGGCGCGGCACCTGCGGCGCTGGCCCTTGATGAGCTTTGGATACGTAATGGCAAACTAGCGACGTTAAGTGAAGAAACTCTGCAGGCTCTTGCGGGCGTGCTTCCTCCTGGCGTTGAGGCAGGAAACCCGATAGATCTACGGGATGACGCGACGCCTGGCCGGTACCTGCTGGCCATAGAGAAATTGCTGGATAGCCATGATTTTGATGCCTTAATGGTTATCCATTCCCCCAGTGCCGCCGCCCCAGGAACCGCAAGCGCCCTTGCCCTGATCGATCTTCTGCAGCGGCATCCTCGTGGCAAATATCTCACCATTGTCACCAACTGGTGCGGGGAGTATTCCTCCCAGGAAGCGAGACGTCTGTTTAGCGATGCCGGTATTCCGACTTACAGAACGCCAGAGGGTGCGGTCACGGCGTTTATGCACATGGTCGAGTATCGCCGTAACCAGAAGCAATTGCGCGAAACGCCGGCCCTGCCGGCTAACCTGACGGCAAACACCAGCGACGCCCACCATCTGATTCAGCAGGCCTTGCATCAGGGAGCCACGACGCTGGATACCCATGAAGTCAGGCCGGTGCTTGAAGCTTATGGCTTAACGACCCTGTCGACATGGATTGCTGGAGACAGTGCAGAAGCGGTGCATATCGCAGAGCAAATTGGTTATCCCGTCGCATTAAAGCTTCGTTCTCCGGATATTCCCCACAAGTCGGAAGTTCAGGGCGTTATGCTCTATTTGAGAACGGCCAGTGAAGTACAACAGGCCGCCGAAGCCATCATCGACCGTGTAAAAATGGCCTGGCCCCAGGCTCGTATTCACGGCCTGCTGGTGCAAAGCATGGCAAACCGCGCAGGCGCGCAGGAACTAAGAGTCGTCGTTGAGCACGATCCGGTATTTGGTCCATTGATCATGCTGGGCGAAGGCGGCGTAGAGTGGCGACCTGAAAGGCAGGCGGCGGTAGCCCTCCCCCCGCTAAACATGAATCTGGCCCGATACCTTGTCATTCAGGCGATCAAAAGCGGCAAGATCCGTAGCCGGAGCGCATTACGCCCGCTGGATATCGCCGGGATCAGCGAAGTTCTGGTGCAAGTTTCTAACCTGATAGTTGATTGCCCCGAGATTGTCAGACTCGATATTCACCCTCTACTGGCATCCGGCAGTGAATTCACCCTGCTCGACGTCACTCTGGAATTGGCCGAATTTACGGGGGATGCGGATGCCAGGCTGGCCGTGCGTCCTTATCCTCATCAGCTTGAAGAGCTGGTGCAGCTTAAGAACGGTGACCGCTGCCTGTTCCGGCCGATCCTGCCCGAGGACGAACCTCAGCTGCAGCGTTTTATTGCCCAGGTAACAAAAGAGGATCTCTACTATCGCTATTTCAGCGAGATCAATGAATTTACCCACGAAGATTTAGCCAATATGACGCAGATCGACTACGATCGAGAAATGGCGTTCGTTGCAGTCAGAAGAATAAAAGACAACGATGAGATCCTCGGCGTCACACGCGCCATTTCAGACCCTGACAACGTTGATGCCGAGTTCGCCGTGCTGGTTCGCTCCGACTTAAAAGGCCTCGGACTCGGCCGACGCTTACTGACTAAGCTCATCGATTACACCAGAGAGCATGGCCTTCAGCGACTGAATGGCATAACGATGCCGAACAACCAGGGCATGATTACCCTGGCCCGCAAACTGGGTTTCAGCGTCGATATTCAGCTGGAAGACGGTATTGTAAGTCTGACGCTTCCATTGAGCAAAAGCGCAGATTCGTGAGTAAGGTACTGGAAAACATACTCACTTTGCACAGTAGTAGTGGTATTATCAGCAAGTTCTGACGTCTGGATTTTGCAGAAGGCCATCCAATGAAGAGAGAAGATAAGCACTGTGATGTTGTCTAAATTTAAGCGTAATAAACATCAACAACACCTTGCCCAGTTACCGAAGCTTTCTCAATCAGTTGATGATGTAGAAACCCTGTTCTCCCCTGCGGATTTCCGCGAAACGCTGTTGAAAAAAATCGCCAGCGCAACGCAGCGTATTTGTATTATTGCGTTGTATCTTGAACAGGATGACGGCGGCAAAGGAATTCTGTCCGCGCTTTATCAAGCCAAACAGCAGCGGCCAGATTTAGATGTTTCCGTGCTGGTTGACTGGCACCGTGCCCAGCGCGGACGCATTGGTGTTGCCGCGTCCAACACCAATGCGGACTGGTATCACCGCATGGCCGAGCAGTTCCCCGACGTGAATGTTCCTGTCTATGGCGTTCCCGTCAATACTCGCGAAGCCCTTGGCGTGCTGCATTTCAAAGGCTTTATTATTGATGACAGCGTCATCTATAGCGGCGCCAGCCTCAACGATGTTTACCTGCATCAGCATGATAAATATCGCTATGACCGCTATCAAATCATTCGCAACCGCGCCCTGGCAGATATCATGCATGGCTGGGTTAACCAGAATTTGATAAATGGCCGGGCGGTTCATCGCTTAGATGTCGCTGAGCGCGTAAAAAGCCCAGAAATCAAAAACGATATCCGTCTCTTCCGCCAGGAATTGCGTGACGCTAGCTTTATCTTCCACGGCGATGCAGATAACGATCAGCTCTCGGTTACGCCGCTGGTTGGGCTGGGAAAATCCAGCCTGCTGAATAAAACCATCTTCCATCTTATGCCTTGCGCAGAGCAGAAGCTGACTATCTGCACGCCATACTTCAACCTACCAGCTGTCCTGGTCCGCAATATCATACAGCTGCTACGGGACGGTAAACAGGTTGAGATTATCGTTGGCGATAAGACGGCGAATGATTTCTATATTCCGGAAGATCAGCCGTTCAAGATTATTGGTGCGCTGCCTTATCTCTATGAAATTAACCTGCGCCGCTTCCTCAGCCGCCTGCAATATTATGTCAATACCGGGCAGTTGATTGTGCGTTTGTGGAAAGATGGGGATAACAGTTACCACCTGAAAGGCATGTGGGTGGACAACGAGTGGATGCTGCTGACCGGGAATAACCTTAATCCGCGCGCGTGGCGCCTGGATCTGGAAAATGCTCTGCTGATTCACGATCCCAAAAGAGAGCTTGAAGGCATTCGCACCAGGGAGCTGGAGCTTATCCGCACCCATACGACGGCTGTTAAGCATTATCGCGATCTGCAAAGCATCGCCGAATATCCGGTGAAAGTTCGCAAGCTGATTCGCCGCCTGCGACGTATCCGTATCGACCGACTAATAAGCCGTATTCTCTAAACGTTTAAGCCCTGCACTGCAGGGCTTTTTCTTTCTAGAGCTTGATCCCTTTTCCTTTACGGTGCAGCAACAGAGAAACAGCAAATGCCAGCGCCCCCATCCCAGAGACATACCAGAAGAAGGTCGTTTCGCTGCCCATCGATTTCAGAGATAAGGCGACATATTCTGCCGAGCCACCAAACAAGGCATTTGCAACTGCATAAGACAGGCCTACACCTAGCGCACGGACTTCCGGTGGGAACATTTCTGCCTTAAGGATGCCGCTGATTGAAGTGTAAAAACTGACAATTAGCATCGCCGCCATCACCAGAGCAAAGGCCGCATAAGGTGAGCTAATATTCTGCAGTGCCGTCAAAATAGGCACAGTCAGCACCGCTGCCAGTCCGCCAAAGCAAAGCATAGAATTTCGACGACCAATTTTATCCGACAGTGCACCGAAAAACGGCTGAAGTACCATGAAGATAAACAGCGCACAGGTCATCAACACGCTGGCCGTGTTCGCATGCATCCCCGCAGTATTCACCAGATATTTCTGCATATAGGTAGTGAAGGTATAGAAAGCCAGGGAGCCGCCGGCGGTGAAACCCAGCACCATAATGAAGGCTTTTTTATTTTTCCATAGTCCGGACAGCGTACCGGCATCCTTGTGCGCGCGGCTTGCTTTATCCGATGTTTCATCCAGTGAGCGGCGAAGATAGAGCGCAACAATCGCCAGTACGGCCCCAATCGCGAAGGGAATTCTCCATCCCCAACTACGCAAATCTTCATCACTTAGCACTTGCTGGAGAACAACCACAACAAACAACGCGGCCAGCTGCCCGCCAATGAGCGTCACGTACTGGAATGAGGCATAGAACCCTTTACGACCTTCGACCGCCACCTCACTCATGTAAGTTGCGCTGGTGCCGTACTCCCCTCCAACAGATAACCCCTGGAACAGGCGTGCTAAAAGCAATAATGCAGGGGCCCATGTGCCAATGGTGGCGTATCCTGGCAGGCAGGCAATGACCATCGATCCAAAACACATCATACACACTGAGATAAGCATGGAGTTTTTACGTCCATGTTTATCGGCAATATACCCGAATAACCAGCCTCCAATGGGTCGCATCAAAAAACCTGCGGCAAAGACACCGGCGGTTTGCAGAAGCTGAGTCGTGGTGTTTCCCGCTGGGAAAAAGATATGCGCAAAATAGAGTGAGCAGAACGAATAAACATAAAAATCAAACCACTCAACCAGATTCCCTGATGAAGCACCCACGATGGCCCAGACGCGACGACGGGTATCAGCCGCCGACGGCACAATATTTGATTCACTTGTTGTTTCAATCATTTTATTTTCTTCTCCTGTCTTCCTGAATGGGTCTAATAACCCAGGATCCAGTAAAGCAGGAGAAAGAAATTTTGTGAGGTGAAGTATCTTGTTGCGGAGTTGTTACATTAACTTTTGTGAACAAACGGAGATTTTTGTGAAAAGGTACGCTTTAAAAAGCAAAAAAACCGGCCTTTCGGTCGGGCTTAATGCTGATTTGATGCCTGACAGTTGTATGCCGGGCTGTCCTGCCCGTCACCCTTCGGGCAGCCTCCGGCTGAATGGGTAGAACTGCAGTAATACGGAGAAAATATATGGCTTATGGTCTGTTTTAATCTTTAAAAAGCAAAAAACCCCGGCCTTTCGGTCGGGGTTAATGCTTAATTTGATGCCTGGCAGTTCCCTACTCTCGCATGGGGAGACCCCACACTACCATCGGCGCTACGGCGTTTCACTTCTGAGTTCGGCATGGGGTCAGGTGGGACCACCGCGCTACGGCCGCCAGGCAAATTCTGTTACTCACCGTCATTCTCATGACCATGAGCGTTAATCCTGAACTAAGCTGAAAATCTTTCGTCTCTCAAAACACCTTCGGTGTTGTAAGGTTAAGCCTCACGGATCATTAGTACTGGTTAGCTCAACGTATCGCTACGCTTACACACCCAGCCTATCAACGTCGTCGTCTTCAACGTTCCTTCAGGACCCTCAAAGGGTCAGGGAGAACTCATCTCGGGGCAAGTTTCGCGCTTAGATGCTTTCAGCGCTTATCTTTTCCGCATTTAGCTACCGGGCAATGCCATTGGCATGACAACCCGAACACCAGTGATGCGTCCA
>NZ_VWWU01000020.1:0-755 GCF_011752835.1 Enterobacter sp. Ap-1006 | reverse complement strand
GTTTAACCGGTGAGAAATACTTTGATTACGCGTCTGCGGATTTGATAAAAAATCATGTATCAATATCACTCGATGGGGTAACAAGAGATGTGGTATTAACCGATCCTAAAACAGGGAATACGCTTGATAGTCATTTTCGGCTTGCCTTTTTTGGTATGCAGCACCACCGACTGGATGCCAGCAATGGTGATCTGTTTAACGCCATGAACGGCACAGGTCGTTACCCCGCAGGTGGATGCTCGGGGCGAATAGGGACTGGATTTGGTAACGGTGAGGGGTTCAGGCATGCATGGGGTGTGCCAGAGGCAAAATTAACTTGCTACCGTAAGCTTACCGATGTGGGTCAGTTTCAGGGAAATGTTCGCATTGACAACTTCAGCTTTGGCTATAATTTAACGACGCCGAATCCTCTGGACGTTTATTCCGGGGACTATGAAGGTGAGGTGGTTTATACCGTTGGTGAGGGAGGGGATATTAACTTTAATACCGAGACGACCTCCGACAGCGAAATTCGGATCAAAATAAAAGCCACCGTTCGTCATGCGTTCAAGTTCTTCCTCGCACCGGGCAGTGAAAACGTCGGCCTGGCTCCCAAAGGCGGCTGGAGCCAGTGGGTGAACGGCGGGCGGGTGCCGGACTTACTTAATAAAGAAGTCCCCTTCACCCTGTCGTCCACTTCTGGTTTCACCGTCAATATGCGCTGTGAGTATGATGTGGACGAGGGATGCGCGCTGCGCGACTCACCCACCGGAGAA
>NZ_VWWU01000019.1:0-806 GCF_011752835.1 Enterobacter sp. Ap-1006 | reverse complement strand
TCATCACTGATCAGTGGCTGGACAAGACCAAGGGCCGCGAGACAGCCGTGCGAATCGTCGTGCACGACCAAGACGGCAACCTCTTGAGCGAGCCCACCTTCGAGATTGCTCGGGGCGACGAGATCGACTTCGACCCCTCTGTTTGGCTGATGACGGGCGGTACCGCCCGCAGCCCTTATGACGACCTCGCGATTGATGACGCTTACATTAAGTCCGAAGCCAAGTCCGGTCGGTTCGAGCAGGTTCTCTACGCGGTCTACTACCGCAAGACCGACCGAAGCAAAGGGTATCGGGCGCCAAGCAGCGAGGACGTGGCCTGCCTCGAACGCGCCAGTGACTACCTCGCAGAGCATCGGGCTGACTGGGAGGCGACCGGCTGTCTCCCGACAGAGGAGATCACCGAGATCTCGAACTACGACCGCGGCCACCGTATGTATGGGATCACCAGGTGGACCGAAATGTTTACGGAGCGGCAGTTGGTCGTCCATGCCGTCTTCGCAGAAGAACTGCAACGTCTTCTGACTGAGGCAGAAGAGGAGCTTGGACAGGAGAAGGCTCGTGCACTGCTGACGGAGCTCGGGATGATCCAGGCTAAGGCGATAAACGACAGTGCCCGGCTGGCAACTTGGGATATAGGTAGGCAGAAGACGCGGAGTGTCTTCGAGAAGCACAATTTCACGTTCAGGTGGACCTTCGTTGAGTTCCAGGGCTCGCAGGAACTTCCCTCGTTTGTGCTAGGCCAGGTCCTTGACGCGTACGACCAGTTGGTCACGCTGGTCGGGCATGTTTCGCCCGATTCCTTGGTT
>NZ_VWWU01000018.1:0-1055 GCF_011752835.1 Enterobacter sp. Ap-1006 | reverse complement strand
CTGACCGCTGCAATCACTACCGTTCTGGCTAAAACCTACGGTGGTTCTGCTCGTGCATTCGACCAGATCGATAACGCACCAGAAGAAAAAGCTCGTGGTATCACCATCAACACCTCCCACGTTGAGTACGACACCCCGACTCGTCACTACGCGCACGTTGACTGCCCAGGGCACGCCGACTACGTGAAAAACATGATCACCGGTGCTGCTCAGATGGACGGCGCTATCCTGGTTGTTGCTGCGACTGACGGCCCTATGCCTCAGACCCGTGAGCACATCCTGCTGGGTCGTCAGGTTGGCGTTCCTTACATCATCGTGTTCCTGAACAAATGCGACATGGTTGATGACGAAGAGCTGCTGGAGCTGGTTGAAATGGAAGTGCGTGAACTTCTGTCTCAGTACGACTTCCCAGGTGATGACACCCCAATCATCCGTGGTTCTGCTCTGAAAGCGCTGGAAGGCGAAGCAGAGTGGGAAGCTAAAATCGTTGAACTGGCTGGCTTCCTGGATTCTTACATCCCAGAACCAGTACGTGCAATCGACCTGCCGTTCCTGCTGCCAATCGAAGACGTATTCTCCATCTCCGGTCGTGGTACCGTTGTTACCGGTCGTGTAGAGCGCGGTATCGTTAAAGTCGGTGAAGAAGTTGAAATCGTTGGTATCAAAGATACTGCGAAATCTACCTGTACCGGCGTTGAAATGTTCCGCAAACTGCTGGACGAAGGCCGTGCTGGTGAGAACGTAGGTGTTCTGCTGCGTGGTATCAAACGTGAAGAAATCGAACGTGGTCAGGTACTGGCTAAGCCAGGCTCTATCAAGCCGCACACCAAGTTCGAATCTGAAGTGTACATCCTGTCCAAAGACGAAGGCGGCCGTCATACTCCGTTCTTCAAAGGCTACCGTCCACAGTTCTACTTCCGTACAACTGACGTGACCGGTACCATCGAACTGCCAGAAGGCGTAGAGATGGTAATGCCAGGCGACAACATCAAAATGGTTGTTACCCTGATCCACCCAATCGCGATGGACGACGGTCTGCGTTTCGCAATCCGTGA
>NZ_VWWU01000017.1:0-1616 GCF_011752835.1 Enterobacter sp. Ap-1006 | reverse complement strand
TTAGGTAAGGAGGTGATCCAACCGCAGGTTCCCCTACGGTTACCTTGTTACGACTTCACCCCAGTCATGAATCACAAAGTGGTAAGCGCCCTCCCGAAGGTTAAGCTACCTACTTCTTTTGCAACCCACTCCCATGGTGTGACGGGCGGTGTGTACAAGGCCCGGGAACGTATTCACCGTAGCATTCTGATCTACGATTACTAGCGATTCCGACTTCATGGAGTCGAGTTGCAGACTCCAATCCGGACTACGACGCACTTTATGAGGTCCGCTTGCTCTCGCGAGGTCGCTTCTCTTTGTATGCGCCATTGTAGCACGTGTGTAGCCCTACTCGTAAGGGCCATGATGACTTGACGTCATCCCCACCTTCCTCCAGTTTATCACTGGCAGTCTCCTTTGAGTTCCCGGCCGAACCGCTGGCAACAAAGGATAAGGGTTGCGCTCGTTGCGGGACTTAACCCAACATTTCACAACACGAGCTGACGACAGCCATGCAGCACCTGTCTCAGAGTTCCCGAAGGCACCAAAGCATCTCTGCTAAGTTCTCTGGATGTCAAGAGTAGGTAAGGTTCTTCGCGTTGCATCGAATTAAACCACATGCTCCACCGCTTGTGCGGGCCCCCGTCAATTCATTTGAGTTTTAACCTTGCGGCCGTACTCCCCAGGCGGTCGACTTAACGCGTTAGCTCCGGAAGCCACGCCTCAAGGGCACAACCTCCAAGTCGACATCGTTTACGGCGTGGACTACCAGGGTATCTAATCCTGTTTGCTCCCCACGCTTTCGCACCTGAGCGTCAGTCTTTGTCCAGGGGGCCGCCTTCGCCACCGGTATTCCTCCAGATCTCTACGCATTTCACCGCTACACCTGGAATTCTACCCCCCTCTACAAGACTCAAGCTTGCCAGTTTCGAATGCAGTTCCCAGGTTGAGCCCGGGGATTTCACATCCGACTTAACAAACCGCCTGCGTGCGCTTTACGCCCAGTAATTCCGATTAACGCTTGCACCCTCCGTATTACCGCGGCTGCTGGCACGGAGTTAGCCGGTGCTTCTTCTGCGAGTAACGTCAATCGCCAAGGTTATTAACCTTAACGCCTTCCTCCTCGCTGAAAGTACTTTACAACCCGAAGGCCTTCTTCATACACGCGGCATGGCTGCATCAGGCTTGCGCCCATTGTGCAATATTCCCCACTGCTGCCTCCCGTAGGAGTCTGGACCGTGTCTCAGTTCCAGTGTGGCTGGTCATCCTCTCAGACCAGCTAGGGATCGTCGCCTAGGTGAGCCATTACCCCACCTACTAGCTAATCCCATCTGGGTTCATCTGATGGCAAGAGGCCCGAAGGTCCCCCTCTTTGGTCTTGCGACGTTATGCGGTATTAGCTACCGTTTCCAGTAGTTATCCCCCTCCATCAGGCAGATCCCCAGACATTACTCACCCGTCCGCCGCTCGTCACCCAGGAGCAAGCTCCCCGTGCTACCGCTCGACTTGCATGTGTTAGGCCTGCCGCCAGCGTTCAATCTGAGCCATGATCAAACTCTTCAATTTAAAAGTGTTTGATGCTCAAAGAATTAAAACTGTTTATAAAATCAGTAGTCACTCTTCAAGACTTGATATTT
>NZ_VWWU01000016.1:0-2873 GCF_011752835.1 Enterobacter sp. Ap-1006 | reverse complement strand
AAAGGGTCAGGGAGAACTCATCTCGGGGCAAGTTTCGCGCTTAGATGCTTTCAGCGCTTATCTTTTCCGCATTTAGCTACCGGGCAATGCCATTGGCATGACAACCCGAACACCAGTGATGCGTCCACTCCGGTCCTCTCGTACTAGGAGCAGCCCCCCTCAATTCTCCAGCGCCCACGGCAGATAGGGACCGAACTGTCTCACGACGTTCTAAACCCAGCTCGCGTACCACTTTAAATGGCGAACAGCCATACCCTTGGGACCTACTTCAGCCCCAGGATGTGATGAGCCGACATCGAGGTGCCAAACACCGCCGTCGATATGAACTCTTGGGCGGTATCAGCCTGTTATCCCCGGAGTACCTTTTATCCGTTGAGCGATGGCCCTTCCATTCAGAACCACCGGATCACTAAGACCTGCTTTCGCACCTGCTCGAGCCGTCACTCTCGCAGTCAAGCTAGCTTATGCCTTTGCACTAACCTCACGATGTCCGACCGTGATTAGCTAACCTTCGTGCTCCTCCGTTACGCTTTAGGAGGAGACCGCCCCAGTCAAACTACCCACCAGACACTGTCCGCAACCCGGATCACGGGTCTACGTTAGAACATCAAACATTAAAGGGTGGTATTTCAAGGTTGGCTCCACGCAGACTGGCGTCCACGCTTCAAAGCCTCCCACCTATCCTACACATCAAGGCTCAATGTTCAGTGTCAAGCTATAGTAAAGGTTCACGGGGTCTTTCCGTCTTGCCGCGGGTACACTGCATCTTCACAGCGATTTCAATTTCACTGAGTCTCGGGTGGAGACAGCCTGGCCATCATTACGCCATTCGTGCAGGTCGGAACTTACCCGACAAGGAATTTCGCTACCTTAGGACCGTTATAGTTACGGCCGCCGTTTACCGGGGCTTCGATCAAGAGCTTCTCCTTGCGGATAACCCCATCAATTAACCTTCCGGCACCGGGCAGGCGTCACACCGTATACGTCCACTTTCGTGTTTGCACAGTGCTGTGTTTTTAATAAACAGTTGCAGCCAGCTGGTATCTTCGACTGCCTTCAGCTCCACCCGCGAGGGGTTTCACCTACCGACAGCGTGCCTTCTCCCGAAGTTACGGCACCATTTTGCCTAGTTCCTTCACCCGAGTTCTCTCAAGCGCCTTGGTATTCTCTACCTGACCACCTGTGTCGGTTTGGGGTACGATTCAATGTTACCTGATGCTTAGAGGCTTTTCCTGGAAGCAGGGCATTTGTTACTTCAGCACCGTAGTGCCTCGTCATCACACCTCAGCGTTAATAAGCGTCCGGATTTACCTAAACGCTCCGCCTACATGCTTAAACCGGGACAACCGTCGCCCGGCTAACATAGCCTTCTCCGTCCCCCCTTCGCAGTAACACCGAGTACAGGAATATTAACCTGTTTCCCATCGACTACGCCTTTCGGCCTCGCCTTAGGGGTCGACTCACCCTGCCCCGATTAACGTTGGACAGGAACCCTTGGTCTTCCGGCGAGCGGGCTTTTCACCCGCTTTATCGTTACTTATGTCAGCATTCGCACTTCTGATACCTCCAGCAAACCTCACAGTTCACCTTCGACGGCTTACAGAACGCTCCCCTACCCAACAACACATAGTGTCGCTGCCGCAGCTTCGGTGCATGGTTTAGCCCCGTTACATCTTCCGCGCAGGCCGACTCGACCAGTGAGCTATTACGCTTTCTTTAAATGATGGCTGCTTCTAAGCCAACATCCTGGCTGTCTGTGCCTTCCCACATCGTTTCCCACTTAACCATGACTTTGGGACCTTAGCTGGCGGTCTGGGTTGTTTCCCTCTTCACGACGGACGTTAGCACCCGCCGTGTGTCTCCCGTGATAACATTCTTCGGTATTCGTAGTTTGCATCGGGTTGGTAAGCCGGGATGGCCCCCTAGCCGAAACAGTGCTCTACCCCCGAAGATGAGTTCACGAGGCGCTACCTAAATAGCTTTCGGGGAGAACCAGCTATCTCCCGGTTTGATTGGCCTTTCACCCCCAGCCACAAGTCATCCGCTAATTTTTCAACATTAGTCGGTTCGGTCCTCCAGTTAGTGTTACCCAACCTTCAACCTGCCCATGGCTAGATCACCGGGTTTCGGGTCTATACCCTGCAACTTAACGCCCAGTTAAGACTCGGTTTCCCTGCGGCTCCCCTATACGGTTAACCTTGCTACAGAATATAAGTCGCTGACCCATTATACAAAAGGTACGCAGTCACCCCATAAAGAGGCTCCCACTGCTTGTACGTACACGGTTTCAGGTTCTTTTTCACTCCCCTCGCCGGGGTTCTTTTCGCCTTTCCCTCACGGTACTGGTTCACTATCGGTCAGTCAGGAGTATTTAGCCTTGGAGGATGGTCCCCCCATATTCAGACAGGATACCACGTGTCCCGCCCTACTCTTCGAACTCACAGTATGTGCATTTTAGTGTACGGGAGTATCACCCTGTACCCTGCGACTTTCCAGACGCTTCCACTAACACACAAACTGATTCAGGTTCTGGGCTGCTCCCCGTTCGCTCGCCGCTACTGGGGGAATCTCGGTTGATTTCTTTTCCTCGGGGTACTTAGATGTTTCAGTTCCCCCGGTTCGCTTCATTACGCTATGTATTCACGTAATGATAGTGTGACGAATCACACTGGGTTTCCCCATTCGGAAATCGCCGGCTATAACGGTTCATATCACCTTACCGACGCTTATCGCAGATTAGCACGTCCTTCATCGCCTCTGACTGCCAGGGCATCCACCGTGTACGCTTAGTCGCTTAACCTCACAACCCGAAGATGTCTCGTAAGACACAATCGCTGTTGTGAAAATTTGAGAGACTCGAACATGTCTTAACC
>NZ_VWWU01000015.1:0-3060 GCF_011752835.1 Enterobacter sp. Ap-1006 | reverse complement strand
ACATGTATAAATTCCTTCATATTCACACGTTTCCCCCGGTTTGTATTCAGTATCAAACACCGCGTTGAACTTAGCATCTGCTTCAGAAATCTTGTTTTTATTGCCTGAACGAACAAGTGCCATGTGGCCTCCAAATTTATTTTTATTGCACAATAGCACTGTGCATATGTGCATATTACACCGTCAGACAAAAATGCACAAGCGCACAGTGCTATTGTGCATTTTTGTCTGACGGTGTAATATGGTGGAGGTAAGAAGGTGAAACATTGCCTGTTTACGGCAAAAAAAGAGGTAAAAGAAAAATGCAGCAAGATCATGAAAATGATGATTGCCGCATTCAGTGTCGAGACGATTGGCTATACCAGTTTTATAAATACGGTACAGCCAATCGAAAGATTCCTGCTGCGATAAGAGCTTCATTACTTCGCAAGCTGGATATGCTGAATGCTGCTGATAAAGTCGGAGATTTACGGTCTCCCCCTGGGAACCGCTTTGAAAATCTCAACCCTCCATTGACAGGGTATTCATCCATAAGGGTGAACGAGAAATACCGCTTGATTTTTAAGTGGGGTGATAATGGTGTCGAGGGTTTGTATCTCGATCCTCATGATTATAAATAGATAACAGGTCGTGGCTGTTATCTTGTTAGGGTGTAGGTGGGGACATTCCTCACCTACATTAAAACGTCATAAATAAAATGAAAAACCAGACGTTAGACTATATTTAAGATAATTACTTTTCAATGCCGCTGGAAATAGACGAAATACTAATCTTCCTCATTTAACCGAGAGAAGTAAAAAAATTCAGGAGTAAAGCATGTCCCAAGCAACTAGAAAACCATCAACAGTCGGAGATATTCTTCTTTATGAATACCTTGAGCCTAGTGGTTTAAAAATCAATGACTTGGCTGAAATGTTGAACGTACACAGAAATTCTGTAAGTGCTTTGGTTAACAACAATAGAAAGCTATCTACTGATATGGCTTTTAGGTTGGCGAGAGCATTCGAAACCACCGCGAAATTCTGGTTAAACATACAGCAGTCTGTTGATTTGTGGGAGGTTACCAGTAGTCCTAGATTGCAAGAGGAAATAGATAGGGTTACCCCATTTTATCAAATTATAAAAAGGAATAATAGTGCTGAAGAATCAGGAAATAAGAATGCTATTGCATGATTTTTTTTGAAAAAATATATAAATCCATAAAAAAAGAAGGCTTTCATAACAGAGAGCCTTCTTTTTTTATGGGGGAGAGTGAATGCGCTGAATATTTCTTTTCTACGATCTTCTTGAGATCCGGTTTCGGTACGCGTAATCTCTTGCTCTGTAAGTGAAAAAACCGCCTGGGGAGGCGGTTTTTCGAAGGTTAAGTCAGTTGGGGAACTGCTTAACCTGGTAACTGGCTTTAGTGGAGCACAGATACCAAATACTGTCCTTTCAGTGTAGCCGGAGTCAGGCCACCACTTCAAGACTCTCGATATCTAAATCCACTAATTTTCAGTTACCAATGGCTGCTGCCAGTGGCGCTTTGTCGTGTCTTTCCGGCTTGGACTCAAGTCGATAGTTACCGGAACAGGCGCAGCAGTCGGACTGAACGGGGGGTTCGTGCATACAGTCCAGCTTGGAGCGAACTGCCTACCCGGAACCGAGTGTCAGGCGTGGAATGAGAAACCGCGGCCATAACAGCGGAATGACACCGGTAAACCGAAAGGCAGGAACAGGAGAGCGCACGAGGGAGCTACCAGGGGGAAACGCCTGGGATCTTTATAGTCCTGTCGGGTTTCGCCGCCACTGATTTGAGCGTCAGATTCTGTGATGTTTGTCAGGGGGGCGGAGCCTATGGAAAAACAGCCCTTTGGGCTGCTCCTTGCCATCTTCTCTTCGTGCTCCTCACAGCGTTATCCACTGTTTCCGTTGATAACTTACCGCGTTGATTTAATCCGCAACGCCCGCCGCAGTCTCACGGCCGGAGCGTAGCGACCGAGTGAGCGAGGAGGCGTCATTTCATCGTTGTTGTATTTTGCACGGTCACATTATCTCTGAATGGTCTGTTTTCAGACTTCCTCAGGTTTCAACATTTATTGCTTCGGTCATCGTTTCTATTGCCCGTGGTGCCCGGGTGTTTGCATATCGTTGCGTATAATTGCATCTCTTTGCATTCAGCCTCACACGATTGCATTTAATTGCGTACCTTCGCGTTAAGTTGCATCTCCGCTGATGGCAAGATGTGCATTGTAGTCCTACGTGCTGTGCAGCTCCGGGCTACAATGCCGTAACTTATTCGCTCCTGCTCAACATGCTCTTGCTCTATGAGGCTGCAGGTTGCTACCGCAACTGGACGGGTACTTTCCGGTGTTACAGCCGTTTTTAGCCGCCAAAGTCCCCTTCAGCGATTCTGGTGAATAACGATTCATACCGGTGAGGATTCACAGGCGCGATTCTGGCTGGTTTTGACGGGGAAGATGGTGTGTTTTGAGGGGCTGGCACCAGAAGTGCGCTGAGGTCGTCTGAGGCGGTGCAGACAACAGATGTTATGGTAAATCAGGCTAATCTGCAGGCATAAAAAAGCCGCCTATATTGGCGGCCCGTGATGCTTATCAACTCAGGCGGTGTAATTGAGTCAGGATGTAGGCGTGAAACTCAGTGTGAGTCAGGTAGGTCTTATTCAGACGGGCTTTTAGCTCGACACCCATCTTGCGCAAGGTATCACGATTTGAGATTGACTGCTGCTTTTCCACTTTGCGCAGGTGATAGTTAAGTTCGTAGTCTTCTGAAAAGTTTACATATTCATGATCACTTAAAGCCATTTTTATACCTCACTGTGCATATACGAATAGTTTCCAACGAATGTTCCCTTGCCCAGGGGTGTGTTGGTGATGGTTTTGGGGGGGGATAGTTTTTCCTCCTGCGATGGTCACTTCTTTACCGCAACCGGTACATGTATAAATTCCTTCATATTCACACGTTTCCCCCGGTTTGTATTCAGTATCAAACACCGCGTTGAACTTAGCATCTGCTTCAGAAATCTTGTTTTTATTGCCTGAACGAACAAGTGCCATGTGG
>NZ_VWWU01000014.1:0-3639 GCF_011752835.1 Enterobacter sp. Ap-1006 | reverse complement strand
TAAAAATACCCTCGCCAAACGCATTTATAACTCCGGGGATGCCACGGCATTTGTACGCGTTGAGGTTAGTGAAATCGTTTATAACGAGCATAGCCCGGTAAAGGAAATTCCGCTTGATAATGAGGCCATTGTTAACGGGCAGGGCGCCGGGGTTATTTCGTCCCCGCCGCGGCTAATTATCCCTGCGGGCGGAATGCAAACCAACAGACTGGTCTATACCGGCTCCCGGAATAAAGAGTCTTATTATCGCGTGCGTTATATTCCCGTCGTGCCGAAAAACAGGGATGAATTTGCGCTCAGCAAGGATGAAGTTGAAAAGTATCAGGATGCCATTAACGCCAGCGTCAGCGTACTCACCGGGTTTGGCACCATTGTGACCGTTCATCCCGATAATGTTCGCTTCGATACGCAAATTACGGATACAGGTAAAAAACTGCGTATCAGCAACAAGGGGAATGCCTCTGTGGTTATCAGCAACCTGAAATCCTGCGATGCAACACTTAAAGACTGTAGTCCACCCGTCAATATTCAATTAAGGCCCGGCCGGAGCCTGGAGCGGGACATTGTGCCGCAAAAAATCTGGCACTACACGCTGAATGAAGGCAGTCAAAAAAAGGCGCTGAAATCAGGTTCGTAATTTGAAGTAACCCTGTTCTATCTATTATCAAAAGGAATGATATATGTACGCAAAAAAAATGACTTTACTCGGTGCCCTTCTGGCGACGGCATCGGCGGTTCACGCTGCCCCTCTGCAGGTTGATTTCAACGTAGAGGCGGCGATCCCTGCTACTGATTTCTTCGTCACGCCAGTTAACGGCTGGAATGCCCAGACGCAAAAAATGGCATGGAATGCGGCGACGGATTCTCTGGATGGATTTTCTCAGCAGCTGCAAATGAAAAATTCCGGCGGGAGCATTAAAGCCTATCTGTCCGGGCAGCCTGTGCTCAGCTCGGCCGGCGGTACGGATACTATCGATCTCCAGGTGAATATTGCCGGCCAGACACTGCCGATTGACGCAGCGTCAGCGGTCACGCTGTACAACGCTTCCGAAGCCGCAACAGAGAAAACGGCCACCCTGACGGTAAGCCAGAAAGCTGCTGGCACTAAACCAACGGCCGGGACCTACATCGGGGCCGTGACCATGATGTTTGATACCGAAGCGCCTTAATTTTAGCGGCAGCAGTATTACTGGTTTGTTCGGTTAACGAACAATCGTGCATTGAGGAGAAAAGAGAGAGGAATTTCTCTTTTCTTTCTTCGGAAAGAAAATTTCAGGCGTTTGATATTATGGGATTCTTGCGTCCATTAACAGGGTCGTTATTTCTGCTTTTCAGCAGTGTAAATGTTTTGGCTCAACCTGCGACACTTGCCAGCCAGGCAGCGGCTATGCCGGATGATTTTCAGGCGCATTTCTTCAATGCCCCGCTTTCAGCCCGCATTATGGTAGATAACCGGGTCCTGGGCGATGCCATGATCATCGTGACGGAGGATAACCGGGCCAGGATTATCCATTTTACCGATAACGGCGACAGTGAGTTTAGCGCGGCCGAACGCCAGCGCTGGTTAAAGGCGTTCACTGACTTTGTTCCGCTTGGGAAGTGCAGTGACCATGCCTGCCCGCCGGGGCTGCTGGCGGCGGATTACAGCCTGAGCGATGCCCGCCTCGTTTTACTCACGCAGCAACCGGGAAACGACGCGAATAAATACTGGTATACCTTACCCGAAGATGGGGATTCAGGCCTGCTGCTGAATAACCAGCTTAACCTCAGCGGCGGCGAGCAGCAGTCAAGCATGAGCTGGAACGGGGGCCTGGAGGCCGCGCTGGGGACCTGGACATTAATGAGCCAGTTTCAGCATGACCAGACCCGCAGCAACAGCCTGGGCAGCACTTCCCGCCATGCCATAACCTCTCTCTACGTTCAGCGTGAATTTCAGCAACACTTTCTCCGTACCGGGCTATTTACGCCGGACAGCCAGGGTCTGCTGCGCCAGCCTTATACGCCGGGAGGCGGGATCAGCACGCTCGCCGGCATGATGGCAGGCAGTAGCGACGTCCTGCTGAAGGACGGCGACGTGCCCGCGCTTTATCCCGTCTACGTGTCAGCTAACCGTGAAGGCGTGGCGGAAATTTACCGCGACGGCACCCTGATAAATTCTCAGCCCGTTGAACCCGGCCTGCAAATGTTAGATACCGCGCCGCTGCCGGCCGGTATTTATGACGTTGAAATTCGCCTCATGGAAGACGGACGTGAGAGCAGCCGGGTCACAGAAACCATCAATAAACCTTCCCGCTGGCGTACTCCAGGCCAGCGCCTGCGCTACAACGTGTTCGCCGGGCAGCAGCAGACGCTGTGGAACAGTGACAAAAGCGAAGAGAATGGTGAGGGTGAATTTGCGGCCGGAGCCAGCATCAACTACCTGCTGCATCCGATGGCGACGGTTGGGGCCGCAGTGCAAAAAATTGGGCAAGAACGGCAGGCCGGCGTCTCGCTGGACTGGCAGGCGGCAAAGCCGGTGCAGCTGTACGGCAATATCTGGCGGAGCAATCTCACCGGCCACGGGTTTGATACCCAGGGAATATGGTCCCACGCCCGGGGAAACGTCACGATCAGCCACAGCCGGAGCTGGTATCGCAATGAAGACGAGCCTTACCACTACTATCGCTCGCGTCCGTCCCTTGAGCACAGCAGCACACTTTCTACCACCTGGCGCCTGAACAGTGAAAACAGCCTCACTGCCCGCCTGACGCACAGAAGCCGCAATAACGGCATCGGGGCCGATGTCGGCTTCAATACCCGAACAGCGCTGGCGGGGAATGTCATTAACTGGCGACTGGCCGCGTTTGACCGCCCCTACGGCAATGACAGCTCGTTACGCAACCGCGGCGTGAGCCTCTCCGCCAGCTTTGCGCTCGGCGGCGCGAAGCGCAGCGGCAATATCAGCGTCGGCAGCCGCACGGACACCAGCGGCGGCCGCGACCTGTATACCTCTGCCTCAGTCAATCAGACGTGGGATAAAGGACCGATAAAAATGACCACCGCCACCTTAACGGGGGATCGGTACGGCGCTGGGTTCAGCACCTACAACCAGTTTGATACGCCGGTGATGGCGGGCACGTTCTGGGGGCAGAGTTCAACGCTGGACGGCAGGCTGTCCGGCGGCCTCAATACCGGCAGCCTGCTGGCATTGGGTGGCGGGCGGGTCACAATGTCGAAACAGGCGGCAAATTATCAGGGCGGCGGCATGATAGTGGATGTCTCCTCCGACGATAAAAATGCCGAACTGGTGGCGCTTTATCCGGGCGGTGCCGTGCCGCTCAAACCGGGCAGGAACTTCATTCCGGTCGATGCCTGGCAACCCGGCACGGTGCAGATTGACTTCCCCGGCACGGAAGCCCCGGCGCTGAAAGTCGAGCCTGAATACCTGAGCTACCAGCATATTCCCGGGGGCGTCAGTGCGTATTCCGTGAAAGTGATGAAAACGGTGACGGTGATGGGTCGCCTGGTGGACGGCGATGGCCACGCCCTGGGCGGTGCTCAGGTGGTGAATCATGCCGGCAGGACGGTCACCGAATCCGACGGGCTGTTCACCCTCGAAGTGCATGAAAACAACCCGGTGCTGGCGGTGGAGTACCGCGC
>NZ_VWWU01000013.1:0-4438 GCF_011752835.1 Enterobacter sp. Ap-1006 | reverse complement strand
ACTCAACGTGGGAGGTGTTGATGGTGATACCACGAGCTTTTTCTTCTGGTGCGTTATCGATCTGGTCGAATGCACGAGCAGAACCACCGTAGGTTTTAGCCAGAACGGTAGTGATTGCAGCGGTCAGCGTTGTTTTACCATGGTCAACGTGGCCGATAGTACCGACGTTAACGTGCGGTTTTGTACGTTCAAACTTTTCTTTAGACATCGATTGTCCCTCTAAGACACGGATAAATCGGTGATATCACCACATCAACCAGGCATATGCCTGAATTAGCTGAATGCATTAACAGAAGAGAAACAGGGAGGAGATAAAGAAGTGGTGCTGATAGGCAGATTCGAACTGCCGACCTCACCCTTACCAAGGGTGCGCTCTACCAACTGAGCTATATCAGCACATCTTGTTGGAGCGGGCAGTGGGAATCGAACCCACATCATCAGCTTGGAAGGCTGAGGTAATAGCCATTATACGATGCCCGCATCCTGGAACTCGGCTACCTGAATCTTTCTGTAGTGAATATGAGAGAAGGCCTCTCAGTATTCGGGTCGACAAACTGTTCGTTTATCGCACCGGGCTTCGCAATGCGTTGCCGAATATGGTGGTGGGGGAAGGATTCGAACCTTCGAAGTCGATGACGGCAGATTTACAGTCTGCTCCCTTTGGCCGCTCGGGAACCCCACCTGGGGTACTTGATGGTGCCGGCTACCGGAATCGAACTGGTGACCTACTGATTACAAGTCAGTTGCTCTACCTACTGAGCTAAGCCGGCATCAAGTAGCGCGCATTCTAGGAAGAGAGCGCCGCTCATGCAACAAAAAAATCGCATAAAATGCACTACCGCTCACATTTTGCGCTAGATCTCGAGAATATGGCGGCTAAAGCACCAATTGAGAGCAAATTTTCATCGTTTCCGGCATCTGTTTTTCCTGGAAAAAGGTGCCTGGCGATGCCTGAGTGACAAATAATAATCATCAGAAATAAGACTGCCCCTTTAAAATGGCTCGCAGCCCCTTCTTTCACTGTAAGCGCAACGTGATGTACCCGCCGTAATACATCACTGTTGTTGATTTTTTCTTATTGTTCTCTTCATTCAGGTGTTACCCTCCTGCCCACTGTTGAAAAGTTAAATACGCGGCATACTTTTTATACACAACGTCTGATTACTTGCGTTCGAGAATGTAGCGCGTAAATTTTGTCCTGAATTACAGGCAGAAGCATGCTTATGAGTAATAAAGAGCAAATGTTGGCAACAACCCCTTATCTACAATTTGACCGGAGCCAATGGGCAGCATTGCGCGACTCTGTTCCCATGACGTTAACCGAAGGGGAAATCGCCCGGTTAAAAGGCATTAACGAAGACCTCTCCCTGGAAGAGGTGGCGGAGATTTACCTGCCGCTGTCTCGTCTGCTCAATTTCTATATCAGTTCAAACCTGCGGCGCCAGGCAGTACTCGAGCAGTTCCTTGGCACCAATGGCCAACGTATTCCCTACATCATCAGTATTGCGGGAAGTGTGGCTGTCGGAAAGAGCACGACAGCGCGTGTGCTGCAGGCCCTACTCAGCCGTTGGCCTGAGCACCGTCAGGTTGAACTGATTACCACCGACGGCTTCCTTCATCCAAATAAAGTGCTTAAAGAGCGCAATTTGATGAAGAAGAAAGGCTTCCCGCAATCCTATGATATGCATCGTCTGGTGAAATTTGTCTCCGACATTAAATCTGGTGCAACCAACGTGACGGCGCCGGTGTACTCGCATTTGGTGTACGACGTGATCCCCGACGGTGATAAGACCGTTGCCCAACCGGATATCTTGATTCTGGAAGGGTTAAACGTTCTGCAAAGCGGAATGGATTATCCCCACGATCCACATCATGTATTTGTTTCTGACTTCGTAGATTTTTCTATATATGTAGATGCGCCGGAAGAGCTATTACAGAATTGGTATATAAATCGGTTCTTAAAATTCCGTGAAGGTGCATTCACCGATCCAAACTCTTATTTCCACAGCTATGCAAAGCTCTCTAAAGATGAAGCCATAAATATTGCAACGCAGCTATGGAATGAAATTAATTTATTGAATTTAAAACAAAACATATTACCAACACGCGATCGCGCAAGCTTGATTATGACAAAAAGTGCTAATCATGCCGTTGATTGTGTCAAACTGAGAAAATAATAAGATGAGGGGGAATTCCCCCTCTCTTTAATTTGCGCCGCGCAGAGAAATCTCACCGCCAACCCAAGCTTTTATTACTCCGTCCTGCTCCAACAATAATCCACCCTGCTCATTAATGCCTCGAGATATTCCATGGACCTCTCGTTCCCCAATAATGAGTTTTACCGGTCGATTGATGAAGTTATCCAGTTTTTCCCAACGAGGCAGGAACGGTAATAAACTTTCCTGCTCAAACAGCTGTAGTGCCGTACGTAACTCCTGGATTAGAGTGACCGCTAGCGTATTCCTGTCAATACGGATGCCAGCTTCCTGGAGGTTGATCCATCCCTGATTAATTACATCTGTAGCAACATTACGCATCGCAAGATTAATCCCAGCACCGATAACGATTTGCGCGGCATCCCCCGTTTTCCCGGTGAGTTCAACCAAAATACCGGCGAGCTTGCGGTCGTTCAGATAGAGGTCGTTTGGCCATTTTACCCTGACGTCTTCAGCGCCAAGGCGTTGTAATACTTCCGCCATCACAATGCCAATAACCAGACTGAGTCCAATTGCCGCAGCTGGCCCCTGTTCCAGACGCCAGTACATGGACAAATAGAGATTTGCTCCAAAGGGAGAGAACCATTGACGGCCACGTCTTCCACGGCCGGCCTGCTGGTATTCCGCTATACACGCATCACCAGACTGAAGGGAATTGAGCCGGTCAAGCAGGTATTGGTTGGTGGAATCAATAACCGGCAGGACAGCAACCGTCCCACTCTCTATCTGTGACTTAATAAAATCTTCATCCAGTAACTGGATAGGCTCCGGCAAGCTATACCCCTTGCCTGGAACGGTAAAGACATCGATTCCCCAGTCCCGCAGGGTTTGAACATGCTTATTAATGGCCGCCCGGCTCATGCCTAGCTGCTCACCCAGTTGCTCACCTGAATGAAACTCACCGTCTGCCAGAATACTAATTAACGTTAACGGAACCCGATTGTCTTTCACGCGATAGTCTCCACGGCACTGACTTCCCCTTTGCTAGCCATAAAGCGAACTTCTGGTTCAAGCCAGACATCAAACTTTTCACCAACCTGTTGGCGTACGTAGTGTGCAAGGGCAACAATATCTGCGCTGCTGGCATTTTCTTCGTTAATGATGACCAAGGCCTGTTGCCGATGAATCGCGGCTCCACCAATGCGGTATCCCTTCAACTGACATTGATCGATCAGCCAACCTGCTGCAAGTTTAACGCTGCCATCTGGCTGAGGGTAATGGGGGACGTTTGCGCCACAAGAAATCAGTTTTTCTGCCTGTTCCGCGCTAATAACGGGGTTTTTGAAGAAACTGCCGGCATTACCATTCACTTTTGGATCGGGCAGCTTCGAGCTCCTCATATTGCAGACGCTTTCAAAAACCTGCTGGGGTGTAACGGTCGAAGGATCCAGTTTACTCAGGTCGCCGTAGCTGAGAACCGGCCTCCAGGCTTTAGGCAAGCGATAGCCAACGGCTACAATTGCAAAGCGGTCCTGGTAGTCATGTTTAAAGATGCTGTCCCGGTAGCCAAAGCGGCATTCTGCGTTTGTTAAACGCAATGCCTGGCCATTACTTAGCTCAACGCAATCGACATAGTTACATACCTGTTTAATTTCAACACCATATGCACCAATATTTTGAATGGGCGATGAGCCAGCACAGCCCGGTATCAGAGCAAGGTTTTCCAGACCTGGCATGCCTTGTTGGAGAGTATATTCCACGAGGTGATGCCAGTTTTCACCAGCACCGACATGGAGCAACCAGGCATCATCCGTCTCAGCAATTTCAATCCCTTTAATACGATTGATAATGACCATGCCTTCGAAGTTTTCGAGGAAAAGAACGTTACTGCCTTCCCCCAGAATAAGGACTGGCTGATGTGCCTGCGTCGATTCTGCCCATGCTTCAGTAAGCTGTTGTACAGATTCAGCGATAACAATATGTGTCGCAGTTGCCTGAATGCCGAAGGTATTGAAGGGTTTAAGAGAGGAGTTCATGTCAGCCATTTTCCGGAATATCAACTCAACTAGTTTACCCGATCCTGTTGGGATTGGCTTGCCTGTCTCAATAGAACGCGCACAGCAAAAAGGCCCAGTCTTTCGACTGAGCCTTTCGCTTTTATTTGATGCCTGGCAGTTCCCTACTCTCGCATGGGGAGACCCCACACTACCATCGGCGCTACGGCGTTTCACTTCTGAGTTCGGCATGGGGTCAGGTGGGACCACCGCGCTACGGCCGCCAGG
>NZ_VWWU01000012.1:0-26681 GCF_011752835.1 Enterobacter sp. Ap-1006 | reverse complement strand
CTGCCGCCAGCGTTCAATCTGAGCCATGATCAAACTCTTCAATTTAAAAGTGTTTGATGCTCAAAGAATTAAAACTGTTTATAAAATCAGTAGTCACTCTTCAAGACTTGATATTTTTTTGCATCCGAAGATGCTGAGATATCAATCCTGCGAGTGCCCACACAGATTGTCTGATAAATTGTTAAAGAGCAGTGAGTTAGGCGCGTTCGCTTGCTAACTCGAGGTGGCGTATATTACGCTTTCCTCTTTCAGAGTCAACCCCGATTTTCAGGATTTTTTCTCTTTATCGAACCGGCTAATTTGTGAAGTGATTCATTGTGCCGTCTCGATGGAGGCGCATTATAGGGATCCCACTTTTTAGCACAAGTACTTTTTCGATCTTTTTTTCTGAATGTTTAGTTTTCACTCTTTTCGCTGAGATCCTGTTCGATCTGCCCTCTTTACCGCCCTTTACTCCCTTGCCATTGCTCAAGAAAGCGGCCACAGTCTATTTCTGTAATGAATTTCCCTGAGGTGTTTATGTCTGCGGTACTGCGTGCTTTTCAAAAAACTTTTCCTCAACTCGATGAACGAGTCATGGTTGATCCCACCAGCGTGGTCATTGGTGATGTAAAACTGGCGGATGATGTCAGTATCTGGCCGTTAGTTGCTATTCGAGGGGACGTAAACACCGTGACAATTGGAGCACGCACCAACATCCAGGATGGCAGCGTGCTTCATGTTACCCATAAGTCCTCTTACAAACCTGAAGGGAACCCGCTGATCGTCGGTGAAGATGTGACGGTGGGCCATAAGGTAATGCTGCACGGCTGCACGATCGGCAATCGCGTCTTGGTTGGAATGGGGTCGATCCTATTGGATGGAGTAGTAGTAGAAGATGATGTGATGATTGGTGCCGGTAGTCTGGTCCCCCAGAACAAGCACCTGGAAAGCGGCTTTCTCTATTTAGGCAGTCCGGTGAAACAGATTCGCCGCCTGACTGAAGCGGAGCTGGCCGGATTAACCTACTCCGCTAATAATTATGTGCGCTGGAAAGATGAGTATCTGGCTCAGGATAGCCAGTACCACCCTTGATCGCCTTCCTGCTCACTTTCGATCAGGCCTTCGGCTTCTTCTTCAAGATCCCAACGATATTCCCGAAATAAAGAAAGCCACTCTTCGGCGCCATTGCCGCCGAAGCGGCTGGCAATGGCCAATGCGCTTATCGCGCACTCAACCTGGAACCCCTGCACCAGCGCAGGAAAACGGATAGCCTGCCGCTCTTCATCCCAGACTTCACGATCCGGGAACTGAATGGCCTGGTTCACGCCGCCATTTCTCTTTTCAACGCCTCAATAACTGGCGCGACATCTGGCATGACGCCGTGCCAAAGCATAAAAGCGTGTGCAGCTTGCCCCACCAGCATGCCAAGACCATCCGCGTAAGACACTACACCGTGACTCGTGGCCCAGTTCAAGAATGGCGTCAGCCCTTTCTGGTAAAACATGTCGTAGCAGCTAACGCGGTGGGAAAGGAGAGAAACCGGCAGCGCAGGGATCTCACCGCCAATCCCGCTGGACGTGGCGTTGATCAGTAAATCGAATTCATGCCCCTCAAGCTGATCCATTGCCACGGCGTTAACACTTCCCGTATGGCTGAATAAATCAGCTAGTTCTGCCGCTTTGGCAAACGTACGGTTGGTTATCGTGACCGCACAATCTAACGATAACAAGGGTAGCAGTACACCACGCGCTGCGCCGCCGGCCCCCACCAGCAGAATACGATCGCCGGGTTTGATCAGTTTCAATCGTTCAAGATCGCTCAACAAGCCAATACCATCCGTATTGTCTCCAAGCAAACGTCCATCTTCCAGGCACTTGAGCGTATTGACCGCACCTGCAAGCGCCGCCCGCTCTGTTAGCTCGTCAGCACGAGTAAAAGCTTGTTCTTTAAAAGGTACGGTGACGTTGGCTCCCCTTCCTCCTTTATTGAAGAAGGCTTCAAGTGTTTCAGCAAAAGTGTCTAACGGAGCAAGCACGCGTCCATAAGGATGTTCAATTCCCAATTGTTCTGCGAAAAGGCGATGAATAAGAGGAGATTTGCTGTGCTGAATAGGGTTACCAAAGACGGCGAAAGTTTCCATAATTACCCCTGACGGAAGAGTTCGCCGGTTAAGGCATCGCGTATTTCTGAGGGATTAAGCCGCCCACCGGTATCCCCCATAAGTACAGGGAAACTTTGGCCAAACTGCTGCTGAACTTCTTCCGAGCTGCGGCACGGAGGCAAGCCCGTAAGGTTCGCACTGGTAGAGACCAGAGGCTTACCGTAGGCAAGACATAGCTCTTTCACAAGCGGATGATTGGTCACACGCACCGCCAAAGAATCAAAACGCCCGGTCAGCCACTTTGGGGTGGAAGGCAAAGCCGGGAAAACAAACGTCACCGGGCCAGGCCAGTTTGCAAACACCACCGAAAGCTGTGCTTCATTAAGCGCAGCGGCATCTATATAAGGTTTCAGCTGCTCAAAATTGGCGGCGATAAGGATAAGTCCCTTCTCTACCGGACGCTGTTTCAGCTCAAGCAGGCGAGTAACTGCGAGTTCACTATCGGGATCGCAACCAACGCCAAAGACAGCTTCGGTTGGGTAGGCGATGACTTGTTCTTCTTTCAGGGCCGCTACGATCTGCGCGAGCTGGCCTTCAGGCAGGTTATTATTCACTGGCTTGTTCCGTCGTTACCGGCTTTCCACATTGTTTATTGGCGCAGAAACGTTTCACGCCCTGAGCCGTTTTCTTTTCAACAAGCAGCGGATACTGACATTCAGAGCAGATACCCGCTACCGGTTTAAAATTAATGACAAACTGACAGTCCGGGTAGCTGTTACAGGACCAGAACGTTTTCCCGTAGCGAGAACGACGCTGAACCAGTTGCCCTTTTTGGCATTGGGGGCACGCTATTGCCGTCTCATCGGGTTTATCAATGATTTCCGTGTGTTCGCATTCAGGGTAATTGCTGCAGCTGATAAACATGCCAAACCGACCCTGACGTAGCACGAGCGTTGACTGACAAACCGGGCATTGCTGGCCATCAAGTACTTTAACAATATGACCATCGGCCTGGCTCTTTAGCGGGCGAACATAATCGCATTCCGGGTAATGGGAACAGCCCAAAAATGGGCCGTGTTTACCGGAACGTATTGCTAACTCTGCCCCGCATTGGGGGCAGGGTTCATTTTTTGGCACCGAGAACAGTGCTGACTTGGCCATAACATCTCATGCTGCAACTTAATTTAGTGCAGCATACCTTCATTTGCCTCGAAGAGTAATTCTTCCATTTGCTGGTAGGCGTTTTCACACCCCGGAATGTTGAACAGCACCATCAGTACAACCCACTTCAGATCTTCCAGTTCGAATTCTGCTGTGTCCAGCGCCAGCACGCGCTCAATCACCATTTCGCGGGTTTCGAGATTTAACACCTGAATCTGTTCAAGGAACAGTAAAAAGCCCCGACAGTCTGCATCAAGCCGCTGGCTCTCTTCTGCGGTAAAAATACGCATAGAGAGAGGATCGGCAGCAAGCTGCATCGGTTCGGTCAAACCATCCTGATAGTCGGCCAGCTTTTCAAGCCACACTAATGCGTTAAAAATGTCCTCACGATCAAAACCAGCTTCGGTGAGATCGCTCGTCAGCTTATCCTGATCAACGCGCATTTCTGCTTCGCTGTGGATGTAGGTTTCAAATAAGTACATTAGTACGTCGAACATGGCATGCCCTCCTCAATCGGACATAGCCGCCGGGTACAGCTGCGATCCATCCTGCTAACTCCAGTTCGAGTAACTGAGCTACCGTCTCTGGCACAGGTTGGCCGGCACGTTCAGCGACGACGTCAACAGGTGTAACCTCATCTCCTACGTTAGCCAACAGATGGGGAAATGGCAATGTGCCGTTCTGTTGATTTGGCGAATATATTGACACATTGTGCGAAGCGGGAAGCCAATGGAGTTCAGAGGCGAGATAATCGAGAATATCCTGCGGACTTCGTACTAAATTTGCCCCTTGCTGGATAAGCCAATGTGGGCCATCGCTCCCAGGACTTCCTACCGTACCGGGCAGAGCAAATACCTCTCTCCCCTGTTCAACGGCATAGCGGGCAGTCACCAGGGAACCACTTCGTTCACCGGCTTCTACGACAAAAACGGCTCTACTCAGCCCACTGATGACACGATTACGCCACGGAAAGTTCGAGGGCCAGGGCGTGCAGGAAAGGGTAAACTCGGATAGCACAGCCCCTTCTTGCTCGATAATTTGCCGGGCTAGCATCAAATGACGCTTAGGATGAACGCTGCCTAATCCATTACCCAGCACAGCAATGGTTTTACCCTTGACTCTCAGTGCCGCACGATGTGCCACCCCATCAATGCCCAATGCCAACCCGCTGGTTATCACCAGTCCAGACTGTGCAAGCGCTTCGCAGAACTGCCGGCAAAAGCGCTCGCCGTAATCTGACAGGTTGCGACTACCGACAACTGCAATCTGGTTCTGGCTGAGTAGTGAAGGTTCACCGGCAACAAACAGAGCGGCAGGATAATCATTTATGGCTCTGAGCTGCTCAGGATAAAGGGCGTCTTCCGCCGTCAGCAGATGGTGATTTGGCTTATCGAGCCAGAGAAGACTAGCTTCAAGCTGACGCTCATTAAATGCAGTAAATAATGCACATTCTCGGGCATTTAATCCCGCCGCGAGCAAACTCTCCCTTTCTACCATTGGGCATCGTTCCAGGAAGTGGGCTATTTTTAGGAACTTATCCCCACTCAGCCCCTTAACAGCCATAAGACGTAGCCAAATCTCCATTATCTGCACTCAATCCCCCTGCCACAGGCCATCAAAGCAATCCTTGCGATTGGTCACTGATGCTGTCAATCAGCCGGGGAAATGTCTAGAATAGAGGGAATAATCCTTTCTACTACTGAACACAGCTCTGGAAATTTATGGCAGTTTTGCAAGTATTACATATTCCCGACGAGCGCCTTCGCAAAGTCGCTAAACCGGTTGAAGAAGTGAATGCGGACATTCAGCGTATCGTTGATGATATGTTCGATACTATGTACGCCGAAGAAGGCATTGGCCTGGCGGCTACGCAGGTAGATATTCACCAACGTATTATCGTGATTGATGTATCCGAGAACCGTGACGAACAGCTGGTACTGATTAACCCGGAACTGCTGGAAAAAAGCGGTGAGACAGGTATTGAAGAAGGTTGTCTGTCCATCCCTGAACAGCGTGCGCTGGTACCTCGTGCGGAAAAAGTAAAAATTCGCGCGCTCGATCGTGACGGTAAAGCCTTTGAACTGGAAGCAGATGGCCTGCTGGCGATTTGTATCCAGCACGAAATGGATCATCTGGTCGGTAAACTGTTTATCGATTATCTGTCGCCGCTGAAACAGCAACGTATTCGCCAGAAAGTTGAAAAACTCGACCGTTTGAAAGCGAAAGCTTAAGGACAACAAACAACGTGTCAGATTCTCTGCGTATTATTTTTGCCGGAACCCCAGACTTCGCAGCGCGTCACCTTGACGCGCTGTTGTCTTCTCAGCACCAGGTCGTTGGTGTATTTACCCAACCAGATCGTCCGGCAGGCCGTGGTAAAAAACTCATGCCAGGCCCGGTAAAAGTGCTGGCAGAAGAGAAAGGCATTCCTGTCTTTCAGCCGGCTACGCTGCGTAAAGCGGAAAATCAGCAGTTGATTGCCGACCTCAACGCCGATGTTATGGTGGTGGTTGCTTATGGCCTGATTTTGCCTCAGCCGGTACTCGATATGCCTCGCCTGGGCTGCGTAAATGTTCATGGTTCACTGCTGCCACGCTGGCGTGGTGCTGCACCGATCCAACGTTCTTTGTGGGCCGGGGATGCTGAAACTGGCGTCACCATTATGCAAATGGATGTCGGCCTCGATACCGGCGACATGCTGTATAAACTCTCTTGTCCGATTGAGGCAGAAGACACCAGCGGAACCCTCTACGATAAGCTAGCAGGGCTGGGTCCTAAAGGCCTTCTGGACACGCTGGAACAGCTAACCAACGGTACCGCTACGCCGGAGGTTCAAGACGAAGCGCTGGTGACCTATGCTGAGAAACTCAGCAAAGAAGAAGCCCGCATCAACTGGAACCTTTCTGCCGTCCAACTGGAACGCTGTATCCGTGCTTTTAACCCATGGCCAATGAGCTGGCTGGAAATCGACGGGCAGCCGCTAAAAGTCTGGCGCGCATCGGCGATCAACACCCAGACAAATTCAGCACCGGGCACTATTCTGGCCACCAGTAAACAAGGCATCCAGGTTGCGACCGCCGAGGGCATTCTGAATCTTGAAGAACTGCAGCCTGCAGGTAAAAAAGCCATGAAAGCGCAGGACCTGCTGAACTCACGCCGTGAATGGTTTGAACCTGGTACAGTCCTCTCCTGATAAAGCCGCATTTATACGCCCAGGGTAACCTGGGCATTTTTGTTTATAGCGCTGGAAAAACCAGAGCACGATAATGAAAAAAACACTGAATCTTCGCAGCCTGGCTGCCCAAACAATTGAACAAGTTGTCGAGCAAGGACAATCATTAAGTAATGTACTGCCTGGGGTACAGCAGAAAGTGTCTGATAAAGACAGAGCCCTGCTGCAGGAGCTGTGCTTCGGCGTGCTGCGTACCCTTCCGCAGCTGGACTGGCTGGTTGGCAAACTCATGTCACGCCCGATGGCCGGAAAGCAGCGCACAATCCATTACTTAATTATGGTCGGCATCTATCAGCTTCTGTATACCCGTATTCCTGCGCATGCTGCGCTGGCTGAAACCGTTGAAGGTGCCATCGCGATTAAGCGTCAGGCTTTTAAGAGCTTAATCAATGGCGTACTACGTCAGTTCCAGCGCCAGCAAGAAAACCTGATGGCAGAAGCTGCTAAGCATGAAAGCCGTTTTCTGCACCCGGCCTGGCTGCTGCAGCGTTTGAAAAAAGCTTACCCGGACTGCTGGGAATCCATTGTCGATGCTAATAACCAGCGCCCTCCAATGTGGCTGCGCGTAAATCGCCAGCACCATACGCGTGAAGCATGGATGGCTTTGCTGGCCGAGGCTGGTCTGGAAGGCCATATACATCCCAAATACCAGGATGCTGTTCGCCTTGATTCACCCGCCCCCGTTCAGGCATTACCTGGTTTTGAGCAAGGCTGGGTGACCGTGCAGGATGCTTCAGCTCAGGGCAGCGTCGATCTTTTAGATCCGCAAAACGACGAAACTATTCTGGATCTTTGTGCCGCACCGGGCGGTAAGACAACGCATATTCTGGAAGCGGCCCCGAATGCAAAAGTGATGGCCGTCGACGTTGACACCCAGCGCCTGAAACGCGTGCATGAAAATCTTGAACGCCTTGGCATGAAAGCAGAAGTAAAACAGGGAGACGGCCGTTTCCCTGCTCAGTGGTGTGGCGAAACTAAGTTTGACCGTATTTTGCTTGATGCGCCATGCTCAGCAACCGGCGTTATTCGTCGCCATCCAGACATCAAATGGCTGCGTCGCGACAGGGATATCGCAGAACTCGTTGCTTTGCAGAAAGAGATTCTGGATGCTATCTGGCCTCACCTTAAAACCGGCGGGACGCTTGTCTATGCCACTTGTTCTATTCTCCCCGACGAGAATAAGGATCAGGTGAGCGCGTTTCTGGCGCGTCATGCCGATGCCAAACTGGTAGAAACCGGTGACAATAAGGCTCCGGGCATTCAAAATCTGCCTGCAGCAGACGACGGTGACGGCTTCTATTACGCTAAGCTAATTAAGAGCTGACTCCCTGCAGGGTGAGTCATAAGTTTCATCACTCGTGAAGCGATAAACGATGAAAATAATCATTCTGGGTGCAGGCCAGGTCGGCGGCACTCTGGCAGAAAATCTGGTCGGTGAAAACAACGATATTACCGTCGTCGATACCAACCAGGCCCGCCTGCGCAGCCTGCAGGATAAGTTTGACCTCCGCGTAGTCCAGGGCCACGGCTCTCATCCCCGCGTACTTCGTGAAGCAGGGGCCGATGACGCAGACATGCTGGTCGCAGTCACCAGCTCTGACGAAACGAACATGATCGCATGTCAGGTCGCTTATTCTCTGTTTAATACGCCTAATAGAATTGCCCGCATTCGAGCCCCCGATTATGTTCGCGATGCAGAAAAACTGTTCAATGCGGAAGCCGTTCCCATTGATCACCTGATTGCTCCTGAGCAGTTGGTAATCGACAATATTTACCGCCTGATTGAGTACCCGGGGGCACTTCAGGTCGTGAATTTTGCCGAAGGGAAAGTTAGCCTGGCAGTAGTAAAAGCCTACTATGGCGGTCCGCTGGTGGGTAATGCACTTTCCACCATGCGCGAACATATGCCGCACATCGATACTCGTGTCGCAGCCATTTTCCGTCACGACCGCCCTATTCGCCCGCAGGGTTCAACCATTGTTGAAGCCGGTGATGAGGTCTTCTTTATTGCCGCTTCACAAAATATCCGTGCGGTAATGAGCGAGCTTCAGCGCCTCGAAAAACCTTACAAGCGCATCATGCTGGTGGGCGGCGGTAATATCGGCGCAGGTTTAGCACATCGTCTCGAGAAAGATTACAGCGTAAAACTGATCGAGCGCGATCAGCAGCGAGCTTCTGAACTTGCAGAAATGCTGCAAAACACCATCGTATTTTATGGTGACGCCTCAGATCAGGAACTGTTAGCAGAGGAACATATCGATCAGGTTGATCTCTTTATTGCGGTCACCAACGATGATGAAGCTAACATCATGTCGGCCATGCTGGCTAAGCGAATGGGAGCCAAAAAAGTCATGGTCCTCATACAGCGTAATGCCTATGTCGATTTAGTGCAGGGGAGCGTAATTGATATTGCGATTTCACCTCAGCAGGCAACCATTTCTGCTCTACTCGGACATGTGCGTAAAGCCGATATTGTTGGCGTTTCATCTCTTCGCCGTGGCGTTGCAGAAGCCATTGAGGCCGTGGCTCATGGAGATGAAAGCACCTCTCGCGTTGTGGGTCGAGTCATCGATGAGATTAAACTGCCGCCTGGCACGATCATTGGTGCGGTTGTACGTGGCAATGATGTGATGATTGCCAACGACAACCTACGTATAGAACAGGGCGATCACGTCATTATGTTCTTAACGGATAAGAAATTTGTCAGCGATGTCGAACGCCTGTTCCAACCAAGCCCATTCTTCCTCTAAACTCAGCAGAGCAGAAATATTTTCTGCTCTGTTTCTTCATACAAAAACCATTTTAAAATTATGGAATTAACAAAAAATTCTTATTTCTTGTAGCAATGGAAATTAAGATAACCTTTGTTAGAATTATTACTGTCAGCCGGCACAAGGAGAGATTAATGAGTATTTTAAAAGAGTTTCGCGAATTCGCGATGCGCGGGAACGTTGTTGATTTGGCAGTAGGTGTGATTATTGGCGCAGCATTCGGGAAGATTGTTTCCTCCCTGGTAGCGGATATTATTATGCCACCGCTGGGTTTGCTGATTGGTGGGGTTGATTTTAAACAGTTTGCTTTAACATTGCGTGATGCCCAGGGTGATGTTCCTGCGGTAGTTATGCACTACGGCGTATTTATTCAGAATATTTTTGACTTCGTGATTGTCGCGTTTGCCATCTTCATGGCCATCAAAGTGATCAATAAACTGAATCGTAAGAAAGCGGAAGAGCCTGCCGCACCTCCGGCACCGTCTAAAGAGGAAGTTCTGCTGAGCGAGATTCGTGACCTGCTGAAAGAGCAGAACCAACGGAATTAATACTGGTTATTAAAAGCAGAAAGCCAGTGGTAAAAAAGCGAATTGCTTGTTTGCCACTGGCCTCCCAGTTACCTCTCTTACCGTGTTTCTCATTTCTCTGATAACTGCCTTTCCCTTTCTTATTCTTCTCAACTCTTTGCCTGAACAGTGGGTCATGTAATAGCGCTTCAATGGCGTTATCTTTAATTTGCCCTTTTTGATGGCGATATTTGGTGCTCATAGTTACTCCAGATGGGTTAAACGATCGCCGCGAGTCTATGCCTGAGCCTGTAAAAGATCAAGCGGCTATTTTTTGCTGCTTGCTCCCTGTTCCAGCGCTTCAAGGATAGAACAATAAACGCTACTGTGTGCACTGCCACAACAAGCATCATTCAGACGCTGCAGCGAGCGCCGCATATTCTGCAATTCTTTGATTTTAGACTCAACCTCACTCAACCGGCTCTGCACAATCCCTTTCGATTCCTGGCAAGTATGATGCTCAGGATCGATACGGATCGATAAAAGCTCCCGGATGGCCTCAAGCGTGAAACCAAGTTGCTTAGCGTAACGAATGAATTTAAGACGCTGAAGATCGCTATCGCTATACAGGCGAAAACCACCTTCAGTTCGCACTTCGTGATCCATCATGTTTTGCTTTTCGTAGTAACGAATAGTATCCGGAGTCACATCCGCCAGTTTTGCCAGTTCACCTATACGAAACATCACCTTTCCTCATCGATATGCTGCATCAATTTTACGGCATACTCACCACGTAAGAAGTCGGTGTTTATACCCGCCTGTCGGAGCTTAAGCTCAAGCAGTGCGAGCTTTTTACCGATCGCCTGATATTCCTCGCTCTGAATATGCACCGTTTTTAGCAGATCAACCAGCTCAATGGCATCCTTCCGCTGCTGCATCTCTGCCGGCAAGCAACCTGCATTTTTTAGCAGACGGTATCCGGCACGGAGCTCGGGAGGAACATGACTATCATCATCGAGCAATATAGGTTCACCGCTGCCGACTAGCCCCTCGAACTCTCCGTTTCGCTGCGCATCAAGAATATGCCGTTCTGCCCATTGATCAAGCAACCACATAGCGACCTCAAAATTACCGGGAGTAATACAAGAATACGGGGAAAAGAGAGAAGGGGATATTCTGGATATAAAAAAACCGGGCAAGCCCGGTTTTTCTACGTTACTACAGATTACTCTGCAGCAGCTTCTGTTTGAGACTCGGCGCGATCAACCAGCTCGATGTAAGCCATCGGAGCATTGTCACCAGCACGGAAGCCACACTTCAGAATACGAGTGTAACCACCTGCACGGCTCGCGAAACGCGGACCCAGTTCATTAAACAGTTTTGCCACGATCTCGTTATCACGAGTGCGGGCGAATGCCAGACGACGATTAGCAACGCTGTCAGTCTTGGCAAGAGTAATCAGCGGCTCAACTACGCGACGCAGCTCTTTCGCTTTAGGCAGGGTCGTCTTGATGATCTCATGACGAACCAGTGAACCTGCCATGTTGCGGAACATAGCCTGGCGATGGCTGCTGTTGCGGTTCAGTTGACGACCACTCTTACGATGGCGCATGACCTTATCCTTCTCAGTAAAACCTTAACCTGTGATCCGGTTACTCGTCAGCAATGCTTGCTGGTGGCCAGTTTTCCAGGCGCATGCCCAGAGACAAACCACGAGAAGCCAGCACGTCTTTAATCTCAGTAAGAGATTTTTTACCCAGGTTAGGCGTTTTGAGCAGCTCAACCTCGGTACGCTGTACCAGATCACCGATATAGTGGATAGCTTCTGCCTTAAGGCAGTTAGCAGAGCGGACAGTCAATTCCAGATCGTCAACAGGGCGCAGCAAGATCGGATCGAATTCTGGTTTCTCTTCTTTAACTTCCGGCTGACGTACATCACGTAGGTCAACGAAAGCTTCAAGTTGTTCTGCCAGAATGGTCGCCGCACGACGAATCGCCTCTTCAGGATCGATTGTGCCGTTGGTTTCCATTTCGATGACCAGCTTGTCCAGGTCGGTACGCTGTTCTACACGCGCAGCTTCAACATTGTAGGCAATACGCTCTACAGGGCTGTAGCAGGCGTCGACCAGCAGACGGCCGATTGGGCGCTCATCTTCTTCCGAATGAATTCGGGTAGAAGCCGGCACATAACCGCGACCGCGCTGAACTTTGATACGCATGCTAATAGCAGCGTTCTCATCGGTCAGGTGGCAGATCACATGCTGCGGCTTGACGATTTCGACATCACCATCATGGGTGATATCGGCTGCGGTCACAGGGCCAATGCCAGATTTATTCAGGGTAAGGATAACTTCATCTTTACCTTGAACTCTTACCGCCAGCCCTTTCAGGTTGAGCAGGATTTCCAGGATATCTTCCTGAACGCCTTCTTTGGTGCTGTACTCGTGCAGTACACCATCAATCTCAACCTCAGTCACCGCGCAACCCGGCATCGATGAAAGCAGAATACGGCGCAGTGCGTTACCAAGAGTATGGCCAAAGCCACGCTCTAACGGCTCAAGGGTCACCTTGGCGTGCGTCGAACTCACTTGCTCGATATCTACCAGGCGTGGTTTTAGAAACTCTGTCACAGAACCCTGCATTGTGTCCTCTCTTTGGTACTAAGCCTTACTTGGAGTAAAGCTCGACGATCAGGTGTTCGTTAATGTCCGCAGACAGATCGGTACGCTCAGGCTTACGCTTGAACACACCTTCCATCTTGGCAGCATCAACTTCCAGCCAGGTTGGCTTTTCACGCTGCTCAGCCAGCTCCAGAGCGGCCTTAACGCGAGATTGCTTTTTGGCTTTCTCACGGATGCTGACTACGTCATTCGGAGTTACCTGATAAGAAGCGATGTTAACAACGCGACCATTTACCATGATAGCTTTATGGCTAACCAGCTGACGTGCTTCTGCACGAGTAGCGCCGAAGCCCATACGGTAAACAACGTTGTCCAGACGGCCTTCCAGCAGAGCCAACAGGTTTTCACCGGTGTTGCCTTTCAGACGAGCTGCTTCTTTATAATAGTTACGGAACTGACGCTCCAGCACACCGTAGATACGGCGAACTTTCTGCTTTTCACGCAACTGCACACCATAGTCAGACAGACGCGGTTTACGCGCACCGTGCTGGCCAGGAGCTTGTTCAATTTTACACTTGGTATCGATCGCGCGAACGCCAGACTTAAGGAATAAGTCGGTGCCCTCACGACGGCTCAGCTTGAGCTTAGGACCCAAATATCTTGCCATTTTCTTTCTCCAACAATCCTAGAAAACGGACGCGTTATACGCGACGTTTTTTCGGCGGACGACAACCGTTATGAGGGATTGGAGTCACATCAGTAATATTAGTGATGCGGAAACCAGCGGCGTTCAGAGCACGAATAGTTGATTCGCGGCCTGGGCCAGGACCCTTAACCATAACTTCCAGGTTCTTGATACCGTATTCTTTCACGGCTTCTGCGCAACGCTCTGCTGCAACCTGAGCTGCAAACGGAGTGGATTTGCGAGAACCACGGAAACCGGAACCACCGGCAGTTGCCCAACCCAACGCATTACCCTGACGATCGGTAATAGTAACGATGGTGTTGTTGAAAGAAGCATGGACATGAGCCACGCCGTCAGAGACTGTTTTTCTTACACGTTTACGTGCACGAATTGGTGCCTTTGCCATTATTCAATCACCCCGATTATTTCTTGATCGGTTTGCGCGGACCCTTACGGGTACGTGCGTTGGTCTTAGTACGCTGACCGCGCACTGGCAGACCACGACGATGACGCAAACCGCGATAGCAACCAAGGTCCATCAGACGCTTGATGCTCATGCTCACTTCACGGCGCAGATCACCTTCAACGACAAATTTGGCAACTTCGTCACGCAGCGTGTCGATTTGTTCTTCAGACAGCTCACTGATCTTAACATCTTCAGCGATACCCGCCGCAGCGCAAATGGCCTTGGAGCGAGTCTTGCCGACACCGTAGATCGAGGTTAACGCGATCACGGCGTGTTTTTGATCAGGAATGTTAATGCCTGCTATACGGGCCACTATGCACTCCTACTATTTAGATTATGCGTCCCATGCCGAAAAGCCCGTTTTCAGGATACTCAAATGGAAACGCATAGACATACAAAAGATTGGCTGGCTAATCTAGCCAGCTCAACCCAACTTTGCAAGAAAAATATGCGAGATAATCAGCCTTGACGCTGTTTATGCTTCGGCTCTACGCTGCAAATCACGCGAATAACACCGTCACGCTTAACGATTTTGCAGTTACGACATAATTTCTTGACGGAAGCACGAACTTTCATTTTTACTCTCCGTAACTTCTCAAGCGACGATTAACGGCCGTAGCCTTTCAGGTTCGCTTTCTTCAATGCAGACTCGTACTGACTTGACATCATCAGAGTTTGCACTTGAGCCATAAAGTCCATGATAACGACAACAACGATCAGCAGTGAGGTCCCACCGAAGTAGAACGGCACTTTCATTGCATCGCGCATGAACTCCGGGATTAGGCAGATAAAGGTAATGTACAACGCACCAACCAGAGTCAGGCGGGTCATTACTTTATCGATGTACTTCGCCGTTTGTTCTCCCGGACGAATTCCTGGTACAAATGCACCGGACTTCTTCAGGTTATCTGCTGTTTCACGCGGGTTGAAGACCAACGCCGTGTAGAAGAAACAGAAGAAGATGATTGCAGACGCATAGAGTAACACATAAAGCGGTTGCCCAGGCTGCAAATACAGCGAAATTGTTGTCAGCCAGTTCCAACCGGTACCGCCCCCGAACCATGACGCGATGGTCGCCGGGAACAGAATAATACTGGAGGCGAAGATCGCAGGGATAACCCCAGCCATGTTCACTTTCAGCGGTAAATGTGTGCTCTGCGCAGCATAGACACGACGACCCTGTTGACGTTTAGCGTAGTTGACCACAATGCGGCGCTGGCCACGCTCAACAAAAACAACGAAGAAGGTCACTGCAAATACTAATACTGCAACCAACAGCAACAGGAGGAAGTGCAGGTCGCCTTGCCTTGCTTGCTCGATGGTATGGCCAATGGCCGGCGGAAGTCCCGCAACGATACCCGCGAAGATTATGATTGAGATACCGTTACCGATACCACGTTCAGTAATCTGTTCGCCCAGCCACATCAGGAACATTGTCCCGGTGACAAGGCTTACAACAGCGGTGAAATAGAATGCAAAGCCTGGGTTTAACACCAGGCCCTGCATACCAGGCATATTCGGTAAACCGGTAGCAATACCGATTGACTGGAATATTGCCAGCACCAGAGTGCCGTAACGGGTGTACTGGCTAATCTTACGACGACCAGATTCCCCTTCTTTCTTCAGCTCTGCCAACGCGGGATGAACCACGGTAAGCAGCTGAATGATGATCGATGCCGAAATGTACGGCATGATACCCAGCGCGAAGATAGAAGCACGGCTGAGAGCACCACCAGAGAACATGTTAAACATCTCAATGATGGTGCCTCGCTGTTGCTCAAGCAGTTTGGCAAGTACAGCGGCATCAATACCAGGGATCGGAATAAAAGAGCCAATACGAAACACAATCAGCGCACCGATAACAAACATCAGTCTGCGTTTCAGCTCGCCGAGGCCGCCTTTAGCACTTTGAAAATCTAATCCCGGTTGTTTTGCCATCTGCTACTTATTCCTCGATTTTACCGCCAGCAGCTTCGATAGCAGCACGAGCGCCTTTGGTCACACGCAGGCCGCTAACAGTTACCGGACGAGTTACCTCACCAGACAGGATCACTTTCGCGAACTCGATCTGAATACCGATAATGTTTGCTGCTTTCAGCGTGTTCAGGTCAACTACGTCGCCTTCAACTTTCGCCAGATCGGACAGACGAACTTCTGCCGTGATCATTGCTTTGCGAGAGGTGAAACCGAATTTCGGCAGACGACGGTACAACGGCATCTGACCACCTTCGAAACCACGACGTACGCCACCACCAGAACGAGAGTTCTGACCTTTGTGACCACGACCGCCGGTTTTACCGAGGCCAGAACCGATACCACGACCCAGACGCTTAGAAGCGTGCTTAGACCCTTCGGCCGGAGACAGAGTATTTAAACGCATCTCTTACTCCTCAACTTTAACCATGTAGGAAACCGCGTTGACCATACCGCGTACAGCAGGAGTATCCTCGCGCTCTACGGTGTGGCCAATACGACGCAGACCCAGGCCAAGCAGCGTTGCCTTGTGTTTCGGCAGACGACCGATTGCACTGCGGGTTTGAGTGATTTTAATAGTCTTTGCCATGGTCAATTACCCCAGAATTTCTTCAACGGATTTACCACGCTTGGCAGCGACCATTTCTGGAGATTTCATATTCGCCAGGCCATCGATAGTTGCACGAACCACGTTAATCGGGTTAGTGGAACCATACGCTTTAGCCAGGACGTTATGAACACCAGCGACTTCCAGGACGGCGCGCATTGCACCACCGGCGATGATACCGGTACCTTCGGAAGCCGGCTGCATGAACACGCGGGAACCTGTGTGCACGCCTTTAACAGGGTGCTGCAGGGTGCCGCTGTTCAGCGCGACGTTAATCATGTTGCGACGGGCTTTTTCCATCGCTTTCTGGATCGCTGCTGGAACTTCACGCGCTTTACCGTAACCAAAACCAATACGACCGTTACCGTCGCCTACCACTGTCAGAGCAGTGAAGGAGAAAATACGACCGCCTTTAACGGTTTTAGATACGCGATTTACCGCGATCAGCTTTTCCTGCAGTTCGCCAGCTTGTTTTTCGATGTGAGACATCTTACACCTCTACCTTAGAACTGAAGGCCAGCTTCACGGGCAGCATCTGCCAGTGCCTGGACACGACCATGATATTGGAAACCAGCACGGTCAAAAGCAACAACGGTGATGCCTTTTTCCAGAGCGCGCTCAGCAACAGCTTTACCTACAGCTGCAGCGGCGTCTTTGTTTCCAGTGTACTTCAGTTGCTCAGTGATAGCTTTTTCTACAGTAGATGCAGCTACCAGAACTTCAGAACCATTTGGAGCAATTACCTGTGCGTAAATATGACGCGGGGTACGATGTACCACCAGGCGAGTTGCACCCAGCTCTTTGAGCTTGTGACGTGCGCGGGTCGCACGACGGATACGAGCAGATTTCTTATCCATAGTGTTACCTTACTTCTTCTTAGCCTCTTTGGTACGCACGACTTCGTCGGCGTAACGAACACCCTTGCCTTTGTAAGGCTCAGGACGACGGTAGGCGCGCAGATCAGCTGCAACCTGACCGATCATCTGCTTATCAGCGCCTTTCAGCAAGATTTCAGTTTGAGTCGGACATTCAGCAGTGATACCCGCAGGCAGCTTATGCTCAACAGGGTGAGAGAAGCCCAGGGCTAAATTCACCACGTCGCCTTTAACGGCTGCACGATAACCTACACCAACCAGCTGCAGCTTCTTAGTGAAGCCTTCGGTAACACCGACAACCATTGCGTTCAACAGCGCACGAGTGGTACCCGCTTGGGCCCACGCGTTTGCAAAGCCTTCGCGCGGAGCGAAAGTCAGAGCATTTTCAGCGTGTTTAACTTCAACAGCATCGTTGATAGTACGAGTCAGCTCGCCGTTTTTACCTTTGATCGAAATAACCTGACCGTTGAGTTTTACCTCTACGCCTGCAGGAACAACGACCGGTGCTTTAGCAACACGAGACATTTTATTCCTCCAATTACGCTACGTAGCAGATAATTTCGCCACCAAGACCAGCCTGGCGCGCTGCACGATCAGTCATAACACCTTTAGAGGTAGAAACGACAGCAATACCCATGCCGGCCATAACTTTAGGCAGCTCATCTTTTTTCTTATAGATGCGCAGGCCTGGGCGGCTGACTCGCTGAATGCTCTCTACCACAGCCTTGCCCTGGAAATACTTAAGAGTCAGTTCCAGTTCAGGCTTGATGTCGCCTTCAATTTTAAATTCTTCAATATAACCTTCTTCCTTCAGCACGTTGGCAATTGCCACTTTCAGCTTGGAGGAAGGCATGGTGACCGCAACTTTGTTCGCGGCCTGACCGTTACGGATACGGGTCAGCATATCCGCGATCGGATCTTGCATGCTCATCTGTCTCTACTCCCGTGATTCAATTGGTGACAATTACCAGCTAGCCTTTTTCAAGCCAGGTACTTCACCGCGCATGGCGGCTTCACGTAACTTGATACGGCTCAACCCGAACTTGCCCACATAACCATGTGGACGACCAGTCTGGCGGCAGCGTTTACGCTGACGGGACGGGCTGGAATCACGCGGCAGAGTTTGCAGCTTGAGAACAGCGTTCCAACGGTCTTCGTCGGTCGCGTTCACATCAGAAATGATAGCTTTCAGTTCTGCGCGTTTAGCGAAGAATTTTTCAGCCAAAGCAACGCGCTTTACTTCGCGTGCTTTCATTGATTGCTTAGCCATGAAGTAACCCTACCTTACTTGCGGAACGGGAAGTCAAAGGCAGCCAGCAGAGCACGGCCTTCATCATCAGATTTCGCAGTAGTGGTAATGGTAATATCCAAACCACGGACGCGATCGACTTTGTCGTAATCGATTTCTGGGAAGATGATCTGCTCACGGACACCCATGCTGTAGTTACCACGACCGTCGAAAGACTTAGCGGACAGGCCACGGAAGTCACGGATACGAGGTACAGCAATAGTGATCAGACGCTCAAGGAACTCCCACATGCGTTCGCCACGCAGAGTTACTTTACAGCCGATCGGATAGCCCTGACGGATTTTGAAGCCTGCAACAGATTTGCGTGCTTTGGTGATCAACGGCTTTTGACCGGAGATTGCTGTCAGATCAGCTGCTGCGTTATCCAGCAGTTTCTTGTCAGCGATCGCTTCACCAACACCCATGTTCAGGGTGATCTTCTCGACCCGAGGGACTTGCATGACAGAATTGTAGTTAAACTCAGTCATGAGTTTCTTAACTACTTCGTCTTTGTAGTAATCATGCAGTTTCGCCATCGTACTACTCCAAATTACTTGATAGTTTCGCTGTTAGACTTGAAGAAACGGACTTTTTTGCCGTCTTCGAATCTAAAGCCTACACGGTCAGCCTTGCCGGTTGCCGCGTTGAAGAGAGCAACGTTAGAAACCTGAATTGCAGCTTCTTTTTCAACGATGCCGCCTGGTTGGTTCAGGGCCGGAACCGGCTTCTGATGTTTCTTAACCAGGTTGATACCTTCAACAATGACCTTGCCGGAAGACAGGACATTTTTTACTTTACCGCGCTTACCTTTATCTTTACCGGTTAACACGATAACTTCGTCATCACGACGGATTTTCGCTGCCATGATTCGCTCCTTAGAGTACTTCTGGTGCCAGAGAGATAATTTTCATGAACTTCTCATTACGCAGTTCACGAGTTACCGGCCCAAAAATACGCGTGCCGATTGGCTGCTCACTGTTATTATTTAAAATAACGCATGCATTGCCATCGAAGCGAATGACAGAACCGTCCGGGCGACGAACACCCTTCTTGGTGCGCACCACTACCGCTTTCAGCACATCGCCTTTCTTCACCTTACCGCGAGGAATTGCTTCCTTGATGGTAATTTTGATGATGTCGCCGACGCCTGCGTAGCGACGGTGCGAGCCACCCAGAACCTTGATACACATTACGCGACGCGCGCCGGAGTTGTCGGCCACGGTCAGCATAGTCTGTTCTTGGATCATTTCAGTGCTCCGCTAATGTCAACTACTACTTCGGGACCTGGAAATCAGGTCGTTAAAAAGCCCCATAAACGAGGGCGCGGCATTATAACACCGGTTCCAGGATATGGGTAGAAAAAATAAACGGCTCATCGCTGAGCCGTTTATTTGTTTGAGAAAGGGTACTGTATTACAGAACCGCTTTCTCTACAACGCGAACCAGCGTCCAGGACTTAGTCTTGGACAGCGGACGGCATTCGCGGATTTCAACCACGTCACCGATACCGCATTCGTTGTTCTCGTCATGTACGTGCAGTTTGGTCGTACGCTTGATGAATTTCCCGTAGATCGGGTGCTTCACAACACGTTCGATGGCAACAACAATGGATTTCTCCATTTTGTCGCTGACAACGCGACCTTGCAGAGTACGGATTTTATCGGTCATTACGCACCCGCCTTCTGAGTCAGTAAAGTCTTAACACGTGCAACATCACGACGAACCTGCTTCAGCAGGTGAGTCTGTTGCAGCTGGCCACTTGCAGCCTGCATGCGCAGATTGAACTGCTCACGCAGCAGGTTCAGCAGCTCGGTGTTCAGCTCTTCGACGCTCTTTTCACGCAGCTCTTTTGCTTTCATTACATCACCGTCTTAGTTACAAAGGTGGTTTTGATAGGCAGTTTTGCTGCTGCCAGCTTGAAGGCTTCACGGGCCAGCTCTTCAGGTACGCCGTCCATTTCATACAGGACTTTACCTGGCTGGATCAAGGCAACCCAATACTCCACGTTACCTTTACCTTTACCCATACGCACTTCAAGCGGCTTTTCGGTGATCGGTTTGTCCGGGAATACACGGATCCAGATCTTACCCTGACGCTTAACTGCACGGGTCATTGCACGACGTGCTGCTTCGATCTGACGGGCAGTCAGACGACCACGGCCAACAGCTTTCAGACCGAAAGTGCCGAAGCTAACATCCGTACCCTGCGCCAGACCACGGTTGCGGCCTTTGTGCACTTTACGGAATTTTGTACGCTTTGGTTGTAACATCAGCGACTCTCCTTACTTACGGCCTTTACGCTGCTGCTTTTTAGGTTGAGCAGCCGGTTCCGGTTGTTCAACAGCAGCCATACCACCCAGGATCTCACCTTTGAAGATCCATACCTTAACGCCGATTACACCATAAGTGGTGTGCGCTTCAGAGGTGTTGTAGTCGATGTCAGCACGCAGAGTGTGCAACGGCACGCGACCTTCACGGTACCATTCGGTACGTGCGATCTCGGCGCCGCCCAGACGGCCGCTAACTTCAACTTTGATACCTTTAGCGCCCAGACGCATTGCGTTCTGTACAGCACGCTTCATCGCACGACGGAACATAACACGACGTTCCAGCTGAGAAGTGATGCTGTCAGCAACCAATTTTGCGTCCAGTTCAGGTTTACGAACTTCGGCGATATTGATCTGTGCAGGAACGCCAGCGATATCCGCTACGACCTTGCGCAGTTTTTCTACGTCTTCACCTTTCTTACCGATAACGATACCTGGGCGAGCGGTGTGAATGGTCACACGGATGCTCTTAGCAGGACGCTCGATAACGATACGAGATACAGACGCCTTAGCCAGTTCCTTAGTCAGGTACTGACGTACTTTAAAATCGCTGTCCAGGTTGTCAGCGAATTCTTTGGTGTTCGCAAACCAGGTTGAGTTCCATGGTTTTACAATACCCAGGCGAATACCATTAGGATGTACTTTCTGACCCATTGCTAGTCTCCAGAGTCTCAGCGATCGGACACAACCACAGTAATGTGGCTGGTGCGCTTCAGGATGCGATCTGCACGACCTTTTGCACGAGGCATAATGCGCTTCATGCTAGGGCCTTCGTCTACGAAGATTTTCGCGACTTTAAGATCGTCAATGTCAGCGCCATCGTTGTGTTCAGCGTTAGCAATGGCAGATTCCAGTACTTTCTTAACCAATACAGCCGCTTTCTTATTGGTGTAGGTCAGAATATCCAGAGCCTGCGACACTTTCTTACCGCGAATCAGGTCAGCAACAAGGCGAACCTTCTGAGCAGAAGAACGAGCATGGCGATGTTGAGCTAAAGTTTCCATCTCTTCCTCCTACCTTATTTCTTCTTCGCTTTTTTATCAGCAGCGTGGCCGCGATAAGTACGAGTCGGTGCGAATTCACCCAGTTTGTGACCGACCATTTCGTCGGAAACAAAGACTGGAACGTGCTGACGACCATTATGGACAGCGATGGTCAAACCGATCATGTTAGGAAAGATCGTTGAACGACGGGACCAAGTGCGCAGGGGCTTCTTGTCACCGCTTTCCACCGCTTTCTCTACCTTCTTCAGCAAGTGCAGGTCAATAAAAGGACCTTTCTTGAGAGAACGTGGCATGGCTTATCCTCTAAAATTATTTGCTACGGCGACGTACGATAAATTTATCAGTACGCTTGTTGCTGCGGGTCTTCTTACCTTTGGTCTGAACGCCCCACGGGGATACCGGGTGCTTACCAAAGTTACGACCTTCACCACCACCATGTGGGTGATCGACTGGGTTCATCGCGGTACCGCGAACGGTAGGACGAACACCACGCCAGCGAGCAGCACCTGCTTTACCCAGAACGCGCAGCATATGCTCAGCGTTGCCAACTTCGCCCAGGGTAGCGCGGCAGTCAGCTTCGACTTTACGCATTTCACCGGAGCGCAGGCGCAGGGTAACGTAAGCACCATCACGAGCAACGATCTGCACGTAGGTACCAGCGGAACGAGCCAGCTGACCGCCTTTACCTGGTTTCATTTCTACGTTATGAACGGTAGAACCAACCGGGATATTGCGCATCGGCAGGGTGTTACCCGCTTTGATTGCAGCATCAACGCCAGACTGAATCTGGTCGCCAGCTTTCAGGCCTTTAGGGGCCAGGATGTAACGGCGTTCGCCATCTTTGTACAGAACCAGCGCGATGTTCGCGGAACGGTTCGGATCGTACTCAAGACGTTCAACAACTGCCGGGATACCATCTTTGTTGCGTTTAAAGTCAACAATACGGTATGCCTGCTTGTGACCACCACCGATATGACGGGTAGTGATACGACCATTGTTGTTACGGCCACCGGATTTGCTGTTTTTTTCCAGCAACGGAGCAAAAGGCTTGCCCTTGTGCAGCTCAGGGTTAACCACTTTAACTACGTGGCGACGACCCGGAGATGTCGGTTTACATTTAACAACTGCCATTGTCTTTCTCCTCCGACTTACTCAGCGCCGCCGACGAAGTCCAGATTCTGGCCTTCCTTCAGGGTGACGTAAGCTTTTTTCCAGTCGCTACGACGACCAACACGCTGTCCGTGACGTTTAGTTTTCCCTTTAACTACCAGGGTGTTAACGTCTTTTACTTCAACTTCGAACAGCTTCTGTACAGCAGCAACGATCTCTGCTTTGGTCGCGTCAGTCGCAACTTTGAGTACGATGGTGTTGGTTTTTTCCATCGCGGTAGACGCTTTTTCAGATACGTGCGGCGCGCGCAGTACTTTCAGCAGACGTTCTTCACGGATCATGCCAGCATCTCCTCAACTTGCTTAACTGCTTCCGCAGTCATAACGACTTTGTCGAAGGCGATCAGGCTAACTGGGTCGATTGCAGCTACATCGCGCACGTCAACCTTATGCAGGTTACGAGCAGCCAGGAACAGATTCTCATCCAGTTCACCGGTCACGATCAGCACATCTTCCAGAGCCATATCTTTCAGTTTCTGAGCAAGCAGCTTGGTTTTCGGTGCTTCAACAGAGAACTGCTCAACAACGATCAGACGATCCTGACGTACCAGTTCGGACAGGATGCTTTTCAGCGCGCCGCGGTACATCTTTTTGTTAACTTTTTGACTGTGGTCCTGCGGGCGAGCAGCGAAGGTTACGCCACCGGAACGCCAGATCGGGCTCTTGATAGAACCAGAACGCGCACGGCCGGTACCTTTCTGGCGCCACGGCTTTTTGCCGGAACCAGTTACTTCAGCACGGGTCTTCTGAGCACGAGTACCCTGACGGGCGCCTGCTGCATAAGCAACAACAACCTGGTGTACCAGCGCTTCGTTGAAGTCACGACCGAAGGTAGTTTCGGAAACAGTCAGCGCGCTTTGCGCGTCTTTCAATACTAATTCCATTGCTATCCCCTTACGCCTTCACAGCTGGTTTAACGATCAGGTCGCTACCGGTTGCACCCGGGACCGCACCTTTCACCAGCAGCAGGTTGCGCTCAGCGTCAACACGTACTACGTCCAGGCTCTGAACAGTGACACGTTCGTTACCCAGCTGGCCTGCCATTTTCTTGCCTTTGAACACTTTGCCCGGAGTCTGGTTCTGACCGATAGAACCCGGAACGCGGTGAGACAAGGAGTTACCGTGGGTCGCGTCCTGGGTACGGAAGTTCCAGCGCTTAACGGTACCTGCGAAACCTTTACCTTTAGAGGTACCGGTTACGTCAACTTTTTTAACGTCAGCAAACAGTTCAACGCTAATGTCCTGACCTACGGTGAACTCTTCGCCTTCAGCAAGACGGAATTCCCACAGACCACGGCCAGCTTCAACGCCAGCTTTAGCGAAGTGACCAGCTTCCGGCTTGGTTACACGGTTAGCTTTTTTAGCACCAGTGGTCACCTGAACAGCACGGTAGCCGTCGTTAGCCAGGTCTTTAACCTGAGTAACACGGTTTGCTTCTACTTCGATTACGGTTACTGGGATAGAAACGCCGTCTTCAGTGAAGATACGGGTCATACCCACTTTTTTACCGACTAAACCAATCATTGTTTCAACCTCTCAATCGTCAATGACCTGATTAACCCAGGCTGATCTGCACGTCTACACCGGCAGCCAGATCCAGACGCATCAGAGCATCAACGGTTTTCTCAGTTGGCTCAACGATGTCAACCAGACGCTTGTGAGTGCGGATCTCGTACTGATCACGCGCGTCTTTGTTGACGTGCGGGGAGATCAGAACGGTAAAGCGCTCTTTGCGGGTCGGCAGCGGGATCGGACCACGGACTTGCGCACCAGTGCGCTTAGCAGTCTCGACGATTTCCGCAGTTGATTGATCGATCAGACGATGATCAAACGCTTTAAGGCGGATACGGATTCTTTGGTTCTGCATGAGACCAGAGCTCCAATTATTTTATAGACGAAAAAAATTACTACTCGCATCCATTACGATTGATGGAGGAGTGTAATCGTTCATACATAGTCCCCCAATTGGGGACATTGTTTGATAGCAACTGAATTGCTTCGACTGACTGCTATCAGGGTTCATATTGAACCAGCGGTCTATTAAGACAGCCCGCGCATTATACGGGTTTCAAGGCAGCTTGCAAGTCATGTGGGTTGAAATTTCACCGATGCCTTTCATTTAGTGAGTTTCACGCTCAGTATCTCCCACATCTTCGAGGCATTGCGCAGTATCACACGCCAAATTCGAAGCTTGATAGGTTTAGCCAGCACACCCGCGTAGCATCCGAGGGCTTAATCCTCAGTGGGATAAAAAGATGATACTTACCGACATACAGATCGCCTGGCTACTCCCCGTCGCTGCGTTGCTCTATTTTTGCCTGGCTCTGGCGCTAAGCTTGAGTGATTTCAAAACCATGCTTCTACCAGACAGACTTACCCTACCCTTACTGTGGCTGGGATTGTTGTTTCATAGTCTGGTTAACCCCCACCATGTTCATCATGCCGTATTCGGCGCGATAGCCGGCTACCTCTTCCTGTGGGTTATCTTTCAAGTATTCCGTTATGCTACCGGCAAAGAAGGATTAGGTTATGGTGATTTCAAACTGCTGGCGGCAATTGGAGCCTGGAGCTACTGGCAGCATCTGCCTCTCATCGTCGCTTTGGCATCTTCCCTGGGCATCGCTTATGCCGGAATACTTTATCTGATCGGGTGCCGTGACAGCGCTGAAATGCCTTTTGGCCCCTGGCTTGCGCTCTCAGGATGGGGGAATTTTTGCTGGCAGGTGTTTGGATAAGGTTTCAAAGAAGACAGAGGGAAATCCCTCTGTCTTGATCATACGGGGTTACTCTTCGCGTATCTGGGCCTGCAGGTAGTTCTGAATGCCCAGCTTCTGAATGAGGTCCAGTTCCGTTTCGAGCCAGTCGATATGGCCTTCTTCATCGGCCAGAATTTCGATCATCAGGTCACGGCTAACATAATCATGCACTTTATCGGCATAGGCGATGGCTTCACGCAAATCCTTTGCACCATCCAGTTCCAGCCTCAGGTCAGAGCGAAGCATTTCTTCGACATCCTCTCCAATACCCAGCTTGCCGAGGTCCTGCAGATTTGGAATGCCTTCGAGGAAGAGAATACGTTCGATATACTTATCGGCGTGCTTCATTTCATCGATGGACTCGTGGTACTCAACATCGTTCAGACGTTTTAATCCCCAGTTTTTGAACATGCGGGCATGCAGAAAATACTGGTTAATCGCGACAAGCTCGTTTCCCAATAATTTATTGAGATAATTTATTATCTTAACATCACCTTTCATTTTGACATCCTCCGCTTCCACTTATTGAAGCGTAGATGTCACAGGGTGTAAGTCAAAAAAATGAGCGTGTTTTAAGCGATCTCTTTAAATTCCGGGATCTGCATCAGTTCGTCTTGCATGATTTCACGCGCCTGCCGAACGCACTTCCCGCACTGATTTCCCACCGGGATAAATTTTCTAAGTTGCTGAAAAGACTGCGGGTGATGTTGTCGCACCGCCTGACGAATTGTCTTATCGCTTACACCGTTACACAAGCAAACGTACATGATCACTCCCGCTCAAAAACTGCGCAAATTGTAAATGAGAATGATTGGCTTTACAAGGAGTACGGCGGGGCAGAAGGCAGAGAATGGTAATCAAATGCAAAAACTGATGCCAACTGCAGTAAGCGATCGCTTTCACTGGCAAACAGCAAATTTCAAACATAAAAAAGGGCATCCTAAGATGCCCTTTTCACTATTGCATTAAAGTATCAGAGGATTAGCTCAGAACTTTTGCAACAACACCAGCGCCAACGGTACGGCCACCTTCACGGATTGCGAAACGCAGACCGTCGTCCATCGCGATTGGGTGGATCAGGGTAACAACCATTTTGATGTTGTCGCCTGGCATTACCATCTCTACGCCTTCTGGCAGTTCGATGGTACCGGTCACGT
>NZ_VWWU01000011.1:0-29901 GCF_011752835.1 Enterobacter sp. Ap-1006 | reverse complement strand
CAGTAGTCACTCTTCAAGACTTGATATTTGTTTGCATCCGAAGATGCTGAGATATCAATCCTGCGAGTGCCCACACAGATTGTCTGATAAATTGTTAAAGAGCAGTGAGTCAGTCGCTTTCGCTTGCCAACTCGAGGTGGCGTATAATACGCTTTCCTCTTTCAGAGTCAACCCTTAATTTCAGGGTTTTTCACTCTCATCGCCGCCGTTACTCTGTGATGTTGTCCACATGTTCCGTGTCGATGGAGGCGCATTATAGGGAGTTCTCCCGGCGCTGCAACACTAAAATGACAGAAAAATGACTGACTGCTGCATTCCACAGCAAAACCCCGTCTTATACCCTTTTGCACACAGACTTATCCACAATCCGGATTTGAACTTAAAATTCGCGAGCGCGACGCAAACGTTTTCGCTACAATGCACCGCGATAAAATGGACACCCCCGATGGGGGCGTTAGCTGAGTTTTCGTCTCTTCTTTTCCTTAATTTCCCTTTTCTGCACCGCCAGAACTAAGGTGAAGACTAAAATTCAGCTAACGCTCTTCTATATGCGAACCAAAGCCAAGGGATAAAACCATGTCACAACGTCGTCCTGTACGCCGCGCACTGCTCAGTGTTTCTGACAAAGCCGGTATCGTCGAATTCGCTCAGGCCCTCTCCCAACGTGGAGTGGAGCTGCTGTCCACCGGCGGAACCGCCCGCCTGCTGGCAGAAGCAAACCTGCCGGTAACCGAAGTCTCCGACTACACCGGTTTCCCGGAGATGATGGACGGACGCGTCAAAACGCTGCACCCGAAAGTTCACGGCGGTATTCTTGGCCGTCGCGGTCAGGACGATGCCATCATGGCGGAGCACGCCATCTCTCCTATTGATATGGTCGTCGTTAACCTTTATCCGTTTGCCCAGACCGTTGCCCGCGAAGGCTGCTCTTTAGAAGATGCGGTTGAGAATATCGACATCGGCGGCCCAACCATGGTTCGCTCCGCGGCCAAGAACCATAAAGATGTGGCGATCGTAGTAAAGAGCAGCGACTACCAGGCGATCGTTGCCGAGCTGGACGCGAACGAAGGATCCCTGACGCTGGAAACTCGCTTCGATCTTGCGATCAAAGCTTTCGAGCACACTGCGGCCTACGACGGCATGATCGCTAACTACTTCGGTAGCCTGGTCCCGGCCTATCACGGCGAAAGTAAAGATCCTGCCGGGCGCTTCCCACGCACGCTGAACCTGAACTTCATTAAGAAGCAGGATATGCGCTATGGCGAAAACAGCCATCAGCAGGCCGCCTTCTATATAGAAGAAGAAATTAAAGAAGCATCCGTGGCAACCGCGGCCCAGGTTCAGGGCAAAGCACTCTCCTATAACAACATCGCGGATACCGATGCGGCGCTGGAATGCGTGAAAGAGTTCGACGAACCAGCCTGCGTTATCGTTAAACACGCCAACCCTTGCGGCGTGGCCGTCAGCGGTTCCGTACTCGAAGCCTACAATCTGGCTTATAAAACCGATCCAACCTCTGCCTTCGGCGGTATCATCGCTTTCAACCGTGAGCTGGATGCAGAAACCGCACAGGCCATTATTTCTCGCCAGTTCGTCGAGGTCATTATCGCCCCTTCCGCTAGCGAAGAAGCGCTGAAGATCACCGCGGCCAAACAGAACGTTCGCGTCCTGGTTTGCGGCCAGTGGCAGAAACGCACGGCTGGCCTCGATTTCAAACGCGTCAATGGCGGCCTACTGGTTCAGGATCGTGATTTGGGTATGGTGACAGCAGGCGATCTGCGCGTAGTCACTAAACGTCAGCCGACCGAGCAAGAACTGCATGACGCGCTGTTCTGCTGGAAAGTGGCGAAGTTCGTTAAATCCAACGCCATCGTTTATGCCCGTGACAATATGACCATCGGCATAGGCGCAGGCCAGATGAGCCGCGTCTACTCCGCAAAAATTGCCGGTATCAAAGCCAGCGATGAAGGCCTCGAAGTAAAAGGTTCTGCTATGGCTTCTGATGCTTTCTTCCCGTTCCGCGATGGGATTGATGCCGCCGCCGAAGCTGGCGTGAGCTGTGTGATCCAGCCGGGCGGTTCTATTCGTGATGATGAAGTCATTGCCGCCGCCGACGAGCATGGGATCGCAATGATCTTCACCGATATGCGCCACTTCCGCCATTAATTACCGGAGCGTTTATAGATGAAAGTTTTAGTTATTGGTAACGGCGGGCGCGAGCACGCGCTGGCCTGGAAAGCGGCTCAGTCCCCTTTAGTACGTACTGTATTTGTTGCACCAGGTAACGCAGGCACCGCGCTGGAGCCAGCGCTGCAGAACGTTGCTATCAGCGCGACGGATATTCCAGCTTTGCTTAGCTTTGCGCAGAACGAAAACATCGACTTAACCATCGTCGGCCCGGAAGCGCCGCTGGTGATTGGCGTGGTGGATGCCTTCCGCGCCGCTGGCCTGAAAATCTTCGGGCCTACCGAAGGGGCTGCACAGCTGGAAGGCTCGAAGGCTTTTACCAAAGACTTCCTGGCTCGCCACAATATTCCGACGGCGGAATACCAGAACTTTACCGAAGTTGAGCCTGCGCTGGCTTACCTCCGCGAGAAAGGCGCGCCCATCGTAATTAAGGCCGACGGCCTGGCCGCGGGTAAAGGCGTTATTGTGGCGATGACGCTGGAAGAAGCAGAAGCTGCCGTCAATGACATGCTGGCGGGGAACGCGTTTGGCGATGCAGGCCACCGCATTGTTATTGAAGAGTTCCTCGATGGCGAAGAAGCCAGCTTTATTGTGATGGTAGATGGCGAGCATGTTCTGCCGATGGCCACCAGCCAGGATCATAAACGCGTTGGCGACGGCGATACTGGCCCAAACACCGGCGGTATGGGCGCTTACTCTCCCGCTCCGGTTGTGACTGACGAAGTGCATCAGCGCACCATGGAACGCGTGATTTGGCCAACCGTGCGCGGTATGGCTGCCGAAGGGAATACCTACACGGGCTTCCTGTATGCCGGGTTGATGATCGACAAGCAGGGTAATCCGAAGGTGATTGAGTTCAATTGCCGCTTCGGCGATCCAGAAACTCAGCCCATCATGCTGCGTATGCAGTCAGATCTGGTCGAGCTGTGCCTCGCTGCCTGTGATGGCAAGCTGGATGAGAAAGATTCTAAGTGGGACGAACGTCCGGCTCTAGGGATCGTGCTGGCGGCGGGCGGTTATCCGGCCGACTATCGTAACGGCGACGTTATCCATGGTCTGCCACTGGAAGAAGTGGCCGATGGCAAGGTGTTCCACGCCGGGACTAAGCTCAGCGAAGATGACCGTGTGCTCACCAACGGCGGGCGCGTGTTATGCGTGACTGCGTTGGGCGAAACGGTAGCCAAAGCGCAACAGCGCGCGCTGGAGCTGAAAAAAGAGATTCATTGGGAAGGCAGTTTCAGCCGCTCGGATATCGGTTATCGCGCCATTGCGCGTGAAAACGCGAAGTAATCCCGACAGTACACACTAAACCGCCCGCGTGGCGGTTTTTTTATACCTAGAAATCGCCAGGCTTAGGCTGCCAACTGCAGAAGTTCTGGTTCGCCACCAGCAGCAGCTGTGAACCTTCCGGGGCTTCAAGCCAGGCAATACTGACGTCAAGGGAGGAGTTGCTCTGACGGCGCGCTATATGGCTCAGGGAGGCGCTATCAAGCTTTGGCGATAACGTTTCGCCTTCGCAGGTCGTTACCGTGCCGTTCTGGTGCCAGCGCCCCTGCCGCAGCACAACGTGGCCGATGCGCAGCGCTTCGCTAGTCTCACGAATACGACTGGCGTTGAACTGGTACAAAGCCACCTGATCGTTAGAAAGCTGCTGCTTCTGGCTATTCACTTCCCGCTGCATAAAGCTCAGGTCGCCGTGGTCGTCAAAGCGGACTTTGACATGCTCCGGCTGCTTGCCCTGAATATTGAGTTCGATAAAGGTCAGTTTGTCGCCCTGCCAGCGGTATTCCCCGGTGGTGGTGGCGCCGTGCTGCCACGGGCTAAACGCGGTAAGGATATGGGTAGATTCATCGGCGTTGTCTTTTCGCCAGATGCGCACCACGCCCTGGTCGGCAACATAGCCGGTAGCGGTAAAAGGAGGAAGTTTGTTACTGCTGCATGCCGTGAGCACCAGAACACCCGCCAGCGCCAGCAGCGGACGCCAGACGGACAAAAGGGGCGTAAACGCCCCTCTGTTAAAACTGTTCACTGACACGCGTTAACTTACTTAACCGCGTCTTTCAGTGCTTTACCAGAAACAAATGCCGGCACGTTAGCAGCAGCAATTTTGATTTCTTTACCGGTCTGCGGGTTGCGGCCAGTGCGCTCAGCACGGTGGTTCACTTTGAAGGTACCGAAACCAACCAGTTGTACAGCATCACCTTCTTTCAGAGACTCAGTAATTGCAGCCAGAGTGGATTCCAGAGCAGCTTTAGCCTGTGCTTTAGACAGGTCAGCCTTGTCAGCAATTACATCAATCAGTTGAGTCTTGTTCATAAGTTATCCTTACAATGTGTTTATCGCTTGCTAAGCATCGAGTGCGACGGAAATGCCTAAAAAGCACTCTCCTGCATACACGCACCGATAGCCACTTTTATTCGCCCCACAAATGTAGACCAGACGGGGGGTTAATTGGAAGCCTCCAGGGAGGACAAATCAGACTGTATGTCACGTTTTACTGTCTTACTGCTGCAAATTTATACCGATATTACTGATGCCGGCCTCACGGAGGTCAGCACGAAGCCCTTTAATGAGCTCAATATCGCGTTCTTCGCAGTCCGCCAGCAGCCGGAAAATCTCCCACTGAATGTCCCATTCTTCTTCTACCGCCGGGTTTGCTCTCAACTCCTCGTCGGTCATTTCACGACCGGCCTGAGTCATTTCCAGCATCGCCACCGAAGTGATTGAACATTTACTGACTTCGATTGCATGCTCCAGCGTTTCACCCGAGAGACGCGAGTGAATAAGCTCACTCAACGCCACGCACGCGTCAATCGCCGGATAGACACCGTAAATATCATAGTCGTCAGCCGCAGGAATTGCCTCTTCAAGTTTCTCTAACTGACTATCAAAGTTCACTTTGGCGTCTTTCACCGTTTGGGTTTCCCAAACCAGGTCCAGGATCTTGCGATAAAGCTGAGGATCGCCAAAGCCGGTTTGCTGGCAAAACATGGCGTAGTTCGGGTACATACGCTCGCACAAAGAAGCCATAAAAGTGACGTGCTGCCAGCTTTCCAGCTTCTCCAGGCGTAAATGAATAGGGTTCTGTAACATGACGATGTCTCAAAGACGGAAAATTAGCGGCAGTTTACCTGAATCACCTGCCGATTGCTTGCAGGCGCTTAAAAGCCGGGCGCCCGGAGGCAACGGCATCGGCCCAACGGGTTGGCTCCGGCAAACGGTAGCCGGCCATGCAGCGCTCCACCCACTTTAATGCGCCGTCGAGGCTTATGCGGTGCCCGGTAGAAATAAACAAAGGATTACAGCGTTTTTTACTGCGCCAGACCCAGGCCAGCTGCTCGCCTTTATACATCAATGGAGAACGAGCGCCGGGCTCGTCGCCCAACGGCTCAAACTTCCCGCACAGCCGCTTTTTCGCCACGCCAATCGTCGGCACATCCACCAACAGCCCAAAATGGCTGGCAACCCCTAAACGACGGGGATGCGAGATGCCGTGTCCGTCCACAAACACCAAATCAGGCTTCTGCGAAAGCATACCCCACGCCTCAAGCAGCGCGGGATATTCCCGGAAGGATAAAAAGCCGGGGATATAAGGCATGGTGGTGGCAATTCTTGCCACCTGATATTCAACCAACTCAAGAGACGGGTAGCTCAACAAAACGATGGCCGCGCGGGTGACGTCTCCGCCTTGTTCAAACCCCACATCGGCCCCGGCGATCAACCGCGGCGGATCCTGCTCAAGGCGATCCTCTCGGATCACCTTTGAGGCCAGATCCAGCTGTTGTTCTCGCAGTAAGGTGAGATCCATCTCTTGCCACCTTAGGCCCGGTGATATTGCGCGGACAGGCGATGCACAGCTTCCACAAAGACGCCAGCATGCTCTGGCGGAACGTCCTGGTGAATACCATGCCCAAGGTTAAAGACGTGCCCTTCTCCCTGCCCGAAACCAGCCAAAATGGTGGCAACTTCTTCTTCGATACGTGCTGGCTGAGCGTAAAGCATGGAGGGGTCCATGTTGCCCTGCAGCGCGACTTTATGGCCTACGCGACGACGTGCATCTGCAATGTCCGTTGTCCAGTCGAGGCCCAGTGCGTCGCAGCCGGTTTCCGCCATCGCTTCAAGCCACTGCCCGCCGCCTTTGGTGAACAGCGTCACCGGTACACGGCGGCCATCGTTTTCACGCAGCAGGCCATCGACAATTTTGTGCATGTAGTAGAGCGAGAATTCTTTGTAATCACGCCCGCTCAGCACGCCACCCCAGGTGTCAAAGATCATTACCGACTGCGCGCCCGCACGAATTTGCGCATTCAGGTACAGCGTCACGCTCTGCGCCAGTTTATCCAGCAGCAGGTGCAGCGCTTTCGGGTCGGCAAACATCATTTTCTTAATCACGGTGAAGGCTTTGCTGCTGCCGCCTTCCACCATATAAGTGGCCAGCGTCCACGGGCTGCCGGAGAAGCCAATCAGCGGCACTTCACCCTTCAGTTCACGGCGAATAGTGCGCACCGCGTTCATCACGTATGCCAGCTCGCCTTCCGGATCGGGAATCGGCAGCTTTTGAACGTCGGCCAGGCTTTGAATCGGGGAGCTAAAGCGCGGGCCTTCCCCGGCTTCAAAGTAAAGCCCAAGCCCCATCGCATCCGGGATGGTCAGAATGTCCGAAAAGAGGATCGCCGCATCCAGCGCGTAACGGCGCAATGGTTGCAGAGTGACTTCGCAGGCCAGCTCGGCGTTTTTGCACAGCGACATAAAGTCACCCGCCTGAGCGCGCGTCGCCTTATATTCCGGTAGATAACGCCCTGCCTGGCGCATCATCCACACAGGAGTGACATCTACCGGCAAGCGCTGCAGGGCGCGCAGGTAACGATCGTTCTTCAGTTCAGTCATGTTTACCTTTCCTTTAGCTGTATCGCCGCAGTCTATCATTCATAGTCCGCGCGACACAGGGCGACGGTATCTTCAATTAAGCGGCGCGCCACGGTGCCCGGCGGCGGTAACAGCGGCAGTTGGTCATAGCGATACCAGCCCGCATCCAGCAGCTCTTTCGGGTCAATCTTGATTTCACCGCTGTGATAATCCGCCATAAATGCGGTCATCAGCGACTGCGGGAACGGCCAGGGCTGGGAAGTCACGTAGCGCAGGTTTTTCACCTGAATACTGCTCTCTTCCATAACTTCGCGAGCCACCGCCTGCTCCAGCGTTTCGCCCACTTCGACAAACCCGGCCAGCACGGTGTAGACGCCGTTGCGGTGGCGCGTGTGCTGAGCCAGCAAGATATGATCATCCTTACGAATAGCGACAATAATGCAGGGGGCAATTTGCGGGTAATAGCGTTCCCGGCAGTGCCCGCAGAGCATTGCCCATTCGCTTTTGCTGAAGTGCATTTCATGGCCGCAGTAACCACAATACTTATGCGAGCGATAAAACTCGGCCAGTTGAACGCCTCGCCCGGCCAGCTGGAACAGGCCCACATCGCGATCCAGAAGCTGACGCAGCGAGCCCATATCCGAGCGGCGGTTTTCACGAATCAGCCAGACGGGCTCACCTTCCCACTCACCGATATCCAGGGCGCGGCTGCCTACGAGTTGAAATTCTTCCGCGCTGCCGTGAGGTAAGTCACCCTGAGGCAACCATATTTTTTGCTCATGGCTGACTATCCACCAACCATGATCTAAGTTTTGAATAACACGTTCCATAACCTGGTGCACATCCCCGTGTTCACTGATATAAACAATTAGTTTTTACTTTTTTGGGTTAGTTTGCGTTCAATCTTTTAACTCACGGAGTCTCAATCATGCTGAACCAGTTAGCCAATCTGACTGAGCGCGTTGGTGGTAGTAATGAGTTAGTTGACCATTGGCTGCAGGCCCGTAAGCACCTGTTGGTCGCCTATTACAACATGGTCGGGATCAAGCCTAACAAGGAATCGCACACCGCGCTCGACGAAAAAGCGTTAGACAATTTTTGCCACGGCCTGGTGGATTACCTCTCTTCCGGTCATTTCAGTATCTACGAGCGAATCATCAGCAACCTGGAAGGCAGCAGCCCGCTGCTAAGCGCAGCCCAGCTCTACCCTCAGTTGGAAGCCAACACCCAGCAAATCATGGATCTCTACGATTCCCATCTGGAAAACGCCATCGACCGCGACAGCTGGGTCGAGTTTCAGCAGGCGCTGTCGGAGATTGGCGAGTGCCTGGAGTCCCGCTTCACCCTTGAAGATAAACTAGTCCTCCTGGCTATTGATAACAACCTCGACGGCAGCGCCAGCGATCCTGCCGGGCTGGCAAGTCCAGCTTGAGTTGTTAGCTATTAACGAGTAATTTACAACTTTCCCACCGCAAGGTGGGATCATTCTTGTCGGAGTGCCGAGTGCGTTATGCACAGGCTGAGACCGTTAATTCGGGATCCGCGGAACCTGATCAGGTTAGAACCTGCGAAGGGAACAAGAGTAATTCTGTCTTTGGGTACACCCGTTCTCGGGCGGCCCATATCCATTACTCCTTCCGTTGTCCTGACAAGCCATATCCTGACTAAACCTGGAATGAGCTATGTCTGCATCTGAAAACAAACCAGGCCGCCGCGAACAGCGCGCCGCCGCCCAACACTTCATCAACACGCTTGAAGGCACCGCCTTCCCCAACTCCCGACGCATCTATCTGATCGGGTCACGTGAAGATATCCGCATCCCGATGCGCGAAATCCAACTCAGCCCAACGCTCATCGGCGGGAGCAAAGATGCCCCGCAATATCAGCCGAACGAGGCGGTTCCCGTCTACGATACCTCCGGCCCCTATGGCGATCCCGACATCGCCATAAACGTGTTAAACGGGCTAAATCCCCTACGCAGTGCCTGGATCGATGACCGCGGCGACAGCGAAACGCTGGGTGACCGCAGCTCCGCTTACACAAAAGCGCGTCTTGCCGACGACGGCCTGGACGAGTTGCGCTTTGAAACTCAGTCCAAACCTCGCCGGGCAATAGCCGGGCAATGCGTCACCCAATTGCATTACGCCCGCAAAGGCCTTGTCACCCCGGAGATGGAATTCATCGCCATTCGCGAAAATATGGGGCGCGAGCGTATTCGTGATGCCGTCCTGCGCCACCAGCATCCCGGCGAAGGGTTTGGGGCCCGCCTGCCGGAAAACATAACGCCGGAGTTTGTCCGCGATGAAGTCGCCGCCGGGCGAGCGATTATTCCCGCCAATATCAACCACCCGGAATCAGAGCCGATGATTATCGGCCGCAATTTCCTGGTGAAGGTCAATGCCAATATCGGCAACTCGGCAGTCACGTCTTCTATTGAAGAGGAGGTGGAGAAGCTGGTGTGGGCCACTCGCTGGGGGGCAGACACGGTGATGGACCTCTCCACCGGCCGCTACATTCATGAAACGCGGGAATGGATCCTGCGCAACAGCCCGGTGCCCATCGGCACGGTGCCCATCTACCAGGCGCTGGAGAAGGCGAACGGTATCGCCGAAGACCTGAGCTGGGAGATGTTCCGCGACACGCTGCTGGAGCAGGCAGAGCAAGGCGTGGATTACTTCACCATTCATGCGGGCGTGCTGCTTCGCTACGTCCCGATGACCGCGCAGCGCCTGACCGGGATCGTGTCGCGCGGTGGATCGATTATGGCGAAGTGGTGCCTGTCCCATCATCAGGAAAACTTCCTGTATCAACACTTTCGTGAAATCTGCGAAATTTGCGCCGCCTATGACGTTTCTCTTTCCCTGGGCGATGGCTTACGCCCGGGCTCCATTCAGGATGCCAACGACGAAGCGCAGTTTGCCGAACTGCATACGCTGGGCGAGTTGACCAAAATTGCCTGGGAGTACGACGTTCAGGTGATGATTGAAGGCCCGGGGCATGTGCCGATGCAGATGATTCGCCGCAACATGACCGAAGAACTAGAGCATTGTCACGAAGCGCCTTTCTATACCCTTGGCCCGCTCACAACCGATATCGCACCGGGCTATGACCACTTCACCTCCGGCATTGGCGCCGCCATGATCGGCTGGTTTGGCTGCGCGATGCTTTGCTACGTCACCCCGAAGGAGCACCTCGGCCTGCCGAACAAAGAGGATGTTAAGCAGGGACTAATTACCTACAAAATTGCCGCTCACGCCGCGGACCTGGCGAAAGGACATCCGGGCGCACAAATACGCGACAACGCGATGTCCAAAGCACGCTTTGAATTCCGCTGGGAAGACCAATTCAACCTGGCGCTCGACCCCTTCACCGCCCGCGCTTACCACGATGAAACGTTGCCGCAGGAATCCGGCAAAGTCGCGCATTTCTGTTCCATGTGCGGCCCTAAGTTTTGCTCCATGAAAATCACCCAGGAAGTGCGCGATTACGCCGCAAAACAGGCGAGAGATGCTGGCATGGAAGATATGTCCCAGCACTTTCGCGCCCGGGGCGGCGAAATTTATCTCAGACAAGAGGAAGCATAATGTCCAGACTCACTTTCCCTGCCACCTCACGCCGACTGGGCCTTTATCCGGTCGTCGACAGCGTGGAATGGATCGAACGTCTCCTCGGGGCAGGCGTCAAGACCATCCAGCTCCGCATTAAAGACAAACGCGATGCAGATGTTGAAGCCGACGTCATCGCCGCCATTGCACTGGGCGAACGCTACAACGCTCGCCTGTTCATTAACGATTACTGGCGACTGGCCATCAAACACGGCGCCTACGGCGTACACCTCGGCCAGGAAGATATGGATGTCGCCAACCTGGCTGCGATAAGCGAAGCCGGGTTGCGTCTGGGGCTTTCAACCCACGACAACATGGAAATGGATCGCGCCTTAAGCGCAAACCCGTCCTACATCGCGCTGGGCCATGTCTTCCCTACCCAAACCAAGCAGATGCCCTCTTCCCCTCAAGGGCTGAATAAGCTGGCAGAACATATTCAGACGCTGGGTGATTACTCCACCGTCGCCATCGGCGGAATAAGCATCGATCGCATACCTGCCGTCTTAGCCACCGGCGTGGGCAGCGTCGCCGTCGTCAGCGCCATTACACAGGCTCCCGACTGGCGCATCGCCACGGCGAAGCTACTCGACCTGGCGGGAACTGGCGATGAATGACGCAGATTTTATGCGCTATAGCCGCCAGCTACTGCTGGAAGACGTGGCGATTGAAGGGCAGGAAAAACTGCTGTCCAGCACGGCGCTGGTCGTAGGTCTGGGAGGCTTAGGTTCACCTGCCGCGCTGTATCTCGCCGCCGCTGGCGTAGGCAAGCTTATCGTCGCGGACGATGACAGGGTGCATATCAGCAATCTCCAGCGCCAGATCCTGTTCACCTCAGAAGATATTGAGCGCCCGAAATCTTCCGCAGCCCACCAGCATCTGCAGCGCCTGAACCCAGGCGTAAAAATTGTTCCGCTGGCAGAAAGGCTAACGGGAGCTTCTCTGACAGAAGCCGTGCGTGAGGCCGACGTGGTGCTGGACTGCAGCGACAATATGGCAACCCGCCAGGCAGTAAACGCCGCCTGCGTGGCCGGGAATACGCCACTTATCACCGCCAGCGCCGTCGGTTTTGGCGGCCAGATGATGGTGCTAACACCGCCCTGGGAACATGGCTGTTACCGCTGCGTTTGGCCTGACGAGAGTGAATCCGAACGCAACTGCCGCACCTCCGGCGTCATCGGCCCGGTCGTGGGCGTGATGGGCACTCTTCAGGCGCTGGAGGCCATTAAATTACTTACCGGCATGACGCCTGCTGCTGGCGCTTTGCGCCTGTTTGACGCCCGGCAACATAGCTGGCGCACTCTGGCGATGCAAAAATCAGCCACCTGCCCGGTCTGCGGAGGCCGCGATGCGCATTCAGTTTAACGATGAATATCTGGAATGTACGGCCGGCCTGACGCTCGCAGCCCTTCTGGCCCAGCTTGATCAGGGCAAAGTTGGCGCGGCACTGGCCGTTAATCAAACTATCATCCCACGTGAACAGTGGAGCAATTATCTGCTGCGCGAGGGGGATACCATTCTGCTGTTTCAGGCAATTGCCGGGGGCTGACATGTTACAGATTGCCGATAAAACCTTTTCCTCCCGCCTGTTCACCGGCACCGGAAAATTCTCCTCCAGCCAGATGATGATCGACGCGATTCGCGCTTCTGGCTCACAGCTTGTCACCATGGCGATGAAACGCGTGGATTTACGTGGCCATAGTGATGACATTCTTCAGCCACTGCAGCAGGCAGGCGTGCATCTGCTGCCCAATACTTCCGGGGCGAAAACGGCAGAAGAAGCTATTTTTGCAGCACAGCTTGCCCGCGAAGCGCTGGGAACGAGCTGGGTTAAGCTGGAAATTCATCCTGATGCCCGCTATTTACTCCCGGACCCGATTGAAACGCTGAAGGCCGCCGACGCTCTGGTCAAACAGGGATTTGTGGTGCTGCCTTACTGCGGCGCCGATCCCGTGCTCTGCAAACGTCTGGAAGAAGCCGGCTGTGCGGCCGTGATGCCGCTCGGCGCGCCCATCGGCTCAAATCAGGGTCTGCAAACACGCGCGCTGCTGGAAATCATCATTGAGCAATCCCGCGTGCCTGTTGTTGTCGATGCGGGGATCGGTGCACCAAGCCATGCAGCCGAAGCGTTAGAAATGGGGGCTTCTGCCGTGCTGGTCAATACCGCCATAGCGGTCGCCCGTGACCCGGTACAAATGGCGCAGGCGTTTCGTCTGGCTGTGGAAGCCGGAAGCCTTGCGGCACAGGCCGGGTTAGGCTCTCGCCACCAGCAGGCTCAGGCCTCCAGCCCGCTGACCAGTTTCCTGCAGTTTAGCGAGGAGAATGCCTGATGGCAGAAACCTTTACCGACCGCTGGCGTCAGCTGGACTGGGACGATATCTCCCTCAAAATTAACGGTAAAACGGCGGCAGATGTCGAACGCGCGATTAACGCCTCCCGCCTGACGCGAGAAGACTTGATGGCTTTGCTCTCTCCTGCCGCCAGCCGTTACCTGGAGCCTCTTGCTCAGCGGGCGCAGCAGCTTACGCGTCAGCGCTTCGGCAACACGGTCAGTTTTTACGTGCCGCTCTATCTCTCTAACCTGTGCGCCAACGACTGTACTTACTGCGGCTTTTCCATGAGCAACAAGCTGAAGCGCAAAACGCTGGATGAAGCGGAGATTGAGCGGGAATGCGCGGCTATCCGTGCCCTGGGGTTCGAACATCTTTTGCTGGTGACCGGCGAGCACCAGACCAAAGTCGGCATGGATTATTTCCGCCAGCATCTGCCGGCTATCCGCAGCCGCTTCAGTTCGCTGCACATGGAAGTCCAGCCGCTGGACGAGCATGAGTATGCCGAACTCAAAACCCTCGGGCTTGACGGCGTGATGGTGTACCAGGAAACCTATCACCCGGCGACCTACGCCCAGCACCACCTGAAAGGCAACAAGCAGGATTTCTTCTGGCGGCTGGAAACGCCCGACAGGCTGGGCCGCGCGGGTATCGATAAAATCGGCCTTGGCGCGCTAATTGGGCTGTCGGGCAGCTGGCGCACCGACTGTTTTATGGTGGCCGAACACCTGCTTTGGCTACAGCAGCGCTACTGGCAAAGCCGATATTCTGTCTCCTTCCCGCGCCTGCGCCCGTGCACCGGCGGCGTAGAACCAGCCTCAATCATGACTGAGCAGCAGTTGGTGCAGACGATCTGTGCGTTCCGCCTGCTTGCGCCGGACGTGGAATTGTCGCTTTCTACCCGGGAATCACCGTGGTTCCGCGACCACGTGATCCCATTGGCGATTAACAACGTCAGCGCGTTTTCGAAAACACAGCCCGGCGGCTATGCCGATAATCACCCGGAACTTGAGCAGTTTGCCCCACACGATGGCCGAACGCCGCAGGAAGTTGCTGCCGTGCTCCGTCAGTCAGGTTTGCAGCCGGTCTGGAAGGACTGGGATCACTTTCTGGGAAGAAACGCGCAATCCTGATGTAACACACGGCAAGGGGATGGATAAGTTTCGGTGTTTACCGAAAGAACGTCGATCGGTCGTTGTCGCTTCTCTGCCGTTCAAATACCGTCCTCCGGTCAGTTCAGATATCTGACCGGAGCGGCAGCAAACGCCTCCTCACGCCGCTCCGCCTTCGCAACTGCCGTCTTGATTCTTCGAGAAAAAGCAAAAATGTAACCGGTTTCAGTTTTCTGCAGTTTCTTTTGTGATACCTGACACACAATCGGGTTAAAGCGGTTGTTGCCGCCCCCTCTGCCGGATAAATATCTCTGTATCCTTCGGACATTGAGAGCGAACTATGAAAAATATCGTGTTGTGTTGTGCTGCAGGTATGTCGACCAGTATTCTGGTTCAACGTATGGTTGATGCCGCACAAAAGAAAGGCATCGAGGTCTCAATCAAGGCTGTGCCCGTGGCAGAGTTTAAAGAGAACATCGAACGCGCCGACATCGTTCTGCTTGGTCCGCAGGTGAAATATGAGCAGGCCAAACTTCAGGCCCTTGCCGATCCTCTGGGTAAAAAAGTCGCCGTTATCGACATGATGGATTACGGTTTGATGAAAGGCGACGTGGTGCTTGATAAAGCCCTGAAAATGATGGAGTAAGATGTGGAAGATTTAGAATCAATTATTATGGAACTGCTGGTCAACGCCGGCAGCGCACGTAGCCAGGCCCTGACTGCTCTACAGCTGGCACGTAAAGGTGACTTTGAGGGTGCCGAGAAGGCAATGGAAGAGTCACACGAATTCGTGAAACACGCCCATAAAATCCAGACCCAACTGATTGGCCTGGATGAAGGCTCCGGCAAACTGCCGGTAAACCTTATTACCGTTCACTCTCAGGACCACCTGATGAACGCGATGGTCATTCAGGATCTGGCTACCGATATGATTGAGCTTTACCGCCGCCTGCCGCTGGTGAAATAAGTTCGCTCAGCCTCACCAGACAAAATGTCCGCATTGCGGGCATTTTGTTTTTCATCTACGTCTACTGCTAAAAGTCGAGATCTGCCTTTCGCCTTGTTTTGTGGCATAACACTGCATAAAGCCTTGAGCTGCATCGACAGAGATTACTATGCCCGCCATCCCACTGCCTTATTACACGTTAACCGTTCTCCTTCTTCTGCTGTTGAATATCTTGTTTTCCAGGCATGCGGAGTACCGTAAGGCGGCGATATTCCTCTCGGGATGTGCAATCCTGATCCTGCTGTCGGCGCTACGGTGGACGTTTGATGCCGTCATTCTGCGCCAGCTCCAGTCTCTGGCCGCGATTGCGCTTCCGCCGCTGGCCTGGTACTGCTTCGCCAGTCTGACCAGGCAACGCGGTGGGCCAAAATATGCAGCCTACTGGCTTGCCCCTGCTTTAGCGCTGATCGTGAATCTCGCGGCGCCAGCGATGACAGATGTCGCGTTGATGTTCTTGTTTATCGGATATGGCTCTGCTTTGATCAAAATATCTCACCAGGGCGTTGATACCTTTATTTTCAGCCGGTTAAGCGACTCGAACATCGCGGCATCAATGACTTTTTTAGCGGGTTGCTTTCTTTGTTTTTCCGGCGGAATTGATTTCGCAATAGCGATAGATTTTCATTTTTTTGAAGGCGTACAGGCTCCGAAATTGGTGGCGCTATCCCAGACGCTGCTACTGCCGTTTATCGGTATGGCTGTTGTATTTAAGGGCCAAATGGCCCTACCACTAAAGGTGCTTAGCGATCAGAAAGACCCCGTGCCAGAGCACAATGACGAGGAGCTGGCGGCGCTATACCATCATATTGAGAAAACCCTTTTAGAAGATAATCTGTTTCTTGATCCCGACATTACGCTCAGCCTCATCGGAAAAGCATCCGGGATAGCGCCACGGCAGCTTTCACGGGCCGTAAATCAGATCTGCGGCTGCAATGTCTCTCAGTGGGTCAACGGGTTTCGCGTCAGGCACGCTCAGGTGCTGTTGCGAAATACCCGCTTCCCCGTGACCCAAATCATGCTGGACTCAGGTTTCTCAACAAAATCTCACTTCAATAAAGAATTTGCCCGCCTTAGCGGGTCAACTCCGACGGACTTCCGGCGTTTAGCGGGTGAAAATCCAGTGCCTGATTAACAAATTCGCCGATCTCACGCCCAAGAGAAGCATGGATGGCAGCTCTGCTAACGGAGCCACCATCCTGGCAGACAATGCCTTCTCCCGGGTTTGCTTGCTCAATAAGTTCGGTAGCTCCTGGCTTACATAATTGCATAAAGCTGAAGTGCGTCGCCCCCGGGACGCTAACATCGCGGCGCTGTTTTTGAGGAATATAACGCGCCAGATAAGCCGACTCGAGACGGGCAGGTAATTCTTCGCTGTCCGACTGGGCAGACATGACCAAAACGGGGATTGCTATTTGCGCCAGGCTGGCGGGTGAAAAACCTCGGGCCAGGCCAAGATCGAGCGAGACAATGGCTTTGATACGTGGATCGCGAGCATTTTCCGACAATGGTGCCGCTGATTCCTGCCGGTCTATCCCTAAAGTGTGCTGCAGTTTACAGCCAGACAATACTGAATGCAGTTTACAGTCCTGCAAGAACCGGTCAGCGTCAAAACGCCCGCCAGCCAGTTCTATCACTGTCCAACCGCCTAATGAATGCCCTACGGCCGCGATGCGCTGCGGATCGATCTTCCCGGCAATTTCTGGCGAGGTAATCAATGCGTCCAATACTCGCCGGAGGTCCTGAGGACGCTGCCAAAGCCGTTGCGCTTCGGCCTCATTTTTATTACCAAATGTTGTCCCAGGGTGATTCACCGCCGCAACAATATAGCCCTGAGCGGCCATCATACTTGCCAGCCAGTTCAGATTACGCCAGCTACCGCCATACCCATGGGACAGCAGCAACAACGGGTGCACTTCATTGTCCGGGGTGGCGTTCAGCAACACGTGAGTCCCCATAAATACAACGTTATCACCAACAAGCTCTGGATTACCCGTCTGCCGGGTAGGATACCAAACGGCCATTTCAAGAGGCCGGACACTCTGTTCATCCAGTAGGTGCTGGCGAAAAGCGGTTTCACCATAGGCCATTTGGCTGAACATACAGAACAAACTAAAAAGGAAAAAGATCCGTGACATTGTGATTCTCCGGTGAAGTAAACAGAGCGGCATTCTGTTTGTCTTCGCTGGGCGAATCGTCCTGAAACACGATCGAGCACCTGTTTTTACCGGTTTCAGGCATAAAAAAAACCCGCCGAAGCGGGTTTTTTATTTCAGGCGTATCGCACGATTACTCGTCGTTACCGCCCAGGCCTGCGTTCAGCAGTTCTGCCAGGCTGGCAGAAGCATCTTCAGCAGTCACCTGAGGTGCCGCAGGGATTTCACCCGCTGCACGGCGACGCATACGATCCTGGTGGTACGCATAACCGGTACCGGCCGGGATCAGACGACCCACGATGACGTTCTCTTTCAGGCCGCGCAGTTCGTCGCGTTTGCCCGCAACGGCTGCTTCGGTCAGCACTCGAGTGGTCTCCTGGAACGATGCCGCGGAGATGAAGGACTCGGTTGCCAGAGAGGCTTTGGTGATACCCAGCAGATCGCGTGCAAAGGTCACGTTGATCTTGCCGTTCGCATCCAGTTCGCGGTTAGCGATCTTAATGCGGGAGTATTCAGCCTGCTCGCCTTCCAGGAAGTCGGAGCTGCCTGCGTTAACGATGGTGGCTTTACGCAGCATCTGACGAACGATAACTTCGATGTGTTTATCGTTAATCTTAACGCCTTGCAGACGGTAAACGTCCTGTACTTCGTTAGTGATGTAACGAGTTACAGCGTACACGCCACGCAGACGCAGGATGTCGTGCGGAGACTCTGGACCATCGGAAACAACGTCACCACGTTCAACACGCTCGCCTTCGAACACGTTAAGCTGACGCCATTTCGGAATCATCTCTTCGTACGGCTCGCTACCGTCTACCGGGGTAATAACCAGACGACGTTTCCCTTTGGTTTCTTTACCGAAGGAAATGATGCCGCTGATTTCAGCCAGGATTGCCGGCTCTTTCGGACGACGGGCTTCGAACAGGTCAGCAACGCGTGGCAGACCACCGGTAATATCCTTGGTACCGCTGGATTCCTGTGGAATACGCGCCAGGGCGTCACCGGAGCTGATCTGAATACCATCTTCCAGCTGAACAATCGCTTTACCCGGCAGGAAGTACTGAGCCGGCATATCGGTGCCAGGGATCAGAACGTCGTTGCCTTTAGCATCAACGATTTTCAGAGCAGGACGCAGATCTTTACCACCCGCAGTACGCTCAGCAGAATCCAGAACGACCAGAGAGGACAGACCGGTCAGCTCGTCGGTCTGACGAGTAATGGTCTGGCCGTCGATCATGTCGGTAAAGCGAATGAAACCACTCACTTCCGAGATAACCGGCATGGTGTGTGGATCCCAGTTTGCTACGGTTTCACCGCCGGCAACCTGCTCGCCATCACCTTTCGCCATCACAGCACCGTAAGGCACTTTATAGCTCTCTTTGGTACGACCGAATTCGTCGATCAGTTTCAGCTCGGTGTTACGAGAAGTGATAACCAGTTTACCGCTGGAGTTCACAACCGACTTAGCGTTGCTGAGTTTGATGCTACCTTTGTTCTTAACCTGAATGCTGGATTCAGCAGCAGAACGGGATGCCGCACCACCGATGTGGAACGTACGCATCGTCAGCTGTGTACCAGGTTCACCGATGGACTGTGCCGCGATAACCCCGATAGCTTCACCTTTGTTGATGATGTGACCACGTGCCAGGTCGCGACCGTAGCAGTGAGCACACACGCCAAAGTCAGTTTCGCAACCTACTACGGAACGGACTTTCACGCTGTCAACAGAGTTAGCTTCCAGCAGGTCACACCACTGTTCGTGCAGCAGCGTGTTGCGTGGAACCAGAATGTCCGCAGTGCCAGGCTTCAGAATATCTTCAGCAGTCACACGACCCAGTACGCGATCGCGCAGCGGCTCTTTAACGTCGCCACCTTCGATAACTGGCGTCATGGTGATGCCTTCCAGGGTGCCACAGTCGTCTTCAGTAACGACCAGATCCTGGGCAACGTCTACCAGACGACGAGTCAGGTAACCGGAGTTCGCCGTTTTCAGTGCGGTATCCGCCAGACCTTTACGAGCACCGTGAGTGGAGATGAAGTACTGGAGTACGTTCAGACCTTCACGGAAGTTCGCAGTGATTGGCGTTTCGATGATGGAGCCATCTGGCTTAGCCATCAGGCCACGCATACCGGCCAGCTGACGAATCTGTGCTGCAGAACCACGAGCACCGGAGTCGGCCATCATGTAGATGCTGTTGAAGGAAACCTGCTGCTCTTCGACGCCGTCACGGTTAATCACGGTTTCGGTTTGCAGGTTATCCATCATCGCTTTGGATACACGATCGTTCGCCGCAGCCCAGATATCGATAACTTTGTTATAGCGTTCGCCAGCGGTAACCAGACCGGACTGGAACTGCTCCTGGATCTCAGCAACTTCAGCTTCCGCTTCGCTGATGATCTCGTATTTTTTCTCCGGGATGACCATGTCATCAATACCAACGGATGCACCTGAACGCGCTGCGTAAGCAAAGCCGGTGTACATCGTCTGGTCCGCAAAAATAACGGTCGGTTTCAGGCCCAGAATACGGTAACAGGTGTTCAGCATCTTAGAGATGGCCTTTTTACCCAGCGCCTGGTTGACGATGGAGAAAGGCAGACCTTTCGGTACGATCATCCACAGAATCGCACGACCAATGGTGGTGTCGATCAGGCTGGTTTTCGCAACGAATGTGCCCTGAGCATCTTTTTCGTATTCGGTGATACGCACTTTAACGCGCGCATGCAGAGAGGCCAGGCCAGCGCGATAAATACGCTCAGCTTCTTTAGGGCCAGTCAGCACCATGCCTTCGCCTTTGGCGTTAACACAGTCACGGGTCATGTAGTACAGACCCAATACAACGTCCTGAGAAGGAACGATGATTGGCTCGCCGTTCGCTGGGGACAGGATGTTGTTGGTAGACATCATCAGCGCACGCGCTTCCAGCTGAGCTTCAAGCGTCAGCGGAACGTGTACTGCCATCTGGTCACCATCGAAGTCGGCGTTATATGCCGCACAAACCAGCGGGTGCAGCTGGATAGCTTTACCTTCGATCAGAACAGGTTCAAATGCCTGGATACCCAAACGGTGCAGGGTTGGTGCACGGTTCAGCAGTACCGGGTGTTCGCGGATAACTTCATCCAGGATATCCCAAACGACAGCTTCTTCACGCTCAACCATTTTCTTAGCAGCTTTGATGGTGGTCGCGAGGCCACGCAGTTCCAGCTTGCCGTAGATGAACGGTTTGAACAGCTCCAGTGCCATTTTCTTCGGCAGACCGCACTGATGCAGACGCAGGTATGGACCTACGGTGATTACAGAACGACCGGAGTAGTCAACACGTTTACCCAGCAGGTTCTGACGGAAACGACCCTGCTTACCTTTGATCATGTCGGCCAAAGATTTCAGAGGACGTTTGTTAGAGCCGGTGATGGCACGACCGCGACGGCCGTTATCCAGCAGGGCATCCACCGCTTCCTGCAGCATACGTTTTTCGTTACGTACGATGATGTCAGGAGCCGCCAGATCAAGCAGACGTTTCAGACGGTTGTTACGGTTGATCACGCGACGGTACAGATCGTTCAGATCTGAGGTTGCGAAACGACCACCATCCAGCGGTACCAGCGGACGCAGATCTGGCGGCAGAACCGGCAGAACGGTCAGGATCATCCACTCTGGTTTGTTACCAGACTGAACGAACGCTTCCAGCAGCTTGATACGCTTGGTCAGCTTTTTACGTTTGGTTTCGGAGTTGGTTTCGTTCAGCTCTTCGCGCAGAGTTTCACACTCTTGCTCCAGATCCATGCTCTTCAGCAGGGCCTGAATAGCTTCCGCACCCATCTTCGCATCGAATTCGTCACCGAACTCTTCCAGCGCATCCAGATACTGCTCTTCAGTCAGGATCTGACGGCGCTCGAGGTTGGTCATCCCGCCTTCGATAACAACATAAGATTCAAAGTACAGCACGCGCTCGATATCACGCAGCGGCATATCCAGCAGCAGGCCGATACGAGATGGCAGAGACTTCAGGAACCAAATGTGGGCAGTTGGAGAAGCCAGTTCGATGTGACCCATACGCTCACGACGAACTTTAGTCTGGGTAACTTCTACGCCACACTTCTCACAAATGACACCACGGTGCTTCAGGCGCTTGTACTTACCGCACAGGCACTCGTAGTCTTTCACTGGCCCAAAAATACGGGCGCAGAACAGACCGTCACGCTCAGGTTTGAACGTACGGTAGTTGATGGTTTCCGGCTTTTTAACTTCACCGAAAGACCATGAACGGATCATGTCTGGCGATGCCAGAGCAATTTTGATCGCATCAAACTCTTCGGTTTTAGTTTGCGCTTTCAGAAACTTTAATAAGTCTTTCACGGATTTGCTCCCGTCGGAGTTAGCACTCTGTGATGCCCGGCGTTAGCCGGGCACCCTGGACCTTTTGAGCAACGATTACTCGTCTTCCAGCTCGATGTTGATACCCAGCGAACGGATCTCTTTCAACAGAACGTTGAAGGATTCCGGCATGCCCGGTTCCATCTGATGATTGCCATCCACGATGTTCTTATACATCTTGGTACGGCCGTTCACGTCATCAGACTTAACGGTCAGCATTTCCTGCAGGGTATAGGCAGCGCCATATGCTTCCAGCGCCCACACTTCCATCTCACCGAAGCGCTGACCACCGAACTGAGCCTTACCACCCAGCGGCTGCTGAGTAACCAGGCTGTAAGAACCGGTAGAACGCGCGTGCATCTTGTCATCAACCAAGTGGTTCAGTTTCAGCATGTACATGTAACCTACGGTTACCTGACGCTCAAACTGCTCACCGGTACGGCCGTCGAACAGGGTGATCTGGCCAGAAGATGGCAGACCGCCGAGTTGCAGCAGCTCTTTGATTTCCGACTCTTTTGCACCGTCGAATACCGGAGTAGCAATCGGCATACCTTTTTTCAGGTTTTCAGCCAGGCGCAGAACTTCTTCGTCGGTGAAGGTATTCAGATCAACCTTCTGACGAACGTCTGTACCCAGGTCATACGCTTTCTGGATGAATTCGCGCAGTTTCGCGACTTCCTGCTGCTGTTTCAGCATGGCGTTGATCTTCTCGCCGATGCCTTTCGCCGCCATACCCAGGTGGGTTTCCAGGATCTGACCGATGTTCATACGAGATGGTACGCCCAACGGGTTCAGTACGATGTCTACCGGCGTGCCGTTTTCATCGTATGGCATATCTTCGATCGGGTTGATCTTGGAGATAACACCTTTGTTCCCGTGACGACCTGCCATCTTGTCACCAGGCTGAATCTGACGTTTAACGGCCAGATACACTTTCACGATTTTCAGCACGCCAGGTGCCAGGTCATCGCCCTGAGTGATTTTGCGGCGCTTAGCTTCGAGTTTCTTCTCAAACTCATGCTTCAGCTCGTCGTACTGCTCTGCCAGCTGCTCCAGCTGGTTTTGCTTCTCTTCGTCGGTCAGGCCCAGTTCCAGCCAGCGGTCACGTGGCAGTTTGTCGAGCTTGTCAGCTTCAACACCACCGGAAACCAGCACGGCATAGATACGGCTGAACAGACCCGCTTCGAGGATCTGCAGTTCTTCAGACAGGTCTTTCTTAGCCTGCTTCAGCTGCATCTCTTCGATTTCCAGCGCACGTTTGTCTTTTTCCACGCCATCGCGGGTGAAGACCTGAACGTCGATAACAGTACCGGAAACGCCGTTTGGTACGCGCAGGGAAGAGTCTTTAACGTCAGACGCTTTCTCACCGAAGATTGCGCGCAGCAGTTTCTCTTCTGGCGTCAGCTGGGTTTCACCTTTCGGCGTTACCTTACCCACCAGAATGTCACCGCCGGTCACTTCAGCACCGATATATACGATACCGGATTCATCCAGTTTGGAGAGCGCAGCTTCACCCACGTTAGGGATGTCAGCGGTGATCTCTTCTGGCCCCAGTTTGGTGTCGCGAGACACACAAGCCAGTTCCTGAATGTGGATGGTGGTGAAACGGTCTTCCTGAACAACACGCTCGGATACGAGGATGGAGTCTTCGAAGTTGTAACCATTCCAGGGCATGAACGCTACGCGCATGTTCTGGCCAAGCGCCAGTTCACCGAGGTCGGTAGACGGACCGTCTGCCAGCACGTCGCCACGTTCGATTGGCTCACCCAGGGACACACACGGCATCTGGTTGATACAGGTGTTCTGGTTAGAACGGGTGTACTTGGTCAGGTTGTAGATGTCGATACCCGCTTCGCCTGGGTACATCTCGTCTTCGTTAACTTTGATAACGATACGGGATGCATCAACGTACTGAACGGTACCGCCACGTTTCGCTACGGCAGTAACGCCGGAGTCAACGGCTACAGCGCGTTCCATACCGGTACCAACCAGCGGCTTATCAGCACGCAGAGTTGGAACCGCCTGACGTTGCATGTTCGCACCCATCAAGGCACGGTTGGCGTCATCGTGTTCCAGGAACGGGATCAGGGACGCACCGACGGAAACCACCTGCTGGGTGGAAACGTCCATGTAGTCAACCTGGTCGTTGCTGAACAAGCTGGATTCGCCTTTGCTACGGCAGGTAACGAGGTCGTCTACGAAACGACCTTCTTCGTTCAGGTTGGTGTTCGCCTGAGCGATAACGTAGTTACCTTCTTCGATAGCAGACAGGTAATGAATTTCGTCGGTCACAACGCCGTCAACAACGCGACGATACGGAGTCTCAAGGAAGCCGTATTCGTTAGTCTGTGCGTACACGGACAGGGAGTTGATCAGACCGATGTTTGGACCTTCAGGGGTTTCGATTGGACACACACGACCGTAGTGGGTTGGGTGTACGTCACGTACTTCGAAGCCCGCGCGCTCACGGGTCAGACCGCCTGGGCCCAACGCGGAGATACGACGTTTATGCGTAATCTCGGACAGCGGGTTGTTCTGGTCCATGAACTGAGACAGCTGGCTGGAACCGAAGAACTCTTTCACTGCCGCAGAGATAGGCTTGGCGTTGATCATGTCCTGAGGCATCAGGGTATCCAGATCGCCCAGGGACAGACGCTCTTTCACCGCACGCTCAACACGCACCAGGCCAACGCGGAACTGGTTTTCCGCCATTTCGCCGACGGAACGGATACGACGGTTGCCGAGGTGGTCGATATCATCCACTTCGCCCTGGCCGTTACGAATACCGATCAGCTTACGCATAACTTCGATGATGTCGTCTTTGCTCAGGATGCCCGAGCCTTCGATTTCATCACGCAGCAGAGAACGGTTGAACTTCATACGACCTACCGCAGACAGGTCATAACGGTCTTCGGAGAAGAACAGGTTCTCGAACAGGCTTTCAGCTGCTTCACGCGTTGGTGGCTCACCAGGACGCATCATACGGTAGATTTCAACCAGCGCGCTCAGGCGGTCATTGGTTGGATCGACACGTACGGTCTCGGAGATATAGGCACCATGATCAAGATCGTTGGTGAACAGCGTTTCAATACGCTTGTGGCCTGACTGGCTCAGTTTGGCCAGCAGATCCAAAGACAGTTCCATGTTCGCCGGGCAAATCAGTTCGCCGGTAGAAGCATCAACGTAGTCTTTAGCCGCAACTTTACCGGCGATGTACTCAACAGGAACTTCGATATGTTTGATATCGTCTTTTTCCAGTTGGCGAATGTGGCGCGCGGTGATGCGGCGGCCTTTTTCAACGTACACTTTACCGTCAGCTTCGATGTCGAAGGATGCGGTTTCGCCACGCAGGCGCTCCGGTACCAGCTCCATCTGCAGCTTGTTGTCACGGATTTCGAAATTAACTTTCTCAAAGAACAGGTCAAGGATCTGCTCAGTGGTGTAGTTCAGTGCGCGCAGGATGATGGTCGCAGGCAGTTTGCGGCGACGGTCAATACGTACGAACAGGTTATCTTTCGGGTCGAATTCGAAGTCCAGCCAGGAACCACGGTAAGGGATGATACGTGCGTTATACAGCACCTTCCCTGAAGAGTGGGTCTTACCTTTGTCACTGTCGAAGAACACACCCGGGCTACGGTGAAGCTGAGAAACGATAACGCGCTCAGTACCGTTGATAACGAAAGTCCCGTTGTCGGTCATGAGCGGAATCTCGCCCATGTACACTTCTTGTTCTTTGATGTCTTTAACGGTGCCTTCCGGCGCTTCGCGCTCGTAGATCACCAGACGCAGTTTCACACGCAGCGGAGCAGAATACGTCACGCCACGGATTTGACATTCTTTAACGTCAAATACAGGTTCGCCCAGGCGATAGCTCACATACTGCAGCTCGGAGTTGCCGCTGTAGCTTGCGATCGGGAATACGGAGCGGAAAGCAGCTTCCAGGCCGTACTGTCCTTCGGGATCTTGCTCGATAAACTTCTGGAACGAGTCAAGCTGGATAGAAAGGAGATAAGGAATGTCCAGTACTTGTGGACGCTTTCCAAAATCCTTACGAATACGTTTTTTCTCGGTATAGGAGTAAACCATTAGGGTTCCTCAGCTCGCTGACAAGTCGACCCATCTGCCCGTCGAAAGGGGCAGTTTATGCAACACTATTTTGTGGACCGGAAAGTGGAACACTCCCCGCAATACCTGTTTCTATCACTCTTAAACCATTTCATTGCGCTTTACCCCGGAACTCCCGGCGTAGAAAGTCGCAGTATATTAAGGCGTCGATAGAAACATGCATTGAATGGAAACCAGCAGTCAAACAGTGTGAAACACTACTGGCACCCTACAGCGCAAAAAGGCTGGTGACTAAAAAGTCACCAGCCATCAGCCTAATGACTTAGGCTGCAACCGGAAAGGTTGGCTTATTTAACTTCAACTTCAGCGCCAGCTTCTTCCAGAGATTTTTTCAGAGCTTCTGCGTCGTCTTTGCTGATGCCTTCTTTCAGAACGGCATTCGGGGTTTCTGCCAGGTCTTTAGCTTCTTTCAGACCCAGGCCAGTTGCGCCACGAACTGCTTTGATTACGGCAACTTTGTTAGCGCCAGCAGATTTCAGAATAACGTCGAACTCAGTTTTTTCTTCAGCAGCTTCAGCTGGGCCAGCAGCAACAGCTACAGCAGCAGCAGCAGAAACACCGAATTTTTCTTCCATTGCAGAGATCAGTTCTACAACGTCCATTACGGACATAGCGGATACTGCTTCAATGATTTGATCTTTAGTGATAGACATTTAAATTGTTCCTGAATATCAGAATAAGTTTATACGTAAGCGAATACTTGATAAAGAAAACTGCGATTAAGCAGCTTCTTTCGCATCGCGTACAGCAGCCAGAGTACGAACCAGTTTGCCAGCCGAAGCTTCTTTCATGGTTGCCATCAGGCGTGCAATTGCTTCTTCGTAGGTCGGCAGAGTTGCCAGGCGGTCGATTTGCGACGCCGGGATCAGCTCACCTTCAAAGGCAGCGGCTTTGACCTCAAATTTTGCATTCGCTTTAGCGAACTCTTTGAACAGACGAGCAGCAGCGCCCGGGTGTTCCATAGAATATGCAATCAGGGTCGGACCAACGAACGCGTCTTTCAGGCACTCAAACTGAGTACCTTCAACAACACGGCGCAGCAGGGTGTTACGAACAACACGCATGTAAACGCCGGCTTCGCGACCTGCTTTACGCAGTTCGGTCATTTTGTCTACAGTAACGCCACGGGAATCCGCAACTACTGCAGACAGCGCGCCTTTGGCTACTTCGCTGACTTCAGCAACAATCGCTTGTTTGTCTTGAAGATTTAAAGCCATTAGCTTTTGCTCCTGGGTTTTAGCCGGGACGAAACGTCCCGAAACTCACTTCGCACTTAACCAAAATGGAAAAGTGCGTCTACATACGGTGAGCAGAAACAAGCTAAAGACTATCTAAAAATATTCTTCAGGTTCTGTCACCGTCTACGCAGGCAATTAAGTCTCTTGCGAAACACCTGCGGTCTTGGACGGAGGCCTGGATAAGGCCAGGCTCCAACCGAAAATTCTTTGTGTTCTGCCTAAACAGAACAACGGGCGTAAGATAATAGACTAATCTTTCGCCCGCGTAAAGGCGATTATTAGTTCGCCGCTGCGTTCAGACCAGCCTGGTCAACCGCAACACCTGCACCCATGGTGGTGGAGATGCTAACTTTCTTGATGTACACGCCTTTTGCCTGAGATGGTTTTGCTTTTTTCAGCGCAACCAGCAGAGATTCCAGGTTTTCTTTCAGTTTGTCAGCGTCAAAGTCCACTTTACCGATGGTGGTGTGGATGATGCCGTTTTTGTCGTTACGGTAACGAACCTGACCTGCTTTAGCATTTTTAACTGCTTCAGCAACGTTAGGAGTTACGGTACCAACTTTCGGGTTTGGCATCAGGCCGCGTGGACCCAGAACCTGACCCAGCTGGCCAACAACGCGCATTGCATCTGGAGATGCGATAACAACGTCGAAGTTCATTTCGCCTTTCTTGATCTGGTCAGCCAGATCTTCCATACCTACCAGCTCTGCGCCAGCAGCTTTAGCTGCTTCAGCGTTAGGGCCCTGAGCAAATACGGCTACGCGAACGGAACGGCCAGTACCGTGTGGCAGTACAGTTGCACCACGAACGTTCTGGTCAGATTTACGAGCATCGATGCCCAGGTTAACAGCAACGTCAACGCTTTCAACGAACTTAGCGGTAGCCAGTTCTTTCAGCAGAGCGATAGCTTCGTTGATGTCGTACTGTTTGGTAGCATCAACTTTGTCACGGATCACGGACATGCGCTTGGTCAGTTTAGCCATTTCTTAGTCCTCCACTACCAGGCCCATGGAACGTGCAGTACCTTCAATGGAGCGAGTCATCGCTTCAATGTCGGAACCAGTCATGTCGGCAGCTTTGGTCTGCGCGATTTCCTGCAGCTGGGCGCGGGAAACTTTACCCACTTTGTCTTTGTTCGGCTTACCGGAACCAGACTTGATACCAGCCGCTTTCTTCAGCAGAACTGCTGCTGGAGGGGTTTTGGTAACGAAAGTGAAAGAACGGTCAGCGTAAACGGTAATAACAACCGGAATTGGCAGACCTTTTTCCAGGGATTCAGTTTTTGCGTTAAACGCTTTACAGAATTCCATGATGTTCACACCCTGCTGACCCAGAGCTGGACCAACTGGTGGACTTGGGTTCGCCATACCAGCTGCAACCTGCAGCTTGACGTAGGCTTGTACTTTCTTAGCCATTCTAAAATCCTCTGATTGGGTAATAGCGCCTCAAGAAGGCTCCCCGTGAATAAACGTCTTACGTGTACTGGACACATAAAAACAAAAGGCGCGAAATTGTATGTCAATTTCGCGCCCTGTGCAATGAATAATCGCTGCTTAAACGATCAAATTATCAGGCTTTTTCCACCTGAGCAAAATCCAGCTCAACCGGCGTCGCACGACCAAAGATGGAAACGGAAACCTTCAGGCGGCTCTTCTCGTAATCCACTTCTTCCACTACACCGTTGAAGTCCGCAAATGGACCGTCATTAACGCGAACCATTTCACCTGGTTCAAACAGCGTTTTCGGACGCGGCTTGTCACCCACCTGCTGCAGGCGGTTCATGATCGCATCAACTTCTTTATCGCTGATTGGGGCTGGACGATCGGAAGTCCCGCCGATGAAACCCATTACGCGCGGAACGCTACGCACCAGGTGCCAGCTCGCATCGTTCATCACCATCTGGACCAGAACGTAACCCGGGAAGAATTTACGTTCGCTCTTACGGCGTTGGCCACCGCGGATTTCAACAACCTCTTCGGTTGGAACCATCACTTCGCCAAACAGCTCTTCCATATTATGGAGTTTGATATGTTCGCGCAGCGACGTGGCTACACGACCTTCAAAACCGGAAAACGCCTGAACGACGTACCAACGCTTTTTAGGGGCTTCAGACATCTCAGAACCTCAGGCCAGTAATAAAAGATACCAGGCGGACCAGAATACCATCCAGCCCCCACAGAATCAGTGACATCACAGCGGTAACCGCTGCCACGATTAAAGTGGTGTGCAGAGTTTCCTGGCGAGTAGGCCAAATAACCTTACGTACTTCCGTTCTTGCTTCACGAGCAAACGCTACGGTTGCTTTGCCTTTTACCGTCAGCAGCGCAACACCACCTGCGGCTGCAATCAGAATGACCACAGCCAGTGCACGAAGCGGCAGAGTGATATCACGATAAATGTAGTTGCCCACGATTGCCACGAGCAGCAAAACGACTACTGCCAGCCACTTCATCGCTTCGAGGCCACGCCCGCTCCCTTGAGCTTCGGTATTCGCACTCATAAACCAACCTGTCACAATAAATCAGACAAACACTTTTGCCCCGCCACTGCGAGGCAAACCAAACCGAATGGCTCTTTTCAGACACTACCCGGCATAAACGCCATCTTCAGAGCCTGTCTCAGCAATGATTATCGGTAAAAAATCACTGATGAGCCAGGTTCTGGTTCGAAAGCGTACAAAAAGGGCATCAAATGATGCCCTCTTCTTGTGCATTGCGTCAAATGTTATCAGCGATTAAGCGATAACTTTAGCAACAACGCCTGCACCAACGGTACGACCACCCTCACGGATTGCGAAACGCAGACCGTCGTCCATCGCGATTGGGTGGATCAGGGTAACAACCATTTTGATGTTGTCGCCTGGCATTACCATCTCTACGCCTTCTGGCAGTTCGATGGTACCGGTCACGT